>NZ_JBIOME010000001.1:1905000-2457500 GCF_051711225.1 Enterococcus sp. DIV2449a
CTTCCGAAATATTCCTTAGAAAGGAGGTGATCCAGCCGCACCTTCCGATACGGCTACCTTGTTACGACTTCACCCCAATCATCTATCCCACCTTAGGCGGCTGGCTCCAAAAAGGTTACCTCACCGACTTCGGGTGTTACAAACTCTCGTGGTGTGACGGGCGGTGTGTACAAGGCCCGGGAACGTATTCACCGCGGCGTGCTGATCCGCGATTACTAGCGATTCCGGCTTCATGTAGGCGAGTTGCAGCCTACAATCCGAACTGAGAGAAGCTTTAAGAGATTAGCTTAGCCTCGCGACTTCGCAACTCGTTGTACTTCCCATTGTAGCACGTGTGTAGCCCAGGTCATAAGGGGCATGATGATTTGACGTCATCCCCACCTTCCTCCGGTTTGTCACCGGCAGTCTCGCTAGAGTGCCCAACTAAATGATGGCAACTAACAATAAGGGTTGCGCTCGTTGCGGGACTTAACCCAACATCTCACGACACGAGCTGACGACAACCATGCACCACCTGTCACTTTGCCCCCGAAGGGGAAGCTCTATCTCTAGAGTGGTCAAAGGATGTCAAGACCTGGTAAGGTTCTTCGCGTTGCTTCGAATTAAACCACATGCTCCACCGCTTGTGCGGGCCCCCGTCAATTCCTTTGAGTTTCAACCTTGCGGTCGTACTCCCCAGGCGGAGTGCTTAATGCGTTTGCTGCAGCACTGAAGGGCGGAAACCCTCCAACACTTAGCACTCATCGTTTACGGCGTGGACTACCAGGGTATCTAATCCTGTTCGCTCCCCACGCTTTCGAGCCTCAGCGTCAGTTACAGACCAGAGAGCCGCCTTCGCCACTGGTGTTCCTCCATATATCTACGCATTTCACCGCTACACATGGAATTCCACTCTCCTCTTCTGCACTCAAGTCTCCCAGTTTCCAATGACCCTCCCCGGTTGAGCCGGGGGCTTTCACATCAGACTTAAGAAACCGCCTGCGCTCGCTTTACGCCCAATAAATCCGGACAACGCTTGCCACCTACGTATTACCGCGGCTGCTGGCACGTAGTTAGCCGTGGCTTTCTGGTTAGATACCGTCAAGGGATGAACATTTTACTCTCATCCTTGTTCTTCTCTAACAACAGAGTTTTACGATCCGAAAACCTTCTTCACTCACGCGGCGTTGCTCGGTCAGACTTTCGTCCATTGCCGAAGATTCCCTACTGCTGCCTCCCGTAGGAGTCTGGGCCGTGTCTCAGTCCCAGTGTGGCCGATCACCCTCTCAGGTCGGCTATGCATCGTTGCCTTGGTGAGCCGTTACCTCACCAACTAGCTAATGCACCGCGGGTCCATCCATCAGTGACGCAAAAGCGCCTTTCAACTTTCTTCCATGCGGAAAATAGTGTTATACGGTATTAGCACCTGTTTCCAAGTGTTATCCCCTTCTGATGGGCAGGTTACCCACGTGTTACTCACCCGTTCGCCACTCTTTTTCTTTCGGTGGAGCAAGCTCCGGTGAAAGAAAAAGCGTTCGACTTGCATGTATTAGGCACGCCGCCAGCGTTCGTCCTGAGCCAGGATCAAACTCTCATAATGATTTGTTTGAATGACCATACGGTCATTAAGCTCATAAAAATTAACTTTGCTAGCTATTGCTTGCATGTATTTGTTTCAATAAATTGAAACGTCCTACACATTGGTTCGTTTGCTTGCTTTGTTCAGTTTTCAAAGGTCTACCATGCTGTGTTAGCAACTTTTATATCATATCAGAGCGACATTCGATTGTCAACTCTTTTTTAAAAGTTTTTTTCGCTCGTTGTTTTTCAACTTCGTAGCGGCTGTCTCAGCGACTTAATTAGAATAACAAATGATTTGTTATTTGTCAACAACTTTTTTCAATTAATTTTGTTGATGTATCAACATTGATTAACTGTTTTATTATTGCGACTTCGTTATAATATCATCTGTTTTATTTTTGGTCAAGTCTTTTTTTGAAGTTTTTTCAACTGTTGTTTTGACCCGCTGGCTCAATTGCCAACGTTGAATACTTTATCATTCTATGAATGAAAGAGCAAGCTTTTTTTCTGAAATTTTTCCAATTAACAAAAATAAAGAAAAAAACTACCAAAAGGTAGTTTAATCAATATCGATCGTACGGAAACGGATTTGATTTTGATCGTCTCGTTTTAAGGTTGTTTCTTCTTTCAAATAAGAGAACTTCTTCTCATCGATCGCTGGATTTTCAAGCATTTCTTCATACCCTGCAAAAATATCATGGATGTATTTTTTATAAGCTTTTTTCTTTTTGATTCTTTTCTTCATTTGGCACCGTCCTTTACGTGCTTATCTTAGCAAGCCGAAAGGATTCTGACAACCATTATCCGCATTTTCATACCAAAAATTCACTTTGACACAACTTTTCCATTCTTTCAGCCAAGTGACAAGAATGGAAAAAGAATGTTTAGTTTGTGATCAAACGTTTTTGAAAAGCCAATCGCTCTCCATTCGGAAAAGGAAATGTTACCTCTCCTTTATATTGATAGCCAGCTGCTTGGATATTCTTTTGCATCCCAATATTGGCTTTATACGTATCGATACGCATATCAACGATTCCTTGCTCTAATGCAACCACTTCAAGAGCTTGCAGCAATTTGGCACTTAACTTTTGCCCTTTAAAATGAGAACTGACAACGACGCGATGAATGGATAGATACGGACCGTTCCCATCCCACCCTGCGCCGGTAATTGCGTTGTAGACAGGATCATCACCAGAAACCAGTGCCGCAGACGCTGAGATTTTCCCATCTTTCACTAACACATAGCTTTCGCCTTTTGCAATATCTTCTTTGATTTGAGTTTCTTTTGGGCCATAGCCATTTTGCCATTGTGGTGATCCTTGAGCTTTTAAAAAAGCAATTCCTTCCTCAATCAGCGCCATTAACTCCGTTAAATCGCCCTCAGTTGTTTTACGAAATTTCTCCATTTAACCCCACCTTTCTTCTATGACTTTCTTCTATAAAAAGAAACAGAGGATGATAGAAAGTCGTTTTAATCAATCGTTTTTAGTTTGCCTTGAAATTCACTGATTGATTGATATCCTTTTTCTTTCATGATCGTTTCTAATTCTTTTGTCAATCGTTCAAAGATCGCCGGCCCTTCTTTTTGCAACTCTGTGCCGATCTGCAACATAGAGGCACCACACAACAAATGCTCATACGCGTCTTGACCATTACGAATCCCACCTGTACCAATAATTTTGATTTCTGGCTTGAGACGTGTATAGAAAGCCCGCACATTGGCTAATGCCGTTGGTTTCACATATTCGCCTCCGAGACCACCAAAACCACCTTTTGGTTTGATGACTACCGAGTCAGTAGCAGGATCGATGAATAAAGCATTCCCAATACTATTGATTGAATTGATGTAGGTTAACGGATACTTGTTTAATATCTTAGCCATCTCATCAAAGTGAGCCAAATCAAAGTATGGCGGCAATTTGACACCTAAAGGTTTTGTGAAAAAACCAAAGACTGTTTCAAGAATTTGATCGGTCAAAGGAAAATCATAGGCAACTTGTGGTTTTCCTGGCACGTTTGGACAAGAAAGATTCAACTCAGTGATTCCTTCAAAATCACTTTCTTGGATCTTCTTCAATAACTCAATGTTTTCAGCCATGCTCATACCAGCGACAGAGAAAAAGAAAGGCGCTTGCTGATTCATTTCCTGCTGTTTTTTGATGGCATAATCTAAGTAGTAGTCCACCCCTAGATTTGGTAATCCCATCGAATTGATGCTTCCTAACGGTAAATCGGTATAACGTGGTTCTGGATTTCCGGCACGTGCTTCTAGCGTTGCACTCTTTGTGACAAATGATCCAGCTGCTGATACCGCTAATTCATCTAATTCCTCGATCGTCATACAATGGACTCCTGAGGCGTTCATAAACGGATTTTCGTATGTATATTTCCCAAAATTCGTAGCTAACATTGATTCATTCCTCCAATCTTTTCAACTAGTTTACCGTTTCATTTCTGAAAATGCAACGGTGTCTTTGAGTGGGACAGGTTTTAGAAGGAGCAACCTCTTTAATCACTGTAGCAAATAAAAAAACCATATCCATACAGCTTATTAAAGCTTGCTGAATAAATATGGTTTTTGAAAACAATCTGTTTGTTCTGTAATCATATGTTGGTTTTTTAGAGCATGATCATGATTTTATTAAAGCTTTCACTTCTATTTACCGCTAAATCAAATGCTCTTTGAAGATCCTCTAACGGAAAGCGATGGGAAATCATATGACTGACACTTAAGCGTCCGCTTTCTAAAAAGGTGATCGAATCAAACCATTCTTTACCTGGGAAAGGTGCAGAATAGCTATTCCAAAAACCCTTAATGGTTAATTCACTGCGAAAGATTTTTTCAAATGCCCGTTGCTTAATCAAAACATCAGAATAAGCGATCCCTTGAAATCCAATTTTCCCGCCTTTTTTTGTCACTAAGAGACATTGTTCTTCAGTTATTTTAGTACCTGCACATTCCATTGCAATATCTACGCCTAAACCATCCGTTATCCGAGAAATCTCTTTTTCAAGGTCTTGAACACTAGGATCGATCGTATCGGTGACACCTAAATCTAATGCTTGTTCCAGTTTCTCTGATTGAATATCAATGCCAATGATCGTTTTCACACCCGCAATTTTTAACCATTGGATCGTCAGCAACCCAATCGTTCCTAACCCAAAAACGGCAACGACATCGCCCACTCTAGGTTCGATTCCATAAACACCATGCGCTGAGACAGCAAGAGGCTCAATCATGGACGCTTCTTCAAACGTCAACTTAGTTCCTATTTTCACGATATTGCTCGCTGGCACGGAGACGTATTCAGCAAATCCTCCAAACCGTTGCGAGCCCATCATGATATAGTCCGTGCATAATTGATACTTCCCGATAGCACAATATGCACAGTTATGACAAGGAATAAATGGGACAACAGCAACTCGATCGTCTTTTTTTAAATGATGAACAGAACGACCAACTTTTACAATAGTCCCAGCCATCTCGTGCCCCATGATCATAGGTAACTGGTATTTCCAACCTTTACTCATTTTGTGGATATCTGACCCACAGATTCCTGAAGCTTCAACTTTTACAATCACTTCATTCTGATGGCATTGTGGAACATCCATTTCTCGAATCTCAAATTCATTCAGTCCAATTAAGAAACCAGCCCTCATCTACTCTCCTCCAATCTTCATTCATGGGATTCATAGGTAACGTTTGTTTTATCAGTATAATATTCATAGCCCTGCTGGAGAAGCGCTTGCGAATGTAAATGCACATAAGCATTTGTTTCTAGTCTCTACAGATAATCATTTGCAAAAGCCAAATTAGTGGCTCCAACAATTACCCCATGTTCTCGCAGTAACATTCCATATGGTAGTCTTTCTTTATTTGTCACCATGTTTTGAGAGTAGTCACCAACAAAGTTTGCTAACTTTTCAGTTGTTGCAGGTGCATAATCCAAACAACGGATCGCATCCGGTCCGAAACGAAGGTTTTCACAGACGATGGGCATATCAGTCCCTATACAACTGTAAACCATCAAATTTAATGGATGAGCATGAATCACTGCTTTTATCCGTGGATCTGAGTGATAAAAACTCATATGCATATTGATTTCCCTGGTCAAGCGACCAGTACCTTCGATGAGGGATAGTTTCTTATCTACCAAAATAATTTGCGCTGCCTCTAATTCCCAAAGATACTGAACAGATGCCAAAGTAGGCGTCATCAAGAAATGATCTTCTGAAACTTTTATAGAGATATTGCCACCAGCAGCATCCGTTAGCTTCCTGTCAAATAAAGATTTGGCGATCTTACATATGAATTTCCGTTCTTCTAAATAATCCATCGGCTTCCTCCTGTCTAAAACGTAAATATTTTTCAATTAATCCATATTTCCCAAGAAACATTATATCTTCAACAATTTCTAAGTATTCTTCACTTCTTACAAGAGCGACGAAGAAAACATAAGTCACTTGAAAATAATCCTCAGATCCGTAAGAGATTTTTTGTTTATTCGTCAAAAGGCTAATCGTGCTACGGTGGACATTTCCCCGATTGTTCGCATGAGCTAAAGCAACACCTTCACTTATTACGATATAAGGTCCATTTTGTTTCACGTTTTCAACGACTTCTTCTACATAGCTCTGCTCGATACACTCATTTTGTGTCAATACTTCCCCTGCTAAGCGTAAAGAACGCTCCCAAGAACATTTTTGGTCGATTCTGATAACATGCGAATTTAACAAGTAATCATGCAATCTCCTTTGTGGTTGTTGGACAAATTGAACAAATTTTTCTTCAGTCTCTTCTTCATTAATCGTAAACAAACGGTCAACCATCTTTACTATTTTTTGGATATCTTCTTGGGTCACAAAAGGTGTTATTCTTAAAACATCCTCTTCCAAAAAAGGCAAAGAATCAGCAGTTAAGATTAAACGATTGGCTTTTTGACGGAAGCACATCTTACGATAAGTACCAAATGTTAGCACATCCATAATTTTGAACTGCTTGTATCGACTAATTTTCATAGCAATCATTTTCGCTATCGATAAATTTTCACACACGATCCAGATATCGATTTTGCTCATCTTATATTCTTGTCGGGTTAAGGCAGTTGCGATATGAATAGCGATCGTAGTAATAAATGATTCATTGAAGGATCGGGACAGGTAGTTTTCACTGACACCACTATTAGCCCTTACAGCTACGATAATATCCATAAACTGATGCCGCAAAAGACCGATATTTTCAATATCCAAAATAATGTTCTCTTCTTCAATAATTTGTAAGTGATTGTATAGATCAGAAATTAAGTCAAATTCGTACTTTAGAGTCGTCCTTAAATCTTCATCAATTTTATTCAGAAAATAGATGACCAAATTATACAATTCAGCATCCTTCGCATTTTTTCGCTTTTTCAAATGACAAAATTCTGCTATTGCCTGTTTGTCTTCGAAAGAGATCGTTCGATCAAATCTTTTTTCAATTTGATCGATGAGTATGCTCAGGTTTTCCGACATAACGACAAATTTGGGAGATTCACCTTGTTCTTTGCGAGGCATATTGATAACGATAAAAATATAGACGAAAAGATCAAACTGCTGATACTTTTCTGCATACTTTAACTCGTTAAAAATGAATCCCAAAAAGTCTAAATACTCCATTGACCCGTCAAATGCCCGAAGGATTTGCATTCCGACATAATTGATGTATCCTTTTGCGTCTATATTTTCTAAAAACAATGTAAACAAATACTCTCTTTTCTCCGATTGATTCATCTTAAGGATAACCCCTTCACCCCTAAGCGTTTCGATATATTTACTCATGATCACTTCTTGTTTTTTCAACGTATTGATATCGCGGATGATTGTTAATCGACTGACGTAAAACAAATCAGCAAAATGATCCATCGTAAGAACATCTTCTGTTATCAATAAATTGATCAGAAGTAATGTGCGTCTTTCATCAGGATTCAAGGAATAGTCGTAAGGGGACAATTCTAAAACAAGCTGATAAGCTTCTGACAAATCTAGTTCATCAGGAACCCGTAAGTATCCGCTTTCAATTTTCACTTGCGGCATATCGTGAGTATTTAGAAACGAGTTCATGACTTTGATTTCACTCGTGAATTTCTTTGGCGAGAGATTCAAGTTTTTATAAAGTTGCTCCAATCTAATTTTCGTTATTTTGTTATATAGTAGGAGATAGATGATTTCAGCAGTAATTTTCCTCACAGCACTCCTCCTTAATGAATAGACAAATTCTCTCTTAAAAAATCAACAAGGTTTTCAGGTTCACACTTGCTTAATTGAACAATAAAATTTTGAGACTGGATGCTTAAAATCAATTTTTGAAGAAAATCAATATAGGTATGCTCATCTTTTAGTGCCATGCAAAATACATGTTCGACTGCTAAGTCGTCTACTTGAGTATCCATCTGTTTAAAAGTCACAGGCTTTTTTAGTCTTGCATAACAAACAGAAGATTCTTTCACAGAGGGATCAAAGGTATGCGGAATCGCAACTGGCGGGTCAACTGGCAAACCAGTAGGAAAATGATGTTCGCGTTCGATACAAGACTCAATAAAACTATTCCCGACGATCCCTTCGTTAAGCAGCTCAAGTCCGCATTGTTTAATCACTTCTATATTTGAGCGCTCATTCAATTCGATTGCTTTAAATTTCATACACTATTTCTCTCCCACTAAGCCATTTATTTTGTCAATAATTCGTTTATTCATTCGGTCAATTACCCAACGATTCGATGAAATAAGCTGATTATAATATTTGCTAAATTGTAGCCCCAGAAACTATCTGTCACAACACCTTCCACAGGCACACCGGTCGCATTCATCATTTCGGTTGCTTCAGGTGCAAAGGTGTTTGTTCCAATTAGAACGATGACTAAGAAGAAAAAGCCAGTGACGAGTGTTCGAAAAAGATTGCCATTTGATGCTAATGCTAGCAGTGGAATCATATATACGATTACTGTTAAAACACCTACTGGAAAATAATGCATACCAGGGATAATAAATGCTAAGAATATTGCTATCGGAATCAGAATCACTGTCGTTGTGATCGCTGTCGGATCTCCAAGACCAAGAGCAATGTCCATTCCGATATATAATTTTTTCCCTTCGCCAATATGTTTCTTCATAAATTCTTTGGCAGCTTCTCCGATCGCAGTCAAGCCTTCCATCATAACAGAGACCATTTTGGGTATCAGTACTAGCACCGCCGAAACTCCAACCCCCATAGAAATCGCTACCGTAAATTCTTGGCGTGTCAATACGCCTAGAAAAGTTCCCACCAACAAACCGATAACTGCTGGATCTCCAAAAAAACCAATTTTACTTTCCACTTTTTCCAAACTGATATCGATTTTGTTAAGACCAGGAATCAGATCGATCAGTTTATTTACTAATAGTCCAAAAGGATAAGCGAATGTAATAAATGAAAATGTCGTACAAGTCGTGCCTTCCAGTCCGTAATACGCCTCCCATCTAGGAGCAAACCACTGAGCCACGAATAAAGTGACAATTGATAAGCCAACCGTAACAGTCAAACCTAGCCAAAAACTATCAAACAAGGCATACGCTAATGCTCCAGGAATCAAAAAATGAATATAGTTCCAAATGTCGACATTCATGACCGTTGTCCATTTCAAAAGAATAAACAATACATTCAACCCCACGATCATCAAAATAGCAATCGCTGCAAAAGGTACTGACCACGAAGCCGCTCCAACAGCAGCCCAGCCAACATCCATCGTGGTATATCCTGATCCCATTTCCTGATAATAATCGATGGCTGGTTGCAAGGAAGTACCAAGGAGTCCTACAACAAGTCCCAACCCTTGAAAGCCGATGCCGACTAAAAGCCCTGTTTTTAGCGCTTTGCCAATTTTCATCCTAAAGACACAGCTCAAAATAAAAATGACAACGGGTAGCATAACCGATGCCCCCATATCCATGATGTTCTGAATAACTGATAATACAGCTTCCATTTTTATCCCCCTTTAATAATTCGATGGCACTCTTCAACGATTTTCTGCGCGGTCTGCTCTTCGTTGATTCCAGAGATCAAACTGAAAACAGGAAGAATCGGTACTTTTACTGGCTTGACATATCGAGTAGTCACCAAGATTAAATCCACCGTTTCTGCTTTTGAGGGAATTTGACTAATATTCCCTTTGGTGATGGAAGCCTGAATGTTGCTCTGAGCCAAGATTTGTTTGACTTTCTCTTGAACAACTGTGGACGTGGCGATCCCACTACCACAGGCAATATAGATCTCAATTTTTTTATTCATTTTCTTTCTCCTCCTTTCCTTACTCTATTTTTGAGATTTCAATATAGAATGAATTTTATACTCTTCTTCTGGTAGTAAAACGACTTTTAACGCCTTCCCTTCTCTTGTCAATTCGATGGCCTGATTGATGTCAGTTAAAGGCAACACATGAGAGATAATTTTTTCAGCAGGCAACTGATCTGATAAGGATAAATGGAAAGCTTTTTCGACTTGAATACTATTTGCACCATAATGACCATAAATCCAGAGATTGTTATAATGAACTGCATTCGTATCTATAGGCGTTAGTTGATTCTTTGCTACACCACCAAAAAAGACGACAGTCCCACATTTTCTAGCCATAAAAATACTTTGTTGCTGTGCTTCTATTGATGGATTGGCTGAAATCACTTTATGTGCGCCATGTCCATTCGTATACTCTTTCACCTTTTCAACAGGATTTTCTTTTGAAGAATCGATCCTATGATCTACATCAAACGCTTCCATAAGAGCTAGTCTGTCAGCATTTTTATCAATCACGATCACCTTTCTTGCTCCACGAATCCTTGCTAGAATCGCTAAAAAGACCCCAATTGGACCTGCACCAATAATGACGACCGAATCACCTAACGAAACCTGAATATTCTCCATGCATGCATAAGTGGAGGATAAGGGTTCAGCTAATGTTGCCGCGATAGGCTCTCGTCCTTCTGGCACTTCAAAAATCGCTCCTCGTTCTACTCTTGTAGCACTATATGCTATATACTCTGCAAAACCGCCTTGAAGATCGGTGTAACTTTCAGCTTCCGTACAACATTCGTGCTTCCCATTACGACAATTTTCGCAACGTAGGCAATGAGCCATAGGGTATACATAAACCATCTGCCCTCTTTGATACTTCGTCACATTTTCATCAATTTCGACGATCTCACCAACGATTTCGTGTCCATAAATATGAGGGTAGCGCCCCGCTTTTGAATCAGTCAGCAAATTGCGAATATCAGATCCGCACAGACCAACTGCCTTAACCTTCAATAGAAAACCTCCTTCTGGACAGCAGGGTCGCTCTACTTGTTCATAGCGAATATCTCCTGGTCCATACATCAACGCAGCCTTCATTTTTTTCACAAACGTTCAACTCCATTCATTCTTTCTTATTTTACATGTTCATTGTAAGGTGCGTCGGATGTACCTCACAAGTAACACTTTTAGTATTTCAAGTTCCATATTTGTTACTTGAAAGAGAAAATGTTTGTGAAAAACCAAGAACGATTTTTCCTTTTTGCAATTATTTCTGAAGTCACGTAAAAAACAAAAAACCTCGTAACAATGAGTCACGAGGTTTTGGTGAAGCAATCTATTCTATTTATGAGTATTTAAAAACTATCTGTAGCTCATCACTTCCGCCAATAAAACGGATGGGTAAACTAAATTAAGCCATTCGTCGCAGGAAATTTCCTTCGGTTTTGGTTTTATTTATGCGACCTCATAAGTAGAAATTCTCAAGTGTTACTCGATAATACTTGCGTTTTCCATCGAAAGCGTACAATTCAAATCATTTCAAATGATAAGACACTTGAATAGGAGTTTTTTAATTGACTGTTCAACTTTTTTTTAAATTGAAAACGAATAAACACATACTATATACATACAAATTTTTTACCTATCAAGTGAATTAAACCTTTTTCTTTGATACCTCAACACTCCATTATCTCCGATGACGTATAATTTGTATTTTCCATACCCTACTTTAAATTCTAATCTTTCGCCACTTGCGATTTCAAATAAAAGATAATAGGTAATGGATTGATTCGTAAAGCCGTTTGCAGCAATATTCGTGCTACTAGTCATTCGTTTGTCTACTAGCGTGGCAAGTACTGCCACTTCTGGCGTAGATTGATCCTTTAAGAATTCGACAATATGATATAAGATAACTGCGACGAAAATAAAAGCAAATAAAGTAAATAGAAAATCCACAAAACACACTCCTTTTTGTTTTTATGATCAAGGGAATCAACCAAATCATTTTTACAACTTAACTATAATTATACATTAATACAATTAATTAATCTCGAATCTCTAATAAAAATATGTAACTCGCTAAATGATTGACCGAAACTGTAGTTTGGCTATCGTTTTCCTATATGTATGGTTGCATAGAACACATTTGTATATTTGTTAACCAAGAGTCAGTTGATAGGATGAAATCACATGACCTTTGAAAAAGCATTCCTAGAATCATCCTTCTTCATTCTACATTGACTCCTTAAGGAAAATTCATCGTATCCCAAAATCTCTGACTAAATTCAGTAACTTTTATTTAGACATGTTTTCTGGGATGCACCTTAAGGTTATCAATGTGGATGAATAAGAATTTAATCTATGCTCTCTTTTTGTCAAAGTGATCGAAGGTTTATAGAAAGTATTACTATTTCGGCAAAGTTAAATACTAACTCACTTTGAGTTGTTATATGAATGGAAAATACGTTGAGCTTTCAAGTTTTAAAATATATGATTTTCTTTAATGCTTTTAGTAAAAAAGCATAACTTTTTCACCAAGTAACTGTTTATTTAAGAAAGTATTCTATAAAAAAACTCTTCTACCAACTTTTTCAAAGTTAATAAAAGAGTTCTGTGTTTATATCCTCATTTTGCCAACTGTCCGACACCTAAGAAAACAGCTTGTTCCATCTAGTTAACAAATATGAAACAACTTTCTATGATTGAAAATCCTTAACGAATCCCCAAAGCAATCCTTGCATAACGACTCATTTTATCGGTCGTCCAAGCGGGATACCAGACTAATTTCACCTCTGGATTTTTGACTTCTGGAATATCGCTTAGTGCTTCGTGTATCGATTCAGTCAATACGTCGGCTAAGGGACAGCCCATTGTTGTTAAGGTCATTTTGATTACGGTATTGCCTGTTTCTGCATCAAATTCGACTTCATAAACTAAGCCTAGATTCACTATATCAATCCCCAACTCAGGGTCAATCACGGTTTCCAAGGCAGCCAAGACACGCTCTTTGATTGCTTCTGCTTCTACTTCAGTATATGCCACGGTTGAAGACCTCCTTTAATTCTTGTTTCAAATAATACCTTCTTTTGCAAGATTTGTAAATGGACGATCCTTGATTATGGCCGGCTTTTCTTGTGTATTTTCAGTTCTGGGAAGACCCCTGTCGTTTTAAAGGTCCGTTGTTCATCATCTGTCGCAAAACGGCCTGTAATCGATTGGGTCGGCACAAAATTAATAAACGCATTGCCGTCAGCTTCTAAAACGGCTTGTTCTAAATCGTAGATCTCGTAGCGGGTCACGACCATCATGATCATATTACCAGGTACGCCTGAATACCCTCCGACTGAGGGGAACAAAGTCATGCCGCGAAACACATGCTTAGAAATATTTTTCCCAACAGCTTCCGCATTGGTCGTAATAATCATTGCCGTTACCTTTTGATGACTTGTGTGCAGCATGTCCACAACGTAGCTCATTGCGAAAATCGAAATGATCGTGTACAGCGCACTTTCCCAAGAAAAGACGAAACCTGAGACCATGACAATGATGCCGTTTAAAATAAACATATATTTACCGACTGTTTTTCCAGTCGTTTTTGATAATATCAACGAAAGGATATCCATTCCGCCGGTGGTAAAACCCATTTTCAGTGAAAACGCAACGCCGACGCCCAACAGTACGCCACCTAGCAAAGCGTTAACCAAAATATTGTCAGTGATCGCTCCTTGCGGAAGGATCATCGTTAAGACGGAAACGACAACGACATTGATAAAGCTCAATAGTGTCGATGATTTCCCGAGTTTGATGAACCCGAGAACAAAGATAGGCAAGTTTAAGAGGAAAATAAACAGCCCTGTACTAAGGTGAACGCCAAAATGTTCCAAGGCAAGTGCCACGATCAATTGGGCGACCCCGTTCATCCCAGCAGAAAGAACGTTTGCGGGAATCAAAAAGAAATTTAAAGCAATGGCTGCAGTGATACCTGACAGCAAAATAACCCCTATTTTTTTCAATCGTTCTGATTGTTCGTGCTTCGTTAATAACTTACTCACAATGATCTAGCTCCTTCACTAAAAATCTCCTTCCAAAGAATAGCAGTTTGTGTGAAAAAATGAAACAATTATTTGCAAAAATTTACTTTTCATTCCCGCATCGTTCGCCTCCATGTTAAAATCATAGGTAAGAGATGAGAGGAGTGATTGATTTTGGCAAAAGAAGCAAGTTTTGATGTCGTATCTGAGATCAAAACAGAAGAAGTGAAAAACGCCATTCAACAGGCGGAAAAAGAATTGAAAAACCGATTTGATTTTAAAGGCTCCACGGTAGAAATCAAGATGACTGAGGGCAAACTGACGATCGTTGGAGATGACGAATTTAAGTTGGAGCAAATCAAAGATGTGCTCTTTGCGAAGCTGATCAAACGGAATGTACCAACGAAAAATATTCAATTTGGCGAAACGGAGCATGCCTTGGGGGCAAAAGCTCGTCAAACGGCAGAATTGATCAATGGCATCGATAAAGAAAACGCCAAAAAAATAACGACAGCGATCAAAAACGCCAAGCTAAAAGTTAAAACCCAAATTCAAGACAATCAAATTCGGGTAACAGGCAAAAGTCGTGACGATCTGCAAGAGGTGATCCAATTGTTGCGTAAACTGCCCCTGACGATCGATTTACAATTTACAAATTATCGCTAATCAAAAAAACTAGAACAGAGCCTAACGTGATGGTTAGGCAAAATCAGCTTTATCTACTGATTTTGCGCAACCGCTCTTGAAAGCTCTGCTTCTAGTTTTTTTCTTGCCAAAAATGAGTCAATGCCTTTGATAACTCTTGCGGCCGACGAATCTGCAAGGCATGCTGCCAATGCAGTGGGAAAAGTTCTTGGTAACGCGGTGTCCGAAAGCGCTGATCCAGCAATAACACCACGCCACGATCGCTGACATCCCGAATCACTCGACCGGCTGCTTGCAGGACTTTATTCATCCCTGGCAGCTGATAGGCATACGCAAAGCCAGCTGCCTTTTTCTCATCGTAATATTCCCGAATCAATTCTTGCTCGTGATTGATTTGCGGCAGTCCGACTCCTACCACTGCGGCACCGATCAAGCGATCGCCTTTTAGGTCGATCCCTTCAGAAAAAATTCCTCCAAGGACACAAAATGCCACCAAAGTTTTTGGTTGACTCTTTGGTTCGTCTTGACTTTTATCCAGCAAGGATGATTGTTGCGAGTCAAAAGATTGAAACTGCGCAAGAAACGCCTCGCGCTCTGCTTCGTTCATAGCAGTCCCCTGAATCAAGACCTCCACCTCTGGCGCCTGTTGAGAAAATGCTGCCGCCACCTCATCCAAATAACGATAAGATGGGAAAAAGACCATATAGTTTCCCGCTTTCGCTGCCGTCATTTGCTGGATCGCATCAACGATCGCAGGAATGCTGGCTTCACGTTGGCGATATGTCGTTTGGATATAGTCCGCAATAAAAATCCCCTGATTTTTCGGATCAAAAGGACTTGGCAAGCGATAGCGCAAAGCTTCATCGCCGCCACCTAATACTTCTTGATAATACGACAAAGGGGTAAAGCTCGCAGAAAACAACAGGCTGGCCTTGCCCTTATCTAACACAGATTCCAAAAACGGCGCTGGTTCGATGCAAAATTGCCGTAGTTTGATATCATAGCGGTCGATCTCCACCGTCGTTTCGTAGTGATCATCATAAAATTCACTGATCTTCAAATAATGGTTAGCTTCAAAATACACTTGCAGCACTTCTTCTTGCAATTCATGCTCAGGATTTGCCGGCAACCATTCCTTCATCAATTCAGCTAATTTGTATAGCTGATTGACCATTGTTTCATGGGGAGCTGCTTGATGGTGGTATGACCATCCTTCCTCTTTTGCTAATTGGGCTAAAGCCGCAAATTCTTTATCAACTCTGTTTAGTGCGCGTTTTAATTTCTGTTGATCCTTCGGCAGCTTCTTCTTTAATTCCTTAAATGGCTGTCGTAAGATCGTTGCGGAATACATTTCTTTCGAACGATTAACTAAGTTATGGGCTTCATCCACTAAAAAGAAATACTCTTCGTCTGGCTCTTCAAAAAATCTCCGTAAATAAACGGTTGGATCAAACAAATAATTATAATCACCAATAATGACATCGCAAAAGACACTGACATCCAGTGAAAGCTCAAAGGGACAAACCGTATGCTTCATTCCATAAGTCTCGATCACTTCTCGGGTTATTTGGTTTTCGTGATGCAACAGATCCCACAATGCTTCGTTGATTCGATTGTAATAACCTTGTGCATAAGGACAATGCTCTGGCGTACAATTTCGTTCATCCAGAAAGCAAATTTTATCTTTGGCAGTGATCGTGACACTCTTGGTTTCACTACCGTTGTCTGCTAACTTGCTCAACGCATCTTCAGCCACTTGTCTGGTGATCGTCTTCGCCGTCAGATAAAAGACCCGATCTGCCCCTTCTTCCCCGAGAACTTTTAATGCGGGAAACAGCGTTGACATGGTTTTTCCAGTTCCCGTTGGCGCTTCCGCAAAAAGTCGCTTGTCATTTTTTAGTGTTTTATACGCCGCTGCTGCTAACTCTCGCTGCCCTTTGCGAAAGGTTTCAAAGGGAAAAGACAGCAGCTGCAAAGACGTATTGCGGACACGGCGCCAATTCTCTTGAAAAACTAACCATTTATGATATTCCTGAAGTAATTCTTCATAAAAAACAGCTAATTCTGAGAACTGAAATGTTCTTCTCGTACGGGTGGTCAGCTTTTCAGTGGTTTGATAATAAGTCAATTGTACGGCGATCCGATCGATGGGTCTCCTCGGATCATTTTCTCCATCAGCAGTAGCTTCTGCTTCTGGTTTCTCTTGTTTTTCACTGTCATTAAGCGCTGCTTGTTCATTTTCTTGTAGTAAAAACAAATAAGCATAAACCATTCCCTGGGCAAAAAACAAATCGATTTGATCTTCAGGGATATCTTCGAAAGCTGGTTCTGAAGTTTTGATCTCATCGATCACCCAAGAATTAACAGCTGCATCAAAAAAGAGACCATCGGCACGTCCTTCGACAGTGATCGAATCTTTCTCAATTTGGCTTTCTCGTTTGAAAAAGACTTCTTTTTGATACGCATCCCCAGCCTCTTTTTGTAGTTGGCGATGGATACGGGCGCCTTCTTGTGCGGTATGATTACTGACTTTGCGGCTATCAATATCGCCTCTGCGCAAAATAAATTCTACGATTTTTCTAACCGCAACTTTTCCTTTATACACGTGTTCACCTTCTCGTTTGCCATTATAGCGGATAGATCACTTTTGGAAAAGCGAACAGAAACAGCTTTTCATCCTCTGCGGAGAGTATCCTATCCAAACAGGTTTGATCTCTAAAAAAATCACTTGCGGCAAAATGCCTTCTCATCAGGTAATCAACGCCATTTCCACTTCCAGAAAATGGGTTTGACGAAAGGTCACCAAAAAAACCTACTCTACTCACCTAAGCAAGTAAAGCAGGAATATTTTTTTAAGAAAATTTATTGATCGACCTGAATGTCATAGCTAACGCCATTTTGATCATAGGCCTTCTGATTATTGGGATCTAAGGTGAACTCAAAGGTTCGCCCATCTGCCATGATCGTCAAACGTTTTCCTTCGACGATGTATGAGGCATCTTGATAGGTGATCTCATAAATTTGATAAGGATCGTTGGACAACTGTACCTCTGAATGGGAAAAATGACGCTGAAAATCACTTTCGATTTGTCCTTTATACAAGGCAACATCACTAGAGCTGGCTGAACTATCTTCTAAGTCTGCCATCGGCAAATACTGCTTAACGATCGTCAACTCATTCTCATGGAAATCATAAACCCCTTGGCTTTGCGGAAAGATGACACTCTCATCTTGGATCAACATCAAATCAAGGTCGCCATTTTCAACTGCTTTGGAGGCGGAAGTAACGGTTTCAGAAACTTCTTTCGAATCATCGATGGATAGCTCTTCCTCACCACAGCTCGCTAAAAGAAGCACAGCAAAGCATACAGTGAAAAAGAATTGGAGCGATTTTTTCATAAAAAACACCTTCTTACAAAAAGTTGATGTATACCAATCAAAACGAACACAAGGTCCTGAACACTTACTTTCCCCGAACTTAGTCACGACGAATGTTTCTGCTGCAGGAAAAAATTAGACCAGTTTCAAACGAAACACGCGCTTTCTTATTTTAATTAGTATAACAGCAGTTTTTTGCTAATGCGGTTTCTTAGAAAAATTTTCGAATTCCCACAATAATTCTGAGCTTTTCTCTCATCAAACTATTGGTTAGCCTTATCACCTGCCTGCCATAGGGTGGTCACAGCATCTTCACGAAATAAAGCCTATCCGTGCCAAGTACAGGTGTGTCATAAAGCACAGCAAATTGTTCGAAGCCGACTGCTTGATAGAACTGTGGCGCTTGGTAGTCTTGGGTGGTAACTGTCACGGAACGACACCCCGCTTTTTTACCGTGATCGAAAAGTGCTTCCATCAATTGTTTCCCCACCCCTTGATTCTGATGGTTTGGATCAACTGCAAACAATTGAATATGAATCGTATTACCTGTCCGTTTCCCAATCAACCCACCAAGTTGATCGTGATTGTCAAAAAATGCAAATGAAAGCTGCTCTTGATCGGAAAAGGCACTCACTGCCTCTGTTTTTTTCGTTGAATAATTGAGCCATTGACAGATCGCCTGACGATTGTCTTCTGTGTTCATCGTTTTTATCATTAATTTTTCACTCCTAAAAACCTTTCTTTGTTTCCTCTTATACTTTAAGCTATACTTATAGTCAGACACAAGTATTTGTGATCCTAGGAGGTTTTAGCATGAAAATCATTGGTTTAGTGACAGGACCCGTTCAAGAAAATTGTTACCTTATTTGGAAAGAAGATTTTTTGTTGATTATTGATCCTGGAGCAGAAGCAGCGAGATTGATCGCTGAGATCGAAAAAACAGGCGCAAAACCAGCAGCGATTTTATTGACCCACACTCATTATGACCATATCGGCGCAGTTGACCATTTGCGGGATTATTATCAGATCCCCGTTTACGTTAGTCCACTTGAGCAAGAATGGCTAAGTGATCCTATGAAAAACCTTTCTGGTCGTCATCCTGAATTAGGAACCATCACCGCACGTCCAGCAGAATTCGAGCTAGAATTGAAAGAGTACGAGATAGCTGGCATGTCCTTTAAGGTTGTTGCAACCCCAGGTCATTCCATCGGCAGCGTCAGTTTTATTTTTGACAAGTTTGTCGTTTCTGGAGACGCCTTATTTAAAGGCAGCATCGGTCGGACCGATCTACCAACTGGCAACCTTGAGCAATTGCTGACCAGCATCCAAACGCAACTTTTTGTTTTACCGAATCAGATGGCCGTTTATCCTGGCCACGGGGAACCAACAACAATCGAGATTGAGAAACGGACCAATCCGTTTTTTAACGCATAAACGAATTACGAACCAAAGGAGGAATTACTACTTATGGCAAAAACGGAATTGTATGTCGTGCGTCACGGGAAAACCATGTTCAACACATTGCAGCGTGTGCAAGGCTGGTGCGACACCCCATTGACTCGTACTGGTGAACAAGGCATCCATTATTTAGGACTCGGGTTACGAGATGTGGATTTTGTGGAAGCAGTATCCAGTGACAGCGGCCGCGCGATCGAAACGATGCGTCTGATACTGGGTGAACATGTCAGAGGACCAGAGATCCCTTATCATATCGACAAACGGATTCGTGAATGGTGCTTTGGCTCACTTGAAGGTGCCTATGATGCAGAAATGTGGGGCGTTCTGCCACGGATTCTTGACTTTCCTGATTACGATGATATGATTGCCAATCATGTCTCGTTTGAGGCGATCGCCAATGCGATCTACCACGCAGATACAGCCAATTGGGCGGAAACCTTTGATGTTTTGACCGAACGTGTCAAAACAGGGTTTGAAGATATCGCCTACCGCGTTGAGAAAAAAGGCGGCGGCAATGCGCTAGTTGTGTCTCACGGCTTAACGATCGCTTTTCTTTTGCATCTGATCAATGATGAGAACAATGTTCGCATGGATATTGAAAATGGCTCGGTCACTCGACTGATCTACGAAGATGGCAGCTTTACGATTGCTGAAGTGGGCAATACCGATTACATCAAAAAAGGCTTAGCACTCTCTCAAGAACTTTTATCCTAAGAGAAACCTTTGGCAGTTGATCAATTTCTTTAAGAAAGGAGCAGTTTTTGTTTTAAAAACTGCCCCCTTTTTTTAGGAAAAAGATTGGTATTCGAATCAGGAAACGGTATACTAAGAGTTGTATTTTGTCATAGAAAGGACTGAACCAATGTTTTTTACAAATTTCATAAAAGCGATTTTATTTGGGATCATTGAAGGGATCACGGAATGGCTGCCAATCAGCAGCACGGGTCACTTGATTCTAGCCGACGAATTTATCGGATTGAATGTAACTCCCGAGTTTATGACGATGTTCAATGTTGTCATACAACTGGGTGCGATTTTAGCAGTCGTCTACTTATATTTCCATAAACTAAACCCTTTTTCACCGCAGAAAAATGAGTTAGAGAAAAAAGATACATGGACGTTATGGTTTAAAGTCGTCGTGGCGGTCTTGCCATCGGTTATTATCGGATTACCGTTAGATGATTGGTTAGATGCGCACTTCTACAACTTTTTCTCCGTTTCGATCGTCTTGATCGTTTATGGGATCGGCTTTATCGTAGTTGAAAAACGAAACAAGAATAAAGCACCGAAATGTACCGATTTGAACAAATTCACCTACAAAGCGGCCTTGATTGTCGGCATGTTCCAGGTATTGGCATTGATCCCAGGAACTTCTCGTTCTGGTGCTACTATCTTAGGTGCTATCATGATCGGCGCTTCTCGTTATGTTGCTGCTGAATTTTCATTTTTCTTAGGTATTCCCACCATGTTTGGTGCCAGTGCCTTGAAAATCTTCAAGTTTTTGAAAGATGGCAATGCCTTTGATTTCCAAGGAACCGTCATCTTATTAACAGGAACCATCGTCTCATTCATCGTTTCGATCATCGCGATCCGTTTCTTGATGAACTACATCAAGCGTAACGATTTTACCGTATTTGGATGGTATCGTATCGTTTTAGGAATCATTTTGATCGGCTATTGGCTGATCCAATTATAAGCAAAAAGAGCAACTCTTGGGCAGGTAACTGCCGCAATAGTTGCTCTTTTTTTTCGTTTGAATGCTCTCTAGTTCCTCACGTGTTTTTGATTACCATACCGTCAATAATATCCACCGCACTTTCGGTGTCGTTGATAATTGATTCAAAACGATCATAAACATCTTTCCATTTAATGATTTCAAGAACGTCCGTTTCGTCTGTGAATAACGCTTTTTTCATTTTTGAATACAAACGGTCTGCTTCTGATTCAATCGTATTCACATCATTAATCATTTGACGCAATGTTTTTGAATTTTTGAACTTAGGAAATTCTTTTAAGGCCGTTTCAACGCCTTGTGTCGCTTGAACGATCATTCCAGCAAATAAGTTGGTTTCAGGGCGGATCTTCGTAATGACCAAATTCTCAAATAAATAAGTCAGTCCCATAATGCCATCCAAAATATCATCTAGACGCTCTGAAATGACTAGGATGTCCTCGCGATCGATAGGGGTGATAAATGAATCATATAACTCATTGGTTAGCTCAGCGATCACTTTATCACCTTCTTTTTCCAAAGCATGAATCTCAGCTGCTGCTTCGGTCAATGCTCGTTCAGAATAATCGTTGATCAAAAGCGAAAAACGTTTGGCAGCTAAATGGCCGTTCGTCGCCAACTGCTCCATTGCTGCAAAATAATCGAATCCTTTTTTTCGTGCCATTACTTTCTCTCCTCACAAAATTAGCAATAAAAATTTGACCATTAGAAACGCAATCAATCCACAGCCAGGAAAGGTTAAAATCCAAGCATAGATCATTTCTTTTACAATGCGCCAATCAACGCTAGAAAAACGCCGAGACGCTCCAACGCCCATGATAGCGGTCGTTTTCGTGTGCGTTGTTGAAACTGGGATACCAAATACGGAAGACAAGAACAAACAGATTGCTGCAGTAACATCTGCAGAAAAGCCTTGGTATTTTTCCAGTTTTACCATATCCATCCCCACTGATTTAATGATCTTCATCCCACCGACCGATGTACCGATCCCCATGGTCAAGGAACAAAGAACCATCACCCACAGTGGGATGGCAAAGCCATTGCCGGTCTTTTCAGCAAGATTGTTGTAAAAAAGGCCTAACATGAACACACCCATGAATTTTTGTCCATCTTGGGCACCATGCAAGAAGGCATTGGCACCAGCCGCGATGGCTTGACCAACCGTAAAAATTTTGTTGGCTTTTCGCCGTTGGGTATCGCGAAAGAGCCATACGATCAGTTTCGTGATCAAAAATCCACCAATAAACCCCATTAACGTAGACACAACGAGACCGATTAAGACTTTCATCCATTCTTCACCGTTGACTGCATGTAAACCACCCAGAGCCATGGCAGCCCCTGTCAATCCCGCAATCAATGCGTGAGATTCACTGGTTGGGATCCCAAAATACCAAGCTGCGACCGTCCAAACAACAATTGAAAACAAGGCAGCGGCTAATGCGATCTGTGAGACCCGAAAACTCCCGCCTGAGTCAAAAGTCACAATATTACTGATGGTTTCTGCAACTTGCGCATTAAAATACGTCATCACCAGCACACCTAAGAAATTCATGACGACTGCCATGCCAATGGCGATATTCGGGCGTAAGACTCTCGTGGAGACAGCGGTTGCAATAGCATTCGGCGCATCCGTCCACCCGTTGACGAAAATCACCCCTAATGACAAGACAATCGTTAGAAACAAAGCGATATTCACATAGATTCCCCCATTTAAAAATTCCGAAGTAATCATAGCATAGAAAGCTCTTTCTGTGTAAACTTTTTATAACTATTCAGTAAAAAATGTGTAAAGAAGCATTTTTCAAAACCATAAAGCAAAAAATAGCACGGTCAAAAAACAAATTTTTGTGTTAAGTAAAATTTCTTTACAACTTTTATTGCAATCACTCTTGGCATTAGGTATAATGACTAGTGTTGATTTATACGTTTTCTAAACGTAATTGAACTTTTTTTTCGGAGGTGAAATACATGCCAAACATTGAATCTGCAATCAAACGTGTTCGCACAAGCGAAGCGGCTAATGCTAAGAATTCATCTCAAGTAAGCACAATGCGTACAGCAATCAAAAAATTTGATCAAGCTGTTGAAGCTGGTGCTGATAACGTAGATGCGTTATATAAAGATGCTGTTAAAGCAATCGATATGGCTGAGACTAAAGGATTGATCCACAAGAACAAAGCTAGTCGCGACAAATCTCGTTTAAGTAAAAAAATTGCAAAATAAGCAAATTAAGAAAGGCGCAGCAATCGATGATTGCTGCGCCTTTCTTTTTGACTTACTGTTTGCCATGTTTTAAAACAAATAGCTGGAACAAATACTCTTTGTCCATCTGACCACTTTTCACTAAGTAATCATTTTCGATCAATTCACTATATAGTGCCGCTAATTGCTTTTCTCCAAACCCCCGAGCTTGCTGCATCGCTAACTTCACTCGGTACGGATGAATCCCCAACGTTTCTGCGATATTGGCTTGCTGGTAGCCAATTTTCATCAAAATCGCCGCCTGTAACAGCAGACGGACTTGGCTGATCAAGATAGCATTGATCTTGATCGTCTCTTCCCCTTGCAATAATAGATCGTCATACAAGCGCAACGCATCCGATACGTTCCCCTTTAAGACATCGCTGGTTAATTCAAAGACATTGTGTTCCAACGTCTTAGGGATCAACTGCAAGACGATCTCTTTCGTAATTTTATTGCCATTTCCTGCATACAGCCGTAGTTTCTGTAACTCCTGCATCGCTTTTGATAGTTGCAGATCCGTTAACCGTAAAAACAAATCAAACGCCTCTCGGCTCATTTCGATGCCATCATTTGCCAACGACTGTTGGAGATACTGACGCACGTCGGCTTCTTTCATAGGTGCGACATCAATCACAACTGCGGCTTTCTTCAGCTGCTTAGTAATTTTTTTCCGTTCATCTAATTTATCGACATCTGCAAAAATCACCATTACCGATGATTCCAATGGGTCTTTAATATAAGTCAAAAAATCATCTAGGTCATGCTCAGGTACATTGCTCTTTTTTTCAGCCGTTAAGAAAAATGGCCGCTCAACGAAAAGTAATCGCTGATCGCCAAAAAAAGGCAACGATTGGGCTTCTTGGATCACCATATCAAGGGGATCTTTCTCCATATCAAAGGAAGCAAAATTCAGGTCATCTTTCCCAACAGAAAACCGTTCTAAAAAGGCCGCACGAACTTGCTCTTGTAAAAACATTTCACTACCGATGACTAGATAAATCGATTGCAGCTCCTTGGTTCGAATTGATTGCAACGCTTTTTGTAATTCCATCGTCCCCCCCGCTTTCATTCTTATCCTACCATTAGTCTATCGGATAGTCTAGCAGCGTTTTTATCAAAAATGTTTGTTGTTTTTCAGACCAAATAAATTGGATCATGCCCTGCTGATCCGTTCGCAAAACGGTCTGATTTACCAACGTTTCAAGCACCTCTTCATGAGGATGCCCGTACCGATTGTTCCGTCCACTTGAAACGATCCCGAATTGGGGATCGATTGCCGCAACAAACTCAGGTGCCGTCGAGGTTCGACTGCCATGATGCCCTAGTTTCAATACATCAACTTTAAGATTCGGATAATCATGAATCAACTTTTTTTCCCCTGCTTGTTCGAGATCGCCAGTAAACAAAAATGTTTTATCCCCTACCTTGGTTTTAATCACCATCGAATCTTCGTTTTGTCCTGCACCTGATTCTGGTGCCAATACTTGCAACTGAAGGGAATCCCCCACCACTTGGTCAATCGTCGTCCAAACAACGTTTGTCTGCTTAGGCAGTTCGTTTAATAGCTTGGCGATGCGGTGATCTTGTTCACTTCCTGGTACGAGATATAACGTTTCAACGGGGATCACCTTCATCAAGGCTAGTGCGTCCCCCATATGGTCCGTGTCCCCATGAGTTAGAAACAAACCAGTAATCTTCCTGACTCCCTCCCCTTTCAAAAAAGGAATCAATGTAGATTCCGCGGCAGCTTGTCGTTTGCGCTCTTGCCAGTTTTCTTTCGGAAAAGACAGAGAACCTCCAGTATCGATCACATAAACTTCGCGATTTTTTTCTGCCTGTAAAACGATACTATCGCCTTGACCAACGTCGACATAACTAATGGTGGGTAAAACGCGATTCTTCTGAAAGACGATTGGTACAACAAGCGAAAAACAGATCACCAGCAGCCACCGTTTCTTTTGGTAACAGAGCAAGCTGAGCAAACAACAACTAGCAGCCAATCCTGCAGGAACGGCACCCACCGTTATCGACACGCCTCCTACAGCGCCCACGACAACTTCCATAAGCAGCAAAAGCCCTTCAAAAAGGGCAATCAGCCCACTGATGGTTGGGAAAAGTGTCCCAGCAATGAAAATTACGAAACAGGCTGGCAGCAAAACCATTTGAAAAAATGGTAAAAAGACAAACGTCAAAAAGCCCCCAAATAATGGGAATTCATAAAAGATCGAGGCAATGACAGGCGCAGCCAGCACCGTGAGGAACTGACTACGCCAAAACCACGTCAATTTGATCGGTTGCTGCATTACTATCAGGAAGGTCATCAAAAGACTTAGTTGCCCCGATGTTTGAAGCAATACTTTGGGATCAACGAATAAAAGAGTCGTTAAGACGATCCCAAAATGATCACTTGCCGATAGCCGTTGTTGATAAAGAGTTGTTACTTGAGTAACCGATAATGCCAAGACAGCACGCCAGACACTAGTGCCGCCGCCACAAAGACCAATTACGGCTAAGAAAAAGACCCCCATTGGCAACAGCATCTCTTTTTGCGTAAACCCCAATCGGCAGAAGCATCCGCGAAACCATTTGAAAAATAAGACGACATGCATTCCTGAGATCGTAAAGAAATGCAATAAGCCACTAGCATGATACATTTGACGTACTTCTTGAAAGCCATGGTCTTTAAAACCAAAGAGCAATGCATTGATATAGGCAGCTGAGCGTTCAGGAAAGATTCGTTGAACAGAAGAAATAACATCTGCTCGAACTTTTGCAAGTGAAAAGCCTGCATCTGCTTCTTCCATACCTACCATTTGCTCGATATGGACTGTGCCAATAATTGATCGACTAGCCAGATAGGCAGAATAGTCAAATCCATGGCGGTTTCGTGGTTTTTCAGGAAGAGAAAAAAATCCTTTCACCAGCAGCTTTCTCCCCCAATCGGATCGATCCTGCCATTGCTGTTTTTCAGTCTCTGAAGAAATTGTGTAACGGCCAATCACTTTACCTGCAGAGGATTTTGCTTCAAATGTAAGTAGATCGCCATTGATTTTGATCGTGTCTGGCAGCACATTGACTACCCCTTGATACTCACCTTCTTGTATGTTCCCAGTCCGAGAAAGAGAAACGCGGACACTTAACAGCAACAGTCCGACAAAACAAATCATGCACAAAAATGCTTGTCGTTTTAAGACAAGCATCCCGAAATAATAAAGTGCAATGAGTCCCAGTAAGATGGACTGCCGATAGTAAGCAGTCACCGAACAAGCAAAAATAATACTAAGAAATAAAAATGAATCAGTTCTTTTTTGTTGGTTGTGCATCATTCAGCACACCAAACGAAAGTTTTTCAAAATACACCGGATCGAGTTCAACTTGGTGGACGGAAGCACCTACTTGTTGAATCAGTTCCATTGCATACTGATTGTTGCGATAGTCATTCAAATAATGGATCTTTTTGACCCCTGCTTGCAAAATTGCTTTCGTACAGGGAAGACAGGGAAAATGCGTCACATAGATTTCCGCATTGTCTGTTGACACCCCTAATTTTGCACATTGCAATAAGGCATTCATTTCTGCATGAATCGTCCGAATACAATGGTCATCGACAACATAACAGCCATCGTCAATGCAGTGTACATCGCCACTGACGGACCCGTTGTAGCCTCCAGCGATGATTCGGCGATCTTTGACTAATGTAGCGCCGACTTCAAGTCGGGAACACGTACTGCGTAAAGACAGTAATACAGCTTGTGCCATAAAATACTGGTCCCATGGAATTCTCGTATTGCTCATTCGTTTGCTCCTTTGTCATTGATTAGTTCTATTCTAATCGAATTTCTTGAATTTTCAACCGTCATTTCTTAGTATTTCTTACATTTATTTGGTTCAGTCCGCCACTGTAATCATCTCTTTCAAGGACTCAAAGGTCTTCTCTCCGATGCCTGTGATCTTTTTTAGGTCATCAATCTGTTTAAAAAAGCCATATTCTTCTCGGTAAGCGATGATTGCTTCTGCTTTTTTGGCACCCACACCTGGCAGTTCTTGCAGTTGCTGCGCATTGGCTTGATTCAGATTGATTTGTGTCACTGCTGTTTGGCTGCCACCTACTCCTGAAGCATTCATCTCCATAAACGCTTGATCCTCTTTATGAGGGACGATCACCATCTGTTGATCTTGCAGCACTTGTGCTAAGTTTATGGCTGTTTCTAACGCCTCTTCTGTCAGACCACCTGCTTGTTCGATCAATTCATACATCCGCGCACCTGATTTCAAGCGATAAATTCCCGGTTGGTGCACTTCCCCTTTGACATCTATAACGATCTCATACTCTTCATCGTGAAGACTATCTTCTTGAAGGGCTCCACCTTTCCCCATTTCAGACGATTGACCTGCTGCATCTGCCATTGAATGCCAGTTTGTTTCTTTTTTTTGCGAGAACGGTACAAACCAGATGATCAGCAACACCATCAAAACAGCACCACCAACTGCAAATCGCCAATAGTCTTTGAACAGCTTCCATCGATCCATTTTCACCACCTCATAGATGAAATACGCAGATAATTCAGTATTATTTGGAAAACGGAAAAATAAAGACGATCTTTTTGCAGCAAAAAAATGACGGAACCAATCATAGTGCCATTTTAATAGAATGCAAATTCTTAGACAAAATGACAATGTATTGCAGAATTAGGGTGCTGTTAAGGAAAATCTTCAAAAAGCGCTTGAATCAGATTGAAACTATTGATACACTATTTGATAAAAAATCACAGGGAAATGTTGGATGTCTAAAGTAACCCAGCGTCTCAAAGTCCATGGATAAGAATGCTGCCAATGATAATCACCCTTGTGATAAATTGAACATTTCATTTGAAATTTTTCACAAAAAAAAGGAGGCCGACTTGATTAAATCGTATAGATGGCAAATGATGCATATCTTACTGGGGAGTTTCTACCTAATCTTGATGATTTATTTCACTCACACTATTTATCAAACTACATATTTAGGCATTCGGGCTTACCAAATAAATGACGAATGGTTTATAAAACGTATTTATGATGGTGGTCTGGGAGCGGATACTTCGCTGCAAATCAATGATCAGCTAGTAGAGCTCGATGGAAATTTGCCAAAAGAGAATAAACAATTAACAAATTGGCTAGTTGTCGAGCAAATCAATTCACTCACGATCCAAAGAGAGCAGCAACGAATCACTTATCGCTTTGATTCGCCCAAAACATTTCTGCCGATATTTTTTACACTTTTAACTTTTAGTGGATCGTTAGTTTTATTCTTGCTCTTTTTTTATCGAAAACAGCTTCTTTCAAAAAGATCACGGCTTTTTCATTTATGGCTCTTTGTATTTGCGTTTATTTTTTTAGCGGCGTTTCCTTCAAGTATTGGGAATACGTTAGGTAGAGTGATTTTGATTATCTCCTTATCCACTTTTCCATTTTTCTTGAATTCATTTTTGAAGATCAACAGCTCATATAAAATAAGCAATATAGGAATCTTTCCAGCACTGCTCCTCCTATTAAATCTAGCAGCAACCTGTTATGCCGCTTTTTTTCAGATTGGCTATGTACTCGCTGAATATTTAGCAGTCGGTTTTGTTTACAGCTTGATGCTACTGATGCTTGGCGAATATTGCTTCTCTTTTTTTAATAAAAGTCACAAAAAACATAGAACAGCTACCAAAGTCAACCTTCCAGTAATTCTATTTGTAAGTATTGCCCCTTTTCTTTATTTATATGCATTCCCTATTGGATGGAGTGCACCTTACTATATGCTGGTATTTTTTATCTTTCTGCCTTTTATAGGAATTTTCCATCGCTTAGCAATTGATCGCGTCTTGAAATTTCGGTACCGTATCACAACCAGATCGATCTATCTGATACTCTCACTATTTTTAACGGTAATCGTCATTTTTATCAGCCAACTTAACGCTTACGTTCCTAATCTACTAATTATTCTTTATCTCTTCCTTTTAATATATACTCTTTTGCCGCTTCTACAAGAATTATTCTATTTAGCAAGTCGCCATAATGAACCAATGAATTCACTAGATGTATTTTTAGCAGTTGAAAAAGAACGAGAGACAATTTCAAGCTATATTCACGATGGGATCATTCAAGAGATCATCCACTTGTTACGTCAAATTGAAAATGATAGACAAACAGTGCCAAAAGAAAAAATCATCCAGCAGCTTGATGAATTGATTTATGATTTAAGAGAACTTTGCTCAGATATATATCCTCTGCTTCTGCAAGAAATAGGATTAGAAAAAACATTGGCTTCTCTTTTCGTTCAAATACAGCAAAACCACCCTGTGCTCATACATTTTGCCTATGACCGAACCATCCATTCAGATTCACCTGAAATCAACAACTTCATCTTGCGCTCAGTCAAAGAATTGCTCAATAACAGTATTTTGCATGGACATGCAACAGAACTGATAATCACAAATGCAGTTGAGGATGATACAGTAGTATTCGAAATTAGTGATAACGGAACTTTTGGACAAGACTCTCTTAGTAAAGGTCCTCATTTCGGATTAAATGTAATTAAAGAAAAGCTTTCGTTATTGTCGGGTAGATTTGTCATTCACTACTCACCTACAACCATTCAGCTTAGAATTCCAAAAAATATTTTCGAAGGAGCAAACTATGCCGATTAAACTTGCATTGTTAGACGACCACGAACTCGTCCTTGAAGGAATCAAAAATACGCTGCAAAAAGAGCCCTCATTTTCGATTATAGGCGCATTTACAAAACCAACAGATTTTTTTCAAGCTATGGCAAACCAGTCAATTGATATTGTCCTCCTCGATATGATGCTAAAGGGCACGCATGCCTTTGAGCTGATTCCTCGTATTCATACCTTAACTGATGATACTTTGCCAAAAATAATTATGCTGTCGGGTTTTTATGAACCACTTCTTCATAAGCGTGCCTTTGAACTTGGTATATGGGCTTTTTTGAGAAAAGAAGCTTCGTATGATGAATTGATCACAACGATAAAAACGGTCTACCATGGCAATAAAGTTTCCCCTGAACACCTTTTTCTTGAAAAAGACATGCGTCTCTTAAGTGAGATAGAACGGCAAGTATTAGAATTGATTTCGCAGGAACAAACCAATGAAAAAATCGCAAAAAAACTATTTATCAGTCGCAGAACCGTCGAAAACCACGTTTCATCTATCTGCAATAAGTTGAACGTACAAACAAGGATCGGTGCTGTTCGAGAAGGAATCAAACTGAATTTAATCAAATGATGAACTCCGCAAAAAAACATTCGGATAATACGGATGTTTTTTTGTTTTTGCTTTATTAAGATAACAGTACATACAAGAAAACTTTAGGAGGATCAAAATGATCGAATTGAAACATATCAATAAATTTTATGGTGAAAATAATCGTAAAATCATTGCATTAAATGATGTGAGCCTCACGATCAATAAGGGTGAATTCACCATCATTTTAGGGCCATCAGGCTCAGGAAAAAGCACTCTTTTAAACCTATTAGGCGGTATGGATCGTCCAAGCCAAGGAGAGTTTCGCATGGGAGAAAAAGAAATCTCTCATCTTTCTGATGAACAGCTTTCAGATTATCGGCGTGACGTCGTCGGTTTTGTCTTCCAGTTCTACAACTTAATTCCTAGCTTAACCGCTTTAGAAAATGTCGGCATTGCACAACAACTGAGTACAAATAATGAACCAGCCTCTCACTACCTTGAATCTGTAGGGTTATCCCATAGAAAAAATAACTTCCCTAACCAATTATCTGGCGGAGAAATGCAGCGAGTATCGATTGCACGTGCTTTGGCAAAAGCCCCAAAACTCTTACTTTGCGACGAACCAACTGGCGCTTTAGATTCACATACAGGGAAAAAAATATTATTTTTATTAAAAAAAGCTGCGGTGAATGTGGATACTGCTGTGGTGATGGTCACACATAATGCAGAGTTCGCTCAATATGCGGATAAAATTATTCATTTGCATGACGGAAAAATCAAGTCGATTGAACAAAATAAGCCTCTGAAGGCAAAAACAAAGGAGTCTTGATATGAAATTTCTGTCTATAAAACTGGTTAGAGATCTTAGAAGAAATTGGACGCAATTCTTCTCCGTCTTCTTAATGGCGTTTCTAAGTGTCCTTGTATTTGTTGGGTTACAAGGTGTTTGGGGCGGTTTGAAAAAAAGCCTGGACAACTTTATTGATGCAAATGGTCTGGCAGATGCTTGGGTTTATGGTACTGGCTTTACTGAAAACGATATCCAATCAATCCAAGCACTAGATGGGATAGAAAAGACATTCTCTCAGTACGAATTTACAGTTTCTGATTTGACTAATCAAGCGCCTTCCTCATCATCAGAACGCACTTTGACTCTTAGTGCACCACTTGGAAAACCTATCGCAGAGCCTTATTTCGTTCAAGGTACTACATTCCATGAATCCCCTGGCTTTGTTTGGATCAATCACGACTACGCACAGGCGAATGATCTTACCTTAAATCAATCACTGAGGATTATGGTTGACGGTCGCGAAATTGAATTGACCATAGCAGGGATGATTTTAACAACTGACAAGCTTTTCTTCACTGGTACACAAGAGTATATTGCCCCCGACCCGAAACGCTATGGTACGGGATTTTATCAGAAGCGACTTTAGAAATGATGCTGGAGACATCCGTTTTACCTAACGTCGTCGAAGTCTCTGGGACTAACTCTCGCTTAAGAACCGAAATTGAATCGATTATGGGGGAACGCCATATTGCGTACTATGATCAAGTAACCTTGACGGAAGTTTCTGAAGCCTTGGGCCGCGTCACTCAAATTCGAAATCTATCCTTTATGTTTTCGTTCTTGTTTATCTTACTAGCAATTCTTGCAATGTATACAACGATCAAACGGTTGATTGATACCCAAACAAAAGAAATCGCAGTCCTTCAAGCATTGGGGTTTTCAAATAGAACAATCGGGTTTCATTTCACTAGCTTCGGCTTGATCATCGGCAGCTTTGGCATCGCCGCTGGCTTGGCAGCAGCGCCCTTGCTTTCGCATTTTGTTTTAGAAACGCAAAAGAATATTCTATCTCTCCCACACAGGACAGTTTCTTACAATTCCCTTTCATTAATCATTTGTCTGCTCGTGTTAATCATTTGTATGGCTTCTGCTTATTTTGCTTCTGATCAAGCATGTACTGGCCTGCCAGCGGACTTCCTTAGAGGGAATACAAAAGGCAAGAGTGCCCATTTGTTACTAGAAAAGCTTTCGTTCTTCTGGAACCCGTTAAGTTATGAAGCCAAATGGGGGTTTCGCGATGCTGCTTCTAACAAAATGAGAGTTTTAATGGGGATCATCGGAGTTGCTGGTGGTATGATGCTGATCACAGCCGGACTAGGCATGCCCCAATCCATCAACCACTTAGTTAACAAAGCTTATACAGAGGATTTTACTTATCATCAACGAATAAATACTAGTGATTCAGCATTTTTGGAAGAATCCTTTGGACAAGAGGTGCAAATTTTGCCTACCCGTTTTGCACCTGATGACGGCTACAATCGCTTACTGATGATCATTGATCAAGGGGATTTTGTTCATATGAAAACAACTGACAATGAGTTGATCACTCCTGGCGGTATTTATCTAACAGAAGGTTTTGCTAACAGAGCGGGCATTCAAAAAGGCGATCAAATAGAAGTCTTTCCTGCATTTCATGAAAGCTCATTTCGCTTTGAAGTATCTGGGATCATAACTAGTGAAACGAACCAAGGTGCTTATTTGTTAAAAAAAACTTGGCTGGAAGCTGGTGGGACTTTTCTGCCTCAGACGCTTTTAGTAGACGAGGAAACTGCTGAAGCATTGTCCGGCAATCCTGCAATCACATCAACGATTGCGCGACAAGATCAAATGGACAATGCGTATGAATTTGTTGATAGTCTAGGAGGGATCTTTACAATGATCATTGCTTTTGCAGTTTTGTTAGTCATCGTTGTCCTATACAATTTAGGGACGCTAAATTTTGTTGAACGAACTCGTGACTATACGACATTAAGCGTCCTTGGCTTTAGAAAAAAAGAACTTCGCCGAATCACCATGATTGAAAATGCTGCAACAACGATGGTTGGCTGGCTGATTGGAATTCCTGCAGGAAGTTGGTTCCTTTCACAGTATGTAAGCACCTTTTCAACCATTACGATTGAATACACCGCCCACTTCACCTGGATTAATGTCGCAATCGCCTCTATGATTGTTTGGCTTAGTTCGTTAAGTACAACATTTCTTGTCAGCCAACGGCTTAAAAAACTAGACTTGGTTTCTGCATTGAAAAATGTTGATTGATTCTCTGCAAAAGGAGGCACATCTATGATTGGTTTCTACGATTACACCGTCTTTCTAACCTATTTAAACTTTTTTTTGGAGGTATCGGTATTTATAGCACTTCAGTTTTCTGCATCTCTTTTTTCTTCTCTGTTCATTGACCACGATTGCTGCTTTTTTAATCGAAAAAGTGAATTGGGGTCTCTTTGGTACTTTCGGTATGTACAGGCTCGGACTAATTTGTGACTCATCACTAATTTTTTTCGTCATTGACAGTCTCATTCGGATATCTGGGAATATAGGAACGATCAACATTTCTGAAAAAGGAAAGCTGCTGATTGGTATAGGGTCGATCGTTTTAATCATAAGCTGCTTGATTTATGGGATTGCGTCGACAAATCGTATTGTCCATACGACGTATAAAGTAAAGATTGACAAAAAAGTCCTTTAGAATCACTAAAGATCGTGATGTTTAGCGATTTACACTTAGGATATGTGAATGGTCAAGAAAGAGTTGCTCGAATCAACCAGCTTCATCCCGATATCGTATTAGTTGTTGGTGACTTTTCCGATGGCAATCTTCAGGCAATTTCAAACCCAAATCAACTCATCGAATCACTTCAACAATTATGATCAACTTATGGCAATTGCTTGATTTTGGGGAATCATGATGCTGGAGCCACTTTCTTGCAAATGCTATCGTTTATCCAGGAAGCAGGAATCGAAATACTCTCTGATGAAGCAATTTTGCTCGACGAAGCCTTCTATCTTATTGGTCGCAAAGATCTTTCACCTATTGGTTATCAAGGAACGATGCTAAGAGCAGACTTGTCAGCTTTAGTCGCACCAGAGATGACTTCCTATCCTGGGATCCTCACGGATCATCAACCTTCGCCTCTGTCTGACTATCAAGATGTGGATCTCATCTTATCTAGACATACACATCATGGACAGCTATTCCCTTTTAATTTAGTGACCAAGGCTTTTTACGAGATCGATTATGGTCACTTACAAGCAGCATCCGGTGAACAAATCATCGTCTCTTCTGGTGTTGGTACCTAGGGACCGCTTCTAAGACTAGGTACAACCAGTGAGATCGTCACAATCAACGTCACTTTTGATTAAAAAAAGTGTATAAAGCAACCAGACAAACTTTCATAAAGATTGTCTGGTTGCTTTTAGTTGTCTATTCTTTTTCAAACAAACAGCAGATCCGCTGATGCCCCCCCTCATCCTCTATTTTCTCACTGACTATTCTAAAACCTTTCATCTGACTGATTTCATAGCCACATGTTCGTGGCAACTCCACCGTTAAGCGAACGGTACGATCAGTCTTTTCCCAGCTTAAAGTTACTAATCCAAACGTACTTTGTAAGGAGCCTTTGACATGGGCTACAGGTACATCGAAGGCTGGTTGTATCAGTATCCCAGCGCTTGTCATCTGAATGCCTAATAAATGACGGACAAACCAATACCCATAAGAAGCAAACATGGCATGATTCAACGAACCCTCGTAAGTGGCTGAATGTTGCGGCGTTGGAAAATGTTCCATCAAAGTGCCGTTTCCGCTTGCCAGCATTGCTGCATAACTAGGTGCAGATTTCCTCGTTAACCAATTAAAAATAATATCATTATAGCCAGCTTCAGCCAGCAACTGATAACTCCATGCCATCCCGAAGATGCCGAAAGAGAAAATCCCCTCTTGCTGCTTGATCCGTTGTACTAATTTTGGCAAGATTTGTTTTTTTTCACTGAGTCCTGTTTTCATTGCAAAGATCATGCTAGACAAGGTGCCCGCACCGTATTGCTCATTTCCTTTAGAAAACTGCTGTTTGATTTGCTGTGTCGTGTACTGGATCGCTGCTGTCACTCGCTGACAATAGTCCTCGTTACCAATGATCCTCAAGTCGATCAATTCTTGGTAACGCTGTAGTAAATGCAGATACATGCAGGCAGAGCAAAAGGACTGATCTGGCGAAGTAATGACCCCGTTTTGCTGAGTTTCATCAATTGCTCCCCAATCACCGAGGCAGCACTGGGCGATATAATCAAAATCAAAAGCGAGTAAATAGTTGAGATGCCGTTCCAACTGTGGACGCAGCTTGGCAACCGCTGCTTGTTTCCCATAGGTCTTGACCAATGCCAAAGCAAGCTCTGGAACTACCAATTGCCACCCTAACGCACCACCACCATTTGATGGACCATTTGTCATGATTCCTACAAATGGCGCAGTTGCAGTCATTGCACCATCCGGTCGTTGGTCGTTGGCAAAATCCCACAACACTTTTTCCAACAACGGCTCAATCGCCAGATCTGCCATCTGTGTTGGCAATAAAGCGACGATGTCTCCGCCATATCCGAACCGCTCACGGGTGCAGTCCTCAAAATACGAGTGGATGTTGTTCAACCGCGTGGCTTGGCCAACCGCCCATAACTCATTTAAGAAGGGATCGGAGGTTTCAAGGGTTACCAACGATTTCACATCCGTATGCAGGCGATAGGCTTTGATTGCGCCTACATTCGCTTGAAGGTTGTTAGCAGGTTTCGTCTCGATCAACGCATAGCGAAAGGAATGATACGTGTAGCGGTTTTCAAAAACGAACGTCCTCGCTGCCGTTTTCTCAATGATGTCTCGTTGAACGATGGGATCATCTGGCTGCTTCCCTTCAAAGGGATCGTATATGCCATAAGTTCCACTGATCGTAGACGTATAATCTGGGTTGCCTTGCTCATCTAATGTTTCTGCATAGCTGATTCTGATCTGACCAATGAAATCTTTCTCAAGTGTACAAGCAAATTGACCGCTGATGATTTGACCGAAGTCAATAAGCAGTCCCGCTGCAGTTTCGGTCATTTTTTGGGGAACGATCGATTGTGTGCGCTTGATTTTAGGAATAAAGCTTGGCTTAAAACGTCCCGCGGGACCAGCAATTTGTACCGTTTTTCCTTCTGGACGAGGATCAGGTACATCGGTAACGATTTCTCCTATATAAAGATTGTTTTGCAAATAAGGCCCAAAACTACTTTGCCACTGATTGTCTGAGTAAATGTAGCGATTCTTTCCTCCGTCATTTAACTGAAGCTCCCCCCAGAAACAGGGTTTACCGATCGCTAGTTGTTTGCGGATGTTATACCGACCTAAAATCTCAATCGGAGCAGGGTTGTACCAGCCATTCGCAAGTTCAACTTCGATCCGATTGTCTCCCTCCTGTAAAAAATCAGTTAACTCATAAGTATCATAGTAGACGACTCGATCATAGTTCGTTACATCACTGTTTAAATAAACATCTGATACCGTTTTTCCATTAACAGACAAGCGATAAAAACCAAGCCCGCAGCAATCGATCACTGCATAGGAAGGACACTTTTCCAGTGTGAAGGAGCGGGACAAGCAGCTATTTTTCTCTTCTGAAAAATAAAACCGTTCTTTTTTAATTGGATCATCTAAGCGAGTGATCCACTTGCCCATGGTTTCTTTAGGTTGCTCACGCTTTTCTATCGTGAAAAACACACTGCTGTAAATGGTGACATCGTTGCCTGCTCCTGCTGTCAATTTGACTTGATATTTTTTTCGCTGTGGATGCTGTGGTAAATGGACCGCCATTTTATTCTCAGAAGCGGCTATGTTGGAAACGTCATACACTGCTTGCTGCTGTTCATTGAAGAGTTGCAATCGATAGCCTTGGTGATTGGTCATTGACCATTCAATAAGGATCGGATCATTTAAATCCACTGTTAATGGCTTTGTCTTCCCGTTGATGGTTATCGTTTCTTTCATAAGCTGCTCCTTTCGTGGGTTATTGTGCTTCTTCAATACAGATCTGCTTATCAGCAACTTTGATAAATGGCAACCAAATCAGCGTTGCGATCACGATCAAGACGATTTGTAGCAATGCGCCCATGATACTACCAGTGACAAAATAGCCGCTAATGATCGGCGGAGTCGTCCAAGGAATTTGTGCAAGCCCTGTTGGGATCGGGACTAACCCGAAATAAAAGGCAAAGTAAGCGACGATCGTTGTGACGGCATTCGCAAAAACAAAGGGAATGAGAAAACTGAAATTCAACATTAACGGTATCCCGAACAACGCTGGTTCACCGATATTGAAAATATAAGGAACACTAGCAATTTTTCCAACCTCTTTGTACTGTTTGCTTTTTGCTACGATCAAAATAGCAATGATCGCACCGACGACCCCAATCGAGGCAAAATGATTCCGAAAGCTCATACTGATAATATTCGTTGGAATCTCTCCCGCCACTGATGCCACACGATTTTGATCTTCAAGGACTTGATGGATTGGGTCCATCACTGCTTGAATGATCGAAGTTCCATGAAGGCCAAAAAACCACAAGAATTGCTCGAAAATTTTCACAACGACCATTCCAACTAGGGAGCCACCTAACATAGTTAATGGAATCCCAAGGGTCCCATTGATCAACGTCATGGCATCACTGTTAAATAAGGCTTCGATGATGATTCGGATGACCCAAATCGTCATGATCACAAGAAAAGATGGAATCACCGATTCGAATGGACCAGAAACAGCTGGTGGTACCGCTGCTGGCATTTTGATTTTGATTCCTTTGCCCTCAATTTTTTTATAAAGAACTGTACTAAAAATACCGACAATAATCGCTAAAAACATCGATTGCGCGCTAACGCGGGTGATATCTAAAAAAGTCCCTGCTTCCATTGCATCCAACGGTGTTAATAGTAAAAAGGAAACAAAAGCAGTTAAGACACATTGCAAAACATTTGTTTCAAGTTTTTCTGCCAGTGATTTTGCGAGGGAAATAACAACTAGCAAACCACCGATTGCGAGTGTGGCATTGTTGACATAGAGCAATTTCTCTTGCCAGACACTAGCATCTTCTGTTCGCAACACCATAGTAATAAAATCGGTCACTTGTTGGATCGGAAAAAAAGCAATAATTAAAAAAATCGACGCAATAAAGGTGAATGGCATGTAAGCTAACATTGCATCCCTAACTGAAGTAATATAAATATTCCCATTGACTTTACTTGCAAATGGACCAAGGGTACTTTGGATCTTATCCCCTAATGATGGTTTGTCGTGGTTCATGGTGATTCCCCATTTCTTTCGAATTTGCTGGTACTATTGACTATTATTATCATCCGGATTATGATAATTGATAACGCTACCATACAAGTATTATATACTATCTCTACCTGTCTTCAATGACGATACTCTACTATTTCATTGACTATTTTTTACCTAAGGAGAAAGCGATGGATAAACAAAACATTCTGCAGCAGTTACAACAATTGACGACTACTGAAGAAATAGCCCTTAAAAAGACGCAAACCCTTCCATACAATTATGAGGATTTCAAGAAAGTCTACACTGAGAAAAATGAGCCAATTTACCAATATACCTTCGAAAAACACCTTTCTCGTCTCATACGGAAACGACCGCAGGATAGCGGATTTCTTAAGACAAGCCAGCTCTTGATTTTAAAACATGCACGCTTTTCTTCTACACCACTACATCAGCATGATTTTATCGAAATGAATTATGTTTTTTCTGGAACAGTCACGATCATGATCAATGAGAAAAAAGTGATCCTAAAGGCAGGTGACTTTTGCTTACTAGATACTGGGGTGATCCACCAAATTATCGAAACAAATCAAGACGACATTGTTATTAACTTTTTGATCAGCAAAGAGTACTTTTCCACGCAGATGCTCAGTCGGTTGGCCTCCAATAGCATGATCGCCGATTTTGCCATCAATGCGTTATCTGAAAGCCAAAAGCACAATCAATATCTAGTGTTTGAAACGAGTAACAACGACTATTTGATTGATGCGATTTTCGGGGTCTTGGCCCAGTTCTTCAACCCCTCCTTTGGTTCTCATGAGGTCATCCATTCCTATATGATCATTATTTTTTCCGAACTCGTTCGTAATTTCCAAGAAAAACAACGGATCGAGTCGCAAAAAAGTGACCAACTGTACCTCGGAGAAGTGTTGGACTATCTGGAGAAACATTTCGCTACTTGCACACTAGCTTCGGTTGCGGAGGCATTTGGATACAACCCGAGCTATTTGAGTCGCCGTATCAGTCAGCAGCTTGGTGGATCCTTTGTGACGATCCTTCAAGAATTAAAACTCAATCAAGCCAGTTTATTGTTGAGAAACTCTTCCCTACCTGTGGAACAAATCGCACACCAAGTCGGCTATAAAAATGTCTCATTCTTCTATAAGCTGTTTCAAAAGAAGTATCAGTGCTCTCCTCATGCCTACCGTCAAAACTAAACAATACTGCTGCACACCATTTTATCGACAAAAAAACACTGCTCACTTGATGCTGCTAACGCAGCAATCTCAAATGAGCAGTGTTTTTTAACTAATCAGTTTCAAGCAATTCAGGAATTTACGACGCCGATCCTCGGTGATACAACGTTGTATAATATGGCTGTTCGCTGGTATCGATCGCAATACCGATCCCGAGAAATTGATACTCATCATTTAGAATCGTTGCCCGATGTCCCTCTGAATTCATTAAACCTTGATGGGCGTAAATACTGCTGGCTTGGCCAAATGCCAAATTTTCCCCTGCAGAAGTGAAGCTGATCCCGTCTTCTTGCATCCGATCAAATGGAGTTGATCCATCTAATCCGATATGGTCAAAGTATCGATGTTCTGCCATATCTTGGCTATGCTTCACGGCAGTCTCACTGGTTGCTTCGCTGAAACCAAGGGGTGACAAACCAAATTTCACTCGGGTGGCATTCGTTAATTCAAATAACTGTGTTCGTAAACCGCTTAAAATGGCGGCTTGATTTTGGCGAAAATCATTCGCATGGCGTGTTTCTAGGGAGCGATTGATGATTTGGATCGCAGTCACTGTATCTTCGGCATGAACATCATAGAAAAAAGTAATCAATTGATCGTCTTGCAAGAACAGATCATAGTCGGCATCCGAATCGATGCGATACCGTCGTGATCCTCGTTGTAGACTTTCTTGACGCGTCCCCATCTGATTACGAACGCTTGCTTTTGAAGATCCGATACCTAGCGTGTCATCGATAAGAATCGTATCTTGATTCGTATAGATCCCTTGCGCAATATCATGTTCATCGTACATCACCATCATGAAGTTACGAAAATCATCGTGATAGGAAGTCCAGTTCAGTCCATACCGATTCGCTGATTCATTGATCGCTTCCCCAAAGGTTTCTTCGATCACTTGTCGTGATTCATTATATAAATATGTCTGGGCAGGCGTTTCTGCCGCTGGCCTTGCTGAAGTGTCTTGTGAAAGAGAAAATTGGGACGAGAGAGATTGAGTGATCTCGTTGAGTCGGGCATCACGAAATGCCAAGCGCCCGTCTTGCCATGTGATCATCTGGCTTGCAAAATAAAGAAGCCCGATGAGAAAAATGCTTTTGATCAAGAATTTTATTTTTTTCATATGACACCTCCGTCAATGAATCTTTATGTGTTAGCTTTAGCGCGATCGTTTATCCATTCATTCATCCCTAGATTGGATCGCTGATGCACCCTTCCTGTCTTTTCTAAAGACTATCATTCCTGTGGGAAGTTGACCAGCTGCATCATGAAATTTCTTAGATGATCTAGGTCTTTTTAAGCTCCTGTTAAGAAACTTTTTTTACTCACGAAAACTTTGCAGCGCCATCGAACGCTCCATCAAGGGATTGGCGATTTTAGCTAATGTATGTCGATCGTATTCTTCTGGTCGCTTGATAGTGAGGTAAAGAATAAACTGTGGATCATCCGTTGGGTAGATGGAGACCGCCGAATAAATATAATCAAACTCTCCCGTCATGTAGCCTTGACCATTCTCATTGGCGATCTGAGCAGTCCCAGTTTTGACAGAAATCTCATGGTTCGTCAGTTGGTATACATCATAAGCGGTGCCATAACGTTCATCCGTCACTACATCGGTCATGTATTCCAATACAGCATCAGCTGCTGCTTGTGAAATAGGCTGGGAAACGACTTCTGGAAAAACTTGGGTCTCTTCCCCTACTCGCCGAATCAACTGCGGACGTATCATCTCGCCACCATTGGCAAATGCACTAAATAGCTGCATCATCTGCATCTGATTGACGCCGATCGCATGGCCATAGGAACTCATGGCATAATCCACCCGATTTCTTGAAGGTAAGATCCCAGGCACTTCCCCAGGAAGCTCACTTCCTGTAACTTTCCCTAGTCCAAAATCAGTTAAATACTGTGTCCAATTATCAAAACCGATCCGTTGCTGAAGTCGAACCATCCCAGTGTTGCTTGACCAAGCTAACGCTTGCCGCATCGTCAACTCACCATTTGCTCCTGAGTCGTGGTCATTAATGACTCGATCTTCAATCTGCATACTCACAGGATTGTAGCGTTCCGTCGGATCAAAAACACCTTCATCAATAGCTGCCGCAACGGTTGCCAGCTTCAAGGTCGAACCAGGCTCATACATCTCTTCCGTAAAAAGATTACGCCAAATAAAGTGTTCATCCGCAATTCCTTCTTGGGTCTCTGGATGAAAACTAGGTCTTTGAGCCATCGTTAAAATCTCCCCAGTTTTCGCATCCATCAATAAAGCCGTTAGATTTTCTGGTCGTGTTTGTTCCATAACTTCATCCATCACTGATTCAGTGAATAACTGCAGATGAGCATCTAATGTCGTCCAAACATCATTCCCATCTACTCCTTCTTCTACGGTTTGATTGGTTGCGGGAACAGGATTCCCTGAAGCATTGACTTGAAAGGACTCTCGCCCATTTTGATTCTTCAAAAAGTCGTTGAGTACATATTCTAATCCAGAAACTCCGACTCGGATCTCTTCATCATCTGACGTTGTCCCTATCAAATGTGAAGAAAAGATACCATTCGGATAACTGCGACTTGAACGAGCATCGAAATAGATACCATTGATTCCAGCTGCATCAAACGCCGCTTCGATTTGATTTCGAGTAGTCACACTTAGACCACTGCCAACATTGCCAAATTCCACTTGAAAGACAGGCGGATCTGTTTGATTCGCACCATCTGACAAGATTGACAAAACTTGCTCGTTAGAAATAGGTAAATACTCCGAAAGAATCGCTGCGGTCTCTTCAAAGCGCGCTCTGTCTAGATACATGGGTCGTCCATTATCAATGTAATCTTCAGAAAGAACCGCTCGAACAGTATAGGAAAGAATATCTTGTGCGATCACTGTCCCCTGCCGATCAAAAATCGCCCCTCGACTTGTTTCGATCGATCTTGAACTATAATACAAATTTTCTATTCTTTCAGACAAAGAGACGCCAGCAATCACGCCGACTTGAACAATGTAAATCAAACGTGCAGAAAACCCCATAAAAAGCGCAAGACTGATTATGTATAACCAATGACCGACTAGCTTACGATTTTTCTTTGCTTTTTTCTTTCTGACCATATGATAGTCATACATTGCCAAAGCGCTCCTTTCGATTGAATATACCTCTATAGTATTGGGTATTTGTGATGATCTTGTGAGGGAAAGAACAATTATTTTTCAAAGAGTCATTTTCCTATTAAATCAGCGATTATGCTGTGATATACTTTAAAAAATATAAATTATTTTTAAGGATGTGAATAAATTTGCAAAAAATATTGATCGTTGATGATGATACTCATATGCGTGCCTTAGTGAAAACTTATGCGGAGATCGAAGGGTATCTATGTTTTGAGGCAGCGGATGGAAAAGAAACTTTGGAAAAATTAACCAATCATTCATTCGATTTGATCCTCCTAGATGTCATGATGCCGGGAAAAGATGGCTTTCAGACGCTTTCGGAAATCAGAGGCAGCTGTAACACGCCAGTCATTATGATTACCGCTCGAAAGGAAGAGTATGACAAACTCTTTGGCTTCAATCTCGGTGCCGATGATTATATTGCCAAGCCATTTAGCCCTAAAGAGCTGATGGCTCGCATCAAAGCTGTGTTGAAACGAAGCAGTCAGTTTCAGTTCGAAAAGATCGTTTTTGGTGATCTCGAAGTCAATGTTTTTTCTCATACTGTAACGATCAAAGGGAAACCTCTGCCGCTTACACCAAAAGAATTCGATCTGCTGGTCTATTTGACGAAAAATAATCATATCGCTTTGAGCCGAGAATCAATTTTAGAAGGTGTCTGGGGCTTTGATTATTTCGGAGATACCAGAACAGTGGATACACACATCAAGTCCTTGCGAGAGCGTCTAGGGGATTACCGAGAGTTGATCCAAACGGTTTGGGGAGTTGGGTATAAATTTGATTATGAAGACTAGTCGGTTAGGTTTTACTTACATCAAAAGTAAATTACTCGTGCGGCTTTGGTCCGCCAATATGCTGCTGGTCATCATTGGCATCGCTTTTTTGTGGACTGTTCAAATTTTGCTATTTGAACCAAATTATATCAATGTAACGAAAGAATCACTTTTAGAAACAGTTCAGGAAACAGCTGCCGCTATTGAAGAAATGGCAGTAGATCCAGATGACTTAACAGAAGAGCCATTACTTTTCCTCAGTAAAACGATCGTTGGGACTCTTTTCTTAGTCGACGCGGATGGCGAAATTCTGGCGGCATTTAACAATGGACAGCAATTAAACATAGATGGGTTGAGCAACGAATACAACTGGTTGTTATCTCACGCACCAACTGTCCTTGATGGTGAGAGCCTGAGTGCTGTAGAAGACTTTGAAAAGTCTTCTGCCATTCTTATTGGCGTTCCTACCACTCTTTTCCAACGCCCAGCTGCCCTTTTGCTCTCCAATACGATCACTCAAATCGAAGCGCTTCAAAGCTTGAATCGACAGCAACTCTTTCTATTCACCATCATATTAACTATTTTTGCGTCAACGATCTCCTTTTTTTTAGCACAGCATTTTATTCGCCCGATCAAAACCATCAAAGAAGCCATCATCCGCTTAACCAACGGCGAGCTTTATTCCGTACCCAAACTTAAGCGTAGTGATGAATTAGGTACACTTTCTGAATCGGTTGCGGACTTAAGCACAGAACTTCAGCGAGTAGACGTCTTGCGAAAAGAAGTCATTGCCAATGTTTCTCATGAACTACGCTCCCCCCTCGCGTTGATCACTGGCTATGGGGAGATGGTACGTGATGTATCTGGAAACGACGAACGCCTTCGAAAAGAACATATGGACCTAATTATCAGCGAAGCCCACCGCATGAGTGCTATGGTCGATGACATCATGGATTTCTCTATCATGCAAGCTGGCTACACACAACTTAAAAATGAAATCTGGAATACATACGAGGTGGTTTCCTCCGTCGTTGCTTACGCAAGAGGGATCGCCAATCAATATGACATCACTGTCGATTTTGAAGCAGATCGTACGGATGGAAATGCTGTTTTTGATCGCATCAAAATGGAACAGGTTTTGCGTAATTTAATAAACAATGGCATCAACCATACACCTAAAAATGAACGACTCTTAATCAAATTAACGAATACATCTGCAGGAACAAAAGTTGCTGTCATCAATCCTGGAAAAGATATCCCTCCAGAACAACTCGAACTTATTTGGGAAAGATACCAACGCGTCCAACATCAAGCAGGACATAAAGAAGGAACCGGCATCGGCTTAGCGATCGTAAAAACCATTTTGACTTCTCATGCCTTCGAATATGGCGCTGAGTCGAAAAATGGCGTGACTTGTTTTTGGTTTGTTGTGCCGAGACTAGAAGATCATGCAGTTCTTTAATAAATGTAGCTCTTATATTTTCAGGCACATCTAAAAACCTCTTACAACTCATTTCCTGTAAGAGGTTTTTATGATTCGCTGATTTTCACTGAGTTTCAAGGACCTAACCATGAATAAGAGGTCAGAGTTAAGAATTAAAAGACATCCAACGCTTCCCAGAACTCTTGGAATTTTTTAAACAGATTTTTTGATTACTTATTTTTTCTATGTTCTTCCAGACGAAAGACATTCAACAATGACACAGAAACGGGAGAAGAATCAGGATTTGTTTCCATGATATCCTCCATAAATGCCCACCATTTTTGATTGACCTTCGTCCTTGATGCTTGTGCCCAAAGCTTCTCATCAGTTATTTCTAAAATACCAAACAAATCATTTGTCTTAGGATCTAAGTAGATTTCATAGCTTTGAACACCATGCTGGGAAAGCATATCTACCATTTCAGGCCATAACTCGTCATGACGTTTTTTATAAAGTTCTTGATACCCATCAAGCAATTTCATTCGGATCGCTTTTTTGATCATCACATCTTCACTCCTTCACTATTACCTGTCAATTTTATAATATATGATTCTCATATTCTTTTCGACCATACTTCTTTTGGGGGGATTTTAGTCTCTTGACAACCCTTACATTATCCGTTTACTCTTAAAATAGAAAAAATTAGGAGGAAACTTATGTCCTACTGGCAAAATGATCACCGAAATTGGTCACCAGATTCGCTTTATTTAATAGAAACACCTAGCCAGATGTGTAAAGAACTGCTTTTCTACGTTCAAGAAACTGGTCATTTCAAGGCGTCTAAACCTTATTTTACTGAAAGAGAAAATTACCCTTCCTACCTATTGAAATTTACCCATAGTGGGCAAGGAACGCTTTTTTATGAAGGAAGTACCTATACTCTTGAAAAAAATAGTTTCTTTTTGATCGATTGCAAAGGATACCAGCATTATTTCACCTCCAGTAATGAGCCATGGGAGATGGATTGGATTCACTTTTATGGTCTTGGTACAGAAACTTTTTACAACTATTTTCTTCGATCAGGATCAAATAAATGTCAGTCTGCAAATTCAAAAATTCCAGCCATCATCCAAAAAATACAAAACCAGCTCTTACAAAAAAGTGGTAAGAGCGAATTCAAAGTATCTTTGTTGATCCACGAACTCTTAAATGAGGTTATCCTCAACAAGTATTATTCCAATGATTTTGAGGATGACATTCCCTACCATATAAAAGAGATTCGTGCATATTTAGAAGCAAATCTCACTAGAACCGTTACCCTTGACGAACTAGCCACAGCTTTCAATCGTGATAAATTCCATCTCAGCAAAGAATTTACGAAATTTCAAGGAGTACCGCCAATCGAATACCATCTCTTAGCTAAAATATCTTATGCAAAAGAACTGCTGCGATTTACCTCACTCAGTATGAAAGAAATCAGTGAGGTAATCGGCATCAAAAACTCATCTTACTTCAGTCGTCTCTTCAAAAAAAGAACTGGTATGACTCCATTAAACTACCGTAAATCAGATTAAGATGCAAAAAGGTGCTTGTTTCCCTCAAGCACTCTTTTTGCCATTTTTTTTAATAGACTTCTTTCCATTCGTCGATGTTGCTGCTATCAAATCGGAACGGCTCTCCTAGGAAGGACTCTGTGCCGCCATCAGGTGCTTCGGTGATTTCTTTCGTTCCTAAATCTCCTGCTTCAAATGTTTCCCCTACGGAACCGCTAATGTCTTCTTGTGCCAATGCGGTCAACAAATAACCGGTCATATAGCCAATATCGATAGGATTCCAAAGATACATATATGGGCAGACATCATTGTCAATGTATGCTGCCATTTCAGAAGGAAGCCCCAGTCCTGTGACTTTAATATTGTCCGAAACGCCTTTGTCTTGAACAACTTTAGCGGCAGCTGCGATACCGACGGTAGAAGGTGACATGATCACCCTTAAATCAGGAAAAGATTGCAATAATGCCTCTGTTTCAGAAGTAGATTTATCTCTCAGGTCATCTCCATAAGCAATTTTTACAAGCTCAAGTCCGGCATATTTTTCATCTTCTGCCATCAGTTCTTCCATCCCAGCAATCCAAGTATTTTGATTCGTGGCAGTACTGGTGGCGGAAAGAATTGCAAATTGTCCCTCTCCTCCTGCCAGATCTAAGACAGCATCCATCATTGCAACAGCAATCGCTTTCGGGTCGGCTTGATTTACATGAGCCTGTCTTGATTCTTGGTTGACTGCAGAGTCAAAGCTCGTGACAGCAATGCCTTGATCCATTGCTTGCTTTAATGCAGGCTGCAATGCGTTCTCATCGTTTGCTGCGATGGCGATTCCATCCACGCCTTGTGTGATCAACTCTTGAATTATATTGATCTGCTGCTCTGCCGTGGGCTGATCTGGTGTTTTTTCAATGACTTGATACCCTTGCTCTTCAATCGCCTTCTTGAAGCCCTCAATCTGTTTCTCATTAAACGGGTTGCCAGCACTTTTAGCCACGATTGCGTAAGTTCCTGATGAATTCTCTACATTTCCAGCACTTTCCTGCCCATCGCCGCAAGCAGCTAAAAACATGACAGCTGTGGCGATTGATAAACCGATCCATTTACTTAGTTTCATTGATTGTCCCTCTTTTCATCCATTTAGTTGAGATTTTTGATAGATCAAATCTAGTAATTAAAACGCTGATAATCAGCAATACACCTAAAATCATCGTAATCGTCTGCGCTCGCAGATTGATGATTCCCAAACCATACCTTAAGAAACCAATGATAAAGGTTCCTAAAATCGGACCAAAAACTTTTCCTTTGCCTCCACTAGTACTGATTCCGCCAAGGACACACATGGAAATCACTTCCAACTCGTAACCAGAGGCAATATCTGCCCGAACGCTAGACATTCTTGAAGACAAAAACAAAGCGGTGATTCCAGCCATAGCCCCCATTAGTGTATAGACGATTAAAAAATTCTTTTTCGTTTTGATTCCTGAAAACAAACTTGCTTTTTTGTTGCTTCCCATCGCATATAGTTCTCTTCCAAAAGCTGTCTTCGTCATAATCAAACAAAAAACAATTGCTGTAAAACCAAAGGCAAGAGCAATCAGCGGTATCTCCCCTAATTTTCCCCATCCCAATTGTTGGAACCAATCCGGAAAGCCTGAGATCGACTGATTCTCCAATAATATATAAGCAAGCCCTCGGTAAATCGTTAGCGTTGCCAAAGTGATGATCATCGTTGGCAACTCAGGAAATAAATTGACGAGGATCCCGTTAAGCAAACCACAGACAGATGCCAGTATAAGACAGGCAACGATGGCTATTACCATAGATCCGGTCTGCTGATAAACGAGTCCCATGCCGACCGCTGATAAAGCAACGGTTGAACCGATAGAGATATCGATCTCCCCCAGAAGTAAAATCATCGTCATAGGAAAAATCATAAAAGATTTATCAAGGAAATTCATCATCGCTGTACTTATGGAACCTGCGTTTAAATAATTTGGTGAAATCATACTGTTCATTATCTGGATTCCCACCAGTATCAAAAGCAGAATAAATTCCCAAGAAAAAAGAAATCTCATCCATGGGGATTTTTCATAATCTGGAACGGTCTCTTTTCTTTTAGCCATTACTATTCTCTCCTTTTCAGTGCGGCAGCATCCGACCGACGTTTCATTAATACATTCATTACAATAGCAGCAACGATGACCACCCCTTGAATCGCATCCTCCCAAAAGGTTGACGCATTTAACAACGGCAAAGCATTATTCAAGATACCGAAAAGTAATGCCCCCGTAATCAAGCCAGAAATTTTCCCTACGCCTCCATTAACACTAACACCCCCTAATACGCAAGCTGCAATCACGTTTAATTCATACCCAGAAGCAGTATCTCCTTGTGCAGAAGCAAACTTACTGACCCATAAAACACCCGCTAAGCCAGCAAGCAAACCATTGAGCATGTATACAAGAATCAACGTTCTTTCTTTACTGATCCCTGTGATCGCCGTAGCCTCTTCATTGGATCCCACAGCATACATGCGACGACCACTTCTAGTAAAATTCAAAATACAATAGAAGACTGCCAGAACGATGAAAGCTGCCCAAATCAAATGATTTATACCTAAAAATGAACCTGTTGCGATCTCTTTAAAAGCATCAGTCATTTGAAAAGCACTGACCCATTGATTATCACCAACGATGTAGGTTAAACCGCGATAGACATTCATCATCCCCAGTGAGGCAATAATCGGCAGGATCCTTCCTTTGGCAATCAAAAGGCCTAAGACCAGTCCTGAGAAAAGCCCCACGAAAAGCCCCACGAGCACGGCAACTATAACCGGGATGTTCGGAAAATCTCGGATAAAAACCGCTGAGGACATCCCAGATAAAGCAACAACTGCCCCCACAGAAAGATCGATTCCGCCTGTGATCAAAACCATCATCATTCCCACAGCCAAAATAGCTAAAATAGAAGTGTTGGTCAACATATCGGTCAAATTGACCATTGTCAGAAAACTGCTGTTTTGAGTTTGGATAAATACTGATGCTACTAAAATAAATAAGATCAATCCAAGTTCCCGTGAATTAGGAAGTTTATCTTTTAAACGCTTGATACCAAATCCGTTTTGCTTTTGCAACTCATTAAGTTCCATTACAAAACCTCCTTTACTTTTTCAGAGTTGCTGGATACCTTCTCAACATCCTGGGCGATCATCGCAAGGGCCAGAATACGTTCCTGTGTGGCTTCTTCCACTGACATCTCGCCAGTGATTTTCCCTTCCTTCATGACATAGATACGATCAGCCATGCCCAAAACTTCAGGCATCTCCGAAGAGATCATTAGAACTGCATAACCTTTAGAAGCAAGATCGCTGACAATTTCATAGATAGCCGCTTTAGCTCCGACATCTACTCCTTTCGTCGGTTCATCGAGAATGATCAGCTTCAAAGAAGAGGTAAGCATTTTTGCAACAACGATTTTCTGCTGATTCCCTCCTGACAACGTGGAAGCTTTATCTGAGATACTTCGACACTTAATTCCCAGCTTATTCGATAACTCCTGAGCCAACTGATTTTCTTTTTTGGGCGCTAGCCAAATTGAATTGCTAATTTTTCGCATGTTGGAAAGAGTAATATTATCACCGATCGAAAAATCTAAAATCAGCCCTTCTTTTTGACGGTCTTCCGGTAGCAGACCGATTCCATGAGAGAGCGCATGGTTTGGGTTTTTCGGAACGAATTTTTCCCCATCCAGATAAATCGTTCCCTGATCCGCTTGGCTGATTCCAACAATCGATTCCACTACTTCAGTTCTTCCAGCTCCTACTAAACCGGTCAGAGCTACGATTTCTCCTGCTCGAACACTGAGATTAATATTTTTGTAATAGCCTATCTTCGACAGTTGCTCCACACGAAGTACTTCTTCTTTGGGAGTCAGCGTTTGTTTTGGAAAGAGTTGGTTGATTTCTCTGCCAACCATCGCCACGATTAAATCATGGTTGGCGATTCCGTTCACATCCCAACATCCAATATATTGTGAATCCCGAAAAACGGTGACTTTTGAAGCAAGGCGATACATGTCTTCAAAACGATGAGAGATAAAAATGATCGACTTACCTTCATCTCGCAAGCGTTCCGCCAATTGATAAAGCTCTTCACTTTCAGAAGCAGTCAAAGCTGCAGTAGGCTCATCCATGATAATGATATTGGCCTTCTGCGAGAGCGCTTTTGCTATTTCAACGATCTGCTGCTGGGCGATTGAGAGCTCTCCCATCCGATCTTTTGCAGAAAAATTAGCTTTCAGTCTTTTGAGAAGACGGTCCGCCTGCTCATTCATTGCCTTCCAGTTAAGTGTTTTTAGTAAACCGTTCGTCACCTCATGCCCCAAGAAAATATTTTCTGCAGCAGTCAAATCAGGATATGCGACGATGTGTTGGTAAATGGCAGCAATTCCCGCTTCTCTTGACTCGGTGGTATTTTTAAAACATACTTTCTTGCCTTTAAGATAGATATCACCTTCATCCGGCTGGTGGACGCCAGTAATTACTTTGATAAAGGTTGATTTTCCTGCACCATTTTCTCCCATCAGTGCATGAATCTCGCCTTTGCCTAATTTGAAATGGACATTATCAAGTGCCTTGACCCCAGGGAATGTCTTAGTGATACCTTTAAGCTCTAAAACCGTTTCTGACATCTTCTTTCATGACCTCCTTTGAAATCGTTTTCTATAACGAAAAGTATAGCCCGTATATGGTGAGGAAACGAGGGGAATTCTTTGGTTCAGTGAGTGTTTTTTTTCGAAAAATCAGCATAAATGACACTTTCTTGGCATCATATGTTCCAATATTGTCAAAGCGATTTCAACAAAAATTATCCTTTCTAAAATTTGCTATAATTTCACCTGTACTGAGTGGGAGAGATTAGCAAAGGGGTGCATATAATGAACGAGGAGAAAAAAAATCAGCCACAAACCCTTAAAGGCGAACAGTCCTTTAAAATGACTAAATTGAAGGGTTCCCCTACAGTGATTCAAAGAAAATACTACGAGGAGGCCATTTTTATTTATGTAAGAAGTGGTCAGGGTTCGTTATTTATTGAAAATACTTGTATTAAAATCAATCGGTATGACTTCGTAATGATCTCGCCTTCCGTTCCTTTTCATATCGATCAGTCAGACAATGATGTGATCATGATTATTCAAGCACCACCTAAATTTATTAAAAAAGATCTTTTTCCAGCCTTAAAAAATAACGAACAAGTAAGTCCTTTTTTCTTTCCATTCGTTTACGAGACACCAATGAAAACACCTTACATATATTTTAAAAGCCGAGACACCTCACCGTTAAACTCTTTCAACAATTTTTACTACGAGTGGCAAAAAAAAGACAAAAACCCTCGAATCATTACTTTGTTTTTGGCAATCATGATTGAAGACATCAGCCAGTCCTACGAGATGATTACCTCCTGCAATCTTTTCAAAAAAGAATCGGTGGATATTCAAGGAATCATTGATTATATTGAACTGCACTTAAATTCGATCACACTAAAAAAATTGGCACGTCATTTTCATTACAATCCCACTTATCTATCCACTTTTTTCAAAAAGAATACATCCATGAAATTTTCTGATTATGTCAAGATGCAAAAAATGGAAAAAGCTAAGGAATACTTGTTGCATACCGATCATTCGATCGATCAAATTGCTATCTTGTTAGGTTACTCTGATCGCAGTCAATTCTTTCAAGTCTTTAAAGCCTATTATGGTATTTCACCCAGCGATTTTAAAAAAGTCGACGTTCTCATACCTTTTGTGACAAGTAATTTCATGATCGTTATCAATGGACAGGAAAGAACATTTTCACCACAAAAAAAGCCTTGATTTCTCAAGACTTAATGATTTCTTGTATTTCAGCCATTGATTGGACGGTATGGTCGGCAGATACATCTTTTAAGAGACCTTCTATATCATAAAATATCGTCTTGACACCTGCTCCTTGTCCTGCAAAAACATCCATCGTGCGATCACCGATCATGACAGTCTGATCTTTGTCTAGTTGATACTTTTCAACAAGATAAATCAGGGAAGTTGGATCCGGTTTGCGGGGGAAGTTGTTTTCTGGGCCAACGATCTCAACGATCAGGTCTGCCATCTGTTCTTTTTCTAACAACTCTTTCGTTGAGACGACATCGCGGTGGGTCAAAATGTAGTTCTTGCCACCAGCAGCAACCACGGCTTCTAATGTTTCTTTGGTTCCTGCAAAGGAAAGCGGCAAACGATCATCCAGCGCTTCATTTGCTTTGAATGCTTTAGTGAACTCTTGAAAATCTAAGTTGTATTTTTCAGCAACTTTTTTGGAAGATGAATCTTTCAGTATATAATAAATCTCCGCTGGATCTGGATCAAAGCCATACTCCTTCAATGTCTTGATAAAAGCTTTTAACATGATTGGGTAGCTGTCGTAAAGTGTTCCGTCAAAATCCCATATGTAAGATTGGTACATGATATCCCTCGTTTTCTCCCTTTTTCAAATGAATGAAAGTTCCATTCATTTTCAGTAACTCTAAAAAGTTTACCACACTTTGTTTGGTTTGTCTTATTTATCAAGGGATTTCCTCTACAAGAAAAAACGCCATTGACCATACAATCCTTCCGCTTGCACAAACCAACATGCAAGCGAATGCATTGCAGAACAATGAACGTTCCTCACTACGAAAAATTACCAGCTACCAGAAACACCGCCACCGCTGCTGCTTCCTCCGCTAAAGCCGCCAAAATCATTCGAAGAACTTTGCGTATCGGCAATGACTTGTTCTTGATGGGTCACATGATTATTCATCATCACAAAGAACAACGCCATATTCATACCATGGGGGTCATACTCTTGGCGAGCATTATTCAAAACGGCTGCTCGATCAGAAGCATCAAATGAGGATAATTTGTTCGCTAAATCTGGGTGATTTTGATAAACCTGTTTCAAGTCAACTTGGAACAAGGCATCTGTTTTCACTTCCGCTAGAACATCAGAAACTTCTTTTGGAATGGCTTGTACCATCTCAGGATAGGTCGCTTTTTCCGTCACAAGTTGAGCTAAGTATCGCCCTTGCTCATTGCGTCTTCTGATCTCTTCTTTGGCTTGCTTGGCTATTTCTGCTCGATAAGCATCTGCTAAAGGCAGATTTTCGGGTAACACCGCATCAGTCAAATCGTAGTCTGCCATCCGTTCAGTCACTTCCCTGCCTAATTGGGCTTCATAGGTTTTTAAGGTGTCATGTTGTGTAAGGATCACCTGACCGAAATGTTTGACCGTGGTTTGTTTCTTCATCAGCAAGTTTGAAAAATAAGATCCAATTGCTGGATTCGTCAAGGCATGTTGGAAAACTCGTTTATCCGCAGTCGACAATCCGGTGATCGAGCTCAATTTCGCTGGCACGTAAGTACTCGTCACATACTGCGTAAATGCTTGTTGACAATCTTTTGCTGTCTGATACTGATGGTAACGCTGATAGTTCTTTCTATTGCTAGCCCATTTCAAGAAATCTTTCTGTTGGAAGTGACTATCTTCTAACAGATGTTTCGGCAATGGCAGGTGCTCTTCAAAACGCCGTTTGGTTTTAAGATGGCGAAAACTGATGAACCCGACAAGGCCTGCAGCTGCTGCCGCTACGACTCCACTGACGATTTTACCAATAGTGAACCACATCTGCTTAGTGGCTTCTGCTTCTTGTGCCTGTTTTTCTGCTAACATTTGCTTGCCATCTTGATAGATCGTCCCTAAACCAATCGTTTCATCCGCTTCTTTCATTCGCTGATAGACTTCATTAGAAGCTGCCAATATCGCTGTATCATAATCTTCATCTCGTAATGCGTCTTTGGCATCTTCATCCACTAAATCATCTTCCGATAGCTCACTGAAGACATAGGATAGTCCATCGCCATAACCTAGACGAAATTCACGATCGTCAATGGCAAAGAGAAACAATAGTCCATTATTGTCCTCTGGATTTCCTAAACCATACTCATTGAACAGTTCCAAATTACGCTCTTCAATCGATTGCCCATCTAAAGAAGGGATCGTGATCACAGCATATTCTGGCGCTCCAGTCAATGATTGGAAGCCCTCTTTATTCAAAGCATCGATCTGTTTGATCGTCTCTTGTGAAAGGACCCCGGCATCATCACGAACAAATGTCTGTCCAAAGGCAATTGATGGTTGAAGGACAAAAAATCCCATCAAACCAACAAAAACCAACATCCCAAGTTGGAAGATTTTCTTCATTTTACCACCCCTTTTCATCGTGTTATCTTTCATTGTATTCGATTTCAAATGATAAAACATCCGCCTTAAGCATGAAAAAAATAGTTAGATGACTAAAAAACCTTTAAAAGACAGCATTTTGGTCGGTCTTTTAAAGGTCATTTTATCATATTTTCCTAGTAAAGGAGTACAAATTAATTTTTGAATGAATGGATCGGAGCAGGAATACGTCCCCCACGTAAAATGAAATCAGTAGACTGCGCAGGATTGGTTTTCATCACTGGCGCCGTTCCTAATAATCCACCAAATTCAATGCGGTCGCCGATTTTTTTGTCTTTCGCTGGAATGATTCGGACAGCTGTCGTCTTGTGGTTGATGACACCGATCGCTGCTTCATCCGCAATCATTGCGGCGATCGTCTCAGCAGAAGTATCTCCTGGAATCGCAATCATATCCAAACCGACAGAACAGATCGCCGTCATGGCTTCAAGTTTTTCTAAATTCAATAAACCAGCTTCTACTGCTTTGATCATCCCTGCATCTTCAGAAACGGGGATAAAGGCACCCGACAGACCTCCAACATGGTTACATGCCATTACGCCGCCTTTTTTTACTGCATCATTTAACAAGGCCAAAGCCGCTGTCGTTCCGTGGGTACCGACAGATTCTAGACCCATTTCTTCTAAAATCAATGCCACACTATCGCCGACTGCAGGAGTTGGCGCCAGCGAAAGATCGACGATCCCGAATGGAACGCCCAAGCGCTCTGAAGCCACGCGCCCGACCAATTGCCCCATCCGCGTGATCTTGAAAGCTGTTTTTTTGACTGTTTCCGCCACAACATCAAAGGACTCGCCTTTGACTTTTTCCAAGGCACGTTTGACGACACCAGGTCCGCTGACACCAACGTTGATTTCCACATCAGCTTCACCGACCCCATGAAAAGCCCCTGCCATAAAGGGATTGTCTTCCACTGCATTGGCAAAGACGACGAGCTTCGCACAGCCCATATCTGATGCCTCAGCCGTTTTCTTGACTGTTTCTCCCATCAGACGTACTGCATCCATGTTGATCCCAGCTTTCGTTGATCCAATATTGACCGACGAACAGACAAAATTGGTTTGAGCCAAGGCTTCTGGAATCGATTCGATCAATGCAAGGTCGCCGCCTTGATAGCCTTTTTCTACTAGTGCGCTATAGCCGCCGATGAAATTGACTCCAACTTCTTGCGCCGCTCGATCCAAGGTCTTCGCAACTTTGATACAGTCTGCGGGTGTCGGCTGGCAAGCTGCCACTACGATCGCTACAGGGGTAACCGAAATCCGCTTGTTAATAATCGGAATGCCATATTCACTTTCGATCTCTTCGCCGACTTTGACAAGATCTTTCGCTTTTGTTGTAATTTTTTGAAAAATTTTCTCACAAGTACGATCAATGTCGGCGTCAATACAATCCAATAATGAGATCCCCATTGTGATGGTACGAATATCTAAGTTTTCTTCTTCCACCATGCGAATGGTTTCAAGTATTTGATTTGTCTCCATAGTGCCTCCTATAATTTGTGCATGGTATCAAAAATCTCTTGATTTTGAATGCTGATTTTTACACCTAATGTACGACCAATTTGGTGAAGCTCCTCACGAACACCATCAAAATCCTGATTGGCATCCATGTTTAAAAGCATCATCATCGTGAAGTAATCTTCCATGATCGTTTGGGACACATCTAAAATATTGATTTCTAATTCTGCTAATTTCTGGCTAACACCAGCAATGATCCCAACCTTGTCTTTTCCAATAACGGTTAATACGGCTTTCATATCCTCCCGCCTTTCATAAAATTTTTCTTATTATAGCACAACAAAACCACATTTTCGATGTAACATCAAACGAAAATGCGGTTTATTCTTTAAATGTTCGTTATTACGCCCGTTCAATCAAGTTTGCTTGGCTATCAAACTCATAAATGATCGGCTGTGCGTTAGGAACATCGATCGTATCCATGGCATCTTTTGGCACGTCTTCCAAATATTTGACTAACGCCCGCAAGCTGTTCCCATGACCAGTAATGAGAATATTCTTATGATCTTTAAGTAACGGAACCACCTGGTCTTGCCAAAATGGGACTACTCGCGCCACCACCATCCCCAGATTTTCGCCCTTAGGTATCAAGCGGGGGTCTAAAGAATCATAGCGGCGGTCTAAATCATTTTCCTCCACATATAAATGCGGTTCATCATATCCACGTCGCCATTTTTGCACCTGTTCTTTTCCATACTTTGCCACCATCTCATCTTTATTGACCCCTACTAATTGGCCATAATGACGTTCATTTAGGCGCCATGTTTTTTTCACAGGGACCCAAAGCTGATCGCTGGCTTCCAGAACGGCATCGCAAGTGATGATCGTTCGCTGCAGCACAGATGCAAAGGCAAAATCAAAGGAAATCCCCAATGCTTTGATCTGTTCCCCCGCAGCCCAAGCTTGTTGTCGGCCTTTTTCGGTCAGAGAAACATCTAGCCACCCTGTCCAGTAATTTTCAAAATTTGCTTCACTTTCACCATGTCGAATCAATACGACCTTCATTCTATCGCCTCCTCTTCTCTTTTATTATCGCAAGAAATCCAAAAAATGTCTTATGTTTCGTTTTTGCCGCTTTGTTTAAAACCACTTTTAATTTTGTCATTACAGATCCTGTTTCTCGTTTAAGCGAAGCTGCTTTCTTTCTTCACTATCCGTTATTTTCTAAGCATCCTTTCAAACAGATGTGTATAGAAAATGGCTGCTGCGCCTTTTCCACTTTCTTCTTCCTTGGATTGCAAATAATTTGAATAAATGGTTTTACGCTCTACAACAATTTTTGACTTTTTTTCTCTGACTTATTGACTTCAACTGATGTTATGCTATGATAGTTTCTATCACTTATATGTATTTTTATACATTTATTAGTTATTATTTGCATTTTTAATAGATGCGCAGAAAAAGTTAAAGGGGCGTTTACATGAAAAGGTTTAGTAAGGGTACTGTTGTATTAGGGATCATCACAGCGTTGCTGCCGTTTTTCTTTGTCGGACAAGCACATGCAGAAGAAACCGATCCCATCTATGAAAAAGTCAAAGAAAATGGCGTATTGGTCGTGGGTTTATCTGCCGATTATGCACCATATGAATTCCGTGCCAATGTTGACGGAAAAAATGAAATCGTGGGGATCGATATCTCGATTGCCCAAAAAATTGCAGATGACTTAGGGGTCGACCTGAAGATTGAGGAGCTTGGGTTCGACGCGCTGTTAGGGGCTCTAAAAACGGGTAAAATCGATGTCGTCATCTCTGGGATGGCTGCTACGGATGAGCGCCGTAAAGAAGTCAATTTCACTGACACCTATATGGAAGTCCAACAGACCGTCCTGGTTCGAGCAGAAGATGCGGATCGTTTCCAATCGACGGCTGATTTTGATGGTGTAGCTGTCGGTGCACAACGACAAACCACACAAGAAGAGCTGGCAAATACAGAATTGACTGGCTCGACCGTCACCTCTTTGCAAAGGGTGCCTGATTTGATCACCAATCTAAAATCACGCAAGATCGATGCGATCGTGATGGAAGGTCCCGTCGCTGAAGCTTATGTGACGGCGAATGATACCTTGGCATTAGCCGAAAATGTCACGTTTGAAAACGGCGTGAAGGAGACCGCGATCGCCATCTCGAAAGAAGCGCCAGTTTTACTGGAAAAACTCAATTCCTCCATTGAAACTATCATTAGTAATGATCTTTTAAGCCAATACAAAGAAGATGCCTATCGATTGATGTTTACCGAAGAAGGCACGATCGATGAAGAGCAAAGCTTTTGGGAAAAATATCTGCCTTTTTACATCACTGGAACTGGCTATACGATCTTCCTAGCCTTGGTTGGGGTATTATTCGGCTCTATCGGTGGCAGCTTGTTAGCCTTTATGAAGCTTTCTAAGTCAAAAGCATTGAAAGTCATTGCCGCTGTCTATATTGAATATGTTCGGGGAACACCTTTGTTAGTACAAATATTTATTGTATACTTTGGAACAGGCGTGTTAGGCTTAGAGCTTTCGAAGTTAGCTGCTGGCTGTATTGCCTTAGCACTAAACAGTGCCGCCTATGTGGCAGAAATCATTCGTGCTGGGATCAATGCCGTCAATAAAGGACAGCTGGAAGCCGCTCGTTCATTAGGCATGAATCAGATCCAAGCGATGCGCTTCATCATTTTCCCGCAAGCCATCAAAAACATCTTGCCTGCTTTAGGAAATGAATTTGTCACGGTCATCAAAGAGTCTTCGGTCGTATCGGTGATCGGTGTGTCTGAACTGATTTTCCAAACAGGCGTCGTTCAAGGGGCCAGCTTCAAACCATTTTTACCATACGTTATCGTATCATTGATCTACTTTGTATTGACCTTCGCCCTCTCACGTCTATTGGGTGTTGCTGAAAGGAGAATGAAAACTAGTGATTAAAGTTGAAAAATTAGTGAAAACATTTGGCGAGAATACCGTCTTAAAAGAAATCGATCTTGAAGTGACACCTGGTGAAGTCGTTGTGATCATCGGACCCTCAGGAAGTGGGAAAAGTACTTTCTTACGCTGCTTGAATCTTCTTGAACAGCCGACTGGCGGGAAAATCACCTTCGAAGGCAATGATTTATTGGCAAAAGGGGTGAAAATCGATCAGATTCGTCAAAAAATGGGAATGGTCTTTCAAAGCTTCAATTTATTCCCTCATAAAACGGTGTTAGAAAATCTGACTATCAGCCCGATCAAAGTCAAACAGCAAGAGCAAGCTGCTGCCGAAGAGACAGCGAAAGGATTGCTGGAGCAAGTTGGCTTAGCTGAAAAAGCGGATAGTTACCCCTCTAGCCTTTCTGGCGGGCAGCAGCAACGGGTGGCTATTGCTAGAGCGTTGGCAATGGATCCTGATGTAATGCTCTTTGACGAACCAACCTCAGCATTGGACCCAGAAATGGTTGGAGAAGTGTTGACAGTCATGCAAGCTTTGGCAGAAAAAGGCATGACGATGGTCGTCGTTACCCACGAAATGGGCTTCGCAAAAGAAGTCGCCGATCGTGTCATCTTTATGGCTGACGGTATCATTCAAGAACAAGGAACACCAGAACAAATCTTTGAGCATCCGCAAAATGCGCGGACACAGGATTTTTTAAGCAAAGTTTTATAGAAATTGGAGATGACAAAATGAACCGTCCGTTGATTGCAGAACGTTTTTTACAACCAGAAGAAAATCTTTTAATGGAGATCGCCACTCTTGCGAAGAAAACCCCGAATTTGATTGATTTGTCGATTGGTGATCCTGATTTGATTACAGATGCGACAATCATTGATGCAGCTTTTGCTGACGTCAAAGCGGGTCATACAAAATACACCGCTTCAGACGGTAGTGCTGATTTTATCCAAACCGTCGTTGATTTTTATCAAAAGCAATACCAGCTTACTTTTTCTCCTAGCCAAGTACGAGGAACTGTCGGTGCATTGCATGGCATGTACTTAGCTTTGGCTGCCATCATTGATCCCGGTGATGAAGTGATTATTCACGAACCGTACTTTTCGCCTTACAAACAACAAGTCGAACTAGTCGGTGGTGTGCCAGTCTTTATTCCGACCTTTGAAAAAGATGGCTTTCAAATCGACGTCGAGGTTTTAAAGGCCGCTATCACTGAGAAAACCCGTGCAATCATTATCAATTCACCCAACAATCCTACTGGTGCTGTTTTTTCTCCAGAAACTTTTGAAAAAATCGCAGCAGTTGCCATTGACCATGACTTACTAATCCTCTCAGATGAAGTCTATGAAGCCTTTTGCTTTGATGACACCTTTGTACCGATGGCAGCCTTCGCACCTGAGAACACCATCACATTCAGCAGTTTCTCAAAAGCCTTTGCCATGACAGGCTGGCGAATCGGTTACATGATCGCACCTGAATCGATCAATCTTACGGCAAAACTGATCAATGAGGCGATCGCCTATTCGGCACCAACTCCTTCACAACGGGCAGGTATTTACGCATTGAATCACTATGATACCCTCGTGCCGCAAGTGGTTGCTGTCTTCAAGGAACGACTGACTTACATTGAACAACGGGTTGCTGAGATCCCCTTCCTTTCCTTATCCCCTGTCAAAGGAAGCATGTATGCCTTCATCAACATTGAACAAACGGGGTTGGACTCTGTCAGCTTTGTCGAGAAATTATTAAAAGAAACCAGTGTGCTGATGATCCCTGGGAAAGCCTTTGGAGAAACAACCGGCGATGGCTATGTTCGCTTAGCTGCCACCCAATCGTTGGACTTGTTGAAAGAAGCTTTCGATCGGATTGCCGCGTGCTCATTTGACTAAAGAAAATCCCACTCACTTCTAGTGTGTGGGATTTTTTTTAGTGGCAGCCGTTTTTCAAAAGTATCACGTTCCATATAAAAAAGGGACAGAAGAATCCGATTGGATTCTTCCGTCCCCTGACTATCTGCTCGTTTTTACTTTTTTGCTTCTTCCAGCAGTTTTGCCATCGCTTCTTTTTGATAAGCTTCTGTCAATTCAGCGATTTTTGCTTTTTGGGCTGCCTCATCCATAGTTGGATCAGCCATTAATGCAGCTTGCATTTTTTCTTGGACATACGCTTGTCCTTGTGTTTTCATGGTGTCCGCTTGTTCTTTCGCTAAAGAAGCCAGTTTTTTTGCTTGATCCACACTCAAGACTTCCCATGAATCTGGCAATGAGAACGTATTGGTACGGCTGACATATTGGCCATCGTTATCAGCGATCCCGAACAAGAAGCGTGATAGGTCACTTTTATAAACCCAGCGCGTCGTTTTTGTTTCTAATTGAGCTGAATCAGCCCCTGTTTCCACGACATTGGTCACTTTATCAGTACCGGTTTGTTTTGGTTCCTCTTGATCAGCATCCGTTTTATATAGGTAGATTTTTTCCGTACCATCTCCTAATGGCTGATACAATAGCAAATCAAAATTCTCGTTATCGGCACTAGAAACCAGTGGGGTTGTTTTAGCAGTCGTTTCTTTTTCCATTCCAAAATGATAAGTCAAATTGGCCATCAATGCGACGACACTTGCCACGAAGACTAGACCTAAGACCAATGATAAACCTGTTTGCAGCTTATTTTTGGCAAAGACATTCAGTACCGCAAACCCTAACACGCTAAGAACGATCAAAAGCAAGATCATTTGTCCGCACCTCCTTCAAGAACCGTCAATCGTGGTTCTTTTTTCTTTAAGGAGAAGGCGATCAAGAATCCTAAGAAGCTAAAGACCGCTGCCACATAAAAGGCGGCATGGTAGCCAGATAAAGTCGCTTCGATTGCTTTTTCTTTGTATGCCAAAGGCGTTGCATCCAGCAAAGAATCACTTGGCAAGTTGCCCTTGGTGACGTTTGTCAAGACACTGATCAAGATAGCCGTACCAATTGAGCTGGCTACTTGACGGAACGTATTGTTTACCGCGGTACCGTGACTGATCAAATGACCAGGTAAGGCATTCATTCCTGAAGTCGTTACTGGCATCATCACCATTGAGATCCCGAACATCCGAATCCCATAAAGAATGATGATATGCAAAATCGGTGTATCTTTTGTTAAGAAAGCAAATGGTAAGGTTGCGGCAGTCAAGATAAACATCCCGGTGATAGCTAAACGTTTTGCACCATACTTATCAAAGATCGCACCAGTGATCGGCATCATGATCCCCATGATCAACGCACCTGGCAATAACATCAATCCTGAATGAAACGCTGACTCACCACGAATGTTTTGGATATACAATGGGAGAACCATTTCAGCACCGATCATCGCCATATTCGTGACCCCTGAAAGGATCGACGCCAAGGTAAAGGTCGTTGATTTGAACACGCGCAACTCTAAGAACGGATGCTCAATGTGCAATTGACGCCATGCAAAGAAAGCAATGAAAAAGACACCGGCTGCTAGAAAACCGATTACTTCCATACTGCCCCACCCTTTGTCGCCGACGCTTGAAAAGCCATAGAGCAATGTACCAAAACCAAGGGTTGATAAAATCGCTGAGAACAGATCGATTTTCGGATGCGACAATTCAATCACACTCTTCATTAGAAAGAGCGCTAAGACTAAGACTAAAACGACGATTGGGATGACCATTCCGAACAAATAGCGCCAGTCATAATGATCAATGATCCAACCAGATAACGTTGGGCCTAAGGCTGGTGCTAACCCAATAACGATTCCTGACATGCCCATGGCTGAACCGCGTTTTTCTGGTGGGAAGATCGACAACATGATATTTTGCAAAAGCGGCATCGAGATCCCTACACCGGCAGCTTGCACTAAGCGGCCAATCAATAATGTAGAAAAGTTCGGTGCAGCAAAACAAGCGATCGTTCCTGCAAGGAAGATGCTCATTGCCGTTAAGTAAAGACTTCTCGAGCTGAACTTGTTGATCAGCCATGCGGTGATCGGGATCATGATCCCATTGACCAGCAAGAAACCAGTGGTCAGCCATTGAACATCAGATGCTGAGATGTCAAAGGCATCCATCAAAGTTGGAAAAGCCGTTGTTAACAATGTTTGGTTCAAAACAGTACAAAACGTACCGATCAGCAAAACCATGACCAGTAAGGAACGGTTGTAAGGTTTGCCGTAGATATCTAAAGGACGACTCGTTGACATATTTCACACTCTTTTCAGTATATTTTTCATAAAACCTTCTTTACTTTAAATCTTTCCCTGAAATTTGTCAACCTACTTGACATAAAAGTAAAACAAGTTACAATATTAACAAATACCTTTACAAGAATGGAGTCCGTATGTCTCATCTTTTTCGAAAACTCGTTGATAATGAAAACTTGTTGGTCGGCATCAGCGAACTTAGCCAAATGTGTGATATCTCCCCTCGCCAATTGCGTTATTGGGAACAAAAAGGATTTATTCAATCGGTCCCACAAGAAGAAAATGCCCCACGAAAATACCGACTGCCCACGGTCGTCAAAGTGGAAATGATCAAAACGTTTTTAGATGAAGGCTTTACGTTGGCCAAGGCTGTTGAAAAAGCGGACAAAAAAATCAAAACCGCCCATCATATTCGCAAAGTGTTTTCTGGGGTTTTACAAAATTTAGAAGTCATCAATGAACGCTTTACGATCATCAGTCTGGGACCAGTAGATGACGAAGGAAAAATCCTCCATATCATTCACGATGAAGAAACAGAACGATTGCAATACGAAGTGCTGCCTGCTAATCAAACGATCGATTTTGAAAAGTTCAAGCAATGCACGTCAAAACAAGCAGAATAAAAAATCTGCCTAGCCTATTCGTTACGTGCAGCAAGTATCCATGACAATGATGCTTGCTGCACGTTTTTTGAATGTCTTGCCTTTGATTCAAAGAGGTGTTGATTCATTTACAAGCAAAAAACCTCATGATATAGTCGAAGGGAGAAACGAACCTTTAGTAGAATGGGAAGTGTCATATAAATGGAAAAAGAAGTCTTTACCCAACAAATCAAGGGCGGGTTGATTGTTTCTTGTCAAGCATTGCCTGGAGAACCCTTGTATACCGAAAACGGCGGTGTCATGCCCCTATTGGCAAAAGCAGCTCAAGAAGCTGGAGCTGTTGGCATCCGTGCCAATTCCGTTCGCGATATTCGCGAAATCCAAGCCGCTGTTGATCTGCCGATCATCGGAATCATCAAAAAAGACTATCCACCTGAAGAACCATTTATCACAGCGACCATCAAAGAGGTGCACGAATTAGCAGCTTTACAGATTGCGGTGATCGCTTTGGACTGCACCTTGCGCAAACGTCACGATGGCTTGACGGTCAATGCCTTTATCAAACAAATCAAAACTCTTTATCCCAATCAACTACTCATGGCAGATATCGCCACCTATGAGGAAGGCATCAATGCCTTTGAAGCGGGTGTCGATTTTGTAGGTACAACTTTGTCCGGCTATACGGCGAATAGTCCCACCATTGACGAACCAGATTATCAATTGATCCAGCAATTGGTTGCGGCAAAGGTTCCAGTGATAGCCGAAGGCAAGATCCACACCCCGAAACAAGCAAAGAAAATCCAAGATATGGGTGTGACGGGTATCGTGGTTGGTGGTGCCATCACCCGACCAAAAGAGATCGCCAGCCGATTCGTGCAAGAGCTGCGCAACTGAGTCGTTCATTTCCTAAAATAAGTCTTTCACTGCGCCTTGTGACAGAAGGCGCATTCTTTGTTGTCTTTTTGAGAAACGTTTATACTTAAAAGAGAACGAATGACAACAGAGAAAGCGAGTGAAGAAAATGACAAAAATCAATGCTGGTACAGCAATGATCAAGGTTTTTGAAGCTTGGGGCATCGACCATATCTATGGAATCCCCGGTGGATCTTTCAACTCAACGATGGATGCTTTGTACCATGAACGGCAATCGGTCAAATATGTTCAAGTACGTCATGAAGAAGCAGGTGCGCTGGCAGCAGCGGCTGATGCCAAGCTAACGGGAAAAGTCGGTGCGGTTTTTGGTTCTGCTGGTCCGGGTGCCACCCATTTGATCAATGGCTTATATGATGCTCAAATGGATAACGTGCCCGTCGTTGCCTTGTTAGGACAAGTAGCTTCGAGCTCAATGAACTACAATGATTTTCAAGAAATGAATGAAAATCCGATGTTCGCTGATGTCAGTATCTACAATCGCACGGTCATGTCCCCTGAAAGTTTGCCCCACGTGGTGGATGAAGCCATTAAAGCAGCCTACAAATTTAAAGGAGTCGCTGTGGTAACGATCCCGGTCGATTACGGGTTTGCAGAAATCGACGAACAGGAGATTGCAACCGCAAAAAATCATAAGACAGGTGTTCTCCAGCCTGATGAAGAGGATTTACATGCTGCCCTTCCTTATTTTGAACAAGCAAAAAAACCCGTCCTTTATATCGGACAAGGTCTCTTTGGTCATTTTGATGCCATCGATGCTTTTTCTAAGCATTTCTCGATGCCTATCGCAGCTTCTGTCTTAGCCAAAGGCATCGTGCCTGATCTTTATGAAAACTTTCTTGGATTTGCTGGACGGGTTGCGACAAAACCTGCCAATGAAGCTTTGGCAGAAGCCGATCTCATCGTTTTTGTCGGCAGTGACTTCCCTTTTGGCCGCCGCTTTTTCAATCCTGGTGCCAACTTTGTCCAAGTTGATATCGACGCCTCGAAATTTGGTCGTCGTCATCAGACGGATGTCTCCGTTTTAGGAGATGGTGCGACCGCTCTTAGAAAATGGACAGAGATGGCAGCCCCTCGTCCTGCAGATGCTTGGTTAAAAGCCAATCAAGAAAACTGTCGCAATTGGCATGAATGGCGCCATCGTTTTTACCATGATTCGCAAGAGACTTTGCGTCCTGAACCTGTCTATCGAGAAATCAACCGGATTGCAGCTCCTGATGCTCTGTTTGTCACGGATGTCGGTAATGTGACGATCCACAGTATCCGTCATTTAGAAATGACGGGTGAACAGCGTTTTACAACGTCTGGCTGGTTTGCGACAATGGGTAATGGTGTACCTGGTGGGATCGCAGCTCAATTGAGCTATCCGAATCGCCAAGTATTTACCTTTAGTGGGGATGGCGGTTTTGCGATGCAAATGCAAGACATCATCACCCAAGTGAAATATGATTTGCCAATCATCAACGTGGTCTTTTCCAATGACTCATTCGGCTTCATCGAAGCGGAGCAAGAAGATACCGAGCAAACCAAGTTCGGTGTCCAACTAGCCGGTGCTGATTTTGGTAAAGTTGGGGAAGCATTAGGTGCGAAAGGCTTCACGGTAACGAAGGAAGAAGAATTAGCATCCGTCTTTACACAAGCTAAAGAAATCAACGGACCTGTGGTGATCGATGTCAAGATCGCTAACGAACGACCTCTTCCTGTCGAAGAACTGAAACTTGATCCGAACCGCTTCAGCGCTGAAGAAATCGCAGCTTTTAAAGCAAAATACCAAGTTCATGATCTGCCAGCTTTGAGTGAGTTGTACGTGGATTCTCAAGAGTAAATAAAAAAGAGAGAAAGACAGAAATCCTGTCCTTCTCTCTTTTTTTCATCAACCATTTCATGTTTCTAATGCATTGCCTTACTTATTATAAATTTTCGGGCCTTTACGCATGTTTTTTCGATCGTTTTTTGGGGATTCCATTTTTTTTGAACGGCCGCCGCCTTGTTTTTTCTTGATTAGCTCTAACATTTTTTCTTTTTGATCCATCGATTCCACCTCTATTTCTTAGCAATACTGTCGGTTGAAAAGAAGTGTTCCTGACTTCTTTTATGTTTGCGAACAACTACCTTCGATCTATGGTAATAGAAAATAAAAGCTGCCTCTTACGATTCAAATCATCTGCAGCTGATTTTGCCTTTTTCTAGTACCCTGATTTAATCTACTTGGATTTTCCTGGTTTGTCAATGGCTGGTGAAAAAAAGCTGATTTTTGATCGGCTCTTTCAAGAAAAATAAACCTCCCTTTGTTGTACTATTTATTCAAATTTACTATTTTATTTAATTTTTTTTATTATTTATTGGTATAATTATAACAGAACACCTATTCCGTTCTTTTCCTTCCCTCGTTCTTCTTTCGATTGTTTCTTAGCTTTCATTGTTCTTACAAATCACTCTATTTGAAAGGAGGTGGATACGTGCTGCACACTTATGCACCTGATCAGATTTATTTGTATGTATTGATTGGCTGTGCCATTTTAGCCTTTTTGCTGCTTCTGTTTGGCGATATCTTCGATTTTGATGGTCCAATTGATCCGATGTTGATCATCCCCTGGTTTGCCTTTACGAGTCTTTTCGGTTACTTAGGGGAAACTATTTTCCCAGGCTATTCGATGATGCTTTTCATTGGTAGCGCTTGTCTTTCTACAGGGCTCGTTTTTCTCTTGAATTTTTACGTGCTGATTCCCATGAGGAATGCTGAAGCGACGCTTTCGAGTTCCGAGAAAGACTTTGAAGGTCGAATCGCAACGGTGCTGACGCCGATTCCTTGTGAAGGAATGGGTGAAATTCAACTCACAAGTGTCACTGGTTCAAGTAATCGTCCAGCCTCGGCTTTTCAACCTATCGATGAACCATTAGCAGCAGGATCAAAAGTGTTGATTATTGAAGTCAAAGAGCGTATTTGCTACGTCGTTCCCTATACAGAAAAATTTTTGGACAACTAAAATAAATCACTAAAGAGGTGCATCTATGGATATTTTCTTATCACCAATTGTCTTTCCGATCGCAATCGTGGCGTTCATTTTACTGATGCTTTTGATCATCTTTGTCACGAAATATCAAACAGCCAAGCCCGATGAAGCGTTGATTATTAGCGGAAGTTACCTTGGCAACAAAAATGTTCATGCGGATGAGAGCAATAACAAAATCAAAATCGTGCGTGGTGGCGGAGCCTTTGTTTTGCCAGTGTTCCAACGATCAAACCGAATCAGCTTGCTTTCAAGCAAGCTAGATGTTTCAACACCAGAAGTGTATACGGAACAAGGAGTTCCCGTTATGTGTGATGGAACTTCCATTATCAAGATCGGCTCATCCGTGGAAGAAATCGCAACGGCAGCGGAACAGTTTCTAGGAAAAACCCGTGAAGAATTAGAAAATGAGGCACGAGAAGTCTTGGAAGGTCACCTGCGTTCGATCCTTGGTTCGATGACCGTCGAAGAAATCTATCAAAATCGCGACAAATTCAGCCAAAGCGTGCAAGAAGTGGCCTCTGTCGATCTAGCGAAAATGGGCTTGATCATTGTCTCCTTTACGATCAAAGAAGTACGAGACAAAAATGGCTATTTAGATTCTCTTGGAAAACCTAGAATCGCCCAAGTCAAACGGGATGCTGAAATTGCGGAAGCTGAAGCGCTGAAAGAAACCCGCATCAAAAAAGCCCAATCGGAACAAGAATCGCAAACAGCGGAATCAAAACGCATGACCGAAATCGCTGAAGCATTGAAGGAAAAAGAATTGAAGTTGGCGCTATATAAGAAAGAACAAGACATCGCCAAAGCCGATGCCGATCAAGCCTATCATCTGCAAAGTGCCATCATGAAACAAAAAGTCCGAGAACAAGAGATTGAAGTCGAAGTCGTTGAACGACAAAAACAAATCGAATTGGAAGAAAAAGAAATCTTGCGTCGTGAACGCCAATTTGATTCTGAGATCAAGAAAAAAGCCGATGCCGATCGTTATGCGCTTGAACAAGAAGCATTAGCGAAAAAAGCGTCTGCGTTAGCAACCACTGAAGCTGAGCAGTTTCGAACAGAGTCGTTGGCAAAAGCTGAAGCCGATAAGATTCGTCTGATTGGTTTGGCAGAAGCCGAGACGACCTTGGCGAAAGGAACGGCGGAAGCTGAAACGAAGGAAAAAATCGCTGAAGCCTTCAAGAAATATGATGAAGCAGCGATCCTTAGCATGATCGTTGAGATCATGCCGCAATTAGTCAAAGAGGCTGCCGCCCCATTAGGCAATATCGATAAAATTTCGGTCGTTGATACAGGATCAGGTGAAGGCGGCGGTGCCAATCGTGTCACCAATTACGCCACCAATCTTTTGTCGACCACACAAGAAACATTGAAAGAAACCCTCGGTCTGGATGTGAAATCGTTGATCGAAAACTTCGCCGGTTCCAATACGAGCGAGCCGCCTCAAGAATAAGAAAACCGCTGTTCGTCTTCATCGCTTCAAAAGCGACAAGGCGAACAGCAGTTTTTTTCTTACTCATTGCTATTGTGCTTACTCAGTGACCTCTTTGACATAGTTTGCAGGTACACCAGCCACGATCGTGCGCTCAGCGACATCTTTGGTCACCACTGCCCCAGCAGCAATGATTGCATGGTCACCGATGTTCACACCAGCCACGATCGTTGCATTTGAGCCAATCCAGACATTCTTCCCAATCGTAATGGGTGCTGGATAAAGCGTACTACGATCTTCAGGGTGAAGGCCATGATTCAAGGTAGCTAGAACTACGTTGTGCCCTATTAGGGTACCATCACCGATCGTGATCCCTCCTTGGTCTTGAAAATGACAACCGGCGTTAAGAAACACCCCTTTACCAATGCGGATGTTTTTGCCGTAATCTGTATAAAAAGGCGGAAAAAGCGAAAATGTCGGTTCAACTGCTTTCCCAGTCAATTGAGCAAAAAGTTCTTGTAATTCATGAGGTTCATGATAAACCGTATTGATTTTCATGGTCAATTTTCTCGCCTCAGCACTCAAAGCCATCATTTGTTTTGAAGCTTGCGAACCGGCAAGTAAGGGTTCACCACTTGCCATAATTTTGTTTAATTGATCGATCGTCATTTGTTTTTCTCCTAATCATTCGTTACTCACGAGTATTTTCTAGCGAAAAGACAACCTCCACGTCTTCTCCCCCCAACGCTTCTCTTAATCCTGCTGGATCTTCAATAACGCCGATACGACTATAGCCACCATAAGAATTGGTAAAGGTCTGATAAAACAGCACCAATGTATGACTATTCCAGCTCATGATTTCTCCTTCGTGAATGATCTCCGGCCGTTCTGTAGTCATTTCTGGCAAATTCTCAGAAAAACGATAATATTTCTCGTGGTTGTTCAAGTCACTCATTGTCAACGTGAAGGGCATTTGATTCATTAGGTATTCAGACGCCTCATTTTCATAAAACTTCGCTATAAAATCCTGTTGACCAACCGTAATGACCACATCTGTTGCTGATTCAATCGTCGGTTGATCATGATCCTGACTTGCCTCAGAGGAAGTTTCGCTGGCAGACAGCGCATGCCTCTCCTCTGTTCCACTTGTCCCACAGGCACTTAGTAGGAACAGCAAGACAGCAGGGATGAGTTTTATCAACATGGCTTCGCTCCTTTCTGCTGATGATTCGATGTAGCGGCGGGCAACGGAATGCTTATTTTCTAAAACACGAATGCTCAGCAGAAGATATGGGACTGAACAGTCGTGCAGCTGGTTGTTGCGGTTTAATTCAAATGCTCTTGGAAGAATTCGGTCATTTGGTCAAAAGGAATCACCTCTGTTTGGTCGTATAGATCAACATGCGAAGCATTAGGAATGACTGTCAGCTCTTTGTTATCGCCTTGCAATTGCTCAAAGGCGTCTTGACTGAAGTAAAGTGAGTGGGCTTCTTCTCCATGAAGCAATAAAACGGCGCTTTGGATCTCATCAATGTAAGACAAAAGTGGCATATTTAAGAATGACAGCGAAGACGTGACATTCCAACCATCATTAGAGTTCAAGGAACGTTCGTGGTAGCCTCGTTCTGTTTTGTAATAATCAAAATAATCCTGCATAAAGACAGGCGCATCTTCTGGCAGTGTATCTGGTACCCCACCTGCTCGTTCGTAGCTGCCATTGGCAAAATCAACTGTACGTTGGGCGTTTAGCTGCTGGCGCAATTCATGGCGTCCTTCAGCCCCCATTTCATCAAAATACCCTTGAGCATTGACTCTCGACATGTCATACATGGTAGCAGAAACAGTCGCTTTCACACGGGTATCGATAGCTGCGGCATTCAAAGCTAGACCACCCCAGCCACAAATCCCAATCAAACCGATTCTTTCTTCATCTACGTTTTCTTGGACAGATAGAAAATCGACTGCTGCTTGAAAATCTTCTGTATTAATGTCTGGGGAAGCCACATAGCGTGGTTCGCCACCGCTTTCACCTGTATAGGACGGATCAAAAGCGATCGTAACAAAACCACGCTCTGCCATCGTTTGCGCATATAGACCAGATGTCTGCTCTTTGACTGCTCCAAAAGGTCCGCTAACGGCGATTGCTGGAAGTGGTCCTTGCGCATCAATTGGTTCATAAAGATCAGCAACTAAAGTGATCCCGTAACGATTCTGGAAAGTCACTTTTCGGTGATTCACCGTGTCACTTTCTGGGAAAACTTTATCCCATTCATCTGTCAATGAAACATTTTCTGTCATCGTTTCTCCTCCTGAGCTGGCTTGCGGCTCTTCATTCGTCTCCTCATTATTGCTGCTACAAGCACCTAAAACCAACGGTGCCAGCACAACTAAAGACACAAGGGCCTTCTTTTGCCATTTTTTCATTTCATTCGCCTTCTTTCTCGGTCAACTATCCTGTACCTTAGGGCGATTCTCCAATGTTTCTCAAATGATCAAGGTCTGGATGATCGTTTTTTCTTGATCGCTTGAGCTATTTTTAGATAAACCTATTGTACTTGCAGCATCTTTCTATGTAAAATACTAATATCAAATACCCAACTATTCATATATAGCATAGAAAAAGGAGTATAGACCTATGGAATTAAAAAGTTTAACCACCTTTCTAACAGTTGCAGAAAAAGAAACGATTTCAGCTGCGGCAAAACATCTGCATCTCTCGCAACCATCCCTGTCACGACAGTTAATGGAGTTAGAAAAAGAATTAGGTGTCACGCTGTTCACCAGAGGCAATCGCAAAATCACGCTGACGGAAGATGGCCTCTTGTTTCGTAAGCGGGCGGAAGAAATTGTAGAATTGTTAGAAAAGACCCGTTCTGAATTTTTGTCGCCTCGAGATACGATTGCCGGTAACGTGTCGATCGGTGCTGGAGAAACCTACGTGATCCAGCTGTTGGGAAAAATCATCAAGGAGATTCAAGTTGAGTACCCTAACATCAAATTTCATTTGTTTAGCGGCAATGCTGACGAGGTCAAAGAACGGTTGGACAAAGGATTGTTGGATTTTGGCGTCGTGATCAGCCCCGTCGACGTCAAAAAATACCATTCCTTGCGCTTACCTGCCAGAGACACCTGGGGCGTCTTGATGCGAAAAGACAGTCCCCTTGCTAGTAACGAAGTCATCACACCAAAGGATCTCTGGGAGGTTCCCTTGATTACTTCACGACAAAGTCTGGTCAGCAGTGAGCTTTCTAAATGGTTGAAAAAAGACATGAACAAATTGACTGTCGTTGCCACGTATAATCTCGTGTACAATGCGTCAAAGTTGGTTGAAGAAGGCGTCGGCTATGCATTGACCCTCGACAAATTAATCAACTTCACCCCTGACAGTCCTTTATGCTTTAGAAAATTGAGTCCCACTCTTGAATCAGATCTTGCAGTCATTTGGAAGAACACCCAAGTTTTTTCAAAAGCCTCTGGACTTTTCTTGGAGCGGATGAAGGAACGCTTTATAGAGGAATGATTTCAAATAAAAAAAGATTTATCTCAAAACAATTATGAGATAAATCTTTCTTTACGTTTTTTTCTGATTCTTTTTGAATGTGAACTCTTTAGACACCACCATCCTCCAAGCTTAGCAAATTTCCTTCTGGATCGCGGAAATAGGCAATATGAAAAGCTTGGTCCCCTTCCCCCAAAACGGTTTTACTCACTTCAAACACTACACCAGCATTGTTCATTCTCGTATAATCTTCTTCAAAATCCGTGGTGTGAAACGTTGCCGAAAGCGTATCAGATGAAATCCGATTATCCGAAATCGGATAGCCCTCCATTTGATCGATCACGGCATCCACTTGAAACATACCAAAAAAAGGCGCCTCCTCTTTCTTCGATGCAAAGCTTGTATAAGGACCTGACTCATCGCCATAAGTTGGTACCAAACCAACTTTTTCCGTATAAAAATGATAACACTTCTGATAGTCTCCTTTGACTTGAACGCAAGCTGTGATTCGTTGAATAGTCATTTGTCTTTTCTCCTTTTCCAATGTGTCTTCCATCAATTCAAAAGTAATTAAAGCATATTTTACCCATAATAGCATATTTAGCGAGTAAAATTTATTTCATTGTGAATTTTATCCGATAATCTAATCAAAATTAGCGTTGGTTTTCCCAAGAGTTACTTATATTAAAACCCAATCAGAGGAAAGGCGATAAACTTAGAGTCTTCTGATTGACTTTTACTTTTCTTAACCTAAAAAATGGGTAAACTATAACGAAGATTCCTTTTTGATAGATGTAATAAAATCAGACTATCCAAGTTAAATAAATCATACTCTTACTTTATTTACTTTTTTTGAACACGATCAATTCGGTGATATCTTCAAAGAGTGATGGATTAGCGACATCAAAAATCACAGAAAAAAACTTCATTTTCGTGCCATTAGTTGGCGCCTTAAGAATGGTTTCCTTTGTCTCATCGCTGACTGGTAAAGACAATAACTGTGTTCGGACTTTCTCGCTAAAGTGAAAGGAGACTTTGAAGAAGCCCTCCCACATCGAGAGCCAAAAAATTGGTTTCACTTTATTCGTTCCACGAGTCGTTGTCCATTTGTTTTCGCCTTTTGACAACCACGCTTTTCCATCTTGGTAATAGCGCCAATCCATAAGAGAGATGCCCTCGTTTTCAAGGGTTTCGATAAAACGTTGATAAATGACATATCCTTCACCCAGAGATTCTGCAATCAGCTGCTCTGTTGGTTTCACGTTTTTGTCTCGAAACAATTGCTTTTTGCCTTCCATCCTTCCACTCAACTCCTTTGCGCTTCGTTTTTTAAGGTTTTCGCTACGTTACAATTTGATTTTGTTGATATCATCTGTGATGACCCAATCATCCATATTTTTTTCACGATTGTACTGAAATGGTGTTATTTCTTCTAATTCAGCGATTTCATAGACCGCTAGATACTTTTTCCCTGCCCATCGATCGACTTGTTTTTTCGATAAATTCAACTCTTTTTCATAGCGTTTTACAAAATCTATGGATTCTTCTTTCGTCATCTTTTCAGATTCAATCACGTTGGCAATGATGCCCCGATGAGTGATGGTCAAATCGCCGCCGGTCTCCACAAAATAAACAAGATCGTTGATTTTGGCTCTTCCTCCTAAAGGTGATTTTCTGCCGGCAGCCCCTCGGATGATCATTGTTTTGTCACCTTGAATCAGTTTCTCAAGCTCTTTGGCTTCTTTATTTAAATAGACCAAATGTTCTGCCCGACCGGTTTTTCCTTGATACCATTCTGCTGGTTTTGTCATAAGAAGTTCCTCTTTTCATATAAATTGTTTTTTGCGTTGTTCATTCCATGGTGGCTAAGTTATGGGAACGTTTTTTCAATGGTGTATAGGTGAGAGCTGCAACTGTTTAGATTGATGAATGAATAAAACTTTTGTGCAAAGGCATTAGGCGTGCCGCATCGGGCAAATGTTTCCGCATCTTCTTTCGTTTCGAACTTGGTGATGTCCGCCCAAGTTTCTCCATCTACTAATAATTCAAAAGAAAGGTATCCTCTTTGTTTGGAAATGTATTCTCGGTTTAATTGTTCAACGACACGAACAAATTCCGCTGTTGAAACGCCTTTTTTTAATTTGTACGAATTATGAAAAGCAACATGTGCCATCGGGGCTTCCTCCTTTTAGATTCCATCAAGTAATAGAGCGTTTAAAAAAAACTAACAGTTCTCCATTCAACCGTTCAAATGACTTTTTAACGTCCGTTGTATTTCTACCCTGTCCTTTCTTAACAGTTGCAACAAAAAGTCCGTTCAGCAGGAGAGCATTTGGTACTAAAGCGAGCACTCAAGAACTTTCCCCATTAGCTTGTCGTGGGGAACGATCAAACATTTCTCCATTGCTTTCCAGTAACTTTCATACAACTTTTTTTGAGCTTTGCCATAATTTTCTTCGCTATCAAACTCCCAATAGTGAGCATATTTCACACATTTTATGACTCTCGTCAATGGATCTGGCAGGCGACCTTCCTTGATGGTCCTCATTTCTTTGATGTAATGGGTTCGTTTCATTAATCGAAAGAACAAAGCTCCCTCCATGGCCTTCATTGCCTCTGTTGCTTCCTGCATGACTGCTTCAAAGGTCTCAACACTACTGGGTTTCACTTGATAGATACTGATTTCTGAAAACACCCCGACCGCTCCTTTCACTTGTGATTTTCTTCTCAATTATAGTATACCAAGTTTACGTCGTTGATAGTTTGGTCATTTTATTCATTTCTCATTTATCTTCCGTTTATTATTGATTTAGCCTCCTACCTGCGGGATCAAATTGCTAAATTATAATTTCATAAAAAGGCTAGCAGCCGAGCTTTATCAGTAGGTCACCTGCCTGCCATAGTCACAAAAGGGATCATTAAGCTTTCGACTACAAAAAAAGCAATCAACTTTTGACAGCAGACTGCTTTTTCTTAACGCTCATTAGTGCAAAAGGAACGGTTTTAGCTCTGTCTCGATAAAGTCGATGCGATCAAAGACAGTTGGCTTAAAATACGCCGTAATGGCGATAACAGTCTCTGATTCGGGATCAATATAAAGGACATTTCCACTATTGCCGATGGCGGCATAGGTGCTTTTCTCAGCATCCAAGATCCACCATAAATACCCATAACTCATATTATGAAATTTCTCTATGTTTGTCTCTAGCGGATTGACCATTTCAGTGAGCCATTGTGAAGAAATCACTTGTTGTCCTTGATGGATGCCTTGGTTCAAGCATAGCTCACCGATTTTGGCTAAATCTTTTGCTGAAAGACAAAGCCCGTAACCTGCAGTGCCAATATTTAAAGGATCGCAAAACCAAACCGGTTTTTTTGGTACCTTGCTCATCGTAAAGTGCTTATGCTCTTGTGCCGTTTCCGCATAATAATTGGTCAGTTCGGCTACACCAAGAGGTCGAAATAAATAATGGTTCGCATAATCAACGGTCGTCATTCCAGAAGCTTTCGCTAACAAACCAGTGAGGATCTGCAGACAAACGGTTTGATAATTGAATTCATTTGTCACTCCTTTTCTTCCTCCCAATAAATCAAGCGAGGCGCTGGTCCAGTCGTCACTCGAACAAACCTTTGTCCATGGATCACCTTTGCATTTATACGGGGCTCGCATCGTTAATAGGTGTTTGATCGTAATATCCTGAATCGTTTTTTCGCCCCGTTTTACTTGATAGTCTGGAAAATAATCGAGGACTTTGTCATTGACATTCCTGATGAGGCCTTGATCGATCGCTATCCCAACTAGTAGAGAAACGATACTTTTCGTAGCGGACATAAGGTGGCAAGTATCCTCTGGCTTATACTCATGCCATTCATCCGAGTAAACTTCCTTTCCATTTTGGTAGGCAGCAATTTGGCAAATATTAGGCTGGTTTTTACTGATACATGCATGCAGTTCTTGTCTATTCATTTGTGAAGCCTCCCTTCAAAGATAAGCATAATACCATTAAAAATTGTTTTCAATGTTATTTTTAAAATTGTTTTTGAAGGGTCTTTTAAAAGTCTATTAGCGATGAATACGCAAAAAAAAGCCCTCAATGATAGAGGCGCCTTACTTAAAACTTTCGAATATCGATTTTTGATTTCTATCCAGATTTTTTGAGAGGATCGTTATCAGCAATTCTTCTAATGCGGAAACAGTGGCGATGGTCCCCAAAATTAAGACAACAATTTTTGCAGGACTCACCATGAGCAGCAATGGGTAAATACCTAAAAGAAAACCGACTGCTTTGTTGAGCCATGTATGCAGACTACTAAAAGACCGATATTTTACATAGCCAATCAGATAACTGACAAAACGAATCATAGCAATCACTAGTAGCCAGACCCAAAGCGTATGTACCGCCAACAGCTGTGGTAGAAAAGAAAGAAAAACTGCGAGAAAAAAGCTTACATCTGCGAAACTATCTAGTAAGGCACCCACCTCACTCGTAAGATTCATCCTTCTTGCAAGCAGCCCATCGACGAGGTCGCTTAAAAAACAATAGGAATAGAGCAGCCAAAACCAGCCAGACATTGGCTGAAGGAATAGTAAAAGTGGTGCGAGAATCAGTCGAGAAGTGGTAAGGATATTGGGTAAATGATTCATTTGTTCTCCCTGCATTTCATTTTCTTCACAAATTTTGAAAACCTAAGATTATTTCACGTACTTAAAAGAAGTCCAAAGACTTTTAAACGTTTTTTCTTTTGAGCGACCTACAAGTCCTGATGCGAATGTTTCAAATCTGGTCCTTAGTCTTCCTTCAACAATCGTATCCGATCCGTACTACCTGGTATCCGATTCTGCACCTTTGTCCATCCCCCTGCTTGGTACACTTCATATTCTTCAAAGCGGCAAGGAAGACCTTTCGCATGAGCGATATCACTTGTGTCCATCACTTGAAAATGCAGATGAGGCGAAGTCGAATTTCCTGAATGGCCAACGTTTCCGATCACCATCCCTTTGGTGATGTTTTGTCCTACGGAGACAGTGACAGATCCTTTTTGCAGATGGACAAATGCCATATAAACGCCCTCAGAAGCTTTTATCACAATGTAGTTGCCGGCTATTTGTTGATAATCATCTTTGTGTTCATTAAAAAACAAACCATTTTTTACAGCGATCGAAAAATCTCTGATCCAGTGAACGATTTTCCGTTCCCGATAGCCATCTCTTGCAACAATTACTTCGCCATCACAAGGCGCATAGATTTTTTCGCCCCAACAATAACAGCTCTCCAGCGGAACCCCTAAGAAGAAATAGCTCAGAAAGCTTCGACTATGAAAAGCTTTGGTTTTCCCCTCAAAATTAACTTGTAAAAAATCAAAGGCATAACACAACCCCATTCGATCGGTACCATGGCTAGGAATCTTCTCGGCTGGTGTAGTCGGCGCAAGCCACTCACCTCTTAAGGGGAATCCAATGGTTATCGGCTGCTCTTTCATAAGGCTTTCTCCTTTTTGGATCACATGATCTCTTTTATTTTGAAATGACTATCAATCGCGCGGCACTCTATACCCGTGCTTTACTCCTTTTCACTATAGGTCACCTAAGGCTTTTTTTCAACTCTAAAAAAGTGGGCTAGCGGGCGTGCCTATCAAAAAAACACCTCAATCATGTAGTGATTCCAAACTGTTAGACCAAAAATTCTAACTTTTGAGCATCGCTTCATGGATGAGGTGTTCTTACATTTTATTTTTTTGTAGCTCTTGGCGGTGACGACTAATCCATCTAGCTATCGTCTGACAAAATAACATTTGTCCCCCCGCTACTGTTTGCGCTCCACCAATCGATAGTAGACTCTTGCGGTGATGAAATACACCAGCAGATAAATCATTGTAAACAACAGGACAGAAATAATCGTTACCGTGATCAATAAGTTACGATCCGTCAGACCAAAAAGAATCAGTAATTTTCGAATCATTGGTAAAGCAAACGCCAAATGGATGATCGCTGCCACCAAAGGAAATGAGAAGATCATCAAAACTTGCTGCTGGATCACTTGCTTGACTTCCTTATGGCTTAACCCAACTTTTTGCAAGATCTCGAAACGTTCTTTATCCTCCATCCCTTCGGAAACTTGTTTATAATAAATGATCAATGCAGCAGCTAAAATAAAGATCACACCAAAAATCAAGCCTAAGAAGAAGAAGCCGCCGGTAAAGGTTTTTGTCTCAACTTCAAAAAGATCTTTTGATTCAACGCTCGCCTGAGCATCTGCTGCCAGAAGTTCGCTGCGAATCTCTTTTGCGATGGCTTCGCGATCGCTTGCTTCTTCTGTTTGAAAATTAAAGACTGTTGTTGTCACTGGTTGCTGGTAAAGTTGAAACTCTTCGTTTTGATACCAAGCGCTTAGCTTTTCGGCAAGCCACTGATCATCCGCCACGAGAACAAGATGCTGAACGGGGTTTTCTACTTTCGTGAATGTTGGCAGTTCTTTCAATTCCCGCAAGCGAAATTGACGATCATCGATCGTCGTCTTTTCTGGTAATGCTTGATGCGTCCAGGTGGCGGGAAAAACGAATAGTTCGTCGTCAGCGGGTCCTGTTTTCCCGGTGATTTCATGGTATTCAGAACTGGTAAGAAAAATAAGATACACGGCTTTATCTAAACTACCGCTATTTTCTTCAAAAGTGGTTGAGGGAACAAAATTTGGTTCCTCAAAGGTAAAAAGCAACGGTCTTGTTGTAGTGACTTGTTGGCGCTCTTTGATCGTTAGCTTATCTTCAAGTCCATCAATTGCTGTGTTGATTTGCAGGGAATCAGCCGCTGACTCAATTTGAACATCGTAAGGAAAACGGGTTTCGATCACATTCTTTTGTCCAAAATAAAGACTGGCGGTCGTAGCAACGGTCACTAACACCATCGTTGATAAAATACAAATACTTGCTAAACCAGCCGCATTTTGTTTCATCCGATACAACATGGTAGAGACATTGATAAAATGGGTCGTTTGATAATAATAGGTCGTTCGTTTTCTTAAAAACTGCAAAGCTTTGATACTGCCCGCAATAAACAACAAATAGGTAGCCAAGATTACGAGGACGACGGCGACAAAGAACAGGCCTAATGCACTGATGGGCGACTTGATCGTCACAGAGATCGTATAGCCTGCCACTAAGCATAGGACACCTAATACTGCCAAAATACCTTTTGCTCGTGGTTCTTTTTCATTTCGCTTGCTTCCCTGCAGTAATTGAAGTGGATTGGTTTTGCGGACTTGCAGTATGTCAAATAAAAATAAACAACCAAAGACGAACATAAAATACAGGATCACCAAGCCAATGCTCTCAAATGACAGTTTGAAGACAAAGAACTCGCCTACGGCTAAGATTTTCTTCAGTATCAAAAATCCTAATCGTGCAAACAATAAGCCACTGATCAGTCCGGCGGCAAGGCTAATGAGAAAACTGTAAAAGAGTTCCCAAAAGACCACGAAGGCGATCTCACGTTTTCCTAGTCCTAAAACATTGTAGAGACCAAATTCTTTTTTTCGCTGCTTGATCAAAAAGTTATTGGTGTAAAAGGAAAAGATCGCCGCAAAAATCATGAGGATGATATTTCCTAAACGAAACATGAAGATGGCGCTTTGACTACTAGGAAGTTCCTTCATTCCTGGATTGTTCACGATGATTTGCGTCATCATCAAAACAGCCACCAAGAAACTCATAGATAATAAAAAGGGTGTGTAAGCTTTGGCATTTTTACGCAAATTGGAGAAGGCGATTTTTTGAAAGAACATTGGTTACTCCTCCTTTGCAAAGACAGCAGTCATTGTTTCGGCTATTGCTTCTAGAAAAGCGGTATTGCTGCGATCCCCTCGATACAGCTGGTGAAACACATACCCGTCTTTGATAAACAAGACGCGTTGTGCGCGACTGGCTGCGATCGAACTGTGAGTGACCATCACGATCGTCTGTCCATTTTGATTGATCTGTTGAAATAATGTCAGTAATTGATCAGAGGTTTTCGAATCCAGCGCTCCGGTTGGCTCATCTGCTAATAGCAGTTCCGGTTTTGTGATGATTGCTCGTGCGACAGCAACTCGTTGTTTTTGTCCGCCAGACAATTCATACGGATAGTGCTGCAATAAATCGGCGATCCCTAAAGTTTGTACGATAGGCTGAAGCTGCTTTTCCATTTGTTTGACGGAAACTTTTGATAAAACTAATGGCAATAAAATATTGTCTTTTACCGAAAAGGTGTCCAATAAATTAAAGTCTTGAAAAACAAAGCCTAAGTGATCCCGTCGAAAACTCGCTGCGTCTTTTTCTTTGATCGTGGTCAGATCGATGCCATTCAGCTGCATTTCACCCGCTGTTGGTTGGTCTAACGTCGCCATCAAGTTCAGCAACGTACTCTTTCCCGAACCTGATTCCCCCATGATAGCGACATATTCCCCTTCTTCTACCATAAAGGTAATATTTTTCAACGCTTCAACGGGTTGTCCGTTCAGCTGGCTTTGATAGATTTTTTTTACTTGTTGAATGTTTAAAAGTGTCATCTTGTTCCCTCCTTCCTTTTTAGAATAAGCTGACTGGCAGAAAAAAGCGACTTACAATAAAAACCGCAAACTTACAGTGTTGAAAGTTTGCGGCTATCCGTTATTTGTGGTGGGAAAATGAAGTGTGACGATGGTTCCCTGTCCTACTTCAGAATCAATCGCTAAACGGCAGCCGATTTTTTCAGCCGCTTGTTGACTCATATATAAGCCTAGGCCGCTCGCTCGTTGCTGAAAGCGACCATTTTGTCCCGTATATCCTTTCTCAAACACCCTTGGCAAGTCTTCCTTACGAATACCAATGCCGCTATCTTGAATCACTAAGGCATTGTCTTTAGTGAAAACGTTGATGCCACCAGTTTCGGTATACTTCAAGCTGTTGAAAAGAACCTGTTCAAAAATAAAAACGAGCCACTTTCGATCGGATGTCACCGTCAAATCCACCGCCATGTCCAGTTGCAGATTCTTTTTCGAGAAAAACAAGGCATACTTTTTGATCGTTTGACGAACGAGGGGCGCTAAAGCAATCGACTCAAAGACAAAATCTTCATTCGCTAAATTTTGTCGTAAATAATTCAACATCATTTGCAAGTAATCATTCACCTTAAATAATTCCGCTTTGACCTCCGTCGGTGACAACGAATCGCTTTGGACCAAAAGATCTAGCGCAGCTAGAGGCGTTTTGATTTGATGAAGCCATAGGCCGAAATCTTCATAAATTTCTTCATTTTTTAACGCTGCCTTGTAATCAGAAGTGGTTTTTTCTCTTGCCAATTGTTTAAGAAGGGCTTGGTATTCGTCTTCTAAACGATTTCGAGTGGCAGGCAAGAACGCCAACGCCGCTTCCGTCATACGTTCTTTTCTTAATAAATGCTGCAGCTGCTTTCTTTTTTGTGCGTAACGAAAATAATGAAAAAGGGAAAGTCCCCCTAAGATCACCCCTGAAAAGACCACATAGTCAATGAAGGGCTCCAACGAAAGGCTGTGGAGAAAGAATAGCCCAAATAGGCCCGCACTAAACAGCAGGTAAACGAGATAAAACTTTCCATAAAGGACGAAATATTCTTTCACGTTAGTCATAGGCGTGTTCCTTTTCTATCAAATACCCTTTATTCTTTACCGTCTGGATCAAATCGGATAGTTCGATCTGGCTTAATTTTTTTCGCAAGCGGGTCATATTGACCGCTAATGTGTTATTATCGATGAATTCTTCACTATTCCAGAGCATTTCAATGATGGTCTCTTTGGCTACGATCTTCCCTCGATGCTGCAAAAGCAAGGAAAGAATCCGAGCTTCATTTGGAGACAGTGGCAACTGTTCCCCCTGTTTTTTTAATACATTTTCTGTGGGATAAAAGGTTACTTGCCCTATCTCAAAGGTCAGCGCTTGTTGGTGGCTATACTGATAGCTCCGCCGCAGCAATGCTTGGATTTTTGCCAAAACGAAGGCTAAATCAAAGGGTTTTGTTAAATAATCATCTGCTCCCATGTTCATCGCCATGATCTGATTCATCTGTTGATCCATCGACGAAAGGAAAATGATCGGCACTTCTGACTTCTTGCGAATTTCTTGGCACCAATGATACCCGTTGTAATAAGGCAGCGAAATATCTAAAAGAACGAGATCCGGTTTGATCTCATGAAACTCTTGCAAGATGCTAGCAAAATTCTTCGCGGAAACACATTCGTACCCCCATTGCTGTAAATATTCTGCTAGAACAGAGACGATCGTTGCATCATCTTCAACAAGATATATTTTTTGCATGTCTTTCTCCTCTCTGTTGATTAATCACTTGCTTCTTTACAGACAGTGTACCAGAAAAGAAAAAGAATCGTCTAGATGGGGGGAACCTTTCAAAGGGCTGTTTTTCCTCAATCCTCTGCCAATCGAGCAAGAATTTCTTGGTAACGCTGTGTGGCAAAGGGACTGATATGCCCTTTTTGGCAAAAATTCAGTTTCCCCAGTTTGGGTACGACCCGTTCTACGATGACATTGCCATTTTGAACTTTCGATTCAAACTGCTGCAAAGCCTCCAAAAATCGTGCGTCTTTTCTGGCAGAAGGATAAAAAGACAAGACATACAGATAATAAAAAAGATTGTATCCTCTAAAGGGGTATTCTGTCTGCATAAATAATGTACCCATCCCATACTGACAGGGACTGATTGGCTGACGGATCTCCCAATGAGCAAGCAAAAATTCGCTTGCTTGCTTAAGCGTTTCCATTTTTTCACGATCATGAGTATAGCGAAAAGCATCAAGGACCGTTAACGTCGTCATTGGCGTGGAAAAGTGGGTCTCAGGGCCGCGACCAAAACTATACTTATTGCACTTCCAGCCGCCATCTGCTTCCTGAGTAGCAAGAAAATAGTGAAAGGTCTGTTGCAGCCGCTGGTCCCTTGTGTAACCAAGAGCACACAGCGTTCGCAAAGCCAACGCCGTATGACATGGATAGATCCCCCCTGACGGAGAAATTTTAAATCTGCCGTCTTCTCTCCATCCTTGAAAGATCAATGCGGCTGTCTCTTTTAATAAGTTCTCCTCACGTGACATGCCAAGTTCAAGTAAATAAAGAGGACTTTCTAAGGTCGTAAAGGGTGCTCCTTTTAGTAATTTATGGTCTGGCGTCGACCATAAATCGGCGCCATGATCATATTGATGGGAAATGATTGCTTCGATGTCTTGCTGAACCCTCTGATCCATATTGATCTTCCTCCATCTCTTAAGTGTCGTGCAATCAACCCAATAATCCTCATTGACCCACGGTGCACTCGCTTCTAGAATGATAAAAATTCGAACGTTTTTTAACACATGAGTTAAGTTTTTGTTTTTGAATTGTCCAAATGAATTTTAGAAATCAAATAGTTTTTTCCCGACGGACGTACTTTTAAAAAGAATGTTCTAGTTTTCCTGATGACAGGTTTTAAAAAAGTTTGTCTCTGAAATCGCATGATCATCCGAACCCCATAATGAAAGATCACCTGAATAGGAACACGCTCACGCAACAAGTTCATGCCACGCTCTTTTAGTTTAAGGAATCAGGCATAATGAAATAGTTCAAAACGAATGCCTTCTGGGCTTTCAAAGAATAAGGCATAGTAGTTAGGGGCGATGCGCTCTTTGTATTCCATTGGTCGATCGTGAAGGATCTTTACCCCTAAAGCTTTTATTTTGGCAAAGATCGCATCTACGACTTCGCGGCTTTCCGCCTTAAATGCTATGTGTTGAACAGAGCCCGGTTTTCTTGAATCGATTTTCTCGTTCTTCCATTCTTTTCGCGGGGAACAAATGCCGAAATCAAATGAATCGCCTATATATTCTACTACTTCCATATCGGCATGTTCTAAGTACCCAGAATATTTCTTCTGAAGGTCAAAACCTAATACTGCAAATAATTGATCATAAAAGCCTTCTGCTTTTTTTACATCATTGACTGTAATTTGGATATGGTGAAACTGAATGTTCATATTCGCTCCTTTCTGGCTAACAAAATAAGTGTTTCAGGAAAAAAGCCGCTTGCGGAAGTTTGATTCAACTAAATTAGCTAGGAAGCTCACTTAATGTAGAAATCACCTTTTCCATTGCCGTTGCTACTTCTTTAGGCAACTTATTATAGCCATCATTTTCTGTCTCTTGAGCCAAAATAAAGTCCAGCCGACCTTGCATCCGCTCTCTTAAATGAGCAACATAGGAGGCATCTTGAAAATCGACTTTAAAGCCTGTTACTGGCAGGAAACTCATTTCGGTGATCCCACCGAAATTTTTAAATTCAGCCTCGCCTTCCAAAATTTTTTCAATCGATGTTAGTGTGACTTTAGGCGTGACTTTCTTGCCTTTGTAAAAGCCTGTATTTAGAATATAACAAGCCGTTTGGTTTTCTTTAAACAAGTGCATGAAATGGGCAAAATCTTCCCCTAAAGGATAGACTCTAAATGGATTGGCATAAGGTTCGATGACCAGTTTATCTATATCCGTGGTCTCGACAATATGTTCAGCTGTCGTGCGCTTCGTAGCTAAGGTCAAACCAAAAACAGCGGCTAAAATCGGATCGTCAATTTTTACTACCGGAGGCAGCGTGTCATCTTTCATGATCCAACATACGGCATCGATCGGCGAATCTAAATGGTCCACCCGATTAGGTGTGACATATCGTGATTTGACGGTTCGACCATTCCCATTACGAATATCTTGGGTCACGAGGACCTTTTTTCCTTTCTCGTCTAAAGTAACCCCAACATTTTGACAGGTGATAAAGTAGCGGACATTTGGGTTGGTTAATGGATAGTCTTGCGTTTTATCAAAATAAGAAGGCTCCAGAGCAGTAGATGCACCATTTGTTTGATTAATCACAAACGCATCGTCATGCAGAACCTTGATCTCATATCTGCCATCATGTTCTGCCAATGTGATAGTCGATTTTCCTGATCCTGAAAGACCAAAAGCAGCCATCGTAAATGTTCGATTCGGTAACTGATACTGCTTCATTCCCCCATGACACGCCACAAAGCCATGGCGATGCGCGGTAGCCCAAGCCAAAGTTAATGTCGCTTTTTTCAATTCACCAAAATAGTTTAAACCTAAGACTGCCGCAACATTGTGTTCAGGATCAAAAAGAGACAGTCCATAAGGAAAATCAGGATGAGACCAATCTGGATCAGCGTACAAAAAAATGTCCGTCTCTGGATATTCTTTGGAACGTTGGTACCTTTCTTCCCATGATTTCGTCATCAATTGAAAATTCAACAAATAAGAGTAAAAGTTGGTTTCATAGTGCTCTGGTATCAACAGGTGAGCTTTGACCATAAACGCTTCATCTAATCCTACAACAACTTCACCACCATAAAATTGCTTGCGGGTTCCTTGGTATAAGGCATCTCGCAAAATGTCTTCATATAATTCTCGCTGGATTCCAGGATGCCCGATGATGCGTCGAGCTGCCGCTGTCCGTCCAACTACTTTTCCGTCATTAAACACGATGACTTTTGCATCCTCTGGTAGTCCTAACTCTTTGGTGTGTGTGACCGACATATCCGTAAGAATAGCGCCAGAAGATTCTTTTGCTAAGTGATAGGCAGTGGCTAGATCATCAATCCAAGTGACATTGTTCCCATAAAAAGCTGACTCTATCAACACTTTAAAACTCGACAAATGCGTATTTTGCGGTGTAATTTCTTTGTGTGAAAATGCACGAATCGTTGCCATGTGCAATCCCTCCTAACAAAAATTTTCTATTCACTACGTTTATTATAATACTTTCTAATCACCACACGCCATATTTTTATACACATTAACTATAAATTGCCGACAAAACATTTTGTTAAAGGATTTGGCTGTCTGCATATTTGTAGCTTCCCTGCTTTTTGCATTGATTTTGTCCCCGCTCATCATTAGTGAGAAAGAACAAAAAAACTGGAACAAAAAAGAATGTCTTTCTGTTCCAGTTTCTGGTTTTATATTTCATCCATTCCAAACGTCACAATCGACGTAATTAGATAGACAGATGGGTTATAGTTGCTTATTTCTCAATTGATTCGCCTTCTCTAGTAACTTTGTTATCGTAAGATTTTATGACAATTACCATAAAAAGAATTCACGGTCAAAATCACTGAAAAGAACTCGTTTTTTCTTAACGACGTTCTAACAACACGACACACTCCACATGGGTCGTTTGTGGGAACAAATCAACAGGTTGGACTTCTTTTGTCACATACCCTTCTTCTTCAAACAACGCGAGGTCACGAGCCAAGGTTGCTGGATTGCAGGAAATGTAAACGATGCGCTCTGGTTTAACTGCAGCGGTCGTTTCAATAAAGCTGGCATCTAAACCTTTGCGAGGTGGATCAACGAAGACGACTGTCGGTTGAATGCCTTCACGTAGCCATTGCGGCATGATTTTTTCGGCTTTACCGATAAAGTAATGCACGTTTTCGACACCATTTCTTTTGGCATTGGCTTTGGCATCGTTCACTGCTTCAGGAATGACTTCCATCCCTAACACTTCTTTCACGCGATCAGCCAAACTGATCCCGATCGTTCCGATTCCTGCATAGGCATCCACAACGACATCATTTTCAGACAGTTGTGCCATCTCGAAGGCGGTTTGGTACAAGACTTCTGTTTGCGCTGTGTTGACTTGGTAGAAAGATTTCGCTGAGATTTGGAAGGTTTTGCCTAATAATTGATCATCGATCGATGACTTGCCATACAAGACACGCTCGAACTCGCCCATGATCACATTGGTTTTTTCTTCATTGATGTTTTGAATGACAGAAACAACTTCTGGAATCTCTTCGTGGATCACTTCCGCGATCTCTTCTCCCTTGAAGAATTTCGGTTTACGTGTCACTAATACGACCATCATTTCACCTGAGTGATGCCCACGACGAACGACAATGTGGCGTAAGAACCCTTCATGGGCTTCTTCATTGTAGGCTTTGACATTGAAGCGCTGCAAAATATCTCTGACTTTGATGATTGCTTGATCGATGTTTGGATCTTGAATATAAAAGTCTTCGATCGGTACCAGAGTATGGCTGTTTTTGCGGTAAAATCCAGTCGTTAATTTTCCATGAATCTTTTGCACAGGGATTTGCGCTTTGTTGCGGTAACCAAATGGTTTTTCCATTCCGATTGGTGCCTTGACCTTGATTTCAGGCAGTTTGGCGATTTTAGCCAAAACATTCTCTACTTGCTGCTGTTTGAAGGCTAATTGTTTGTCATAGCTCAAATGACTCAATGGGGCGATCCCGGTGCGCAACAATGCTTCATTCGGTAATTCTTGTCGATCAGGACTTGCTTGCAACAGTTTCATCACTTTGGCAAAACCAAATTTGTTGCCGACTTTCAACACTTTGACTAAGGCACGTTCATTTGGCAGGGTGTTTTCAATAAATAATAAGTACCCATCGACTTTGGCGATCCCATTTCCTTCATGGGAAAGGTCCAAAATATCGACTTCAAGTTCCTGATTCTTTTTAACAGGATAATTTTTCATAGATTTCTCCTTTGTGCTTACTTTCTCCATTTTAAAAAGGAATGGTCGAAATTGCAAGCGGTGCTTATTTTAACGGTTCAACAGATCGGGTAGACGTGCAAAAAAGAACCGAAGGAGGGAAATCGGCTGATTGCTTTTCTAGGGGTTGCGGCGAAGAGCCGCTGCACCACAGGAGCAATCCCTTTTCCATCCTTCGGAAAATCGAACAGATCAGAAGTTGGTAAAAACCTCGATCATTGTTTATTTGTCAGCTGTTTTTTTCTTTTTCTGTGATTTTTCCCGTTCGCTCTTGTTTAAGATTTGTTTTCTCAAACGAATGCTTTCTGGTGTTACTTCACAGTATTCGTCATCGTTCAAGAACTCCAATGATTCTTCTAGTGAAAGGATTCTTGGTTTCTTGATGACAGATGTTTGGTCTTTCGTCGCTGAACGGACGTTAGTCATTTGTTTTGCCTTCGTAATATTGACCGTTAAGTCATTGTCACGAGAGTTTTCGCCGACGATCATTCCTTCATATACTTCAGTACCTGGTTCAACGAAGACCGTTCCACGTTCTTCAATACTCATGATTGAGTAAGTCGTTGCTTTTCCTGTATCGATCGATACAAGTGCGCCGTGGTGGCGTCCGCCGATTTGCCCTTGGATCATTGGCAAGTATTGGTCGAAGGTGTGGTGCATGATACCGTAGCCGCGAGTCATTGATAAGAATTCTGTCGTATAGCCAATCAAGCCACGAGCTGGTGCTAAGAAAATGATTCGTACTTGTCCATTTCCTGTATTGATCATATCTTGCATTTCTGCTTTACGAATCCCTAGTGATTCAATCACTGAACCCATGTATTCTTCTGGTGTGTCGATTTGCACTCGTTCAAATGGTTCGCATTTCACGCCATCAATTTCGCGTTCGATAACTTCTGGACGAGAAACTTGCAATTCAAAACCTTCACGACGCATGTTTTCGATCAAGATCGACAAATGAAGTTCGCCACGTCCTGAAACAGTCCAAGAATCTGGTCCGATTGGTTCAACACGTAGAGACACGTCTGTTTGTAGTTGCGCCATCAAGCGTTCTTCAATTTTACGAGCGGTTACGAATTTCCCTTCACGACCTGCAAATGGTGAATTGTTCACTACAAAGGTCATTTGTAACGTTGGCTCATCAATGTGTAAAACAGGTAACGAGTCTTGGTGATCGATCGGTGTGACTGTTTCACCAACGAAGATGTCTTCCATCCCAGAAACAGCGATCAAATCGCCAGCTTTCGCTTCTTGGATCTCTAAACGTTTCAAACCGAAGAAACCGAATAATTTTGTGACACGGAATTTCTTCACTTGGCCATCAAGTTTCATCAAAGCAACTTGGTCACCAACTTTGATCGTTCCACGGAAGACACGTCCGATTCCGATACGTCCAACGTAGTCATTATAATCAAGCAACGATACTTGGAATTGCAATGGCTCATCGCTGTTGTCGATTGGCGCTGGAATATGTTTTACGATCGTATCAAACAATGGTGCCATCGTTTTTTGTTGATCGGCAGGATCATCTGATTCACTTGAGGTTCCGTTGATCGCTGAAGCGTAGATCACTGGGAAGTCCAATTGGTCATCGTCTGCACCTAATTCGATAAATAGTTCTAATACTTCATCTACCACGTGCTCAGGACGAGCAGATGGTTTGTCGATTTTGTTAACAACAACGATTGGTACTAAATGTTGTTCCAACGCTTTTTTCAATACGAAACGTGTTTGAGGCATCGTTCCTTCATAAGCATCAACAACTAAAACAACACCATCGACCATTTTCATGATCCGCTCTACTTCACCACCGAAGTCCGCGTGTCCTGGGGTATCCATGATATTGATTTTGGTTCCGTTGTATTCAACCGCTGTATTTTTCGCTAAGATCGTGATACCACGTTCTTTTTCGATCGCATTTGAATCCATCGCCCGTTCTTGTAATTGGGTATGGCTATCTAACGTTTGGGATTGTTTCAATAATTCATCAACTAATGTAGTTTTTCCGTGGTCAACGTGGGCAATAATAGCGACGTTGCGGATATCATTTCTAATATTCAATTTATAAACTCCTTTTTTGGTGACATTGCACTCGACAAGCCATTATACCAGAATTTCTTTCTGAAATATAGTGCAAAGTTTTCATTTTTACAGAAAAAGCAGACATCTTGTCGATATCTGCTCCAATTCATCCTCGTTTTGGCATAGAATGCTTAACGGGAAACAGCAATTTCAGTTCAAACCAGCCATCTTCTGTTTGGATCACCATCGTTCCTTTGTATTTATTCACCGTTTCGCGGACACTTTTTAACCCATACCCATGAAAATGTTTGTCTTTCTTGGTGGTGATCGGCAAGCCGTTTTCAAACGTCAAGGGTTCTTCGTAGCGATTTTCTAGGCAGATCAAAAGCATCTCCCCTTTACGGCTGATTTTCAATTGAATCAAGCGATTATCTTCTTTGGTAATTTTGCGGACACTTTCAATGGCGTTATCGATAATATTACCGAAAAGCGTACTGATATCCACTGAATTCATAAAAGAAAGGCTTGCCCCATCTGCAATCACGGTGAAGGTAATTTTTTCTTTCTGACAAAAGATTTGTTTTCCTGTCAAAACAATATCTAACACACTATTGCCGGTATCCATCCTTGAGTCGTACGAGTTGATTTCTTTTTCCATGACAGCCAAATAATCCTGTGTCTCCTGTGAGAGAGGATCATTTTTCAAAACATTGATCAAATGTTTCAGGTCGTGATACTTTTGATTGATGATCTCAATGCTTCTTTCCGAGGTTTGATAATTGATCATTTGATTTTTTAGCAAGCTTTCTAACTTCTGTACTTCAAACTTTTGTTTCATTTCATTCAATTGAACGTGGTAGGCAAATAGCAGCGCCACTCCCCCAAAATCCACCATCGTTCGAATATTAAAAATATCTCTAGCCATACTCCCACTAAAAGGCGTATTTTGATACACATAGCTGATATTGCTCATGGTGAATACCACGATCACGATAATCATCACCGAAGCGATTTCTCGATAGGTGATTACTTGTTCGGCACTTTCGATCACAAATCGTTTTTCCAATTTGTACAAAAGGCCTAACAGCATACTGCATCCCAAAAAAATAAACGCATAGGTTCCGATATAATCGAAGGAAACTTTGAAATCCAATACAAGAAAATAGTAGATTTGATACGTGAGTGATGCAGCAAATTCACCTACGATAAATGCCCGTGCAGTGAAATACAAGGCATTTTTCCACGGAATCTCAGCAGTGGTAAAAAGAAATAGAAACATTATAAGTGCTGAAATGATAATGATCGGAATAAAATAGACTTGTGAGACATCGGAATTAATGATTTCCATATGCAGATACAAGATCAAAAGGAATACAAAAACCCGTCCAATTTTTTTCTTGGTTAGCTTCTCTGTTTTCGTCAGTAATACGAAAAGTAAGGTACTCATCCAATAAGCGATCGCATAAAAAATACCTGGAGTTTCTGATAGTTGATACGGGGACAAAATTGCTTCACCTCATCTAATAGTCATTTAGACATGCCATTGTTTCGCCAGTGTATCCATGATCAATTTGCGTTTTCCTCGGCTGATAGGCAACTCTGCTTCTCCAACGATCACAGTCGAATGATTAATACCCGTGATATGCCTCAGATTGACAATAAACCCGCGATGGATTCTCAAAAAACGATCCGGTTGTAACTGCTGCTCCAATTCCCGCATGACACCGATCGATTCCAATTCTTGATCAGTTAATTTAAAAATCAATTTATGTCCTTGGCTTTCCACGTACTGAATCGCATCTTGATTGACGCGATAATAATTCTGTCCGGCTTTGATACGCAGAAAACTGTCTTCTTTCATCTTCAGTCGCTTGATTGTTTTTTTTAAATACTCCGACAACGAATAATAATTAAAGGGTTTAAGGATATAGCCAATTGCATTGACATCATAGCCTTTGACTGCATATTGCGCCGTACTGGTAATAAAAATGACGAAGACATCAGAATCCCGCTTGCGAATTTCCTCGATCGCTGACATTCCATCGATCAATGGTAGATGGATATCCATCAGCAGCAAATCAAATTCCGAGTCATAACGTTCTACGAAATCATACCCATCATGAAAGGTTTCTACTTGAAAAACGACTCCTTCTTTTTCTTGAAATGTCTGTAAATATGACAAGAGCTGTTGCCGATATTCTTCTTGATCTTCCACGATTCCAACACGGATCATGCGCTCACCAGCCCGCTGCGTTTTTTTATAGTCATAGTGTTTAATCTCCCTTCTTTAAAAAAGTAAAGCGTTTTTTTCGTCGTTTTTCTTATTTTATTTTAACATAATTTGTTATTTATGAAGCGGTTATTTTTACGCAGGAAAAGCATAGAGAACGAGCGCTTTCACGTCTTCTCTATGCTTTATTTTTATCGCTTTACTCGGTAACTGTTTTCTTCTGTCCAACATCGAAAAAGGCTGCGATGACAGAGATCAACCAAGTGGCTACGAAGATAACAATGATCATGATGGCTTGAGAGCCAGCATCGAACGCCGCTTCATTGTTCATTTCAAGGTTAGAACCGAAAATATAGCCAAAGGATTCAAGTCGCATGCTGATGAAGCGCACACCACCTAAGATAATCAATAAACTAGCTACGATACGGCTGATATCAGCTGCCATTAACAGTGATTTGGTTTTTGCATAAAAGGATAGCCCAATCGTCAAAAGCAGGAATACTAGCGCTGCTGCTAACAAATACAGAACATTGACTTGCATGTCTTGATAATACGCTTTATTAACGTTGGAGATATACAAGAAGACCAAACTCGTCGTGAGGACGAAAACCAGCAGATAGATATACAAACTGATTTTTTGTTTCTTTAACATTGTCATCATTGTTCCGCTCCCTTCTTCTTCATTGAAATAAAGACATAGCCACCAAAGCTAATAACTGCTACTGCAAGGCCGCCATAGATTCCGACGGTCATGGCTGTCTCCCACCATGGCGTAATTCGGATCGTCTGAACATTTTGGGCGGCACTTTGGGCATAGGCATATAATTGATACTTCATGTTTTCTCTCGCTTGTTCAACAAATTGCGCATCTTGGGCTGCCAAATCAACGGTCAGATAAGGCCAAGCCTCTAAGACATTCGCCATCGTCTCATTTGAGGCAAAATCTGCCATCATCGTAACGCCTGCCATAATAATGGATTCTGGACGGAAGTAGCCGTTGTTGTTGACCATATCTGTCGTCAGTAAGCCATTGAAGCCCCACTCTTCTCGTAAAATATTGATCAACATTGGGACAGAATTATTCCCGTTCGTTGCACCGATCCGGCTGAAGGTCACCATTGCGCCTAACGCGCCGGCATCTTCAAATGATCCTTGGAAGGCACGTAAATCACCTTCACGGGCTTTTTGCTCCGTCATATAAGGCGCGATGCCACTTCGTTGTGTTTCTTGATCATTAAATGCCAGATGTTTTGGACCAATAATGATTCCGTAGTCCAAGGCACCTTTGACTGTATTTGCCGACATATAATTAGACAACATTGGGTCTTCAGAATAGTATTCATGGTTTCTTCCGTTGTAAGGGGTCCGATGAATATTAGCTGCTGTGCCCCAAATCAAGTAATTTCCACTCCATAGACCGTCATTACCAAGTAAGTTGCCCCATTCTTCTGCCAGCTCATGACTAAAGGTGCTGCCGATGATCGTAGCATTTGCCATCGTTCCTAGATGGTAATCTGCATTTTCATCCTCTTCATTTAACCCTCGACCACTTAGCGTTGTGCCGAAACCATTCGGACCGTCATTTTGATAAACGAGTGGCGAATTGATTTCTTCAATGACATCACTCGTACTTCCACCTTTAGCGATTCGCGGTATCAAGATGTCTAAAGGAATCTGATTAACTAGCTGATCCCAACGAATATCATCAATGTCAGTAACCCCTGCCATATCAGAAAACATCAATGGGTCTTCGATTCCATCTACATTGGCTTCCCCATTTTCCGTAAATTGATAGTTTTCATTCGCAAGGTTTTGGACCCATTCTTCCACTTTGTCACCGTCGATCGTCAAATCGTCATAGGTTCGAGGAAAAGTTCCTGCCCAATCTTGTCGAGTAAGATAGGTGGCATAGTCTGGTTTGTAGTAGTTGATGTCGGCATCTTCCAGCTGATTCACGATCGCTGTGCCATTTTCAGAATAAGCAAATGTTTCTTCGTCAACGGTTCCTTCTTCACCGATCGCCACACTCACTACCTGAGCTTCATTTCCATCGGTATCATGCCCTTTAGCTGCCAATACTGCATTGACGGCTTCGTGTGCTCCATCACCAACAGCAAAATAATAATCGCCGCCATCTAAAATATACCCGCCTAATCCGTCTTTCGCTGTCGAATCCCAGCTAGCCATATATTTCATGTCAACTTCGATCGTAACTGTTTGCGATTCAGAAGGCTCTAATAGCTCTGTTTTCTCAAATCCGATGAGATTGACAGCTGCCTTTTCGATGTTTTGCTCACGATTATAGTCCGTGTATGGCGCATTAAAGTATAGCTGGCTAGCAAATTTACCGCTTACATTTCCTGTATTGGTAACAGTCACTGTCGCAGTTACTTTATTGTTTTCTTCGTCGATATCGATCGCATCTAAACGCTGGTCAAAGGTCGTATAAGAAAGACCAAACCCAAAATCATAGGTCACTTCATTGGCATAATCCCAAACGTCTGCCCCATCGATCGCACCGACGTTGCTATCGGCTTGTCCAGCACCGACCACTGTATCATAATAGCGGGTTTCATAATATTTATAACCGGTATAAATTCCTTCGGCTTGGATCAAGTAGTGGTCGGCAGCTAATGACGCATCCCCACCAAAGCTTCCTAAAGGAGAAGTTGCTGACAGTTCCCCCATCAAGGATTCCTCAAAACGAATTTGAGATAGATCATCCAACTCAATTTTACCAAAATTCTGCATCGCAGGGGAATTCGCAGTTGCAACAGCATAGGTGTCCGTCAAACGTCCTGAAGGATTGACTGCTCCCGTCAAAATATCGGCAACACCTAAGAAGCCATAAGCACCAGGGAACCCAACGTACAAAATAGCATCGATGGCATCGTCTTTTTCCAGCTCGTCGATTTCCATCGTCGAACTGCTGTTGATCATAACGATCACGCGATCGAAGTTTTCTTTCGCAAGCTCAATCAAGGCTTTCTCGTTTTCAACTAGACCTAGCGGCGTATCCGTACCATAAACTTCTTGATCGATGCCTTTTTCTCCAGGATAGTAATCACTGCCCTCAGAGCCTGGTCGTGAAATCACCACAATGGCGGCATCATTATACTCAGCAAAGCTTTCTGTAAAGTCGGAATCATCATTTTGCGCCGTCTCATAAAGATCTGTTGCTGGTTCAGATGGTTCATAAGGGGTTGAAAAATTAGCTGGACGATGCCCGTAGATCGGAACGGTATTCCCAAAACGCTCAAAAGAGCCGGTCTGGATCTCCCCCAGACCATTGTAGATCTCCGTCATCGTAGGATTTAATTCAAATCCCCGTTCTTCTAAAGCTTCTTGCAGATTGATTTGGGAATCGCCAACAACGGTACTCCCCATTGTCCCACCTAAAAATGGATAAGCACTCCCCATCCCCAACAAGGTGACCCGATTCTCTGTTTCCGCTAGGGGCAACGCTTGATTTTGATTTTTTAATAAAACGGTCCCTTCTGCTGACATTCGTTCACCCAGGTCACGATGTGCTTGGATCAGCTCCGCACTAGTTTCGTAATCAGAAGTGAATTTGTCATCATTGATGATTTTGGTACTTGAAGTCCCAAGGGCACCATCAATGATCGGGCGCCACTGATCCGCAACGCCGGTCAAGCCCATCAAAGCACCTGACATCGATAATGACAGTGCAGTCATCCCTCTGCATAGTCGTGATAGATTTTGATTCATGTAGATTTCCTCCCTTTTTTCAACTCATGTTTTCCCTTTGGATACGTTTCTTGAATGGTATTTTCTTATCTACTCCCTCCTTTAGGTTTTCATCGCTTCTTGCGATTGTTTTGCCCGTTGTTCTTCTAAAATCAATCGTTCTTGGGGATCGATCCATTCTCCGCCAGATTGGAGAACCTTTTCCTTCTGACTAGCTAAGATCAGCGCCTGATCTTCTTTCGTGTGCTTTTCTACGGTTAGAAAAAGGAGCAAGATCGCAATACCCGCATAACAAATCAACTCAAACCCTAAAAATGCCCAAACAAGAACGGACGAAACTTGTGCGTTTTGGGTGATAGCAGTCGGGTCATAGCCGCTGAGCGTCAGCAAACTGTTGACTAAGGCATTCCCAACCCCTGTCAGACCTACCATGATCGAACCGTAAACAGACATCGTAAACCCATCGCTACGAAAGCCATTTTTGGCTTCTAAGTGATCCAGCACATCTGAAAGTAGCGCTAGTGTCACAAACATCGCAGGCACAGTACCGATCCCTTTTAAAACTAAACCGATGGCAACCGTTGTGAAATCATGGACATCGATAAAACTGATCAGGCCACCTACCACAGCAAAAACGATCCCTAGCAAAACGGAATTGCGTTTACCCAGTTTGTTTGCCAGCGGCCATGCCACCAACATCCCAATTGCGGTCGGTAAACCAGCGATCAAACCTAGTGAGCCCATTGCGACACCGGCAGAGGCTTCGTCGACCACGGAACTAAACATCCAGCGAGCGTAATACCCCATCGATCCGTTTTTTACGAGCCCACCGAACTGGAACAAGAAGAAATAAGAGATGATCAACCACCAATACTTATCCGAAATACAGGCGGAGAACTGCTTTTCCAAAGAAATCTTCTCTTCTTTGATCGCTAGTTTGGCGTTTTCTTCAGTGATTCGTTCTCGGGTAAAGTAATACTCTAAGAAAATGGCTAGAAACGTCGTGACACATAAAAAGATCATCATCACGCGCCAGTTGTTATAGCTAGCTGCTCGATCGATCACACCCTCCGTCGAAACGAAAAGATAGCTTTGTAACAAGATCGGCACTAAGATACTTCCGCCTAACCCGACAGCCGCTACACCCGAGGCATTAGAAAATGTCGCTAATTTGCCGCGCTGATTACTATCTCGTGTGGATAAGGCGACCATGGAACTATGTGCTGTGTAAAAGAATGGATAGGCTACGGCGTAATAAAAATTATAGGAAAACGCCAGCCAGATCATCTGTAACGTCGGGGATGCGTTCGTTGGTGTAATGAATAGAAATACGATCGCTATCACCAATAACGGTGCAGAAATCAACATATACGGTCGAGCTTTTCCCTGGCTGGTTCGCGTATTATCGATCAATCGACCAACGAATAAGTTACCCAAAATGACAAAGACCACTGAGATTAATGGTAATAAGGCTGAAAAATGCCCGAACTGATTTGTATCTGTCCAACCAATCACATCTGAATAATAACGGTTCAAATAGGCACCGAAGATCGCATTGGAAAGCAATGCCAAAAAAGGCCCAATAAAATATCCTAGAAAAACTTCTTTCTTTTCGACTTTTGCGGTGGTGATTTTGGTCTTGAAGGCGGGCGCTTCAAAGAGTGTTTTGACTTTCATGCGCTGCTTCCTCCTATTGCTTCTGAAAAATGATACTGTCCGTTGGTCAACTGATGGCGCTGACCACTAGGCATTTGTAAATAAGCGGTCGTCCCGATAGGTACCTGCACTTCAATCGAAAAGTAACCATCAGCGATCTGCCAATTGCTGATAATTTCGCCATAACTACACCTTACTTTCGTCTTAGCAAAGGTCAGATCACCACCAATGATCGGTCGCACAGTGAACGCTTGATAGCCGCCTTTGATCGGTTCGATCCCGGCGATCCGCCGATAGAAAAAGTCACCGACTGCCCCGCTGGCATAATGATTGAAGGAAACCATTCCATTGGTTCCATCATCGGCACCCGTATTACTAGTACCGTCTTCTCTCAAGGCATCCCAGCGTTCCCAAATCGTTGTGCCGCCAGCTTTTACTTGAAAAAGCCAAGATGGGCAGGTATCTGTTAAAAGCATTCGATAGGCTTCTTCTACATACCCATTATCTGCCAATGCAAACAAAATGTACGGGGTACCAGGAAAACCGGTGCCGATATGATATTCGTTTTCTCGTACCAAACGTGCCAGGTTGGCTGCCGCTTTTTTCGCATCTGTCTCTGAAAGCATTTGGTAATACAGCGGTAAGACGTACGCAGTTTGAAATTCTTTTTTCACACGGGCATCTTTGTCCATCAGTAATTGGCGATAAGCAGTGGATGTTTCATGAAAAATTTTCTGATAGTACGTGCTATCTTCAGAATAGCCCAAGATCGTTGCAATCTGTGCTAAAAGATTGCTGGTATTGGCAAGGCTAGCCGTGCCTGTCCATTTGCCCCGCAGCATCCACGTCCAAAGTTTGCCTTCAGGGGCGACCCAATCGCCATAATGATGCAGCAAACGCCAAATTCGTCGGTGCTTGCCAAAGGAAAACAGTTGTGCCCAAAACAGACACGCTTTGTGGTATTTCTTCATCGCATGGTATGTGGTGCGCAGGATTTCTGGATCACCACTACTTAAGTACTCCGCCCATGGAACCAAAATCACGGCATCTCCCCAGTGATCAACGGCCATTGGGATCATGATCTCCCATTGAAAAGGCACGACCACCAGCGGTACGGTTACTGGAATTCCGCCACTTTTTCTTTGTTCTGAACGGACATCTTGAAGCCACTTCTCATAAAAACGACGCATATCAAAGTTAGTAGAAGCCGTTCGAGCAAACAAAGCAATATCCCCGGTCCAGCCCATTCGTTCATCCCGTTGGGGGCAATCGGTGGGAATATCGACAAAATTAGATTTTGCTCCCCACAAAATGTTACTTTGCAGCTGATTCAACTGAGGATTAGAACAAGTAAAAGAGCCGGTTTCCCTTACGTCAGAATACAAAGCGATTCCTTCAATGGTGATTGCTTCTGGATCGATTCCTTCGACACTCAGATAGCGAAAGCCCATGTAGGTCAACCGTGGCTGATAGACTTGCTTTCCCTCCTTGCAGGTGTAAATAATTGCTTGCTTCGCAGTCCTGAGCGGTTCGGTAAACAGTTCGCCATCCATCAAAATCTCAGCATGTCTGATCGTTAGTTTCTGACCTTCATTTCCTTGAATGGTCAGCTTGACAATACCGGCAAAGTTTTGCCCCATGTCATAGAGCCATTTTCCACTCGGTGATCGTGTAATTGACTTCGGCTCAAAAACCTCATGCTCTCGCACAGGTACACCAATTTGGGCAATGATCCGCGGCTTGATTTTGACTGTTTCAAGGGAAGCTGGTTGCCACGAGCGTTGCGTTTCATGGAACCGTGCATCGTAAATTTCGCCGTTGTAAAATTCCGCCTCTTTTAACGGACCCTCCATTGCTGTTTGCCAGTTTGTATCAGTAACGATCTTCTCAAAAGACCCATCACTGTATTCAATGTGAACCTCCGCTAAAAAGGCTTGTCTTTTGGCATAGACGCGGTTGCGTCGTGCGTAGGTAAACGCACCAGAAGCCCATCCTCCTGCCACGACAACTTCCATTTCGTTGCTCTTTGCCAACTGTTTTGTGATGTCATACGTTTGATACTGCAACTGATGTTTATAAGAGGTGAAACCTGGAGCAAAATAGTCGTGACCAATTTTTTCTCCATTAAGGGTCATCTCATAGATCCCTAACGCTGTGGCATAAATCCGTGCCTTGACAACTGACTTTTCACAGGTAAAGGTATGTTTGAAGTACATCGGTTTTGGTGATGTTTTCTTCTCCGTAAAACGATAACTTCCATTGGTGATCCATGATGCTGCAAATGAACCGTCCATCTTCCCCGTCTCAAAATCGCAACTGGCTGCTGCTTGATTTCCTTGATCATCTTCTACTGTCAAATGTACGGTATAGGTGGAGAAAGGCTTCAATGGCGGACCATCGTAATAATGATGATTCCCACTGGTCGCATCACACGTCCATTCCCCCAGCGTTAAGACTGCTTTTTTGATCATTGTATTTTGTCTTTGACTGGCAACGGTATAGGAAAAACAAGGATTGGACTTATCAGTGACGCATTCTTTTTCTAAATCTTCAACAGTAAAACGCGTAATCTCTAGCATACATCCTCCTTTATTTCGTGTCATTGCTTTTTTTCACTACTTCGTTTATCTGAATGGCTGTACGCTCAGACCTACTTCCGTCAGCTACCATCAGTTCGATTTCGTTTGCTTCAGAATCAGCTTGCACGATCGCTAGTGCTTCGCCATAATAGGTTTTCGTTTTCGAACCAGTATAGCCTTCTGGGTTGTAAGGACAAGCATGACCTAACCCTAATAGCTTACCGCCTTTGACCGAAACCGCGACTTCATGGTTTTCCATCGGCTTTAAAATGCCGTTGCGATCGGTATACCGCAAACGAATAAAGGCCAACCCTCGAGGAGAAACAGTACTACTTTCAGGTTCAAGCGTTAACTGAGTTTCTTTTTGTGCGGTCACTAAAGAACTACGGCCAATTTCTTGCTCATTTTCGTCATAAGCAACAACGGTCAATGTGCCACTTTGATAAGTGGTCTTGACGACGGTTCGACAATCATTTTTCATTTTTTTCTTAACGACAAGCTGATCATTCAAATAAAGAGCGATTTGAGCCGCTCGAGCATAGACTTCGACTTCGGCTTTCTGACCTTCGCAGCCCGGCCAAGTCCAAGAAGGCATCGCATCCGTCAATTTCCATGCGGATGGTGAATGTTTGCCTTTTTGATAAACAGGCTTCACCGCTAAAAGGGGCGTTGTGGTTTTTTCGAATGCCACTTTTGTGTAAAGGGTTTCGCCACCTGCTGCACCAGTGATATCCAAGCGACCGCTTCCAGCGGTCAACCAACCAGCTGGACTGGCATTTTTAGGATAGGCATCTTCATAAACCCACGAACCAATACCGGCTTCACCGATATAGTCCATGCCTGCCCACACGAAATCTCCAATAATTCGAGGGTGTTTTTTTGCCAGTTCCAAGAAATAAAAAGCATCCTTACAGAAAGTTTCTGTCCCTAAAATCAGCCGCTTCGGATATTTTTTCAAGTCTTTTTTATAGCGTAAAATGCCGTAATTGTAGCCGGCTATGTCCATATTGGCAAATGATTCATAGGTCGTACGGTCACTTCCTCTGAGGGTTGCCCCCAACTTCATGGTCTTATCGCCCAACAAACCAGCCAGCTTATTATAAAACTCACTTCCGACAGCTTTTTTCTTTTCTTTTTGGGCTTTTTCATCAGTATAGACCCCAAAGCCTAGTGAGCTTAGATAATTGAAAAAGATGTTGACACCACATGTTACCGGTCGCGTTGGGTCCAACCCATGCAAATGTTCCGTTAACTCTTTCGTCAGCTCGATTCCCCGTGGCTCGGCTGTTTCCGAGACTTCATTCCCCGTCGAATAGAGGATCACGCTAGGATGATTAAAATCTTTGTCCACCATATCAGCAAGATCCTGACGCCACCAATCACTAAAATCATTGGCATAATCGTAACGGGTTTTATGGGTGTACCACATATCGACATATTCATCCATGACCAGCATTCCCAACTCGTCACAAGCATCAAGTAGTGCTTTTGAGCAAGGATTATGAGCTGAACGAATCGCATTATAGCCAGCTTCTTGCAAGAGTTTGACTTTTCGTCTTTCGGCATCTGGAAAAGCAGCGGCGCCTAACAAACCGTTGTCATGATGTATACAGGCACCTTTTAAAATGCGACGAACCCCATTAATCAAAAGCCCCGCTTCCGAATCCCATGTCAGCGTTCGTAAGCCGAATCGAGTTTGATACTGACTGCCTTCATACTCAATTTGACACTGGTATAAGTTCGGCTCTTCTGGTGACCATGCCTTTGCATTGGGCAGCGGTAGGTTGATCTGTGCTGATCTGTCGATCGAGACATTTGACCTTGCAATCACTTCCTCCCCATCGATAATCGAGACCAGCGCTTCGCCTTTACTGTTGGATTTTAAAGTCAATGAAATGACTGGTGGTTTTGTTGATACAGTAGTGATTTTTATGCCATTTAGCAAAAGATGCTTTTTCGGTAAAACGAGTAGATTGACGGGACGGTAAATCCCTGTACCCGTATACCAGCGACTATTTGGCTGATCGGAATTTCGAGCAATGACCTCTATAGTATTTTCCGATCCAAAATGCAAAAACGCATCCGCTTCAACATAAAAGTTGGTGTATCCGTATGGACGAAAACCAGCCTTTTTTCCGTTGATGATCACTTCGGCGTTGCGATAGACTCCTTCAAATTCAAAAACGACTTTTTTTTCTTGGTAGTCCTCAGGCACGAAAAATGTTTTCTTATAGAGGTAATCAAGCCCTTCATACCAGCCGATGTTGGCAGCGCCTAAACTCGATTCGCTTCGTGGCTCTTCGCGCATTGCATCATGTGGGATGGAAACAGGTTTCTGATTGTTTGTGCCTAAAACACCACAGACCCAACCTTCATTAAAATTTATGATCTCCAAAAGAATCCCTCTTTCTTCCTCAATTCTTTACGAAACCAATTATAGCGTGCACAACAAGCGAAAAAACGCTTTCTCACGAATGGTCGACTTTTTTGCACGAACGGTTATGATTCTAAAAATAAAAAGGACAAACCTCATTTATCCGTAAGGTTTGTCCATAGTATTGAAACGATCTCATCTAATATAAGTTGCATCAATTAAAGCCATAAAATTTTTGAGCAAGGTGGTAAAAGCCTAAGGAAGCTTTTCGCCCGATGGCTCCTGGAAAATGGACGCCGTGTCCTAAGAGACCGAACCGTAAACGAAAATACAACAGCTGATCTCGAGAGCGAATCAACTTCCAAAGATCCTTTTTCTTTAGCAAACTTTCTTTCGACCCTTCTTTGATCAACAAAATCGTTGAAACAGTTGTGATTGCTTCTAAATATCGTCGCATATAACGAGTGACTTCTTTGCCAGCTTGATCCAGTGAAAGATAGTAATCGATCATTGTCCGATTGACTTTCAATTGCTGGTCGATACGACTGATCATCACTTTTTCATTGACGGACTGATCCGATCGACCAATATAATAGCGATAAAAATCGACATTTAAGTAGACCATTTTTTTGACGTACGGCAATGGTTCATAGACATACAGATTATCTACATAAAAGGTATGTTTGGGCAACTGTAGGTTTGCTTTTTCTAATACGCTTTTGCGATAGATCACTGAGTGCATCAATAGGTACTTACTGAACGGAAAACGCACGTCCGCCCAGCCGAATGGTTCATTTTCTGTCAAGAAGCGCTGATAATGGATGCAACGCTTGTTTTTCTTCCACTGGGTTTCATAGACGTAATTACTGATAACCATATCGATCGAATTTGCCTGTGAATCGCTTGTCAAAAAGGTCAAAATTTGTCGATACGCCTCTTCATCTACCCAATCGTCGCTATCTACGATTTTGATAAAGGTGCCACTAGCAACTTCTAAGCCCGTATTGATCGCTTGACCATGTCCGCCGTTTTCTTGATGGACTGCTTTGATTTGCTTTGGGTAAGAACGCTGATAGCGTTCAGCGATCGCTCCGGTTTGATCATGGGACCCGTCATTTACAATAATGATCTCAACGGTTTCCCCTCCTACTAATAATGAATCAATACAGCGTTCCATATAATCTTGCGAATTATAGCATGGAACAATTATACTTAAAGTTTTCACGCTTGATCCCTTCCCCACATTTAACTTTTTTGCTTCTTTCCCCAAAGTGTTGCAGCAGATTTATTTTTGTCTTTTGAAAAACATGAAACCATCAGTGAAGCTGCGATAGTTGTTTCTTATACTTTCTTTGTAGCTTTTTGTTGCGGATAAATGCCCGACAAAGCCCGAAGCTTCCTTTGAAGAAGTGCCCGTTGCATATAATCAACAATTGGTCGATCATTGCCATGCTGACCATCCCATTGGTCATTTTGGCGATGCCACGAAACGGCATGTTCCAAATGAACAATAAGTTTAGATCCAATTTTCCTTTTTTTTCGTTGCGCTTCCTCATGGTATTCAAGACAAGAAAAACCAAACGACCTAGAGGACTTTTTGCCTGCTGCAACTCTGCAATAGTACTGTTTTTGGCTAATGGCTGATCGCTTGATTCTTGCGGTAATGGTTGGTTCAAAAACTGTGCAAAATCATGTAGCGTTGCTTGTTCGATCCGCTCAGGATAAATAGCTTGTTCGTTCACCGTTCTTTGTCGTAAAGTGGCGGCTTTCTGATCGATCAAAAGCGTGCCTTGAAGTTGGCTCTCTTCACAATTCCCACCAATAAATAGGGTATATTCTCCTGCCTCAACTGCCCAGCAATTTTGTTGGCTGTCATAAACACGAAAGGTCTTATCATCAAAAGGCAATGTGACCGTGCGTTTTTCACCACTGGCTAAGGCTACTTTTTTGAATCCTTTTAATTCTTTTTTCGGTCGCATCAGTTGACTTTCTTTCAAACCAACATACAATTGGACTACTTCTTCACCATCTCTGTCTCCAACATTTTCAATTGTAAATTTTACCTGATTTTCTTCAATGATTAAACCACTATAAGCAAATTCCGTATAACTTAGACCGTAGCCAAACGGAAACAAAATTGGTTTTTTAAACGTGTCATAATAGCGATAGCCAACAAACAGTCGCTCTTTGTAATAGGCAAAGCGGCTTGTTGCTGGGAATTCTTGACCGAACAAAACGTCGTCATAGGAATATGGATAACTTTCTGCTAGTTTTCCGCTCGGATTATATCGACCGAAGATCACATCCAGCATCGCAGAAGCGCCTGCTTGTCCACCTAAGTAGCCATGAAGCACACCAGCAGCTTTATCCAGCCAGGGCATTTCAACAACCCCTCCCGCCGATAAAACAACGATTACTTTTGCAGTCGTCTGACAAAGTTTTTCAATCAACTGATTTTGATTTGCGGGCATCGCCAACGTCTCACGATCGATCCCTTCACTTTCATAGCTCTCATCAAGTCCGGCAAAGACCAGCACCACCTCACAGTCATCTGCTAAAGAAACAGCTTCTTCGATCAATGCTGCTTGTTCTGTTGCTGTTTTACTACTACTTTTTCGGACATAGCCTTGTGCATAACCTGCCATTTCAGGAGTATAATCGCCAATCTTTTCTAAAATCGACTCGACTTGTTTCGCATTTACCATCGAAGACCCCGCACCTTGGTACCGAGGTGTTTGAGCAAAATCGCCAATAATTCCAACCTTTTGCTTAGGATTTAAAGGCAAGCAGTTGTCATCATTTTTAAGCAGAACCACGCTGCTTCTGGCTGCTTCTCTTGCGACTGTATGATGCTGTGCCCAATCGATCGCATCTGTTCCAGATTGCTTCTTCGTCTCTGAGAAGACCGCTGCTAGTTCAGCAACCCGTACATCAAGCTCCGACTCAGCCAAACGATTCCTTTCAATTGCTTCAATAATTTCTTGTGCGCCAGCGATCCCTTGCCCTGGCATCGCCAAATGACAGCCATTTCTGATCCCTTCGACATGGTCATTATCCCCGCCCCAGTCGGAGACAACAAAGCCAGCAAATCCCCATTCATCTCGGAGAATCTCTTGTAATAAGCGTTTGTTTTCATTGGCGTAAATGCCATTGATCATATTATAGGCGCTCATGATACTTTTAGGTTTTCCTTCAGTGACGGCGATTTCAAAATTTGTTAAATACATTTCTCGTAATGTCCGCTCATCAACGATGGAATCCGATGCCATTCGTCTCGTTTCTTGACTATTGACAGCAAAATGCTTCGGGCAGGCAATCGTCCCGTTTTCTTGAATACCTCTGATATTTGCAGCCGCCATTTTCCCTGCCAAATAAGGGTCCTCACTGAAATACTCAAAATTGCGCCCGCCTTTAGGATTTCGCTTGATGTTCAGACCTGGACCCAAAACGACATCAACCTCTAACGCTTTTGCTTCTGATCCAATACATTCACCAACCTTCGCAGCAAGTTCACAGTCCCAGCTGTTTGCAATTGTTGCCGCCGGCGGAAAACAAGTTGCTGGAACGCTTTCATTCAGCCCCAGGTGATCTGCTTCTCCCATTTGTTTACGAATACCGTGCGGACCATCTGCCATAAAAATCGATGGACAGATCGCTGGTAGCTCATGTGTCTCCCAAGTATTTTTTCCTGAAACAAACAATACCTTTTGTAAACGTGTTAATTCTGCGATTTTTTCTTGGCTATTCATCTAAACCCAACTTTCTGCTATGTATAAATCATACGTCTATAAATCTACTAGCAGTAGTTTATCATGGAAACGCCAAGCAATGAGCGCCCTTTCATGAACGGTCGCTTTTTGCTCATGAATAACCAGCCAATTATAAAGATTCTTTGACTCTTTTAGAAAACGCTTGCTTTGATCGGTGGCAGCCTTTATCTTAGAATTTGTATATCTTAAACAAAAGCTGAGAGGAGCGAACACATGAAGACTGGCAACTACCAGTACTTGATCGTTGGTGCGGGCTTATTCGGGTCGATCTTTGCTCATGAAGCAGCCAGAAAAGGGCATCGTTGTCTAGTGATCGATAAGCGTGACCACATCGGAGGCAACTTATATACTTATCAAGAAGACGGCATCACCGTTCATCAATACGGCGCCCATATTTTCCACACGGATAGTAAACATATTTGGGCATACATGCATCGCTTTGCTGACTTCATTCCTTTTACCAATCAAGTCTTAGCGAACTATCAAGATCAATTTTATAATTTGCCTTTTAATATGAACACCTTTTATCAACTCTGGGGGGTACGAACACCGACAGAGGCACAAGCGATGATCGCTCAACAGATTGAAAGTGCTGGAGTGAAAGGAAAGCCTAAAAATCTTGAAGAACAGGCGATCCAATTAGTGGGAACCGATATTTATCGTAAGCTGATTGCCGGCTATACTCAGAAGCAATGGGGAAAGCCCCCTCGCGAGCTGCCGAGCTTTATCATTCGTCGACTGCCGATTCGTTTCACCTATGATAACAATTATTTCAATCATCGGTTTCAAGGGATTCCCGAAGGCGGCTATACGCCGATTTTTCAGAAATTATTAGATGATGATCGGATCGATGTTTGTTTGAAAACGGACTTTGAAGCTGAAAAAGCAGCCTATTTAGCACGTTTTCCTAAAATAATCTATACAGGGCTGATCGATGCCTTTTTTGACCAAAGATACGGTCCTCTAGAATATCGTTCGTTACGTTTTGAAACAACCAAACATCCATCACCAAACCTTCAAGGAAATCCCGTGATCAATTACACGGATGAACGGATTCCCTATACGCGCAGCATGGAATGGAAACACTTCGATAAGCAAGGTGATCCTGACACATCCATTCTGACCAAGGAATATCCAGCGCCATTCACGACGGATGCTGAGCCCTACTATCCAATCAATGACGAAAAAAATAACCAGCTGTATAAAAAATACAAACAGCTGGCAGCGAAACAGTCGCAAGTCTTATTCGGGGGACGTCTCGGCTCCTATCGGTATTTAGATATGGATCAAATCGTCAGTGAAGCATTAAAGCTGGTACAAAAAGAACTTACTGCGAACTAAAAAGGCTGGGCTACCGTTTTCGCTACTTAAGGACAGCGTTGACTCCCACCAGGTCCAACGAGTGGGAAACGGAGTTTCCAGCCTTTTTTTCTATGCGTATCAGTTCATCGATTATCAGATAGTACGCAAGCTTTCTTATTGATTGACGATCGCCAATAATTCTTCAAAAGCTTTCGGTGTACCGCCGATAAACAATTCCCGTCCATTCAAGGATGGCGGCTCTCCTTTGATGTTTGCCATCTTTAATCCAAGAGTTTCTAACAAAACGCCCCCTGGCGCATAATCCCATGGTGCAAGATGAGAAAGATAGCCTGCTCTTTGTCCTTTAGCGAGGGCGATCAACTCTACCCCAGCACATCCAGTCATACGAATGCCTAATGCTTTGTCACTGACCTCGGTTTCGTGGTGGCGGTTATGGATCAACATGGGTGAATTCAAGCCAACGAGACCCTCGGATAAGGCAATATCTTTCGGCGGTTCAATCTTCTTGCCATTGTTATAAACACCAATCTCTGGGCCACCCCATAAGAATTCATCTTTCATGACATTATAGACAAAGCCAAAGCGCCCTTTGCCCTCTTCATAAATCGCGATCATGATACAAAAGTTTTCTTTTTCTAACACGAAATTCATCGTTCCATCGATCGGATCAATGATGAAGACCCGTCCACTCATGTCGGCAAGTGTGTCCAGTCCGTTTTCTTCACCTAAAATTTTGGCATCCGGATCATAGGATTGGATCTTACCAATCAGAAAATCTTGCGTGGCTTTATCCAATTCTGTCACTAAATCTTTCCGTCCTGATTTTGTCTCGACCACTAAGTTTTCTTTATTTAAATTGTCTTTGATCGTTTCACCTGCAGCGATCATCCACTGGCGAACTTCATTAACGATTTCATGCATTCGTTGATCTACCCTTTCATTTTTAGTTTTCCCTCAGTCTTTTTCGCTGCCTGCACAGTATGGTATAGCGAATAGCCTGATAGTTCTTCAAATTCTCTGCCTAAACGACGTTCCTCGCCAATGCTAGGAACGACTTTCTTAAAGGCTTGATACGCCTCAAGAAACGTGCTGCTAGGAAGGCCTTTTTCATAGGCTTGTTCTAGTCGTTCCCACATCTTCATGACGACGACCATTTCATCTGTCGACCAATCTAAGTCAAGAGGATATTGATAATCCCGCATATTACCACTCCTATTCATCTTATTCAGTGTACCACAAAATTAAAAATAGGTCAGAGCCTCCGCTGCAAAAAAGGTACATCCTAGCAATGAATGTACCTCTTGTATACAAACTATTGAGATTTTTAGAAGCTGAAACCCATGAATCTCAAATAAGAAGGAAATTCCTTTGTTCTTTCAACGAGATTGCTTATTAGAAAATGACCGATTTCAAAATGATTCGTCTAGAAAAGCCTGCAAAAACAAAAAATTTTTAATGATAGTAATTGATTTCCACCACTGTTTACTTATGAAAAACTCTGGGTAATCCGTTCCCCATTGCCATGGAATGACAAATGATCCATCTTCTTGTTGGTATTTTAAAATTTCTTGGGCTTCTTTTTTACATAATTCTTCACTAAAGATCCCAAGCAGCTGCTCTCTTGTAAAGAAAAAATTTGAAGGTTTGCTGACATAAGACGTGAACCACTCTTCTGGCTCGTTTGAGACAGTATGGCGAATTTGCTGGAATAAGATCTCGCGAAAGCGTTCATTTGCTAAAACAGGCTGATACTGGATTTCTTCACAGTCTTGTAATAATTCTAGATAGACGACTAATGTGTGCATTTCACTGGTTGGTTCCTTAAGGAAACTTGCAACTGCTGTTTCGACGATTTCTTGTGCTTTTTGATAGAGGGTAGTTTCCCCTGTTTTTAAGATCATACCAGCTAGACTTACTGTTGGGTTGTCTGCTGGCACGCCTACAGGACTCTCCCACCAAATCGCATGCGGATAGGATACCGTTGACGGCACTTGGTTGAACCATTTCCCTTCAGAAAACTCTTTTCCACTAGCTAAATACCTTAAAATCCCTTGGACTTGTGGATTTGTCGAATGAAGGCATTCAAGCTCTTTTAAAATTCGACATGCCTCCCACACTGCAATCGGTGTACTGTTGGGATTCCAATGATCAGGTTCCAAACCATGCCCATACCCACCATCTTCATTTTGGTAGAATTGTAACGCCTGTAATACAGCCTCGCGAGATCCATTTTCAAAATGATACTGCCAACGAGCAAGGTCTAAAGGGCGCGCGTTTTTGTAAATAAATTTTCGAGCATTTACGAATGCTTCCACATCTTCGCCTCCTTTGGCTTTCTTTCATTATCTCTTACTTTCCTAATGATTACAACGCTTACATCAATACCATTTCTCTGAATGACCATTCTCAAAATAGCTTCTTGGCATTTTTTAAGAAGCATACTTTTGGTGTTTCTCTTTGCATGATGTTACAGTAAGAATAACAAGAAAAAGGAGGAATTCTCTTGCGTTTAGAAAACAAAAAAATCATTGCCTTAGTCGACAATGATTTCGAAGATTTAGAACTGTGGTACCCGGTCCATCGGTTACGGGAAGAAGGCGCGCAAGTCGATTTAGTCGGTGAAGAAGCGCATAAAACGTATATTGGCAAATACGGTGTACCCGCAGAATCAGCCTATGCTTTTTCTGATATTCATGCCGATGACTACGATGCCATCTTAGTTCCAGGTGGTTGGGCGCCTGATAAATTACGACGTTTCCCAGAGGTCATCTCTTTCGTGCAAACGATGGACAAAGACGAAAAAGTCATTGGTCAAATCTGTCATGCAGGCTGGGTCTTGATTTCTGCGAATATCTTGCAAGACAAGACGGTCACCAGTACACCAGGCATCAAAGATGATATGACAAATGCTGGAGCCACATGGGTAGATACACCTGTGGTTACGGATGGACATATCGTTTCCAGCCGCCGTCCTCCAGATCTACCAGACTATATGCGGGAATTTATCGCTGTATTAGAAAAGAAATAGTACCCGTTAATCAGATTCAAAAGAGTTGCGACCGAAGCAAATACGGCCGCAACTCTTTTTTCTACCTATCGATCATTCGCTTAGGATCGCTAGTTTCTTGTTACTTTTAGGGATTTTTTTCACACCGATAAAGGTCAATGCAGCACCTAGAACGGCAAACCCAGTCCCAATCAAAAGCATTTCCCAAACACCGAAGCTTTGGATCAGCATCCCGCCCAAAAGATTGCCAATCACGCCACCGATCGTGGTAGCAATGATAATAATCGTTTGTCCAAAAACCCGATCTTCATCTGCCAAACTATGGTTGAACAAATAAGCCGAAGCTGGAATAAACAAAGCAAAACTAACCCCTTGCATCAAATGGCTCAATTCCATCAAGATAATGGAGCTGATCAACAGCATCAGCACCCCACGAATGGCAAAGGCAACACTGGAAAACAACAGCCAAAAACGGCTAGACCGTATCCTCACTAACTGTTCAAAGAAAATCATGCCTGGCAATTCGCATAACGCCGCAACCATCAGGGCGATGCCAACTTCCTTACTGCCACCGCCAATATCGGCAAAAATTTGTGCCAAAAAGCTGTTGATCATCGTGTGGAAGCTGAAAAGAAAGCTAAACCCGACAAAGAGAAAGAGTAGAAAAGGATATTTCTTCAAAAAGGCACCTGAATGACTTTGTTCTGTCAGCATCACGGGCATTTCTGGCTTCTTGATCGCTGGCAGCAAAAGCAAAATAATGAGAAACAAAACGGCCTGCCCGATAGCGATCATTGGCAAAAGGGCTGCCGAAAACTCCTCCAAGAGCTGCCCCAGTAAAAAGGAGGTCCCCGCAAATCCTAGTGACCCACCCGCACGAGAAAAGCCAAAATTGATTTTGTTGCCGCTATTCGTGTATTCAAACGCCAAGGCGTTGAGAAAGGACTGCATGGAAACGAGCAAAATCCCTCCTAAAACATAGGTCAGTATTGATAATGCAGGGAAAATCACACCTGCTAAGAGCACCGCGACCACGCCGATTGTCATCGTTTTCAAGACAACGATCAGCGGTACTTTACTTTTTTTGATAATGACTTGACTGATGAAGGGCTGCAAAATCGTAGACGCAATATTGACTAAGGCTAAAATACCGCCAATTTTTGCTGGATCGACCTTGAAATAAATCAAAAAAAGGGTCGCAAAGCCATAGATTGAGCAAAACATCATCCAATAAAGAAATTGCAAACTTGTGTAGTAAAATCGAATCCTCTTGTCACTTGCATGATTACGCATACATCTCCCACCTTATCCATATTCCTTAGCAACTAAATATAGCATAGAACCGATGGATTTACTATCCTTCTAACAACAGAAACCGCAGTTTTATTTGAAACACTAACCGACAACAAAAAAGCGCAGCATAGTATCCTGCGCTTTTCCTACTGCTTCAACTATTTAGAGCTGTTGGAAGGCTTGCGTGAGATCTTCCAATAGATCGTTGATGTTTTCCAATCCAATGGATAGGCGAATCGTCTCTGGACGAATTTTGGCTGCTGCAAGTTCTTCTACGCTAAGCTGGGAATGGGTCGTCGAAGCTGGATGGATGATCAAGGACTTTGCATCCCCGACATTTGCCAGCAAAGAGAAGAGCTTGGTTGCGCCACAAAAGGTTTTGCTTGCTTCTGCTCCACCCTTTAATCCAAAGGAAAAGACGGAACTGGTCCCTTTGGGGAAATACTCCTGCGCCCGTTCAAAATAGGGGCTGTCCAGCAGTGTTGGGAAATGAACCCAAGAGACTTCCGAGTGCTTGGCTAAAAATTCAGCAACTTGTTGCGCATTTTCTACATGACGTTCCATCCGCAACGAAAGCGTCTCGATGCCTAGCAGCAACACCCATGAATTGAAGGGAGAAATCGCAGCGCCTGTATCTCGTAAAAGAATCGTTCGTGCCCGAGTGATATAGGAAGCGTTACCAGCGGCTTCTACCCATGAGATTCCATGGTAGCTATGATCGGGATCGACCAGCTTGGGAAATTTGCCATTTGTCCAATCAAAGTTGCCGCTGTCGATAATGGCCCCTCCCAAAGCAGCACCGTGACCACCGAGGTATTTTGTCGTGGAATAAACGACGATGTCCGCCCCATGCTCAAATCCTCGAAACAGATAGGGAGTCGCAAAGGTATTGTCAATGATGAGGGGAATCCCTGCTTCATGAGCGATCGCTGCAATCTTTTTAAAGTCGGCTATATCAATATCTGGATTGCCTAAAGACTCTAGAAAAACTGCTTTAGTATTTTCTTGGATGGCTGCTTTTAGTGCTGCCAGATCTTCACTATCAACAAAGCTTGTAGTGATGCCAAAATCTGGCAACGTATGAGCGAATAAATTATAGGTCCCCCCATAAATTGAAGCAGCAGAAACGATATGATCTCCTGCTTGTGCAAGATTTAAAATCGCATAGGTGATCGCTGCTGAGCCAGAAGCCGTTGCTAACGCACCGACACCGCCTTCTAAGAGGGCTAATCGTTCTTCTAGAACAGCCGTTGTCGGATTGGTAATACGGGTATAGATATTGCCATTCTCACTAAGACTAAATCTCGCTGCCGCTTGATCTGCGTCCTCAAACACATACGATGTGGTTTGATAAATGGGTACGGCGCGACTCCCTGTGGTAGGATCTGGTGTTTGTCCTCCGTGTAATTGAATCGTCTCAAATCTTTCTGTCATACTATTCCTCCTTAATAATACAAATAAAAAAGCCCTCTGATATCGAGATATCAAAGGACGTGTTTACGTGTTACCACCTTTATTCAAGCAGACTTTCCAGCATGCTTCTCAGCAAGTACGCGACAAATTAACGTCGTTATACTCTGACGCGATAGCGGGCGCACCCGGATCTTCTTATCTTTCGTACAAGTTCAGAAGATCACCTCTGAGGCCATTTTCGATTGATTCTACAAGTTCTTCTTGCACCCTACGAAGACTCTCTAGGCTTGCCAAATCAATGTACTTTCCTCATCAACGGTTGAAATATTAAGAGCATCGTATCATTTACAGAAGATTCTGTCAATAGCTTATGATCGCTTTATTTTTGGTGATAAAAAAACTCGTTCACCAAATGATGAACGAGTTTCAAAAAGCTTAAATGTGGATTGGTAAACCTAGAGCTAACTCAGCAGCATCCATTGTGATCTCACCTAGAGATGGATGTGGATGGATGGTTAACGCGATATCTTCTGCGTTCATGCCAGATTCAATAGCAAGAGCAAGTTCTGAAACCATATCGCTTGCTCCTAAACCAGCAATTTGCGCACCGATGATCACATTGTCTTCAACCGTTGTTACTAAGCGAATGAATCCTTCGGTTTTTCCTAGAGATAACGCACGACCGTTACCTGAGAATGGGAATTTGAATGCTTTTGCTTCAATTCCAGCATCCTTGGCATCTTTGATCGTCATACCGACAGAAGCCAATTCTGGGTCAGTAAAGGCAACTGCAGGCATCGCTTTGTAATCAACAGCAACTTTTTTGCCAGAGATTGCTTCAGCAGCGATTTTTGCTTCGTAGCTGGCTTTATGTGCTAATGCAGCACCAGGAACGATATCACCAATTGCGTAGATGTTTGATACGTTGGTACGGCCTTGTTTGTCAACCGTGATCAATCCGCGTTCGCCTACTTCAACACCTGCTTGTTCCAAGCCCATGTCATCAGTATTTGGACGACGGCCAACAGTAACCATCACGTAATCAGCAGTAACTGATTCTTCTTTACCATCTACGGCATATTTCACAGTTACGCTATCGCCATTGTCAATTGCTTCTTTCGCCATTGCGTTGGTAACGACTGTTACACCTTTTTTCGCAAAGTCTTCTTCAACCAATTTGACCATGTCTTTTTCATAGGTTGGCAAGATTTGAGGAGAACCTTCAAGGATTGTTACTTCTGCACCTAGGTTTGCATACGCTGCACCTAGTTCAGAACCGATGACACCGCCACCGATAACAACGAATTTTTTAGGAACTTCTTTTAATGCCAATCCGCCAGTTGAATCAAGGACACGTCCGCCGAATTTGAAACCAGGGATTTCAATTGGACGAGAACCTGTTGCGATGATTGCATTGTTGAAAGAGTAAGTTTGTGCTGAATCTGGGTGGATGACACGCAATGTGTGATCATCAACGAAGAAAGCTTCTCCTTCAATTGTTTCAACTTTATGTTTTTTCAATAGGAAACCAACACCAGAAGTTAACGTTTTAACGACTTTGTTGTCTTTCCATTCTTGTGTTTTGGTAAAATCAAGGGAAACATTTTCACTTGTTACACCAAACATTGTTGAATCCAAAGATTCTTGGTAATGATGACCTGCAGCGATCAAAGCTTTTGAAGGGATACAACCAACGTTTAAACAAACGCCGCCGATGTATTCTCTTTCAATGATTGCTACTTTTTGTCCCATTTCAGCAGCGCGGATGGCAGCTACATAGCCGCCAGGTCCCGCACCGATTACAACTGTATCTAATTCAACAGCAAAATCTCCAACTACCATTTGTTAATCATCCTTCCATCATTAATAGCTCTGGATCAGCTAATAGACGTTTGATATTATTCATTGCTTGTTGCGCTGTTGCGCCATCAACGATACGGTGGTCGAAGCTTAATGAAAGTTTCATCACACGTCCGACAACGATTTCGCCTTCAGCGTTTACGATTGGTTGTTGCGCGATCGTACCTACACCCAAAATAGCTACTTCAGGGTAGTTGATTACTGGTGTGAACCAGCCGCCACCAACTGAACCGATGTTACTGATCGTGATGGTACCGTTACGCATATCATCTGCAGCTAATTTGCCGTCATGAGCAAATTTTGCTTTTTCGTTGATTTCATCAGCGATAGCAAACATGCCTTTACGATCTGCATCTTTTACGTTTGGTACATACAAACCATGGTCAGTATCTGTTGCGATACCGATGTTGTAATAGTTTTTGTATACGATCTCTTGTTTTGCATCATCGATCGACGCATTCAAGATAGGGAATTTTTTCACTGTTGCAGTCAATGCTTTCACAACATATGGTAAGAAAGTAAGTTTTGTGCCGTTTGCAGCAGCAACTTCTTTGAATTTCTTACGGTTATCCCATAGGTTTGTTACTTCAACTTCATCATGCAAGGTTACATGAGGTGCTGTTTGTTTGCTGTTTACCATCGCTTTAGCGATTGCTTTACGTGTAGGTGTTAAGGCCACACGTTCTTCCAAATCACCTAAGTTTGATTTGAAGGCTTTTGCTGGAGCTGCTGGTTTGCTTTCAGTTGCTGCAGCTTTTGTTTCTTCTTTCGCAGGAGCTTGAGTTTCAGCTTTTGCAGCTTGTCCGCCACCTGATAGGAAGTTTTCGATGTCTTCTTTTGTTACACGGCCGCCTTTACCTGTTGCTGATACTTGAGAAATATCAACATCTTTTTCACGAGCAAATTGACGTACAGAAGGCATAGCCAAGACGCGTTTGTTAGGATCTGCTGCTTCAACAACACTTGCTGAACCAGAAGTTTCCACTTTTTCTTTTGGTGCTGCTGCAGATGTGCTTGATGAAGCAGGCGCACTGTTGTGACCAGGTGCGTCGATTTCAACTAAAACATCCCCAACATTTGCGACTGTTCCTTCAGCAACAACGATGTTTTTCACTGTTCCTGTTACTGGAGATGGAATTTCTTCCACTGATTTGTCGTTTTGAACTTCAAGCAACGTATCATCTTCATTGATGGTATCTCCTGCTTTAACGAACCATTTTACGATTTCACCTTCTGCAATACCTTCACCGATATCTGGTAATTTGAATTGGAAAACGCCTGCGCCTTCAGAAGAACCAGCTGATGCTTCAGCCGTTTCCGTTGTAGGTTCTGCCGCTGGTTTTGCTGGTGTTTGAGACTCTGCTGCTACACCTTCATCGCCTTCGTTGTCTTCATGTCCTGGTGCATCGATCTCAACAAGGACATCCCCAACGTTTGCGACTGTACCTTCAGGGACAACGATGTTTTTCACTGTTCCTGTTACTGGAGATGGAATTTCTTCCACTGATTTATCATTTTGAACTTCTAGTAAGGTATCATCTTCATTGATGGTATCCCCTGCTTTGACGAACCATTTTACGATTTCGCCTTCTGCAATTCCTTCACCGATATCCGGTAATTTAAATTGAAATGCCATTTTCTATTCTTCCCTTCTTCAACTATTAAAAGTTCACGATTTCTTTCACTTTGTCTTCGATGTCTTTTGCATTTGGCAACCAAATGTTTTCAGCTTGACCGAATGGGAAGATCGTATCTGGTGCAGACACGCGTCCGATTGGAGCTTCTAGTGATAGAACCGCACGTTCAGAAATTTCAGAAACGACTTGAGCGCCAACACCTGCTTGTTTTTGTGCTTCTTGAACGACAACCACACGACCAGTTTTTTCAACTGATTTGATGATCGTTTCAACATCAAGAGGAGCAACTGTACGCAAGTCGATGATTTCAGCGTTGATGTTTTCTTTCGCTAAGTTATCAGCAGCTTTGATTGCTTCACGAACCATCGCACCATAAGTGATGATGGAAACATCAGAACCTTCACGAGTTACTGCTGCTTTGTCTAAAGGAACTTCGTATGCTTCTTCTGGCACTTCTTCACGGAATGAACGGTAAAGTTTCATGTGCTCTAAGAAAACAACTGGGTCATTGCTGCGGATAGAAGCAATCAATAATCCTTTTGCATCATATGGGTTTGATGGAATAACGACACGGATACCAGGTGATTGAGCGATCAATCCTTCCAAGTTATCTGAGTGCAATTCTGGTGTGTGCACACCGCCACCAAATGGTGAACGAATAGTGATTGGTAAATTACGTGTACCACCCATACGGTAACGAGTACGCGCCATTTGACCAACGATTTCGTCAAAGGTTTCAAATACGAAACCAAAGAATTGGATTTCTGGAACTGGACGGAAACCTTCTAATGCTAAACCGAAAGCCAAGCCGCCGATACCAGATTCAGCAAGAGGGGTATCGAAGACACGATCTTCGCCGAATTTTTCTTGTAAACCTTCTGTTGCACGGAAAACCCCGCCGTTTTTACCGACATCTTCACCAAAGACTAAAATCTCTTTGTCATTTTCCATTTCAACAGCTAAGGCATCTGTAATTGCTTGAATCATTGTTTTTTGTGCCATGACTATTTCGACTCCTTCGCTTCGTAAGTTGCAATTTGTTCTTTAATGTTTTGTGGTTGAACTTCAAACATGTTTTTCAAGAAATCTGAAACTTTTTGTTTTGGCACGCGGTCAGCTTCAGCGATCGCTGCTTTGATTTCTTCTTTTGTTTGTTCAATGACTTGTTCTTCTTTTTCTTCAGACCAAAGTCCTTTTTCAGTTAGGTAAGTACGGAAACGTACCAATGGATCTTTTTGTTGCCATTCGCTGTCCATGTCTTTTGAACGGTAACGGGTTGGATCATCACCAGACAATGTATGTGGACCGTAACGGTAAGTCAAGGTTTCAATCAATACAGGACCGTTGCCGTTTGCTGCCCATTCACGAGCTGCTTTAGAAACATAGTACACTGCCAATGGATCCATACCGTCAACTTGGATACCAGGGATCCCAGCTGCTGCTGCTTTTTGTGCCAATGTTGGTGCCGCACTTTGTACTTCACGAGGTGTAGAGATCGCAAAACCATTGTTTTGGATGTAGAATACAGCGTTTGCATGGTATGCCCCTGCAAAGTTGATTGCTTCATAGAAGTCCCCTTGTGAAGAACCGCCATCACCTGTATAAGTGAATACAACATTTTTCTTATTGCGTTTTTTCAATCCTAAAGCAACGCCGGCTGCTTGGACGTATTGTGCACCGATGATGATTTGTGGTGGCAATGCTTTTAAATCTTCTGGGTAAAGGTTCCCAGCAACGTGACCACGTGACCATAAGAAAGCTTCTTTCAATGGCAGACCGTGTTGGATCAATTGTGGTACATCACGGTAACCAGGTAATAGAACGTCTTCTTTTTCAAAAGCAAATTGACTTGCTAATTGGCTTGCTTCTTGTCCAGCAGTTGGCGCGAAGAAACCTAGACGACCTTGACGGTTTAACGCAGTTGAGCGTTGGTCTAATACACGAGACCATACCATACGAGTCATCAATTCAACTAATTCGTCGTCACTTAAATCTGGTACTAACTCTTGATTTACAATTTTCCCGTCTTTGTCCAAAGCTTGGTAAGTTGGAAAATCCGCATTGACTTGCTCCAAAATCGCTTGGAAATCAAGTGCTTTTTGTTTTTTTGCCATCTTGACACACTTTCCTCTCTGATATAAAAATTCACTTTCGTATGTAACAGGGTTTAAATCTGTACTATCGAAATTTCATTTACTCTTATAAATTATCATTTAACTTCGAAAATGACAAGTGAAAAGGGTATTTTTTTTAATAAAACAATTCCCACTGTAGCAACTCTTAAGAAAACATTAGTGAAATTAATCACATTAAAGCAATCGCTTTCTTCAATTTTTTCTTTTCAGATTCTTTTTTTTATTTAAGAATAGTACAGCAATCATCATTTGGCTAAACAGATTTACCATTAACCTCCTTTTATTACTTGTGAAGGATTCGACTTGAATCAAAAAGAATTTTCTTAAGATGAGAAAAAAATAATACAGAGATCGGATAAAAAGAAACAGATCGGCAATTCTCCCCTCCATAGGAAGAACGCCGACCTGTTTTTTTAAATCCATTCTTTCGTTACATGAATGTAAATGCGTTTGGCAAATTCAACTGTTACTAAATAAGCGAAATTGATACCAATAAACCATGGCCAGTAGCTTGATGGCAGCGCCGCAAAATCGAAGACTGTGTGCAATGGCGTCAAGATAACTAAGAAGCCAACTGCAATTGCTAGGACGCTGGAGATCAGGACTGCCGGTGAAGCAATACTATTGATAAATGGTAATTTTCTTGTTCGGATCATGTGAACGACTAAGGTTTGTGTCGTTAAGCCGATCATAAACCATCCTGCTTGGAACAAGGCTTGCTCTTGGATCGTATTTGCACTAAAGACATGCCACATCACAAAGAAGGTCAAAATATCAAAGATGCTGCTGACCGGTCCAATGCCGACGGTAAACTTCAATAGTCCGCCTACTTGCCATTTGACTGGTTTTTCTAACTCTGCTTTGTCTACGTTGTCCCATGGAATCGTCAATTGTGCCATATCGTACACCAAGTTTTGAACCAACAATTGAATGGACAACATTGGTAAGAAAGGTAAAAAGGCACTAGCAACTAAGATCGAGAAGACATTCCCGAAGTTCGAACTCAACGTCATTTTGATGTACTTCATCATATTGGTAAATACTTTGCGCCCTTCGATGACCCCTTTATCAAGGACATTTAAACTTTTTTCTAATAAAATGATCGAGCTGGCATCTTTGGTGATATCCGCTGCTGTATCAACCGAGATGCCAACATCTGCCGTGCGTAAAGCAGGCGCATCGTTGATGCCATCTCCCATAAAGCCGACTGTATGGCCTGCTGCTTGAATGGTTTCAATGATTCGTGATTTTTGCATTGGGTTTAATTTTGCAAACAGATTGGTTTTTGCAGCTTTCGCTGCTAACTCTTCATCTGACAGATGATCAATATCGGTTCCCAATAAGTATTCATCTGCATCGATACCAACATCTCGGCAAACTTTTTGCGCAACTATCGCATTATCTCCAGTCAACACTTTGACATTAATGCCATGACCGTGTAAAGAAGCAATCGCTGTTTTGGCTGTTTCTTTTGCTGGATCTAAGAAGCCCATAAAGCCAATCATGATCATGTCTTGTTCGTCTGCTACAGAATAAACGGCATCTGCGTGAGCATCGCGTTTTACGGCAACTGTCAACACGCGCATTCCTTGTTTATTCAAGCGCAGGTTCACTTGACGTAATTGCTCTCTCAATTGAGGAGTCAATTCCATCACTTTGCCATCAACTTCTACGTATTTGCAGACTTGTTCCATTTCTTCAGCTGCACCTTTTGTGACCATCAGTTGATGACCATCCGCATTGACAACAACCGTCAAGCGACGACGTGAAAAGTCAAAAGGAATCTCATCGATTTTTGTCACATCGTTAAATGGCGCTGCCAAACCTTCTTCTTCATAGTAGTTTAGCACTGCGATATCCATCAGGTTTTTCCACCCTGTTTGATAGTAAGAATTTAAATAGGTCATATCAAGAACTTGTTTATCTTCTACGCCAAACGGGTTTAAATGTTGTACCAGCACGACACGATCTTCGGTGATCGTACCCGTTTTATCGGTACATAGGACATCCATTGCACCTAAGTTTTGAATCGAAGGCAATTCTTTGACGATCACTTTTTCTTTTGACAAAGAGATCGCCCCTTTGGCTAAGTTACTGGTAACGATCATTGGTAGCATTTCTGGCGTCAAACCAACTGCTACTGCAATCGCGAAGAACAACGCTTCGCCCCAATCACCCTTGGTTAATCCATTGATCAATAAAACGATTGGGAAAAGAACCATGACCATTCGCAACAATAGTTTGCTGACTTTCGTTAAGCCATCTTCAAAGGTTGTTTTGCCGCGTTTCGTGGTCGCATTTTTAGCAATATCGCCAAAGAATGTACTTTGACCGGTTTTCAAAATAATGGCTTTTCCTTGACCACTTAAGACATCGGTACCCATGAAAACAAGATCTTGCATATCTAGTGCAGAAATTTGTTCATCGCTTTCTTTGATCCCAGCATCGACAAATTTTTCAACGGGCATTGATTCGCCTGTTAATGAAGATTGATTGATAAATAAATCTTTGGTCCAAATCAAGATCGCATCCGCAGGGATCATGTCGCCAGTTGCTAAGGTGACGATGTCTCCAGGAACGACTTCATCCATTGGAATTTCTCTCGTGATTCCATCTCTGGTTACGGAACAAGTATTTTCAATAAGTTCTTTTAACGCTAAGCTTGCTTTTTGGGAACGGTATTCTTGGACGAAAGTAATCATGACACTGGCTAAAATCATGATTCCCATCACGATCACTGCTTCAATATCGCCTGTTACAAAAGAAATAATCATTAATAGGGCTAAAACTAACACAAAGGGATCTTTAAAAGCGCCTAAGATCATCAACCAAGCGGGTGTTGGTTTTTGTGCGTCGACTTTGTTTGGACCATACTCTGCTAAACGCTCTGCAGCATCTTCTTCCGATAACCCTTGAAAGGAGGTCCGCATCTCCATCAATAATTCTCTTTCGGTCAATTTTGCAAGTAATTTTAGTTCTTGATCTTTCGATAGTTTTTTTAACATCTTTTTTTCCTCCTAGCACTTAGGAGTTGCTTACGCCACCCCTAGCGATTCGATAACTACTCCGCTGTTTCATCTGGGGACTGGGGTATTCCATGTGAATCTTCCTTTCTTTTTATTAGGTAAGTCACTGTGGAACGCGCGCAAAAGACACAAAAAAACGCACGCTCCCAATAAGCATGCGTAAAAAACTCATGATCATTGTAGAGCTTTAGCACTATAGGGCGTAGATAGCAAATTTGCTATCAGCTGCTTTGGGTTTAACCTTCACGATTAGACCTGTCCTACCAACTAAGCATCTCTCGATGCTTTTGCGGCAGCAGCTTGTGTCCATATAGGAGCCTCACCTAACAATTATTTGTATAAAATGTCAGTTCGTCGGAAGTCTTTCTTCCAACTACCCACATAATAACTGCTATCCTAACCAATGTCAACAGCATCTAAGGAAAAAAGTACCCTTTTTTCAAAGTTTTCCATAGGTTTTCAAATGAAAGGTCTTACAATAAAATAACAACGTTAAAGAACTGATGTGATTTTATACTTGATAAACCTTTATATACGAGCAGATGAACAGAAATCCTTTCAAAGCGAAACTCACACTTAATCAAGCTTCTTCGTTTGTCACAATCAACGAAAAAATGGAAACGGCGTTCACGCAGGTTTCATGTATATAAAAAGACAGCCATTTAACAAACAGCTGCCTCTTTCTCTATGTTCACCTATACTGGGAGAATTATTATTCACTCTAGCTCTCACGAAAAATGATCGGCTAAAATTTGCAGGATTCGCTGGCTTGCTTTCCCATCGCCGTATGGATTCTCTGCATGTGCCATGGCATTGTAAGCTTCTGGATCTTCTAGCAGTCGCTTTGTTTCCTGATAAACCGCAGCTTCAGACGTACCGATCAGTTTTAGCGTACCTGCAGCAATGCCTTCTGGACGCTCTGTTGTATCTCGCAAGACCAAAACAGGAACGCCTAATGACGGCGCTTCTTCTTGGACACCACCGGAATCCGTCAAAATCAAGGTACTTTGATTCGCAACGTTATGAAAATCAATGACATCTAAAGGCTCAATCAACGTAACATTTGCTAGTTCCCCAAGAATCTCCTGAGCAATCCCTCGGACTTGGGGATTCTTGTGCATAGGGAAAACCACTTTGATCGTTGGCTTCTCCTTTGCGATCTGCGCTAAAGCACGAAAGACCTGCTGCATCGGAGCACCTAAGTTTTCTCGACGATGCATTGTTAATAGAATCATGGTTTGATCTGCTGCGGAAAGTTCTGGATGCTGGTATTCCTCCGAGATCGTATAACGCATCGCATCAATGGCGGTATTACCTGTTACATAAATCGCAGCCTCATTGCGGTTTTCAGCCAGCAGATTTTTTTTGCTTTGGGAAGTTGGCGCAAAATAAAAATCAGCTAAGACATCGATTAACTGACGATTGGCTTCTTCTGGATAAGGAGATTTTTTGTTCCATGTGCGCAAACCGGCTTCCACATGACCCACAGGAATTTGCTGATAAAAGGCGGCCGTCGCGGCTGCATAAGCGGTGGTCGTATCCCCATGAACCAGCACGATATCAGGAGTTTCTTTTTGCAGGATCGGTTCTAGATCCAGCAAAACTTTGGTGGTGATCCCTGTCAAGGTTTGCCCTAAAGTCATAATATCCAGATCATAGTCTGGTGTAATCTCAAAAACCGTTAATACTTGATCCAACATTTCTCGATGCTGCGCCGTCACCACAACGATCGATTCAAAACGCGGGTCGTTTTCCAATTCCTTTACTAGTGGCGCCATTTTGATGGCTTCCGGTCTGGTACCGAACACTGACATCACTTTGATTGTCATTTGGTCACCCGCTCCTCTACTCTTCATTGCTTCTATTATAACGAAGAAAACAGAAAAACAAAATGGTTCTTCTTACAAAAAAAGAAACGACCAATAGAAGGTCGCTTCTTTAGTATCCTGTTTAGATCGTATCTCCATTGAAAATCGAATTTTTCACGATTACGTAATCCACTTTACGAATCGATTCTAAATCTTTTCCACCTGCATAAGAGATCGATGACTGCAAGTCTTGCTGCATTTCAACTAACGTGTCTTTCAAAGAACCTTTGTATTGAATCCAAATTTTCTTTCCTTCCACGTTTTTCTTTTCACCTTTTTGAAATTCTGATGCAGAACCAAAGTATTCTTTCATCACAACGCCGTTTTCTACCTTGGTTTCCCCTGGTGATTCTTCATGACCTGCAAACAATGAACCGATCATGACCATTGTTGCACCGAAACGGACAGATTTAGCGATATCGCCGTGTGTCCGAATGCCTCCATCTGCAATGATTGGTTTGCGAGCAGCTTTGGCACACCAGCGTAGTGCTGCTAACTGCCAGCCGCCAGTTCCGAAACCAGTTTTGATTTTTGTGATACACACTTTCCCAGGTCCAATGCCGACTTTCGTTGCATCTGCACCAGCGTTTTCCAATTCACGAACTGCTTCTGGTGTTCCAACATTTCCAGCGATCACAAACGTTGCTGGCAAATGCTTCTTGATGTGTTGGATCATATTGATCACGGCGTTTGAGTGGCCATGAGCAATATCGATCGTAATAAAATCAGGAACAAGCTCTTTGTCAGCTAGTTCTTCCACAAAGGCATATTCATTTTCTTTGACACCTACGCTGATAGAAGCAATCAAGCCACGGCTTTTCATTTTTTTGATAAATGGAATCCGCGCTTCTTCATCAAAGCGGTGCATAATATAAAAATAGCCATTTTCAGCTAAAAATTCTGCGATCGAATCATCAATAATCGTTTGCATATTTGCAGGAACGACAGGCATCTTAAAAGAGTGTCCGCCTAATGTCACCGTGGTATCACATTCTGAACGACTGTTCACGATACACTTGTTAGGAATCAGTTGTATATCTTCGTAATCAAAAACTTTCATGTCAAACATAAAAATATCCTCCAAATCTTACTAAGAGTGAAGCAAGCATCAAATGGCCTCAGCCTATTTTTAACGCCCACAACAATTTAAACCACCTAGAAGTGAAATACAAGCTTTTTAGAAATACTTTTTGAAAAAAAAGGATGAATGTTCGTCTTTTACGAACATTCATCCTTATAAGTACTGAAAAAAACGGGATTTACTAATAAATTACGGCAAGATGTTCCCTGCTGCTTTATACACCTCATACCATTCATGGCGAGTCAATACGATCGAAGATGCTTGCGCGATTTCTTCGATCCGATGCGGGGTCATCGTTCCAGCAATCACTTGCATGTTTGCAGGATGACGTAAGATCCACGCAGAAGCAATACCTGTCGGTGTCGTTTGATACTTGTCCGCTAGTTCAGTCAATTTTTCGTTCAACTCTGGGAATTTCTCATTACCGATAAAGACACCTTCGAAGAAACCATACTGATACGGAGACCAAGCTTGGATCGTCATCTCATGTAAGCGAGAATATTCAAGAATTTCTCCATCATGATCGACACTACCAGCATCCGTCATGTTGACATGAATTCCTTGATCGATCATTCCCGTATGCATGATCCCGAATTGCAGCTGATTCGCTACTAAAGGTTGAGAAACATATTTTTTCAACAATTCGATTTGACCAGGTTTTTGATTGCTGACACCGAAGTATTTCACTTTGCCGTCTTTTTCTAATTGATCAAAGGCAGCTGCCACTTCTTCTGGTTCAAACAAAGTATCAGGGCGATGCAATAGTAGCGCATCCAAATGATCGGTTTTCAAACGCTGTAAACTACCTTCCACGGAAGAAATGATATGCTCTTTCGAAAAATCAAACATTTCACCTGGAACGATGCCACATTTTGATTGAATGAACAACTCTTCTCTTTTGGCATCCGTTTTTGCTAACGCTTCCGCAAAAATCGTTTCACACTCCCCGCGCCCATAGATATCGGCATGGTCAAAAAAGGTAACGTCATTTTCAATCGCTGTCGTCAATACTTTCACTGGGTCTTTGGCATTGTTGATTCGCATCAAACCTAAAATCACGCTAGATACTTCTAAATCAGTGGGACCGAATTTAATTTTTTTCACGTAAAGTTCCTCCTTATTTAAACTACATTTTTATTTTAGCACAACAAGATGAAAACGCTACACCAACGTCAAAAAAACCTCCTATAAAATGAAAACCACCAGCACAACCGATTGGTTCTACTGGCAGTCATCCTTTACTTTCAATTTGCATTACGCATTGAAACGTTCTTTACTTCATCGCCTTTGATGAGTTGCTATAGTGTAAGGCTTTGTCACCAATGTCATTTCGATAAAACAAACCCGACAAAGGCAATTTATTGATTGCTTCATAGACGTTCTTTTGTGCAGTAGCTAAATCCTCAGCTGAAGCTTCCACAAGAAAAACACGACCACCAGCTGCCGTCAAATCGCCTTGATCAGCAGTCTCCTCCACTCCTGCATAAAAGAATTGTGTTCCTTCTCCTTGAGGAGATGGAACAGGTATTCCTTGCTGATACTTGCCAGGATATCCTTGCGATGCAATCACGACACCGATCGAAGCCGCTTGATTCCAGCGTATCGCGGGCTCTCGATCCTGCAAGAGATCATCAATGATCTGTGCCAGGCTACTATCTAAACGACTTAACACGACTTGCGTTTCTGGATCACCAAAACGAGCATTAAATTCAATGACTTTCGGTCCATCATTAGTAGCAATCAGACCTGCATAAAGAATACCAGTAAATGGTGTCTTATTACGAATCATCCCTTTTGCTGCAGGAAGTAAAACTTCTTTGACCGCTTGATCGACCATTTCTTGCGGAATCTGCGGTACTGGTGTGTACGCCCCCATACCTCCTGTATTCGGCCCTAAATCGCCATCAAACGCACGTTTATGGTCTTGGGCAATGACCATTGGATAGACGGCTTCGTCCTTAACAAACGCCAAGAGCGAAAACTCTTCGCCAGCCAAAAACTCTTCGATCACCACTTTTGCACCACTTTCACCAAAAGCATTTTGCTCCAGCATCGCTTCAACAGCTGCATTCGCCTCATCAACGGTTTCAGCAACAACTACGCCTTTGCCTGCCGCTAAGCCATCCGCTTTGATAACGATTGGTGCACCTTTAAGTTGGATATATGCTTTTGCTTGCGCACTATCTGTAAAGCTTTGATAGTCAGCTGTTGGAATGTGATTGGCACGCATCAATTCTTTGGCAAACTCTTTTGATCCTTCGATCATCGCTGCTTGTCGATTGGGACCAAAAATTTCCAAGCCCGCCGCCTGAAAATCATCTACGATGCCATTTAGTAATGGAACTTCTGGACCAACGAAGGTCCAATCAACCTCCTGCTCTTGAGCAAAAGCAATCAAACCTTCATGATCGGACTCTTCAATTGCGACTGTCACGATCCCGTCTTTTCGCATTCCAGGATTGCCCTTTGCACAAAAGACTGTTTCAACGTGAGGGTCTTGCAGAAACTTTTTTGCGACGGCATGTTCTCTGCCACCACTACCAATAACAAGTATTTTCATCGTCTTCTCCTATTTCTTAGTGTTTAAAATGACGAACACCAGTAAAGACCATCGCCACACCGTACTTATCTGCCATGTCGATCGATTCTTGATCTTTGATACTACCACCAGGTTGAATAATCGCTTTGATTCCTTGTTGTGCTGCATATTCGACACTGTCATCCATCGGGAAAAAGGCATCGCTTGCCAGCACTGAACCAGCCAATTTATTGTTTTCACGGGCTTGTTCCACAGCGATTTTCACTGAACCAACGCGGTTCATCTGACCAGCACCGATCCCGACGGTTTGCTGTTGATTGGCTAAAACGATCGCATTGGACTTCACGTGTTTCACCGCTTTCCAAGCAAATGCCAAGGCTGCGATTTCTTCTGGTGTCGGCTGTCTTTTGGTCACCACGGTCCAATCTGCTGGTGACTCCATTTGATCGTCTGGTTCTTGCACCAATAAGCCCCCAAGGACAGAGACAACTTCTGGCTGTTTGGCTGCTTTTTCGAAATCAACCACCAGCAAGCGCAGATTTTTTTTCTTCGTTAGGATTTCAAGTGCTTCTTCTTCAAATGCAGGTGCAATAATGATCTCAAGAAAAATCCGCTGCAGCTGCTGCGCAGTTGCCACATCAACTGGACGATTTAAGACGATAATCCCGCCAAAAATCGACACTGGGTCTGCTTCGTAAGCTTCTTGGAAAGCTTCAGCAATCGTTTCTCCACTTCCGATTCCACATGGATTCATGTGCTTTAGGGCTACCGCAGTTGGCTCTGTAAATTCTTCTGCGATCCGTAAGGCAGCGTCAGCATCTTTAATGTTGTTGTAAGACAATTCTTTGCCGTGGATTTGTTTTGCGCTGGCAATCGAATAGGGCACGGCTAATGCATCTTGATAGAAGGAAGCTTTCTGATGACTATTTTCACCATAACGCAATGTTTGTTTCAAAACATAGGTTTTCGTCAAGTTCTCCGTTTCTGTTTCAGCCACCGCTTTGGTCAAGTATTCACCAATCAAGGCATCGTAAGCTGCGGTATGGCGGAAGACTTTGGCAGCTAATTTCTTTCTTGATGCCAACGTCGTATTGCCTTCCTTCAGCTCAGTTAAGACCCATTCGTAATCCTTGGGATCAACGACAACAGTTACTGAGGCATGGTTTTTCGCCGCAGAACGCAGCATGCTTGGTCCGCCGATGTCGATATTTTCGATTGCGTCGGCTTCTGTGACATCAGGCTTGCTGATCGTTTCTTTAAATGGATAAAGATTGACGACAACGAGGTCGATCGGTAAAATACCGTGCTCAGCCATTGCCTCCATATGAGAAGGCAGATCACGTCGCCCTAACAGACCACCATGCACCCGCGGATGTAACGTTTTTACCCTACCGTCCATCATTTCAGGAAATTCTGTGATCGCTTCGATGCCGATCGGTTGAAGCCCTGCTTCCTCCAATACGGTTTTGGTCCCGCCAGTTGAAATGATCTCAAATCCTAAATTGGTCAATTCTTGGACAAATGGTACCAGTCCTTCTTTGTCAGACACACTGATTAATGCACGTTTATTCACGATTTGATAGCCCCTTTTCCACAATTTCAGCTAAAACAGCTGGATAGATTTGGTGTTCCACTTGATGAATTTTCTCTGTCACACTTGTTAACGTATCGTCGGTGTCAATCCGAACGATTTCTTGGGCAATGATTGGCCCTGTATCAATGCCAGCATCGACATAATGAACCGTAACCCCCGTCACTTTCACGCCATAAGCGAAGGCATCGGCAATCCCAGATTTGCCTGGGAAGCTCGGCAACAACGAGGGATGGATATTGATGACTCTGCCTTCATAAGCGGATAATAGGGTGTTCCCGATGATCCGCATATACCCAGCTAAAACAATAAAATCGATGGCATGATCCTGCAATTCTTCGATCAATTTCCTTTCAAAGGCTGCTTTTGACGCAAAAGCCGCTGGCTCCAAGACAAGCGTTTCATAGTCTCTTGCGCGGGCTTTTTCTATCACTGGCGCTGCAGGTTTATCGGAAAAGACCAATCCGATCTGCGCCCCTTTGATTTCATTAGCCTGGATCGCATCGGCGATCGCTGTAAAATTGCTGCCCGTTCCAGAAGCAAAGACGGCGATCCTCATCGGACTGCCTCTTTAAAGCAGACAGCTTCGTTGTCACGTTTCGTCACTTTACCGATCCGATACGCTGGTTCTTCATTGGCGGATAGAAGCGCCATTACTGCCGCAACATTTTCTGGCGCAACGGCTAAGACCATACCGATCCCCATGTTGAAAATCTCGAACATTTCTTGGTGAGGAATCGCGCCATGAGCAGCGATCAGATCAAATATCGGCAACTGCGGCCAAGTGTCTAAGGAGATTTCTGCCGCCAGACCTTCAGGCAGCATCCGCGGGATATTTTCAACAAATCCGCCACCAGTGATATGAGAAATTCCAGCTAGCAATCCTTCTGTCAATAAAGGCTTCAATGCATCCACGTAAATTCTCGTTGGCGTCAATAAACTTTCTGCAAGTGTTTGGTTGTCAAGTTCTGCAAATGTTTCTGCTCCTGTATAGCCATGCTGTTCAAAAAAGACTTTTCTGACTAAAGAGTACCCATTCGAGTGAATGCCTGATGAAGGCAAACCAATCAGCTCATCGCCTTCTTTGATGGTTTCTCCAGTGATCAAGCGACTTTTTTCGACGATTCCTACGGCAAAGCCAGCAAGATCATATTCTTCTGGTTGGTACATTCCCGGCATTTCAGCGGTTTCCCCACCAATCAGGGCAGCACCCGCTTGCACACAGCCCTCTGCGACACCAGCAATGATTTGTTCGATCTTTGCAGGATCGTTTTTACCGACTGCAACATAGTCAAGGAAGTAGATAGGTTCTGCCCCTTGAGCGACGATATCATTCACGCACATTGCGACGCAATCAATGCCGATCGTTGTATGCTGTTCTTGCTGGATCGCCAATAAAAGCTTAGTTCCTACACCATCTGTCCCAGAAACGAGTACTGGTTCTTTCAATTGGTATGATGATAAATCAAAACAGCCACCAAAGCCCCCGATTGCCCCCATCACGCCTAGACGTTCTGTTCGTTTCACATGCTTTTTGATCCGTTCGACTACTTCATAACCGGCTTCGACATCGACACCGGCTTTTGCATATGCATTTGCCACGTTCGTTCCTCCTCAATCATTCATCCGCTTTTCTTCATTCAGCTCATTCGTCGTTAACGCAAGTAAACCAGCGATCCTTCACTGCTTCGTTTGAAAAACCATTTTTGCCTACAATTTATTCAGCTAAAGACGCGAGATAGTTTTCTTCATAATCATACAAAGGGGTTGGATAATCGCCATTGAAATAGGCCATACATAAGCCTGAGTAAGGTGCGTCAAAATCTAAACCGATCGCTTCGATCAACCCGTCTTCACTTAAAAAGGCCAAAGAATCTGCTTCGATTTTTTCACAAATTTCAGCTTCCGTATATTTGGCTGCGATCAATTCTTTTCTTGTTTGAATGTCGATCCCGTAAAAACACGGATAGCGCAAAGGCGGCGAACCGATACGTACATGAACTTCTTTGGCACCTGCTTCTTTTAGCAGTTGCACGATACGGCGGCTGGTGGTTCCTCGGACGATCGAATCGTCGACTAGAATCACTCGTTTGCCTTCGACTACGCCACGAACAGCTGAGAGCTTCATCCGTACACCTTGTTCCCTTAACTCCTGCGTCGGTTGAATAAACGTTCGTGCGATGTATTGATTTTTTACTAAGCCTAATTCATAGGGAATACCTGATGCTTCTGCGTACCCGCTGGCAGCAGATAAGGATGAATTCGGTACACCAATGACCATATCCGCTTCGATCGGCGCCTCTTGTGCTAAGCGACGGCCCATATTTTTACGGGCACGATGGACGTTGACCCCAGCGATGTTGGAATCAGGACGGGCAAAATAGATAAACTCCATCGAACATATCGCAGGTTGTACTTCTTGGGTATACTGTTCAATTTGAATGCCTGCATCATCAATGATCACGACTTCGCCTGGTCGGACATCACGAATAAATTCCGCACCGATGACTTCCAACGCACAGGTTTCTGAAGCCACCACATAAGCACCATTGACCATTTTCCCGATTGACAATGGCCGAAAGCCATTGGGGTCTAGTGCTGCGATCATGGCATTTTCGGTCAGTAAAAGGTACGCAAATCCACCTTTAACTTGATTTAATGCCTCCTTGACCCGATCCATAAAAAGCGGTTCTTCGCTGCGACGGATCAAGTGCATGAGAATCTCTGTATCGGAATTCGAGTGGAAAATCGCACCAGCCTTTTCTAAGGATTTCCGTAGACTTTTCGCATTCGTCAAGTTGCCGTTATGAGCTAAGCCAATCTGCTGATCAAAAAATTTGAATAAAAATGGTTGAATATTATCAACGCTGCCATTACCAGCAGTTGCGTAGCGAACGTGACCGATGGCAGCCTCTCCTGTCAGACGCTGGAGGACACGTTCATCCGAAAACACTTCCGCTAGCAACCCTAAATCACGGTGACCATTGAGTTTTCCCGCATCATTCGTGACGATCCCAGCACCTTCTTGGCCGCGATGTTGCAAACTGTGTAGTCCGAAATAGGTGACACGAGCGGCATCTGGATGACCCCAAACACCAAAAACCCCACATTCCTCGTTGAGGCTCTTTACTTCATTAAACATGGAATGGCTTCCTCCCATTTCAATTTCGCCTCAGCAAGGGGCATCTCGATCGTATCATCTTGTGCTTGCATGCGAATCTGGCCATCAGCAGTCACTTCCCCGATCGCTGTTGCAGCAGCGCCTACCAGTGCTTCAAAAGCTGCTTGCTTATCAGGTGCGACTGAAAGCACAAAACGGGATTGGGTTTCTGAAAACAATTGTGCTGCTGGCAATGACACGGTCACATTTAGACCAAAGCCCTTGTCAAAAGCGGATTCGGCTAAAGCGATCGCTAAACCACCTTCGGCACAGTCGTGGGCACTTTGAACAAGACCTGCTTGAATCGCTGCGGTAACCAATTGTTGGTTCATTTTTTCTGTTTCAAGGTCAAAGGACATTAAACGCCCAGCGATCTTTCCTGTCTGCAGTTTTTGCAATTCAGATCCATTGAAGTCAGCATGGGTTTCCCCTAGGACATAGATCACATCCCCTGCTGCTTGGAAATGCTGCGTCGTGATATGCGCCAGCTCTTCGATCAATCCGACCATCCCAATTACAGGCGTTGGATAGACCGATTGTCCGTCCGTTTCGTTGTATAAGGAGACGTTCCCAGAAATGACTGGTGTCTCTAGCACACGACAAGCTTCTGAGATCCCGTCAGCAGCCGTGGATAACTCCCAGAATCCTTCTGGTTTATCTGGCGAGCCGAAGTTAAGGCAGTCAGTGATCGCCAATGGACGCCCACCGGAAGCGACGATATTTCGAGCAGCTTCTGCAACTGCGATCTGTCCGCCGACTTCTGGATCTAAGTACAGGTAACGAGCATTACAGTCAGTCGTCATCGCCAAGGCTTTATTGGTTCCCTTGATTCGTAAAACAGCGGCATCACTGCCGGGTCCTACCACGGTATTGGTACGAACTTGCGAGTCGTAGGTTTCAAAAATCGAGCGTTTTGAAGCGATCGTCGGCTGCTGCAGTAGATCGGCAAATACAGACGTTGCTGAATGAATCACTGGAACAAAGTCTGGTGTTTCCTTAAACACTTTGATCCGTTTCGGTTCTGCCATCTCTTTGTAGTAAGTCGGCGCATCTTCAGCTAAAGCATCTACTGGCAAATTAGCGACTTCCTGTCCGTGATGGAACAAACGATAGTTGCCATCATCTGTTACTTCACCGATCACGACGGCTTCTAGATCGTATTTCTTAAAGAGTGCTTCCACTTCAGTTTCATGTCCTTTTTTGACACAGATCAGCATCCGCTCTTGAGATTCTGACAACATCATTTCATAAGGCGTCATATTGGTTTCTCGTTGTGGAACATCATCTAACGTTAAACGCAACCCTGATCCGGCTTTTGATGCCATCTCGGCACTAGAAGAAACCAATCCAGCAGCACCCATATCTTGAATTCCGACTAAAATGTCCGAATGATCCACGATCAATTCCAAACAAGCTTCCAACAAAAGTTTTTCCATAAAAGGATCACCGACTTGTACGGCGGAACGTTGTTGTTCTTCCCCTTCGACAAATTCTTCCGATGCAAAAGTCGCCCCATGTATCCCGTCGCGTCCTGTTTTTGCGCCGACATACATGATGGTGTTTCCAACACCTTTGGCCTGCCCTTTTTGAATATCCTTGTGGGCAATGATCCCTACACACATCGCATTGACTAATGGATTGCCTTCATAACAAGGATCAAATGCCACTTCACCACCGACGGTCGGAATCCCAATACAGTTGCCATAGCCACTGATTCCAGCAACGACTTCTTCCAAAAGATATTTCGTTCTTGGATTATCTAACTCACCAAATCGTAAGGAGTCTAAAACAGCAATCGGTCTTGCTCCCATACTGAAGATGTCGCGGATGATCCCACCAACACCAGTTGCTGCTCCTTCATAAGGTTCCACCGCAGAAGGATGATTATGGCTTTCCGCTTTAAAAACGACGGCTAGATCATCGCCGATATCCACGATACCCGCACCTTCTCCAGGCCCTTGCAGTACTTGCGGCCCTTCTGTCGGGAATTTCCGCAAAACAGGTTTGGAATTTTTGTAAGAACAATGTTCACTCCACATCACTGAAAAGAGTCCAGTTTCGGTATAGTTCGGTAAACGTCCCAAAATATCTTCTGAGATCATCCGATATTCTTCTTGGGTCAATCCCCATTGCTCGTATAATTTCGTGTCTTTGATTTCTTGTGGTGTAGGTTCTTTTACGATCATTTTATCCATTTACCGGCACCTTCCCAAAATTTTTCAATAATGAAGCAAAAAACTTCTTGCCATCTTCTGAGCCCAATAAGCTTTCCATCGCTCGTTCTGGATGAGGCATCATGCCTAGAACATTGCCAGCTTTATTACAGATACCAGCGATGTTGTGTAGGCTGCCGTTGACGTTATCTTCATAACGGAAAACGATTTGATTGTTGGCAACCAATTCCTGATAAGTCGTTTCATCACAATAATAATTGCCCTCACCATGAGCGACAGGAAGCGTAATGACTTGATCCGTTTCATACTCAGAAGTAAAAGCTGTTTGATTATTCACTTGCAGACGGACCGGTTTGCAAATAAAATGGAGTGATTCATTTCTTTGTAAAACCCCTGGTAACAAGCCCGCTTCCGTTAAAATTTGAAACCCATTGCAGGTACCAAAGACAGGTTTGCCTTCATTTGCCAAACGAATGACCTCTGACATGATCGTAGAAAAACGGGCAATCGCTCCGCATCTTAAGTAATCACCATAAGAAAATCCTCCTGGAAGCAAAACACCGTCAAAACCAGCTAAACTGTCTGCATCATGGCGCACATATTCTGCTTCTGCCCCCATGATATCTTTGATTGCCCACATCAAATCAACATCACAATTTGATCCAGGAAAAACGATCACTGCAAATTTCATAGGGCCGCTTCCTCCATTTGAACCATTTCATAACGGTAGGTTTCCATATTGACATTTGCCAAAAGCTTGTCGCAGATCGCTTCGATTTCTTCTGCTACAGCTGCTTGTGTTTGATTGTTTGAAGGTGTCACTTTGATTTCAAAGTATTTCCCGATCCGAATATCACTGACATCTTGATACCCCAAGCGATGAACCGCTCCTTTCACAGCTTCTCCTTGAGGGTCTAAAACAGATTCCTTATAGGTTACATAAACTTTGACTAAATACATGCTGAATTCTCCTTTTCTAAACGATTTAAGACTTCTTCATAAACAGGAACGATGTCCCCTAAATCACGTCGATAAACATCTTTATCAAGATGCTCATTTGTCCCCATATCCCATAAACGACAAGTATCTGGTGAAATCTCATCAGCCAGAAGCAACTCGCCCTTTTTGGTTTTGCCGATCTCGATTTTAAAATCGATCAAGCGAATGTTGATGTTCGCAAAGATTTCCAGTAACGCAGCGTTGACTTGCAGCGCCAATGTTTTGATCTGGTCCAGCTCCTCTTCTGAGGCAAGCCCTAGATAAAACACATGATCATCATTGATAAACGGATCATCCAAGCGATCTTCTTTGTAGTAAAACTCTACGATCGGCTTTGGCAGTTTGGTTCCTTCTTCGATGCCCAAGCGCTTTGAAAAACTACCAGCAGCCGTGTTGCGAACAACGACTTCTAAAGGAATCATGGTGACAGCTCGAATTAATTGTTCGTGTTTAGACACTAATTGAAGAAAGTGACTTGGGACGTTTTTGTCGGCTAGCCGCTGAAAAAGATGCGCAGTGATCTGATTGTTCAAGGCACCCTTTCCTACAACGGCATCTTTCTTTTGACCATTCAATGCAGTAGCTTGATCCAAATAAACGACTCTCAATACATCCTCTTCGTTGGTTTTAAACAATTTTTTGGCTTTTCCTTCATAAAGAAGCACTTCTGATTCCATAATCCACCTCAGTTAAGTAATATTTTTCACATAGCGATGACACACATCTTTATTTGCTTATTATTCTAACAACGCAGAAAAAGCGGGTCAACGATTATCTGTACATTTACATATTAATAAACACAAATGTTCGCTTTTTACCTAGTTGGTTGAAAGCAGATTCCTCTTTAGAAGCAGTGAAGGATTTATAAAGCGTTTACAATGTTCTTTTTTCATGCTATATTTAGGTCGTATTGTAGCTACATTCAAGGAGGAGTACTATATGTGGTCGCTAAAGAATCGTGCTGAACTTTTTTTAGCTCATTTATCAGACAAAGAAAAACAACAGCTCCATAACGAATTATTGGCCGTGCAGCAAATCCTTTCCATCAACCAACAAACAAGTTTCTATTTATTCAGTCCCTTCAAAAAAGGGGCGCGCCCTCATTATGCCGAAGAACAAAAGCGTGTTCTACAATTTCAAAATGAGCGCAATGACGAATTGATCATTCATCAAATCCATCGCCAAAGCTTATTTAAACATACGTATTCTTTTCGGATTTATTTTAATTTAGAAGAAATGGACTTTTCTTTCTTGGATGATCTTTTGCATCTTTTGAAGGAACAAAGCCAGACACCAACGTTTAAATTGAGTCCAGCGGCAAATTGACTGAGTATCCTTCGATAAAAAAAGGTAAAATAAACAAAAGCCCGTAATTTATCGGGCTTTTTTTGTTATACTATTTTCAGACAACAGAAAGGATACGATTATGCTATTTACGAAACAATCATTTGATGCTTTTTCTTTAGAAACATTAGACGAACGAATGGAAAAAATCCGTGCCGAGATTCAGCCGATTTTTCAAACGATCGGTGAGACAGCGATCCCATTAATTGAAGAAAGCTGCCAAGAGCCTTTTTATTTGCATATTGCTCAGCACCGACGCAGAACCGTCTACCCTCCTGCCGAAACCTGGGCAGGGATCGGTCCGAACAAACGAGGCTATAAAATGGATGCCCACTTTCAAATTGGGATCAATCAAGCGTATGTCTTTGTTTGGCTCAGCGTGATCGACCAACCGAAAAATCAGGCAACGATCGCTGAATCTTGGTTGGCCCAAAAAGAATTATTCGATCAATTACCAGCTGACTTTACACTTTCTCCTGATCACACAAAATACGACCACCACCCTATCGCCATGTGGCCAACCTATCTGGAACGATTGAAGAAAGTCAAAAAAAGCGAGCTTCAAATTGGAAAGATTTTTCCGAAAGAAATGATCGAAGACGTTGAGATGGCGGATATTTTAGCAGTTTATCAAACGCTGTTGCCGCTTTATCATGCCCGTATGACGGCTTTGAAGGAGGAACAATAATATGTCAGAAAATCGGCGCTCTCGCAACGAAAAGCCAGCGAAAAAGCCCAAGCGCTTCGTCTGGTTGGCACTTCCTGCCGCCTTATTGGTACTAGGCGGCGGCTATTATGGTTATACCGTCTATCAGGATCGGCAAGAAGAAGCCGCTGCTAAAAAAGCCCTCACTTCCTTTATCGACGCTTTGGCCGATCAGAAGTACAGTGACTTGCCTGCCTTCGTGTCTGAAGACAGTTTAGCATCAACCGGCTTTACCGCAGACGAAGTCTCTGCAAAATACGAAGCGATCTTCACTGGTATCGGTGCCGAATCATTTAAAGCCTCTGGGATTGAGGTAACTCCTAATGACAAGGATTCCGATCAATTCAATTTCCAATACAACGGTTCCTTGACCACCTCGTTAGGTGAATTAACCGAGCTTTCTTATAGTGGCACGATCACTGTAGCTGATAACGAAGCCAAGATCGATTGGTCCCCTCAGTTGATCTTTCCAGGAATGGAGGGACAAGACAAAGTCAGTATTTCCGTAGATAATGCCACTCGCGGTGAGATTCTCGACCGAAACAACGAACCACTAGCAGAAAATGGCACGCTTTATCAGTTAGGCGTCGTTCCGGGGCAACTGGGCACGGGAGACGAAAAAAACGCCAATATCAAAGCGATCGCGGAACGTTTCGACCTGACAGAAGAAGCCATCAATCAAGCGTTGGGGCAATCTTGGGTTCAAGATGAGTTGTTCGTCCCCTTGAAGATCATCGAACCAACGGATGAAATGCCAACTGGAACAAGTTTAAAAGAAACGACTGGACGCACTTACCCACTTGGGGAAGCTGCCGCCCAACTGATTGGTTACTTAGGAAATGTAACAGCGGAAGATATCGAAAAAGATGAAACACTAGCAAGCAACGGACAAATTGGTCGTAGTGGTCTGGAAGCTGCCTTCGATAAAGAGTTGCGAGGAGAAAACGGCGGAAAAATCGCCATCACAGATGAAGATGGTGCTGAGAAAGCCGTCCTGTTAGAAAAAGAACGCGCAGATGGCAAGGATATCCAATTGACTATTGATTCCCAAGCCCAAAAGACGGCGTTTGACTCCTTACAAAACCAAGCAGGAGCAACGGTCGTTACCGAACCCAAAACTGGCGATCTGTTGGTACTTGCCAGCTCGCCAAGTTATGATCCCAATAAAATGACCCAAGGGATCTCACAAGAAGATTATGATGCGTATGAACAAAATGAAGACCTGCCTTTCATCAGCCGCTTTGCTACGGCCTATGCACCTGGTTCGACCTTTAAGGCCATCACTGGTGCGATCGGCTTGGAAAATGGCACGATCGATCCTACGCAGACTATCGCGATCGATGGATTGAAATGGCAAAAAGATAGCTCATGGGGCGACTACTTTGTGACGAGAGTTACTGATGTAGCTTCTGTGAATCTCAAGGATGCACTGGTATACTCTGATAACATTTATATGGCGCAGCAAACCTTATCTATGGGCGAAGATGCCTTTCGTGACGGCTTGTCGAAGTTGATTTTTGGTGAAACACTGGATTTACCGATTGCGATGAATCCTGCTCAAATTTCAAATGAAGACTCCTTCAATTCGGACATTTTACTGGCAGATACCGGCTATGGCCAAGGAGAATTGCTATTGAATCCAATCCAGCAAGCGGCTATTTACTCCGTCTTTGCGAATCAAGGGAAGCTGGTCTATCCCCGTTTAGTGAAAGAGGCAGAGCAAAAAGACAAAGAAGTCTTTAAAGCAGAAACGATCGATCAAATCAATCAAGATTTGACCGCCGTTGTTTCCGATCCAAACGGAACTGCACATTCCTTGGCAGCATTAAACATGCCATTAGCTGCTAAGACAGGAACAGCTGAAATCAAAGAAAAGCAAGATGAAAAAGGCCAGGAAAACAGCTTCTTATTTGCCTTTGATTCGCAAGACCAAGGATTTCTGATGGTCTCCATGCTAGAAGATCGTCAAGAAAACCAATCAGCAACTGGTTTAGCACCTGAGCTATTGACCTACTTAGCTGAACATTATTAAAAAAAGCCGCAACCTTCAGACAAGGATCTGAAGGTTGCGGCTTTTTTCTTATTCGGCTAAACCGACACGTTCAAAGATCGTGTCGACTTGTTTTAAATGATGGTTGTAATCAAACGCATCGTCTAAGTCTGCTTTGGACAACACATCCGTAATGGCTGGATCAGCTTCTAATAGTGGACGGAAATCCGTTTGCTCATCCCAAGCTTGCGCTGTTTTTGGCTGAACCAAGTCATAGGCTTGCTCTCTTGTCATACCGTGATCGATCAATTTCAACATCACTCGTTGGCTGTAGATCAATCCAAAGGTCGCATTCATATTGCGCTTCATATTCTCTGGGAAAACAGTCAGATTTTTGACGATATTCCCAAAGCGATTCAACATATAATCGATCAAAATCGTCGTATCTGGAATAATGATCCGTTCTGCCGATGAATGTGAGATATCCCGTTCATGCCACAGTGAGACATTTTCATAAGCTGTCACCATATGGCCGCGAACGACTCGTGCAAGTCCCGCCATATTTTCAGAACCGATTGGGTTACGCTTATGGGGCATGGCAGAAGAACCTTTTTGTCCTTTGGCGAAGAATTCTTCAACTTCTCGGGTTTCTGATTTTTGTAAGCCCCGGATTTCGGTGGCAAATTTCTCAATGCTCGTTGCGATCAACGCCATTGCAGAGAAATACTCTGCATGTAGGTCACGAGGTAGCACTTGTGTGGAAATATCTTGTGCACGAATCCCTAATTTTTCACAGACATACTCTTCGACAAACGGTGGAATATTTGCAAAGGTTCCAACTGCTCCGCTGATCTTTCCTGCTTCGACCCCTTTTGCTGCCCGCTCAAAACGTTCGACATTGCGTTTCATTTCCGCATACCATAAGGCTAATTTCAAGCCAAAGGTCGTTGGTTCCGCATGAACACCATGGGTACGTCCCATCATCACGGTATGTTTGTATTCTTTGGCTTTTTCACCAATGATCGTCACAAAACGATTTAAATCTTCCCGAATCAAATCGTTGGCTTGCTTCATCAAGTAGCCATACGCCGTATCAACAACATCCGTCGACGTCAAGCCGTAGTGGACCCATTTACTTTCATCACCCAAAGATTCAGAGACTGCTCGGGTAAAAGCAACCACATCATGTCGCGTTTGCGCTTCGATCTCTAAGATACGGTCGATATCGAAGGTTGCTTTTTCACGAATCAAAGCAACATCCTCTTTTGGTATCTCACCTAATTCCGCCCAAGCTTCATCAGCTAAAATCTCTACTTCTAGCCACGCTTGGTAGCGATTTTGATCGGTCCAAATAGCACCCATTTCTGGTCTTGTATAACGCTCTAACATGTTTTTATCTCCTTTAATCCCAAATATTGGTTTGATAGATTTCTTCAGTGGTTTCTGCAATATCTTCCGTCAAAACAGTGATATGCCCCATTTTGCGACCGGTTTTTGCTTCTTCTTTGCCATAGTAATGAAATTGCCAAGCAGGTTTTGTGGCAATCAACTCATAGGTTTCTGTCAATTCATCGCCTAAGACATTGACCATGACTGCTGGTGAAAGCAATGACACTTCTGGTAATGGCCAGCCACAGATCCCCCGGATATGGGCATCAAACTGACTCATGGAACAAGCTTCGATCGAATAGTGACCAGAATTATGCGGTCGCGGTGCCAACTCATTGACATACAAGCCGCCGCTTTTAGTCAAGAACATTTCGATGGCTAAAACGCCTTGCAGATCCAAGGCCTTCGCAATAATATGAGCGATCCGTTTGGCTTCTTCGGCAACTTCTGGATCAATGCGCGCAGGAGCAATCGTTTGATGCAAAATATTGTTGCGGTGGATGTTTTCTACCACTGGGAAAGTGGTAAAGGTTTCTCCATTGCCGGCAACTAAAATCGATAATTCTTTTTCAAAAGGAATCCATGCTTCTAATTCGCAAGTTCCTTCGCGAAGTAAATTCATGGAAGGCGCCAAATCAGCCGTACTGTAAAGCACGTGCTGTCCTTTTCCGTCATAGCCGCCTCTAGTGGTTTTTAATACACAAGGGTAACCAATGCTGTCGATGGCATCTTGGATGTCTGTCGGGCTGATGATCGTGGCATAAGGTGCAATCACGATATTGTTTGCCTCTAAAAATGACTTCTCTAATAAACGATCTTGAGTGATTGCTAACAAATCGGTGCCTTGAGGGATATGGGAGTAAGGCAAAATAGAGTTCAATGCTTCAACACTGACATTTTCAAATTCATAGGTGATTACATCGGCACGTCGAGCCATTTCTTCTAAAGCAAACACATCATCATAGGCAGCAACAATATGCCAATCAGCGACTTGGGCTGTTGGACAATTGGCAGTAGGGTCTAAAACGCCAACCCGAAAGCCCATTTCTTTGGCACTCATTGCCATCATACGACCTAGCTGTCCTCCGCCAACGATTCCGATCGTTGCGTTGGGCATTAAAGGTTTAATCAAGTTGATCACTACTTTCCAATACGATTTCTTTTAATGTATTTCTTCGTGCGTCTAATTTCTCCGCTATCTCTAAATCATACATGGAAAGCATCTGGGCTGCAAGTAGTCCTGCGTTAGTTGCGCCAGCTTTTCCGATCGCCGTTGTTGCTACTGGTACACCACCCGGCATTTGCACGATCGATAAAAGGGAATCCAACCCGTTTAATGCGCGAGATTGTACAGGTACACCAATGACGGGCAACGTTGTTTTCGCTGCTACCATTCCTGGCAAATGAGCTGCTCCTCCTGCTCCTGCGACAATGACTTTGATTCCTTCTGCACGAGCAGTTTCGGCAAATTCGAACATCAAATCTGGTGTACGATGTGCCGAAACGACTTTTTTCTGATAAGGTATCGCTAACTCATCTAAAATCAAGCAGCACTCCTTCATTGTTTCCCAATCTGACTTGCTCCCCATAATCACTGCAACTGCTGGTTTCATTTGATTTTCCCTCCAACGATTTTTTACTAGTTTCTTCTGAAACAAGCTCAGAAGTATTTTTCACGAAATTAGTTTGTTAGCAGCAGTTCGTTGCGGCGTCTGAGATATCCCGAAGTCACACGGCTCTGCTAACATTCACTTTCACCTCTAAATAGTAACGAGTTGCCCGAGCAATGTCAAAATATTTTCGAACTATTAACAAAATTTACTTACCATTGTTCGTTTTTCTCTCAAAGTTATGTATTCAACACGTGAGATAGCCGATAATAAGACAAATAAAGGAACAATACAAAAAATCCAGACGAATCCTCGTCTGGATCAAATCAACTTACTGTTGCAAGCTCAATTCCGTCACTTCGTCTGTTTCTTTCGGCAATCCATTGAAGAACAGATTCAAAACAATGGCTGTCAAACTACTCATGACGATCCCATTGCCTGTAAACATTTGAACGGTTTCAGGCATCTGACTGAATAAGGTTGGCATCATATTGAATCCTAAACCAAAACCAATCGATACCGCAATCACTAACAAGTTCTTGTCATTCATAAAATCAACTTTGCTCAGCATTCGCATCCCTTGAACAGCGACCATGCCAAACATCACTAACATGCCGCCTCCCAGTACTGCTTCTGGAATGATCTGTGCGATGGCACCAACTTTTGGAAACAGCCCTAATACGATCAAAAAGATTGCTGAAAAGAAAATCGGGCGACGAGTCTTAATGCCTGAAAGTTGAACCAAACCTACGTTTTGTGAAAATCCAGTATAAGGAAATGTATTGAAGATCCCACCAAGGATCACCGCCAAGCCTTCCGCACGATAGCCGCGCTTTAAGTCATTGCCTGTAATCGGTTTTTCAGTAATATCTCCAAGTGCAAAATAAACGCCAGTGGACTCTACTAGACTCACGATGGAAATAATGATCATCAAAACGATCGACCACAAATCAAAGGTTGGTAAGCCGAAATAAAAAGGCTGAGGCAAATGAAACACAGGCGCATGGGCGATGGCAGAAAGATCCACCAAGCCTAATAATGCTGCTAAAATAGTCCCACCGATCAAACCGATCAAAACGGCAATCGAGCGAATAAAGCCTTTCCCAAACACCTGCACCCCAATGATCAAGGCAATCGTTACAAAACCTAACAATAAATTCGTTGGATCACCAAAGTTAGCAGCTGCGGCATCCCCTCCACCGATTTTAGTGATGGCGACTGGAATCAAGGTCAAACCGATGACGGTAATCACCGTTCCCGTCACCAATGGTGGAAACAAAACTTTGATTTTCGAAAAAATGCCGGCGATCAGAACAATGAAAATCCCGGCGGCGATGATCGCTCCGTAAATCGCACTGATTCCCGATTTGGTGCCGATCAAAATCAATGGGGAGACAGCTTGGATGGCACAGCCTAAAACGACTGGTAGGCCGATCCCAAAAAAGCGGGTGACGACTAATTGCAAAAGCGTAGCAATTCCGCACATGAAAATATCGATCGATATCAAATACGTCATCTGCGCTTCATTAAAGCCGAGGCCTGTTCCAATCAGCAAAGGAACGGCAACAGCTCCTGCATACATCGCTAGCAAATGTTGCAAGCCTAAAACTGCTGAACGGCTATTCGTTTCTTTCATTAGGCATCTCCTTCTAAAAAGCTGACTTGTCCCTCAGACAATGAGGCGATCCGTGCTAGTGAAACAACAGGAATCCCCATTTCTTCAAGTAATTGTCGACCACTTTGGAATGATTTTTCAATCACGATACCGATACCGACGACGTTGGCTCCTGCTTGTTGACACAGTTCGATCAACCCTTTTGCTGCTTGTCCGTTTGCTAAAAAATCATCAATAATCAAGACTGTATCCTCTGAAGACAAAAATTTCTTGGAAATCGATACTTGGCTGGTCACTTGCTTGGTAAAGGAATAGACAGATGCAGTCAGCAGCTCTTCATCCATCGTCAAACTCTTTGCTTTACGGGCAAAGATCATTGGTACTTGTAACTGTTCTGCAGTATAAAGGGCTGGTGCGATCCCTGAAGCTTCGATGGTCACTACTTTTGTGATGCCGCTTCCTTGAAACCGTTCCGCGAAGACTGCACCGATTTCTTTCATCAACTCATAATCCACTTGGTGGGTCAAAAATTGGTCCACTTTAAGAACCCCTTCGCCCAGCACATTTCCGTGTGTTTTGATACGCTCAACTAATTTTTCCATCCTAGCTCTCCTCGTTCCTTTCTATTCCATCCTGAAAAAAAAGACACTCTTTTTGCCAAAGCAAAAAAAGTGTCTAACAGGCACGATTTTTACTTATAGTCCGATATTTACGGTATCGGGTAGAGACTGTCGACCATATTTCGACGATATACAAGTAATTTTTAAATGATAGATTCGATTATGCCTGTCTTTGATTAAAAACACAAGCATGGAATGCCCTTTATAAATAAAAATATTCTCATTTGTGGATCATTTCCTACTCTGGCTTCTCCATATCGCGATAGTGTTCCATCTTTTTACTGAAAAGCTCCCCATTGGACGGCGGCGTGTAGGTGATGGCATTAGCGCCTGCTTCAATCGTTTCTAAGATGCTTTCATCGGTTGGTCCACCGGTTGCGATGATCGGCAGCTTCGGATATTTTTTACGGAAGAAAGCCACGGTATCTGCTGTGTCCTTGCCAGCACTGATATTGATGACTTTCACACCAGCTTCAAGCTTGGCATCAATTTCGGTATACTTACTCGTTACGGTACTGATAACGGGAATATCTACAACTTTACAGACCTGCTCTACAGTTTTCAGTGGCGTTGGTCCGTTTAAGACGACCCCGATCGACCCTTGGGCTTCAGCAAACATGCTCATATAAGACGAGCGAAATCCTTGGGTCAAGCCCCCGCCGACACCAGAAAACACTGGAATGTCCGCTGCTTCGATGATTGCTTTCGTAATTGCTGGGTGTGGTGTAAAGGGATAGACCGCAATCACAGCATCCGCATTTGTATTGCGGATGATCGCAATATCCGTTGTGAAAATAATGGAGCGGATTTGTTTTCCAAATATTTGAATACCGCTAGCCTCTCGAATAACTTTAGGCACTTTCACGATATCTTTGCGCAAATCGGTGGTGATTTTTGGCATATATTTTTCTTCCATAAGCAGCCAACTCTCTTTTCTTATTGATCAAATCGATTCAATTGGTAGGTTTCAATTACTTGAATGATTTTGCTGGCATAATCCGGATCCGTTGCATACCCTGCATCTTGTAATGCTTGTGCGGCACTGCGGTAGTCGTTTGCTGTCAAGACATTTACATAAAGTGCAGGATTCCAATCCACACCATTTACAAACAACATCGTATGATCATCCATTGATTCTTCCCAAGTATCATAGACACGAAAATCTCCTTGAATCGTGACCCATTCTCCATTATAAAACTCTTGGGTATCTAATGTCACCTTTTTTGAATGGCCAAACGACTTAATTCCAAATAAATTATTGTATTCACTGGCTAGAGAACTTTGACCCCAATCTGATTCAAGGATTGCCTGTCCAATAATGATACTTGGTAAAATCCCGTAGCCCTTTTGCAGTTCTTGTGCGTAAGGAGCGATGCGATCAATAAATTCTTCATGGGAGATGGCTTCCGTGTTTGTTTCTTCCTCTTTGGGAAGGGGGGCTGCCAAACTATTTAAGGAAAAAATAAAAGCAATCCCAATCAAGAATAACCCTAGAAAGACTAATGGGAAACGAGTCTTCTGTTTTTTTCGTCTTGCGCTCATTTTTTCACTTCCTTTGTCTGACTAAACACATTTTCAGAAAACAAATTGCCTCCATTCAGCAACAACTCATCTTGTGTAAGCTCACTGCTTTCTTGACTTTTAGCAAGAGAACCCTCATAGATCCAGTCCTCTGCCAGAGGATCTTCCCATTCGTGAGAGGACAGTTCTGCTTCTTTTCGAGCGATGTGTTCTTTTGCTTCTTCCAGAAACTCTTCAAAGGTCAACTCCTGCTCCTCAATGTAGGTTGCCACTTCGACCCCTACATATCGTAGATGCCAAGGCTCATAATCGATTTGCGTAATAGCATGTTTTCCTTTCGGGTAACGGATGATAAACCCATACTCCCTTGCATGAGCTTGTAGCCATTTTCCACCCTCAGTATCACCGAACCCCTCATTGAGCAGTTCTCCTGTATGATTTTGATACCAATCCTGATCCACAACATCAACAGCAAGCCCAGTATGGTGTTCGCTATAGCCAGGCTCAGTAAAGGTCAGTTTCGTGATACGAATTGCTTCTTCTTTTGTATGACCTTGACTCATCAGGGTGTTGACATTGGCATTGAATATCTCCTCTTGATACGCTACTGAACGGTAGGCAGAGACCATCACCAAAGGATGTCCTGCAGCTTTTGCGGCATCTGCCAGCTTTTCATAAGCTGAAACGATGCGTTGATCGACGAGATAGCCATTCGACAATTTCCCTAAATCTTTTTGGGCAATTTCGCTTTTGATTTTATTGTTTGGGCCTACCAAAACCAATGACCAATCATCCAATGAAACAGTTGGAAAATCCTCTTCGTTCACTTCATCACTAGCACTTGCTTGTTCTTGTGACTCTTGCGTGTTCCCATTTGGCTCTTTTTCATTTGTTTCTGTTGTTTCACCCGTTGATGCTTGATCTGTTGAACGAGCGATACTTGCACTCTTTGTTGGGGTGACTGCGGTCACTCGGTTCACTTGAATGGTTAAAAGAACCAGAAACAAGAAGCCCGCCGCCGCAGCCATTCCATAATACTTTTTCAAAAAATATCCTACCTTTAGTTGTAAGTTTCTTCCAGATTTTCTTTGACCCACTCCAACAGTTCGATTTTTTCATTGCGAATTTGCTGCTGAACAAAAGCGGGCAATCGGAAGTTTAGTATATCATCATAACCCCACTCATCATACGTAATACTGACTCTCAAATCAAGGTATTGGGCTGTTTCTTCAGATTCTGTTAACAATTCGACTTTCGCTAAATCGCTTGCTAACCACGTTCTGGCGATTTGAGTCTTCATTTTTTTGAACTCGACGACCGCTTGATTGCGTTTTTCTGGATAAATGACGGTTTGCCGAATGATTTTTTGGATCAACATCCATTCATAATCTGAAAACAGCAGCTTCACTTTCTGATTTTCAGCAGGTGACAGACTCATTGTGCCATTTTTCCATGCCTCCCATTGCTCCTCGGTGATGCCTAATTGTGTTTCATAAAACTGTTTTTCTGATGCGTATTGCTCGATGATGGTATTTAAAATAATTGCAATTGATACATTATGCATATGTTATCCCTCCTCTTCTATATTTTACTGAAAGTCAGCCGTAATGGAAACTTTTTGCGATTGTTTTTGATTATTTTAAAGAATTGATTTCTTTTGTTATACTAAATACGAAGGAGATGATCAATGATGAAAAAATACCGTTGGGGAATGATTGGCCTCGGAGATATCGCAACGCAATTTGCTGCTGGCTTTTCTAATGAAGCAAGTGAACTATATGGGGTCAGTGCCCGGAGTTTCCCTAAAGTCCAAGCATTTGCTGAGAAACACTCTATTCCCCATGCCTATGAAAGCACAGATGCCATGTTAGAAGATCCGCAAATCGATATTGTTTATATTGCAGTACCTAATGATCTTCATCATGAATTTATTATGAAAGCTCTGATGGCAGGAAAACATGTCCTCTGCGAAAAAGCCATCACCACCAGTGCCGATGAGCTAGCGGAAGAACTAGCCTTAGCCAAAGAAAAAAACCTAATCTTAGAAGAAGCAATGACGATTTTCAATATGCCGGTTTATGCTCGGTTGAAAGAAGAGATCGATGCCGGACGCTTAGGAAAATTAAAAATGATCCAAGCACCATTTGGCAGCTACAAAGATCCAGACCCAAGCAATCGTTTCTTCAATCCAGATTTAGGCGGCGGTGCTTTATTGGATATCGGTACGTATGCTGTTTCATTTGCCCGCTTTTTCATGACGGATACACCAGAAGTGACGTTTAGCAGCATGAAGCCCTTCTCTACAGGTGTGGATGAACAATCAGTCACGATCCTACAAAATCCAGCCGATGAAATGGCTAGTGTCACGCTGACTTTTCAAGCGAAAATGCCTAAAACCGGTATCGTCGCTTTCGAAGAAGGATACATTACCGTAGATGAATACCCTCGTGCGGACAAAGCCGTGATCCATTTCCGAGATGGAACAAATGAAGTGATTGAAGCTGGCGAAAGCAGTCAAGCCCTTAATTATGAAATTGCCAATATGATCAAAGCCATCGATGGCGAGATCGAAGGATCGATCCATTTGACCACCGATGTCATTGACGTTCTTGATCAAATGCAAGCTTTTTGGGAACAGCAGTAAAATGAAAAAGACTCCTTTTTAGGAGTCTTTTTTTAGCGTGCCATTGTTTGCATTTGATTAGAAAAGTCGGCTTTGATTTCAATAAAACTTTTAAAGGTTTGCAGAAACTGAAACAGCTGAGCGCGATTTTCAAACTCTGCTCTTGTTTTGGGCAATGGCTTTTGTCGATAATCTTCATAAAGCGCAGCAATTTTTGCCAATATCTCTTTCCCATCGTTATTTTCGTGAAAGGACTCGGCAGTAAAGGATAGCAACTCTTGAAACGCATTTGTATAGGCTTCTTCTACCCAAAACAACTGCAATAAGTCAACCATTTCTAAGAGTAAGCGTGCCTGACTTTGGCGCATGGTAAAGTACTCTTCATAATAGGAGGCTTCTCCTCGCCATTGATTTTCACTATGCACCATTGCTTGTTGTTTGCCTTGCTTGATATCCCCCAAAAGCGTTTGGCAGACCTGGGGAAGCGTCGCCTTTTCTTTTTTAGTTAAGGCAATCGACATGTCTTTTAAAAGATTTTTAAACGTTTCTTCCACTAATTGCTGTCTTTCTTTCAATGCTCGTTCGCCATCTGGCATATATAAATTGAACAAAAGTGCAAAGCCAATGCCAATACTCATCAATAAAAAAGCATTCCCAATCAGTGGCCAAGCAAACGAACGTTCCATCATATAATGGGTCACCAAGACAGAATTGACGACGATCCCATCGGTCAAATTGAAATAGACAGCGGTTGGGATAAAGAGAAAGAGAAAAAGAACAAATCCTATCGGCCCAAAGCCTAATAAATGGAAGCTGACAAAAGCTAAGAGCGTTGCGATCGCCAAAGAGATCAAACGCCCGATTCCCGTAAAAAGTGACGTTTTCTTTGTATTACCGACGCTTAAAATGGCGATGATCCCTGCGGCTGGCGCATACAAAAGACCGATCTGTTGTGCCAGAAACATTGATAAACCAGCAGCAATCGCCGTTTTCACGGTCCTCATTCCGATTTTCATTTTTGTCACCTCCTGTGAAAAGTATACTAAATTGTGAGGAATAAGACTAGAATTTCTCAACTGCTTTGGGTATGATTAAGTAAAGGGGGCATTTGACCATGAAACTGGGGCGTTTTCGCTTGGGTATGCGAACGATAAAAACAGCCATTGCTGTCATGCTTTGTATTCTGCTCTTTCATTTTCTTGATCGTGGCCAACCATTGATTGCTGCCTTGTCGGCTGTCTTTTCTTTGCGACAAGACCTGACCACAACGATCTCTTTTGGTAAGTCACGGGTATTAGGAAATACGATCGGCGGCGGTACAGCCATTTTTTACTTTTTGACGAAGCAATATTTTCAAAATGACTTTCTGATCGAATTGTTTGTCTTGCCAGCGCTAGTCATTTTTGTCATCGTTTTTTCAGATGGCATCAATAACAATTCTGGCATTATCTCTGCTATTGCGACGATGCTTTTGATCACTTCCAGTGTCCCTCAAGGGGAATCGATCATCTTCGCCTTAGACCGTGTATTGGACACCTTTATCGGCACGTTAGTTGCCCTATCGATCAATTTCGTCATTCGACCACCTGAGGAAGAGAAAAAGGATGAGATCCAAGAAGATCTGGTGGTGCTGAGGCAAAAAGAGCTTGAACTAAAAGCCATGCTAGAAGAAGTCCAAGGTGAGATTTCCGAACAAGAAAAACAAGAAAAATAAAAACAGCCTTTTTCCAGAATCATTCTGAGAAAAGGCTGTTTTTGTTACTCATTGGCTTTCAGTGCATCGATCATATTGACATGTTTCAGTTTGAAATACATTGCGATCCCTACCACGCTTGAAAATAAGCAGGTCAATCCAGCGGCATACACATAGCTCATTGGTTCGACTGTCGGTGAAAACATGGCGATATCGACTTCGATGGTCTGTAAGACAAATTGATGCTGAAGCACCCCTAATAATAAACCAAATGCAATGCCGAAGATCGTCAGAAAGATATTATCACGAAAGACGTACATGGTCACTTCTCGATCATAAAAGCCCAATACTTTGATGGTCGACAACTCGCGAATGCGTTCCGCTATATTGATGTTGTTCAAGTTGTACAACACGATAAAGGCTAATGCCCCCGCAGACGAGATCAAGATCCAGATGACGATGTTCAAGGTTGCTGTCGTGTCATCTAAGGCATCCGCTGAAGCTGAGAGGAAGGAAACATTGATGACATTGTCTTGTGCCATCAAATCAGCCGCGATCGCTTCTTCCTCCGATTTCGTCAAACGCTGACTGAATTTCAATAACTCACTGTTGTAAGAAGGGGCGGCCTGAAAGATCTTTTGATACGCATCTGGGGTCAAATAAGCAAAATGCCCTGTGTAGTTTTCTGCGATTGCAGCCACATTCAGTTCAAATGCTTCGCCGCTTTCATTCGTCAACGTTATCGTATCACCCACCGATAATCCAAACAACTTAGCAAGCTTTTCATTGATGATGGCACCCTCTCCTTCTAGCTCGTAAGCTTCTCCTGAAACCCGATCATTCAAGTGGACAAATCTCGATAAAGCCGCAGGATCTTCTGGCACGGTGACGGTTACTTCTTGCTGCGTGACCCCCGATTGAGCCAACGTCAGACTTTCCGTATGCAAGAATAACCCTGCTTCAAAGCCTTCAATATCTTCTGCGGCGGCTTTTGTTTCACTCATTGCTTCCGAATCCTCATCATCAAAGGTGATCACCGCCTGATATTGCCAGATTTTCTCAAACTGTAAAGGAATGATATTGCTAATGGAATCTCTCAGGCCAAATCCAGTCAAGATCATGGACGTACATCCGGCGATCCCTAAGATGGTCATGAGCATTCTTGACTTGTAGCGAAACAGGTTTCGCATTGTAACTTTTTGAATAAAACTTAAGTGCCGCCATATAACGGTGATTCTTTCTAAGAGAATTCGTTTTCCTGTTTTGGGTGCCTTTGGTCGTAACAATGAAGCCGATGACTGTCTTAAATCAAATCGTCAAACCAGCAACGCGATACCGATGGTGCAAAGCAAGCTGACTCCCACAGCAATCAATGAAAGCCGCAAATACCATGGGGTTTCATACTCCGTGAGATTGTAAAGCGGTCCATAAGCTTGAATGATGATTGCTGGAAAAAAGGAAAAGCCGACTGCTAGACCCAATACAGCACCTGTGATGCCTGCTGCAGAGGAATAAAGCAAAAATTTCTGTCCAATCTCCCAGTTACGATAGCCTAATGCTTTCAATGTACCGATCTCACTACGTTTTTCATCGATCATCCGCGTCATGGTGGTTAGACTGACTAACGCTGCAATCAAAAAGAAGATAACTGGGAAAATCGTCGCTAACGAAGAAACCCGTTCCGCATTGTCTTGGTACTCTGAATAACCAGGATTCGCATCGCGGTTTGCGACACGATAAACTGCCGGTTTTAGATCCAACAATTCCTGCTCTTTTTCAGCAACTTCTTTTTTGGCATCTTCAAGTTTTTCGCGTTCTTTTGGTGCTCTTTCTTTAAATTCGTCAAGCTTTTCTTGAAGGGTTGCTTCGTTTTCTCGATATTCTTGCCAACCAGCAGCTAATAAAGACTGACCCTTGGCTTTTTCAGAAGCTAAGGTCTCACGAGCGTCGCTCAGCTGCGTCTCTCCTTGGGTGATCTGGGTCTGCGCTTGTGCCAATTCTTGGCGCCCAGCTCTGATTTGGCTCCAGCCAGCATTGACTTGCTGTTGTGCCTGCTGAAGTTGCGCTTCTTGGTCATTGATCGCAGCCATTTGCCCAAGTAATTGCGCACGTTGTTGCTCACCTTTGGCAATGAGTGGACGCAATGTATCTTCAGCTGCCGTCAGCATAGTAGCAATCATCGTTTCATCGATTTCCTCCAGATCAGGAATCGGACCAAGGACATCTGTCGGCAGGTTCAACTGTGCCAGAGCGGCGGTTACTTGTGCATAGACGGTAGGCAGCTGGGCCATTTGCTCCTCTGCAGAAAGTTGACCCACACTTCTGATTTGATCCATGCCTTGGTATGCCAGCGCCAGTTGCTCCTCTACCTGCTGGATGCCCCTTTGCAGTTCAGGTCTTTGTGCCAAAACGGGTGCCAACTGAGCTTGGGCTGACTGTACTTGGGCTTCTTGCTGAATCAATGCTTGTTCATTTTGATCTAGCAGGCGTTGATTTTCGATCAATGCCTGTTTCCCCTCAGCTAATTTTTGCGCTTCTCCATTCAATTGCTCTTGGGCAGTTTGAATCTCTGTCTGAAAAGCTGCTTCTTGTTCCGTCAACTCCTGATGCGCCTGCGCCAATTTCTCTGTTGCGTCGTCAAGTTCCGCTTGCGCTTGCTGCAATGCTTCTTCGCCATCACGGATCTGTTCTTTGGCCTCATCAATGGCTGGTTGGGCTTCATCGATCAACTCCTGCCGCCGTCCTTGTGCCCGCGGAGCCAACTGTTCTTCTACTTCATCACTTACTTGATCCCTTTTTGTCTGATATGCTTCTGAATAGCTAGCCACTTGCGATAGCTCATCAAAACGAACTAACAATCTAGCATACGCAGTTTCTTTAAAATCTTCTTCTGGAATTACTGCAAAGTAATCGACCGTCCCATTCCCAACGGTACTATTGCCTCGATGAAAATTCTCAATAAATTCGGGACTATTGACAAAGCCAACGATCGTGTAAGTGTGCGTTTCTAGCTGGTTTTCACCGCTTTCTGGCAGTTCAAAAGTTTCATCTAGTGCAAACCCACCGCTGCTTTGTGCCGCTTGATCCAAAGCAATTTCCCCTGACTTTTGCGGCAATCGACCAGAAGTCACCTGATATTGATTGACTTGCCGCTCCTTCGAAAGGGAAAAGACACGGATCACGGCACGGTGATTTTCGGCATTGATATCGGCGATCTGCTCTGCTTCAACAGACGTGACACCAGGCATTTCTTCAATGATTTCCCGATCGGCAGTCGACAACCCTAAAGTTGACGCAATCGTAAAGTCCGCTAATTTCTGGCGAGCAAAGTAATCTTCAGCTGCTTGTTCCATATTCGGACCTGTTGCACTGATCCCCACAAAAAAAGCGACCCCTAAGAAGATAATGCCTAATATGGACAAAAACCGCCCGGGTGCTTGCCTAATTTCACGTAAACTGGAACGTAATAATGTTTTTTTCATAGGCATTTACCAAGAAATAGAGGCAATTGGAATCGGATGAGTATTTTTTTCCATCTTGCGGACCTTTGCATCATTGATATGGATCACACGATCAGCCATGGGAGCCAATGCGCTGTTATGTGTAATGATCAAAACGGTCGTCCCAGTCTCGCGAGCCGTTTTTTCTAGAATTGCTAAAATCTGTTTCCCCGTTTCATAGTCAAGTGCCCCAGTTGGTTCATCACAAAGCAGCAATTTGGGCTTCTTCGCAATAGCACGAGCGATCGTGACTCGCTGCTGCTCGCCACCAGACAATTGCGCTGGAAAGTGATCCAAGCGATCACCAAGCCCAACTTGGGTCAAGATCTCAGCAGCATCAAGTGCCTCTGGCACGATTTGTGCTGAGAGTTCAACGTTTTCTCTGGCTGTCAGATTAGGGACCAAATTATAAAACTGAAAGACAAAACCGACATCTTTGCGGCGATAGGTCGTCAATTGTTTGGCATCAAAGCCAGCAATATCTGTTCCATCAACGATCACTTTGCCACTATCACATTGATCCATTCCGCCTAATATGTTCAAAACGGTGGACTTACCAGCGCCACTTGGACCAAGGATCAGTGCGATCTCTCCTTTTTCTACAGAAAACGAAACACCATCATTAGCAGCAATGACCGTGTCGCCCATTGTGTATTTCTTCACTTCTTTCACAACTTCGATATAACTCATTATGTTCCTCCAAGAATTCCAGCGCCGCATGCGCTTTCTCGCTTAATAGTGTATCATACTTATTCCTGCGAAAGAAACAGCAAAAAAGCAGCTCATTTTATCAAATTAAAAAATCTGAGACAAAATGATGCTCATTCTGTCCCAGAATCGATTTTACACTTCCATCTAATTTGATTGACAAAGAACAAAAACCAATCATTGTGCTTGGTCGGCAATTCTTCGCTGGGTTTCTTCCCAAAGTTTTTGCGCTTGCTGCCGCTCATCAAGGATCTCCGTCGGCACTGCCTGACGGTCGACAAAGTAGCGCCCGCTAGTGCCAGCCACCTCGGGGCTTAGTGCCAAATATATCGCTGTATCAGACCCTTCCTCTGGTGTTTTGAAAAAAGGCGTGAGCATTTTGTAGACAGATTGACCAAATCCTGTTTGTCGGCTGACGCCTAAGCTGGTCGCCACAGCTCCCGGATGCAAGGCATTCGCAGTAACGGTCGTATTGCGCAATTGAAAGGCAAGTGCATCCGTAAATAAAATCAGGGCTTTTTTTGAGCGGCCATATTCCCGCCAAGGTAAAAAATCCGGTACATCGAAAAAGCGCTGATCCTTTTTCTTTACAAATTTGTAAGCACCAGAAGCAACATTAACGATCCTACCAGCATCCGCACGTTTTATTAGCGGCAATAACTGACGGGTCAGTTCAAAATGCCCCACGTAGTTTACGCCCAGCATTTGTTCAAATCCATCGGCTGTTCGCTCTTTTTTTAAATTGACGATGCCCGCATTATTGATCAGTACATCCAATTTCTCAAAGCGGGCGTTGATTTCGGCGGCTGACTTGCGCACGCTAGCCAATGACCCCAAATCACCGATCACTAGATCAATGCTTGGATTGCCAGTCTCTTCCTTCAAACGTTGCTGTGCTGCCTGTCCTCGTTCGGCAGAACGGCAATACAAAATCACATGCATCCTCATTTCTGCCAATTGTTTGGCTGTTGCAAAGCCCATGCCAGCGTTGGCACCCGTAACTAAAATCGTCTTCAATTTACCACCTTCCCCTTCTAAGAATCCCCTTTTTCTTTCATCATAACTGAAAACAAAAAAATCTGCTCAAAAAACAGATCAAGAGAAGCTCTCTTCTTGTTTCTTGAAGCAGATTGTTTCATTTTATGCTTGGTAACGGCAAACACCATCTAAATAAGTGGCTGCTAAATTCATTTTTTGATCCAAAACAATGAAGTCTGCTGGACGACCTTGTTTGATCATGCCGCAAGCGTGGTCGATGTTACAGCTGATCGCTGGGATCAAGCTGGCCATCATGACCGCTTCTTGGGGGGTAGCGATTCCCCAGTCTACAACATTTTTCACGGCTTCTTTTAGTTTCAAGATGCTGCCAGCAAGATTGCCTGTTTCCATCCGAGCCGTGCCATCTTTTACCACTACTGGAAATTCACCTAAAATGTAATCACCGTCTGGCATACCGCCAGCCATCATACAGTCGGTGATCAAGGCCACATGGTCGTGACCAGCTTTTTCCATCAAAATCTCAGCTGCTTGAGGATGTACATGGTGGCCATCACAAATCAACTCAGAAAAAACTTCTTTTAATGAAAGTAATGCACCAACCATTCCAGGTTCACGATGGTTTAATCCGCGCATTCCGTTGAAGGCATGAACAAAGACACTGGCACCAGCTTCTACTGCTGTTTGCGCTTCTTGTAACGTTCCGTTACTATGCCCTAGTGCAACCACTACGCCTTCTTCCGTCACTTGCGAAACAAATTCACTCACACCTTCGCGCTCAGGAGCCAAGGCGATTTTCTTGATAATTCCACCAGAAGCTTCTTGCCATTCATGGAAGGTATCAATATCAGGATCACCAAAGTAGATTGGATTTTGCGCCCCTTTATGTTCTTCAGTAAAGAACGGACCTTCAAAGTAGATGCCTTGGATCTTCGCTCCTGTAACTTCGTCTTTGACTTTCCCAACGGTTTCAGCAACATCCCGCAACCGTTCTTTGCTGGATGTTAAGGTTGTCGGTAAGAACGATGTCACACCACAAGACAAAAGACCTTCTGACATGGCTTTGATGCCTTCTGCATCGTTATCCATCACATCATGGTTCATAAACCCGTGGATATGAGTATCCACAAGACCCGGTGCTACCCATTTGCCTGAATAATCTTCTACGTCTGCACCAGCAGGGACTTCATCGACGATCGCGCCAAATTTTCCCTCCTTGACCTCCAAGTAACCAGGGCCATGAACCGCTGATTTCAGAAAGAATTTGTCTGCGTAAATATATTTATTCATCTTGATCGCTCCTCTATTTCTTTTCTTCCTTAAAAGTACTCTTATTTGTAGCAGAAGTCAAGAAAGGTCTACACCACTTTGTCAGATTGGCGAATATCCATGACGGCACGATACAGTTGAAAACTTTTTTCAGCTGCTTTTTCTTCTTTTAGTCTTTGAAGCAATTGTCCTTTTAGTTCAAACAATTCTTCAAGAAAATACAAGCTATTTTTCTCTCTTGCTAGGGCAATGCCTTCGTTGGTTACTTTTAGCGCGCGACAGTCTTCTTGTTGCTCCTTTAAAAAGACCGCATAGTTGTAATAAATTTTCGTCAGCGCTGTGGACAGTCGCTCCGGCGGCAAGGCATGCATGGCATCGTAGGCTTTTTCTAAATAAAAACGCGCCTCACCCAGTTGCAGCAAATCACTATAGACACGACCCATGCAGCTCAGGATACGAATTTCCATCACCGAAACATTGGTCTTATCCTGTTGATAGGAATAGGCCAGTCCTTTTTTCAGCGCCTCAAGGGCGGCATCATAGTTTTGATCGAGGAAATAATCACAGCTTCCTAGATAGTAGTAATACATTTGCATATCTGAATCCAGATACAAATAATCCTTGATCGCCTTGTCTTCCATTTTTTCACGCATTTCTTGAAATTGTTTATGGACAAAATGTGATTCGATCTCGGCAAAGATTTGATTGGTTTTGTTGATCTCTTCCGAATGAAGCATCATTACTTGATCTAAGGTGACGCCTAAGCGTTGGCAGATTTGATACATCACCCAGACATTGGGCAGCTCTTCGTTGTTTTCGATACGACTTAACACACTTTGCGAACAAATATCTTCCGCTAACATCTTCTGGGTCATCTTTCGTTTCAACCGAATTGAACGGATATTTTGACCAAAAGATTCATCTCTTTTTTTCATAATCGTCCTCCAGGGGGAATTCTAAAAAAATCGAACGTTTCTTGTCAAAAATGCGAATTCGCATTTTTAATTTTCTTTATTTTAGCACATAATGACAAAAAGGAAAGCAATTTCAAGAATGTCTTGTTATTTTTCCACAATTTCAAATGAGGTGTTAAGATGACGATCGACAGTACGATCTTTTTTACATGGGAAGGCAAAAAATACCAAGGGATCATCGAACGGGAATATGAAAATTCGGTCCTCGTTCAAGTGACCGATCCTAGTGCTGAAATGCTGGATAAGTTTACCAATCGGATGATTGTCAGCAAAAAAATTTGTCAACCAGTTACCGAATAAAAACATAAGCACCGCTCCCTCACGATTGCTGAAGGAGCGGTGCTTTTTCATGTACTTACTTCTGGCGATACGCTGCCAAGAATTCTGTCATTTTTTCAGCAGTCGTTTTTAAATCTTCCATATTAGGAAGGTAGACGATACGGAAATGATCGGGCTGTTGCCAATTGAACCCACCGCCGTGCACCAACAAGATATGGTGTTCATGTAAAAAGTCGAGAACAAATTGTTCATCATTGGTAATGTTAAAGCGCTGAATATCAATTTTAGGAAAAATATAAAAGGCTGCTTTCGGTTTCACTGCTGACAATCCAGGAATATCATTGATCGCCTTGTAGATAAACTCTCTTTGTTCATAGATTCGACCACCTGGCAGCAGCAGCTCATCGGAGCTTTGATAGCCGCCTAATGCAGTCTGGACGATTTGTTGCGATAAAACATTGGAACACAGCCGCATCGAAGACAACATATTCAAGCCTTCGATATAGTCTTTGACATTGGACTTATCCCCGCTGAGAACCATCCAGCCAACGCGGAAGCCTGCCACTCGGTGAGACTTAGACAAACCGCCTAGCGTCACAACGAAGCGATCTGGTGCTAGTGTAGCAATCGGTACATGGACATAATCATCCATGACTAAACGGTCATAGATCTCATCGGAGAAAATGATCAAGTCATGCTCACGAGCAACCTCGACGATTTGTTGTAAAACTTCTTTCGGATAAACGGCGCCGGTGGGATTATTTGGATTAATAATGACGATGGCCTTCGTCTTGCTGGTTACTTTGGCTTTGATATCCTCGATATCAGGATTCCAATCTGCTTGTTCATCACAAATATAATGGACGGGTTTTCCGCCAGCTAATGAGATCGAAGCAGTCCACAAGGGATAGTCTGGCATCGGCACGAGCACTTCGTCCCCATTGTTACATAACCCTTGCATACACATCGTGATCAGCTCGGAAACACCATTACCTGTGTAAATATCATTGATGGTCACATCAGGAAATTTTTGTAATTGATAATATTGCTCGATCGCTTTACGTGCCGAGAAAATCCCTTTTGAATCAGAATAGCCTTCCGACTCTCGCACATTCATGATTAAATCTCTAACGATTTCATTTGGGGCTTCAAAGCCAAAGGGCGCGGGATTCCCAGTATTTAATTTTAAGATACTGATGCCTTCTTCTTGCATCCGATCAGCTTCTTCTAAAACAGGGCCGCGTACATCATAACTGACCCCTTCAAGTTTTGACGACTTTGAAAATTTCTTCATATTCCATTTCTCCTTTAACCATAGGTCAACGTCAGGTTATTGGTTCTCGTCGTTGATCTCTTTTCAGATTGAACCTATTATAGCAAAAAAATTTTAACTGTGGCGAAAATTTTTCACCTCTGGGTCGAGAGCGCTTGCCCTGCGTTCATCCACTGAATTTGGTTCATTCAGGAATTTTCAGGAAAATACTTCAAGTACAATTCATTTAACGCCAAATGCCCCACCGAAAAATCAGTGATTCCTGCTGCGATAAAACGTTGCGGCAACTGCGGATCGCTGATTTCTACTAGATAGATCCGCCCTTGCAGATCGATAGTCACTGTCGTTAACTCTGGAAAAGCCACCAAGAAATCCGCCGAATCCGTCTTTACATACAACGGTTCATTGACTAACGACTTGCGGCCAAGGTATTCGTGAATGATCTTACCGTCTTTTAAAAACAAGACCCGATCCGCGTAAGAATCTAAATTCGTCAAAATATGCGAAGCGATCACGATTGCTTTCTTTTGCTCCCGCAAGGCTTTCAACACGTTGGAGATCAATTCGACATTTGTCGGATCTAAGCCATTCATCACCTCATCCATCAACATGTATGGCGTATCTGTCACGATCTGCATCGCAAAGCACAGACGTTGCCGCATCCCCAGCGAATAGGTTCCCACTGGGCGTTTGATGTAATCACTCATTCGCAAACGAGCAATCGTTTCTTCCACCAAGCGTTCCTCTGAACGCCACATTCGCTGATACAGTTTCAAATGCTCGAGTCCGCTTAAATCATTGTACAAATCATTTTGGTCAGGAAAAAATGAAATTTGTTGATGCGCTGCCACTTCTGATTTTTTGGTCACATATACTTGACTGCCGTTTAAAAATACTGCGCCTTCATTCGGCTGGATGAAATTCATCACCACATTCAATAGTGTGGATTTCCCAGTGCCGTTAGGGGCGACTAACCCGACGATCTCCCCGGGAGAAAAAGCAACGGAAAGTTGATCCAATACTTTTCTCGTATACGTGACGGTCACATTTTTCAGTTCTAACATATCGTTCCTCCTATGCTAAATGAAATTTTTTGCGTTGGATCGTCAAAAAGAAACACATTTCGATCAGAAGCCAAACCCCGCCTAATAAAAGTAAGCCTTTCTCAATCGTAAATCCTGCAGAACCAAAGTAAAAGCGTGTCCAGCCTGAAAGGACTTGTCCCACATTTTGATACAGATAGACATACAGCGTTTTATCAAGGTAGGCACTAAACCAGCGCCGTTGGAAAAGAAAGGGCGAAAGCAAACAAAAACCAGCCACAAGCAGATTAATCAGCTCTGAGCGAAACAGGGCACTGAACAGCAAGATGCCACGACAATAGATAAACTGCAAGAAAAGCGTCGCAAGAAAACATTGACTTAGAAAAAGACCGATGGATTGGGTCTCAAAAGCATTGAAATCTGTGATCGGGTAGCGGGCATCAAAGGTCGATGATAAAATCGTGACTGGCAGTTCCAAGGAACCAAAGCCGAATTGAATTCCAGAGCCAAACCAGATAAAGAACATGGTTCCTAGCGTTGCGATTGCAGAACCAACCATCAATGCTGCCGTTTTGCTCCAAAGGATCTCTTCTGCCGATAATGGCAGTGAAAGAAACAGGGATTTATGTCTTCGTTCTTTTGGTAAGCAATCGATCGCCAAAAATAAAGAAACAGCAATTAATAGAATCGGTAAATATTCAGTGAAGCTTCGCTGTAATGCTTGCACCCCCGTTTTTTGCTCCATGACTGCTTGAGAGAGTTTGCTATTGGGCAGCTGGCTAAAAGCCTCCATCAGTTTTGCGGTTGATGCATAGCCGAAGCGCCCGTCATACCCAGCATAGTAATTTCGAAACGTGTAATAATCAGGGGTATAAAATATATTTCGTTCATCGGTAAATTGCAAAGCGAGATGGTACCAAGTACTTGTGCTTTGTGCGTATGCTTGCCAGTCTTTCTCGGCTAGCGCGTCGAGCCGTTGTTTTTCTGCTTCATTCCATGGGGTAAACATTTCGACTGCCATGAATGCCGACCAATGGTCAGAGGGATTGGCTGCTTGTTGATCAAGAAAATCTTGTCGCACAGTATAGCGTTGTTGCATTTCTGTTTTATCTACTCGTTCAATCGGGCGAAAGTCTCTTTGCCAAAAACTGTAAACGCCGCTGTAGATCAGCAGCAAGCAAAAAAGGCCAATGGTTTTCTTGCTTTTTAACAACTGGCGTAATTCAAAGAAAAAATAGTCTTTCATCCTTTGCCTCCTCTCAACAAGCGATTCTGTTTATCCGCAACGAGCATGATGCTTAAACAAAGGAAGATCCACACTAGCGTCAGCAGCCAACTGGCATAGACGCCCCAAGAAGTGCCAGAGCCCAAAGCAAAGGCACCCGAATAAAATTTATCCATAGCAGCTAGATGAACTGGTAATATAGGGATCTTTTGCAGCATCGGAATCAAGCCGAATCCATAAAAAAGCACCAGTAAAAAGAAAGAGACGTATCGATTGGCTGCGACCATGTTCATGACAAAACCTAAGCATTCGATCAAACCAATCAGCAAGGCAAAAGAAGCCATACTATATAAAACGCTCTGCCAAAAAGGTAAGGCTACCCAATCCCCACTGAGATAGACGGCTACTGGATACTGCCAATCCCCGAACTCCCCCAGAAGGCTCATTGAAAGAAAGACGCCTAAGAAAAACACGAGCAAGATTCCTAAATTGGTGATCGTTTTGACAAAAACCTTACTGACCATCCGAATTGGGAAAATCTGCGGGTATGAGCGGATCAAGGAGAAGTGTTCTCTTTCTTCTAATAAATTGTCACTAGCAAAAAAAGCCCAGAAGAAGAACCCAAAATTCAGTAAAAACGTTATTGCCAAAGCGACAGCCGTCTGGGTATTAGCAGCCGTGAGAACCGGATCTTTTTCTTGCTCGGCTAAGGCTTGATAGACCGTTTGCTCTTGTTCGATCGTCCACATCGGCGGTAAAAAGGCTTTGTCATCAACTTCAGACGCCCAAATCTGCTTTTTTAGCTCCGCAATTTGAATACTCGTTTGATTAAATCGTTCATATTCCTCCATAATCAAGTTGGATAACTGCCGTGAGGTCAGTGTATTATTTTCAAGCAAAAGTTGATATACCTCTTGCTGGTCAGGCGAGCCCGACTGATTGGCTTGGTAGCGATCAACAAGCCGTGAAGCCTCCGCTTTTTCGGCGGTAATGGTAGCGGGCAAGTTGACAGGTTCCATCAGTTTCAAATAAATGGAAAACCAGCAGCCCAAACTAAAGGCACCAATGAGTAGGAAGATGAATGTTTTCTGCTTAACAGCTTTTGCCAGTTGGTTTTTAAAATAGTTCATTTGCTCTCCTCTCAAAAAATAATTATTCATTCTTTTAGCATACCTTTTATGGAAAAAAATGCAATCTAAAGTCTGAAAATTCTTTCAAATAGCATGAGGAAAAGTTATTGACAAACCTGCTGAAAATCAGGTAAGATATTTTCTAGACGCGGCGTGACAGAACTACCTTAGCCTGCGTTTCCTTCTATAGTATTTGCGGAAATGACGGAATGGCAGACGTGCAAGATTGAGGGTCTTGTGAGCAATCGCTCGTGTGGGTTCAAATCCCATTTTCCGCATCCTTACAGCTTCCCCATTGTGGGAAGCTGTTTTTTTGTTTACACAAAAGATCCCCCCTGGCGATCCTTCAATGAATTCCTTCGATCGCTTTGATCTTGAGCGCCTACTCCTCAAAAGTTGATAGTAAGCTTCCTTTCCCTAATTATAAAAAACCGATAAAAATTCTTTTTCCGTTGCATTACACGCTATTTTTCATATAAAATGAATAATACAACGACTATTCATAAAATTTAGTTCGATGTTCCGTTTTTTCTTATTAGCGTATCAGAAACAATTGCTTGAATGAACTTGTGATGGAAATCTTTTCAACATTTTTTCCATTCACCTGCCCTCCTCCTTCCCCCAGATGAACCAACCTCTGCCGACCGTTTTCTCAGTTACTTTCGATAGAAAGAAGGAGTCTAATGAAAAAAAGAATACTGATCACCCTATTGTCATTCGTTATTTTGCTTATCGGCTGCACGAAGGCAGATGAAGAACTGTCAGAGACCGTTGCGCTTGGCATCGACGCACGACTGGAATATACAAACCAGTCTGGAACGGGTTGGGCCTATTATCAACCAGCGACCTTAGAATTGCTGATTGCAGGCAGCCAAGCCGAACTGGCTATTTTGGAAGAACTTGATTCTTCCGACGAAGACCTTCAGCAATTGATCAGCCACACGATTGATTTGATGGCAACCGCTGAACGAGCGTTAGTGGAGCGTCGGATCGATGTCCCTGCTTGGTTTGCTGCCCGCATTGGTTATAGCCAAGCTCTGGCTGCGATTCATGAACGGAGCCCTATCATTCTCAGTAATCAAGACAACCTCAACAGTCTACTAGAGGTAGCAAACGAAACGATTCCTGAAGCCGACCCGCGGGAAAAGCTGGGGCTTTTGGCAGACGATATCGAGCAGCTTCAGCAGCTCACAGAAGATGCGCTTACTCTTCATCGCACAATCAAACTTGACGATGGACTCACTGCCACCGTTTACCACACAAGCGAAACGAATGTTGACGTCTTCGTTTTTGCGATGCCCGATGAGGAGTACGCATCTGGGTTTACTGTTCTGAATCGGGAAACTGCCGACGAGCAAAAAGCTGCTTTCTATGAAACGATTTTACGAGCGCTCGCCGTAAATATTCCTCGTGAATCAATGATGTTTATGAATCGATTCGATCAATCTTCTGATGAACATCAGCTGGCGGTGATGACCTATGGCTTTGATCATGACATTGATCAAGACATGGTCACTACCGTGTATCAACAGCTTCAAGAAGCAAACGCCAAACAAGAAGCAGCTACGGCTTTGCAGCAAGAGCAAAACAAGGACGAACAAACTCAGACCGAGAATGAAGGATCTTCAGAACAAAGACGAGCGATCGCTCGTGCCGAATCCTATACGAACCTCATGGCTTTCTCACGTGCACGATTGATACAACAATTAGAATTTGAAGGGTTTACCCATAATGATGCACAATGGGCAGTTGATCAGCTCACGATTGATTGGAACGAGCAGGCGTTGAAGAAAGCAAATAGTTACCATTCCTTGATGAGTCTTCCTCCTGAGAACATTCGCCGGTTATTGACTTTTGAAGACTTTTCAGAAGAACAAATCGACTACGCGATGACAAACATAGGTAACTAAAAGCTAGCGAAGAAAAGGGCATCACGATGCCCATATACTGTTGTAGTGACCCCAAAAAGTTAGGTTTTTGGGTCTAACTTTGGGGGTCAGTTGATGTCCCTTATATTGTGGCTATGTTTATACCCAAGAAAGTGCTCTGATGCGTTCATTCGTACAAATTGGCGAGGTTTACTAGAGTCTCACGAGGAGGAGAAAAATGAAAAAACAAGTTTTGTTGCCTTTATTACTAATACTGTCCCTGATTTCAGGATGTGGGACGATAAATTCAGCAAGTCCTGAGGAACTTTCTGAGCGCATCGGGGCAGCTTTAGATGCTGGTTGGGAACATACCTATCATGCAGAAAATCTTACTTATGATTTAAGTATTGAAAATCTCGAACTGATGATTCGAGGCAAAGAAGCAGAATTGGCCTTTCTAGACCAGGTCAATAGCAACTCAAAACACAAGGCGGCATTCATTGAAAACACGGAAAAAATGATCGCACTCGCTCAAGAAGCGATCGAAGCTCGCTATCTGGATATGCCCAGTTGGGTTGCCGCCCGCAATGGCCGTATCGAAGCCTTACTTGCCATCCATGAAGAGAGCCCGATCATCGTCAGTAGACGAGCAAAATTGCAAGAATTATTCAACGAATACGAAGAGGATTTAGCACTAGTGACCGCTGGAGCAAACAGTCCTCTTGCCGATGAAGAAGGAATTAATGAAGATACACGAGAAAAGCTTGGTTTGACACCTGATACACTTGAACACTTACACCAACAAAGCGATGACCAAGAAATCGAGTGGCAGAGTGCTATTGATTTGGCGAACGGTGTGACCATGAATGTCTTTTCAACAAAACATGAGCCAGTGGAGATTCTCACATTTACGAATGCTGGCGAAAAATACCCTGCCGCAATCACTTTGTTTAATGGGCAAACGACGGAAATCGTTCCCGAGATAATGACTCCTTACGAAGCCGTTTCCGCTTATTTTTACGAAATTGCCGATGCAGTTTATGAAACGATTCCAGTCGGTTATCGATTTCTGGTTGAATCACTATGGCTTGAACTGGAAAACGACAATCGTTTTCAATTTAGAACCTACGTGTTTGATAACGAATTGACCGAGGAAACGATTTTAGCAGGGTTTCATCTCGCCCCGACTGTAGCAGCACGCTATGAGCGCGAAAACAATGCGACAGAACGAGAACGTGAAGCTTTTTTCCTCGTTAGAGCTCAAGGAAATCGTCGCTTTTATTCAAAACAAGAGATGGCAGAACTGTTAGAAACAGAAGGTTTCACTGCGGAGGAAACACAATGGGCACTAGAGACCCTTGACGTAGATTGGTATCGCCATGCTTTAGGGCGCGCCAATCAATCCCGCCGGGTGTTAGGGATCCGTCAAAGAAATATGGCTGCTCATCTTGAAGGGAACGGCTTCTTACCTGATGAGATCGAATTTGCGATTGAAAACATGGAAAATTAGTATGTAGTGGACGAGACAGACCAAATTTCCCATTTTTTCTTAGCGTAAACAAAAAACCGACCAATCTTCCTGTTTAAGATTGGCCGGTTTCTTTATTTTTTGGTTTTGATTGGTACCATGGCTTTGCGCCGATGCTGCTTCATTATTGCTTGAAGACCATAGACACCAACTCCGATAATTCCTGCAAAAGCCGAAAAAGCAATAAAAATCACAGGAGACGCCCCACTTTCTATTAATTGTTTCCCTTGGACAAAGAAAAATAAGCCCATGCTGATCAATAATGCTAGAAATAGTGATTGTCCCGCCCCGTTTTTTTTCATGCTTGCTCTCCTTTTACTTGATTATAGGTTATTCTCTCATTTCATGAATGAAAAAACCTCCATCTTAAGGCTGATTCTTTCTTTCGATGATCAGATTGATCCCATTCGGATCAGTCAAATGCAAGCGGCTGTCTGTTTCTAACTCATACGAAACGCCTCTTGCCTTGAGATGACTTCGTAACGTAGAAAAAGCCAAAGCTGGCAAAACGATCGTAAAGTACGCTAAGCCTAGATCTTGTTCTTCCATAGCTGGAACATTTCTTCCCATCCAAATATTCGATCCGATATGGTGATGATACGAACCAGCAGCAAAAAACTTTGCTTGGCTACCAAAATCTGAGGTCAAACGCATGCCTAAAACTTCGGTGTAGAATTCTTCTGTTTTTGCCAAGTCCGCCACTTTCAAATGGACATGCCCCACCGTGGTGCCAACTGGAAAGGTCGTTTGAGATCGGTCAGCGGCTCCCAGCACGCCTTGCGCGTCCATTTCGATAGTAACGCCTACGATCTCACCATCTGCTCGAATATCCCATTCACTCATCGGTTTGTCACGATACACTTCGATCCCGTTTCCTTCTGGGTCGGTCAGGTATAACGCTTCACTATATCCATGATCGCTGGCCCCATCGAGGGGAGCTTTGACTTCCAAATAATGAATCAGCATATTTCCTAGGTCTTTACGGCTAGGCAAAAGAAACGCCGTATGGAAAAGGCCTGTTTTCCGTGTCAAAGGCAACGGATCACTCACCTTCTCTAGAACTAAAAGCTCTTGCGCTCCCACGCCTAATCGCGCGTGATCTACACTTTGCTCCAATAAAGTCAGGCCGATCACGTCCGAATAAAACTGGCTCATTTTTTCTATGTTTGCTACTTTTAAAACGACTTTGCCAATTGCGGCTGCTGCATCGATTTGATAGGTTGATTGAATCATTTTCATCGCTATTTCCTCTTTTCTAAACAGTTACATTCACTTGTACCTTTAAGTATAACACTAACTTTTAGTAAGTAAATAAATCTGCTTGTTGAGGAAAGGACTCCGTGATCTTCCGTGATTCCTAGAAACAAAGCATTTCCTCATCAGTCACAATCAAAGACAACTCGCTCACTTTTTCAGTGCTTCAATCAGTGAAATGGCTGGCTGCATCGCTTCTTCGGTCGTCCCTTCTAACACAACATAACAATATGGCTTGTATTCAGCGGTGATGGCCAATAGTTGTTGATAATCAATCATTCCTTCTCCCAATGGGACTACCTTGATTTTCCCATCGATTACTTGATAGTCTTTCAAGTGCAAGCAAACGATGGCATCGCCAAAGCGGGAAAAAGCTTCCCTTGTCAAAGCGACTTGCTCTTGATAGTTCTTCGCAGTAATCAGATTGGTTGGATCAAAGATGATCCCTAAATAGTCAGAGGGTACCCGTTCCAGCAATTCTTGGATTCGGTCGATCGATGATAGTGGATGATTCAAGCCCGCTTCAATTCCTAGCATCACTTGATGTCTCTTAGCCACTTGGACCAAACGCTTGATCACCTGAACCAAATCATCGAAAACGACGTCACTAAAATTTTCCTCGGTATACCCCATATTTGGCAAAACCGAACCAGTTTCACTTGCGACCATAGCTGCATCAAAATATTTGGCATGTGCGAGATAGGTCTCGAATCTGGATAAAATCGCTTCCCGTTTTTCCAGATCAGGATGGATCAGATTACAATAACAACTTAATAAAGCGACCTGAACGTGAGATTGACCAAAAACTCGTTTGAAAAAGCGGCCTAAACCAGGGCTTAATTGCTCTGGCTCTGCCCATTGTGGGAAGGATTTATTTAATGCAAATTGAATGTTATGAATGTTTTGGGCGGCAATTTTTTGCGCTAATTCTTCTGGGGACCCATAATTCTTTAAATCATGCCCCCGAACAGTTAGTTGAAACATAGCTTCTCCTTTCTTCACTGCTTTTGAAGCAAAAAGAAGACCAAGCAGCGAATCACTTCAACTGGTCTTGGTCTTCAAATCATTCAGCAGTAGCGGCTCCTCACTTCATCTATTTCTTCTCAATAGATGATCAGAACCTTTTGTGACCTTTATTGTTGTGAACGATAGTCTTCCGTGAACTCGTCAATGATTTGCTGTCCACCATTTCTTAAGAAGGTTTCGATTGCTGTATCAAACCCATCGATCTCGATTTCCCCAGTCATATATTGGTAGTAAGCGTCTGAGATTCCTTCAATCAAGCTTGACCATGAACGATCATAGGTTTCAGAGGTCAGCGATTGTGCAGGATTGATCACCGCAAACTCTTCATTTTCGCGAATCTTTTCATTGGCTAAGTTGACATATGGGTTGCTTGAAGGGAAAACTGTTACTAATTCTGATGGACGAGACGAAGAAAATGGTTGTACTTCTTGTTGCCACTTCGTATCATCTAAACGGACATAGACACCCTCATCATCAATTTCATAATGAACCCCTTCGATCCCTTGCGTCATCAACGTAAACGGCTCTTCGTCCATCAAATCATTGATAAATTTCAAAACAACACGTAAGTCTTCTTCGGTTTCAACATTGTTTTTCGGAATGGCTAACCAGCCGCCCATTCCACCATTGGTATCAGAAAGGATACGACGTTCCACATTTTCATGGACGATATCATTGATCAAGACCCATTCCATATGCTCTTCATCAGTACCAGCTGCATCATCAATGTAGTTACGTACTTCTTGCAAACCACTCAATACGATCCCACCACGACCTTGAACGATATAGTTCTTCTGATCATTTTTCGCCATTACCGCAAAATCAGAATTCATCCAGCCGTTATCATAGATATTACGGAACCATTCCATTGCTTCTTTGTATTCTGGTTGCATAAAGGATGGCATCACTTCATCATCATCCGTGATCGTAAACCAATTGTCTGCACCAAAGTAACCTGAAAGCGAACGGAACCCAACGTTAAAGGACTCATCACGCTCTACGAAACCAACCGTATCATCCGCACCGTTTCCATCTGGATCATCTTCCGTAAAGGCTTGGGCGACAGCAGCTAATTCTTCTAATGTCGATGGCACGTCCAAGCCTAAATTATCCAACCAATCTTTTCTGACAAGGACGCCATAACGAGCGATCGGTTTTAAAAACGGAACACCATAGATTCGACCATCAATTCGAGAAGACTCTAACCGATCTTCGGAAATTTCTGCCAAATTCGGGAACTCTTCTAAATAGGGTTCCACATCCCAGAACATTCCAGATGCGAGTGAGCTGCGGACGGTTGTGTTATTGATTTCTGTCAGACTAACGATATCTGCTAAAGAATTCGACGCCAATGCTGCATTCAAGCGCTCTGTTTTTGAAGCATCTGGCACCCACGTAAAGTCGATCTCGACCCCTGTGTATTCTTCTAGCTTTTGCGTGACATCTCCAGATGGTGGGGAAGCAGTATGTAGCATCGCCATCCAAGAAATACTTGATTTCCCTTCGCTTTCTGGTCCTTCAGGTGAACCTCCACCATCGCCGCAGCCTGCTAAAAACAGTCCAGCACATAATAATAAACTTGCAACTTTCAATTTTTTCATTTGTTAACCTTCTTTCTCTATTTTTAGGGAGCCATCATCGAGCGGATCTTTCCCTTGATACGTAAAATATTCAAAATCGGCATAGCTTTTGCCAAAGTGATCTAAATCATGGGCACTGATTCCAATGAAATTCCCCGTAAAACCACCAGACAAGAACTGGATGTTTTGCTTTTTAAAGGGATGCCACGTTTGTGATTGCCGATAGAACCATTGGGCTTCTAGATAAGAACCGACTACTTTCAATCCAATCGGCTCACTTGCAGCAGCGAGGGGCAATTTATCTGGGAACAAGTGAAATTCTCCTTCACAACACCGCAGCAACCGAAGGACCTTGTCTTCTTTTTCATCATAGGTTACGTAGAAAAACAAATAGTTTTCTTCATTTAAGAAAAGCGACAATCCAGCCATCTGATTGAACGATTGGGGGTGGTATTCCATCACTGTTTCAGCTTCAAAACAAAAGTCTTGTTGACGAATCGCCAATAAGTGCTTATGAAAGTTCGATTGCATCGATTCTCCGCCGATCAATCGCAAATACCCTGGTCGCTCACTCAGATTGCACCACTCTTCATTGGGCAGCAATCGTCTACCGTTCCATGCTTTTTGCAACGATCCTTTAAAGTCATCAATAAAAACAGCAGGTGATGCCCTTTGCTTCTGAGCGTCGCTAGCGAGCCTGATGGTTTGATCTGGGATCGTATCGTTATTGCTAAGACGCAGCCATCCTTCGTGATCCCAATAGACAGTTTGGAGTGCTGTCTCTCGTCCAAGGATCGCTGCCCCTTCTACTGGCCGAGTCATCAAATAGCTCATGACCCATTCTCCTGATGGCGCAATCGTCAAACTGCCATGACCTGTACATTGAAAAGGGGAATCTTCGCGCTGATAGGCACGTATCATGGGAAAATGCGGATCTACTTCATAAGGTCCAGCGATGGTTTTACTACGACAAACTGTTACCGCATGACCTGCACCCGTTCCTCCTTCTGCCGTCAGTAAGTAATAACACTCATTGTGGTAATAAAGATGCGGTGCTTCAGTCTTCGCCAGCTGGGTTCCAGAAAAAATTGGCACTCTGTCACCGATCAAGCGGCCTTGTGCTTCAGAGTATTCTTGGAGCACGATCCCCACCGATTTATTTGGTGTATCCTTACGATAATCCCAAAGCGCATTCAATAACCAGATACGCCCCTCTTGATCATGAAACAAGGACGGATCAAAGCCACTACCATTTAAGTAAATGGGCTCACTCCATGGCCCATGAATGGTAGGAGCCGTGATGAGATAGTTTCGACAGTCTTTGAAGGGGCGTGTCGTGTTGCGAACATTTGTATAGACACAATAGTATTGTCCGTTTGCGTAACTGATTTGCGGTGCCCAAATGCTGCAATTTGCTGCGTTGCCTAATAAATCCACTTGATTGGTCAGAATATCTGTTTCATGGGACCAATTGACTAGATCTTGAGAACAGTAGACCCGAATTCCTGGCAACCACTCAAAGGAAGAAACCGCTAAATAATAAGTATCCTCGACTTTTAAAATACTCGGATCAGGATGAAACCCTCTTAAAATCGGATTATTAATTATTGCCTTCATGCAACCCCTCCTTGTTTGCTGACTGCGTCCGTTGTTTTTTTCTTGTGTCCGTCATCGCGATGGAGAAAACAAAAACCCGCCGCTAAAAAGAAACAAAAGGCAATCGGAAAAGCGATCATTTGACTACCAATCAATGTCACGACACCAGTCAAAAAATAAATAGCACAAGATTGCTTTCGATAATTACGATAGCGAACAAGCATCGTCGCCACTGAAACCAATATCAGGAGTGCCAACAGCGTGAAGCCAAACCAAGCGCCGAGTGTTTGAAATTGCGCCAATGCTGCTTCTGCCGTCATTTGATTCAGTATAGTGGGAAACGCACGTTGAAAGATCTCTTCGAACTGCTGGGCAGTCATTTGATTGATCGCCAAGGAAAAGCCGCCCATAAACACCAGAGCGAGAACCATCCCGATCCAGCCAGACCATTTTGCCTTGCTCATTTTTCTATCACTCCTTCAAGAGTCACCCATTCAGGACGTTGGGGACTTCTTTGGTAACAACACATTCGCTCCGTGAATGTGACCGTTTGGTGGCTTGCTGTTTTTCCCCAATCAGACCATCCGCAAGGGGCGAGCTGTTGATCAAAGCAGCAGGATAAAAAGGTGACTTTGGCGTCATTACGCCAAGGACGGCCTAAATAATAGGCTTTGTCCCCTGTCACTCGGCACCGATCGAAGGTTAACCCGCTTGCTTGTTTGCTGGTTGAGGCAGCAGTAACGTAGTTCGTTTGTGGTGTATTTTTACAATGCAAGCGACACTCTTCAAAGGTGGCGGAACCACCGCCAAAAATAAAATCGACTGTTCCACTGATTCTGCAATGCAAAAACAAACTCTGTTGTTGGTCAAAGACTGTCTTTCGCCAAGGACTGATCATTGGTTCGCCTTCTTTGGTATATTTTGGCAATGGACCCAGGCACAAGGTATCTTGAAAAGCATCGAGATGACAGCGTTCGAAGCGAATGTCATCCCCTTCGATATAGACGGCAACTGCTTGCCCGACTGCTTGCCCATACCCTGCGTCATTGATGATGGTCAGGTTTTTTACAAAGACTTCTCGGCTATTGATAAAGAGCGTCGCTGTTTGAAACGTTCCTCTTTTTTGCCCTTTTTCATCGGTTTGCTCGGCAGCCAAGTGGTAGCATAAGAACGTGTTAGGTTCCGCGATCAACGTAAGCTGGTTTTTATAAATTTTCACCTGTTCTTGATACACTCCAGAGGCGATCGTGATTTCACAAGGTGCTTTTAAGGCTTCAGCAGCCAGCACGGCTGCTTGGATACTCGTAAAATCACCCTTTTGCGGCTCTTTACTAACCTTTAGCTTGATAGGAGGTGCTGTTTTAGAAATTCGATCCACTGCGCTCTCATCTCCTTGGTTTCTTCATGACCGCCTGGCAAGCAACACGCCTGCCAATGCTCCTTATAGCCTATTGCTTCATAATGCTGTCCGAGCTGCTGATCCAAACGAGCGACGCCGCTTGAGGGGCAGCCACGATCCTCTTTGCCAACCAAACTCAAACGCGGGCGTGGTGCGATCTGTTTTTGGATGGCCGCAGTCGTAAAGTCTTTCAACACATTAGGAACATAATAGTAAAACCCATGTTTGCTTAGACAGTCCTCTTCGATCAATGCTTGATAGTCCACTTCTGCTGCCATGTCCACCACCACTGATATCCGTTCATCAAGCGCTGCCAACCACCAGCTCATCAAACCGCCCATAGAAAGTCCCAATGTGGCGATAGCGGACTGTTTCACTTCTTTGCGGGAAGCAAGATAGGTCAAAAACTGTTGATTGTCATAGATTCGTTGTCCCCATAATGTTTTGCCATGCAACAGAAACCGCTTGTAGCTATCATTCTCACCGTTTTTTCGTTCGACAAAGCCCCACATGTCGATCACCCCAACGGCGACGCCCAACTTCATAAATGTCGCGAATAGGCTTTCTTTTTGCATATAACACGGACTTTGTCGTAGTTCTTCTTTCCCCATCGTGAAGTCGCCGCCATGAGAATGATTGAACAAAACGAGTGGAACAGGTTGCTGAGAGCTAGGATAAGCAAAGTATGCAGGGACATCCTCTTCTTGATTTAATCGTAGAAGTAAATGTTCCAAGGTATAATTTTGCACTTGCTCTTTTGTTTGCTGAACCACTTGTGGTGCAACTTTCATATCAGGACCTAGCAGCTGTAGTAACTGAGGATCCCTCACAAAAAATCTCCTTGAAATGCCAGAGGCTGACGATTCTCAAATGATTGTGTGACGGTGATTTCCCGACTATTCTCGATATGGAACGCTTCAGTTACGCCTTCCAAATTGATACGATCAAACTGAATATTCCGTCCACAGCCAATATAAAAGCCTTGTTTTGTCATCTCTTCGATACCTGTCATCATTGCAGGCTTTCCTGGAATTGGGTGTTCAGCCATAGAGACAGCAATATCTTGGAAAGTGATATCTGAAATAAATTGTTCAGCCAAGCCATAAACAAACCCAGCGGCCGCATGAACATTCCGAGCCGAGATATTTGCAAAATGGATTCTCCGAAAATGAGGGGTTTCCTCGGTGATCGGGTACGGATTTTTATCCCAAACATACTTTTCTTTGCCTTTCGGTCCACAGAAATAGTAAAGATTTAAAGTGAATGGACAGATAACATTATCCATCACTATGTTATTCACTCGAATATCTTCGATCGTTCCGCCACGTCCCCGACGGGATTTCAACCGAATCCCACGATCGGTATCTTGAAAAATACAGTTACTGATGGTGACATTACGAATATCGCCGCTCATCTCACTACCTAGAACGACTGCCCCATGCCCATGAAGCATATGGCAATTTACGATCGTGATATTCTCACAAGCGACCCGTTCTTTGGTGTCCTCCGTTCCTGATTTGATGGCGATACAATCATCACCAACATCGATATGACAGTTACTGATGCGGACATTTTTACAAGATTCAGGATCGATCCCATCCGTATTTGGCGAATCCGCTGGATTTTTGATGCGAAGATTATCGATCGTTAGATCTTGGCAAAGAATCGGATTGACGGTCCAACTTGGTGAATCGACAAGACGGATATCTTTCAACGTAATTTGCTGGCAAGAGTCAAAACTGATTAATTTTGGTCGTGGATAAGCAAGCTGTTCACGGTTTTCCCGAAAGGTCTTCCACCATCTTTGCCCTTGTCCATCAAGCATTCCTAGTCCTGTGACAGCGATATTTTCCGCATTCTCGGCATATAAACAAGAGGCATAAACTTCCCGTTTGACCCCTTCCCAGCGAGACACAACGACGGGATAGTCTTTGGGATCATCAGAAAATACTAGGGTCGCCCCCAATAGTAAGTGCAGTTCAATGTTACTTTTTAAAAAGAGCGCACCTGTCGGATAGCGTCCTGCGGAAAAAGTGATTCTGCCTCCTCCTTGTTGATGCAATTCATCAATTTTTTCTTGAATCGCTTCTGTCAACAGACCTTCTTTTTCTTGTAAATCAGCTGTAGTCAATTGGATATTCATTTCTTGCTTCCTTCCTCCATTAGTGGTTGCAGCAGTAAACTCGCTTGTAAAAAGGCACCGTATCCTTTGAAATCATTTGTGATAACGGGTTCACTGATATAGTAAACAAACGTACCATCCCGATCATCTGGTCCACCAAGACCAGCAACTTCACAGTTTCTGATCAGATTCAACCAGCCTTCTTTTGTTAAAAAGACAAACTCATCAAGCAATCCTTGATAGGTCTCTTGGGCAAACACTTGCCATTTTTGATCGATGATCCCTGCTTTGACTGCTTTCGCTGTTGCGTAACAAATCATTGAAGAAGCGGATGCTTCTAAATAATTCCCACGCTCACTGCCTTTATCTAAGACTTGATACCACACTTTTTTCTGGGGATCTCTTACTTTAGCAAGAGCTTCTAGACAGGAGACAAACATTTTTTCTAATGGATTCTTCTGCTCTGATTCCCCTAATAGCACCATCGTATCTGCGAGAGCCATCATGAACCATCCCATTGATCGTCCCCAGAAATTTTTTGAACAACCGGTCTCAGGATCTGCCCACGGCTGGACTTTTTGTTCATCCCACGCGTGATACAAAAGACCCGTTTTTGGATCTAGGGTATGAGTAAAGCATAAGGTGAATTGCTTGATTACATCTTCCAATGCTTCTTCTTTCTCAAATGTCAGTGCGTATTCTGTTAGAAATGGGGCCCCCATATATAAGCCATCTAACCACATTTGATAAGGATAGATTTTTTTATGCCAGAACCCGCCTTCGCTTGTTCTTGGCATCTGCTGTAATTGTTGATACAGCGTGTCCAAGGCGATCTTGTATTTTGAAGCACCTGTTTCTTTGTATAGTAAGAATAAACATTTGCCATTATTGATGTAATCGATATTCATCGCATCCATCTGATAGTTTTTGATACAACCGTCTTCGTCAATATAAAAATCCATCGTGTTTTGGATATAGTCGAAATAGCGTTTGTCACCAGTTTGCTCATAGGCTTCTTTCACGCCTTGTAAAACGACCCCGATGTCATAGGACCATTTTCCGTGATAAATTTTTTCTTTGCATAAGTAGTCATAGCGCTCAAATAATGTGTTCAAAGCAATTTCCGAATAGTTCTTCATGTACGATACTTCCTTTTATTGTAGTCTCCTCAATTCATAGAGCTATTTGAATGAATCCGTTTTACCGGCTATATTTCATGAGGGTTCAGCTTGTCTTGCTATTTTCAGGTGTTCTCTAGTGACCGTTTTGTTTGCGGACCAGTAAAAGTCTTTGAGCCGTTTTCTTTAGATAATGACCTCATCTCCTTTGCTGGCAACGGTTTGCTCCGTAGTCGATGCCGTTTTTGAAACCACCTGATCTGTTTCAATTGGGTGGATATCTTGAAGAATTTTTTTACCAGCAATGGCAAAAACACCACCAACTAAGCTGCTACCCATCAGAAAGAGGCCGATCAAGAAATAACTACCCAGGACTAAATAGCCAACGATCAAAATCGTCCAACTTATGATCGAATAATGCAGATAGCCTAAACCTAACAACACACTCCCCCGCAGGATCTCAAACACGGTCACAAAGTTGGTGGCTGCCATGACGGTATACACGTGCATGAATAAAAAGAGAAACGCAATCAAAAAGAGGAAATTCGCTACTTGGATAAACCATGGAAATGGCGCAAATATGTTGGTGATCACGATCGCTGCAATGATCAGAAACAACCAACTGATCAGCACCGATTGTCGGAACCGTTCTTTACTATAGTAGAAAAAACTTTTGATCAAAGGTGGTCGTTCATGAAGACGAAGCCAGCGATCATAATATTTCATCATGGCATACGACGCAGGGCCAATGCCAAAGAGGACCCCTCCCAGGAGAGTCACACTGAGCCAAAGAAAGTGAAGTGCGATCAGCGTCAAAAATGCGAGTAATCCTTCGTTGATTTTCGTGATCTTTTCGATCGTCATGTGATCCCTTCTTTCTTAATAAATCCCGTCTTCGCCAATTTTTTTCGCCAAACGATTCGCAAAGATAACGAGGATCAAGCCAACAAGTCCTTTAAACAGCCCAACAGCTGTCGAGTAACTCAATTGACCATTTTGAATCCCGGCGGTATAGACAAAGGTATCAAAGATTTGGGCAACTTCACGGTTCATTGAGTTCATCAACAAGAACATATGCTCAAAGCCCATATCTAAGATCGAACCGATCTTTAAAATCAATAAGGTTACGATCGTTGGACGAATACAAGGCAATGTGATATGCCACATTTTTCGTAGCTTGCCAGCCCCATCCATATCCGCAGCTTCATAAAGCTGTTCATCAACATTGGTAATAGCGGCTAGATAGACGATCGTCCCCCAACCGGCACCTTTCCAAAGATCTTGGAAAATGTACATTGGACGCAACCACGTGCGGCTTGTTAGAAACGGGATACGTTCGCCACCAAGACTTTCGATCATGTTATTGATTACACCACCTTCTGTCGTTAATAAAACATAGAAGATGGAAACAACGATGACCCACGACATAAAATGAGGCAAATAAATGATGGTTTGAATCCCTTTTTTCAAACGGCGATTGTTTACTTCATTTAGCATAAGTGCCAATAATATAGGAAAAGGGAAAGAAATCGTGATATTTAAGAAAAACATGATCAGTGTATTGCGCATCAACATCACGAAGGTATCTTCAGTAAAGAGCCGAATAAAATGAGTGAAGCCAACAAAGGGGCTTCCTAGGATCCCCAAGAATGGTTGGTAGTCTTGAAAAGCGATGACCAAACCGCCCATCGGTATGTAACGGAAAATAAGAAAATATAAAATCCCCGGCAATACCATAATATAGAGGGCACGATTTTTTCTGATTTGCGCCCATTTTTTCTTTTTCAGCCGCAGCCGCTGTTCTTCTTCATTAAGTGGTGAGAAGTAATTATCAACTTTTGTTTCCATACTTGTTCCTCCGAATTTTTTTGATTTGATAGTCCCATGGTAGCGTGAAAAAAAGATAACGTATATAATCATTTTCTCAGCTTTGAAAAGGCATACATTTTTTAGGATTATTTCTCAATCGAATTGGAAAATCCTTGATTTATCAACGTTTATCGCTATTGTGAATTTTTTAACATGTAAAAGTGATTATATACGTTGTCCCCGCCTCATGATACGTTGGAAGTACCTATTTAAGTAAAAAAAGATGGAGGTTTTTTCTATGCAACAAACCCTGAAAAAAACGAACCGCCCGAAAAGTGAACGGGTCGTTCAAGGATTTATTATTGGCTTTCTACTACTCTTCACCTTAACGTGTCTCTTACCTTTTCTAAACATTCTCGGAAGCTCCTTTGCTTCTTCTTCTGAGATCGCGACACGAACATTTATCATTCTCCCACGTGAATTTAGCTTAAATGCTTACCGGTATATTCTCTCGACACCCACGATTTTTACGAGTATTGGTGTTTCCCTTTTCGTGACCATCGTCGGAACGGTTCTTTCAATGATCTTGACCTCTTTTATGGCCTATGCTCTTTCGAGAAAATATTTGCATGGACGCGGCATCTTCAACTTTATTGTCGTATTTACCATGTTGTTTAGCGGTGGGATGATCCCAAGTTTTATTTTGGTACAAAGCCTCGGCTTGATCGATTCTCTCTGGGCATTGATCTTACCGAGCGCCATCAGTGCATATAATATGATCATTATGAGAAACTTTTTCCAAGGGATTCCTGATAGTTTAGAGGAATCCGCAAAAATGGATGGTTGCTCTGATTGGGGCGTCTTTTTCCGTATCATCTTACCCCTTTCCTTACCATCGATTGCGACGATCTCTTTGTTCTACGCTGTTAGTTATTGGAATACTTATCAATCAGCGATCTTGTACATCAATGATTCAGCGAAATGGCCGATCCAAGTGCTCCTTCGACAAATCGTGATCGTCTCCAGCGGGATGAACGCTGATGCCGCTAGTGTCGATGTTGTCCCCCCAGCACAATCCGTAAAAATGGCCGTGATCGTCGTTGCGACTCTGCCAATGTTGATCGCCTATCCATTTGTCCAGAAGTATTTCGTGAAAGGTGCAATGGTTGGTTCCGTCAAAGGGTAACCAACAGGCAGCAAAGAAAAAAGCGCTTTTGATCAACGATCAAAAAGCGCTTTTTTCTTTTAGTCTTTGGATCGTTTGCGATACTCTCCAGGGGTCATCTGTTCTTTCTTTTTGAAAAAGCGGATGAAGTTTTGAGAGTTGGTATATTGAAGGTTGGCTGCGATTTCCTTGATCGTCATATCCGTTTCCCGCAACCATTTTTTGGCGATTTGCAACCGATAGTTTTGTAAGTAATCGGCAAAATTGATGGATAATTCCTTTTTAAACACATTACTTAAGTAATTGGCATTATAATGTAGCTGTTCAGCAATGCTATCTAAGGAGAGATCTTGATCGTATTGTTGGTGTACGATCAAGACCATCTTTTCAGACAAGGAGCGAATTTCTCGATCTGTTTTGGCTTGTGTCGTTTCAACGATAGGTAAAACTAACTCATGATAGATGATTTGCTCAACTTTGAACAAAATAGTTTGGTTGAGCACGGATTGATAAACTTTACGACTATTCTGCAAGCTGGTATGATCCGCTCCTAAAAGTTGCCCTAGCTGAACGATACTGTTGATCAACTTAAACAAGGCACTTTCAATCGTCAACGGATTTTTGTTTTCATGAATGATTTCCCGTACGACTTCCGTGTAACTCGCTTTGATGGTCGCTAGTTCCCCACTACGCATCGCATCCAAAAAGGTGCTTTCTGCTTCTCTAGGGTATTGAACGATCGCATTATTGTCTAATTGTGCTGCAATGTCGTCAAAAAAGATAATGACTTCTTCCCCTAAATTCATTCGATAGTGCAAGGCTTCTTTGGCGTTATCAACCGCTAATTTGGTTTCTACGAGGCGGTCGTAGGATTGTGAGACCCCACAACTTATTTTGATTTTCAAGTAATCTTTTGCCGCTTGATGGATCTTTTGACAATAGGTCAATACTTGTTTTTGGTCAACTGATTCAGGAAGCTTTAAAATCGTTCCTTGGGTTTCTTGACTGGAGATGATTGGTTGAAAACGCAAATTTGCTGGAATGATCTCAGAAACGAGATTCTCGATGGCAAGCAAGAAAATATCAATAGTCGCTGTTTCTCGTCCACACAAATCATCGATTTGAATCAGTAATACGGCAAAGTGTTCTGTTTTGGATACTTCATACCCAAATTGTGACAGTTTTAAGTGAATATCTTCTTCTGAGATACAGCCGCGAAACAAGTTTAATAGAAACAAGGATTCTAATTCGGGCTTTTGATGCTCGACTTTGACGGCGAGATCGTGGTTTTGATGTAAGACCTGGTCGATATCGGAAATCAACTGATTGACTTCTAATTTCTGACCTTGTTTTTTGGGCTTTAAAAGCTCACCGATCCGATTGATGGGTGAGGTAGCCACGATCGCAATGCGATAGGATACTAATAAAAAGAGGATGATCAAAAGACTGCCAATCACGATCAAACCGCTTCTTAATTCACGGATTGCTTGTGAAACGCTAGCAGGCGCCAGGCGGATCACATGATACCACTGATTGTAATCCGATTGTGTGACCACATACTTATTGTTTTCTTTGTCAGTGAAGATGCCATCGCCGTGGGCAGCTGCAATCATTGTTTCTTGTAAGGCAGAATCGATCACTTCACCATTATCGAAAAGCAGTTGTCCGTCTGCATGAAAAATATTCAAAAAGGAATCGTCATGATCTGCCACCAACTGCGCAATGGTATGGTCTTGGATTTCAGCGATCCCCAAAGCAGTGGTTTCCTGTCGAAACACAGGCAGCGTCATCACCATTTTTAAATAGCCATCTTCTGGCAACCAATACAAGTAGCGTTGGTTGTCGATCAACGCTTGAAAAGCAGCGAATTCAGTATCATCGATTTGTTTTAAGGAGCCTTCTTCGATTTTCCAATGCTGGTTCAAATTCACCAATTGGTAACTGGCGTTTTCGATCCCCATCACACCAATGTAAGCCAGTTGTGAATTGATCTCTCGTACTTGTCGATAATTCGTCACAGAAAACGGCTGTTCCATCGTATCGGAAAAGCTTTGTGTGCTACTGTATGTAGAAAAGGCATACTCCACCATCTGAATTTTTTGATCCAGATTTTCTTTGACTTGGTTGACCAAATTATGTTGACTTTGCAAAAATGTTTCTTGAATGTTTTGATACGTTCGATGATAAATGACCCCACTAAACCCAATTATTAAAGCGCTACCAATTAGAAAAATCAAAATAAATATTTTATAAAACAAGTTGGACGTTTGATGATAGCTTAAAAAGAATTTCATAGACTCCCTCCCATTACCTGACTATCTTCTTTTATACTAGCACATCCCAGAAAAAGTTCCTATGTTATTTTGAAAAATGTTTCACGTGTGCATCCTTGGTGTATTGACATTCTCGTGGGAACAAGCTATGCTTGAATCAAGCAAAAAGGAAGAAGGTTTTCTATGGTTACGATCAAAGATATCGCCAAAGTCGCTGGTGTTTCACATACAACTGTTTCTCGTGCGCTAAACGATAGCCCATTAATTAAGCCAGAAACAAAAAAGAAGATCGCAGCCATCGCTGAATCTTTACACTATGTGCCCAATGTCAATGCCAAAAGTCTAGTGAATCAAAAATCCTATATCATTGGTCTTTATTTTTCTCATCTATCCATTGGTACTTCCGATAGCTTTTTAGTCGAAGTGATCAAAGGAATCAGTGATACCCTACCATCCGAATATACTTTGGCGGTTCATGAATTATTGCAATCCGATACATTTGATGAAGAGCCGAATCGCCTCGATGGAGCGATCGTGATGAGTCAAAGCGATCGTGATGACGGTTTTATCGCTGCTCTTTCAAAGAAAAACATTCCCATCGTCGTTTTGAATCGTCAATTGCAGGATGCAACCTTGATGAATGTCACTAGTAATGATGCCCAAGGGGTCTATCAAATGATCACCTATGTGCTTGAACAAGGCTTTCGAAAGATCGCCATGATCGAAGGGATCGCTTCCTTTGGTTCCGCTAGAGAGCGCCGCAAAGGATTTATGAAAGCGATTCAAGAAAAGCAGCTTGTCTGCCCGAAAGAATACTTCGTAGCTGGCGACTACTCGTTGGAAAGCGGTCAGCTGGGTGCCCAGCAACTACTCGCTTTACCTGAACCACCTGAAGTGATTTTTTGCGCCAATGATGATATGGCGATCGGTGCGATCAATGCCTGTCATCAAGCAGGACGAAAGATCCCAGAGGAGATAGGCATCATCGGTTTTGATGATAGTTCTTTTTCTCCCTATACGTATCCCCCATTAACAACGATCCGCAAACCAGTCTATGAAATGAGTCAATTGGCAGCAACCCTGCTGTTGCAGGCATTTGCCAATCAAGTAGTTGAGAAACAACATTTCTTTGATACCTCGTTAATCATTCGTCAATCGCTGTAAGCCTCTTGTTTTCAAGAGCGCTTACGCAAAAATGTTAACGTGTGCATATATATATTTTTTTAAGGAGGATTCTATGAAAAAAATTACCGAACAACCCCATCAAACCTATCCAGCCCGAGTGATTCAATTCGGGGAAGGCAATTTTATGCGGGGCTTTTTTAACTGGCAGCTGCAGCAAATGAACAAGCAAGGTCTTTTTAACGGCAGTGCCGTTGTGGTACAGCCGATTGATCACGGCTTGAAAGAGCTGTTGGCACAACAAGAAAATCTCTACACCGTTATCTTAGAAGGACTTGTCGATGGCGCTTTATCTCAAACATTTGAAGTCGTCTCCACCATCGATCAAGTGCTGAATCCTTATCAGCAATGGGAAGACTATCTTGCATTAGCCGAAGACGAGCAACTTGAGATCATCGTTTCTAATACGACGGAAGCAGGTATTGCGTTTCACCCAGAGGATACCTTACACGATACCCCTCCCCAAAGTTTTCCCGCAAAACTGACCGCTCTTTTGTATCGTCGTTTTCAACTACGAAAAAAGGGATTTTTGATCATTCCTTGTGAATTGATCGATCGGAATGGGGAAAAACTAAAAGAGATCGTCTTACAATATGCCGCATTATGGTCTTTGGAATCAGACTTCGTCAACTGGTTAGAAAAAGAAAACACCTTCTGCTGCAGCTTAGTCGATCGGATCGTTCCAGGATATCCTCGCGACAAAGTGGCACAATACCAAGAGGTTCTTGGCTATGAGGATGCCGTAATGGTCACTGCGGAACCCTTTATGCTATGGGTGATCGAAGGAAACGGCGTAGCCGAAAAGCTCCCTTTGCAAGAAGCTGGGTTGAATGTGATCGTGACAGAAGATATGACTCCTTACCGTGAACAAAAAGTACATTTATTAAATGGTCCTCATACGGCGATGGTTCCCCTCGGTCTTTTAGCGGGTTTAGAAACCGTTGAAGAAGTAATGAACGACCGTGAATTTGCAGCCTTTTTAGATGGTCTTTTTCAGGAAGAGTTGATTCCAATGCTTGATTTGCCTAAAGCGCAGCTTGCAGCTTATGCGGACCAAATCAAAGAGCGCTTCAGAAATCCTTATGTGAAGCATCAGCTGCAATCGATCGCTTTAAACAGCGTCTCAAAATTCCGTGCGCGTCTTCAACCAGTCTTAAGTCGTTATGTCCAACAAAACCAGCAGGTACCAAAACGAATCACTGCCGCACTGGCAGGATTGCTGACTTTCTATCTCACACGACCCTTTCAAGATGATGAGCTAGTGACAACCATATTTCAGCAAGTGAAACAATTACCAGCAGAAGAACAGATCGCAGCTCTATTAAAAAATGAGCAACTTTGGCATGCAGACCTGAGCTTTATGACAGAGACAATCAATGAAATGTGCGCATGTCTAAAACAAGACGGACCCCGCCAGTTACTTGCGTCGATTGACACCCCTGAGCCAAGTTTGAAATAAAGGAGAATCTTTATGTCCAACACATTAACAGAAACACCCGCGCAACTATTGAAATTGCACCCTAAAGACAATGTCGCAGTCGCATTAAAACCACTAGCTGCTAAAACGACCCTTGCATTTGAAGGCCAAACGATCACCCTTTTTGAGGATATTCCACAAGGACACAAAATCGCCCTCAAAGATCTAGCACAATCACAAGACGTGATCAAATATGGCTATCCCATTGGACATCTCTTAGCTGACGTGAAAACTGGCCAATGGTTGCATACCCACAATGTCAAAACCAACCTTTCTGGTACCTTAGCATACACCTATGCCCCCGATTTGCATCCCGTCCGTTATCCAAAAAGGGCTGCGACGTTCCAAGGGTACCGTCGAGCAAACGGCAAAGTTGGAATTCGTAATGATTTACTGATCGTGCCAACAGTTGGTTGTATCAATGGCATCGCAGAGATCATTGTTGAAAACTTCAAGAAGAATCATCCAGATCTTGGCACTTTTGATCATATTACGATCCTTAAACATCCCTACGGCTGCTCCCAGTTAGGCCAAGATCATCAAAACACCCGTCAAATTTTAATTGATGCGGTGCATCATCCAAATGCCGGTGGCGTCTTGGTCTTTGGCTTAGGTTGTGAGAACAACACCGTTCCCGAGTTTAAGAAAAACCTGGGTGACTACGATCCAAAGCGCGTCAAATTTATGGTGGCACAGGAAAGCGACGATGAAATTGCGGTCGGCGAAAGCTTATTAGAAGAATTACTGGAAGCAGCAAAAGAGGATCAACGAGAAGCCGTTCCCTTGAGTGAGCTAAAGATCGGGTTAAAATGTGGGGGTTCCGACGGGTTTTCTGGGATCACCGCCAACCCTTTGTTGGGGGCATTTTCTGACTTTTTAGTTTCTCAAGGTGGCAGTACAGTCTTGACGGAAGTACCCGAAATGTTTGGCGCTGAACAAGTCTTGATGGCGCGTGCACAAGATGAAGCCACCTTTGAAAAAATTCTCCATCTAATCAACGACTTTAAAGATTATTTCCTTGCATACGGTGAACCGGTCTATGAAAATCCTTCTCCTGGCAATAAGGCAGGCGGTATCACTACGCTAGAAGATAAGTCATTAGGCTGTACCCAAAAATCTGGGACTTCCGCTGTCGTCGATGTCTTAAAATATGGGGAAAAACTCCGTAAGCCAGGCTTGAGCCTGCTGGAAGGTCCAGGAAACGACCTTGTTGCCGCTTCTGCACTGGCTTCTGCCGATTGTCAACTCGTCTTATTTACCACTGGCCGCGGCACGCCATTTGGTGCCTATGTGCCGACCATGAAAGTTGCCACGAATCAAGAGATTTATCATAAGAAACCCCACTGGATGGATTTCAACGCTGGTCGCTTGTTGGAAGAGCCGATGGAGGTCGTGCTGGAAGATTTTATTCAAGCGATCATCGATACTGCCAGTGGAAAACCGACGCGTAATGAAGCCAACAACGTTCGTGAGATCGCCATCTTTAAAAATGGCGTGACACTATAATCAAAGAAAAGAGGTCCGACATGTTTTTAAATGAAAACTATTTATTGCCAAATGAAATTGCTCAAACACTATACCATGACTATGCCAAAGAGCTGCCGATCATTGATTACCACTGCCACCTAGACCCGAAAGAAATCTATGAGGATCGGCCGTTTAAAACTATCACCGAGGCATGGCTAAGTGGTGATCATTACAAATGGCGATTGATGCGCGCTTGTGGCGTACCCGAAGAAGCGATTACGGGCAATGCCAGTGATTATGAAAAATTTTTGGCATGGTGTCAAACAGTGCCAAAATTGGTGGGAAATCCCCTTTACAGTTGGACCCATTTAGAATTAAAGCGATTTTTTGAGATCGATCTTCCCGTTACTGAAGAAAACGCCGAAACTTTGTGGAGGCTATGCAACGAAAAATTGCAGCAAAAAGACTTTACCCGAAGAGCTTTGATTGCTCGCAGTAACGTCGAGATCGTTTGCACCACAGATGATCCAGTCGATGATCTTCACTATCATCACCAATTAAGCCAAACAGAACAACGTTTTCGGGTCTTGCCGACCTTTCGACCTGACAAAGCGTTACAAATCGACCATCCGAATTTTCTTACCTATGTTACCAAACTCGAAAAGAGTGTCGAAAACGCGATCACTACCTACGATGCTTTCTTGAGAGCCTTGCGGGACCGTGTAACCTACTTTCACCAGCATCACTGCCGCTTGTCTGACCATGCACTGGATACTTTAGTGTATGCTGCAGACGAACAGTTATCCCTTGAAGCAATTTTTGCCAAAGCATTAGCTGGAGAATCTTTGGAGGAAAACGAAGTTTCGTTCTTCAAAACCAATGTTCTAGTTGAACTGATGAAGCTGTATCACGAACATGGTTGGACGATGCAACTGCATGTCCATGCGTACCGTAACTGCAATCAACGAATGTTTGAGCGCTTGGGACCAGATACGGGCTACGATGGCATCAATGATCAACCACTGACTCAAAGCTTGCAGAAATTATTGAACGCTGCTGATGCGCAGGACCATTTGCCTCAAACGATTCTCTACTCCTTAAATCCCAATGACTATGATGCACTCGTCGCTTTGATGGGGTGCTTCCAGCAAGAAGGCAATAATAAATTGCAGTTAGGATCTGGCTGGTGGTATAACGACACCCGCGCAGGCATGCGTCACCAATTGACGAAATTCGCAGACGGCAGTGTGATCTTTAACTTTGTCGGCATGCTGACGGATTCAAGAAGCTTTTTGTCTTACACCCGTCATGAATATTTCCGACGCGTCTTTTGTGAATGGCTTGCTGAGATCGTTGTACGTGGTGAAGCACCTGCTGATCTTCGTCAGCTAAAACCATTAGTAGAAAATGTCTGTTATCAAAACGCCAACAACTACTTCAAATTTTAGGAGAAAGACAATGGAAAAAATCGTCATCGTCGGTGATTCCACCGCATCGATCAAAGAGCCTAGCGCTCGTCCAGAAACGGGCTGGGGTGAAAAGATCTCACGCTATCTCCCCCAGCATCAAATCGTCAACTTGGCAAAAAATGGGCGTTCCTCCAAAAGCTTCATTGAAGAAGGACGCTTGTTGCAGGCAAAAAAAGAACTATATGCTGGTGATTATCTCTTGATTCAATTTGGACACAACGATCAAAAAACAGATAGTCGTGGTACGACACCTGTAGAATATCAGCATAATTTAGCAACCTTCGTGCAAACGGCACGCCAGCAGCAAGCGACACCGATCCTATTGACCTCGATCACTCGTTTGCATTACGTGGACCAACAGCAACTTGATCCTTTGGCAGTCGGTCCTTACCCAGAAGCAATGCGTGCTTTGGCTACCTCCTTGGATGTGGTCTGTCTGGATCTTTTTGCCGCAACACAACGGTTCTTTTCAGCACTGGAACCACAACAGGCGAAAACCTATTTTCTTCATTTAGAAAAAAACCAGCACCCTAATTATCCAGCCGGCATTACGGATAACACGCATTTGAATAACCAAGGTGCTACAGCCGTCGCCAAATTAGTTGCCAAATGTTTGACAAATGCTCCATTACCGCTTGCACAACAAGTTCTTTTAGATTGAAACTCATTGTTCGTGTTGAATCTTCCCCTAACATAAATACGCTACCTGATTTGAAAAGAGCTACTCAAGCAAAACGCTGCGAAGAACATTTTCCTTCACAGCGTTTTGCTTTTCACTCTTTCTAAAAGATTTGTTTGCCATTCCTTTGCTTCAACCCATTTATCGCCAAGCTACCTTTTAAAGCCTTGCATTTCTTAGGTGTTGCACCATAAAAAAGGGAACGATTGCAATCGTCCCCATCCTTACTACTGATTGTTTTATTCAGGTTGTTTCCCGATATACGCCAAGATACCGCCGTCTACATATAAGACATGGCCATTGACAAAGTTTGATGCCTCAGAAGCTAAGAAAACAGTTGGTCCTGCTAAATCTTCTGGCTCACCCCAACGGGCAGCAGGTGTTTTCGCTACGATAAATTGATCAAATGGGTGACGAGAACCGTCTGGTTGGATCTCTCGTAATGGTGCGGTTTGCGGTGTTGCAATATAACCAGGTCCGATCCCATTACATTGAATGTTAGCTGAACCAAATTCAGCACAAATGTTTTTCGTCAACATTTTCAAGCCGCCTTTAGCCGCTGTGTAACCAGCCACCGTTTCTCTTCCCAATTCACTCATCATTGAGCAAATGTTGATGATTTTTCCATGTCCTTTTTTGATCATTGACGGTAAGACTGCTTTTGAAACGATAAATGGAGCGTTCAAGTCCACGTCAACGACTTGGCGGAAGTCTTCAGCAGACATCTCCAACATCGGAATTCGTTTGATGATCCCAGCATTATTGACTAAGATATCGATCACGCCAACTTCTTCTTCGATCTGCTTGACCATTTCGTTGACTGCTTTTTCATCCGTTACATCACAGACATAGCCGTGGGCTTCGATCCCTGCTTCACGATAGTTTGCTAATCCTTTATCCACTGATTCTTGATCCAAGTTGTTAAAAACGATCGTTGCTCCTGCTGCTGCTAATGAACGAGCGATCGTAAAACCGATCCCATAGACAGCTCCTGTCACTAATGCGATCTTACCATCTAAACGAAATTGATCCATTGAAAAATCCATAATTGATAAACCCTCTTTCTTTTTATTTTAAGTCGTCCATTGCCACCATATCCATGTCGGTATAGGTGATATTTTCGCCACACATTGCCCAGATAAATGAGTAGTTACTGGTTCCAACACCCGAATGGATCGACCAGCTTGGAGAAATAACTGCTTGTTCTTCACTAACGACTAAATGCTTCGTTTCATCTGGTTTGCCCATCATATGGAACACTTTTGTGTCTTCGTTGGCAAAATCAAAATACACATATGCTTCCATCCGACGTTCATGTGTATGACTTGGCATCGTATTCCAAGCACTGCCTGGTTCTAAGATCGTGTACCCCATTTGTAATTGACAGCTTTCACAAACATTTGGGTGAATGTATTGATAAATTTTCCGTTCATTTAATGTCAAGCCCTCGCCTGTCTCCATTGGTGTGACTTGATCGATACTGATTTTTACATTTGGGTATTTCTTATGTGCTGGCACGCAAGATAGATAGAATTTCGCTGGATTTGCTGGATCATCTGAGTGGAACAAGACTTGTTTTGTTTCCTTGCCGATATAGTAGCCGTCTTGTTTTTTCATTGGTTCTTTTTGGCCATCGATCGTGATCGCACCAGGTCCTCCAATATTGATGACGCCTAATTCGCGACGTTCTAAGAAGTATTCCACCCCTAATTCGCTGCTTAATTGCACTTCTAACGCTTCTTCTGTCGGTGTCACTCCGCCAAAGATCATCCGATCATTGTGGGTATAGGTCAGCATGATTTGTCCTGGTTTGAAAATTTTCTCTACCAAAAATTCTCTGCGTAATTCCTCGGTACTATAGTGACGAATATCAAGTGGACTATGGGTATAGCGTGTTTCCATGTGTTGCATGTTTTATTCCTCCTATCGGATAATTTTTCCTGAACCTGTTGCAATAAATTCTTGTATCTCATTGGCGCTAAACTGATTACAGTCGCCATGGATCGTATGTTTCAAAGCAGATGCTGCAGTTGCAAAATCAATGATTTCTTGGTCTTGTTTCTTCGTGACAAGACCATGTAGGACACCAGCTGAAAAGGCATCGCCGCCTCCGACGCGATCAACGATTGGATTGATCTCATGGGTAGCAGAAACGACATAATTGCCGTTGTGCCATAGGCTTCCTGTCAATTGATTGTGACTTGCTGAGAGCACCTGACGACTAGTTGAATAAAAGAGCTGGATATTTGGGTATTTCCGATGCATTTCTTGATAATAGTAGTCATCTTCGACTTCCTCTGTTGGAGCTGATACATCCATAAAGACTTGGGCATCTAACTGTCCTGCCGAGCAATAATCAACATAAGGGAGTACTTCTTGCAAAAAGACGCGTGCTTCATCTGTCGTCCACAGCTTTCCACGATAATTGATATCGAAACTGATTTTACAACCAGCTGCTTTCGCTTCTTTGATCAACGTCAGTAAAAGTGTCTGCCAAGTCGTTGAAAGAGCGGGCGTGATCCCTGAAAGGTGAACAATGTCAACCCCATCAAAAAGGTCAGATTGCCACTCATTTTCTTTCATTTGCGCAAAGCTTGAGCCTGCGCGATCATAAACCACTCGCGCTGCTCGTTCCCCGATACCGGTTTCAATATAGTAAGTACCTAGTCGGGAACCGCCACGAAGCAAGTGGCGACAATCGACGCCATAGCTTCGTAAATGATGAAAAACGGCATCTCCTAAAGCATTCTCAGGCACTTTACTAGCAAAAGAAACGCGATGACCAAAATTCGCTAAGGAGATCGCAACATTGGCTTCTCCACCGCCATAATGGGCAGCAAACATCGAACTATGGGCGATTCGGTCGCCTAACGTTGTCGATAGACGCAACATGATTTCTCCTAGTGTCAGAATGTTTGCCATCTTACTTTCCTCGAATCTCTTTTAATTTTGCCGCATATTGTTTCGCTATTTCTGTTACTTTGTCAAAATCCCCACTTGCTGCTGGCGCTAACAAATTCCCCCCTACACCAACGGCTACGACACCCGCCGCAAACCATTCTTGCATGTTGTCTAAGCTGACACCACCGGTCGGCATAATGTTTAATTGTGGCAATGGCGCTTTGAAGGCCGAGATGATACTTGGTCCATACGCACTACCCGGGAATAGTTTAATGATATCTGCGCCTGCTTTTAAGGCGTCCTTCATTTCTGAAATGGTCATGCAACCAGGCAGATACGGGATTTGATATAAATTACATAATTCAGCCGTTTCTTGATCAAAGGTTGGGCTTACCACATATTGTGCTCCTGCCATGATCGCTAAGCGAGCAGTCACTGCATCAAGAACGGTCCCCGCACCAACGACTACCTCTGGATTATCTTTGAAGGTTGCTACTAATTCAGCGATTACATCCGCCGCTTGAGGCACTGTAAAAGTCAACTCAATGCCAGTGATCCCCCCTGCAACGATCGCTTTACTTGCTTGTAGTGCTTCTTCTTTAGAAGCGCCACGCACAACAGCGATCACGCCGCTTTCTTTTAGTTTCATTAAATTCGCTACTTTTTTCATTGAGACCCTCCATTTATTTCCTATTTGGAAAATGGTATTTATTATAAAGAAACTTACACGTTTATTATACCGTTCTCGTTTTTATTTGCAAGGGCTTTCCACTAAAAAGTTTATAATGCTTGTTCAATTTGCTGTTTTGTCGCAATAATCGCATCGATCAATGTCGATTTGTATTCTGGGGTCAAGCGGTATTTCGGTAGGCTGATAGAAAACGCCCCAACGATCTCCTGATCCTTTATCAGTGAGGCGCCGATGCAATAGATTTCTTGTTCCATTTCTTCATCATCAAACGCTACTTGGTTTTCTTTTGCCTGTTCCAATTCTTTCTTCAACTTCAACTGATTCGTAATGGTGTTTTCCGTATAAGCGGTTAAAGGCGTTGCTGCCAAATATTCTTCCACTTGAGGGGCATCAAACTCCGCTAAAACGGCTTTCCCCATGGCAGAGCTATACAACGGTCTTGTGATCCCTACTTTTGAAGACATGCGGATCGTTTGATTGTGGGGCTCCAATTTATTGACATAAAGAATCTCATTGGCAGTCAAGACCCCTAAGTGGATCGTTTCATCCGCCGTTTTCTGCAATGCTTCCAAGTAAGGCAAGCTGATTTCCACTAAATCAAGCTCTTGAATGTTTTGATTGGCATACTTGATCAGCTTAGACCCTAAGCGATAATTCTTCTCTTTGTCGCGTTTGACATAGCCGATCATTTGCAGCGTTTCTAATATTTTCAAAGCTGTGGATGGGGTCAGTTTCGTTGCTTCTGAAATTTCTTGCAATGGTTTACTTGGCGCTTCTGCGAGATAATCTAAAATGGTTGCTGCTTTTAGTAGTACGGTTCCATATGGTTTTTGCGTCATCATTTCTCCACCTTTATTTTCTATATAAGAAATTATAATATCTTTTTAGGAAATGCACAATCTTTTTCCTATATATCAGCATGACGCGATTCCCATTTTACTTTCTGTCGTTATTCATTGTATGATGAAGACAAGACAAAGGAGTGCCGAACAATGGACTTAAATGTATTGATCAAAGGAAAAAAATTGACTGACAATGAGCTGCAAATTCTTGATTATTTGCTTGCAAATACCGCTGCGATCGATGGACTGCCCTTAAGAGAAATCGCTAAAGCGATCTACACTTCTCCCGCAACCATCGTGCGGCTTGCGCAAAAATTAGGTTTTTCTGGCTATCTAGAGCTACTTTACTTCTTAAAGAATCGCTTGAAAAATCAGACGATCACTGAAGCCGCCATCGATTACCAAATTGACGCTGCCAGTATTGCAGATACGATCGACGCGATCAAAGAAATCTATGAACGAAACAAGGACAAGTTTATTACGATTTATGCAACAGGTTTTTCTGGGATCGTGGCAGAATACCTCCACAAAAAAATGCTGGTCAACGGCATCAAAACCTTATTAGTCAGTGCTTCTGACTCAGGTGGGATCATTAGTAACAACATCGAGAACATCAGTATGCTGATCACCATCTCTAAATCTGGCGAAACACAAAAAGTGCTGGAAAAGATGGCATTAGCCAATGAACATCACATACCAACTGTTTTGTTTTGCGGGAACGGTGATCATCGCGCCAATCAACTAGCGACCTTTTCCTTTGAAGTGACCGATGAACGTCCCTACGACACCCAAAACATCCAGTACACTAGCTTCTTTGGTAAACTGCTCTTATTGATGGAATATATCGTCGACGCTTTTACCCATGTTGAAAAAGAAAACCAGCAACCCTAGTGGATTGCTGGTTTTTGCTTATGCTTGAAAATAGGTTTTTGCCAATTCTTGATAGAGCGCTTGGTTCTGCGGATCAGGAACAAATTTTTCATCTGGCTGATCTTGCCGCACAACAGAGCTTTTGTATAAATCATACAAGCCGAATATCGGTTCGTTTTCATCGGAAAGATAACAGGTCAGCCCCAACACATCCGCGGTCATTTGACCTAAAAGTTTTGTTTGAAAGAAACCACCACTTACAGTGACTGCCCCTTCCAACTGCGCCATTTGCTTTAATAAATCGATGTTCATCAGCATGCCTTCGATGACTGCCCGCAACATGTCTGAGCGATTGTGTTTCAGGGTCAAGCCAGAAAAGCCGCCTGTGATCTCATTTGTCCAAAAAGGTGCCCGCTCCCCGTTTAAATAGGGGAAAAAACGTAAGCCGTTACTGCCGATCGGCGACTCCTCCATGACTTGAGGCAGATAATGATAAAATGCATCAGGATCTTCTGATAAGGTCTCTTTTGCCCAAGCAAGGACACAGCCACCATTGTTTGAAGGTGCCCCTACGACATAGAGGTCATCTTGCAGATAGTAGCAAAAATTTTGTTTTTGGCAATCAAAGACGGTGGTCTCACTTACTTTACGAACCGCCGCACTGGTTCCGATCGTCAAGCTGTTGCGGATCCCTGTAGAAATATAGCCAGCATATGCTGCTAAACACCCATCGCTAGCCCCACACATCACTTCTACCTCAGGCTTCAAGCCACACCGCTGCGCCATCTCCTCGGTAATCAAAAAACGATCAGTCGGTGCACATAAAGGCGCTAACTGGGCTTTTGAAAGGGATAAATAATTGAGAATCTTTTGACTCCATTGCTTTTCTTTCAAAGAAAAAAGACCGGTCGCTGATGCGGTACTATAATCGATCCGTGCTTGTCCGGTAAACAACGCCATTGCTAGTTCTTTTAAGCCAAACCATTTCGTCTCTTTGGAATATGAACCATTTGTTTGAAAATAAGCCAGTTTCGCAAAGGGAGACATCGCATGGATCGGGGTCCCTGTCTCTTCATAAAACGTTGCCGCCAGATCCGTTTGACGAAAGGCCGTCATCGTTTGACTCGCTTGATTGTCTGACCAAATGTAAATCTCTTCTGCGGTCTCACCAGCCACTGGCATCAAACTGTGCATGGCGGTACTGAACCCGATCACTGTGATTGCCGCTTTTAATTGAGCGGGAATCGTTGTGACACCACTGATCAATTGGCTACTGATCTGGGTCGCTGATTGGGTCTGTTTTAACCCGTGGCTATGGGTTTTGATTGGTAATGACTGTGAGTAAATGATTTTCCGATCTTCAATGACCCCAAATTTTATGGCTGTCGTGCCGATATCAATCCCTAAAAACATCGCATTGCTCCCTCTCATCTGATTCAATTAGCTTTATTCTACCATAGTTAGTGGCATATTCTAGTATACCTGTCTGATCGTTTTGTTGATAAGACGTTTCGTGGTGATTTTCTTCAGAGAATTATCCTTCCACAACAAAAATCAAAAAAGAGAAAGATTCTTGGAGAATCTTCCTCTTTCAGTTATCCAAACAGCAAATGTTTCGCAAATGTGAAACAAATCAAGACAATCCTGGCCAGTAATCACCATTTTCCGAAACCAAATCATCGAGCAACTCTTTGGCTACTTTTGCGCTAGGAATCGTTTTGGAAAGGCTTAACGCTTGCCACATTTTTTGATAGCTCTTTTCCACATATGCTTCGACCACTAATTTTTCCACAGTCACCTGCTGAAACATGAGCGCTTGTTGGAAGGCAGGAATTTTTCCTTGAGCGAGGGCTTCTGGTCCATCAGAACCGACGATACATGGCACTTCCACCATGGCATCATCTGGGAAGTTCGCAATCGCGCCGTTGTTTTCCACAATCATGACCATTCGCTCATGCGTATTAAAAGCGATGGCGCGTGCCAAATCAACGATAAAGGTTGCATGGGCATCAATCTCAAAGGCGATCCCTTCAGCAGAGCCTTGGGCAGTGATCTTTTTGGCATGATCGAACACTCGTTTTTCCCGTCCTTCCATCACTTCATTGGAACGCGTATACTCTGGATGTTCTTTCATGTGTTCGTAGACGTAATCTGGGTATAAATAATACTTCAAGTACGTATTTGGCAGATATTCTGGTGTGAGCGCCAAGAGGTCTTTGGCTTTTTTGTGGGTGTCTTGCCAACTTGGGTCAGTATGTTGGGTATCCACTTCGATCTGCGTCAAATAGCCATGTTCTGCAACGTAGTCACGAATGGTTTGAATGTACTCCGTGCCTTCTTTGTCTTTGACGCTGGTCCACCAGCCAAAATGATTCAAGCCAAAGTAGCGAACTTCTAGTTCCTCTGGCTGCTTGCCGATGATTTGCGACATGCGACGCAACGTGCCCACGGGCATGTCACAGATATTCAGAACCTTTGATTTCGGACGCAAGACCCGACACGCTTCAGCTACGATTGCAGCCGGATTGGAATAATTCAGCATCCAACAATCGGGGGAATATTTTTCCATGTAATCAATGATCTCCAGCATACCAGTGATGCTGCGCATCCCATAAGCGATCCCTCCTGGTCCACAGGTTTCTTGGCCAAAGACGCCATGGCGCAAAGGGACTTTTTCATCTTTTTCCCGCATGTCATACTTTCCTACTCGGATATGCGCCATACAGAAATCGACATCGCTGAAGGCTTCTTCAGGATCCGTCGTAAACGAAAATTCGATTTGCGGTGCTTGTTCTTTTAATAAAATCGCTAGGGCTTCACCAAGGATCGCTTGGCGTGCTTCATCATTGTCGTATAGTTTCAGCTTTCTTAAAGGAAAGCGTTCTTGATTGTCAAGCAGCATCATAACGATTCCCGGGGTAAAAGTACTGCCGCCCCCTGCGATCACTACTGAAAAATTTTTCATCATTCAATCTCTCCTTCTCTTCCCAGATAATTTTCTAACTCTTCCCGCACTTTCGGCACGGTCAACCCATAGACGACATGGACATTTTCACCATTTTTGATCACGCCTTTGGCTTGTGTTTCGTCTTTTAGCAGTGCTTCATCCACGAGTTCAGGATCCTTTAGTTTTAAACGTAAGCGGGTATAGCAGTTGTCGATGGTTTTGATATTGTCATCGCCACCTAGCGCTTTGGTGATAATTGCTGAGATACTTGTTTCACTAGTTGGACTAGGGGCGGCTTGGTCACTCGCCATGACCCCGACACCTGCTCCAGCAAGTTGTTTTTCTTTGTACTCTTTCTTCGAATACAGTTTGGTCTCTGTCCCACCTTCTTCACGACCGACCGTTTTCAAATTCAGTTTCGTGATCAAAAAACGGAACAAGAAGTAATAAAGAAAGAAGAAGACGACCCCGACGATCAAGTACACTGGCCAGCGAGTTTTCTCGATCCCTAAGGGCAAGTTGTACAAAAGAAAGTCGATGAAGCCATTCGGTCCGATGGCGCGAGAACCAAAGAGATTTAACGCCACCATGCTCAAGCCGCTAAGGGCAGAATGAATGACGAACAAAACAGGTGCCACGAACATAAAAGAAAATTCGATTGGTTCAGTCACACCTGCAATAAAGGAAGTCACAACTGCTGGAATCAAAATGGCTTTGACTTTGACTTTATTTTCTGGTTTTGCCGTTTGATACATCGCCAAACAGGCACCGATCAGTCCAAACATTTTTGAAATCCCACGAGCGTCCCAAATGACACTTTGCGATAATACGCGGACTGCTGGGTCAGCAATTTCCGCAAAATAAATGTTTCGTGCCCCTTCAAAGACTTGACCGCCAACTTCTGCGACACCGCCTAATGAAGTATACAAAAACGGCGTGTAGATCAAGTGATGCAAGCCAGTTGGAATCAATAAGCGTTCTAGCGTACCGTACAAGAAGATACCAAAGTTGCCCGTTTGTTGAATGATGCCGCCTAAACCGTCGATGCCAGTTTGTATTACTGGCCATACAAACGTGGAAACGATGGCTAATAACACGACGACCGGAATCAAGACAATAAAGACGAAGCGCGCGCCGCCATAAACTTGAAAGGCGTTGTTAAAGGTCGTATCGATAAAACGATTATGGATCAATGCTACGACGATCCCTAAAATGATGCCAAGAAAGACCCCCATATCCAGCACTTGGATCCCTAAAACGATCGCTTGCCCTGAACCTTGAAGCGCATCGGCTGGAACCAACATCCCCCGAAGCTCCATGAATTTGTTCATGGCATTTAAGAAGACGAAATATCCCAACAACGCGGTAAATCCCGCTTCAGCCTTTTTCTTATTGGCCAACCCTAGAGCGATCCCAACACAAAAAATAATGCCTAAATTGGTTAAAATCGGTAATAAGGAAGCGGATAAGATACTACCAAAACCGGTGGTTATCGGATTATCCAAAAAAGGAAACTGCTCAAGCAAGCGGACATTTGTAAACACATTCCCAACGGCAATCAATATCCCTGCGATCGGCAAAATCAAAACAGGCACAAACATTGCCTTGGAGAATTTCTGCATCGCATCCATCACTTTTTCTTTCATTGAGGAAACTCCTTTGTAGTTGATTTGTAGGTTCATTATAGGAAACATTTGTTACTAATAGAATAGCAAACGTTTTCAATTCAATGCGTTTCAAAGATTGGAACATGTTTCATCCTATCTACTTCCTTGCTAGTGGCGAATACAAGCAACAAAAAAAGAGTGAATCAAGATTGATCCACTCTGTTTAGATGCAACACTTTTTGATAAAAATACAAGGGCCCAGACAGACAAAACAGATAGAAGATACTTGGTGCTGAGTGCCATGTGAAGAAATAGCCGATCGCTGCTAGGACTAAAATTCCGATCCCTTTATGGTAGTGCATCATTGTAAAGAAAAAACTACTACGAAAAAGGTCAAACAGGTTTTGCCGATCTTGCAATTTTGATTGCATCACATACAGGTTAATGTTGTAGGACAACAAAAATGTAAGAAAAATGATGGTCAAAAAAGAGAAAAACAATGAATTCGTCAAAGCAGCAGAACGCCACAAGCTGAGTTCGCATAAAAATGAGAAGAGATTGAAGACCCCTAATGGTAGGGTCTTCAACAATGCGTTTTTGCTGTTTTTCAAGAAGGGGGGTAGCAGTTTTGCTTCAGGATGTTCATAAGCATCTACGACCGCTCGCATAGCTGCAGGAAACGTGATGATCGGAAACGACACCACCAAAAACAAGAGATTCAAAACCAGCATACGAAAAATAACTTCGCAAAGACGATAAAAACGACTCTCTAAAGCAAACATCACACACACACCTTTAGTTTAGTTTTTCAATATTTTCAGCGATTTTCTCATTTCGGTAATCAACGATTGCTGACCACCCATTGTTTTCTCGTTCTTGTAAGTAGTCTTCCCAAATCTGACGTCCCGCTTCTTCAGAGTCTGCTTGAATAAAGTTGACCAACGCTTGCACTCTTGCTGTGTTGATGGAAGTGAGGTTTCTTGCTTCAGAACCGGTGCGAGGATCAATGTCTTCGATCTCAAAACGTGGTGCTAACTTATCTTGAGACCATTCCACCATCTGACGAATCGATGTAGCTGGTTTTTGTCCCATTTGGATAGCATAATTGTCATTCCCAACAAACCAATAAGAACCTAGCCCAACTTCCTTGTCAAAACGAGCTATGTCCGAATTTCGTAAGGCCTCTGTTTCCTCTGAGTATTCAACCACGCCATCTACGAGGTTGTATGTTTCCCCTTCAATCCCAAAGGTCGTGACCATCGTGCCATATTCACTTGCCAAATAGGTCAAAAGCTCCATGGCTTTTTGGGGTTCTTTTGTCGACGTCGTGATAAAGGTTTGTGTCCATCCACCAATATTTCCGCCAGTAAAAGTGGAATCATCGCCATTCGAATTCTTCGGCCCATCGACGGCAATATAGGTTTGTTCAGGATTACGGGCATTATTGTCTGACATGAACTCATTGAGTCCTTTCGTGTTTGTATGCAAGTAAGCAAAGTAACGGCCCTGCCCTAGTTTTTCTTTCATCGTGTTGTCATTGTCTGAAAATTGGTCGTTGGTGATGTATCCTTCATTGTAACCTTTTCTAAAAGTCTCGATCCACGTGATATACTCCTCATCAGCGTCTCGATCATTGAATTGCCCATCAACACTTGGTGCAATGCTTAGAAAATCTTGCAAAGTACCACCATAAGCGCCATCCCCGCCATTGGAAATATCTAATGCAGTCGAAGCAAATGGGACTAATGCAGCACCATCATCTGCTGTCGGAAATGCTTCTTTTGCCCGTTTTAACGCATCTAAAAATCCTTCGGGCGTCGACATATCAGGTTCACCCAATGCTTCGTAAATATCTTTGCGGACAATGAAGACTTGATCTCCCACTACATTGCCGTCCTCATAATCTTGCGCAGTCGTTGAAAAGCTTGGGTATCCATAGATATTGCCATCTTCTAAAGTAAACCATTGAACAGATTCAGGCTTCGCTGCATGTTCTAGGAAATAAGGATCGTATTTTTCTGCCAAAAGACTCAGTGGTAAAGCAAATTTCGTCGCTTCGTTGGCAGCAGATAGATTTTTATCGAAGGTCATGATATCTGGCAGATCGCCTCCAGCTAACATCGTGTTAAGGTTCTCATCATTCCCTGAAATAAATTCGACATTGATATTCATGTCTTCTTTGATTTTTCGCGTCACAGTATCTTTTCCCCAACCTGGCTGAGCATACCAATCAAAGTTGACATACCACTTCAAGGTCGCTTCATGGTCAGTGTCTTTTTGCCAGCTTGGGGTATCTTTGTCTGCTTCAAAGCGAGCTTCTGGCAGATCTTCTACCTCAGCAGCTCCTTTTGACTCGCTGCTGGAATTACCACAGGCACCTAATACCATGACTGATGTACATACGAGACCGATCCCTAAAAATAATTTGCTTGCTTTCATTTTTTTCTCTCCTTTTGTCTATTCTTTTACTGATCCAAGAGTCATCCCTTGAATAAAGTACTTTTGTAAAAATGGATAGATCACGACGACAGGAACCGTCGTTACCACCATAGTTGCTAATTGCAGTGACTGAGAAGTCGTATTTCTGACCACATTGGTGCCTGTTGCTACTGCAGGCGATAGATTTTCCGAAACGATCCGAAATAGTAGCATTTGTAAAGGATATAAACTACGATCATCAACATAGATATTGGCGGTCATGTAGTCGTTCCACTGAAAGACGCCGTGGAATAATGCGATGGTTGCCAAAACTGGAAGGGACAATGGCAAAATGATTTTTACGAAAATAATAAAAGGATTGGCGCCATCCATCATGGCAGATTCTTCCAGCGAAAATGGAATGCTCCGAAAAAAATTCATCAAAATCACCATGTCGTAAAAAGAAAATAAAACAGGTATGATGTAAACCCAAAAATTATTTAACAAGCCGAGTTCTTTAAATAAGAGAAAGGTAGGAATCATCCCTCCAGAAACGAACATCGTTAAAATCCCCATGTTCATGTAGATTTTCCGCCCCATTAAGTTTCTACGACTCATCCCGTAAGCAACCATCGCCGTCAATGCCGTATGCAAAACAACACCAATCACTGTTTTTGCAACTGAGATGACAAAGGCTTTATAGATCGCAGAATCTTCAAAAACGGTGTAGTAACTTTCTAGTGAAAATTCCCGTGGCCAGAAATAGATCCCCCCTCTTGCGGCATCGGTTGCATCATTGAAAGACAAGGCGACGATATTCCATAGTGGCAACGCAATGATGGCTAAGAAGAACACCATGAAAATCACATTGGCAGTATTGAAGATCTTCTCATCTTTTGAAAATGTTTGTTTCATACTTTCCCTCCTCTAAAAGACTGATTCATCACTGATTTTTTTTGTCAAAAGATGACTACCGACCACAAGGATCAATGAAACAACCGACACAAATAGACCAACGGCGGTCGCATAGGAGAAGTCTCCTTGTTGAATCCCCATTTTATAGACGAATGAATTAATGACTTCACTGGACTGATAATTGACAGGGTTTTGTAAGACGAGTGTTTGATCGAGGTTCGAACCCAATAACCCACCGACTGACAAAACAAATGTCAAGGCGATAATATGACGGATCGAAGGGATCGTGATCCGAGTAATCTGCTGAAACTTCGTGGCGCCATCCATTCTCGCTGCTTCATAAAGAGCTGGATTGATCCCTGTCATAGCAGCGATGTATAAAATCGTATTCCATCCAACTTCTTTCCAAATATCGGAAATGACTGCAATCGCCCAATATTTTTCGGGATCAGTCAAGAAGCGGATCGGTTCATCGATCAACCCAACACCTAACAGTAAATTATTGACCAAACCGGTATCAGACAACCACGTAATAAACATGCCTCCTAAGATGACCCAAGAAAGAAAATGTGGCAAATAAGACACCGTTTGAACAACCTTCTTCAAGCGCACATGAACGATTTCATTGATCAATACCGCTAAGCCAATCGCTGCTGGAAAACCAATCAGTAGTTTAAAAAAGCTGATGCCTAACGTATTACTCATCACCGTCCAAAACATTGAATCACTAAAAAATTCTTGGAAATATTGGGTACCGACCCACTCTGCATTCGCGATCGAATCAAGCACTGAGTAATCTTTAAATGCGATGACGATCCCGTATAGTGGGATAAAATTAAAAATAATCATCAGGATAATCCCAGGCCAAACCATTGCTTGATAAAAACTTTGGCCTTTTAGTTTCTGCAAAAAGGTTCTTTTCTTTGGGGTTGCTTTAAGTACGACTCCTTTAGATTCCATTGTTCCACCCTTTCTAAAACGCTTACTTTTTCATCTGAAGGAAATGAGTTACTTCCTTCGTTGGTTTATCAACTGATAGACCGCACCAATCATACCTGCATCATTTTTTAATTTTGCACGTCGAATCGGTGCAATCGTGCGTCCTTCTAAGTAACCAATACTTTCATGGCGAGCTTTTAGCTGACAGAGGTTCTCTTCAAGCCTTGCCATAAACTCATCATTTTCACTGATCCCACCACCAATCAAAATCAGCTCGGGATCAAATGTACTGATCAAATTGAGCAAGCCCACCGATAAATCTTGAAAAAACTGTGCAAGCACTTGGTTCGCTACCACTTCTCCTTGCGCTCCTCGCTGAAAGATCTCCACCGCATCTTGAGGGAAATCACTCCGACCAAGCTGTTGAAGTGCCAACTGGTACTGGTGGCAAAGCCCCCCCACGACAGCAGCTCTTTGGTTCAAGGAAACAGTTTCTAAATTTCCTTGGTCAGGTAAGCTATCGATCAGCATCCATCCGAATTCACCTGCCATGCCATGGCTGCCGCGATAGAGCTGATCATTAACAATGATCCCACCGCCAATGCCTGTACCGACGACAAGGCATAGATAGTTCTCACAGTTCTGTGCGTGCCCAAGCCATTTTTCAGCGATCGCCGCTGCATTGGCATCATTTTCAACCATGACCGGTAGCTTGACACGTTCTTCTATTTCTTGCTTTAAATTGATTCCATAAAGGGATTTGATTGATCCTGCTGTAATCATCGTGCCATCTTTTTGGATGATGCCCGGTGCGCTAATCCCGACACCATCGACTATTGCTTCTTGCTGCAATGATTTGATCAATGCTGTGATGGATTGCAAAAATCCCTCCTTTTCATGGATCGTCGGCATCTGTCCTTTTTTGACAATTTCACCGTTTTTCAAGATCACACCATATTTGATGGTGGTTCCTCCAACATCGATTCCAATAAACATTGCTTCACCCTCATTATTCATTTACTTGTTTTGTCGATTGATTGATGCACAATTCCCCTGGTAAAACGTAGGAGATCCCAATGGCATTTTCCTCAATCATTTCGATCAAGTGTTTGACTGCCGTGACCCCTTGCAATTGGATTGGATTTTTCACAGTCGTCAACCGAGGCATGAAATAGTCCAAAAGATCGATGCCATCAAAACCAATTACGCTGAAATCATCTGGCACCCGCCACTTGGTCTCATGGATCGCCTTGACCGTTCCGATCGCACTAAGATCATTTCCCGCCAGAAACGCTGTGGGTAAATCTTTCTGCTCTAACAAAAACTGTTGCACACGGACTCTCGTTCGTTCTTCTTCAAAGAACCCCTGTAATTGATAGTCCGACCTTTTAGAAACCCCTGCCTCGTTTAATGCTTCTAAATACCCTCTTAAGCGCTCATCACTATCATAAACACCAGTGATACCACTGATAAAGGCAATTTTTTTGTGGCCAAGAGACAAAAGATACTCGGTGGCTGCTTTTCCTTTTTCGAAAGAATCAAAGACTACACTGCCGAAGTTCTTCTCTTGAATGTTTCGATCGATAAAGACGGCTTTGATTTGTTCTCGTTCCATCGCAGCCAAATCCTGCTTTGTTAAAAAATCTTCAAAGCCAATAATGCCATCAACAACACCGCCTAATATACTATTGAGAACCACTCGTTTATCCGTGGATAAGAAGACATTGACCGCATAACCATGTTTTTCTGCCTCTCTGGCAATCGCTTCAACTAATACGCTAAAGTAAGGCCCTTTCATGCTGGTAGTGTAGAAACCGAGCATTTTCGTTTTCGTGTTTTTCAATTGTTTGCCCATTAAATTGGGAACATAATGCAAACGTTGTGCTGCCGCCACCACACGTTCTTTCGTAGCTGGGCGAACAACATCGACACCGTTGAGTGCTTTGGAAACCGTCGCAATCGACACATTTGCTTCTTTCGCTACTTCTCGGATCGTGATTCGATTTGCCAAATGACCCTCACCTCCTAAACTGATCCCGCAAAAATAAAAACGTTTTTATTTTATCGGAAAAATGAACGACCGTTACCTCACTGGTCATCTGATAATCCAACTATATATAAAAACGTTTTCATCCACAATGATTCTAGGGCTGATTGGCGTTTGTACCAGCAACTTGAAACCTGTGCCATCATGGTACAAGTTGTACCTACAAAAAAAAGCCTCGAAAGGCTTTTAAATCGTGAGCGTACCAATCAACTTCGCTGAGGCAGCAGCAAAGCCAAGGTATAAAGAAATCGTACCAGGATCACTTTTTGTCGAGAAATCGGAATGAACGTAAGCAAAATCCTCTGGTGTAACATAGAATGTATGCTGCCTTTCTTCGCCTGCAGCAAGATGGATTTTTTGCCATTGTTTTAATTCCCGCATCGGTCGCGCTACTTCTGTAACATCGTCTCTGCTATAGAGTTGCAGTGTCGTCGTATGCGGCACATCTCCCTCATTTTTCAGCGTGCAGCTGATCTCAAATGGTGCATCCTTTTCCTGAGGATTAATGATTTGGGTGTGGGTGATCGTGCATCGACCATAGCCCATCCCCGAGCCAAAAGAAAACAATGGCTCATTTTTTTCATCCATATAACGCGAAATATATTTTTGATCACTATTCTCTTCAGTCAGTGGACGCCCTGTAGAGAGTTGAGCATAGGTCATCGGTAATTGGCCTTCTGCTCGAGGAAAACTCATAGCTAAACGTCCTTGCGGTTCAGACTCGCCCATCAACAAATCTGCCAACGCATTGCCTCCTTCTGATCCAGGGAACCAAGCAATCATGATGGCTTGGCAAAGAGGCTCGATGGCGGTCAAAACTAGTGGTCTGCCACAGAAAAGAATCGTTGCGATCCTAGGATTGACCTGACTTACTGCTTCAATCAATGCTTCTTGCTTTCTTGATAAAGAAAGTTTGGTCAGACTTGCCGCTTCTCCCGCTTCCTCGCTAGTTTCCCCCAGAGCCAATAAAACAACCTCAGCTTCTTTAGCAACTTTACACGCCTCATCAATAAAGGTACTCGTCAGCATTTCCCCATCAGGATACGATAAGACAGTTAAGTCAATTTCTTTTTGAGAAAGACCCTCCGCTAAGGAGACCGCAGCCTCCGGTTTGCCGATCCACGACCAAGCCCCCAAAAGATCCTTCGAAGCTGCTTTGGGGCCGATCAATGCGACCTTTTGTTTTTTCTGTAACGGCAACAGTGCTTGGTTTTTCAGAAGAACCGTTGTTTTCTTTGCTGCTTCTCGTGAAAGGTGGCGTGTTTCCTGCACTAATTTTGGTGCTAAGTTGCCCTGCACTAATCCTCTAAAAGGGTCTTCAAAAAGACCCAACTTATTTTTTAAGCTTAACACATGAAAGACAGCCTTATTTAGCTGCTCGTTCATTTCAGGTTCTGCATGAATGATTTGTTCCAATGCATTCAGATAGCAATCGCTCATCATATCCATTTCCACGCCAGCAGTAAAAGCTTTCTTTGCGGCTTCCTTTCGATCAGCAGCTACACGATGCGCCATCAATTCCGCTACCGCTGCCCAATCTGAGATGATCAAGCCGTCGAATCCCAGCTTTTGTCGTAATACTTCCTGCAATAAGGGTTGATTTGCGGTGGCAGGAACACCGTGGATCGTATTAAAGGAGGTCATTACTAATTGTGCCCCTGCTTCAATCGCAGCCTGAAACGCGGGCAAATAATTCTGATAGAGCTCCAGATCGGACAAATCAACGGTATGGTAGTCCCGTCCACCTTCTGCAGCGCCATAGCCGATAAAGTGTTTGACACAAGCGGCAATTCGCTGTTTATTTTCTGCAAGGGAAGCAGTTCCTTGATACCCTCGTACATAAGCAGCCGTCAATACAGAAGATAAGGTGGGATCTTCCCCATTACTTTCCAAGACCCTTCCCCAGCGCGCGTCTTTGACATGATCCGCCATCGGTGAAAACGTGACATGGACACCAGCTTCTGCCGCTTCTTTCGCTGAAGCTTTAGCAACCTCTTCCACTAACTGCGCATCAAAGGAAGAGGCTAAGGCAAGCGGAATTGGGAAAATCGTTTCATACCCATGGATAACATCTGCCATAAAAACAAGGGGAATCTTTAAACGACTTTTCTCAAGATAAGACGTTTGGATGGCATATACTTGTTCAGCAGTATGAGCGCCCAACACAGAACCAATCGTAAATAATTGGTCTTCACTCATTTGCCATTGCTGCATCGGACCCGTGATTTCTCCTCCTTGTGCAAAAAAATCTGGCGTCAGTTGGACTAACTGGCCCACTTTTTCAGCTACGGTCATTTGGTCAATCAGTTCTTTTAGTTTTACGGTCTCCACTATTATTCTCTCCAATCATTCGGTTCTCTTCTTTTGCTTAAAAAAAGCCCTATTTGCGCCTTCTTAGCAGAAGCAAAAAAGTATCTATTCCTTTCATCTAGTATAATTAAAAACGTTTTCAAAAAAAGATAGTGTTCCTACTTTGGATCAACTCATGGGAAAAAGGAAAAATCTTCATCATGGTACAAGGTGTACCACAAAAAATGGATCGCACCGAATCCCCTGATACATCCGACATTGTCTCTTCCATGATTCTAATAAAAAGAAGCTGCAACTAGCTGCAGCTTCTTTTTACTTTATTCTTAAGGAACAAAGGAAAGTTCCCAGAGGATCGTTGCTGTATATCGCGTGGCTTGAGGTGCTGCACTCACTGGCACCTCAAGTTTCACACTTTGATCCATTGTTTCTCGATCGCCAAAGCGCTGGACCCAAGTGCCTCTACCTTCGTTGGCATTTGCTTGCGCAATCACTTCAGCCTGTCCAACAGTCAGGGTTGCTTGCGGTTTAAACGTAGGGGGATCAGACACATTCTCTCGAGTCGTTGCTACATCGATATTGTTTAACAAAATTCTAGCACCATTCAGTTGATGCCCTTCATCACTTTCAAAAGGGGTTCGTAAGGTTGCACGGAGGGTCCAACCAGAATTTTCCCGCCTCCGATCCGAAACTTGCACATAATTAGGGCGTAGATTATCATTTGGATAAGCCGAATGAAGCAGTTTTTGCGGTAAGGCATCATAGGTCGTCGTTTCTGACCGAATGCCCACTGTCCCAAACTGGAATTGGGAAACAAAATCCAAGCTGACAAACCCTTGTTCTTCATCAATCTCAGGCGGATTCTCAGGGTTTACTTGCGTATCCGGGTCAAGAGGATCTACTGGTTGCGGAGTACTTTCTAAACCATAAACCAGCCAGTATTCTTGTTCATCTCGGGTGACTCTTGTTTCCAGCGGCTGACCGTCCCGCTCGTAAAGATATTGATAATAAGGAATCTCCACAGGCAGGATATCGACCGATTCATTTACGAATTCTCCTTGATAGGTTGGTTCCCTCAGTGTTACCCCTTCTTCATCTATGTGATTGATCTTGATGTTCGATGGCACGCGATCAAATAAAAAAGTCACCTCCTGATGGAACGGCTGCGGCATAATGTCAAATGTATCTGGGTCAAAGTGTTCTGCTTCATACTCAACACCATAATAGTCATACCCTAACTGATAGGGTTCATCGCTCTCTCGGTTCTTGGGGTCCAGTGTATGAAGAAAACGTAACGGCAGATCCAGTGTATCCGCAGGAAGAATAGGCTCTCCTGTCTCTCGATCCAGATAGTTTACATGGACGGTTCCGGTACCAATGTAGTAGTTCATTTCTTCAAAATAAAAGGTATGGCGATCACTTCTCGCTCCCGTACTGCCGGCTATAATAAATGCCATTGCAGAAACATCAGCGGGCTGCCAATCACTGATATCACGTCGCCAAATCCGATCTCTATACGTAACTTGAAACCAGCGACCTTCATTATTTGGCTGATATTCAATCAAGATCGGATCATCTGCCCCATTTCTGGCACCCGTTCTTGCTGCTGGAGCATCATTTCCCATATATGTTTCCAGTAATACTGGTGTCCTATGATAGATAAAGCCAGCAAAGGGTGCATCGCCGACTTGTATTGGATCCCTTTCAACGGTAAACCTATTACTATCAAAAAGACCTCGAGTATCATTATAATTATTATCTAGTTTAAAAGCGAAGGCATCTCTCAGTCCACCGATCCCAAATGCATTGCCCTCATGACCTCTTATGTGAGTCTCAGAATTATGAAAGCCAAATGCCATCCCATCAGCACCACGTGGTTTAGACCCTATATTGGCTCTACCTTTAAGCGTAAATGGCTGATCCAGACTAATTCTGTCTTTTAAGGTAACATAACCGACTGACCAAGTGATATCTTCTGTCAAGACTAATAGACCCGTTTCTTCATTGTAAGTAGCAGTGCCTTGGACATCAAAGTGTTCTCTAAAATTGTTTTTGTCAATCGTCACTTCGACCATCTGCTCACTTCTATCATCCACTTCCGCCTCTTTCGCTGCCGCATCCGAAGCCTCGTCTCCTTCTTCCTCTTGTGCAGCTTCCGCAGAATCATTTTCATCTTCGTCTTGATCAGTATCTTCGATCACCGTGTTTTCCACTATCAGAAGCCGTTGTGACGCAGACTCGGCAACGATGAGCTCATATTCTCCGATCGTATCCACAATAATCGGTAAGACAAAGGTGGTTTGTGGGACCTCGCTGATCAGCTGCCACACCCCTTCGTTTTCTGTTTTTACAGCAGTTAGCCCCTCCATCAATGCTTCCTGATCGATGATTACTTGTTCAGGCAAAGCGAGGTCCACCGTTTCAAGGGCATCTTCTGAGTAAAAGATAAAATCTAGTACATAATCGACTTCTCCTTGGATCAATTCTTCTGGAAAGAAGATTTCTCCGATTACTTCTTCAGCTGATTTCTCCTCTTGCTCATTCTCTGGGGTCCACGAATAAATCGTCTCGGCATTCATGATCGTGAACGTCATAATCAGAGGGAGTAAGATAAGCAAAACCAGTAATTCTTTATTTTTTTTACGAAAAAATGAGTTCATCCCATTCACTCCTAAATGTCATTCTCTTGTTTGTTAAATGGACGCTATTCCCACTTTGGGGAAGTAGCTTTTCCTTTTCGAATGATTTGTTTTAGTACATATAAGTCAAGCGCGATAATTATCAAAAGACAGCCTAGAATCACCCAATCCAATCGCTGAACGGTGTTAGTCTGAGGCAGTTCTCCCCCCGGCTTCACCGTGTCTTGCGGCGGGCGTAGGACTGGTCCTGTTGGCGGTGATGGTTCTGGAGGATCTAGCGGTTCATATACTCCTGTAAACTGCACGGTTCCATCTGTTTCGGTTGATCGCAGCTCATCGCTGAAGCTTGTTATTGGAAAACTGCAAGCGACCCATAAGGCGAGACAGCCTTTTAGAAGTTTTGCTAAAAAACGCGCACCTTTGATGTTCATTCTCCCTCCTCCTTTTATAGAATTCACTTCAAAAACCATCGTTTTTGAGATTATAAAAGGATTTGCAAGAAATGTGGAAGAAAACCATTTTAAAGCATGGTTTATCAGCCTTATTAAAAATATCACTCAAAATAAAATAACATATCTCAAAAACGATGGTTTTCAAACATGTTCTATTTATTATATCGTTGATTGACTTTTGATAAAATTCACATTCTTCATCAAATGGTGAATATTGTGAATCTCCGTTATCTTTCATGGCTCATTTCTTCCAAAATACGCGTCATTCTATAAAAATCTATTGAAAACGACACGAATTCAGGTCATTCTTGCTGCACACATTGTCTCGCCCCTCAGTTCCTCTTGCTAGTCGCTTTACTTTTTTTAAAAACAGCAAACTTTTCAAGTCGATTCCCATCGATACCTACACCTATTTTTTTCACAATAAAAAAACAAACAGCCAAATCATTCCATCAAAGGAATCCCTTTTGATGGAATGAAGCTGTTTGTTAATTTACGTGTGAATAAAGAGAAAAATCCGTTTACAATTCTTCTGCTGTTAACGAAAACTGACGAACCGTCTCTGATAAAGCTTCCACTAAGAAAAGACAAGGAATTTGCGTCGTCAAATCTTCATACTTGTTGATGCGTTTTACATCAACTGAATAGTCCAAGACATAATCGGACATTCGTCCCAGAGTGCTATTGGCGTCACTGGTGATCGCTACCGTAGTGAAGTCTGGATTGTTACGAAACCCATTGACGACTTCAATAATCTCGGTAGTCGTTCCCGTGATGGACAAGACGACGATCATATTATCCGAAGTATGCTTCAACTTAGCAAAAATGGGGTACGTATTATCCACTAATGCATAGCTATTAAATCCAATCGTAGCAAAACGGCGGGCAGCGTATTCACACATGGAACCAGAGGCACCGATGCCATAAAAAATGATGTTGTCGCATTCCAACATTCTTTCTGCGATCCGACGAATCTTTCCTTCAATATCTCGCGGAAAATGTTCAGCATTCAGGACATTCATGCTGCTATAAAAACTAACGGCATCTAATTCAGGGACTTTAAATTGGGTGCGAAACTCCGTAAAGCTTTCGTACCCTAATTTACGGATAAAGCGCATGACCGAAGAAGCTGAAGTGTGGGATTCAAGCGCGATCTCACGGACACGCATGTAAGGAATTTTATCACTTTGGCTGGACATGTAATGATAGATTGCACGATCGGTCTCTGATAACTCATTGAAATCGATTTTTCCAAAAAAAGACATCTTAAACGCTCCTATTTTTTTGTTCTCCTATCAATGTACCATAAGCTGGCAGAAACATCACAACTGTTTGACAAGAAACAATTCCATCGGCTGTTCAAATCCAGGACTTGTCAAAAGTAACCCACCGGCATCTTGGTAACCGAGTTTACGATAGAAATGCTGTGCCTGCTCGTCGACTTGTGTGGAAGTCAAGCAAAGCGCATGGCCAGCTGCTTTTTGCTGTTGTTCCCAATAAGTAACCAACCGTTTCCCGATTCCCTTGCCTTGATGCGCTTTTGCGATCACTAACATGGTACAAAAAGGAATCGTGTCCCAGAAAAAATTGTAGCGCAGCAACCCTACTGGCTGGTCGTCTGCAACTACAACATAAGCAGTTTTTTCCATTATCTTTTTGGCGAAGACTTCCGTTGGTAAGTGAGTATCCAAAGAAAACCAAAATGCTTGATCTGCAGCTACTGCCGGTCGAATCGTAATCATTGATGTTTCGTCCCTTCCTGCTGTCTTTTTTGTCTTATCTTAGAAAAATGTCTATTTTAGTCACTTTCCGTCTTTTCGTATTCAGAAAGCAATGCTAAAAAGGCGTCACCATACTTATCCAACTTGTTTTGGCCAACTCCTTTGATCTGTAAAAACTCGATCGGCGTTTTTGGCTGAACTTCCGCCAATTCTCGTAGTGTTTTATCAGAAAAAACCACATATGGCGGCAAATTTTGTTCTTGTGCGAGATTCAATCGTAAGGTGCGCAGTTGATCGAATAGCTCGTCATCCACCACTAACTGTTTGACTTTGGTTTGTTTTCGATAAACTTTTGCTTTTCCAAGCAACACATCAATCCCCGCATTGGTCACACTTAACAACGGGTATTGCCCTTCAGACGGCAAAAGATACCCTGATGCTGTTAAATAATCGATCAGCTGATTGACTTCCTTTTGGGACCAATCTTTCATTAATCCATAAGTCGGTAATTTTTCAAAGCCCCACTGTTTGACTTTTTGATCGCCTGAGCCAGTTAGCACTTTCCCCACCAGGGCTTTCCCAAAGCGTTCGCCCATTCGTTTCACACATGACAACACTTTTTGTGTATCCACTGTGATATCCACTTGTTCTCTTTCATCAAGACAATTGCTGCAACGACCGCAATCGGGACCATCTTCTCCGAAATAACGCAAAATATAGCGCTGCAAACACAATTGGGTATGTCCGTATTGGCTCATCTCCCGCAACTTCAAGTATTCGTTTTGGCGATAAAGAATGTCTGATTCGGATTGATCGATAAAGAATTGCTGGATCTGCATGTCTTGCGGCGCATAAAGCAAGATCGCATCACTGGGTTCCCCATCTCGTCCAGCACGCCCTGCTTCTTGATAATAAGACTCCAAATTACCTGGTATCTGGGCATGGATCACGAAGCGGACGTTGCTTTTGTTGATTCCCATTCCGAATGCATTGGTGGCTACCATCACTTGTAGGCGGTCATAGAGAAATTCTTCTTGGAAAAAGGAGCGCTCTTCTTCTGAAAGCCCGCCATGGTAATACCCGACTGACACGTGTTCATGCTTCAACAGGTGATAGATTCGTTCCACTTCTTTGCGGGTGCTGGCGTAAATAATACCTGATTGTCCTTGGTTCATTTTCAAATACGTCGTTATGTAGGTATCTTTTTGATCCTTGACGACTTGAAAAGCCAAATTTTCCCGCGCAAAGCCGGTCTTGACTTGATTTTCAGCTGGAATCGAAAGTAAGTTTTCGATATCTTCGGCAACTTTGGGCGTAGCTGTTGCGGTAAGGGCTACGATCGTGGGCTTTTGTTCCCAATTGTCGATCGTTTCGGCGAGCCGCAGATAGCTCGGGCGAAAATCGTGACCCCATTGGGAAATACAGTGGGCCTCATCAACGGCTAACAAAGCGATCGGCATCTGCCGCAGCGAATAGCGAAAAGCTTCTGAGTCCAGACGTTCTGGAGAAACGTACAGCAGCTTGATTCGTCCTTGGCGAGCTTCTTGCAAGCGTTGATTGATCTGTGCTCCTGTCAAGGAAGAATTGATGTAAGCAGCGGGGATCCCCATATCAACGAGGCTGTCTACTTGATCTTTCATTAAAGAAATCAAAGGTGAAATGACCAAGGTGACCCCATCCAGCAAGAGCGCTGGCAACTGATAACAAATCGATTTCCCGCCACCAGTAGGCATGATTCCCAAAACATTTTGTTGTGTTAAAATAGATTGAATAATCGTCTCTTGACCTTCACGAAACTGTGAATAGCCAAAATGTTCTTTTAAGACTGTTTGAATAGTTTGCATAATACCCTCTTTTCCATTTCCTTATTATACGCAATTAAGTACGCAAAGAAAACGGCATTAAGAGAACTTTCGCTTTTTATTCGCTTTTCATTGAAATCAACCAAAGGAGTCTTCTACTATGAAAAAAGTTGTGATTATCGGCGGTGGGATCATTGGATTGACCCTCGCCAATTATCTTGATAAAACCAAATTTGACGTGACTGTCGTTGATTCCCTTATCGGGCAAGCAACGTCTGCTAGTGCTGGCATCATCTCCCCTTGGCTCTCCAAACGCCGCAATAAAAAATGGTACCAGCTTGCACAAGACGGTGCCGCGTTTTTCCCACAATTGGTGCGGGATTTTGCATTAGATGATTCCATCTATGCCCCCTGTGGCACGTTGGTGGTGCGTCCCGAAAACGCGCTTCAGGAGCTAGCAGATCTGGCTGTAAGTCGCCGCAAAGAAGCCCCAGAAATCGGCGAGATCGATTTGCTGACAGGGCCACAAACCAAAGAGGCACTGCCATTATTAAAGGAAATGTCCTCATTACGGATCTCAGGGGGTGGTCGTTTAGATGGTCGTGCTTATCTTGCGCACGTAAAAGGAGTTGCCTTACAGCATCAAGTCACTTTTATCGAAGAAAAAGCCGAGATTTTAAGAAAGGACAGCCATTGGCAAATCAAAGTAAAGGATCAACTCCTTGAGGCAGAGGTTCTTTGTCTGACAGCTGGACCTGGATTGTTAGACTTGTTATCACCTTTGGGGTATCACGTTGATATTCGTCCGCAAAAAGGCCAATTGCTTTCCTTTGCTGCCAACTTACCGACAGATAATTGGCCAGTCGCCATGTTAGAGGGTGAAGGTGACTTGATCCCCTTCTCAAATGGTCAAATTTTATTAGGCGCTACGCATGAAAATGATGCTGGTTGGGATCTGACGCCTACGGAAGCTGCCAAGCAGCAATTGATGACAGGAATCGGTACTTTTCTTGAAGACCCCGAAGCACTCTTTGCCACGCCTATGACCATGCGCGTTGGCACACGTGCCTATACTTCTGATTTTGCGCCGTTCTTTGGGGAAGTGCCTGATGAAACGAATTTGTTCGCCGCCAGTGGACTTGGTTCTTCTGGGTTAACGACCGGGCCTTATATCGGTTATCTCCTAGCCAATCGGATCAATGATGGACGATCTCAACCCAAAAACTTCTCGAGCTACACAAAACCGATGACAGAATATATCAAAAAGCGTCTTTGACAGAAGATTAAAAAACCACCAGAACCGCTAGGGTCTGGTGGTTGTCACTGTTAGTCTTGCAAAATTACGGTACAGTCATCTAGCTGATCGCTAAACATATTCTCCTGTTTCCCAATAATCGAGTAACACTTCATTGATGATCTCACGATCCAGTGGTTCTCGGAAATCATCATCAAAGGCATCTTCGATCGGAACATCGCCAACAGCTTTGATACAAACTGGAACGACGGGATCTGGGTGATCTTCTGCGGTCAACACTTTTTCAATTTTGATCTTATGCGTCCAATCTGCCCCCATATCATAAATGTAGGTCATGGACTTGCAATACTGAAAATCTTCGTCAATACCGGAAGCATCCGTTGGTACGGAATTGCCTAAGCCGATCGATTTCGAACCGGCAATAAACAAGTACAAATGTTGATTCATCCACTCAAAGGCAATCTGGATCAACATATGCAGCTGCTCATAGGTCAGCCCAGCAGGAATGATCAAACGACGCCAAATTGGCGGACGGTATCCTTCTAAATCAATACGGATCTGATAGGCGACTGGTGTATTTGCCGCTTCATCAAAGGCCGTATGTTTCGTTGGAAATGGGACGATTTTTGGCGAGATTGCAGCAATACGCGGGTCATCAACAGGCAATAGTTCATGTTCTTCAGGATCGGTGTCTTGAATCATCGCTAACATCGCTTCTTTCTTTTCAGCTGACCAAAACTGGGGTTTGGACATCCGTGCGAAAAAGATAGGTTGTTTTTCAGCCAATACAAAGGCGATTTCTTGGTATTGTGATTTGGTGATATGCTTTTCTTTATACATGCAGTAATAAAAGTCTTCAATGGCTGTTTTGGCAAACGGAAGAAAATTTAAACTGTACGGTACTTCTTGAGGCAGCATTTCGGTGTACACCGATTCGACAAAGACTTTGTCTTTTAATTTAGTCATGCCACCATCTGTTTCCGCGCAAAAGATCAAGTAAAAAACAGGATCTAAGTAGTGTTCAAGATCGTCGTCACTAACCACACTTGGTCCGCCATACAAATCAACGTGATCCATCATACGATCAATCACTTTCGCTAATTTCTTCAATGTTTTTTCCAAAAAAATTCTCGCTCCTTCCTATCAAGTTTACTTTGACGAAAAGAGCGAGGATTGTCAATCTTTTTTTTAATGGGAAAGCATTTCCTGTGCAATTTCTAATCCGCTCATCCCAGTTGGATAATAGGTTGGCCAATGATCCATTTCTTCTAATAAGGCTTCATGACTATCATTGCCGAAGTAGATATGGAAATGATGGGACGCACTTGGTGCGATCATATGGTCGCTGAATTGGATGTATTTGAATGCCGCATCTTCGTCAGTGCTTTCAAACAAGAAACGTACGCCACGATTACCAGCGGAATAGTTCAAAATCTCTTTGCCAGTATACACATAATTTGCTTCTTTCTTCGTACCATCATCGAAGATAAACGTCATTGTATTGTCTGTGATCTTGATCTGAGCAACATCTGTTTGATAACCGGTCGTATAATACTCTTTGTATTCGTCAGCCGTCATTTTCTTGTCCATTTTTGCTTTATAATCAAACACTTGGTCTAATGTTCCGTCTTGTAAAAATGGATACACGGATTGCCATTCTCCTGCCCAATCAGATAAGGGACGATCTTGAACATCTGCATCCTCGAAATAGCCGTTATAAACCGTTTTTTCTTTTTCGGCTTCCGCTATTTCTTTGTCATTTGCTACATCGGTCGTTTTTCTCAAGGCATCACGGTTTTGTTCCATGATCGAAATATAGTCTTCCCCGTTATCCATTTGTTCTTGGGTCAACCCTTCTAATGGATTCAAGACAGCCAGTTCGACACCTGCTTCTGAAGCTAACGTTCGTGCAATGCTGTCTTTGGCATTTTCTTCAAAGTAAATCGTTTGGATACCTGTTTCTTGAACGAACTCTTTTAGTTCTGCGATTCGTGAAGCGGAAGGTTCCTCGCTTGGTGAAAGACCAGAGATCGGTACTTGGGTCAACCCGTATTCCAATGCCAAATAACCAAAAGCTGCGTGCTGGGTCACGAAGTGATTTTGCGCTGGATTGCTAAACGCTTCTTCATAAGACGCATGAAGCTCTTGTAACTTCGCTAAATAATTCGCAGCATTTTCTGCAAAGGCTGTCGCTTTCTCTGGATAAGCCTCACTTAGTTGGTCACGGATCGCCTCTACTTGTTTCATGGCTAAGCTTGGTGCTAACCAAACATGGGGATCCAATTCATGGGAATGACCATCATCGCCATGATCGTGGTCATGATCATGATCCTCGTCTCCTGGAAGTAAGACCATTCCTTCTGTGGCTTTGACCACTGTCACATCGCCATCATTTAACGTAGCTTCAATCGAAGGAACCCACATTTCCATGTTTTCATTGTTGTAGACAAAGACATCCGCATCTTGGATCTTTGCCATATCCTTTGCAGAAGGTTCGTAGTCGTGGGAATCAGTGCCTGCGGGCATCAATAATTCGACCTGCCCTTCCTCCCCTACGACTTGGCGTGTAAAATCATACATCGGATAAAACGTGGCCATGACCTGAATTTGTTCATTCTCAGAAGAGGCGTTTCCTGACTGCTCCGTAGCGTCAGAACCACCTTGACCACAGGCAGCCAATGCGAGGGCTACTGCTGATAACATCGTTATTTTAAAAAACTTCTTCATTTTCTAACTACACTCCTTTTATTTTTCCTCTTTTTCTTTCCCTTGGTAAAATACTGATAAATCAATTACGATTTATAAAAACAAAACGTAACGTTTACGTTTTACCATCGGTTTTATACTTTACACAACTATTTGCAACCTGTCAACCGCTTTTTCACTTGTTTTTTTATATGTAAAAACCTTCATATGTACCACCACAGATATCAGTGAAGAAATTTCCTTGAAAGACTTGCTCTGCTGATTTTTTTCAATCGTTGAACATCTCTTTTTATTGTCCTTTGCTGGGTCCTGTGCTACACTCTAGGGGTAATTGAATAGAAGATTATCCACTAGGGGCGCTTTATGCTGAGATAGACGTAAGTCTGGTCCCTTAGAACCTGATTTGGTTAGTACCAACGTAGGGAAGTGGCAGCGCATGATTTTTCGCGTTCCCATTTTTTCTGTCTACGTGTGGATAGAAAAAGGAGGAACGCTTTTTTTGTAGACAGAAAAACCATCGAGAGGAGAAGAGAAAATGACAAATGAACCAATCGCCTGTGCCGTAGGCGGGATCGATATCACTGGGTGCCGAGTAAGTTTGTACCCCATGAAAGACCACTTTGCGCAACAAATCGTCGCGAGCATTGAGCGGACGGATACAACAGCTGTTTGGCAGCAAACCGATCTGTTCAGCACCCTTTTTCGAGGGGAAGCCCCAAGTGTTGTCGATGCGGCAGCTGGGCTATTTATCAACGCTTACGAATCCAAGACACACCTCGTGGGTGAGTTTACTTTTTCTAAGGGCTGTCCTGGCGATTCTGCAGGTGACGCGTTTTTGAATGGAGAACAGGCACAACCCAATAAAGCAAGCAATCTTTTGAATGGTACGTTTGACGTGGATTGTAAATACTCGTTTTATGTATTTGGGGAAAACAATTATATGGAAGAGATCGCCACCATCGTCCAACTGGCAGAAACCTATGGTTTGGCGCCTCGCTCCGCCCATTATGTGACGATGCTGACGGGAACGGCCAACCAACTCTTTGGGTATTTTGAAGCGGCATTAGCGTATGCTCATGACCATCTTCCCCATTATGTGTTAGAAGCAACGGTCTCAGTCAACAGTCCTTCCAAAAAGAAGGCGGTGTCGCATGACTAAATGGGTCTTAAAAGATGTCATTATGGTGGGGATCGCTTCGTTGATTTTTGGCGTGATCTATTTGGGCGCTGTTCATTTTGGGCTGTTGTTAGGTACGCTTTTAACACCCTTTGGTTTGTCTGTTTTAGCGAATGAGTTTATTTTCGGGGTTTGGTTCATGGCAGCGGCTTTTGCTGGCTATGTGCTGCGCAAACCGGGCGCAGCGACGATCACTGAGATGATCGCCGCACTTTTAGAAGTGTTTATGGGGAATTTTTATGGACCGATTATTTTTATCAGCGGGTTTGTACAAGGGATTGGAACAGAAGCTGGCTTTGCATTAGGTGGCTACCGTCGCTATGGCTGGTTCCCTTTGATCACTGGTGCCATTGGCGCCACGATCACGAGTTTTCTTTGGGGGATCATTCGGTCAAATTTCGTTGACTTGCAATGGCAGTTGTTGGTGGTGATTTTTATTATTCGCTTGCTTTCTTCTTTATTCTTTTCCGCCTTTTTGGTGAAGATCGTCTGTGATCATCTGACACGCATGGGCGTTCTCAACAGTTATCCGATTGCTGAAGACCAAACCATTAGCGCCAAACGAGAAGCGGCATGAGCCTGCTCGTGAAAAACGGCTGCTTTTTCGTGGATCAAAAACGGCTTGATCTGACACTGTCTTTAGCCCCCGGAGAAACAAAAGGAATCTATGGTGCTTCAGGAACAGGAAAAAGCACTCTTTTCCACCTCTTAGCGGGGCTTAACGAGAAAGGGTTTGAAAAAGGAACCTATACGATCGATGACCGAACGCTAAACCAGCTTTCCATTCGAGAAAGAAGCACGTCGATCAGCTTACTGTTTCAAAATCCAGATATGCAATTTTGTATGGCCACGCCTCGAGAAGAACTACTGTTTTGTCTTGAAAATCAATGTATTCCCCAAGCCGACATGCCAAAAAAAGTAGCGGAAGCCTTGACGTTTTGCGAGATCAGCCATCTTGCCGATCAGCCCTTTACGACCTTGTCTGGCGGTGAGAAACAGTTAGTAGCATTGGCTTGTTGTCTGATTTTAAAGAGTCGCTACTTACTTTTGGATGAACCATTTGCCAATTTGGACGCTGACACAAGTCAAAAAATCATTCGAAAACTGCGACAGCTCCAAAAGCAACATGCCATTGGCATCTTACTGATCGACCATCAAATCAAAGAAACTGCTGACTGGGTAGCTGAGTGGCTGCTGATTGAAGAAGGATTCAGATCCGTCGATCAAGAAAAGATGCGCGCACTCGATCAGGAGCTGCGCAGGTCACTACCGCCTGTTGAGATTAAGAAACTTTCTGCAAAAGAGCGGCTATCTTTTCAAGATTTTCGCCTGCCGATCCGTAACCAAGCGATTGTTTTTCCAAATCTTACCTTTGATAGTGGGACAATGATTGGGCTCACCGGACGTAGCGGCAGCGGCAAATCTTCGTTTTTAAAAGCGATCTTGCAGCAGCAGACGTACTCAGGAACCATTCGCCTGTGCGGGGATCCAATCAAGAAGCATCCCTCCCCTTTTCGGTCCATCAGCTGGATCATGCAAAATCCGCAGGACCAGTTTTTGGCTGCTACAGTGGCACAGGAGCTTAGCCAAGGACGTGCAGCAACCGAGAGTGACAAACTGCTGGAAAAATTGCGACTACAAAACAAGAGCACTCAGTCCCCTTTTCTACTCAGCCAAGGCCAGCAAAGACGCTTGGCAGTAGCAGCTTTATTGCAGCGACCAGTCAAATTACTGTTGGTGGATGAACCGACCTATGGCCAAGATGTCAAGCAAGCTTGGCAGGTCATGCAGCTGTTAGCCGAAAAAGCCGCAAGCGGCACCTTGGTTTTGATCGTTAGTCACGATGTCTTATTATTGGAAGCATTTTGTTCACAAATCATTGATTTTAATCATTATGAAAAGGAGGACATAGATGCGCACCCTCAACCCGACAGTCAAGTTATTCGCCATTTTAGGACTCGCCTTACTGGTTTCTTTTCAAAATAATTTCAGATTGAATCTGCTACTCTGTGTCCTGTTCTTTGCTGTTTCTGTAAACGAACGCTCTTTGAAAAAAAGCCTTTTGCTTGTTTCTACATTGACCTTGGCAGCTGTGGGGGTCTTTTTCACCGGACTCCTTTACTACCAGGACAACCAAGGTGGCTCCTCCTCAGCAGCAGCTATGCGCTATGGACTTGACATGGCAAGCCGTATCTATTGCTTTGGTATGTTGGGCAGTTCTTTCAGTGTATCGACCACGATCAATGAGCTGATTTATTCGCTGCAGCAACAGCTGCGACTCCCCGCCGTTTTTGCCTATGGTCTGCTCGCTGCGTTTCAAATTGCGCCCATCATTCCAGCCGAGTACCAGAATATCCGTAATAGCATGCGTTCTAGAGGAATCCCCGTCAATCCATTTTCATTCAAGATGATGATCCCTTTACTGGTCAAATCGATTCGTTGGTCTGAGCTCTTGGCGACTGCGATGCTTTCAAGAGGATTTGACAGCGAGGCAAAGCGAACCTACGCCAAGTCATTTCGCATCACTTTCGCCGATATGCTCTTTCTATCATTTTGTCTGATAATCGGCCTCGCTGGAACACTGCTCTTATAAAGGGGAAAAAGAGAAAAAACCAAAGAAACACTGCCGTTTCTTTGGCTTTTTTCTTCTTATGGCTAAGAGATGATTGATTTTTTTATGGATCCAGATTTGATTTGATAGAGCGTTACAAACAAGGTGGTCACTAAAATATACATTGCGAAAAGGAAATACATGTTTTTAAAAAGCTGGATCGTCGTTTGATTGAGCCAAGCCCCTACTTTAGGGATATAAAAAATGGGTTGCCCAATCAATTGGCTTTTTTGGATTTCTTTTGGTTCCATCTGGCTTTGGTTATCACCGATCGTATAAAGCACCGATTGGTTTTCTCCCACTGCAACGATTCGCCGTGTGCGCATCTGTCTGCCGTGATCAACATAATAGGTCACTTCATTACCAACGACCAAATTGTCTTCTGAAGCCTTTTTAACAAAAAGTAATGTCCCTTCGGAATATGTAGGTTCCATTGCATCGCTGTTAACAATGGCCATTGTGAAACCAAACGCATGAGGAATCACGACCGCTAAAACAGAAATCAGCATAAACAACAATACAAAAAGTGAGAGCATGATACTTTGTTTTGGCAAAAGTTTCATTTTCTTTTCTCCTTCTAAGGCTCAGTTTCTTTTTCGATTCTATAACATAATTAAATTTTTTTCAAATATTTAAAAACGATTCATTGAATTTTTATGCGTATTTTTTCTGATTATTATTTGACTTTATTTTACTATTTATATTATGCTAAAGGCGATTAAAAAACATAGGAGAAAAAGTATGCTTTTTTTTAAATAACAAGTTCTTTTTTAAACGTTGGATTCCCTTTATCCTACTCGTTCTATTTTTGCTAGGAAGCATCGGTTTTTTTCTTATACTCTTCTTATCTCCTACTTCTGATAACCATACCGTGGAGAAGAAGGAAGATTGGATTTTTTATGCGGAAGACAATCCTGATTCTACTTTTATTAGCCGTTATGTGAAATATTTACCTAGCGTAAAAGCCAATGATCGATTTGTCATGCAGCGAAAAATGACCAATGAATACAAATATCCAACGATGCTACTGATTGGCGATCATCAACACATGACCGTCTATCTGGATGATCAAGAAATTTATACCAATGAAGCTGCCGAACATTCATTGACCTTCAACCATCCTGGCAAAACCTTATCTTTTATCACATTGCCAGAGGATTACGTTGGAAAGACGTTGAAGATCTACGTGACTAGTCCTTTCGACACTTATTCTGGCTTTCCAGCCGAGGTCTTTTTCGGCCCTGCCAATGCATTGATCGGTTATGTTTTTAGTCTTTCAATTTTGAATATCTATATCCTCCTATTTACCGGATTTATTTGTATTCTTAACTTATTTTATCTCTTCGTTTCTTTTATCAACCAAAGAAAGCTGAAAGTATCTTCCATCTTATTCAGCGCCTTTGCTTTAAGTGCAGGTTTAGAAGCCGGCTTCGGGGATCTGCTGGGCGGACTGCTTTTTTCTCCCCTCGTGAATTCATTTATGTTAAATTTTCTTTCGATTATTACGCCCATGTTTTTGATTGGGTTTTACTACACAAACATGCACTTCGTACGTAAGTATTATCAGAAATGGTTGTTTGTTCACTACTCCTTCGGAATCTCTGCCATGTTTTTGGCACTTTTTCAAAAACAAAGTTTGCCAGTCGTCATGAACTATCTGTTTTTATTAAATATCACCAGCACCTTTGTGACTTCGTTTGCGGCGATTTATGAGGCGTTAAAAAAGAATCAATTTTATGTCCTTTGTGCACCTTGGATCGTTGTCGCGGCAATCGGTCATGGGTTCTTGTATATCCAGGATATTTTAGTCCTCCCGCAATCTGACATCAATTGGCGCTCGATCATCTTTTTCTTACTGATACTTATTTTTACTTGTTATGGGTTCCTCGAACTCTTTTTTGCCAGTGAAGGCAAAAATAAGCAGATCGACACAGCAGACATCAAAGTGCGATTGTATGAAAATCAGCAGGCGATCGGTCCAGATCAAACGGCACAATGGCAGCAAGTTTTACAAACCATCAAAAAGAGAACCCATACCATTAAAAACATGTTAGAAGACGAACAACTAGCGGCTGCGTACGAAGGTCTTTGCGAGATTGAAGAAGAAATCAAGCAGCAGCTAACGATCCCTGCGGTTGAAAAAGAATCGATCACGACGATGCTGCTTGCTGATTATCAACACACCGCCGCTCAAAAAAGGATTACCCTTACCTGCGATGACCTCACGGAACCACTGGAACGATTGGACGAAAATGATCGTCTGTCCTTGATCGCCCATTGCTTAGAGTACGCCATCCGCTACACCTGTTCGGTCACAGATCCTCAAAATCGCAAGCTTTCGTTGAAAGTGACTGACACAAAAGAACAGCTGCATATCGACTGTCAAATGCCGCTTTTAACAGAGGATGAGGCAGAAAAACTGCAAACTGATGAAGCAAAACGACAGGCGATCCATACCGATGTGCAAATGCTGGAACAAATTTGTCTTGTCTATCAAGGAAGTATGCGTATCGAGGATTCAGATGGTTTTCATTTTTTGCGTTTAACACTTGCCGCTAAAGCGGATCTGCTGTCTTTTGACTGACTGCCTTTTCTCCGATACGTTAAACGGTCTATTTTAAGAAAAAGCGAAAAAACTCTTGCTTTTTTCGCTTTTTCGCTTTAGCATGATAAAGAACAGCAACAAGCATTGGAATAGTAATTTTATGATGGTCTTAGAGAGTCGATGGCAGCTGAAAAATCGACACCCGCTGATAAAATGAACCTACCCAATGGCAATGACCGCAAAACGGTCGGTGGAAAGGCCTTATCCTTTACGAGTTGGATTATCCCGATCGATAATCAACAAAGGTGGTACCGCGAAATCCAAGCATTTCGTCCTTTTTAGGACGAGATGCTTTTTTATTTTTTTAAGGAGGAAAAACAATGACACAAAAAAATGATTTTACAGAATGGTATATCCAAACGATCCAAAAAGCCGAATTGATGGCTTACTCCCCAGTGAAAGGTTCCATTATTTTCCGTCCTGACGGCTTCGAACTTTGGGAGCATATTCAAGAGGAGTTCAATCGTTTCTTGAAAAAAGAAGGCATTCGCAATGCATACTTCCCAATGCTGATTCCGCAAAATTTCTTTATGAAGGAAGCGGATCATATCGAAGGCTTTGCCCCTGAATTACCTTGGGTCACAGAAGTCGGCAACGAAAAACTGGAAGAACCTTTGGCATTGCGTCCAACCTCAGAAACCATGATCGGCTCTGCCTTTTCTGATTGGATCAACTCCTACCGTGACCTGCCTTATGAAATCAATCAATGGGCAAACGTCTTTCGTTGGGAAAAGAAAACATTGCCTTTCTTGCGTACCTCAGAGTTTTTATGGCAAGAAGGTCATACCGCTCATGAAAATGAAGAAGATGCTCGTCAACGCACCATGAAAGTCTTAGATGAATATGCCCGCCTTTGCGAAGAATTCCTAGCGATCCCTGTTTATCGTGGACAAAAAACCCCATCTGAGCGCTTTGCGGGGGCAGTAGATACTTATTCGATCGAAGCGATGATGAAAGACGGCAAAGCAGTCCAAGCAGGAACCAGCCACTACATGGGGACAAAATTTGCTGAAGCATTTGATATTACGTATTTAACGAAAGAAAACAAGCATACCCATGCCCACACAACCTCTTGGGGTGTCTCTACCCGCTTGTTAGGTGCCTTGATCATGACCCATGGCGATGAAAATGGTTTAGTTTTCCCACCAACCATTGCACCAACCCAAGTTGTGTTGTTACCAGTCGGTCCTTGGAAAAAGAATCCAGCCATCTTAGAAAAATTAGAAGAACTGTATGCCAACTTTAAAGCCAAGGGCATTCGTGTTCGTTTGGATGATTCTGATAACTCACCTGGCTATAAGTTCAATGAATGGGAACTAAAAGGCGCTTGCTTGCGAATCGAATGTGGCCCAAGAGATTTAGAAGCTGGCAAAGTCATGGTCAAAGTCCGTGACCTAGCTGACAAGCAAACGGTGGCGCTTGAGGAATTAGAAGCGTTTGTTGACCAAGAATTACAAGCAATGACTCCACGTTTATTAGCAGCTGCGAAGGAACGAAACAAAGATAATGAGTACACCAACATCGATACATTGGATGAACTAAAAGCCCATATCGAAATGTGCAAACAAGAAGACAAAGTGACTGGTTTTGTTTTGATCGGTTGGGATGGCTCGGAAGAAACCGAGGCCAAAATCAAAGAAGAAACTGGCTTTACTACCCGAAACATTCCGTTTGAAGCACCAATGGAAAAAACAGTCGATATTGTCAGCGGCAAACCTGCCAAACACACCGTTTGGATCGCCCGCGCATACTAATAAAAAACGAAGCAGCCAGATGGAAAAGGCTGCTTCGTTTTTTGATTAATAGATCAATGAAAGAAAATCTTCAGGCGTGATGTTGCCAAAATATTTTTTGATATCAATGTTGGCAATGACTTGTGCCAAATCTTCTTTGGCATAACGAGTACCGATCAGTGCTTGTTCTACATCTGCAATGTCCCCTAGACCGAAAAAGTCGCCAAAGATTTTGGCGTCTGTGATTTTTCCTTCTGCCACATTTAAACGAACTTCGATGGAGCCGATCGGAAATCGATGACGACGTTCGATATCAAAGGCTGGTGATTTGCCGTAATTCCAATCCCAGTTACGATAATACTTATCGGAAATCTCATTGATCTTGACCCAATCCTCTTCTGTTAGTTCATAGGTTTTGACGTCTTCCACGGAATCGACACCAAAAATCTTCAATAAGATTTCTTGACGGAACTCTTCAGTCGTCATGTCTTGCTTCTCTTTTGGCAAGAATGGTTTGATGTTGGTCACTCTTGATCGGATCGATTTGATGCCTTTTGATTCGATTTTGTCTTTACGGACTTTCAAGGCGTTAACTACTTCATTGATATCACTGTCAAACATGATCGTGCCATGAGCAAACATCCGACCATTTGTTGCGTACATCGCATTACCAGAAAACTTCATGTCATTGATCACAAGGTCGTTGCGGCCTTTTAGTTGCGCCCCTTCAACCCCCATCTCATGCAAAGCTTGGACGATTGGTTTGGTCAGTTTTTCAAAATCTCTGAAAGAATTCCCATCGTCAGGCATAATAAAGCTGAAATTCAAGTTCCCGAAATCATGATAGACTGCACCGCCGCCGCTGAACCGACGAACGACATGGATCCCATGTTCATCCACATACTCCTTATTGATCTCTTCGATCGTATTTTGATTGCGTCCAATGATAATCGATGGTTCATTAATGTAAAAAAGTAAGATGGGTTCATCCACTTTCATTTCTTGAAGAAGAAAAATCTCGATGGCTAAATTGATGCGTGGGTCATTCAGTTCGTTCGGTACAAAAAGCATACTATTCGTTCCTCCTAATTAGATGATTTCAATAATTTTTTGAACAGCCGCCAATTCAACGGGGATCCCATTGGCAGCTAGTGCAGCCTCTTCTCGTAACTGTTCTAAGTCACCGTGTTGCGGCAAATGCGTCAACATTAATTTTTTTACCTGCGCCGCATGGGCGATCTCCCCTGCTTCTTTTGACGTAAAATGAGCCTTGTGCCGCTCATTGCCTGCAAAAAGATAGGTATCTGCCAAAAACAGGTCAGCTCCTTGTGCAAACGGAACAAAAGATTCTAAGTAGCCAGAATCGCCTGTAAAAACAAAAACCTTGCCTGTGCTTTTCTCAACAAATCGCATGGCATAGCAAGTGACTGGATGGATCGTTTTCATAAAGGTAATGGTAAACGGGCCCAATTCCAATGACTCCGTTTGGAGGTAATCAATTCCTTGAGTCACTCCAGGCATCGTCAGGCTTTCAAAATGAACCGCATCCTCCCCATGTCCGTAGATTGGCAAAACCTGGCGTTCTTCGTTTCCTGGATATAATTGCCAATAGTATTGCAATACCCCTAGATCCGCAATATGATCGTGATGGTAATGCGTCAGAATCACTGCATCTAAGTCTAAAGGATCAAGGATTTTTTCTAGTTGGACCAAGGTGGTGCTTCCCGCATCAAGCAGCAAATGAAAGCCTTCCGACTCAACTAAATAGCCAGTAGTCCCTTCACCATTATACGGATAGGCACCTAAACAACCTAAGACAGTTATTTTCACTTGTGTTTCCTCCTCTTTGGCTCAAGCTGGTTTTCTACTTCTTTTATGCTATCACATCTCAGCTGATTTGACTAAAATCCGACCATTTTTTTGCAAAAAAAGATCGAGAAAACGAGAAAAAGACGACGTCTATTGGTAGAACCCTATGAATGAGTTTTTTACTCTATCTGCAGGGAGCCAGACCAATGGGCCGTCGTCTTTTTTGTTTATCTGATCATCGCTCGTTGTTCATTGATCAATTCCTCATAAAATACTGCATTGACTGCATAGGCGTAGGCGTTTGCCCATAGCATCCCGATCATCAGTGCCAAAAAGCCGAGAATAAACCAGCCAATCAATGATAACTGTAGCCAAATGTATTGACCCAGATGTGGACGCAAGAGCGCAAAGGCCACTTTAATTGACTGAAGAACCCCTAATTCCGGTTGATCATAGCGCAGATAGATCGCTAATTGAATCACACCAGTAACGACTTGTGACAAAAAGAAGAACAAAATGATGGAGAGAAAGGTCCCAATCACAAAAGCCAGGGAGCCATTAAACATCGCCACATCAATAGAGATTCCCCGATTAAAATTGAATACCAAGTCCAAATATTGATTGAGTCCTGATAAGACAAACTGCGGCAAGAAAATCGCAAAACTCAAAAGATAATTTAAAAGCGCGCTCACTAAATTTAGTAGCAAAAACGGTACATACAGACGTTTATCAAAGACTAGAAAAATATCCGCCACCTTGATTCCTCTGCCACGAACCAGATAGAGTGCCATGATACTCAACGCTACCGAAAACGCAAAGAAGACAAAATTGTCCAAGATCAGATCGATCCAGCTCCCTGCATTGTTTGCACCAAAAGAAGTCCCAATACTACTAAAAAGCGAGCTGACCACCGCTTGTACCGCAACCGTCGCTAAAATACTTAAGACGAACGTTCCCCAGAATCCGCGCAAGGAGTTTTTGGCGGTCTCTCGAATCATTGTATTTGATCTCATAGACTCACCTTAGTAACTGCGCAATGCTTTAACGGTCTTATCGTCTAAGCGGCGAACCACTTCCGTTACAAGCTTGACTGTATTGAAGTAGTCATCCTCATGAATGACAGAAGTATGAGAATGCAGGTAACGAACTGGCACGGTAATAGCGATCGAAGGAACCCCATCACGAGTCAAATGCATTTGACCAGCATCGGTTCCTCCACCAGTGATCACGGTATATTGGAAAGGAATTTCCATCTCTTCGGCGACATCGATCACAAAATTCAATAATTTCTTGTGAGGAATCATGGAAGCATCGAAAATCAAGACTTGTGGGCCTTTGCCTAACACAGAATCCGCTTCTTTTGGTGTCATTCCAGGTGTGTCCCCAGCGGTACCAGTATCTAGTGCGATCGCGATATCGGGATTCACTAAGTGAGTGCTTGTTCGCGCCCCTCTTAGGCCAACTTCTTCCATCACGTCGCTGCCGGCAAACAAGCAGTTGGGATGTCCTTCGGATGCCAAGGTTTCTAATACCCGCAGTGATACCGCCGTACCGATTCGATTGTCCCATGCTTTGGCTAGCAAAAATTTGCTGTCGTTCATCCGTTTGTATTGGATATAAGGGGTGATCATATCTCCCGGACGGATCCCCCAGCCTTTGGCTTCTTCTTCACTTGAAGCGCCGATATCAATGAACATATCTTTGATATCATACGGTTTATTTCGAGTCTCTGGACTCAAGACATGGGGTGGTTTTGAACCGACGACACCGTGGATCAATTTGCCTTCATTGGTTTTGATCTCGACTTGCTGTGCCAGCATCACTTGCCCCCACCAACCACCAAGGGTCTGGAATTCAATAAAGCCTTTTTCTGTGATTTTAGTTACCATAAAGCCGACTTCATCCATATGTCCCGATATAAAAATTTTCGGTCCACCGCCATCACCAACATGTTTGGCAATGACACTTCCTAAACCATCAAAAAAGATATCTTCAGCAAAGTCTTTGGCATATTCTTTAAAGACTTCACGCACTTCCTCCTCATTCCCAGGAACCCCACGTGCAGTCGTTAGGTCTATTAAAAGCTGTTCTTCTTTTTTCTCCATCTTGCTTCCTCCTTTGTCTCATTGATTATGATTATACCATTCTCTTAATCTGGTGCCAGAGGGAAATACAAAAAGATTGGTTAAATGAAAAAACGATCCTCGTTTTGTAGTGATCCTCAAGGTTAGATTTTTTGGTCTAACTTGCAAGGTTCGCTTCAATTCTAAGGATCGTTTTATCAAGAATTCAATCAAGTTTCAATTATTCGCAGACACAGCTTGACGGTAATCAAATAGGCAAATAGATAGACGACTGCTGCAACTGCCGCAAACAAATGAGCCACCCAATACCCAGGACTGTCGATGATTTGGGTGAAGGTATTAATGGCAAAGACGGCATGCAAGATCGCCAGTAACGTACCTGGCATAAAAATCCAGATGTTTTGCCAGTAAACGAGTTTACGTACTTCTTTTCGGGTGTAACCTAGTTTGGTCAATAATCGGTAATTGTGTTTCTCCCGCTCGGTATTTGAAAATTGCCGAACGATCAAACTGCTGGATGTCGTGATCAAAACGATCACACCTACAAATAATGACACAAACAAAACGATTCCTGCTTGCCGCCGCACGCCGCGCATCGTTGTAAAACGATTCGCTAAGGTCAGTCGATATGCGGTCATCTGGTTATTCTCACTGGTGGAATCTCGGGCAGTCTCTGGATAAAAACGCACGCTTTTTTGGTCATCGCTAAACTCATAGGTCAAAGGATGCGTCCACTCGATCGGCAGCTCTTCATCTAGCAGCTGAGTCAAGCTCTCCGTTTGCACCTTGTCTGTTTGTAAATAAGCAACGCTATAGGTGAAGCCCTCAACTTGCTGGTACGCATAATCTTGGATGACAAGGACATTCGGCAAGGAATAGCGCAAGGCAGAATCCCCAAAATAATCCTGTTCTGCTTGAATGAGTTTGAACGTATGTTGATTGCCGATTTTGACCTCATCGCGATAGGTGATAAACGAACGAGTCACATCGTATTGACTGTCAAAAAGCACCGCTTGTTTATCAGTACTCAGTTGAATCTCCGGGGCATCGGGAACCAGTTTTCGCAGACGCTGATAATCAGAAAAAGCGACCAGATTCACCATGATATTTTCAATATTTTCGTCTTGCAACTCTCCAAGGTAACGGGTTTGAACCGTCATATTGGTCATTTTATAGGGAATCGATTGTTCGGCAATAATCGGTGTATCGGCTTTTTCTAAAAGGTCCCGCAAGGTATCTGCCTGCTCTTCTGACACTTGAAAGGACGTTGGATAAATGCGGTTCGTTGCTTGATAGTTTAATGAGATGACCCCCATCGTTCCCCCGATCAGGGAGATTGCGATCGCTGTGATGATCGTCAAAAGCGCATAGCTTTTCCACGTTCTTTGCAAGTAAGCCCGCACGTTATTGTAAGCAATCAGTTTCGCCCCTTTGATAAGACGTTTTTTCGGCTTACTCAAAAAATATAACAATGCCGGCAACGAGCAATCAAAAAAAAGATAGGTTGCCGTCACACAACAAAACAGAATCAATAAAGGAATCCATAAAATTGCTGAAAAATCTTGTGTGTACGTGATATAGTTGGTCCAAGTTTCCCGCAGGGTCAAAGACAAATAGTAGCCTACCCCCAGTAGAATCAGACCTAGAACCCCCATTAATGAACGAAACGGGGTCATTTTCATTTTCTTGATCGGTAAGCGGTATTCAGTCTTGATCAGCTCACTCATTGGGGTACGCCATACAAAAAGGATCACTTGAATACTCAAAATAATCATCGCCGCGATAAAGACAAAAACCGTTGAAAAAATCGATTGGGGCGAATTAAAGAAATGACTCGTTAAATTCAAGCCCATCGCTCGAATCAAAATCATAGAAAAAAATTTCGAAAAAATAATCCCCATAAAGATGCCGGTCACTAAAGAGAAAAAGTTCAATAGAAACGTTTCCCGCAGCAACAGCCAAGCCAGACGACCTTGCCGCAGCCCCAAAAGCTGGTAAACACTGATTTCTTTTTGCCGCTGACTAAGAAAAAAATGATTGGCACTCAGCATAAAAAACAAAACGACAAAGGCAACCACACTGCTGCCGAATCCTAAAACCCCTTCAATGCGGATATCTTGCTGGACCCGTTGATTCAGCAGACGATCATTCATCAAGGCGTTAAAGGAATAAAAAATCATCACGGCGGTCATCATACAAATAAAATACACCATATAGTTGCGAAACTGCCGCAAGAAACTCCGCCAGCCGATTTTAAACAACATGGCGCGGACCGCCTCCAATCGTTGCCTGCATATCGATGATTTTTTCGAAAAATTCCTGACGCCCGCCTTTTTTGACGACTTCTGCAAAGAAGACACCGTCTCGGATGAATAAAATTCGGTTGCAGTAGCTGGCGGTGAAAGGATCATGGGTGACCATCAAGATCGTTGTTTTCTCTTGTTGATTGATTTGCGCTAAATACCGTAACAATTCTGTCGCCGCTTTTGAATCAAGGGCGCCAGTGGGTTCATCAGCAAAAAGGACCGCCGGACGACTAATGATTGCTCGAGCAGCAGCGACCCGCTGTTTTTGCCCTACAGACAATTCTTCTGGGTAGCGATCTAACAAGTGCTCGATTCCTAACAAATTGGCCGTTTGTTCAATGCGCTCTTGGGTTTCACTTACGGGCAAGCGATCAATGGCAAGGGGAAGCAAGATATTGTCTCTGGCAGTCAACGTCTCTAAAAGATTAAAGTCTTGAAAGATAAAACCGATCTGCTGACGACGAAAATCACTGAGGGCTTTTTCCGACATTCGGGTAATGTCTTTGCCATCGATATAGATCGAGCCTAAGCTAGGTCGCATGATTGAAGACAACAGATTCATCAAGGTCGTTTTCCCAGCGCCGCTGGGCCCCATGACCCCGACAAATTCTCCTTGATCCACTGCAAAAGAAAGGTTATCTAATACTTTGGTTTGATTGAAACGAGTGCCGTAACTTTTGGTCAGATGCTTCACATCAATCATATTTTTCACATAGAACCCTCCTTTAATAAAATTCTCTCCTTATGGTAGCATACTTTTTCATTGAATACTTCTGCTTCAAAACAGAGAAAAAATAAATTTAAAAAAGTTTTTTATTCATTATGTGAAACATGGAACAACCAAATCCTTAATCTTATCAGTTTTCTCAGAAAACACTCCAATGAATATACACCATATATTGTGTATATCCAATTTACCAACCCTTATTCACCACTATATATAGTTGCTCATTTCTACAATTTGTTTTATTATATTGAGGAAGATAAGGAGTGGTAGAAATGATGAACATTAAGAGAAATCCTGAGCAAGGGTTGGAAAGACAGTCCGCTTTGCGTCAGTTAAAAATCGTAAAACGTGATGGACGGCTTGTCGATTTTGATGATCAAAAAATTTACGATGCGTTAGTGAAAGCCCTAAGAAAAATCAACGGCGAGCTTTCTCCCATCGACCACGAAAAAATCACCGAGATCGTTGACAGTGTCGATCACGAGATCGCGGAACGTTTTCGTACGAATGTAAAAATCTATGAGATCCAAAATATCGTCGAGCATATCTTATTAGCAAAAAACGAGTATGCCTTGGCTGAAGAATATATCAACTATCGGACCCATCGTGATTTCGAGCGCAGCAAAGCCACAGACATCAACTTTACGATCAACAAATTGATGAATAAAGATCAATCGGTCGTCAATGAGAATGCCAATAAAGATAGCAATGTGTTCAATACACAACGTGATTTGACCGCTGGGATCGTAGGAAAATCGATCGGTTTGAAAATGCTCCCTCCTCACGTGGCAAATGCTCACCAAAAAGGCGACATTCATTACCATGACTTGGATTATCATCCTTACACCCCAATGACCAACTGCTGCTTGATCGATTTTAAAGGCATGCTGAATAATGGGTTTAAAATTGGGAACGCCGAAGTGGAATCGCCAAAATCAATCCAAACGGCCACCGCTCAAATCTCACAAATCATTGCAAACGTAGCATCGAGTCAATATGGCGGCTGTTCTGCTGATCGAACAGATGAATTATTGGCTCCTTTTGCTGAGTTGAATTATCAAAAGCATCTAAAAGATGCCGAAGAATGGATCGAGTCGCCTGAACGTCGGGAAGCTTATGCGAAGAGCAAAACGCGCAAAGATATCTACGATGCAATGCAAAGTCTAGAATACGAAATCAATACGTTATTCACCTCAAACGGACAAACGCCGTTTACTTCCCTTGGGTTTGGTTTAGGAACCAACTGGTTCGAACGGGAGATCCAACGAGCGATTCTCCAAATTCGCATCAACGGGTTAGGCAGTGAGAAGCGTACCGCTATTTTTCCAAAATTGATCTTTAGTATTCGCCGTGGCGTCAACTTGGCCCCTACCGATCCGAACTATGATATTAAAGAACTGGCTTTAGAGTGTGCCACCAAACGGATGTATCCTGATATTTTGAATTATGATAAATTGGTTGAATTGACCGGCAGCTTTAAAGTGCCGATGGGCTGTCGTTCTTTCTTGCAAGGCTGGAAAAACGAACGTGGCGAAGAAGTCAATGTCGGTCGGATGAATCTAGGCGTCGTAACATTGAATATTCCTCGGATCGCCTTAGAAGCAAATGGTGATCAAGAAAAATTCTGGACGCTGCTGGAAGACCGTCTGCAAATCGTCAAGGATGCTCTTGTCTATCGGGTGGAGCGCTGTAAAGAAGCCAGCCCTGCGAATGCGCCGATCCTTTATATGTATGGGGCTTTCGGTGAACGTTTGGATCGCAAAGACAATGTGAATGAACTATTCAAAAACAAACGTGCTACTGTTTCTCTTGGATATATCGGTTTGTATGAAGCTGCTTCGGCTTTTTATGGTGGAACATGGGAACAAGATCCAGAAGCAAAAGCCTTTACCCTAGCGATCGTGAAAGAATTGAAAGCTCATGCAGATGCTTGGGGCGATGAATACGGCTATCATTTCAGCGTGTATTCGACGCCTAGTGAAAGCCTGACTGATCGTTTCTGCCGCTTGGATACCGAAAAATTCGGTGAAGTTGAAAACATTACCGACAAAGAATACTACACCAACAGCTTCCACTATGATGTGCGGAAAAATCCGACACCATTTGAAAAACTTGATTTTGAAAAAGAATATCCAAAATACTGTTCTGGCGGGTTTATTCATTACTGTGAATACCCAGTCTTGCAGCAAAATCCAAAAGCGTTAGAAGCGGTTTGGGATTACGCTTATGATCGGGTCGCCTATCTTGGAACAAATACCCCTATCGATCACTGTTATGAGTGTGGGTATGAAGGAGATTTCAATCCAACCGAACGGGGCTTCGAATGCCCGCAATGCGGCAATCATGACCCAAAAAGTTGTGACGTCGTCAAAAGAACCTGTGGGTATCTTGGAAATCCTCAAGCTCGTCCAATGGTCAATGGACGGCACAAAGAAATTTCTGCCCGGGTCAAACATTTGCAAGAATAAACGAAAAAGGAGTGCTAGATTTCTTCTACACTCCTTTTCTTGAAGACCAATCCCTGTAATTCATGATAGAAAGAAGTTTTCTTATGAGAAATCCGAAACCTAAAGAATGGCAAGCCAAAGAATATAGCCAAAATTATATTGCTGATTACAAAGCCTTCAACTTTGTTGATGGTGAAGGCATTCGAAATAGTTTATACGTGAGCGGCTGTCTCTTTGCTTGTGAAGGATGTTTTAACAAAGCGGTCCAAAACTTTCGCTATGGTACACCTTTTACGCAAGAACTAGAGGATCGAATCATCGAAGATCTGCGGCATGATTATGTCCAAGGGCTGACCCTCCTAGGCGGCGAACCTTTCTTGAACACAACAGTCTGTCTGAAAGTCGTTGATCGGGTTCGTGCTGAATTTGGGCACAGCAAAGATATTTGGAGCTGGTCAGGCTACACCTATGAAGAATTGCTTTTGGAAACACCCGATAAATTGGAACTTTTATCCAAAATCGATATTTTAGTCGACGGTCGTTTTGAACTGAGCAAACGAAATTTAAACTTGCAGTTTCGCGGCAGCAGCAATCAACGAATCATTGATCTTGCTGCATCTCGGGAACAAGGAAAAGCGGTTATCTGGGCAAAGTGCAAAGATGCTGAAGCAAGCTACGAACAAATCAAAAAACAAATTTAAAAACTAAAAACACCGTGCATCTTGAGGTGACCCCAAAAGTTAGACCAAAAAATCGAACTTTTGGCGGTCACCTCCTCTTCCTTCAAAGATGATGCACGGTGTTTTTTTATGTTATATCAACTCAGTGACCAAGCTTTTTACAGGTACTTACTTGCTTCACGAATCGTCAAAGGCGCCAGACTTGTTTGATAGCGAAGCAGAAAGTCTTGGACCCACTGAGGATTCGTCTTGGCATAATCTCGTAAGCTCCAACCAATGGCTTTGTTGATAAAGAATTCAGAACTCCCCAAATTATTGACGAGGACCTCTTCAAGCAGTGGTTGATCCATCTGTTCTTTTTGCAGCAGTTGATGGAGTATTGCCACTCGCCGCAGCCAAAGATTTTCCTCAAGACTCCAGCGAAGCATTTCAGCTTTTAACGCTGGCAGTCGGCGAACTAGTTTTCTGACAACCTCACTTAGGGCGTCCACGCTATCCCACCAAGCTTTTGTTATGACTAGCTGTTCAATTTTTGCCAGATCGATGGCCGCTAGAAACGGCTCCATCACCACTAAATAATCAATCGCAAGGTATTGGTGTTCCCGATAGCTGCTTTGCCAACAATGATCGATAAAGTCCCAATCAACCGTTTTCGTTTGTTTTGCAGCTTTGAAGGTCGCTTTCTCCTGCTGGCGGCGCAACGGCGTAGGAATGCCTAAAAAATCAAACTGATGCCGCATGTAGGCGGCCATTTTTTCACTTCGCTCCTGATTAGCCAATCCTGTCATCGTGTCATATACTTGATAGAGTGTCATTTTGCTCCTCCTCTTCAGCCTACTGCTCGTCAGATAGTTGCCATAAGGGCAGTACGATATTTTCATAGGTCAGTGGATCAAGATTTGTGACGGTGATCCCCAAAAGACGGATGCCTTTTTCCAGACCTAAAATTTCTTCCCAAATCAGACTTGCTTCGGAAAATAGCTGTTCTTTTTTATGAACATAGGTTGGCAAGGTCACTCGCTTGGTGATCGTAGAGTAATCACTGTAACGAACTTTCAACACGACCGTCTTGCCATGTTTTTGTGTGCGCTTCAGTGATCTTTCGACTTCTTCTGCGATAGCCCGTAACTGGCTCAATACTTGTTCTTCACTGGTTAATGGATTGCCGTATGTATGCTCTTTTCCAACTGATTTCCGTTCTCTCGTCACACTAACTGGGGAATCATGGATCCCTCTAACTTTCCGATACAAGGAATACCCCATTTTGCCAAATTCACGAATCAGCGCCATCTCACTCCAGCCATACAGATCAGCTCCTGTAAAAATACCTAACTCATGCATCCGCGGAACAGTTTTCTTCCCGATCCCGTGAAATTTATCAATGGGTAATTGTTGCAAAAATGCCACTGCCTCATCTGGCATCACCACCGTCAATCCTCGTGGTTTATGATAATCCGAAGACAGTTTTGCCAAGAATTTGTTGTAACTGACTCCTGCCGAACAGGTCAGATGAGTCTCTTGCCAGATGTCTCGTTGAATCAAACGAGCGATCTTAATTGCTGAAGGACAATTGATCTTGTTGACTGTGACATCTAGATACGCTTCATCAATAGAAACTGGTTCGATGATGTCGGTGTATCGATGAAAAATTTCTCTGACTTGCTGGGACACTTCACGATACTTTTGATGATTTCCCGGTTTAAAAATCGCTTGCGGACAAAGCTCATAAGCTTTTTGCGCACTCATTGCCGAGTGGATGCCATATTGTCGTGCCAGATAATTGGCGGTCGTGACCACTCCTCGTCCGCCAGTATCACTTGGGTGACGGGCAATGACGAGGGGATGCTTGGCAAGCTCTGGATCATCCCTTTCTTCCACCGAAGCAAAAAAAGCATCCATATCAATATGAATAATTTTGCGGCTCGTATCATTTTTTAAGGGAAATTGCAGTTCCGACATCGTTGTTCACCTCACTTCTTATTATAAACGAACAGAGGTTCCCTATCAAGCAAGGAATCGAGGGAAGCACGCAAAAAGGACCAATCTTCATTGGTCCTTCCTTCTACATTCACTGCTTTTGCGGCCCTCTTCATGGTCCAAGAAGTTCTACTATAAGGCAGCTTCCCCTCGTTCATTAGTGCGAATCCGAATCGCTTCTTCCAACGGGTAGACGAATATTTTGCCGTCACCGACTTCATCTGTCCGACAGATCGATACAATCAGCTCAATCACCGCATCGACTTTTTCATCTGCTAAAACAAAACGGACATTTACTTTTGGTAAAAGAGTTGTGATCACTTCTTGGCCACGAATAAACTCTTTGAGGCCTTTTTGATTGCCACAGCCCAGCACTTGACTGACTGTCATGCCGCTGATCAAATCAGACTGATCCAAAGCGGCCTTTAGTTCTTCTAATTTTTCTTGGCGAATAATCGCTTCAACTTTTTTCATGACTGCTCCTCCACTCTTAAGAGTCTAACCCCATAAAGGTAGGATAGGCCGTTTCGTCATGTTCGATCCGATCCATCCCCACTGCTTCTTCTTGTTGCGATACGCGAATCGGCATTACCCATTTGATCAAAGTGATAATGACAAAGGATAAGATACCTGCGAATAGAATCGTAAATACGATACTTTCGGCTTGTGCGAGAAAAAGATCAACGCCGCCATAGAGCAATCCTGACCGTCCACCCACTGCTGGATCCGCAAAGATCCCCGTCATCAAACCGCCAAAGATCCCGCCTACGCCATGGCAGCCAAAGGCATCCAGCGCATCATCTAATCCTAGACGATGTTTGATGACAGAAATAAAGAAGTAGCAAAACGGACTGACTAAAGCGCCAATGATAAAGGAAGACCAAAGCGAGACAAATCCCGCACCTGGTGTGATGGCAACTAAGCCCACGACGGCTCCAGTACACGCACCAACGATCGTCGGTTTGCCCAACACGATTTTTTCGATCAGCATCCAAGAAAGCATCGCACTGGCTGCTGCCGTATTCGTGGTCATTAGGGCGTGGATCGCTAGACCATCAGCTGCTAACGCAGAGCCAGCATTAAAGCCAAACCAGCCAAACCATAAAAGGCCAGCACCTAGTACAACAAAGGGAATATTATGAGGACGATATTCGGTTTGATGAAATTCTCGCCGCTTACCGACAACGACCGCTAAGACTAACCCACTGATACCCGAACTGATATGAACGACATTGCCTCCTGCAAAATCGATCGAGCCGATCGCATCTAAGAAACCGCCGCCCCATACCATATGTGCCATTGGAAAATACACGAGAACTAGCCAGAAGCCGATAAATAGGAAAATAGCTGAGAAACGCATTCTGCCCACGACAGATCCAGTAATGATCGCCGTTGTGATCAAGGCAAACATCATTTGAAAGGCCGCAAATAACCCTTCAGGAATCCCTTCTCCTTCTGTCATCGAGACATGATTGAAAAAGACTTTATCTAAATTCCCAATAAATGAGCCTGTGCCGCTAAAAGATAAGGTATACCCTAAAGCGACCCATAGCACAGACGCCAAGCCCATCGTACAAATCACCATCATCATGGTATTGAGGATGTTTTTGCGACGTTCCAATCCTCCGTAAAAAAATGCCAATGCTGGAGTCATAAGAAAAACCATGCCGCTACAAATTAAAATAAATGCAATATTCCCTGTGTTCATTTTTGACGCCTCCTTTTCTTTATGTTATCTATCCTAACATCATATTTTCAAATAATCTAGATTTTTCTGAGAAAACCGTGAATTTTCTGAAAATAGCTAACTATTGATGTCAGATAATTTAACACAAGTCCGAAAAAAGACAAAAAAATACCGAGAGAATTCTCGGTATGATTACGTTTCTAATTGATGGTAGGCTTGATAAACAAGCTGTTTCTTCACTTGATTGCGTTTAGCCACTTCTTTGATGGCTTCTTTCGAAGACAAGTCTGCCTCTTCCATCAAGGCTGCCACCTGTTCAGCATAGCTTCCTTCATAAACGACTTCAGGGATTTCAGAAGCGCCTTCCACTAATAGACAGCATTCCCCTTTGATTGGTTGTTGGTCGAGGTATTCAATCAATTCTGAAAAGGTCCCTCGCAAATATTCTTCGTGGATTTTTGTCAATTCACGGCAGATAACTGCTTGACGTTCTCCCAATACCTCTTTCATCGTTTCGATCGTCGCTGCGATTCGATACGGTGACTCATAAAAAATCATCGTAGCTTTTTGGCTTGCCAATTCACTTAACGCTTGCTTTTGTTCTTTTTTCTTACGAGGTAAAAAACCATAAAAAAGATTCGGCTGCGGTGATAAGCCAGAAGCGATCAGCGCGGTCAAACCAGCCGTAGGTCCTGGGAGCGCAATCACTGCGATTCCTTCGACCAAGCACGCCTTGACTAATTCATGACCTGGATCACTAATGGAGGGCATACCAGCATCACTGCATTGGGCAATAGTCTTGCCCATTTGCAGCTGTTCTATCAGCTGTGGCACCCGTTCTTTATAATTGTGTTCATGTAAGCTTTTTTGCGGTGTCGCAATCTCAAAATGATTCAACAATTTCTGGGTATTTCGAGTATCTTCACTTGCGATCAGGTCCGCTTCTTTTAAAATTTTGACACATCGGAACGTCATATCTTCCAAGTTACCGATCGGTGTTGGAACAAGATACAGTTTCCCAGTGTCTTGTTTATAACTTTGCTGCTTTTGCATGTACTGCTCCTTTCGAAAAAAAGACCAGCAGAAACTGATCTTTTTTCTAACGAACCGCTTCGTCTGTCAGCTATTTGCCGCTTTCACGATAGATCACTTCTAGACAAAACGCACAAGGTTCGTCATGTTCTCTGCGAGAACCGTATAAGTCATAACAAACATGAAATCCTTCTTCGTAAATCTTTTCTAAATTCATCCGTGATTTAGAAAGCTCTTGTTTGACCGATTCAGCGGGTGCATCTGCCACTTGGTTCAACTCACGAATGTGTTCACGTAAGCGTTGATTTTCCAATTCTAATGTCGTATTTTTTTCGACGATTTCTTGCAAAGACTGCTTCATTTCCGCTAGATTATTCAAGGAATTTTGCAACTCCACTTCTAACTGATTCAATCCGTCATATATTGATCGTTTGTCCATGCTCATTATGGTCACCTACTTATTTTGTCACTAGTTCTTCATAATCATACTCGATTGGTGTTTGCCGATCATGCAAACGGACTTTGATCACTCGGCTCAACAGATCCAGCCCGACCACACGCCCTTTGCCATCTGGCGTTTCAACTTCCTTGCCGCGATCCGGCAATTCTTTTTTTGCACGCTCATACTCTTCACTTTCGTACTTAAGACAACACATCAAACGACCACATAACCCTGAAATTTTTGCAGGATTCAAGGAGAGTCCTTGATCCTTAGCCATCTTGATGGACACTGGGATAAAATCGCCTAAAAACGTCGCACAGCATAGTTTGCGACCGCAGGGTCCAACTCCGCCTAGCGCCTTTGCTTCATCCCTGACACCAATTTGCCGCAGTTCGATCCGTGTATGAAATTCACTTGCCAAGTCTTTGACCAACTCACGAAAATCAACGCGGCTTTCTGCCGTGAACGAAAAAATCAGTTTTGTGCGCTCAAAGGTATATGCCACCCGAATCAGCTTCATTGGCAGCTGGTGTGCTCGGATTTTTTCTTTCCCGATTTTCAACGCTTCGTCTGCTGCTTTTTGATTGGCGGCAGCTTGCTCCAAATCTTTTTTCGTCGCTCGACGCAGGATCGGTTTGACTGCTTGAGGCAAATCGCTCTCATTCATTTTTCTGCTTTTTGTAACCACCGTGGCAAGACATTTGGCATCTTGTGATTCCACGATGACTTGTTCATTTATGGTATAGGTCTGTTTTTTTGGTGTGTAAAAATAAATCTGGCCCACGTCATGATAACGCACTCCGACAACTTCGATCATCTCTGGTCTCCTTTTCCGGCTGCTGCGTTTTATCCATAGATGATTTTCACGGAAAATTGTTCTGCCACTCCTTGGAAAGACACATTGGCTTGCAATTTTTTTTGTGCTTGCAATGCGGCTTCAATGGCACGATTGATCTCTTTTCCCCATAAACCTTGTGCCAACAATCGATCTCGTTCCTCTTGAAAGTAAAATAACAAGAGCAAAAAGATTTCTGATTGCTGATTTTTTTCTTTTGCTAGACCCAATAATTTTTTCTGAACAAAAATAAATGCTTGCGGGTCTTTCTTCAAAAGGTAATTCACCCAACGCTTAACAGCATCCTTAGTTTCATTAAACCATTCATTCTGCGAGATTTCAACTGCTTTATGATAACTATTCGTCAAGTGGCTCAGAAGTCGACTCGTCTCTTTGGAAAGTCCTTCTTCTTGGAGCTTCTCCTGTAGTTTTTCTTTTGACAGCTGCGAAAAATGAATGATCTGACAGCGAGACTGAATCGTCGGCAAAATACGTCCTAAACTCTCAGTTTCTAAAATCGCCAAAAAGTTTCCCACCGGTTCTTCCAAAAACTTTAATAGGCTGTTGGCAGCGCTGTTGTTCATTTTGTCAGCTTGAGACAAAATAAAGATTTTCAGACGACTTTCAAAGCCGCTTTTTGAGAACTCCTCTTGCAGCTGCCGAATCTGGTCGACTTTGATCATCTGCCCATCCGGCTCGATTTGGATGACGTCAGGATGCTCTCCTTGGGCGATCCGCAGACAATTGCTGCAAGTGCCGCACGGGGCTTCTTCTTGCACATTGGTACAAAAAAGGCGTTTTGCGAGCCACAGACTTAATTCGTGCTTGCCAGTCCCCTTGTCCCCTTCAAAAAGATAAGCATGAGCAATGCGCCCATGCTTGATACTTTTTTTTAGTTGGGCAAAAACAAGAGGCTGATATTCTTGTAGAAATAACTCCTCCATGAAAAGCTCCTTTTTTAATATTGATGGAATCCGTCAACCGGTAGCACGAACACAGTTGCTCCGCCGACTTCGACTTCGACTGGATAAGGAACTTGACCGTCTAAGGAAATGTCTAAAGACATCGGTGTCGAGACATATTGTTTTCTTGATTGACAGGTTTTTTTGATCAATTCTAATGCATCTTGTACCCGATCGTCTTCAATACCAATGATAAACGTACTGTTGCCAGCCTTTAAAAACCCACCCGTTGAGGATAATTTTGTAGCACGGATATTGGCATCAATAAACTCATTTGCCAAACGATTACTGTCTTTGTCTTGTACGATTGCCATAATTAATTTCATGGGACCATCTCCTTTGTGTTATCCAACCTACTCTAGATTGACTTGAAGTAAGCAGGATACGATTCAACGATTGCTGAATAGCTGGATTCAACAACTTCTTGTAACCCCATTCTAGCATCAATCTTATGAATGCGTACAGGATTTTCTTCCGCCAGCTTAAGATACGCATGACGAACCCGTTGATGAAACTCCAATCCTTCCGAATCTAAGCGGTCATATTGATGTGCGCGGTTTTCTTGGATGCGACGCAAGCCAGTATCAGAGTCAACATCTAGATACAAGGTAAAATCAGGCGTCGTTCCTTCCGTCGCAAACTCGTTGATCCGTGCGATCTCAGGAATCCCGATGCGGCGTCCAGCTCCTTGATAGGCAAGCGAACTGTCAACAAAGCGGTCACAGATCACGATGTGTCCAGCATTTAATGCCGGCAGGACAACCTCAATCAAGTGTTGGCGGCGGGCCGCTGCATAAAGTAAGGCTTCCGTCCGCTCATCCATTTCTTCATTTCGCGGATCTAAAATAATTTTACGAATCTTTTCAGCGATTTTAACTCCGCCAGGTTCTCTTGTTTTCACGATTTTTCTTGTTGCTTCAAGCTGTAACCGAGGATACAACTCTTCGATCACACTGGTTTTTCCAGCACCATCCGGTCCTTCGATGGTTATAAACAATCCATTCACCCTAATTGCCTCCAATATCTTTATAATTCTCGGCGACCTTCTACTGCTTTTAGCAAGGTCACTTCATCCGCGTATTCAATATCGCTGCCCACAGATAAGCCATGAGCCAAACGCGTGACTTTAATACCAGCAGGCTTGATCAAACGTGACATATACATCGCCGTTGCTTCACCTTCCGTGGTCGCATTGGTCGCAATAATCACTTCTTTGACCTGATCATCATGCAGCCGCTGTATCAGCGATGCAATGTTGATATCTTCTGGACCTGTCCCTTCCATCGGGGATAACACGCCATGCAGCACATGATAAAGTCCATGATACTCCCGGACTTTTTCTAGTGCCATGACATCTTTAGGCTCTTCAACCACTAAAATCGTTTCTTTGTCTCTTGTTGGATCACTACAGATCTCACAAGGATCTTCTTCAGTTATATTTCCGCAAATACTGCAAAAGTGCAAATCTCGTTTGACACTAAGCAACGATTTGGCAAACTCATTGACGACTTCTTCTTTCATATCGATCGTATAAAATGCCAAACGTGTCGCGGTTTTTTGTCCGATTCCCGGCAGTTTCATGTAACTGTCGATCAATCGGGCGATCGGTTCAGGATATTGCACCGTCATTTCTCCTTTTATAGACCCGGAATGTTTCTTGTGTATTTGCCCATCGTTTGTTCCGATTCTTTTTCAATTTTCTTCAATCCGTCATTGACAGCTAAAATGATCATATCTTGCAGCATTTCCACATCGTCAGCATCAACGATCGCTTCATTGATAGTAATGTCTTGTAACGTCTTATCGCCAGTAAAGGTCGCTTTGACATAGCCATTTGTCGATTCGCCGATAAATTGTTTGCTGTTCAGCGCTTCTTGTTCTTTCATCATTTCTTTTTGCATTTTTTGCATTTGTTTCATCATGCCTTGCATATTTCCCATGCCTCGCATCATTATCAATCACTCCATTTTCATTAATTTTCTTCAATGCTGGTTAATTCACCAAATAACTCTTGCGCTTTTGTTACTAAGTCGTCATTTTCAGGTTCGACAGGAGCGGCTTCGGTCTCTTCTTGGTCTACTTCAATTTCCGAATCTGCCGTTGCTTGACCGCCGGCCAAAAACTCTTGCCGTAGTGCTGGCCAACTTTCTTTTGTGATAAAGACAGCCTGTGGGGCGTAGTCTTTGATCATGCGAGACAATTGATTATGGATCATCAATTGAAACTCTTGGTCGTTACTTGCTCGCTGGCATAAGATCTCATAGTCAAAAGCGATCACGACGCCCGATTCGCTGGCAGCTTTTGCTTCACTGGAATGCAGCATCGCTCTTTGCGTCACGGAAAGAGACATCAAAAGATCGTCCCAAACATTGCGAACGTTTGCCAAGTCTTTCTTCGTTGCACTTTTCAGTACTTGGAACACGCGTTCCTTTGGTAAACGGAACGTAGTGGTCGCCTTGGCTTTCTTCACTGGCGCAGTGGTTTCCGCAACGGCACCTGCCGGTCGATTCTCCTGCAGTCGTTGCACCTCTGCCTGAAGTTTTTGCAATGCTTGCCGTAACTGCGCCACTTCTTGACTATTATCAGCTGAATTGCTAGCAACAGCAGCACTTTCTGGATCATTGGCTAATTTGACCACAGCCACTTCCAGATAGATCGTAGGATTGTTCGTAAATCGTACTTCATTTTGCGTATCGTTTAAGACCGTGATCCAGTGATAGATTTTTGCTGGCGGGGTATTTTTTGCCAGTGTTTGAAACGCTTCAGTCAATTGCAGCGACTTTTCAGATAGCAGCTGCGGCGCTTGTTGATACATCAGCAAGTCTCGACAATAAACCAACAAGTTTTCCAATAAACGTCGGGCTTCTTTACCAGAGGCTAATAACTCCCGCAAGGTCGCTAACGCATCGGCAACTTCTTTTTCCCCGCAAGCTTGCATCAGACGGTCCATCATTTCATAGGACAAGCTGCCCGTCACTTCAAGAGCATCTTGGGTCGTTACGGTTCCATCACTAAAAGCGATCGCCTGGTCGGTGATACTCAAGGCATCCCGCATACCGCCTTCTGCGGCTCGCGCAATGATCTGTAAAGCTTCTGCTTCGTAATTGATCTCACTAGTAGTAAGGACCGTTTCTAAATGACCCACGATATCTTGCGTATTGATCCGTTTGAAATCAAAACGTTGGGTTCGAGAAATGATCGTTGCTGGAATCTTATGGGGCTCTGTTGTTGCCAAAATAAAGACAACATTTTTCCGTGGTTCTTCCAATGTTTTTAGTAAAGCGTTGAATGCGCCTGTTGACAGCATGTGCACTTCATCAATGATATAAACTTTGTATTCAGCTTGGGTCGGTGCATAGTTCGCACGATCACGAATAAAGCGAATTTCTTCTACACCGTTGTTGCTTGCCGCATCGATTTCGATCACGTCTTCTTGCGTCCCTGCTGTGATTGAGCGACACATATCGCACTCATTGCAAGGCTCACCGTTGACCTGGTTCGGACAATTGATGGCTTTGGCAAAAATTTTCGCTGCACTTGTTTTCCCGGTTCCTCGAGGACCCGTAAATAAATAGGCATGCGAGATCTGGTTTTGATCGATTGCATTTTTTAAGGTTTGGGTAATTGCTTTTTGTCCGACAACATCATCAAAACGCTGAGAACGCCAAACACGATATAATGCTTGATAAGCCATAGTTTTCCACACTCATTTCAAAATTCGCTACCTTCTATTATACGTAATATCAGCAAAAAAAACCACCGTTTGCGTGGGGGAATCTCAAAAGAAATGGAAATTTAATCCGCAATCTCCAATTTGTCTCTTTTATTCAAATCCACCTGCGAACGAACCGTTTATTGATGGATTTTGCGAAAAACTCCTCTCCAACTTTAGACTGATAACGTAAATCTCACCTCCTATGGTATAATGAATCTATGTTCATCTATTGTGATGAAAACAATTTAAAGGAGGACTGAAAATGGGTATTATCAAAGCGGCAACAAGCGCAATTGGCGGCGGATTAGCAGATCAATGGCTAGAGGTGATCGAGCCTGACAATATGAGCGATTCGACAGTAATGACAAAAGGTGTCAAAGTGCGGCGTAATGACAAACGCGGTTCCAACAGAAAAGGCACAGAAGATGTCATCACTGATGGCTCAGTGATCCATGTCTATCCGAATATGATGATGTTATTGGTTGATGGCGGGCGAATCATCGATTATACCGCCGAAGAAGGCTACTATACAGTGAAAAACGAATTAGCGCCTTCAATGTTAAACGGTTCATTGAAAGATGCGATTTCTGAAACGTTTGACCGCTTTAAGTTTGGTGGCGTTACACCGCAAAAACAACAAGTTTTTTATATCAATCTACAAGAAATCAAAGGGATTCGCTTCGGTACTTCCTCGCCTTTGAATTATTTTGACAACTTTTACAACGCAGAACTTTTCTTGCGGGCGCACGGAAACTATTCCTTACGAATTACCGATCCAATTTTGTTCTATACGAATGCGATCCCAAAAAACAAAAGTCAAGTCGATATCAACGACATCAACGAGCAGTACTTAGCTGAATTTTTGACCGCCCTACAAACAGCGATCAACAAAATGTCCGCTGATGGCGAACGAATTTCTTACGTTCCATCTAAGAGCATGGAATTAAGCAAATATATGGGAACAGTTCTTGATGACAGCTGGCGAGAACTCCGAGGAATGGAAATCGTTTCGGTTGCCGTCGCAAGCATCTCTTATACGGATGATTCCGTAAAATTGATCAACATGCGGAACCAAGGGGCAATGTTAGGTGACCCTTCGATTCGTGAAGGCTATGTTCAAGGTTCGGTAGCTCGTGGTATGGAATCTGCCGGTAGCAATGCCGCTGGCGCTACGACTGGGTTTGTTGGCATGGGCATGGGGATGAACGCTGGTGGCGGTTATTTGAACCAAGCGTCACAAAACAACCAACAGCAGATGCAGCAGCAACAAGCACCTGCACAAAGCAACGCAGATCATTGGGACTGCCCACAATGCGGCACATCTAATACTGGTAAATTCTGCAGCAATTGCGGCACGCCTAAACCAACGAGCGATTGACCAAGTCTGAAAATGAAATGCAGCGATTGTGGTGAAGTGATCGATTTAGCCAACGGCATTCCAAAATTCTGTCCGAATTGCGGCAAACCTTTCAAAGGTGTCCCAGTAGACTAATTGAGGAGGATTGCTGATGGATGTTATCACACATAAGTGCCCCAATTGCGGGGGCGCTTTAACCTTTGATCCTGGCGATCAAAAATTTCATTGTCCATTTTGTCTGAGTATTTTTACTGAAGACGAAGTCACTGCCTTTGAAGAAAAGCAAAAAGAAGCGCAAATGGCCGCTGATTCTTCTGTAGATGCCACGGCTGCCTCAGTGACGGAGCCGAGCCTTGAAGAAGAAGTGCAGCAACAAGCCAATGCACAAGCGGGACAGATGGACCTTTTCACCTGCCCCAGCTGCGGTGCTGAAATCGTGACGGATGCGACTACAGCTGCAACCTATTGCTACTTTTGCCATAACCCGGTCGTTTTATCTGGACGGCTTTCGGGAGAATTTTTGCCAAACAAAGTCCTTCCCTTTGCGATCGAAAAAGAAGAAGCAACGCAAAAGTTTTTAGAATGGGCGCAAAAGAAAAAATTCGTCCCACGGGATTTCTTCGACCAAGCACAAGTAGAGAAATTGACTGGCGTATACTTCCCTTATTGGGTCGTCGATGCCGAGATGAACGGCTCCCTTTCAGGAATGGGTACCTCCTTGCGTATTTGGCGCGTTGGTGATATTGAATATACTGAACACAAACAATACGATGTCTTGCGACGAGGAAAAATCAAGGTGAATGAATTGCTCAAGCATGCGCTGTCAAAAAACGTCCAACAAAAAATGGTAACTGGCGTTCAGCCGTTTCCCCTTGAAAAAGCTGTTAATTTTCGCAGTCAGTATTTAGCCGGCTTCCAAGCAGAAAAAAGAGACATTGAATACATTGATCTTTCCGACGAAGTCAAAAACGAATTATCGGGGTATGCTGAAAACCTGTTAGCAGGTACCGTCAATGGCTATACTAGTTTTAAACGCAACAATCGATCCATCAATCTAACAAAAGAAGAAAACAATTACGTTTTGCTTCCTGTATGGCTAGTGACCTATCGAGCCGATGATGAAAGCAAGAGTGCCTTTTATTATGCGATGAATGGGCAAACAGGAAAAGTTAGCGGTGTTTTACCAATCAGTTACAAACGCTTGGGAATCGTCAGTGGCGCAATTTTCGCGGCAACGACCATCCTCGCATTGATTGGAGCGTATTTCTTATGAAAAAACTATCCTATTTGTTGCTTCTGCTGGTTGGCTTTTTCTTCACCACCCTGCCCGCCTTCGCAGCCGAAGAGACAGTCGCAGACCACGCTGGACTTTTTACCGAACAAGAAATCCAGAAGTTGAATGAAGAAGCAGAAGCGCTGAATGCGAAAATCAAAGGCGAAGTGTTTATTCAAACAACGAACAGCAACACGGGAGATATCGAGTTGTATACTAATCGATATCTTTCAAGACGGATCGGCAACGACAACAATGGATCCGCTTTGGTGATCGATATGTCGCAACGTAAATTTCACGTTTCGACTTCTGGAAATATGATCGATTACCTCACCGATTCACGTCTAGACAATCTTCTTGATGCGGTATTTGACCAGATGGCAGAGGGAAATTATTACCAAGCGGCATTGGTCTATCTGCAAAAAGCAGCTGGTTTTGTGGAAGCAGGTGTTCCTGCCGATCACTATCGTATCGATCGTGATACTGGAAAAATTACTTATTACAAAGTGATGACGCCACTAGAAATTGCTATTTGCTTAGCAATCGCAGCAGTGATCAGTATCGCCTTTTTCATCATTGTTAAATCCCGTTACCAATTAAAAATGGGCGGCTACAAATTTAACTATCTAGAAAAATCAAGTATTGATCTGACCCAAAAAGAAGATCGCTTAGTCAACTCCTTTGTCACAACCAGACGCATCCCCCGTCCTTCGAATAATGGCGGAGGCGGCGGTGGTGGCGGTTTTTCTGGCGGCGGAGGCGGCAGTACGACCCACTCTTCTGGCGGCGGTACTTTCGGCGGCGGCGGACGCAGTTTCTAATCGTTAAATAGTTCTTTTGAATGTAAAAAAGAGTTCCTTCAAACGGGAACTCTTTTTTTTGCTGCTATTCATACCATGAATCGACAAGATCCTTTAGCTATCGTCACAATGATTTTGACCCTATCGCCGGTAAAGATATAGAGATCCTTTTGATAATTTCAAATGTACCTCATCGATTTTACTTGAGTATGCTTTTTATTCAAATCATTTCCTTAAACACAGAGAAATCAATATTGCCGCCGGAGACCAATGCCACAGTTTTCTTTCCTCGAAGTAAATGATCGATTTGTCCGCTTAAAATCGCCGCTGTACTTAATGCACCAGCACCTTCTGCAATGACTTTTTCCTTCAAAGCCAAGTAATGGATCGCTTGTTCGATGTCGGATTCTTCAACTAAGACCGTTTCATCGATACGGGTCTTTAAAACATCATAGGTCAGCTCCCCTGCTAAAGCAACATCACAGCCATCGGCGATCGTTCTACTGCGGCGATTGGCTACCAGCTTTTGCTGCCAGATCGAGGCGATCATACCATAAACGCCATAGGATTGAACGCCGATGATTTTGACTTCTGGACGAAGTTCTTTTAAGGCTAAAGCCATCCCAGCGATCAACCCACCACCGCCGATGGGAATAATGACATTATCAACATCTGGAAGATCCTCCAACAGTTCGATCGCAATCGTTCCTTGCCCCTCCATTACTGCCCGATCATCAAAGGGAGAGACAAAAACTTCGCCACTGTCTTTCATGGCGTCTACTGTCAGTTGCTTGGTTTCATCAAACGTCTCTCCTGCTAAAACGACTTGTGCGCCATAGCTTCTTGTCGCCTCTATTTTTGTTTTAGCAGCCGTTAATGGCATAAAGATTCGGACATTGATCCCCAGTAACGATCCTGCGAGAGCAACACCTTGCGCATGATTTCCTGCAGAACAGGCGATGACACCGCGAAGTTTTTCTGCATCAGTCAATGAAGCGAGCTTGTTATACGCCCCCCGCGCTTTAAAGGAGCCGGTACGCTGTAGATTTTCTAATTTCAAAAATATCGTGCCCTCTTTTTCTTTGCCTAAAATATTACTTGGTGCAAGTGGTGTATGGATCATGATTGGTTTCAATCGTCGATACGCAGCAGCGATCCCCTGACTGTCCGTCAACACTTCCTCAATCACAAACGTTCCCCCTTTTTTGTTTTTTTATACTCTCATTGAAGCACAGAACTTGTAGAAAAACAAACTGGGGAACTCGTACAAGCAAAGATCACTTCCCCTTTCTTTACACGTTAATGTCACCAAATATTCTTACAGAAGAATTTTCAGAAAATAATGACATTTCTTTTCTGAAGTGCTATACTTAGAAAAATTAAAAAAGGGTGTGAACGAATGACAATCGATTGGTCAAATTTAGGGTTTTCTTATATCAAAACGCCATGGCGTTTTTTGGCAACATGGAAAGACGGTTCTTGGAATGAAGGCAAACTTACCGAGGATAATTATCTGCATATCCACGAGGGCTCAACCGCTCTTCATTATGGACAGCAATGTTTTGAAGGACTAAAAGCCTACCGAAGAAAAGATGGCGGCATCAATTTATTCCGTCCAGACGAAAATAGCAAACGGATGAACCGCAGTGCCTATCGTCTGCGCATGCCAGAGGTTCCTAAGGACTTCTTCTTAGATGCGGTAAAACAAGTTGTAAAAGCAAATCAGGAATATGTTCCGCCTTATGGCAGCGGCGCCACCTTGTATATTCGTCCGCTATTGATTGGCGTCGGAGAAAACATCGGTGTCAGTCCAGCACCAGAGTACATTTTTACGGTTTTTTGTATGCCTGTCGGACCTTACTTTAAGGGCGGATTGACACCGACCAATTTCATTGTTTCTGATTATGATCGCGCGGCACCAAATGGTACTGGTGCAGCCAAAGTCGGCGGAAATTATGCGGCGAGTTTATTGCCTGGATACGAAGCCCATCAACGGAAATTTTCCGACTGCATCTATCTTGATCCAGAAACACATACCAAAATCGAAGAAGTCGGTTCTGCCAACTTTTTCGGGATCACGGCTGACAATGAATTTGTGACACCAAAATCTCCTTCTATTTTGCCAAGTATCACAAAATATTCATTGCTGCATCTAGCGCAACATTCATTAGGATTGACCCCGGTTGAAGGTGATGTTTATCTCAATGAGCTGGATCGTTTTGTCGAAGCGGGTGCCTGCGGAACAGCTGCTGTTATTTCTCCGATCGGCGGGATCCAAAACGGTGAGGATTTCCATGTGTTCTATAGCGAAACGGAAGTTGGTCCACAAACCAAAGCATTGTATGACCAATTGACCGGCATTCAATTCGGAGACATTGCCGCACCAACTGGTTGGATCTTTGACGTCCCATTGGGTTAAGCGAACCGTGTATATCCTCTTCAGCTGAACGATCCGTTGTGATCGTTCGGTTTTTCTCTTTCTATCGATCAATTTATCATCACTACATTAGAATTGATTGCCACAACTCTTTTGACTTGTTACAATCATAGCAAAGGGAGGCGTAATGATGGGCAAACGACTCGGCTATTCTTTGCTAGCAACAGCATTGTATTTGGTGGTTTCCAATATCGGTAATCTCGTTTTTGGTATCAACCGCAGTTTTAGCTGGACCACAACATTGTGGGAAGCATTTTTCTTTTTTATTTTTGTGTTCTTATTCCAACAATTTAGAAAAAAATAAGCAGTGATCCTCGCTAGTAAGAAACGGGGATCGCTGCTTATTCCTTTTGCAGGGATTTCATTTATTAAAAAAAGCGCCAAACCCCTTCATACGAATGGATTTGACACTAAGAAAAATTATTTAACTGTTACTGAAGCGCCAACTTCTTCTAAAGCTGCTTTCAATGCTTCAGCTTCGTCTTTAGAGATACCTTCTTTAACTGCTGAAGGAGCTCCGTCAACGACTGCTTTCGCTTCTTTCAAACCTAAGCCAGTTGCTTCACGAACTGCTTTGATAACTTTAACTTTTTGATCGCCAGCTGCAGTCAATTCTACAGTGAATTCAGTTTGTTCTTCAGCAGCACCAGCATCGCCAGCTCCACCAGCTACAGCTACAGGAGCTGCAGCAGATACGCCAAATTCTTCTTCGATAGCTTTAATTAAATCGTTTAATTCTAAGATTGTCGCGCCTTTTAGCTCTTCGACAATGTTTTCAATGTTCAATGCCATTTTGTTTTCCTCCATTTAAGTAAGTAGTTTAGTTTTTTAATACTGAAAAATCATGCGGCAATTATGCTGCATCTTCTTCTTTTTCTGCCACTGCTTTGACAGCGTAAGCCACGTTGCGGATAGGTGCTTGTAGCACAGATAGCAACATAGAAAGAAGTCCTTCGCGGTTTGGCAATTTCGCCAATGCAGTAATTTCTTCCAATGAAGAAACTTTGCCTTCGATGATACCGCCTTTGATTTCTAAAGCTTTTGCGTCTTTTGCGAAATCGTTAATGATTTTTGCAGGTGCAACAACGTCTTCGTTACTGAATGCTACGGCAGTAGGACCAGTGAATACTTCACCTAAACCTTCTAGACCAGCTTTTTCAGCAGCACGAGAAAGAATTGAGTTTTTGATAACTTTCATCTCAACGTTTGCATCACGCAACTGTTTACGTAAGCGAGTTACTTCATCAACAGTTAGTCCACGGTAGTCAACAACGACTACAGATGCGGCTGCAGAGAATTTTTCACTCACTTCATCAACGATCGCGGATTTTTTAGCGATAGCTGCTTCACTCATTTATATTTCACCTCCTGATTTTGATGGAAGAGTTTCTTCGAAACGAACGGTTCCTTTGTCTTAAAAAAAGACAATAAAAAACTCTATGCCACCGTAGACATAGAGGGACTATTGAAGGTTCTCAATAAACGTCCTCGGTAGGAAATTAAGGCAAATGCCACCTACTGTCTTCGGTACAGTTAAACTTTTAACCTTGACTACCTTACCATAGATAAGGCAGTCAAGTCAATAAAAGTTTTAAATTTTTGTAATAAATTAGAAAGAAGCTTGTTCTACATGGATCCCAGGTCCAAATGTTGTTGTAACTGAGATATTTTTCATGTATTGACCTTTTGCTGCTGAAGGTTTAGCTTTCAACAATGTTTCATGGATCGTTTTGAAGTTTTCGATCAATTTGTCATCTTCAAAAGAAACTTTTCCGATTGGTACGTGGATGTTTCCAGCTTTGTCAACACGGTAAGTAACTTTACCAGCTTTTACTTCGTTAACTGCTTTTGTTACGTCCATTGTTACTGTACCAGTTTTAGGGTTAGGCATCAAACCTTTAGGGCCTAATACACGACCTAATTTACCAACAGTAGCCATCATGTCAGGCGTTGCAACAACAACGTCAAAGTCGAACCAGCCACCTTGGATTTTTTGAACCATATCGTCGTCACCAACGAAATCAGCACCAGCTGCTTCTGCTTCTTTGGCTTTATCGCCTTTAGCAAAAACTAAAACTGTTTGTGTTTTACCAGTACCGTTTGGTAATACAACCGCGCCACGGATTTGTTGATCCGCTTTTTTAGGGTCTACGTTTAATTTGTAAGCAACTTCAACCGTTGCGTCGAATTTTGCAATATTTGTTTCTTTTGCCAAAGCTACTGCTTCTTCAACTGAATAAGCTTTTGTAGCATCAACTTTTTTCAATGCTTCTTGCATTTTTTTGCTTTTTTTAGCCATTTTGTTTCCTCCTTGATGTGGTTATAACGGTAGAACCTCCCACGTGTCCCATATTTTTCAATATGAAGCCGACTGAGAAGCTACTTCCTTAGGGCTGTAATTATTCTACAGTGATCCCCATGCTTCGTGCAGTTCCTTCAACCATGCGCATTGCTGCTTCAACGTCAGCTGCGTTTAGGTCTTCCATTTTCAATTCAGCGATTTCTTTTACTTGATCGCGTGAAACTTTTGCAACTTTTGTTTTGTTTGGTTCGCCTGAACCTTTTTCAACGTTTGCTGCTTTTTTCAACAATACTGCTGCTGGTGGTGTTTTTGTAACGAAAGTAAATGAGCGGTCTTCGTATACAGAGATCACTACTGGAATGATCAAACCTGCTTGATCAGCTGTACGAGCATTGAATTCTTTAGTGAATCCCATGATGTTGATACCCGCTTGACCTAGCGCAGGACCTACCGGCGGAGCTGGTGTTGCTTTACCTGCAGGAATTTGCAATTTAACGATTTTTTCTACTTTTTTTGCCACGAGACATACCTCCTTGAGTCCGTGATGTGGTTAATTGGAGATCCAAATTTCTCCTCCCACTTTGGTGATTCATGTGCACACACAAAAAACGTGTGACGAAAGCACACTGGAATATTATAGCATCTTTAAGGAATAATTCAAGGTTTTTCAGCTGTTTTTTTCGAAAAAATACTCACCAGCGCTTTTCGTTATTCCTTCGCTAAAAAAATAAATAAAAATCCCTTGCTTTTGGTCTGCTTTTTTCATTCTCTCATTTTTTATGCTACACTACTACTGGAATTCTTCCCTATTCGTTTACTACTATCGAGGTGAAAAAAATGGAACAATTAAAATACCGCAGTGTATTTGATATAATCGGACCCATCATGGTGGGTCCCAGCAGTTCTCATACAGCCGGTGCTGCCCGGATTGGAAAAATCGTTCGCAGTATTTTTGGCGAACAGCCAGACAGTGTAGATATCCTGTTGTATGAATCGTTTGCCAAAACCTATCGCGGTCATGGAACCGATATTGCGTTAGTTGGCGGTCTCTTAGGCATGGAGCCAGATGACGCTCGCCTAGCAGACTCTTTAAAAATCGCTTATGAGAAAGGGATCGAAGTCCTATTCGTTCCTAAAAAAGAAAAAGCGGAACATCCAAATATGGTCAAGATGATTTTGACAAAAGGTAGCCACAGACTATCCGTCACTGGTATCTCGATTGGTGGTGGTAATATTCAAATCTCAGAGCTTAACGGCTTCAAAATTTCTCTGACGCTGGGTACGCCAACTTATGTGATCGTCCATCAAGATGTTCCAGGAATGATTGCGAAAGTAACCAATTTACTATCAGAGGCTCAAATCAATATCGGTACGATGACCGTTACAAGAGAAGCTGTCGGTGATAAAGCAATCATGATCATCGAAGTCGATCAGCGCAATGATCAGCTGGCGCAACAAATCAAAGTTTTGCCACACGTTTACAGCGCTGCGTATTTTGATTAAAGGAGAAAAGGCACATGTTCTATACAATAGAAGAATTAGTAACAGAGAGTAAAAATTATCCTTCCGTTGCAGAGATGATGATTGCGATCGAAGCAGAAAATACTGGCCGAAGTCGCGAACAGATCCTTGCAATCATGGAAAAGAATTTAGTTGTTATGGAACAATCAGTCGCTGAAGGTGTCTCTGGTGTTAAATCGGTGACGGGATTGACCGGTGGCGATGCGACACGGATGAACGACTACCTTGCTGCCGGTGATTTTTTAAGCGGAGAAACCATTCTACAAGCGGTCCAAAATGCCATTGCAGTCAATGAAGTCAACGCGAAAATGGGCTTGATTTGCGCCACTCCGACTGCCGGTAGTGCGGGTGTTGTTTCTGGTGTATTGATGGCCGTGCGTGAACGTTTGGCACTGACTCGAGCGCAACAAGTCGACTTTTTGTTTACAGCCGGCGCCTTTGGTCTGGTGATTGCCAACAATGCCTCGATTTCCGGTGCCGAAGGCGGTTGTCAAGCGGAGATCGGTTCTGCTAGCGCAATGGCTGCGGCGGCTTTGGTTTGTGCAAAAGGTGGCACCCCTCACCAAGCGGCTCAAGCGGTGGCGATCACCCTCAAAAATATGATGGGCTTGATTTGTGACCCTGTCGCGGGCTTAGTCGAAGTCCCATGCGTGAAGCGCAATGCCCTGGGATCTTCCCAAGCCTTTATCTCTGCCGACATGGCACTGGCAGGAATCGAAAGTGTTATCCCACCTGATGAAGTGGTCTTAGCGATGTATCAAGTCGGTCGCCAAATGCCTAGCATTTTCAAGGAAACGGCTGAAGGCGGTCTAGCCATGACACCGACTGCTCAACGCTTGCAGGCAGAAATCTTAGAAGCCAATCGTTGATTTTTTTAGAAACGAACACGAATAAAAACCAACCAAGAACAACCAATCGTTGCTTGTTTTTGGTTGGTTTTCATTTTCCCATAATTTCCAGCGACGAAAAGACAAGTAACCCCCGTTTGTTAAACAAGTAACAAATGACATTGGCGGTTTTTCTACTCCCACTCGCCGACCCTATAGTGTTTCTTTGGGGCAACGGGTTTTAATACCTTCACAGGCTCGGAAAATTTAGGTTTCCCTTCTGTTTGATCCAACGTGACCAATGGCTGCTCGCTTTCTTGTGCTTTCAAGTCCATTTGTGGTTTTTCTTCCTGGGTAGCTTGTGCCTGATCGGCTGATTTTTGCCAGAGCTGTTTGCTGAGATCCAACAAGGGAATGATCATCATGGCGACTAACCCGCCAGAAAAACCGTTGTTATACAAGTTCAAGCCACCATGTAAGAAATCAATATTCAGTACCATAGAGGCGTGCACAAAGCCAACCACCAAGCCCCCTTTCCAGCCATAGGCATTCGTTACTGCACAGAGCATCATCCCAAAAATCGCTGATGTGACTGTGACCGTCTCGTTGATAGTATACACACTCAATAGGTTGGCGATCGTCACTCCTGCCAATAAAGGGAGTGAGTTAAAGACATGAGAGCCACAAGCAGAAAAGCCGATGACACAAAAGATCGCACCGATGACAGGTCCATTTAAAACCGCACCAATACTGACAACGTAAGCCACTAGTAAGAATGTCATTAACCCCATATTGATCATGGTATTGTAGACGCCGGTATCACGTAAAATATCGCGTTCGATTTTGCCACTATGCGACCAAATCGCTCGCATATTCAATCGTTTTTTCTTGATCGCCATCAGCGAACCATAGCCTACGAGCATACTTCCTAAAACCAGCATCATGAAAATCAAACGCGGTTGCTGTTCTTGTGACACCATTGTTCGCAGCTCGATCGTTAGGCCAAACATTCGGCAGATGGCAGCGACCAGTGTACATAGCATCCCTGAAGTAAATCCCGCACTGTATAGACTGACGCTTTGAAACAGCGCTTGAAAGTATAAGGCCATAGGAACCATCAAAAAACCGGTGAAGATCCCAATGCCATACCCCATCACTAGACTAAAGTATGGTGGTAAGGAATCATTGAAAGCAAAATAGCTGACGATTGGGGAAACCGATGACCCATAGAGGGCGATCAACAGAAATTTTTTCAGTGGTTCGTTCATAAAATACGAATACAGGCGGACGCCTAAAAATATTGGGATAAAATTCAGGAGATTTTTTCCAAAAAAGCCATAGCCAGTCACCATGAAGATCGCAGAGACTGCACCGCCCGTGATCGGTACCCGATAGTGATAGCAAATCGAGATCGCTACAAAGGTCATCAGACTGCTATTTAACAAAGCCGTCCCTACCGAGGTCATGGCAATATAATCGGTGACTAAATGACTTTCCGAAAACAAAATCAACTTGAGCTCTTCGATTGCCACCATTGGATCAAAAAACAACATAGCAAAGAAAAATAGCAGCAAATTGAAAAGAAATAACAAGCTATATCCATTATGTACAGAGATCATCCCTTTACCATGGGGATGAAAATCATTGTGAAACTTTACTCTAAAAAAAGTGACTAGTTTTGACATAGGACCCCTTCCTCTTATAAAGCGCTTACTGATTTTGAGAAAAAAAGTGGGCCAACGAATTGGTCCACTTTATTCTCATTACTGTTATTTTACCGTAAAAGAGTCATTCTTGCTAGTGAATCCAGTAGTTAAATCTTATCTACTTGCTCAAAATCAAGTTCTGTACTCGTTTCACGACCGAACATATCGATGTTCACTTTTAGTTTTTGTTTTTCTTCATCGATTTCTGCTACTTGTCCTTCTAGACCAGAAAACGCACCTTCGATGATTTTGACGGTTTCGCCAATTTCTACTTCCAGTTCAACTGTCCGAGTGCTCATACCGATCGAACGTAAAATTGAATTGATTTCTTCTTGTAATAAAGGCGCTGGCTTGCTTCCTGCACCATGGGAACCAACGAAACCTGTTACCCCAGGAGTATTACGTACAACGTACCAAGATTCATCCGTCATGACCATTTCAACTAATACATAGCCAGGAAATGTTTTATGAACGATTTCTTTGGTTTTGCCGTTTTTTTCTTCTGTTTCTACTTCTTCGGGAACGACGACACGGAAAATATAATCACCCATACCCATGCTTTGTGCACGTGACTCTAGGTTCGCTTTTACTTTGTTTTCATAGCCAGAATACGTATGCAGTACATACCAATTTTTTTCAAAAGATTCCATTTTTTTCGGACTCCCCATCTTTTTGTAAAATAAAAAAACCTCAGCTGCACCGAAGTTTTTCCTCAAAGCGATTATAGCATGATTTGCGATAAATGACTAGCGCTATCAGTAAGAAGTCTTACTTTAGGATCCAATTGAAGACTGTTTGAATCAGTGTGTCCATCACAAAGAACATCAATGCAAAAATAATGGTTGTTTGAATCACCACAAAGGTATCTTTACGTAATTGCTTTTTCGATGGCCAAGAAACGTTTTTCATTTCTTCAACAACATTTTTCAAAAATTTCATTTGATTCCCTCCTTACTTCGTTTCACGATGCAACGTATATTGATTACAATACTTGCAAAATTTGTTGATTTCAAGGCGTTCGCCTTTTTTACCTTCACTGACTGATTTTGAATAGTTGCGGGATCCGCAGACAGAACAAGCCAAAGCAGCTTTTTTTGTTGCCATCTTAGTGTCCTCCCCCTTTTTATAAAGTTTTCCAACACTAAAAATACCATTTATTTAAGAATGTGTCAATTTTTGATTTTCTGTCGTAAAAATATAGTTTCTTCTAATTTTGTGGTATGATAATGGTGTTAAATGGGTATTTGGGAGGGAAAATTATGTTATTAAAAACAATGGTTTACAAAAAACGCGATTTAACAACGGTAAAAGAAACAGCTACTTTAGAAGAAGCGCTGGCAATTTTGGAAGAATCTGGTTATCGTTGTGTGCCTATCCTAGATGAATCAGGCAAGATTTTCAGAGGAAATATTTATAAAATGCACATTTATCGCCACAAAGCAAACGGCGGCGACATGACTTTGCCAGTCACTTATCTACTAAAAAATGCGACCAAATTTATTTATGTCAATTCTTCTTTCTTTAACGTTTTCTTTACGATCAAAGAATTGCCTTATATTGCTGTATTAGATGAAAACAATCAATTTTATGGCATCTTGACACACAGTTCTTTGTTGAACATGTTGTCACAGTCATGGAGTGTTGAGCAAGGAAGCTATGTGTTGACGATCGCATCAACTGGTCAACAAGGCGACTTAGCAGTCATCGCAAAAATAATCGCAAAATACAGCAGTATTGCCAGCTGTATCACACTGGATATCGGTAAAGATGAATTTATCCGTCGTACGATGATCACTTTACCAGCGAACACATCAAAAGAATTATGCGACAAGATCGTTTCTCAACTGGAAGCAAAAAATTTCAAAGTTGTGGAGATCGAAGACCTAAAAGCAGAATAAAACAAAAGATCATTCCTAAAAAAGAAAGGAATGATCTTTTTTCTTGTTTTTTGAGAACCATCAAAGCAAAAAACAAGATTTTTTTTAAACGCGCTTATCGAAACGAACGGCACGATTGGTGATATACATCACAGGTGCAGTGATCGTCATCACGATAAATTCACTCAATGCCGTTGTTGCAAAGGTTGGCCAGAAAGGTAATGCTAAGGTGATGTTTAGCATAATCGCAATCAGGAACATGCTTAATGAAAAAACAATTGTATTAAATGCGAGTCTTAAGAAAACATTTGGAATCTTCTTATGTACCAAGGCAGTTGCTCCTAAGGCTAAAAAGCTTCCGAAACCGCCGAATACGACATCCAAGATCCCCATTCCAAAGAACAAGTTATACACAACGACCCCACCGACGACACCCCACATCAATTTTCTGTTGAAAACGACTAAGTGATTCAACCCTTCAGATATTCTGAATTGAATCGCTCCTGAGGCGACTGGTGCGACCAGAACCGTTACAGCAACATAAAGTGCCATAATGATCCCATTGGCTGCGACGACACGCAAACGTTGATTGGTTAGATTTGTTGATTTTTCCATTTGATCCCTACTTTCTCCGAGTTTTGATTACGCGGGATGGTTGATGAACCGCGGTGCGCTTCGCACAAGTACTTATTATACACATTAATAGCCATATATCAATGTTAAACCAGCCAAATCCTTTTCTAAATCACCTTAAAAGCTTTTTCTAAGTCAAGTTTCTCACCGATTGCCATTCATTCAGTGCTTCTTTATTCTACTTACACAAGCTAGTCACGGCTCATGGGGTAGCTTTTCTTTTTGGCTTCCAATAAAAGCATACTTTTGGAAAGCAAACTCAATGAGAAATACTCTTGCAAAGCCTACGCTTACTAATAAAAAAGTACCGCTAGTCATGCTGATCTTTCAGATAGCAAAACTAAAAAAAGAAGGGAGAGAAGCACTTGTAATCGATGTCGCAAATCACGTGATGGATAATCATATTTTTTTACTTTAACGAGGTACGCAATAAATATGTTACAATATACTCATATAAACAAAAACAAACGGAATAAAAGGTGTAATAATGAAAAAAATAGCGATAAACTTAACAACTCTCCTTCTGATGGTCATAGCTGTTGGTTGTGGAAATGGTAATGGTAATGAAAATATCACAAAAGAAGACTTACAAAAAAATGACTGGCTTATTGAGATAGATGATGATGATGGTGAGTATGCAGTGATGACAGCCACATTTAGTGAAACGAATCTTACTATTGGTACTGATAATAGCTCGCTACAATCAGAAGAAGATGATGAACTGGAAGAGCTTGGAGTAGTTTTTGATGGGGTAGTCTGGGAAGAATTCGAGTATACCTACAACTATACCCTTGAAGACAATCAGCTAGTGATGCAAGATCCAGAATATGAAACTGAGATGTCCTACTTCTTCCTTGAAAGAGATGGTAAAAATATTATTTTTACATTTATTGAAGGAATGAACGATGAAGATGGTAGCTTTGTGCTGACACCTCGCTAAAAAAAGGATCAGCCTATAAAGCGGGCAGCCAGTAAACTTACTTTGTGAATCCTCATATCTAGCAAAAAATACTATGGAATAAAAAACTCCTTTCCCGCTGAGGGGAAGGAATTATTTATAGTGATCGAACCAGTTTCAAGTGCCCGATTGTGTACACATTGACTGAGTCCTTCTCTATTTAGCAGGTCGAAAGCCCGCTTTGTAAGCTTCCACCTCTGTCTTGAACATACGAATCGGACTGGTCGTTTTCTTATAGTATTGACTGCCCGGTAGGTGATAAATCTTTTGTTTTGACCCTTTGATCAACCCTTTGCCCCGTTTATCTACATATTTTTTCAGTCCATCTCGAAAGCCATTATTCGTCGTTCCAGGTGCTTTCCCACCTTTTTTTACCAGCTTGATCTGAATTGCTTCCAATTGAAAACCAAAGCCAGAAGTTCCTGAGGACTGCCCGTTTTTTGCCCAGCCCATCCAGCCAAATTGTTGTGCATTGACTCGATAATAGACATCATAATACTTAGCGATCTCACCGGTAAGTTTGATTTGGATCGCTTCCAAACGCTGCCCCTTACCGCTTGTACCAGATAGGGCACCATTTTTTCTAAAAGATTTTTCCCATCCTTGTTTCTGAATGGATGTTTTATATTCAATACTTCCTTTATATTTTTCGTTTGTAATTTTTATTTTGATTGCTTCAAGTCGCTTCCCTTTTCCTGTAGTCCCTGACGTCTGAGCGTTTGTTTTCCATGATTGCCACCCTTGAGACTGGACATTCGTTTGATAGCTCACGCTCGGTGAAGAAGCAGCGAAAACTGTCACTGGAAAAACAACAAAACCAAGTAAGAAAACAAGTAATACAGAAACTTTTTTCATTTTATCCCCTCCTTATTTTTGATTATCTCAATATAATATCTAAAAAACAAACTTTTTATAAACAATAAGTAGTTTTTTATCAAAACAACTTATATAAATGATAACAGGATTGAAAAATCAAAAGAAGGATCACTCATAGAAATGGAAAGGAGCTTTAAACGAGGAATGCGAAAATCAATTCATTTTAAGTTAGGTTTACTTATTGTATTCCTTTCAATACTCAAAGTTGATAAGTGCATAGGATAAAACTAGCTTTTCGACTACTGGTAGAATTTACCTCTCAACGCACGATGAAAGAATCGTTGTTCATTTTTCTGAAAATCTAAAATATGAGTGCTTGCGATATGGTATAATCTATTTCGTTGAAATTGTTTTGAGAGGATGGCATGATTGAAATTATTTGGATTGACCTTTGGCTTAAGAAATGTAAAAACTGGCATTAGTGTATTTCTTTGTATTTTGATTAGTTTTCTTCTGAATCGTGAAACGTATGTTGTATCGACGATCACAGCTGTTTTCACATTACGAGAAGACCATGAAAACACCGTCAAATACGGGAAACATCGGATTGCCGGCAACAGCTTCGGTGCAATCGCTTCTGTGTTTTGTATTGCGATATTTAACTTTTTCGGACATTCGTCCGTTATACAAATCATTGCGATCCCTTTAGTGATCATGTTGATGATCGCTTTATTGGTCAAATTTGATTACTCCGAGGGAACAGTTGGTGCTTGTGCCACACTATTGACGATTTTATTCATGATTCCTCAAACTGAATCATACTTGTATGCCTTTAATCGGATTATTGACAGCTTTATAGGCATGACGATCGCCATACTGGTGAATCGCTTTTTCCCATTTCCCAATAAACGCACTGCACAAACGAAGACAACACCGAGTCAGAGCGATTCGGTTTGAAACAAAGCAGAAAAAGAACCCCATCTCAAAACGGCATTGAGATGGGGTTTTAAAAATGGATCAGTTACTGAAAAATACTTGTTGGTCTTCAACTAATGGATAAGAAATCGGTACATTGCCTTCCAAATCTTCTTTATTCATATCAACTGCAACGATTTGACTATTTTCATACGTACGATAGTAATAGATCCCTTTGTCTGTATTGCAGCAAGAAGTATAAATCGTGTATTCATAGTTTTCATTTCCAGTATCACATAGTCCTTTTTGCTGTTCGACAGAACCTAGAATATGGAAAAACTGACTAATGCTTTCGGATTCAGATTCTCCAGAAACGGAATTCAATCGGGTAAATGCCGCTTTGACAAAACGAGACATCGAAGAAAGATCTCCTGGCAGACCTAAGGCCCCCATTCCACGACTGTACTCATCAAAATCCAGCTTGTCAGAAAAATGCGTTTCTGGTGTTTTCGATGATAACACACGGTAGTTATTCAAATTGAATAACTGGTAGTCAAATGGTGGATTATTCGTTAAGACCCCGACCGGATTTTCATGAATATGAAGACCATCACTCATACTCTCAACAACGATGGCACTTTTTTTATCAGCAATCATCCAATGCAATGGCGATAATGGTAGTTCTTCACTAAAATTGATCTTTACCAGATTAACCTTCGCCAACAGGGCTTTTGCCTCTTCCACGGTAGCGCATTGTCCTAGTAACCATGGGATGAATTCAAAAGGCGTGACGTTTTCTTTCCCCTCTTGAAACTCATTGTATACAGCATTTTCTGGAAAATTCAAACCAGCGATACCTAAGCCTTTTTCGTTGACCGCATCATAATAGAGTGGGTATTCAGCGACTCCAGCAGCAATCCCGATCATCGCATAATGGTGATCTATTTCACTTACTTTGCGAAAATTCAATTGGTAATTTCTCGGAGTAATGGTCACCACTTCTTTATAAGAAACATCGTAATCAAAATTTCTGCCAAAATAATGATCCTTCGTTACATACGTTAGCGCAGTACACATCCTAATTCCTCCTAAAATAAGTTTTTACACCTTTAATTTACTCCTATCGCATTTTTTTAACAAGTAAAACGGAAGAAATATTAATAAAAAAATAGTTAGATATATTATGATTGTTTTAATACTACAAAACAACAAAAATCAGCTACCTTGAAAGTCCTCCCACCGATGAAAGCGCAAATTTATTCAAATTTAACAACATTATCACGTATACATTGTTAAATAATGATTAAAAATCGGAATATTTCTTTATTTAAGAAGTGCTTAAATGTAAAATAGATAGAGTATTAGGAAAGAATGGTAACCGTTCTTTTTTTACAATACAAAAATACTAATTCATCGAAAATTATAAAAAGAAATTATAGTTTTCTTTGAACAAAGGGGATAAACAAATGAAAAAGACTCTATTTGGATTTGTGTTGGTAACGGCCTTATTTATGGCTGGCTGCTCGAGTGAAGACGCGGAAAGTGATACTGTCGAATCCTCACAACAAACAACAGAAACCACGACGGCGCCATCTGAAGATGATGAAGAGATAGATGATTCAGACGAAACTGATGATTCTGATGCCGACATCAGTGAAAGTTCTGAAGAAGAAACTGACAGCGAAGCGAATCAAGTGTCTGCTGACGATTTAGAAGTACAACTTGAAAAATTATCCGATACGTACGCTGAAATGATTGCAGAAGTGGAGGGTTATATTGCGAATCCTGACACGTATCACTTAACAGCCTACACCTCTATCATGCGCAATTATACTGATTTGATGAGAGAATTACAAACGACTACAGAAGCAATTGAAGCTGCTGATTTAGGTGACGGCTGGGCCTATCACGATATCTATATGGATATTTTGGAGGACTCTGTAAAACTAACAGAAGCTTTCGGTAATTTACCAGAAATGCAGCCATAATTAAAGGAGAAATGCGATGAAAAAAGTACTAATTAAACTGGTACGAATCTTAAGCATTATCGCGATTATTTTAAATGTGATAGGCACTTCTGCTCTGTTTTATATTGCTCACACTCATAATTTACTGGGATTTATGATTCAAACTTGGCAAAATAATCCATTAAATTTTAATAATTCAGATGTGCTGATAATCAATAATGCGATTATATTTTTGGTGATTCCAATTTTACTTTTAACTTTCGTGAAAAATCCCAAAAAATAATCTTTCGTGGCTCCTCGAGCCGTAAACTTTAAAAGCAAAATCGTTTGTCCATCGATTTTGCTTTTTTTCTTTACCTTTCATTTAGAAAGTTTAAAATTCTTTAAAAAGCACAAAGTAAACATTGTAAGCGATTGCTAAAATAGGAAAACCTGCTATACTGTAAGTGTAAGGAGCAAGGATTCCCAGTAAAGCAGACGAAGCAGGTTCTGCAAGAAAAGAATTGTTGTCAACTTAGAATAAAAGACAAAGGATGTGGGAATTTGAGTTACTCCTTACTAATTGAATAGGATTCGGCGATGGGCATCGTTACCTGAGGATCAAAGTGGACATAAGAACCTTTGAGAACCTAGAAAGCACAATCGTCGAATCTATTTTTTTGCTCTTTTTTTCAGGCATCGTCCCCCCTCCTTCTGTCGAAACATGCTATAATTAATCGCATTGAACGAAAAAACGATATGGAGCTATTCATAAAATGAACTATTATTATCACTTCCTCGTGAACCCTGCCTCAGGCAGTGGACGAGGAAAAAAAGCGGTGGAACGTGTGCAAAAAATTGTAAAAAAACATCGTTTCCCCCATCAAGTCTATTTAACAAAGTCTCCAGGTGATGAACGAACGATCACACGAAAACTCTTAAAAGAACGACTCATTCCTTGGGATGAGGTCTATTTAGAAAATGGCGAGATGCTTTATCCATTATTGGTGGTTATCGGCGGTGATGGAACGTTGCACCAAGTAGTATCAGAGTTACAACTTGAACAACAACAAATCCCCGTTGCCTATATCCCTGCTGGTTCAGGAAATGATTTTGCTCGGAGTATCGAGTTGCCGCGGGAACCAGAAAAAGCATTTTGGAAAATTGCTGGTACTACTAAACCTCAAGAATTGACCATTATCCGTTATGAGGAGCAGATCCAAGAAGAAAATGGCATTGCCCTTAACAATGTCGGTATTGGTCTTGATGCGGCAATCGTCTATACCACCAATCACTCTGTGGCAAAAAGCAATCTAAATAAGTTTAATCTTGGCTCCTTTTCCTATATCGCTGCGATTATTCGGGTTTTGTTTCGCCAAAAAGGCTTCCCGATCTTAGTTGAGTGCAATGGGCAGCAGTTCAGTTACAAAAAAGCTTTTTTATGTACCACGACCAATCATCCTTACTTTGGCGGCGGTGTGGCGATTGCCCCAACTGCTTCAGTCAAAGAGAAAAAGTTTGATTTCGTTCTTGTCGAACGTGTGTCGCTTTTTAAGATTTTTTGGCTGATCGGCTTACTGATGCGAAAGAAACACATGAATTCACGTTACTTTCACCATCTTTCCACTTCGAAGCTGAGAATCATCTCCACCGTTCCTCAACATGGACAAGAAGATGGCGAGGAAATGGGGCAACGCCCCTTTGATATTACCTTTACCACGGCTTCACAACTATTCTGGTGCCCATAAAAAAAACGATACAAATCGCTGCTGATTTGTATCGTTTTTCTATACGTTCGATCATCAATTTTTCGCCGAGTGGTATTGCCAACGACGGCTTCCTTCTCTTCCCAAAATAAATTGGAGCATTGAAAACACGGCAGCAAAAGCAATTAATACGAAGCCATTGAACCAAAAGGATTCCGTGAACGCTTGATTATAAGTGAGGGTTTCACTGATCAATGTATTATTTTGTACAAACCAGTAGGTTGGCGTAAACGCTGCAATTTTATTGACGATATCTGGCAGGAAATTCGCGGATACAAAGACGCCACCGACAAAACAACTTCCTGTTATGAAGATATTGCTGATCCCACCGATCGCTTCTGAGTTTTTCACCAGGGAAGTGACACAAGCTGAAAAGCTGATAACTGGCAATAAAAACAAGAACGTATTCAAAATGTGGTACCAGGCTGCTGTATCCCAAGACGTGCGAATCACTAATAACACCATCAGTAGTAGAAAGCCGAAGGTCAAAAGTAGCGAGTAGCTGATCAAACTTAGAAGGATTTTCCGCTGCAATACACGCTTCGGAAGTGGTGCACTCTGGTTTCGCTTGCTGATTTCTTTGCGATTGAATGCCAAATTGATCACGCCAAACCCGCTAAATACCGAGAGAAAGAGCCCATAAGACAATAAGTTAAAGGTCATGCCAGTCAATAGCTTTTTCATTCGCTGCCCATACTCTGCACTCAGCTTCACATCCCCTGTGACCGCCAATGCAGATTGCGCTTGTTCTATCGCCGCTGCGACGGTTTTACCTTCCTCCTGAAACAAAAGGACTGTTTGTAAAAAAGTGTTCACTTGCTGAGTGACGACTGTTTTAGAAAAGGCATCTGGTCGACTTTGAATCTCGATCGTCGGCATCTTGCCTGCCTCAACTTGATGAGTGAAATCTGCTGGCACATGCATGACGATGTTTACACGATTAAAATAAAGCGCATCATCAATTTCTTTTTGCGAGGTGCCATCCAACGTGACCAAGGTTTGCTTTTCTTTTAAATAGGCTCGGAGACCATCCACGACAGGCGACTCCTCCTCACTGATCAAAGCAATTTTTGCCTCTTGCAAAGAGGTGTTTTCGACATCGATGCTTTGTGCATAAAAGAATGTGACAACAACAGTGATCAATACCCCAATCAGTAAGTTCGACTTATTTGCTTTAAGCAAAGTCCAAATCGTTTTATAAAGCGTCATAGCGCACCCCTCTTTCGATCCAAGCATTCCCGATGGCAAATAGGACGATAAAGCCAGTCAGCCATAGAAGATTGGTATAAAAGCTAGTCAAATCTGTATAGTAGTACAATTGATACAGGCTTTCACTGATCAAATTGACGAGATTCACTTGCCCCAACAGTGGCACATGCAGATCAAGCCAATACTTGATCTGTTCCGAGCCCATCATCCCGGCAAAAAAGCTCATCGCCATCGTCACGGAAATCAAAATTCCGTCCTTTTGCACCAAATTCATTTTTGGTGTCAAATTCCCAATCAATGTCCCTAGCAAAATCGCACACAATGATCCTAATGCGGCAACCAGCAGTAACCACTGCCAACGTTGTCCGAAATCTACTTGATAGACAAAACGAAAGACGGCTAAGATAAGATAGATTTCGACTAACACAATCGTAAAACTTGCCGCTAAATTCGCACTTGAAACCAATGTCCGTTTCCTTGGTATCAAGGAAAGCCGAATACCATTCGCAGATTGATTGGCTTGCTGATCCTGGACATTGCGGACACCCCACATCGTCCCGTAGAGGATCGCCATCCCGATCAACGTAAAGAAATAGAAACTTTTGAAACTCATGTCACGATCAGCATTCACTTCTTGAAAAGTCGCTTCCTGCTCAAAAGCCGATAGAATTGGCGCCAGATCAAGGCTCTCAAGTTCTGCCGCTTTACTAGCAATGATCGCTGTGCGTTGTAAAAATTGATCCATTACGTTTTTCATCAACGACTGGCTCATGCCCGCTTGGCCCACATGCAGAGAAATGGTTTCATCATCAATCAAATAATACCCAGCTAAATCACCAGCAGTCAACTTCTCAGCTGCCTCTGTCTCTTGTAATTCCTCGAGTTCAAATAATGGTTTTTCATTGATTTTTACTTGTTCAAGGACGGTGGAAAAATTTTCCGAAAGCGCTGTTTGATCTCCAGTCTTTACGATCCCCGTTGTGATCGTTTCTAGATTGCCCGCTTGATCGATCTCCCCGAAGGCAGCCATAAACATTAGACCTAAGAGGATAGGAAACGCCAACGTCCAAAACAGCATGGATTTATTTCGCAGCAGCACTTTTGTGCGGTATTTATAAAAATGCCAAAACATTGTGATTCCCTCCTTTAGTCTCTCAATTCCTTGCCCGTAATCTCTAAAAAGACATCATTCAAAGTGGCTTCTTTGGTTGCAATTTTTCCATAAGTGATATGCTCTGCTTGTAAGAGTGTCAGAATCGGTAATAAAACTGTATTCAGCTCCGTCGTTGTTACTTCAAGCTGACCGTTTTTATAGGCGATCCCATCAGAAGCAATGGTTTGCTGAATCGTTGTCAATACAGGCTCAGGTAGTAAAGGGATATCGATGGTCAAACGATCCGCTGTCCGTACCATATCTTTTAGAGATTCCTTGGTTCCTTTAGCAATCACCTGTCCTTGATCCATAATCACGATCTGGTCACAAAGAATCTCCACCTCTTCCATGTAATGGGTCGTATAAACAATCGTCGCTCCTTGACGATTCAGTTCTTTGATACTTTCCAAAATTTTGTTCCGACTTTGAGGATCGACCGCTACCGTGGGTTCATCTAAAAAGATCAAGCGCGGCTTATGAGCGATCCCGCAGGCGATATTCAATCGTCGCTTCAACCCACCGCTGAGCTCGCCTGGGTGAAACGTCACAAAATTTTCCAATCCCACTAATTGAATCACTTCTTCGATCAAGGCTTGGCGTTTCTGTTTGTCAGCAACATATAAACCGCAAAAGTAATCGATATTTTCTTGCACACTAAGTTCTTCAAAGACGGCAACATCTTGAGGAACGACGCCAATCATTGCCTTGACGGCATAATTTTCCGGCGTCATGATTGATCCAAACAGTTTAATGGTCCCTTTGTCATAATTTAACAAAGAGAGCATACAGTTGATGGCGGTGGATTTTCCGCTCCCGTTTGGTCCCAATAATCCTAAAACTTCTCCTTCTTGAACTTGCAGATCAAAATGGTTCAATGCCACAAAATCACCATAGCGTTTTACTAATTTATCAATTTCGATAATCATGATGAAAAACTCCTTCCAAATTTCTTGTTAATCTGACTATAATAAAGTTCAAGGAAAGAAACTAGTGACGATTGGCTAAACCAACCATGACATTTGTCACAATGAAGGAGTCTCCTATGACGAACTATCGACCACTCACCGAAGCGGGCTTTTTCCTCGCTATCTCATTGTTCTTATTGGTAAACCAAGGATTTGTTGCTGTGCAAGTCATCTATCTGCTGATCGCTGTTTTATTTACTGGCGTCAGTTATTTGCTGCCTAAGAAACCAAGCTGGTTTTTTCAAGTTATTCTGTTGCTGCTATGTGCCTTTTGGCCAGCGCTTGCCCTCTTTTTGCCCGCAATGATGCGGGTGATCGCTCCAAAAGAAAGACAAGATGATGGTTTATTCCTATTAGGTTTCTTGTTGATTTCGACGGTTGGCAACCATTCACCCACTGAGCTCGCCTTTATCATCCTGCTACTGCTTTTCGCTTTTTATTTACGAAAAAAAGAGCAGCGAATGATCGATCTTGAGAAAAAATATATTGCTTCAAAAGATACCCATTGGGAAAAGCAGCAGCAGTTATCGGAACAAAACAAAGCATTAGCCCTCTCACAAGAGACAAAATTAGCCTTACAAATCGCGGAAGAACGAAATCGAATCGCGCGAGATATCCATGACAATGTCGGCCATCTACTTTCGAGTGCCATTTTACAAATTGGTGCGCTTGAAATGATCAATCAAGAGCCGAAATTAAATGTGCCGTTAGCAAATTTGAGTGCAACGGTTCACACTGGGATGGATCGCATTCGGCAAAGCGTTCATGATCTCCATGAAAAATCGATTTCTTTTCCGCAAGCCATAGAGTTTCTGATTGCTGATTTCCCCTCTTCCATAACGATTGAAGGAAACTTGTTTGAAGGATTGAGCGAAGCACAGCAAAACTGTTTCTTAATGGTCATCAAAGAAGCCTTGACCAACAGCATCAAACACAGTCATGCCAAAACCGTTGTCGTGCATTTTCGCACGCTGCCCGCCTTTTACCGTTTGCAAATCACCAACGAGGACGTCAATTCACCCCAAACTGCAAACAGCGGAATCGGTCTGAAGACGATGCGTCAACGGGTCCAGGAGCTGCAAGGTCAAGTTCATATTTTACAAGAAAACCAACGCTTTCAGTTGACGATCATTTTACCAAAGGAGGAACACCAATGATTACTGTAGTCATTATTGATGATGACCCGTTTGTGACGACCTCGTTACAAACCATTCTTGAAAGTACAGAAGAGATTCAGGTGCTGGGTATCGGTCATTGTGCCAAAGACGCCATTGCTCTTTACGAAGCCCATCGTCCGGATGTTTTGTTGACCGACATCCGTATGCCGGAACAAACTGGGATCGCTGCTGCCAAAGAAATACTGGCTAAATTTCCGCAAGCGATCCTCTTGCTTTTGACCACCTTCAAAGATCAAGAATACATTCGTGAAGCCTTTTCTATCGGTGTCAAAGGATATTTGATCAAACAGAACCTGCAAGCGATCATCCCTTCTGTCAAAGCCGCATACAATGGGCAAGTCGTGTTTGGGAATGAGATCGTCGAGACCTTCACGCAAATGATGAAGAACCAACCAGCGATAGATAATCAAGCATCTTTTAGCGAACGTGAACTTGCGATCATCAAAGAAGTAGCAGCGGGTAAAAATAATAAAGAAATCGCCGATGCCTTGTATCTAAGTGATGGAACCATTCGTAATTACATCAGTCAATTACTAGAAAAGCTGGAGTTGCGGGATCGCACGCAATTAGCGATCTATTATTATCAGCATTTAAAGTAAACCTCATCGATTGCAAAAAAGCCTGAAGAATGCGAAGCTGCATTCTTCAGGCTTTTTGTTTTCTATTCGAATATCCGACTGTCGTAGTTTTTTGGTGGACAAGCTATGGATTTCCAGGACTGCCAGGATTCGTTGGATTATTCGGTGTGTTAGGCGGAAAAATCGGTGCCTTATCTAACGTTTTTTCTAAGCCAGATTCTTCCCGATCGCCTCGTTCTGACTCAGGACTTTCATCCAATTTGAATTCTTTTTCCATCTCATCTAACTTTTTAAAGTCGTTGCCAGATTCTTTTGCTAATTTTGCTAATTTATCTTCGGTTTCTTTCGCCATAACGTAACGCCTCCTTTTGATTTTAGCTTAGCATAAGAAGCTAAAAAACCAAAAGAAAGCGCTCACTAACGACCCTTTTTTAGTATTTTCTCATCTTTGAATCAACCATTTTTTGTGGGCATAAAGTCGTATGGAGAACAATCCTTCATGCCAATCATTGGATCCACTAAATGCTTTTTGACCATCGTTAAAGTCAATACACCATCGTTCGGCGTTTCTTCGATGAGTGCTTCTTCCCCCGTAGTCCCTTCACTTAGAACCTTATCCCCTGACAGAGGCTTTGCCGTTTCTGTCTGATTTGATGCTGACGGCTCCGTCTCGGCAAAAGCAAACAAATCAAGCCCACTATCTGAGGTCTTTTCTACCGCTTGCTTGTTAGCAGTAACTTCAGTGCTGGATTGCTCCTTTATCTTCGTCGAAGACGTTTTTACTTTCGTGTCAACAGAGGAATCATCATAAAATGGATCATCGGCTTCTTCAAATTGGGCCAATTTTGCACGTTGCAACGGCGTCATTTTTTCTGTGCCATTGATGCGTTCTTTCAGCGTCGTTAAACGAGTCGCAGATTCGTGGTTGACACAAGTTTGGTACGCTTGTGGTTCACCAAGTAAAATCAGCATCTCTTTGCTGCGGGTCACAGCAGTATATAGCAAATTGCGCTGCAGCATACGTTGGTATTGATGAACCATCGGCAAAATAACCATTTGAAATTCACTGCCTTGAGATTTATGGATCGAACAACAGTAGGATAACGTGATCTTGTTCCATTCATTCCGCTTATAGGTCACTTCGTTGGCATCAAATTGAATGACCAGCTCGTCGATCTTGTCTTCCGACTGTTTGGCTAGAGTGATCCCAACGATTTGACCCATATCGCCATTAAACACGTTATCTTCAGGAGAGTTTACCAACTGCAAGACCTTATCGCCGATACGATACACCGTATCATTGAAGGTCACCTCTTTTTTGGTCCCATCATTGGGGTTAAAAATCTCTTGCATCATTTTATTAAGGGCATCGATACCCGCTGCCCCACGATACATCGGTGCCAACACTTGAATATCTTGCGGCGTATAGCCTTTGTCTTTTGCCCGTTTCACGATTTGAGCGATCAACGGTTCGATTTTGTAAGCATCACACGCAAAGAAAGAACGATCTTTTTGGTTTTGTGTAAAATCAGCAGGCAGCTGCCCGTTTTTTATGGCATGGGCGAGTGGAATAATACTTGACCCATCGCCTTGACGATAGATTTCCGTCAATTCTTGTTTCGGGATCGCAGCGATCGCTAGCAAGTCATGAAGGACTTGCCCTGGTCCCACAGAAGGAAGCTGATCTTTATCCCCCACAAAAATCACTTGCATATTCGTAGGAATCGACTTAAAGAGGGTATTCGCCAGCCATGTATCCACCATAGACATCTCATCGACGATCAGTAAGCCGCCTTCTAATTCTTTTGGACTGATCGATGGCGCTTTTTCACGTCCGTTCAAGCCTAACAAACGATGGATCGTACCACTTGGCAAGCCAGTCGTTTCGTTCATTCGTTTGGCGGCTCGACCAGTCGGTGCTGCCAAGAGAATCGGAAAGGTTTCGTCGCTGTATTTTGATGGTTCTAAGTCCAAATCGTTCAATTCAGCAAACAATTGTACGATCCCATTGATCACCGTCGTTTTCCCAGTACCAGGTCCTCCTGTCAAAATAAACAATGGCGAACGGATGGCTTCTTTGATTGCTTCTTCTTGCGAAGAACCATAGGTGATGCCTAGATGCTTCTCAATTTTTCGCAGCGTTTTGCTGATTTTTTTCTCAGGATACACGATCTCTTTTTTGCGGGAAAGCAAGCGTTCGATGGAACTAGCGATTCCCCACTCAGAAAAGTACAAACTGTTTTCATATAAACGAGTTTCTTCTTGCTGGATTTTTCCTTCTTCCACTAACTGAATGATCGTTGAGGCCAGGTCGTCTGGCGCGATCTCAATAGGTCGACTCGTCTCTAATAAACGCAGTGTCTGCTCTAACAAGTCCTGGGCGTGGATAAAGGTATTACCCGTCTGCAAGGATTGGGCAAAGATCTGATGCAAGACTGCGGCTCGAAACCGTTGCGGTGACGAAGCTTCGATCCCTAGCTGCTCAGCGATGCCATCTGCGCGTTTAAAGCCAATGCCTTCAATGTCTTCCACCAGCTGGTAAGGATTTTCTTCGATAATTGCTAATGCTTCATTTTTGTAGGCTTGGTAGATTGCAAAAGAAATCTGACTACCAAAACCATAACGGCTCAAGCCAACGATCACTTGATCCATCCCATGATTTTGCCGAACGGTATCTAAAATCATTTTTTGCTTACTTTCATTCAATCCTGGAATCTGCTCCAACAATGTTGGTTCTTCCAGCATCCGGTCGATCGCTTCTTCTCCTAAAAGATCAACGATTTTTTCAGCGGTCTTCTTGCCGATCCCAGGAAATTTTTCTCCTGAAAGATAGGCGATCAACCCTTGTTCAGAGGTTGGTTGTTCTTGTTGGTAGCTTTCGGCCTTCAACTGGACGCCATACTTGGGATGATTGACCAGCTCACCAAAAAACCGATACTTTTCCTCTTCTTGGATTTCGCCGAAACTACCAGTAACGACGATCTCCGAGTCTTTGTAGTCGGCATTATTCTCAGTGACTTTAACTAATAGTACTTTATAAAAATTGCTGGGATTCTGGAAAAAGATGGCGGCAACATGGCCGACAAAAAACGTTCTTTCTGGAATCATGGTGCCGCTCCTTTCATGGTTTACAATAAAGCGTCTAATCCTGCCTGATTGCTTAAAAAGCTTGCTTCATTCCAAACTTTTAGTTCAAAAGGCAATACTTTTTGTTCATTCGTCTCTAATAAGCTAACGCTGTTATTGACTAATCCACCTTGCTCTCTTAATTCGGCTAATGGTTTGCCTGCAAGCCACTGTATAGCAGCCGTAAAGGATGCTCCATGACCGACGAACAATAATGGGCCTTCATGCTGCATCACCGCATCCATGACGACGGTCTCGATTCGGCTCAATGTTTCTTGGATCGGCTCACCTTTAAAGGCACTGGGATCGTATCGATCCAGGTGATTACGCAAATCAGTCAGTTGCTGGGGATACTTCTCATGCATTTCATCTATGGACCGACCTTCCAATTCACCGAGTCCGATTTCTCGCAGGTTCTCATTATAAATGATTTCAACAGGGTGTTGGAGTCTTGCTTGGATCTCTTGGGCAGTCACTTTTGCTCGCAAAGATGTACTTGAGTAAATCTTCTCAAAAGGAATAGCTGCCAGATAATCACCGAGTAATTTGATCTCGTCATAACTTTCTGGCAATAACGGCGAATCCCCCAGCATTCCTTGAAAGCGGCGTGCTTGGTTCCACTCTGTTTTTCCGTGACGGGTAAAGTATAATTGCATCGAAAAAGCCTCGCTTCTTAGTCTAATTTGTCGTTCTCGTAATGATGCGTCAATTCCAACTGCGGAAATCCTTGCTGCCGCAAAACTTCATAAATGATCAAGGCCGCCGTATTTGATAGATTTAGGGAACGAACGTGCTCATCATTCATAGGGATCCGCAAGCATTTTTCGGCATGCTCACGCATAAAGCTTTCTGGAAGCCCCGTCGTTTCTTTCCCAAAAATGAAGAACTGATCGTCATCGGCGGTGTAATCGACATCAGAATACACGCGATTGGCAAATTTCGAGATCAGGTACAACGGACGCGCTCCTAAAAAGTCCATAAAAGCAGCTAAATCTTTATGATAGGTAATATTGACATCGTGCCAATAATCAAGCCCAGCACGCTTCAATTGCTTGTCATCCGTTGAAAAGCCTAAAGGCTCGATTAAGTGTAAATGAGTATTTGTTGCTGCACACGTCCGTGCAATATTCCCCGTATTGGCTGGGATCTGAGGTTCAAAAAGAACGATGTGATTCATAGATAAAAACTCCTTTCGATCGGATACTGCCGATCGGTTCTCGCATTGATTTGTGTCGTTAAACGTTACGTTTTCCATTACATGCTCAATAACTACTTCAATAACTTCTATAGTACCATATTTTGGCACGCTTGTTTTTCTAGAAACAACATTTTTTGGGCGCTTTTTTGGGCATAAAAAAAACGTACCAACTCGGTGTCGATCACTGCGAGTCGTTACGTTAGTGAAGCTCTTTTCACTAACTTTTATCAGAACAGGAACCTGATAAAAACCAATGAAAAATGACTTGAGAACAATATATCACTCCCATGGCATGATTGCAAGAGTAAATAACAAAAAAGTTCAAAATATTTTCAGGAAATTTTCGCAATCAACACCTCAACATCAACCGTAATCTGTGTCAAAGGGGTTTGTCGCAGCTTTTCTTTGCGTTCCTCCGAAGCCCCCCACTCTAACGGGGACATGGCAAGTAAATCTTGACGATTTTCTTCAGGGATCGCAAAAACATGCGTCACTCTTTGACGGGATGCGTTGGGATAGTGTTCAAAAAATTTGCTAACGACCCGTTCATTCGAATACTGTTGTTTTGTTTCATCGTCAGGATAAAAAGCGGCTCGTAGTTCTTTTAAATAATCCGCCGCAGGGACCACTTTGATCAGCTGTCCGCCTTTTCTTAAAATGCGGTTAAACTCCCCATAATTTGACGGCGAAAATAGATTGAAAATCGTATCAAAGCTCGCTTCAGCAAACGGCAGGTTGGTCAGATCCGCTACACACCAAAAAGCTGGTACGTTTTGATTGGTTGCTAGATAGACTCCGTCCTTGGCAATATCAAAGCCGACAGCCGCCTGAGTCTTTTCATTGACCAGCTGAGCCAGAAAACTGCCTTCCCCGCAGCCAACATCTAAAAGATGCTTAGCATCCCCTAAAGCTGCTTTGATGCATTCAATGACTGGTGCATACATGCCGCTAGCGATCATTCGTTGACGCGGCAAAAACAGTGCTTGATCATAATCTGCTTTGACTTGATGATCCAAAAAGAAAAGTGTGCCTTTCTTTGATAAGTCAAATCGATGACGATTTGGACAAACCAAGCCATTTTCGGTCGGGAAAAATGCTTGGCGGCACAATGGACATTCAAACAAGTGATAATGGGCGTTTAAAAAAAGGCGCCCGCGATCGATTTTTTTTAACATTCAACTTCCCTCATCTCTGCTCTACTTTAGCATATTCTTGTGGTAGAATGCTAGTGGATAGAATAACAAATCAATTGAACACCCATCTAATGGAGGTAAATCATGTTAAAAGAATTTTGTGCAGAAAACTATACCAATATTCCCTTAGCGATCGCCCGAGGTGCAAAGCGCATCGAACTCTGTGATAATTTAGCAGTCGGCGGAACAACACCAAGTACCGGCGTGCAAGAAGAAGTTCTGCAATATGCTGGCGAAAAAGGAATACCCGTTATGACGATCATTCGACCTCGGGGTGGTGATTTTGTTTACAATGATACAGAACTGAAAATCATGCATACCGACTTGATCGAAGCAAAAAAATTAGGAACAGACGGCGTTGTTCTAGGTTGCTTAACACCTAGCGGCTGGTTGGACGAAGAAGCATTGGAGCTACTGTTAGAAACCGCAGAAGGCTTGCAGGTTACTTTTCACATGGCGTTCGACGCGATTCCTGCAGCGCGCCAATTCAAGGCGATCGATTGGTTAGCTGAGCATGGGGTACAGCGGATTTTGACCCATGGTGGTGCTGCAGGCACTCCAATCGAAGCAAATTTCGATCGTCTGAAAGAATTGATCGCCTATGCTGGTGAGCGTTTAACGATTTTACCTGGCGGTGGCATTTCCTTTGAAAATGCCCAAGAAGTTGCCGATACACTAGGTGTAAAAGAAGTTCATGGAACCAGAATCGTTGACCTTAACGATTGAGCTTGAAGGACACAAAGAAATCCCTACAAACGATGCGCTTCTATCGTTTGTAGGGATTCTTTTAGATGGCTTGCAATAAGTCGTATTGTGATTGATACAAATGGTGATACAAGCCTTTTTGTGCCATTAGCTGATCATGGTTACCCGATTCAGCGATCGTCCCCCCTGCCACGTAAAAGATTCGATCAGAATTTTTGATCGTGGATAATCGGTGAGCGATGATAAATGAGGTTCTGCCTTCTAACAGCTTCAACAATCCTTCTTGCAGCAATTCTTCTGTCTTCGTATCGATACTTGAGGTCGCTTCATCTAAGATCAAAATTTTTGGATCAGCCAACAACGCTCGGGCAAAGGAAATCAGTTGCCGTTGCCCTGCAGATAAAGTACTTCCTCGTTCTTCGACGACGGTTTGATAGCCGTCTTTCAACTCCGTGATAAAGTCGTGGGCACGGACGATCTTCGCTGCTTCGATGATCTCTTCTTCTGTCGCATCTAATTTTCCATAGCGAATATTCTCTATGATCGTTCCTGAGAAAATAAAGGTATCTTGCAGCATGACCCCCATTTGTGAGCGCAGCGATTCCAGCGTCACGTCACGAACGTCCATCCCATCCACTTTAACACTGCCTTCATTGACATCATAAAAGCGGCTCAGCAAGTTGATGATCGTGGTTTTCCCTGCACCAGTAGGACCAACCAAAGCAATACTTTCCCCAGGTTCAATGTGGAAGTTAACATCAGAAAGAATGTTTTTGCCTTCTTCGTATCGGAAGGTCACGTGTTCAAAATCAACGGTCCCTTTCATCGTCGGCAATACGTTTGCATCAGGTTTGTCTTCGATATCTGGGACTTCATCCATCGTTTCAAAAATCCGTTCAAGATAGGCTGTTGCTGTAATCAAAGAATTATAAAAATTCCCGATATTGATGACTGGATTCCAGAAATTATTGATATAACTGATAAAAGCGATCAGAGTACCTGTGCTGACATCGACACCGATCTGACGAATGCCGACAAAATAAATCAAACAAGTCGTAATGACTGAAATGTTTTGCACCCCTGGCCACATCAGAAACTGAATTTTGACAGCTTTCATCCATGAAGTCCGGTAATCATTGCTGACTTCTTGGAAGATCTCAGCATTTTCTTCTTCTCGCGCAAAGGATTGAGTAATCTTGATACCAGCAATACTTTCATGAATGTAAGCATTTAGATTGGATTGTTTATTACTCAACACCTGATAGGCTTTGCGCTGGTTATTCTTGATCACCATCACCATGATGAACAAAATTGGCAGCAACGCAAGGGAATACAAGGTCAATTTGAAGTCGATCGCAAACATAAAGATCAAGGTGATGATGACGTTGAAAACATCCGAGATCAAATTGATCAGGCCGTTGCTCAATAGGTCACTCAGTGTATTGATATAGTTTACGATGCGAATCAAGATCTTGCCGTGGGGCCTTGTATCAAAATAAGAAAAAGGCAGTCGCTGCAGATGTTCAAAAATATCAAAGCGCATATCCTTCAATACGTCTTGACCAATATTCGTGATATGGTAGATACGGTAACGCATGCAGACGCCGATAACGATCAAGGTCACTAGAAAGGCAGCTCCTAGAAGCAGCAATTGGTTGACATTTTTCTCAGGAATCGATGAATCGATCGCGATCTTTGTGAAAACGGGCGCCAACATTCCTGCTAAGTTTGCCAGAATGATCGTAAATAGGACTTTGGCAATACTTCTTTTATAAGGAACGACATATTGTGACAAGCGTTTGAAATCCTTCCAACTAAACTCCTGGTCTAATTCCTCATCCACATCAAATTTATTTCTCGCCATCGTCTTCACCTCCTGACAAGCCTAATTGTTTTTGATACACTTCGTAGTATTTGCCCCGCAGACTGACAAGTTCTTCATGGGTCCCTTGTTCAACGACTCGTCCTTTTTCCATCATCAGAATCTGATCGGCTTCTCGAACAGAGGAAATTCGATGCGCAATGATAAACGTCGTTTTCTCTCCTGTTAATTTTGTCAGCTCCTGTTGGATCTTCGATTCTGTCTCCATATCGACGGCAGACGTCGTATCATCCAAAATCAAGATCGATGGATCTTTGGCTAAGGCCCGTGCTAGGGAGATCCGTTGTTTTTGTCCGCCAGAAAGCCCCACACCTCGCTCGCCCACGATCGTTTCATAGCCTTGAGGCATCCGAGAAATAAAGGTATCTGCATCAGCGACTACCGCCATTTGCCGAATAAAGCCTTCATCAGCTAAAGGATTTCCAAAAGCAATGTTGTCGGAGATGGTATTGGAAAACAAGAAAACATCTTGCATCACCATTGAAATGTTTTCCCGCATTTGGCGCACGGGATACTCTTTGGCGTTTTTTCCATCAATCAATACTTCCCCTTCAGTGGGATCATAAAAGCGTCCAACCAAATTCACTAACGTCGTTTTCCCTGACCCAGTTTCCCCTAAGATCCCTAACGTTTGGCCAGGGCCAATTTTGAAGTTGATGTTTTCCAACACATTTTGATTCGGATCATCCGAAAAGTGGAAGGAAACATCTTTAAACTCTACAAATCCTTTGATTGGCTCTAATTTTTCTTGTTGATGAACAGGAATTTTCGATTCTTGCGCCAACATTTGCCGAATTTTGATACAGGCTGCAGAAAATCGCTGAACATCGTTGATCAACCAACCACTCATGCGCATAGGATTATTCAACATCCAAAGATAGCCATTAAACGCAACAAGATCCCCTAATGTCATCTCGCCGTTGATAACGAAGATCCCACCCAAAATCAAGGCAATGACTGACAAACTTCCTGCTAAGCCATCAAGCCATGGCAGATAGGTACGGGATACTTTGGCAGATGCCATATTGCGGGTCTTAAAATCTTCGTTGTAAGAGCGAAATTTTTCAATCTCAAAATTTTCACGAGCAAAAGCTTTCACCACTCGATTGCCGCCGATATTTTCTTCCACCATTGAATTCAAGCGCGAAAAGCTCTCACGAATGTCAAAAAACAACGGGTGTGCTTTCTTAGACATGCGATTGGTCAACAGAAATATGATCGGTGTGATAGCCACCAGCGCCAACATCAATTTCCAATCAATGAAGCTCATAACCACCACCGCTGAAAAGAACCACAAGATACATTCAGCGATATTGTAGGTCACCCAAGAAACAAAGTGGCGAATGGCATCGGTATCACCAGTCATCCGTGCCATAATATCTCCCACACGAGTGTGATTGAAAAAGTCGAAATCCAATTCTTGCAGCTTCTGATACAAATCTTCCCGTAAATCGTATAGCGTATTTTGCCCGACCCGTTCAAATAAAATTTGATAACTGTAGCGGACAATGGTACGAATGACGGTCGTTGCGATCATGATCAACAATAATGGAATCAATAAGTGCGTTTTTTGCTGATTGATGACATCATCGATCACCATTCCTCCCAAGTACGGATTAACAATGATCAGCGCTGCATTGATCACTAAAAACAGGACTGCCAATATGATTTTTCCCCGGTTCTTTTTGGCATAGCGCCAGATCCATTGTGTATTACTCATCTAATTCCCCCTCTCGTTGTTAAGCTTAGCGTTTTGAAAAGCGATTTGAATGGTTTTTCTTACTCATTTTGATGTAAAATATTAGTAAGAAGCACCATTCCCTTTTTTTACAGGAAATAAGCACCCAATTGGAGTGAATCAGCCATGAATTTAGTTAACCCTCGCACGTTTAATCCAGAAATCATCTATCTCTTTGACCCATGGACGCAATCAGAAAGTCATGGAGAAATGCACCATCATGACTTTTTAGAAATCAGCGTCTTATTAGAAGGAGAAAGTACCTATTATTTTGAAAAAGAACCAGCGAAAAAAATCCGTGCTGGCAGCGTCATGCTTTTCAATCCTGGCGTCGATCACTGCGAATTGCAGCCAAAGGGCACTCGCTCCCATCAGTTGCATATTGGTTTGAAAAATATTTCTTTGGAAGGGTTTAAACGGAATTTTTTCCCGAACAAACACCCCTTGTTGGAGCTAGGCAAATACCATCATCAAGTTTTGGAAAAAGCCTGGCAGTTGGTGAGAGAAAGCAGTGAAGAGCGGGATGAGTTTCAATTGATGCAAAAGGCTGTTTTGATGGAGATGCTCGTCTACATTTTACGTGGACTAAATGAAGACCATATCAATGTCGTGCCTTACCTTTCCAAAAGCCAACGACGACAACAACAGATCGTCAACTATACGGTCTATTACTTGGAAAATCATTACAAAGAAGAAATCACGTTAGAGAAGCTCGCACAGGATCAATTTCTCAGCCCGACGTACCTTTCAAAGATTTTTAAAGAGGCGACGGGTGTCAGTCCCATCAACTACTTGATTGAGATTCGCTTAAAGCGTGCCAAAGACATGTTAAAAAATGAAAACCTCACGATCAAAGAAGTCGCCTCTGCTGTGGGCTATCAGGATGCTTATCACTTTAGCAAGTCTTTTAAAAAACTTTATGGTGTCTCTCCTTCTGGGGTATTGCCAAAACCAAAAAATTAAAGAGCAAGCCGATGACCTTCCTTCGAATGAAGAATCATCGGCTTGCTCTTTTTTGTTCATTGAATAAAATAGTTCATAAAAAGACTGGCAATGTTGAAATAGATCAAAACACTGGTCAAATCGCTAAGGGTCGTGATAAACGGACCACTTGCCACTGCTGGATCAAACCCCAGCTTGTCCATCAGCATCGGGATCAAACTTCCCGCTAAGTTGGCTACTGTGATGGCACACATCATCGCCATCCCAATCACAAACCCTAGAATCGGATTTTGTTTCCAGACAGCTACGATAGCAAAAATCGTCAACCCCGTGATGGCACCTGTGAACAGTCCTGTCAGCACTTCACCAACTACCGTCTTCATAAAGCTGTTTTCTTTGTCGTCATTGATCGCCAGACGACGAACGGCTACGGCTAAGGATTGGGTACCAGCATTACCGGCGGTCCCAGTGATCAGTGAGATAAAGACAGCGAGAATACTTGCTTCGCTGACCAACTCTTCATAATGACTGATCAGACTGGCGGTGGCCATTCCGAGAAAGAGTAAGGTGATAAGCCAAGGCAAGCGTCTCGAAGACGCTTTGATCGGGTTCTCACTGACTTCTTCCACATTGACCCCTGCCAATCCAGAGTAGTCACTGGCTGCTTCATCATCGATAACGTCGATGATATCATCGACGGTCACGATCCCTAATAGGTGATCGTCATAATCAGTGACTGGCAATGCAAGAAAGTCATAATCTCGGAAGGTCTGAGCGACATCCTCTTGGTCATCTCCAACATGGACCGACATCACCCGCTCGTTCAAAATATCAGCGATCATGGTATCTTCATCATTGATGATCAAGTCTCTTAAAGAAATAACGCCCACAAGCTTATTATCAGTATCCACGACGTAAATATAGTAAATCGTCTCGGCAACATCTGCGGCATTTTTTAAGACATACATCGCTGAACGAACCGTTTGGTTGGCAACAATGGAAACAAACTCGGTAGTCATCAGCGATCCAGCAGTTTCATCTTCATAGTGCAGCAGCTCTTTGATTTCGCTAGCAGCTTCAGCGGTCATCAAACTCAAATATTTCGCTGTTTGTTTTTTATCCAGAGTATTCAGCAGGTCAACCGCATTATCGGTATACATTTGCGCCAACATATCAGCCGCATAGGCGGGGCGCATCTCTGAAAGATAGTCCACCATGTGTTCATCATCTTCTTCAATGACGTCAAACATGTCTGCTAATTCTTTCGGCGATAGATACGTATAGACGATTTGTCGATCGGCTGCTTCTAGAGATTGGTAGAATTGCCCCTGCTCGTAGATATGCAGATCCAAGAATGCCTCACGAAATCCCTGGATATCATTGTCTTTTAATGCTTGATTCAGTTGATCAAACCGTTCGGTTAATTCTTGATTTTCATCCAATCTCTTCACCTCATTTGTTATTGCCTATCCATGGCTGAGCAAACAGCGGCCATGTCTGCTGGTAAGGGCAGCTTAAAAGCCAACGGTTCATTCGTAAAGGGATGCTGAAATTGCAGCTGACAGCAGTGTAATGCTTGTCGTTTGATCCCAAGAGCCATTGTACCGCCATACATCTCGTCTCCTAATAAGGGACAACCGATCGCAGAAAAATGGACCCTTATTTGATGTGTCCTGCCTGTGTGTAACTGAATATCAACTAAAGCGCAATCTGAATTGCGTTGTTTTAGCCAATACTCCGTCCGTGCTTCTTTTCCTTCGTCACTGACCTTGCGTTTCAATAGTGAAGTCAGGTCCCTAGCAATCGGCAGCTCAATCTCACCATGGGCAGAAAGTGCGGGCAGTTCACCAGCAACGAGGGCTTGATATTTTTTTACGACCTGCTTCTTTCGCAACTGGCTATCCAGCTTCGCATGGGCAAACCCATGTTTTGCAAAAAGCATCAATCCTGATGTGTCACGGTCTAACCGCGTGACAACATGAATCACTTGATCTTCATAGTGCTGCGCTTGATAGTAGGCCTTAACGCGATTGGCCATCGTGCCAGTCGGATGATATTGCGCAGGAATTGATGAGATGCCAGCCGGTTTATTCACGACTAACAGATGGGCATCTTCATACACGATCTCAATCGGTGTCGGGTCAGCCAGCATCGTCTCATGTTCTCCTTCAGGAGGAATTACAATAGTTACCCTATCATTTTGCGCCAAAGAAAACAAGACGTTTTGCTCGTGATCGTTGACAAATATCTTTCCGCCTTGAAATTTGATTTTTGCTAACAGTCCTTTGGACACCCCTTGTTCCTTCAAAAAATATTTGACTTGCTGTCCTTGTCCAGTATAGTAATACGTAAATTCCATGGGTTTATTCTTCTCCAATAAAGGAATCTTTGACCCGATTCCAAAAATGCATATGCCGATAAGACGCAAAATGAATCCGTTCATCGGCAATACGGTAATAGATAGCATCGATTTCTTCTTGTTCGATGGTAAACTGATCGATCGTTACTAAATAGTCGGTGCTTTGCTGCAGTTGTACTTTGACCCATTCATGGTGACCCACGACGATCGGCGAACCAAGGGTCCGAAAGACACGATTGTTCAACGAAGCAATCTCTGCCAATTGAAAGGCATTGATACTTGGGTGTAAGACTGCCCCACCAACACTCTTGTTATAAGCAGTGGAGCCGGTGGGCGTTGAAATCGATAAGCCATCGCCGCGAAATTTTTCAAAGAGGTCTTCTTTAATAGAAATATCGGCAACCATCGTGCGATTGCCGCGCTTGATCGTTGATTCATTCAATGCAAGGAAATGCTTGTCTGATTTTCCATTCGCATGCGTGATACGAACATCTAATAACGGATAGCTGACGCTTTTTTGATGGTCATTGCATAATGACTCGACTAGTTCTTCCAATTCATAATCTCGCCAGTCCGTGTAAAAGCCGAGATGACCCGTATGGACGCCTAAAAACTGCACTTGGTCCAACTTATGATTGTACAAGTGAAAAGCAGAAAGGAGCGTGCCATCTCCCCCAACAGAAATCACTAATTCAGGATTGTCTTGATCGATCTTATTTTCAGATTGTTCTAAAAGCGTAGTTAAACGCTTTGTCACTTCTACCGACTTGCTTTCTTGATTATGGACGATTGCCACGCGGATACCTTTCATTCCGTTTCCCCCTTTGGCAACGGGTTCTGATCATGTCCGCCTCGCTTGCCTTTCCCATGTGAAAATAACCGTTGTGCCTCTTGGATCTCTTCACGGATATTGGACATTTCTTCATCTAGCTGATAGGCGGCTTCTGCCGACCGACGCAGCCGTTCACTGATTTCAGCGGGAAATTCCCCTTGGTATTTGTAGTTTAGTGAATGTTCGATCGTTGCCCAAAAATTCATCGCTAGTGTCCGAATTTGAATCTCAGCTAAAATAATTTTTTCCCCGTCGATCAGTTGAACGGGATATTCGATCACTAGATGATAAGAACGGTAGCCACTGGCTTTTTTATTGGTGATATAGTCCCGTTCAATGATCACTTTCATGTCTTTGCGTGTTCGTAAGAGTTCAACGACTTGGTGAATGTCTTCCACAAATTGACACATGATTCGTAATCCAGCGATATCAGACATCTCTTCTTCAAGCCGATCCAAAGCAATCCCACGTAATTTACTTTTCGTTAAAATGCTATCCACTGGCTTGACCCGCCCAGTGACAAATTCAATGGGAACATGCTTGTTTTGTTCCCTATATTGTTTTCGTATGCCTCTTAATTTTACTTTTAATTCTGAAACCGCCTGTTCATAAGGCGCTAAGAATTCTTCCCAATCTCGAATCATTCTTCTCCCTCGATTCTGTTCATAACATACCTCTTATTCTACCATACTCTTGGAATAAAACTGAATGAACAGAAGAGCAGAAACAAAAGATTTTTTGTCTCTCCCCCAACGTCTCAGCTTTTCTTTGTTTGGTTTCTTTGACGGAATAGCTGAAACAGCGTACACTATGGTTGCAACAGAAAGAGAGTGAGAAACGATGGGCGAACAAATAGAGATCGAATATAAAACGATGTTGACGGAAAAAGAATACCACCAGTTGCTTGCTTATTACAATTTGTCAGAAGAAGCATTTAAGATACAAACCAACTACTATTTTGATACGGCAGATCATAAGCTGCGGGAAAAGCAATTCGGCTTGCGTATTCGCACGACTGCTACCAATGCGGAATTAACGCTAAAAACCCCCATTGAGCACGGGTTATTAGAGACGACTGATCCTTTAACGAAAACGTCCGCAGCTTCATTGATTGCTTCAGAAAAAATTCTACCTACGGGTATCGTTGCTCAGCGCCTAAGAGCGGCAGGTATCGAGCCTGACACGTTACGTATGATCGCAGCATTAAAAACGAAACGGGCGGAATTTCCGATTGAAGAAGGATTGCTCGCGTTAGATGAAAGCTGGTATGGTCAACAGCATGATTATGAGTTGGAGTTAGAAGTCAACGAACCGATTAAAGGGAAAGATGCCTTTCACTCCTTGTTACGTCTCTTTGGCGTTCCTTACCGACCAGCGAAAAACAAGATCATCCGAGCCGTTGAAGAAAAATCATAGTAAGCTGTCCTTTTGCTTACTTTTTTCGCGTTTTTTTGCTATATTTAATAAAACATACTTATTTTGTTTTTCAAGGTACAAAAGAATCTTAATTGGGGAGAGATTCAAATGATCGAACTGTTTTTATTTATTAATCCGATTGGGCCTATTTGTTATGATATCGAAAAAGAGATTCTCAATAAATTAAACACCAGCCGCAAAAAAATCCATTTGCAGATCCTACCTTTCGTTAACTTGTTTTCCGTAGGTGTCTCAATGGACTATTTGTCCATGAATAAGACGGATTTGGTCTTGCGAAATGAACAGACCAACCAAATCTATGCTGCATCACTGGACTATAAGGCAGCTCAGTTGCAAGGAAAAAAAATTGCGCGGGATTTCTTGTTGAAACTGCAACAACGGATAGGGATCGAAAGACAAGAATATAGCGATGCCTTAGTGAAAGAATTATTTTCTGAAACGAATGGTGATTTAGAGATGTTCCTAGAAGATCGATCCTCTGAGCTAGTGAAAAAGAACTTTGCCACCGATCAGCGTGTAGCCAAAGATATGGGCATCACGATCACACCCTCTGCTGTGGTGTATGATTTTTCAAGTGAAGAAGAATATGGGGTCCTTTTAGAAGGATCAGAGGAACTGAGAAGTCTTCCGCTCGTCTGTGGTACAGCAACAGAACTCGATACATTTTTACAAAAAGCTCAGTCTTTGAAAGCACCAAAACTTTCCACTATTCATGAAATTGATCGCGGGTTGATTCTTTTATGAAACCCTATTCAATAGCGACGCTGCGCAGCGAGCCAAACGATGATCTTGTATTTGGCTCGCTGCGCAGCGTTTTTTATTGTGGACAAACAAAAAAACAAACCAATCCTTCACGGATTGGTTCGCTTTTCAATTATGCTTCAATTTCTTTGACGAGTTCTTCCAATTCATTCAAGCGTTGCTCAAATACTTTCATCGCGTCTTCAATATAATCTGCTTTTGTCATATCGACGCCCGCTTTTTTCATGACTTCGATTGGATAATCACTGCGTCCAGCTTTCAAATAGTTCAAATAGTTGGTTAAGGCATCTGGTTCACCTGCTAAGATTTTCTTCGCTAAAGCAGAAGCTGCCGAAAATCCGGTTGAATACTGGTAAACATAGTAATTGTAATAGAAATGCGGAATGCGTGACCACTCAAGACGAATCTCAGGATCTTTTTCAACAGAAGGTCCGTAGTATTTTGCATTTAACTCGGCATAGTTCTCGCTTAAGAACTCACTGGTCAACGGTGTTCCTTTCGCATCTTCCACGTGCATGAAGTGTTCAAACTCGGCAAATTGCGTTTGACGGAAAATCGTTCCTTTGAAGCCATCGAGAAAATGATTCAAGACATAAGCTTTGACCCGTGGATCTGTTTCAGTCTGCAGCATATACTCTGTCAAAATATTTTCATTGGTGGTTGAAGCGATTTCCGCTAAAAAGATCGAATAATCGCCATAGGCATAAGGCTGGTTATTACGTGTAAAGTAACTATGCACACTGTGTCCCATTTCATGAACAAGAGTAAAGAGTTGATCCAATCGATCATTCCAGTTCATCAGGATATATGGCAGCGTGTCATAGGCACCAGAAGAATACGCGCCACTACGTTTGCCTTTGTTTTCAACGACATCGATCCACCGATTGCTGAAGGCTTCTTCAACCACCGCAAGGTATTCTTCACCTAATGGTTTTAACGCTTCTTTCGCTTTTTCGACCGCTTCTTCATAGGTATATCGAATGGGTGCTTCCCCTAATATCGGCGTATAAACATCATACATATGCAACGTATCGACAGCCAACAGGCGTTTTCTTAATGCCATATAACGATGCAACAATGGCAGGTGCTGATTGACGACATCCACTAATGTATCGTAGACACTTTCAGGAATGTGGTTGGCACTCAAAGCGGCTTGCCGTGCCGAATCAAATTTGCGGGCTTTTGCTTTAAAGTTATGGGCTTTGATATTGGTGCTTAATGTTTGGGCAAAGGTATTGCGGAATTGCTCATAGACACCATAAAGACCTTTAAAGGCTGCTTCACGGACAGACCGATCCGTGCTTTCCATCAACTCACCGTATACACCATGAGATAACTGCACTTTTTCCCCGTTTTCGTCTTCAACTACTGGAAAATCCAAATCAGCATTGTTTAAAACAGAAAAAATGTTGCCAGGTGCCCCAAAAATTTCGCCAGCACCAGCTAATAACGCTTCTTGCTCCGCTGGCAAGACATGTGGACGTTCGTTGATGGTTTTTTCGATCATATGACGATAAACAGCTAGTTTCGGCTCTTGATCGAAATAGCCCCAAATCGTTTCATCAGACATTGTCAATAGCTCAGGATCAAACCAAGCAACGGCTTCACTTACTTGCGCAACTAAGTTACTTGCTTTTGCATACAAGCCTTGATACGTCGTATTGGCAGTATCTTGATCGTTTTTCAAATGACTGTATACATAGAGTTTCTCTAAACGACGAGAAAGCGCTAAAACAAATTCTAATGCGGATAAGAAGGCTTGCGGCCCATCGGCTAAAGTGCCTTGGTAACGACTTGCTTCTTTGACTTGTGCTTGGATCTCTTGAAATTCTATGTCAAAAGCCGCATCATCGGCATAGATTTTCGTTAAGTCCCACGTTTTTTCGACTGGAATCGATTCACGTGCTGGTAATTGTTTTGTTTCTGACATTCCCTTCACTCCTTGTTCATTGGTTAAAAATATCTTATCATACTTTTCAGTGAAACCAAATCATTGGCTTAAAAAGAAACCGAATTTTCTAAATATTGGCATTCTTGAAAGAGTCCACGCAAAATTTCCCGTTGATCCAGTAACGGGAATTGCTATTGCCAATCCAGCTGCCGCAGCCGTGCCACCCATTGATCAAAACGAAGTGGACAGTCACTTAAATAAAGAAAGCGAAAAACCAATATTCGATGCTCAAATAAAATGCCAAAGCTGCTTGCACAATAGCACCACATAGGCAGCTGGGAGACATTGCCTTTTAACGGATACAATATTTCTTGGATCATACGGATTTTTGGCAGGTTCTTTCGCAGTTTTTGTATCAACCACACCTGATAGTCTGCAGCAAGCCACTCAGGAGGACGGTGATGGTTTGATCTTTGTCCTTTGCACAAAGGGCGAAGTGTTTCTTTATGGTAAGGCGCCCCTTTTCGAGCATCGCTTTGTTGACTGCTGACTCCTTCTTGATAGTGCCAGTTGATTTGTTCTAACTTCATTAAGGATTGATTTTGCGTATCAATCAGCCACAAACAAAAACCAGTTGCCTGATAACTACAGCAGGCTTTTGCCAAAAGTGACCATTGGCGTTTCGGATGCAATTTCTCCCCTAAGATCCACCATGGTCGATAGCCGTTTGCTAAATACGTGCTGGTTCTTTCAAGAAATCGTGAAAACTTGAGGGAAGAACACTGTACTTCAATGGCGATATTCTTATAACAAAGGTCAGGACGCTGTTGGAGTTTAGGCAAAAAAGCTTCGATCTCAATCCCTGTATCTTGAAACCATTCAAACAATAGTTGTTTGGCTTCCAAGTGTTCCTTCGTCTCCCCTTCGCTGTAAGTCTGACAATCAGCAGTTGCTTGATGGGCAAAGTGGGGCTGTCGTTTGGTTCCTTGCCGCAAAGTCACTTCTTGGTGACACCCTGGGCAATAAAAAGGACCTGATGCTTTCTTTCTCCCTTTCGCTGCAATGACTTCTTTTCCTTGGTTCAATGCTTTCAGCATCTAACTCACCTCAATAAAAGATACGCCATTTTCATCAAACACAATTGAAAAAGCCAAGAACATTAGCAACATGTTCTTGGCTGGAAATGAATTTCATTCATTAATCATTTTTGAAGTAGAAACGAGTCAATTCAAGTGCATCGTTTTCCATGATCAACTGACCATATTCAGATAAAACCTCTGGCGTCACTGATGTCCGTTGGGCAAATTCCATCAAATAAGAAAGTGCGTTCTCCACTTCAATATCAGTAACCTCTACATCCATGAATCGAATTTCAATATAATAATGGTTACCCATTTGGTAAAGATTGGTTGCAACGGAATCCAAATATACTTCGGATGCCAATTGAATCATATCTTCGAATCGCAACAACTCGAATACAAAACGATTGCCGATGTCTTCTGCTTGCTCCGACTCTTGTAATTGAGCCGCCACATGCTTTTTCAACATGTCGGTAATGTCTTCATTCGCTTCATCATTCATCTCATCAAAATTTTCCATTCCTTCTGGTGGAAGATTTTTGCTAATAAACAATTCTAACCCATCGCCTTTAGGCAAGACTTGGAAAGTTACAGCTTCACTGCCCTTAAATTCTTCGTCAATATCAACTTCTTCAAGAATACTGTAAAAGAAGTTTTCAATTTCATTGTGATTTCCTAGAAGGTCAAGAAAAGTGATGCCTCTCGCAGCTAAGTCTTCACTTTTGATCAATACACGAATGGTGTTCTCATTGATATGTTCCATTTCCATATTAGCTACACCTCACTTTTGCTACTCACTATAGGTTCATTGTATCGAAACCTGATAAAAAGTAAAGAGAAAACGAATATCCTCTTAAGAAAAACATAAAAACTCAAAAAAAGACTCACTTTCAAAGAGAAAGCGAGTCGATGAAGTCAAATTTATAATCCTGCCATTAATTGCGCTTGTCTTAATTCCAGTTGGCGAACATCCCTAGGTAAGAACCGACGAATTTCATCTTCGTTGAACCCAACTTGCAATCGTTTTTCATCAATCATGATCGGACGACGCAATAATCCTGGGTTTTCTTGAACAAGTGTCAATAAATCTTTTAGGGGCAGGTCATCTAGATCCATATTCAACTTTTGGAATACTTTGGATCTGGTGGAAATAATTTCTTCTGTGCCATCTTCTGTCATTTGTAGAATTGCCTTAAGCTCAGAAATATTTAACGGTTCTGAAAAAATATTTCTTTCAACAAAAGGGATTTCGTGCTCTTGTAACCACGCACGAGCTTTGCGACAAGATGTGCAACTTGGGGAAGTGTATAGTGTCAACAACGTGCATCTCTCCTTTTTAATTTTCAATCAAGCAAGTCCTGTTCCCTCGCTTGATTTCAATTATACAGGTTTAACTAAAAAAAATCTAGTCTAAATCTCATATTTTTTAATAAAACTCGAAAGTTATATTAAAAGCGAAACCTTTAAGGCAAAAGGTTTCCTTCAAAAAGTTTATTTTTAAATGAGAAAACTCAAATTTTTTTTTAATATTACTCCTTTTATACAACAGTGTGTCAAAGGTGTATCAAAAAGATGTCAGAATATTAAAATATTCTTTTAACAGAAGGCAACGTTTTTTAATTTCCCTTCGACAATTACAGATGTAATCAAAAAATGAGAGAAAAACCAAGGCCATCGCTCAATCGTTTTCAAAAGAACTTTTTCACTATCCTTCCTTTGCCGAGAAACGATCGCGCTACAAGGAAAATGGATGTTATTTTTTTGTACGAGTAATCGCAACCACTCTCTTTCTTCTTGGTTTTATTGTATCACATTCCTTTTTAATCAGAAAACCATAGAAGCATTTCTGTCATAATCTGCTATAAAACAGCAGCAGAAATGAACATCTGCTTATAAATGAAAAGGGTTTCTCACAAAAAACTCAGTAAAAAACGATCAATCCAAGAAGCCAGCCAATTTGTTGCTTGGTCACTGACAAAGCATAATAGACTGTACTATTCTTGAACTGATCGTTTACTATGTCTTTCTTCTAAGCAAGTGCTGGGTCTCGGTCACGAGCGAATTGAGCATCATGCAATGCACGATAATGCCCTTTTCTCGCCATCAACTCTTCATGGGTTCCTTCTTCTAAGATCCCCTTCTCACTAACGACAATGATTCGTGTCGCATGTTTGATCGTTGCGAGGCGATGGGCAATGATCAAGGTTGTACGCCCATCTGCCAAAGAATTCAATGATTCTTGGATCACTTGTTCCGTTTCGGTATCTAACGCTGAAGTTGCTTCATCTAGAATCAAAATCGGCGGGTTTTTCAAGAACATCCGAGCAATCGCTACTCGCTGCTTTTGGCCACCGGATAATTTGACGCCTCGTTCACCGATGACCGTATCCAAGCCATCCGTCATTTGATCAATGACTTTTTCTAAGTGTGCCAATTTGACTGCCTTTAAAATCTCCTCTTCTGTTGCATCAAGTTTGCCATAAGCAATATTTTCTCGAATCGTTCCTGGGAAAAGAAAAACATCTTGTTGCACCGTACCAATCTGCTGACGTAAAGATGCCAAGGTCATCTCCTGAATATTGATGCCATCGATCGTAATGGCGCCTTCCGTGACTTCATAAAATCGCGGCAACAAGTTGCATAACGTTGTTTTCCCCGAACCACTTTGTCCAACGAAGGCGATCGTCTCACCCGCTTTGATCGACAAGTCGATGTGATTCAAGACTTTCGTCGCATCCGCATAGGAAAAAGAAACATCATGGTAGACGATGTCTCCCTTTAAGGAAGTTACTGCCCGTGCGCCTGGCTTGTCTTTGATCGTCGGTTCTTTATCCAACTCTTCGGTCAAGCGTTTGAAGCCAGCGATTCCTTTCGGATAGCTTTCGATCATCGTATTAACCTTCTCGATTGGTCTAACAAAGACATTTGACAATAAAATAAACCCTACGAACTGACCGTTCGTCAGTTCGCCACGAATCACGTAGTAGGCACCAAAGATCAGAGCAAACAAGTTGATCAACCGAATCAAGAAATAATTGTACGCTGAACTGATTGCCATTACCTTATAAAAAAGGATTTTAGACTGCCGATAAATCTCACTTAACCCGTCAAAACGTTTATGTTCAAACGTTTCATTGGCAAATGATTGTGTCACTCGAATGCCACTGACAGATGCTTCCACTCCGGCGTTGAACTCACCGAGATTATCATAGATCTGTGTGTTGACTTTGGTCATTTTCTTATTGAAAAAAACCAAGGCGATCGTAATCAAGGGAATCAACGCAAATGTTGCCACAGCTAATTGAACATGCATATTTAACATCAATAGGAATGAACCGACCAAAGTCATAATGGTAATAAAAACATCCTCTGGACCATGGTGAGCGACTTCAGAAATCTCAAAGAGATCCGTAGTCAATCGACTGATCAGCTTGCCAGTCTTTTGATTATCATAATATTCAAAAGATTGCGTTTGCAGATGTCGAAATAACTCTTGACGCATATCAGTTTCAATATTGACCCCAAGTTTATGACCATAAAAAACCACGATATATTGCAACACAGTATTGATCACATAAAACAAGAACAAGCCTAAGCATGCCAACAGTATTAGGCGAAAGTTGTTCTGAGGCATGATCTTATCGATTACTTGGTTGACGGCAACTGGAAAGGCTAGTTCCAATAAACCAGCAAATACCGCACAAGTAAAGTCGAGTATAAATAGTGACCGATACGGTCGATAATAACGAAAAAACCTTTTTAACACATTTCCCCCTCCTCAATAGCTTTCATTATAAGCAACTCTCAGTAGAAATGCAAAATGAGAAACATGTGAAAATGGGTAAAATTCACTATAATTTTGAAAACCTATGAAGACGCGGATTTCTAAAAACAGTAAATAAAACCTTTATTTTGCAGGGATTTTCCTCTTTTTTTTACAGAAATAATGGCTTATGATTGATTCGAAAACAAACTGAAAATTTTCACTAACTCTGAAAGGCGTGTCTTTTTTGATCACTAGTATTCTTTTTGATGTCGATGATACCTTATATGACCAGCAACAACCATTTCGTAATGCCGTAACCTCATGTTTCCCACAAATAGCCCACAAAGATTTAACTGCTCTTTACTTACGGTTTCGGGTGCACAGTGATGAGCAGTTTGGACGGGTATTGGCAAATGAATGGACGCTAGATCATTTTCGTTATTTTCGACTGACCCATTCATTAACGGATTTAGGGTACTTACCTATTACAATGGAAGAAAGCTGTAAATTTCAGCTGTGTTATGAACATGAACTAGATGCCATCACGCTGCATCCTGAAGTTGAGTCAACTTTGAACTATTTGTCCACATTGCCAGTCAAACTAGGAATTATTACCAATGGTCCCACTGACCACCAGCAAAAAAAATTGGATCAGTTGCAACTGACTCGATGGATCAAACCAGAGCATATGATCATTTCACAAGCAACTGGTTATCAAAAGCCCCAACTTGAAATTTTCCAATTGGCAGAAACCGACTTTGCTCTTGATCCAGAAACGACACTGTACGTTGGTGATAATTTTGATAATGACGTAGTGGGCTGTAAGAAAGCCGGTTGGCAAGCCTTGTGGTTCAATCATCGTCTCCGTCAGGCCCCTAATGGATTGGAAGAATTGCCAGATGTGTCGATCACCGCTTTTTCACAGCTGCAAGACAGTATTGACACACTGATGCAAGTACCTGCTTACATGTATAACTAAAAAAAGATGGACCTTCGCTCCTGCGGCAGGTCCATCTTTTTGATTGGCTAACTTTCTTCGCCGATACTCAATATCAAGCGAATATCTTCTTCTGTCATTTGTTGAAGCTGTGTTTCATTGCCTTGGATCACTTTTTGGAAAAGCTCACGTTTTTCTTGTTGCAACGCATCCATTCGTTCTTCAATGGTTCCTTCAGCAATCATTCGCCAGACTTCGACAACATTTTTTTGACCGATCCGATGGGCTCGTCCAGCGGCTTGTTCTTCCACCGCCGGGTTCCACCACAAATCGTATAAGATCACGGTGTCTGCGCCGGTCAGATTCAGTCCTGTTCCTCCTGCTTTTAACGAGATCAAGAAGACGTCCTTTTCTCCACTATTGAAGGCATCGACCATCGTCAAACGATCTTGCGGCGGTGTGCTGCCTCGCAAGTAAAAGGACTCAAACCCTTCTTGTGCTAGCTCTTCTTCAATGATCGAAAGCATGCTAGTAAACTGAGAAAATAGCAGCACACGACGTCCATTTTCTTTGGCTGCTAAGAGTAAATCTTTGACCTGTTCAAGTTTCCCAGAAGACCCTTCATAATCCTCCACGAATAATCGTGGGTCACAACAGATTTGCCGCAGTCGAGTCAAACCAGCTAAGATACTGATTCGATTTTTACGAAAAGACGTAGAATCCATTTGCGCGATTTCTTCCCGCATTTGCCGCAAGTACGCCAAATAGATTTTCTTTTGTTCTTCTGTTAAAACACTGTAATAATTTGTTTCCAATTTTTGCGGCAAATCATGCAGCACGGATTTTTTGTCTCTTCGCAAAATAAAGGGTTTGATCATTTTCGCAATTTCTTGCGTGGAAAGTTCTTTAAATTTTTGCTTGTTCGGGAAAAAGCCTGGCATGATCATTTGGAACAAGGACCACAATTCTTCTAAATTGTTCTCGATCGGTGTGCCACTGAGGGCGAACCGCTGTGGAACTTCCAAGGAGCGCAAGGCCTGTGCCGTTTTGGTCGCACTGTTTTTGACCATTTGCGCTTCATCTAAAATCAAACAAGTCAGATCTAATGCTTGATAGGCATCAATGTCTTGCCGCAAACTTGCATAAGAAGTGATGCGGACGTCCGCTGGCTGCGCCATCTGCCCTTCGCGCTCTTCTTTCGTTCCGCTGATGACAGACGCGGAAATCGTCGGCGCAAACCGTTTGATTTCTTGCTGCCAATTGAATGTTAGACTGGCAGGTGCCACGATCAGCGCATTTAATTTTTGTTTCTCTTGTTTTTCTGAAAGTAAGTAGCTAATCGTCTGAACGGTCTTCCCTAACCCCATCTCATCGGCAAGGATACCGCCAAATTGATAGTGGCTCAACATTTTTAGCCAACGGAAGCCAACTTCTTGGTATTGCCGCAACTCAGCATGCAAGTTTTCTGGCAGCTGCGCCTCAAAGTTTTCTGGGTGGATCAAGTCTTCCGTCATTTGCTGAAAACCGGCGCTAAAGCTGGCTTGATCAGCAAACTGCTCTTGCAGGAGCAGCCCTTGATTCAAAGGAACTTGGATCGCCCCATCCTTCGCTTCTAGTGAAAGACGCAATTTTTTCAGGGCAGCACTTGCTTCTTGAAACTCTTCCGATTCCAATGAAAGGACTTGCCCATTTTCTGTGGTATAAAATTGTGCAGACTGTAACAGGCTGCGCAAGACCTCATTGATCTCTGACTCTTGAATGCCGCTGACATCAAACTTGATATCCAACCAAGAACCATTTTCTTCGATAACGATTTCTGGTCGATGGTGTTGGGCGTCAAGGTAAAGTTCCCGCAGCTTCTTGCCGATACGGACTTCACCTAATTGCCTTAAAACAGGGATCTCCCTTGTAAAAAAGGTATAAAGTTGTTCCCCCGCAGGTAAGCTTTTTTGCCAATTTTTAGTGCTCGCTTGATAGCCAAAGGTTTCAATAATCGCTTCAATTCGTGCTTCTTGTTGAAAATCACGTAAAATCTCGGGATGATTTTCTGGCATATAGTGATGTTTTTCATCACTTGAAAAAACGACTTCTCCATAAGTGAAGTCTACTTGTAAATCGACTTGTCCTTTGATTTTCCGTAACGAAAAGACAGCTTTCAATTCAGACTCTTCGATTTCATTTTGAACTTCAGGTGCTACTTGGACACGCCCGATTTTTCGCAAATAAGGCAATACTTTCATAAAAAGATTCGCTAGTTCTTCTTTCGGATAGTCGATGACTGGCTGTTCAAATCGTTTAAACAACTGTTGCATCGTGACATAGATTTCCTTTTGTTCGACAGTCAGTTCATAAAAGGTTCCATCCAGCAGACCCCAATTATAATAGCTAAGTAAATGGTCAAAATCTTTCACGAATTCCAGCGGAAAATGATCCTCCTGTTTTGTGACTGAAAACGACAAAGGTTCACCGATTTGAAAATCGGCTTCATTGACTTTTGTTTCACCAATGGTTATTTGCGTATAGACTTCGTTTAACTGTAACAACAATTCTTTGCCGAACTCAACTGGTAGCAGCAAATACTTTTTGTCAAGTTTACCACTGATCTGAATACCTGCTTGCCCGATTAACTGTTGCGTTTGCGCGATTCCTGCCAATCGATTCAACAAGGCTCGATTTTTCTCATCAAAGGCATCCGCAGATAGAAAGAAGGTCTGCTGCTTATTCGCTGCGTACTGCTTGTTTTCTTGGTACATCTGCAAAAATTTATAAATGTTTTTAACGACATAGGTCCGTGCGGTGCCACGATGGCCGACTTTGAGGGAAATCCCTAAGATATCCATTTCTTGATGGTAAGGATTGGTGGCGATGGTATCTATCCGAAATTCAACCTGTAAGGGTTGGCTCGTTTCTTTTTCGCTCCCTAAGCGGGCAAAGCCGTTGGAAAACATCTCTGAAGCAGAAAAGGCTTTTTTGATGGGGGTTTGCTCATTGATTTTTCGTGTTTTCCCTTGTTTGCGTAGATAAAGTTCGACTGCCACCGTGTGTTTGCAATAATGATGCTCTTCCCAGTACGGACATTGGCAATAATCTACCTCTTTGGCTGTAGCATCTAAGGTCACTAAATACAATTCTGTCCCCAATACTTCTGCGTGCCACACATTTTTTTCTTTGTCTGGTGTGACAGATAAGACGCGATCTTCGTTGACATACGTTCTGCCACGCTCAATTACTTTTTCTGGAATACTCCACTTCATAATAGCCCTCCTCTCCTTATTCTTTTATTCGGATCCGGCTTTGCCCGCTGCCGTTAGTTTCTACGAAAACTTGCTGCAGGATTCTTGCCCGCAGTTCTCGAACATGACTGATGATCCCAATCATGCGCCCTTCATTTTCGATCATTTCTAATGCTTCCATCGCCATTTCCAATGATTCTTCATCAAGCGATCCAAAGCCCTCATCAATAAAGAGGGCTTCGATCTCGATCCCACCAGCTCGTTGCTGGATCACATCCGCCAAAGAGATCGCCAACGCTAAGGCAGCAATAAAGCTTTCGCCGCCTGAAAGTGTATGAGCTCTTCTGACTTGTCCCGCATTATCGTCATATATGTCAATTTCTAAGCCTGTTGAGCTTCGATAGCTCCCGACTTTATCCGCTAATTCAAATTGATAGCGGCCACGAGTCAACCGAGCCAAGCGTTCATTGGCGACTTCTAAGATCTCTGTCAGAAATTGCTGCAGTACATACCGTTCCAAGCTGGTTTTTTTGACGTTTTCGCCGTTGATGGTTTCTGCCAACTGCTGAAGTTGGCCTAATTGGGCCAGTTCTTCGACATTTTGCTGATAAATGACCTGCAGCTCGTCAAACAACCGTTGATTGACGTTGACTTTCTCCTGTTTGCGAACTGTTTCTTGCTGTAGTTCCTCCATCACGGTCTGCAACTGAAGGTAGTCAGCTTCCAATTGGTTTAAATCTATCGCAGCTTGCTCTTTTAACTGTGCATCTAACAATGCTAGCCGTTGCTGAACAAACACCGTTTCTTGCTCATAGGTTTTGATTTCTTCTGAGAGAACGGTTGTTTGAGCGGCTTGGGCAATCAATTCCCGCATCGTTTCCTCCGTCATACCAGCTTCTTGGAGTCGCTGCGTCAGTCTTTGTTCTGCTTTTGTCTTAGCCGCTTGCTTTTCTTCAAAAAATTGCTGCAGATTTTTCAGCTTCTCTGAAAGAATCGCTTGCTGCTCGTTTAGCTGCGCTTCTTGTCGGGCATCAGCCTCAATTTGTTGCGTATATTCCCTCAGTAAACCATTGGTTTTTGTTAAATCTGCTTGTAATTGTTCATACGTTGCGCCTGCAAGTTGTTCCTGTAAAGAAGCCAATTTCCCCTCCGCAAGCTGACGCGCTTCTTGGGCTTTTTTCGCTTGCTCACTGACTTGCTGAAAGGACTCATTTAACGTTGCTAATTTCTCATTTACTGCCTGATGTTTCTTCTGTGCGTCTTCATAAGAAGCGGCTTTTTGTTGATTGAAAGATTGCCGTTTCTTTAGTTCCGCTACCGTCGTTTCCTCGGTAATCGCCTCTTGGTGTTCTAACGGCTGCAAGGTAGCAAATGCCTGTTGAACTGCAGTCCAAGCGAATTCCACTTGCTTCTGCGCAGCAACACTGGTGGCTTGCCATTCGCTGATTCGCAATGTGGCTTGCTCCTGCAGCGTTTGATTTGCCGATACTTGCTGCTGGATCTTCGTCAATTTTTCTTGTGTTTGCTCAAGTCTTTGTTCACTGGCAATGATGTCTTCGATGCGATAGGTCGTGTGCTCCTGTGTATTCGGATGATCCAATGATCCGCAAACCGGACAGGGTTCATTTTCTTCCAGTAATAGACGAAGCCGAGCAATTTGCATTCGAGCATTTTGACTGGTTTCTTGTTTTAACGTTTTTTGCAGCTCCAGCAAGGATGCTGCTAATTGCTGTTGTTCAAGAACTAACTCCGAATGAATTTGTTGCTGTTCCCCTGCTTTTTGCTCGGCTTCACGAAACTGCGCTTTTGCTTGCTGCCATTTTTCGACCAGAGCCTGCGTTTCTACCAATTTCACCGCTTCTGTTTGAAACCCTCGCAAGGTTTCGATTTCTTCTACCAGATGCTGCGCTTGCGCTTTGGCACTTGCTTGCGCTTGGTTTATCTTCGTTAATTCGGTGGTCTGTTGTTGTGCGGCTTTTTCAAGTTGCGCCACTTCTTCTTGCTGCGCTTGTGTACGCTGTGCTAGCGGGATCTGCTGCTGGATTCGTTGAACTTTTTGACTAGCAGCTTCCTGTTTTTTCTTGATGCCGTCAATCAACGCTCGTTGGTCTTGCCAGCTTACTTGTTGCTGCTGAATTTCTTGCAACTGCTGCTTTGTTTCGTTGATTTGCTGAGCAGCTTGCTGTGCTTCTTTCACTCGTTCTTCTTTTTGCTGCATGATTTCTTGATGTTCAAGCGCCCACACCAACTGGTTCAACTGTGCTTTTTTCTGAGCAATCTCGGTTTTTTTAGCATGCAGCTCTCGGGCTTTTTCTTGTAGACCTTGCCATTCGATCCGTGCATTTTCAATTTCTTTTGCACGGTAAAAAGCATCTTGCGCAGCTTTCATTTCTTGGATCGCTTGGTCTTTTTTGTGCAATAATTGCTGAAGCTGCGCTTGTTGTTTTTCTAAATCCTGCGCCCACAAAGTCAGACCTTCCGCAACCGTTAAAACCTCCTGCGCTTCTTCCCATTCAAAGCGCTCCATGATTTGTGAGGCGACCAGCTGCTGATGCTCAAGCTTTTTACTTTGTGCTTTGACTTGCTCTTTCAACCATTCATTAAATTGTTGATACATTTCCGTGCCAAATAAATTCCGTAAAACGCGTTCTTTCTCATTGCTGCTGGCAATCAAAAAATTACGAAATTCTCCTTGCGGCAACATCATGATTTGAAAAAACTGTTTGGCATCCAGCTGCAGCAGATCCTTGATAAACGCATCAACTTCTGTCCGTTTACTGATTTGCTTTTTCTCTTTGCCCTCGGCGTCAAAAATCGTCAACTGGACTTTTGCCGTTTGGTTGGTGACCCCGTCACCACGTTTTTTTGCTAACGTCTGTTCCGGTTTCCGTTGGATCTGGTAGGTAAAACGCTGATGTTCAAAAGTAAACGTGACGCTGGTCTCTTCGGTTGGTGAAGCAAACATCGAGCGCATTTCTTTTCCTGAGCGCAGATTCCCCGATGTTTCACCGAACAAGGCAAACGTCATGCCATCGAAAATCGTCGTTTTTCCTGCACCCGTTTTGCCGCTGATCAAAAACAAACCGCCAGCTTGCAGCTGACTAAAATCCAATTTTTCATCAATAAATGGACCAAAATTTTTCATTTGTAAAGACTTCGGTTGCATGACTATTCCCTCTTTTCCACGACAAATGCTTCATTTAATCCTTGTTCGATCCATTTGGTTTGTGCATCGAGCAATGAATCTCCCGTCATTTCTTGAAAAAAATGACTGATCAAGGTCTGCGGGTCGGTTTCTCGTGTGGTTAGCTGTCTTTTTTTCGTCTGTTCTCGTCCATTCAACCGTTCGACAGACAAAATAAATGGATAGATTTTTCGCAACTGATTCATCATATTTGAAATCACAGCACGATCCGTCAGCAGAAAATGCCAAAACGCCTCACGATTTAGATCACGGTAAAAAACCGGATCGATCAACTCCTCAAAGGAAGCCGTCAGTTGCTGGATATCCCTTTTTGGTGTGAGGGGAATAAATTCATTGGTGTCTTTTACAGTATCCACAAGATAGACCCCTTTTTGGTTCGTCCGTTCAGAAAGGGAAAATTTCAGCGGAGAGCCACTGTACCCGATTTTCGGATGTTTCAGGGCGGTATTGGCATGTAAATGCCCCAAAACGACTCGATCAAATGGCGCAAAAGCGGTGGTCGGTACGCTGTCCAATCCGCCAACTTGAATTTTTGTTTCTGAATCTGTTTGGCTAGAACCCGCCACAAAAAAATGGGTCACTAGCACTTGCTTTTTGGACGAGTCAAAGTGTTTGGTCATCTCCTCAATGACTCTTTGGACACTATCAGAAATCTTCATTAATGGTTCATCAAAAAACAAGCGCGCCTCGATCGGTTCAAAATAAGGCAGTAAAAAGAACTGTGTATCGTCAAACTCAACCGGGTGCAAACTTTGTTCGATGCTGGTGGACAGGTAAAAGCGTGTTTGTTGAAACCACTGACTACCGGTTTCTAGCCGCGTTGGGCTATCATGGTTTCCTGAGATAGCCAATAAAGGCAGTTCATTCGTTAGATTGATTTCTGCGATTTTTTCATTCAATAATTTGACTGCATCGACAGCGGGAACGGAACGATCATACAGATCACCTGCAATGACGATGGCAGCGACTTTTTCTTCTAAAGCGATCGCAATGATTTGATCGATAATTGCTCGCTGGTCCTCCAGCAAATCATAGCCATGTAGTTTTTTTCCGATGTGCCAATCAGCTGTATGTATAAAGCGCATTTCTTCACCTTCTTAAAAAATATCCTTCCAACCATTATACCACTTTCCCTGATCGTTAGACATCTCTCTGCCAGCGAAATTTCACTTACCACTCATTTTTGATAAAAAGAGCGAACACCTGACATCATTATGTTGAAATGTTTTTTCAATTATAAATTTATATCTTGAAATATAATTACACTTCATTTACAATGAGTGTGAAATCGAATTCAACAATCGCTTTCATCACTATTCTAAAAGAAAGGAGAAACGCTATGCTTGCAATAGGACTCATGTCAGGAACCAGTTTGGATGGGATCGACGCTGCTTTAGTAAAAATCAATGGCAGCGGCACCGAAACTGACGTAAAGCTGATGGAAATGATCACGCTGCCCATTGGTGAAGAATTGAAGGAGCGAATAAAAACCGCTTGTGATCCGGTGGAATCAAATGTTCCCCTCATCTGCCAATTAAATACTGAATTAGGGTATGAATTTTTGAAAGCGTGTCAAATCCTCTGCCAAAAAGCTGGTATTGAAGAAAAAAGCATTGATTTTGTTGCCAGCCACGGACAAACGATCTGGCACTCCCCCGATGCTGACCCAGCGAAAAACAGCACCTTGCAAATTGGCGAACCTTCAATTATCGCTTATGGCTTACAAACGAAAGTCGTCGCCGATTTTCGAGTGATGGATATGGCTGCTGGTGGTCAAGGCGCCCCTCTTGTTCCTTATACAGACTATCTGCTCTATCAATCAGACACCAAAAATCGTTTGCTGCAAAATATTGGCGGCATCGGCAATGTTACTGTACTACCAAAAAGTGGCAGCTTAAACGAGCTGTATGCCTTTGATACAGGTCCAGGAAACATGGTCATCGATGAATTAATGGTTCAGCTATTCGGTCAGCCTTATGATGCGTTTGGTGAAACAGCCCGTGCGGGAGCAATTATACCCACCTTGCAAAAGGAATTAAGAACTCATTTTTATTTGTCCCAGCAACCGCCGAAAAGCACCGGGCGTGAGCTTTTTGGAAAACATTTTGTGCAGCAGTTATTGACCAAGTATCCCGAAGCAGCCCCTGAAGACTTGGTGAGGACTTTAACCGATTTCACCGCTTTTTCCATCGCTGACAGTTACCAACGGTTCATTTTTCCTCAGTTGGGAACAAACGATCTGGAAGTGATTCTCTCGGGCGGTGGTGCCCACAATCATCTGCTGATTGAACTGATCCAAGGCTATTTACCAGAATCAGTAGCCGTTGGAACACAAGATGACATTGGCGGTTCCAACGATGCCAAAGAAGCGGTGGCTTTTGCCATCTTAGGAAATGAAACCCTTCACAGCCGTGTCAATAATGCCCCTGCAGCAACCGGGGCAGCCCAAGGCGTGATTTTAGGGAAAATCATTCCGAATCCATGGGAAGCAAAAATGTAAAACACCTTAGGAGGATAAACCATGTTAGATAAATTCACTCAATTCATCGAGCGCCATTTGGCAGGACCGATGGAAAAACTTGGCAGCCAGCGTCACTTGCGGGCGGTTCGTGACGGGATCGTTTCAACCTTGCCATTGATCATCGTCAGTTCGTTCTTTATGATTTTAGCCTTTCCACCGCTGCCTCAAAGTTGGGGCATCTATCAATTCTTGTCTAGCAATGCCTCAACGATCTTATTGCCTTATCGAATGACGATGTACATTATGAGCTTGTATGCGGCATTCGGGATCGGATACAGTCTTTCTCGCTCTTATAAGCTTGATGGTCTTTCTGGCGGGATCCTAGCTACGACCGCCTTCTTACTGACCTTCACCCCTGTCAATATCCCAGCAGAAGCCTTGGATGCTGCTGGAACGGTCGGCTTTGTCTTGCCAATGGCCAATTTAGGGAGTGCTGGTATGTTCGTGGCGATCATCACCTCGATTCTTGCCGTTGAAATCTATCGGTTAACGGACAAATCGAAATTTAAAATCACGATGCCAGAACAAGTCCCACCTGCAGTCGCTCGTTCTTTCGAAGCCTTGACCCCTACCTTAGTCATTATTTTAGGAATGGGTGCGATCACTTACTATATCGGCTTTGACTGGCACACGATCGTGGCAAAAGTCGTTGATCCTTTAGTCAGTGCCGCAGACACCTTGCCAAGTGTGCTTTTGATCACCTTCTTGACGACCTTCTTCTGGTCATTCGGGATCCATGGTGCTTCTATCGTTGGTTCACTGGCTCGTCCATTATGGTTGCAGTTATTGGAAGGAAATACGACTGCGCTTGCTTCAGGAGATATGATTCCCAATATCGCAGCCGAACCATTTTATCAATGGTTCATCTGGATCGGTGGGGCTGGTTCAACGATTGGTTTGGCTATCTTGTTAGCGTTTCGCACCAAATCGGAATTCGGTTCAAAACTAGGAAAAACAGCCTTGATTCCAGCTATTTTCAACATCAACGAACCACTGATTTTCGGTACACCGATCGTTTTGAACCCAATCTTGATCCCACCTTTCATCATTGCACCACTGATCAATGGCGTCATTGCGTGGGTCGCTACCTCAGCTGGTTTAGTCAATGCAGTTACGGTCAATGCCCCTTGGACATTGCCTGGACCAATTGGCGCTTTCTTAGCGACTGGCGGCGATTGGCGTGCGATCGTGCTGAATGTTCTTTTGATTCTTTTATCGATCCTGATCTATTACCCATTCGTAAAAATCTACGACAAAAACGAATTGGAAAAAGAAAATCAACCAGTCGCACAATAATGTGTAAATAAAGGTCGTACGAAGCACCCACCAAGACAAACAGAAGAAGCCTTCCTCACCAGCTTTTTCCAATGCCAAGAGGTGTTTCGTGCGGTTTTTTAGAAAGAAGGAAAACCATTGAAACGAGAAATTGGCCTTTCGATTTACCCCGACCATAGTGATCCTTTACTGGATCAAGACTATTTAAAAAAAGCTGCTGCCCTTGGTTACTCTCGCTTATTTATGAGTATGCTAGAAGTCAGTGAAGGCAAAGAGACCGTCAGAAAAAAATTCTCTTCGATTATCGGCTTTGCCAAGAACCTTGGCTTTGAAACGATATTAGATATTTCGCCTGCTGTTTTTAGTGATCTGGCGATCTCTTATGACGATCTTAGCTTCTTTGCAGAATTAGGCGCGGACGGTATCCGCTTGGATCAAGGGTTTGATGGCAGTAAAGAAGCCCAGCTGACCTTTAATCCATTTGGCTTGGCGATTGAATTGAATATGAGTAATGATGTGAACTATTTAGAAAATATCCTTTCTTATCAAGCCAATGAACCTTTTTTATATGGCTGCCACAATTTTTACCCCCAACGAGGCACAGGCTTAACGGATGCTTTTTTCCGCAGCTGCAGTCAACGTTTTAAAAAATATGGGTTGAAAACAGCCGCCTTCATCACTAGTCAATCAGCCAAAATCGGCCCTTGGGAAGTCAATGATGGCTTACCGACCTTAGAATCTTGTCGAGATTTACCATTGGCGCTGCAAGGGAAGCTGCTTTTTGCTTCTGGGTTGATCGATACCGTGATTATCGGCAATGCTTATGCGTCGGATGCAGAGCTGAAAGCTCTGGCGGCGATCGATCGTTACAAGCTGACCTTTGGCGTTCTCGTAGAAGCAGAGGCCAGCGAAATCGAACGAAGAATATTAGCCGAAACCAATCATTTTCGGCGTGGTGACAGTAATGCGTTAGTCGCTCGTTCCACACAATCACGGGTGAAGTACCGTCCCATCGAAAACCTCCCTCATACAAACCAAGAACCTTTTGCCTATGGGGACATCGTTATCGGCAATGATACCTTTGGCCAATACAAAAACGAATTGCAGATCGTTTTGACCCCTCACCAAGACACACGGAAAAACAAAGTCGGCGCCATTTCAAGTGACGAGCTGCCTTTGTTGGAATATTTAAAACCGTGGACCAAATTTGCTTTCGAATTATTGGATTAACTCTTTAGAAAAAAGCCGCTGATCACAAAAGGATCAGCGGCTTTTCTTAGGTATTAATCTTCTCTTTTGGACTCATCGATTTGATAAACAAATGACGGATCAATCGCTTGATCCAGTGTGTCAAATGCACCCTGGATGCGCCGTTCGACTTCCGCCAAGCCCTCTTTGTCCATCTTTTTGATGTCACTGATGTCAATGGGCTCCCCAAAGCGGACGGTTACTCGCTTGCGTTTAAAAAGATCTTTTAACGTCAGCGGTCCTTGATAAACAGAGGGAACGATCTTGACCTTAGCCATTTTTGCGATCAACGCCATGCCGCCTTTTAAGGCCGTTGCGTGTCTCGTACCACTTGGAAACATGATCAAGCTAAGATCCGTTTCCTTCAAAATTTTGACTGGCGTCTTTACCGCGCTCGGTCCCGGTTTGTCTCGTTTAACTGGAAAAGCATTGGCATGGATCAAAATGAACCGTAAAATCGGGTTTTTGAACAGCTCTTCTTTCGCCATAAAACTAAATTTCTTTGGTCGAGCAGCCACTGCTAGGTACAATGGATCCCACCAGGTTCGGTGAGGAGCCACTAAAATGTAGTTTTCATTTTTAGGTAAAACCTCTTTGTTTTGATAACGAGCATTGCCGTTGATCAAAAATAATACTACGCGAACCACACCGCGCATAAAGCGAAAAAACATACTCATTTTCCTTTCTATTTCTCTCCTATTCAAGTATGCAAAAAAACGGTTTAAATGACAAGCATTTTTTAGCGTTTCCCATTATTCTTAATCGTAGTATAATACATTGAAATGAATTTAGAACAGGAGTATGCTTCATGTTGCAACCGAACGAACGCATCGACCAATTGTATGCCGATGACATCAAGATCATTCAAAGTTCCGAAGTTTTTTCTTTTTCATTAGATGCTGTGTTATTAGCAAATTACGCTAGAGTGCCAAAAAGAGGCGTAATCGTTGACCTTTGTGCAGGGAATGGCGCAGTCGGTTTATTTATCAGCAAAAAAACGACCGCTCATATTTATCAAATCGAATTGCAAGAACGCTTAGCGGATATGGCGCAGCGCAGTATCGAATTAAACGACTTGCAAGACCAGCTGACGGTCTATCCTTTGGACTTGAAGAACCTCTTTCAAAAAATCAAGCCTGATTCCGTCGATCTATTGGTCTGCAATCCCCCTTATTTTAAAAATGTACCGACGGCGATCAAAAACCCGAATCCCTATTTAGCGATCGCTCGGCACGAGATCACCACAACTTTAGATGAAGTGATCCAAACCGCTAGCAAAGCGTTAAAAATGAACGGACGGTTTGCGATGGTTCATCGCCCGGATCGCTTTCTCGATATTTTGGACCATATGCGCGCCCATCGAATCGCACCAAAGCGCGTCCGCTTCGTCTATCCGAAAGTAGGCAAAGAGGCCAATATTTTATTGATTGAAGGAATCAAGGATGGCAAGGCGGATGGCTTTAAAATTGATTCCCCTCTCATTACCTATGATGAAACGGGTGCCTATAGTCCCGAAGTGAAGGCGATGCTCTATGGCTGCTGAGAATCATTATTTTTATGTGTTGCGTTGCAACGATCAATCCTTCTACGGTGGTTATACCACTGATTTGAGCCGCCGCTTATTAGAGCACAACAAAGGGATCGGAGCAAAATATACCCGTCCTGCTAGTCGCAGACCATTACAAATGATCCATGCGGAAAGCTTTTCCACTCGCAGTGAAGCCACTCAAGCAGAAGCCGCCTTCAAAAAATTGTCTCGCAAAAAGAAAGAGGACTACCTGAGCAGCCATAGCGAGAGTAATGTTATCTGAGCAAGCATACAAAAAAACTACCTGCGCACGGAAGATTCCTGCTTGAAGGAGCTTTCTTTCGTGACTTAGGTAGTTTTCTTTTATGGTTATTCATTCCTATTTGGTAACGCCCATTGGGTTTGACTTTTCCCAAATTCTTTCGGGATCACAGAATCGACGGATTGATATTCGAGGGTTTCTTGAGACTTTGGAATCGTAATTGCCGTCAAATAGTTGTTGGTTTCGGAATAGAAGCCGATCGTTTCAAAGGAAGGATCAGTCAAATGGTATTGAACCCCCTGCAGCTTAGCCGTTGTTTCCTCTTCCACAAATGTCGGTTGATAGCGAGCATAATAAACCTGGGCGCCCATTTTAAAATATACGGAGTTATGAGCAGATCCAAGAAATTCAATCGCCCGTTCCACTGGTACTGCTTGATAGATCCCTAAAGTTTCAATCGCTTTATTGCTTTGGATGCGCTGATAAACTGCTGTAGTATCAGATTCGTAATATTTATAGCCTAAAAACATTTTTTCGCGGTCTCGGATATTCGGTGTGATCAGCGCATTATACGTTTTGAATTCACCATACACTTGATCTCCAATAAAAAAGCCTAGCAGACACGCAACGACTATGCCGCCAAGCAATAGCGTCACTTTCGGGTTACGGTTTTCTCGATAAAGCAGAACCATCAGGAACCCTAATAATGCGATCAGACCAACCACCATGAGAATTGGTAGGATCACATAGTAAAAACGCTCACTTTGCAGCCATTTTTCGATCGTCATAAATGCAATCATTCTTTTTTCCCCTTCGATTCCTCACTACCCACTGTTTTCCCCTTGGTCAACCAGTAGAAGGATCGTCCTTTCATCCCTTTTCTTGCCATTGACTCTTCCGACGCTCAATTCACATGTAAATTCTTATGAAATTAATTTTACCATAAGTATGTATAAAAGATAAGTATTCGTTGGATTGCTTTTCACGACCAGCATCCATTGACAAAACGAGGGTTTTATCAGATAATATTGATGCTAATAGGGAATGAATGTCTCCCTCAGTTCTTACTGAAACCGCAATTTTGCTAATGACTTCTACCACTTTTTTTTAGTGTGTAGTAGTCATTTTTTATTTTCACTCGTTCGTCATAGTTGCAAGAGCATTATTCCTATCTTTTTTAAAGGATCGTGATAGAAATGAAGAAACAAGAAACAACGTATTTTGAACTGACTGCATTAGGTTTGCTCAGTCTGGTGATTGGGGTGCTTGCTGGAGCTGTTGACACTTTCTTTGGCAAAATTTTACTGTTCTTAAGTGCCTTCCGTGAAAGTCATTTTTTGCCATTGATTCTCTTCTTACCAATTATCGGTATTTGCTTTACTTACCTTTTCCAAAAGTATGGCGATCGGAGTCCTCAAGGAATGAACTTAGTGTTTTTAGTCGGGCAGGAAGAAGAAAAAGATATTCCGCTGCGTTTGATTCCTTTTGTAATGGTGGGAACCTGGCTGACGCATTTATTTGGAGGAAGCGCAGGCAGAGAAGGAGTTGCGGTTCAGTTAGGTGCCACCATCGCCAATCGTTTAGGAAATTGGGTGCGACTAGAAAAGTACGCCAGCACCCTGATCATGATTGGGATGGCTGCGGGATTTGCTGGTTTATTTGAAACCCCCATCGCTGCGACGTTCTTTGCATTGGAAGTGCTTGTCATCGGTAAATTCAGTCATCATGCCCTCTTACCTGCTTTGCTGGCTGCTTTCACTGCTAGTACGACTTCTCAATGGTTAGGCTTAGAAAAATTTAGTCTTATGTTGCCTCAATCCGTCGATTTGACGATACCTGTTTTTCTGAAATTACTTGTGATTGGGTTGATTTTTGGTATGGTTGGCGGCAGCTTTGCGGGATGTTTAGAAACGATGAAACGCATCATGAAGCGGCGCTTCCCGAATCCACTGTGGCGTATTGGGATTGGCGCATTGGCGTTAGTCTTGCTTTTTGTTTTGTTGTATCAAGGGCGTTATTCAGGCTTAGGAACAAATTTGATCAGCGCGAGTTTCACGAAGCAACCGATCTATTCTTATGATTGGCTGCTTAAGTTGGTGTTGACCGTATTAACCATCAGCATTGGTTTTTTGGGTGGAGAAGTCACCCCTTTGTTTGCGATTGGCTCTTCTTTGGGGGTCGTGTTGGCGCCACTGTTCGGACTGCCTATCGAACTGGTAGCAGCACTAGGCTATGCCAGTGTTTTTGGCAGCGCCACTAGCACCTTATTTGCACCGATCTTTATTGGTGGAGAAGTCTTTGGCTTTCAAAATCTACCCTTCTTTGTGATCGTCTGCTCCGTCGCCTACTTTATCAGTAAACCTTATAGTATCTATCCTTTACAAAAAAGATCGGCAAAAGGACAATGAGCCACTTCTAAACACAACTTGAGCAAAGAAAAAACCGCGAACAAGTCGCGGTTTTTTTGCTATTTTGCACGTTTTAAATAAGTACCTTCAGCTGTATTGATTTCTAGCATTTCGCCTTCTTCAACAAAGTCAGGAACATTGACAACTAAGCCCGTTTCCATCGTTGCTGGCTTTCCTGAACCAGTCACAGTTGCCCCTTTGATTGATGGCTGTGTTTCAACAACTTTCAAGATTACACTTGAAGGTAATTGCACGCCGATTACTTCGCTGCCGAAGAATTGAATTTTTACTTCCATGTTTTCTAGAATGAACTTCATTTCTTCTTCAACCACTTCAACTGGAATTTCATATTGTTCATAGGTTTCCAGATCCATAAAGAATGCGGTATCGTCCATTGTATATAGGTATTGTACAGCTTTCGTATCGATATGCGCTTTTTCAAATTTTTCTTCTGGACGGAAGGTTGTATCGTAAGTAGAACCAGTCCGAACGTCACGTAATTTCATACGCATAACCGTATTTCCTTTACCTGGTTTGTGGTGGCTGGCATCTAATACTTTGATAAGTTTGCCGTCTTGAACAAACGTCATTCCAGCTCTTAAGTCACTTGCATTGATCATAATTTTGAAATCTCCTTCACTATGTGATAATCCTTGTCTATTGTATCAAAAAAAACAGCTTTATTCTAGCTAAATCAGTGGGAAGGTCGCACAAGTTTGCGCCGCTTTTCCATGTAGTGAGGATCGTACTCATCCGTTTCAATATAAATATAGACTTTTTTATCTGCCATTTGATGTCGAATCTCGGCTTCGATCTCATTAACGATCTCATAGCCGACCTCTTCTTGTTTTGCGGCAATATCGACTTTCGCTGCAATCAAAATTTCTGCTGGCCCTAAATGGACTGTTTTCACATCGATCAAGCGATCAACATCGGGACGTTCAAACGCTTGTTTGATCACCGCTAAATCACGTTTAGTAACACTTTCCCCAATCAGTAGACTGTAAAATTCGCGGGCTAAGAAGATCGCTGCTACCATCAATAAAAGACCAATCAATAAGCCGCTGAAGGCATCAAAAAATGCGTTCCCGGTAATCATTGTTAAAACCGTTCCGATCAGTGCGATCATCAGACCGATCACCGCACAAAAGTCTTCTGTGAAAATGATCAAAATCTCACTATGCCGACTTTCTTTCAAAAAACGATAGATTGGTTGACGTTCGACGTTTAGCTCGCGGATCTCCTTGATTGCGATCCACAACGAACTTCCTTCAACGATCATCCCGAAGATCAAGATAGCGATCACTAACCAAGTATTGCCGACTTCATGGGCGGGATGCAGCAGCTTTTCCACTGCTTCCATCACGCCTAATGCGCCCCCACCAAAGAAGAGCATCATCGCAACGATCGTGCTGAAAAAATATTTCGCCCGACCTTCACCAAACTGATGCAGTTCACTTTGTCCCTTTGTTGCCCGTTTATCACCGATCAATAAAAAGATCTGATTGCTGCAATCCACGACACTATGAATGCTTTCATTCAGCATGGCCGCACTACCGCTCAAGGCATAACCGACAAACTTACTGATCGCTACCAAAATGTTTGAGATCAGTGCAGCGATGACCGCCATCATGCCATTTGCTTTCTTTTCCACACCTAACGCTTCCTCTCATCAATAAACTCCCTGCTTATTATGCAACTATTCTTCACGAATGGATCAAGCTGCCTCTAGTTCCTCAATCAACAGGTGCTTGCTTTTTCAACTTCGCCTCTCTACGGCTGATTTTTTTGGTCCAAAAACCGCCCGAAATATACTTGGGTTCATAGCTGATGATAAACGCTCGCTCTTCCACCGCTTTGATCGTTTGATAGAGCTTTTTCTCACTTTTTCTTTGGGAAAGAATCTCTAAAATCAGTCGCGGGCCTTCCAATCCTTCACCAAAGCTTTGTGTCACACCATAACCCTCTTGTCGCAAAATCTTCGGCAAACTCTTTTCTTCATCCGTATTACTAGGTAGGATCACTGTGACCATTGTATAGCCCAGAGCCAGCTTATCTTCGATTTTGATCCCGATACTGACTCCTGCAGCATAGCCTAGTGCATAGAACAAGAGATTCAGCGGGTTATCCAAACGATCCAATACCATAGATAAGCCTAAAATATAGATCGTGATTTCGATCATACTCACTAATGGGGCAATCACGCGATACCCTTTCATTGTCAATAAAAATCGCAGTGTGTTCAATGTGACATAGGCGAGATTGATAAAGAAAATCATCGCCAGCATTTGTAGATCAACTTCCATCTTTGATTCCCCCTTGTTCTTAGCATATCAAAAGGCAAGCGAAAATTAAAATATTTGAGCAGGATTTAATTACTAAAATAGCTAAATAAAATTTATGCTGGAGAAGACACAGTGCTTAGGTGATTTTGTTGATGGCTACCATGTTATGATTTTGCTCATCGATACACTACCTGTGGTTTCACTCACTTCTATTGATTGAAAAGCGTATCTACCAAAGTGGGAAAAGTAGTGTAAACCACTACTCGTTTGTTTCAGACAAAAAAGAAGTCCAATGGCAAATGGACTTCTTTTTGTCTGATCAACTTTTACAGTGTTCGATCATATTCACGATTGCAGAACATACTTACTTGTTTTCCAAGGGGTTATTCGTCAGCACCAGGTACGAAACTCAGCTCCCAATGGATGGTTCCTTGATAACTTGTTGCTTGCGGCCTCGCGCCAATAGGGATTTCCAGCTCGACACTTTTTTGCATGGTATCCTCGTTTCCATAGCGTTGAATCCAAGTTCCCGCCCCTTGCTTTTCATTGGCACGTGCAATCACTTGGTTCTGCGGTCCCAGCTCGATTGCATCAAAGTAGTCTGGTGCTTCAGAGGGATTTTCTCTAGAGGTAACCATTTCAATATTCGTCAAATGCACACTCGCTCCTTTTAAGTGGTGCTTAAACGCATCCGTGCTAACGAACCCTTCCTCTGATAATCGGGCACTCAAGGTCCAGCCCTTTTGAAGAAATCGACGATCGGAAACCTGAATGTAGTTTGGTCGTTCGGTTGATTCATGATCATCCACTAAAGAAATTCGTTGCGGAAGCGCCGGATAGCGGCTTGTCGACGAGCGAATCGGTACTGTACCAAAATCGAATTGTGAAACAAAGTCTATACTGATAAACCCGCGATTTTCTGGTATCAAGGGTGGATTTTCAGGTAGAATCGGTTGATCAGGATCAAGGGGATCTTTTGGGTCTACGTCACCAATGGGTTCCACAGTGGTTGATGCTTCTGCCCATTTGCCATCAAGAAATGCCTGAGCGGTGACCACCTCACCTTGAGTAAAATACTGGAAAGGTTCTAAATCAGATAGATCAAGTAAATAATGCCCGTTTTCATCCGCTTGGCTGTGAAAATACGTGCTATTGCCAGCATTATCGACTGTCGTTTCAAGCGTCGGTTCTGGCATCAGTCCCTCTCTTTGGAATCGAAGGTAGCTACCAGGATTGGCGGTTCCCGAAATCGTATAGGCATTAGGTAAGGTTCTATCTTCTGTCAAAGGATCGATGGTCACCGTGACGTCTGGTATGTTCTCAAACAATAACCGTTGCGAACGAGAAGCAAACTGCGCGGCAAACCCTCGACTTGTTTCCTCATTTAGCGAAGATACGTTGGTCACATTGGTATTGGTTCCTGAAATCGCCGCAGTCATGGACAGAATCGGTTGCCACTGAAAATCAACTGTCTCTCCTGTATTTCCATGCCGCCACTGGCGAATCGCCTGATTCTTTGCAGTGATTCCTCCCCCTTCAATTAGACCATTTGTGGTGGTCGTTATGGCGCGGGTTCTTTGCAAATTGACACGCTTGGCATCGTCGATCGTCAATCTTGCGGGATTGTTGGCACCGGTAAAGAAAAGTAGCCGTTGGACAGCCTGTGGGCTGTCCGAACGAATATCTAAGGTAGCATCTTTGCCTACGTTGAGATTGCCAGTCGTGCCAGAGAAGTGGAAGATATTTGCGGTTGTATTTTGATTTGTTGCTTCAACCTCTAAGGTGCTGCTGTCTTCTAAGGTGACATGCGTATTGGCACTTAACCAGAAAATATGACTGTACAACGTTCGGTTTGCAGCAGCAACCGACAAGCGACTTTTTTCCATTAAGCGAATATCATGGGGCGTGCCTGATGTGATGACTGCTGGGCTGTTGTTTTGTGTATTTAGTGCCAATTCCGCGCCTTTTCCTAACTCAATGCGTCCATTGCCAGCGACAAAGCGAATATTAGCACCGCCTGCTTCACCAGCTGAACCGTTGGCATTTAATGATAGTCGGGCATTATCCCCTAATACGAGACGCGCATTTGTATTATAAAAATCAAGATTTCCTGAGCTGATCGTCGACATTTCGACGTTTGCTCCCTCACGAAGCTCTATTTGGTTGATTTCAAAATTCGCCTGAGTATTTGTGTGAATCGTCCAAGAAGCATTGAAGTCTGAGGTATATCTAGGCGTTTGGTGTGAAACCGAATGTCCAGAAAAGCTGGCTCGAGAGTGCAACCCGTAAAACAACTGATTGCCCGTATGGTTAAGATTGTGGTACCGAATGATTGAACGCTGCTGATTTGACATATTCAAATCATGGTATTCAATTGCCCCCCAAAAGTTTCCATGGTAGAGTTTCAAATTTTGCAAAGTAATGTCCCACGGGGAGTCTGGATTGACACTGGAATCGCGAAAACAGATCGCTACGGCTCTAAGATCCATCTGATATTTGTCGAGGCCATCGATGATTAACGTTCTTGAGACTTCCCTGGCATTGATATAAACATAGGCTAATCCGCCATTAGGATTGACGCTGCTGCTCCAGCCGTCAATTCCCGTAATGCCCAAACGAGGATTATCGTTCGTTTGAAAACTGGCTGTCAAATAAATATAATTGACCGTCGGATCGACCATTGCAGCCATAAATTCGACCCAATTGGCAACTCCTCTTTTTTTACGTCGTCGCCTAAAAGATAAAGATTGCCAGGATCAGATGCTGATGCCTCAGGAAGCTGGCTTTCTATTTCCTTCTCTTCTGCTACTTGATCTTCTCGATCCTCTTGATCCAAATGATCCAATTGACCAGTGGAGTCACTCGAATCAGTTTGCTCATCCTCTTGTGTGTCCGTAGGGTTTGTCTCCCGTGCTTCTTTTATTTCAAGCATTATCATTGAATCTGCTGCTTCAAATGGAAACGATCCTGCTGCATCAACTATCAATGGAACCAAAAAATCACTTCTAGGAGTATCGGTCATTAGTTTCCAACCGTTCTCTTCAGTGAGTGGCGTTATCTTGACTCCCTTTGGCAACTCCTCTTCAGCAATAACCGCAGCTTTCGGCAATCGGATCGCTATTTCACTAATGGGACGGTCCGTATGAAACGCAACCAGTAACAGGTCTCCTACAGTCCCGGATTTCGTTGATTCATCAAAATAAATGGCAACTCTTTCCTCAGCCTCTTGCTCTCGTATCAGATCGAATGATTCACTCGCAACCGTTTTTTCCTCCAGCTGCGCAGCAAAGAAAACGTTTGAAGAAAACACACTCATGGTTGAAAAAAAGTAGAGTCCTCCAAGTAAGCCAATAATGATGGTGAAATATACCTTTCTCTTTTTCTTGTTCATTTGTTGATGCCCCACCTTTCAGCGTATCTTTCCCTTGAAATCGATCAAGGATCAGGCCTTCCCAAAGAGCAGCTTTAGCCATCAGGACGCTTGCTTCCCTTTTTCAATTGCAGCTGATCAGAAAACCACTGTCCTGCCACCGTTTGACTTGCCATCGATTTTAAATGACAAAAAAATCGCCAATTAAAATAACAAACATTATAAATAACGATGGTTTTGATCGTTTCACTTTATTCTATAGCCCACGCTATTGCTTAGTAAAATCAGAATATTCCTCAGGCGGTGAAAAATGTATTTCAACTAATCACTTTGTGAAATCGATAGTTTCGGCACACAAAAAAAACAGCTAGATGTTAGCCATCTAGCTGAAATCATTCATCGTTATGCTCAAAGGACCACTTCTATTAAGAGTAACTGTCACTGCTATTTAGAACGAAAATAGCCATTTGAAGATTCTTCTTGTTGATCGTCTTCAATCATTCCTTTTAATGATCGATCTAAAACGGAACGTTTTTTCTCACCATTTTTTTTATTGCTGGCTCGAAACTCACTGCGTGTCATCCCAACAGAGGGGTGGCGATTGAATTTTTTGACGGTCGGATCATTTTCTTCTTTGACTTGATAAGCTGCTGGTTCAGTATCAAACAACAAATAACTTTCTTGTTTTTTTGCCATTGCATCCATCAAATCGTTCGGCGTAATTTCAGGTTTTTGCTCATCTGGAATAATCGATGCAGGAATATATTTAGGCACGAAATAAGAGCGCCCCGAATATTCTTTTTTCGAAGAAACAGGAACCTCAGCTTTTTCCTTCTTACTGGTCACTTGATAAGAAGAATGGTTCGCCTCTTTGCCAAAAAAGTTGGTTTTTCCTGTTGGCATCTGCTCTTTCACTGGACGTTTTCCGTACTGAGGCAAGTTGGCACGGTGATTGGCAAGCTCTTCTTTTTGACGAACATTGTGCCCCCGATCGCGTTGGCTGGACTGCACTTTACGCTGCAAAGATTGATTTTCTTCCTTGTGAGAATGACTCACGGAATCTTTGATTTCGGTTAAAATCCAATCATCTGCTTTACTGAATGCGGGGCGATGCTCGGATTGCAGCTTCACACCATCTGTATCATCATAAGCAGGAAAACGGAAGTGTTTTCGTTTCACATCTAAATAATTTGCCACTGTACTCATCCTCTTACATGCATTTTTTTCATCATACCATAAATTAAGGAGAATTTCACGAAAGACTACACCATTTCAGATGAGGACACTTCAGCTAAATTCGGCTGGAGGCACCGTCTCAGTCAAGCTTGCTGCATTCGGTTCTTTGACATGGGCAAATAATGGATCGATCTGCCAAATATCTGCAGCATAATTTCGCACCGTTTCATCTGCCGAAAATTTGCCTGCATTCGCAATATTCATTAGGCTGACTTTACGCCAACGTTGCGTATCCTGATAGGCACTATCTACCCGATGCTGCGCGTCACAATAGGCATGAAAATCCTTTAATAAAAAGTATTCATCATTGTATTTCAAAAGGGAATCAAAGATTTCCCGACCTTCAACTTGAATATTCGGGATCGTCCCATCAATAAAGGCATTGACCACCCGTTGCAAGACTGGATCTGACTCATAGTAGGTGTAAGCAGAATAATTATGCTGGGCGTAATACTGATACACTTCTTCTTCCGTCAACCCAAAGATCGCAATGTTTTCATCACCGATCGCATCTCGAATCTCAATATTGGCACCATCTAAAGTCGCGATCGTTACTGCCCCATTTAGCATCAACTTCATATTGCTTGTCCCTGACGCTTCTTTAGAGGCCAATGAGATTTGTTCACTGACATCCGCTGCTGGAATGATTTTTTCTGCTAATGAAACGTTGTAATTTTCTAAAAATATAACCTTGATTTTATCATTGATGGTTTCATCATGATTGATCAGATTCGCCACTTCATTGATGACTTTAATGATCGATTTTGCGTAGTGATAGCTTGGTGCTGCTTTGGCACCAAAAATAAAGACTCTTGGATGAAACGCTGCAGTCGGATCGTCTTTGACCTCAAAGTAGAGCTTCAAGATATGCATTAGATTCAGCAGTTGTCGTTTGTACGCATGCAGGCGTTTGATCTGCACATCAAAAATTGCCGTTGGATCTACTGTAATGCCCGTTGCTTTTTGAATGTACTTTGCCAGTGCACGCTTGTTACTCATTTTTGCGTCGGCAATTTGTTGCAGAACGTTTTCGTCCTCATAATAATTTTTGAGCAGCTGCAGATCCAAGGGGTCATTGCGCCAACTCGTACCGATCGACTGATCCAGCACTTTGGCTAATGGTTGATTGGCTAGCTGAAGCCAACGCCGTTGTGCGATGCCGTTGGTCTTATTGTTGAAACGGGCAGGATAAATGAGATAGAAGTCATGGAGTACCACTGATTTTAGTAAATCAGAATGGAGCTTGGCTACCCCATTGACACTATGGCTGCCGATGATGGCTAGATGTGCCATATGGACTTGATCATCAATAATGATTCGCGTCCGATCCAGTAAGGCTTGCGGATGGACCCCTTGCATTCCTTCGACAAAGCGCCGATCAATTTCTTTGATGATCTGATCCATTCTCGGCAACACTTCTTCAATCATGCGAACTGGCCATTTTTCTAAGGCTTCCGCCATGATCGTATGGTTCGTATAACTCATGACTTTCACGGTGATCGCCCACGCTTGTTCCCAAGCAAGGCCTTCTTCATCAACTAAAATACGCATCAGTTCTGGGACACAAAGCGCTGGGTGCGTGTCGTTGATATGGATTGCTACTCGTTCACTGAGCATCGCTAAAGGCAGATTCGATTTTTTATAATAGCGAATGATACTTTGAATGCCTGCAGAAACAAAAAAGTATTCTTGCATCAATCGTGTGCGTTTGCCAATCTCGTTTGAGTCATCTGGATATAAAACAGCAGTCAAATTTTCTAAGGCTTGCCGTGATTCCAATGTCGCATAATGCGCCTCATCTTCAGCAGGAACTTCGACACTCCACAAGCGCAGTGTGTTGATGTGTTGATTCTGATAGCCAACCATCGCGGTGTCATACGGAACTGCCCGCCAGGTAAAGCCGCCTTCATAGACTGGCGCTAGTTTTCCGTCCTCTCCCGTAACGAGATAGACCTGCCCACCAAATCGAATAGGCACCGCTTTGCTTTCTTTGCGGACTTCCCAGACATTCCCAGAACGTAACCAATCATCTGGTAATTCTACTTGATGGCCGTCAATAAATTTTTGTTTAAATAATCCATAGCGATAGCGAATCCCGTTCCCATTTCCCGGCAAGCTTAATGAAGCCAGCGAGTCCATAAAACAAGAGGCCAAACGACCGAGGCCCCCGTTTCCTAAAGCCATGTCTTTTTCTGTATCCGCAACGTCATCAAGGGAAACGCCTAACTCTTCAAAAACGGCTTCCGCTTGCTCCAACAGCTGCATATTCAACAAATTGCTTTTTAGCATTTTGCCAGGCAAAAATTCGATTGAAAAATAGTACGCTTGTTTTTGATCCTCCAGCAAGAGATTTTTTCTGGTTTGACGCCAGTCTTCTGAATACATTTGCTTCACCACATTGGCTAGTGCTTGAAACAATTCCTGTGGTGAAGCTTCATCCACTTCAATCGCAAAGAGTTCATGAACACTGATTTCTAGCAGTTCACGCAATCGTTCTTTTGTCATAGGGTTACACTCCTTTTTGCATTCAATTTATAAAAAAGAAGAATCCTTGCCGCCAAAATTGCTAGTCTTACAACTAGCAGTTCTGTTGCAGACAAGGATTCTTCTGTCTTAAAACAATCAAACTTTGATAGTATTATACAACTGGATATAAAGATCGGAACTTTGATTCCAGCTGAAATCTTTTTCCATTGCTTGCTTGACCAATACGTTCCACGTTGCCTGATCAGATTGATACAATTCGATCCCTTGCTTCAAGGCATTCATCAAGTAAAATGGTGAAAACTCTTGAAAGCCAAAGCCGGTACCTTGTTTCGTGATCGGATTATAGGAATCTACCGTATCTTTCAAGCCACCGATTTCGTGAACGACCGGTAATGTACCATAACGCATCGCGATCATCTGTGACAGTCCGCATGGTTCGAAGGCGGAAGGCATCAAGAAAAGATCCGCTGCTGCGTATAACTTTTGCGCCAATGCAATATCAAAAGAAATCGCGGCAGCACATTTGTCAGGATATCTCTGAGCAAAATAGCGAAAGCCTTCTTCAAAATCATGTTCGCCAGTCCCTAGTAAGATGAACTGAACATCAAATTGCAAGAGATTTTCCATTTCTTCAAGGACCAAATGGAACCCTTTTTGAGTGGTCAAACGGCTAACAACAGAAATCAATGGGACATCTTTACGGGTAGGCAAACCAAATTGTTCTTGTAGCGCTCGCTTGTTTTTAGCTTTTCCTGATAAATCTTCGACACTGAAAGGATAGTCCAAATGAGGATCGGTTTCTGGATCGTTCATTTCGTAATCAATTCCGTTTAAAATGCCGCTGAGTTTGCCGCTTTCCATACGTAAAATCACTTCAAGCCCACAGCCAAACTCAGAGGTTTTGATTTCTTCACTATAGGAAGGACTGACCGTCGTGATGCGGTCCGCATACAAGATTCCTGCTTTCATAAAGTTCAAGCAATCGTTTAAACGTAGTGTGCCATCATCGTATCTCTCAGTCCCCATACCAAAAAGATCTGGTAAAATATCGCGACTATACCACCCTTGAAACCCAATGTTATGGATCGTCAAAACGGTGCGTATGTTTTGATACGCTTGAATCCAATGATATTTTTCTTTGATCAAGAAGGGAATCATCGCCGTATGGTAATCATTGACATGCACGATGTCTGGAATAAATTCAATGCGTTCCATCATTTCGATCACGGCTAATTGGAAGAAAGCAAAGCGTTCCCCATCATCATAAAAATCATAGAGCCGTTCGCGGCCAAAATAGTAGAGATTGTCTATGAAATAATAGGTCACAGAGCCTAGAACTAATTTTTTGATCCCACAATATTGCTTGCGCCAGCCGACCGCCACTTCAAAGGAAAAACAATCTTCCATTTGCTCCTGGTATTCAGCAGGCATTTTCGTGAAATAGGGTAAGACCACAATCGTCTCGACGCCTTTTTTGACCAATTCTTTTGGTAATGCCCCTGCAACATCCCCTAATCCGCCTGTTTTAAAAAATGGGGCGCATTCCGCTGCTGTAAACAGAACCTTCATGCGCTTGCCCCTCCAATAACGTCTTGGGTCACATGAGAATTTTTCTTAATGACGATTGGCGTTTCTTTGGTTCCTTGCACTTTGACACCTTCTGCGATGGTCACATTTTTATCTAGGATCGCATAAGAGACTTCGGCACCTGCTTTGATCTCATTATTTCCGAAGATGATCGCTCCTTTGACTTTTGCTTCAGGATGGATCTTCGTGCGGCGGGCAACGAGTGACTGTTCGACCGTTCCTTCCACGATGCAGCCAGAAGCAAAGTGGCTATTTTTCACGTCAGATGTTTCTGAATAATACGTTGGCACTTCGTTTTTCAGTTTGGTATAGATCTTTTGATTCGAATAAAGCAACGACGTAAATTTATGCACATCGAGCATATCCATATTTGTTTGATAGTAAGAAGAGATGTCATAAATGTTACTTAAGTAACCTGTGTACTCATATAGACCTGTATTTTCAACAGCGATCATTTCTCGTAAAAATTGACCGAGGTCTGCCGTTGCGCCAACTTTTTGCCCCTCTTTTAGCGCAGCGATCAGACGATCTGTTTGAATGATAAAAATATCCGTACATAAGTTGACAAGGTCACTGACCTCACCTTTTTTCGCTTGGATCGCTTCTTCTAAGTGACCTTCACTGTCTACATTGAACAACAGATCACTTTCGCAAACATTGTCACTGCTGATGCGTTTGTATACGACGGTCATTTCATTGCCTTGTAGCTGATGGATTTTCAGCAAGGCACGCAAATCAATGTTGCATAAGACTTTGCTGCCCATAAATACGGTATGATCCGATTTGGATTTTTCCAAATAGTCGATGACATTATAATAATACTCTTGTCCTTCTGCTTGCTTTTTCAATGAGTCTTGGAACAGGTGAATAAAGAAACGATTTTGTACGCCGTCCAAGTTCCACTCTTTTCCGCCACCGATATGATCGAAGACCGACTGCGTTTCTCCTTCATTGAAAATCATATAGACTTGTTTGATATTGGCATTTTCGATACTTGAAAGATTAAAATCTAACAAGCGATATTTGCAGTCAAACAATAAAGTCGACAGCGGACGGTTTTCTGTTAATGGCATCAAGTCTTGGTATCGTTGCAGATTCCCTAAAATCGCACACATTTTATTAGTTCTCATCAATCGTCACCCCTAAAATTTCAGAATAGCCGACTACGGCAATTTCGTCTGTTCCATCGATCTCTGCATCGTCACCAATCACTGCATTTTCCCCAACGATCACTCGGTTTAATTTAACATTTCTACCGATCACCGCTCCAGGCATGATCACGCTGTCCTTGATCGTCGATCCTTCTTTCACCTGCACATTTTCTGATAAAATACTGTGCTCGATTTCCCCTGCAACATAACAGCCATCCATCACGAGAGAGTTTCTCGCAGCCCCGGTCTCAGTCACAAAATGTGGTGGTGCGATTGGGTTTTTAGAAAATACTTGCCAACTTTTATCCCGAATATTCAACTCCATTGCTGGATCAATAAATTCCATATTGGCTTCCCACAATGAATCGATCGTTCCTACGTCTTTCCAATAGCCAGAGAAGCGATAGGCAAAAACGTTGTCGCCGCTTTCGAGATAAGAAGGAATGACATGTTTCCCAAAATCGACCATTTCGCCATCTTTTGTATAGTTACTCAACAGCATACTGCGCAGACGACTCCAATCGAAAATATAGATCCCCATTGAAGCGAGATTGCTTTTTGGTTCGGCTGGTTTTTCATCAAATTCGATGATACGGTCATTTTTATCGGTGTTCATGATTCCGAAACGCGAGGCATCTTTCATCGGTACTTCGAGAACTGCAACCGTCAATGAAGCATCATTTTCTTTGTGTTTTTCCAGCATTTCTTCATAATCCATTTTGTAGATATGGTCCCCTGATAAAATCAAGACATATTGCGGGTCCATCTCATCGATATAAGCGATGTTTTGATAGATCGCATGGGCGGTTCCTTCAAACCATTTTTCGCCTTCTGAATTTGAATATGGCTGTAAGATCGTCACACCGGTACTAATTCCATCCAATCCCCAGCTTGCACCATTTCCGATATGGTTGTTTAGTGCTAATGGCTGGTACTGAGTGACAACACCCACATTTTTGATTCCTGAATTGACACAATTACTCAACGTGAAATCGATGATCCGATATCTGCCACCAAATGGAACCGCTGGTTTAGCAATATTCTTTGTTAATTTCCCTAATCGAGTCCCTTGTCCCCCTGCGAGGATCATTGCTAACATCTCTGTTTTCATTTCGTTTGGTGATCTACTCACCGTTCCCCCTCTACTCTTTTTTTTGTACTTTCTTTACTGCTTTTTTTCGAGTCATTTTGATTTTTTCTGGTTTGATGATTAAAGCCCCAAGTGCAGGCAAAATTGTTTTGATTTGATAGTCGTATTGCTTAAAAGGGGTATTACTGGTCTGGCAGTCTGGGTTATTCGCCACCCAAGTTCCACCAAATACATCCCGTTCCGTGTTTAAAATCTCGCGATACGTTCCTTCGTATGGCACGCCGATCGCAAAATCGTGACGCTCCACTGGTGTCAGATTGACAACCACGATCAAGAAATCTTTTTTCGTTTTTCCTTGTCGTAAGAAAGTCAATGTCGTTTCATCTAAGTTGTCTGCATCGATCACCATCAATGAATCTTCTTGATCATCCAATTCCCAAAGGGCTCGTTCTTCTTTGTATAATTCATTCAAGGTCCGGGTGAAGAACTGCATTTTTGCATTGAATGCGTCGTTTAAATCGACCCATTCAAGACCATGATCATATTTCCATTCTAAAAACTGTCCCCATTCACTACCCATGAATAACAGTTTTTTCCCTGGATGCATCATCATGTACGTATAGAGATTTCGTAGTTGTGAAAACTGTTTGTAGCGGTCTCCCCACATTTTGTGCATCAAACTTTTTTTGCCATGAACCACTTCGTCATGGGAGAGTGGCAAGATATAATTTTCTTGCATCCGATACATGAAAGAAAAAGATAAAAGGCTTAGATGATCTTTACGGAAAATCGGGTCCATTTCGTAAAAACGCAGGACATCATTCATCCAGCCCATATTCCATTTGTAGTCAAACCCGAGAGCGCCTCCTTCGACCATTCCTGTTATTTTGGTCTCGGAAGTACTTTCCTCTGCAATCATGACAACTGCAGGATGGGCTAACTTGATGACTGAATTGAGCTTTTGTAAGAAATAGTACCCTTCAAAATTCCGATTGCCCCCTTCGTGATTCGGTTCCCATGGACCTTCATCATAATCGCGATAGATCATGTTGGAAACGGCATCTACCCGAATACCATCAATGTGGTAAAATTCGATCCAGAACAATGCACTTGAGATCAGAAAGCTTTGGACTTGCGGTTTGCCTAGATCAAAGTTGATCGCACCCCAGCGAACATTTTTCGCACGGTTTTCATCCATGTATTCAAAGGTCGGCGTGCCATCATAATAGGCAAGACTGTCATCATTGACACAAAAATGTCCTGGCACCCAATCAACGAAGACACCTATATTTTCCAAATGACAAGCCTCTACAAAGTCTTGAAATTCTTCTGGTGTCCCATAATAGGAGCTAAGTGCAAAGTAACCAGTCAATTGATAGCCCCAGGAGGTTCCTAAGGGATGTTCCATCAAAGGCATAAATTCGATATGGGTGTAGCCCATTTTTTTCACGTAAGGAATAAGTTCATCTTTTAATTCGGAGAAGCGATAAGGGGTGCCATCTTCGTGGTGCTTCCAGGAGCTGGCATGAACTTCATAAATATTAAGAGGTCGATTAAATGTTTTTTGTCTTTTTTTCCGTCCTTGCCATAACCCATCCCGCCATCTTTTTTGTGGGATCGAATGCAACACGGCAGCAGTTCCTGGTCGAGCTTCAAAATGGACAGCAAAAGGATCGATCTTCAATACTTCTCGTCCATTTGATTGTTTTACTTTGTATTTGTAAAGCTGTCCTTCTTTTACTTGGTTGGTCTCAATTTCCCAAACACCGGATTCCGTCCTTTTGTTCATCGGCAAGGTATCCGTCCATTGGTTGAAGTCGCCAACAAGCCAAACTTGCTGAGCATTTGGTGCCCAAACGCGAAACACGTAGCCATCATCTACTTGATGGGCGCCTAAGAAATGCTGTACATAAAAATTTTCACCACTCAGAAAGTCTTTTTCCGCAGTCAGTACCTGTTGTTTGGTAACCACTCTCTCATCAGTCCTCCTCAAATTCATTTTGATCGCTGACTGAAATGCCAACGACCTTGTTACGCTCTTTCATCTTTTAGAAATCGTTTCAAATCAACTACATCTCTCTATCTAGCATAGCATAAAACACTGCGCTAGTAACGCAATAACCCTAGTTGCCAACAAATAATCTTTGACAGAAAAAAACAGCTTGAACGTATCTGTTCAACCTGTTTCAGCTCTACTTTTTAGCTTTTGGAAAATGAAGTATGTGACTACACTTAACTGAAACAAACTTGCCAAAAACAGGATGAAAACAACCATCACCGGAAGTGTCTCAGTTAATTCAACATATGCCAGCAGTGTCCCAAATGCAGAAGAGGCGGAGCAAAAACACCAGAATCGAAACCCATAAAAACTCGTCACTACGGTATAAAGACTAATGATCCCCAGTAAGAAAAACTGAGTAAACCGGTCAAATACCGTGTCGGTATAATAAATTTCACCTAACATGACTTGGATCGTACCAAAACTAGTTGGTACTTTATAAAGCGTCAGCAATGCACCGATCAAACTGAATGCACCAATCAAAAGATGACTGCCAGCTAAGCTGATTCGAATGTTTAGTTTCACGCGTCCTTCACAACCTTCAATCTTCGATCCTTTTATGAAAACAACTGCTTCAACAGCCGTTTTCTTTCTTCGCTAGAGCCGAAATCATCTTCTATTATTTTGCCTGCCAAAGCACTTTTACTTGTCCGTCAGTGTAAACTTTATAGGCTTTATTTACAGCAAATGATTTACCAGTGTGACCAATCAAGTAATAATTCCCATCACAGTCAAACTCAGTCTCACTCAATAGTTTATAACTCGTTACAGGACCATCAGCCATTTTCTTTGCTAAGTAACGCATGGCATGAGCTGGATTCACTAGATAGTTTTGCTTGACTAGCCAATCAATGATCACGGAAACGATCGTATTTGCCCCAAACCGTTCCTTTTGTTTTAACGCAAGAATGAGATCGCCATCAGAAAAACGCGTTTCATCGATCCCCGCTTTTGTAATTGCTTGTCGAGCAGCTTCTATTTCTGACATTGATACGAACGTAATCATTTCTGCTTTCGTTTTGTTTTGTTCCAACTGTTCAAAATCAACCGTTTTATATCCTTCCATTTTTATATCCCCTTTCAAAGTTCTAGAATCATCATATCATCAAGAAATCAAAACTCCAAACAAAACGATTGTTGTTTTTTAATTTTTATTCATCAAATTATCATTTGAAGAAATAAAAAAAAGCTGCTAGAATCGAATCTAGCAGCTTTTAAATAGTTAGAAAATTTAAAACAAATAACATAATTATTAGAAATTCTAATTATTATTGAAATAAAGCGTATTGTATGAACCTGATTTTTTTGCCAAGTGAGCAATCACAAGCCGTTGGACGAACAGATCCTTTTCAGAAGTCTGATAACGACCGTTTTTTAGATTATCACAATTTATTTCTTCCAGCAAGAAATCTACCTCGGAACTAACGATTTTCAACTGTTGAAGTGATTCCAGAAAAATACTCGGACGGACTTTTTTGTTTTTACGAATGCGTTCAAGGATCACACTCACTTGGTCTAAGTAATAGACTGGATCGACATCACCGATCAAATCCATTAATTCATCATAGATCGCAAGAGTACGCAACTGTTCATTCGCTTCAAAAAAAGCCGGCAGTGTCGGTGGCCACTGTGTTTCTGAGTAAGAGATCAACTGAAACTGTTCATGGCTCAATGCATAGACCGCTCCTTGTTCAACCCCTTGCAGACAACCATAAAAGTATTTATTTTCAACACTTGACGAAGCAAAGCTTTTGATAAACCCAGCGATTTCTTGTGTTGACCAATTGCGCGCAGCTTGATAGAAATCATCACTTACTTGTATCTGCTGTTGATCATGTTCAGTATAGATGGGAAAGCCTAAATAATAGCGTCGTTCTTGACGGATGATCAACTTTTCTGCGATCAAGCGGTCAAGAATTTTATCAAATGAACCATCTGTAAACTTCGCTTTTAACGCTCGTAGTGTCGGCGGCTCTTGGCTATTTAATAGCTCCTCTACCAATTCATGGAATTTCGAAGATTCCAGTATCGGTTGCAATGAGCGAAAGTGGGGACTATAAAAAAATTTCACTGCGTGTACTCCTTATCCAAACAATCATGAAAAATGCTGGCTTGATCTACCAAAACAGATCTCACCAGCATTCAGACAGTTAGCTTAATTATCCTTCAAAAACCTCTGTTAATTGAGGTACGATTTGTTTTTTACGAGAAACGACACCAGGTAAAAACGCACGATTGTTGGTTAATGTCGTTTTAAAGGCTGCTTCTACTGGGGCAGTTGGTTCACCAACGACTAGCAGCTCAGAATTACTATCTAAGATATCAGTGGCAACCAGCAAGAACAGATCATAGCCATTTGCTGCCATTGAATCCTTCATAGCCGCTTCCAACTCTGCTTGACGGTCAAAGACTTCTTTTAGATCAACCGTGTTGACTTGTCCGATACGGATGTTTTTAGCACCCATTGGGAAGCTTTTGGCATCTAGGTCCAGCAATTCTGCTGCTGATTTCGTTCCAAGATTCGTACCAGCTTTTAACATATCTAATCCATAGACTTCCAGTTCTACATCTGCTATAACGGCTAGTTCTTTGGCTGCTGTTACGTCTTCGTCGGTACATGTTGGTGATTTAAACAACAATGTATCAGAGATGATCGCTGAGAGCATGATTCCTGCGATCGCTTTTGGAATTTCCACTTGATTTTCTTTGTATAATTTCAACACGATCGTACTTGTACAACCGACCGGCTCTGCACGATAATACAGTGGATTTGCCGTTTCAAAGTTAGCGATACGATGATGATCAACTACTGCCAATACAGTGACATCCGTAATATCCGCTGCACTTTGTTGAAATTCATTATGATCCACTAACATTACTTCTTGGGTTTCCTTTGCCACTGAATCGATCACCCGAGGGGCAGTTAGGCCAAAGGTATCTAACGCAAATTGTGTCTCTTCATTCGGTGTACCAAGCGCTACTGCTTCACAATCTTTTCCAAGTTGATTTTGTAAATTTGCAAAGGCAATTGCTGCACCAATGGCGTCGGTATCAGGATTTTGATGACCGAATACTAATATTTTCGACATTTCTTCATCGCTCCTATTTCAATTGATATTCACTTTCTAATCATAGTAAAAAAACAGGAAAGAAGCAATAGCAATCTCTTCTTTCCTGTTTTGATCAACGGGTTAAGTAACCTTTATAGTCGTCTACATGAAGCAAACGCTTGGCATTTTTCACCCGATCTTCTGTTGGTGGTTCGATCCCTTCAAGGGGATATTTCAAACCAAGCTCATCCCACTTGTATTTCCCCATCGTGTGATAAGGCAAGATCTCTACTTTGTCGACATTCTTCAGTGTTTTGATAAACTCATCCAAACGGATCAAAAATTCATCATAGTCGCTTCTAAAAGGAACCAGCACGTGACGAATCCAGACAGGTTGATTGATCTCTGAAAGATAATTCGCCATATCCAAAATATTATCATTGGATTGAGTAGTTAGCTCTTTATGGGCTTTGTTATCGATGTGCTTGATATCAAACAATAACAAGTCAGTAACGGTCATCAGCTCTTGAAACTTGCTAAAAAATGGTTCTTCCCGTGTAAATGGTTTTCCACAAGTATCTAATGTCGTGCTGACACCTTCTGCTTTGGCTTTACGAAACAGATCGATCAGAAAGTCCATCTGAAGCAATGGTTCCCCACCACTGACGGTGATCCCACCTTTTCGTCCCCAGAATTCGCGATATTTCAATGCCTCTTCTAAGACATCATCAGTCGTTCGTTCGACACCGGTGCCAATCTTCCATGTATCTGGATTATGACAAAACTGGCAACGCATGCGGCATCCTTGCATGAATACAATAAAACGGATACCTGGTCCATCTACTGATCCAAAACTTTCTGTTGAATGTACTTGTCCTGTTACTGCCATAATGCTCTTCCTTTCTTCGAAACGACGGATGACCACGCTCCGTCTGATACTTTCAAAACAAGAGGCGGCGGATTTTCCCGTCCGCCGCCTGAAGTTGTTGCTTATTACATTGCTTCGTGCATTGTACGAGCAATCACGTCATCTTGTTGTTCTTTTGTTAATTTAATGAAGTTTACTGCATAGCCAGATACCCGAATCGTTAATTGTGGGTATTTTTCTGGGTGAGCTTGCGCATCAAGCAATGTGTCACGGTTAAATACGTTGATATTTAAGTGGTGACCACCTTTTGCTGCATAGCCATCTAGCATTGTTGCTAGGTTTTCTTGTTGTGTTTCGTCGTCACGTCCTAATGCTTTAGGTACGATTGAGAAGGTGTTTGAAATACCATCTAATGAGTAATCATATGGTAATTTCGCAACTGATGAAAGACTTGCCAAAGCACCATGCGTATCGCGACCATGCATTGGGTTTGCACCTGGAGCAAATGGTGCGCCTGCACGACGTCCATCAGGAGTGTTCCCTGTTTTCTTACCATAAACCACGTTAGAAGTGATAGTAAGGATCGACGTTGTGTGTTTTGAATCACGGTATGTTTTCGTGCGTTTTACTTTTTTCATGAAGGCTTTCAACAAGTTGACTGCGATATCATCTACGCGGTCATCATTGTTTCCGTATTTCGGATAATCGCCTTCGATTTCGTAATCTTCAACAATGCCGTTTTCATCACGGATCGTACGAACTTTGGCATATTTGATCGCTGATAATGAGTCAACTGCAACAGAGAAACCAGCGATACCAGTAGCCATCGTACGTAAAATGTCTGTATCTTGTAGCGCCATTTCAATGCGTTCATAAGAATATTTGTCGTGCATGTAATGAATGATGTTCAATGTGTTCACATACAGATCACAAATCCAGTCCATCATTGTGTCATATTTTTCCATTACTTCGTTGTAATCCAAGTATTCAGAAGTAATTGGTTGGAATTTTGGTCCAACTTGTGCTTTTGATTTTTCATCGACCCCACCGTTGATTGCATACAACAATGTTTTCGCTAAGTTGGCACGAGCACCAAAGAATTGCATTTGTTTCCCGATGCGCATTGCGGATACACAACAAGCGATTCCGTAGTCGTCGCCCCAATGTCCACGCATCACATCATCATTTTCATATTGAATCGCTGATGTTTGGATCGACATTTTCGCACAGAATGTTTTGAAGTTATGAGGCAAACGTGTTGACCATAAAACAGTCAAGTTTGGTTCTGGCGCTGGACCTAAGTTTGCTAAAGTGTGTAAGAAACGGAAGCTGTTTTTCGTTACCATGTGACGTCCGTCTTCACCCATACCAGCGATTGATTCAGTTACCCAAGTTGGGTCACCAGAGAACAGTGCGTTGTAATCAGGCGTCCGAGCAAATTTCACAAGACGTAGTTTCATGACGAAATGGTCAACGATTTCTTGTGCTTCTTCTTCAGTGATCACGCCATTTTTCAAATCGCGTTCAACATAAATATCAAGGAAAGTTGACGTACGTCCCAATGACATTGCTGCACCATTTTGCTCTTTGATAGCTGCTAAGTAACCAAGATATAACCATTGGAATGCTTCTTTCGCCGTTTGAGCAGGTTTAGAGATATCAAATCCGTAAATGTTTCCTAATTCTTTCAATTCGCTTAAAGCACGAATTTGTTCACTCAATTCTTCACGTTGGCGGATAATGTCTTCAGACATCGTTCCGTTTCCGCAATACAATAGGTCTTGTTGTTTTTCTTTGATCAAGAAGTCCACACCGTATAATGCCACACGACGGTAGTCACCAATGATTCGGCCACGGCCATAAGCATCAGGAAGACCTGTGATTACACCAGAACGGCGCGCTGCTCTGATTTCAGGTGTATAAGCATCAAAAACTCCTTGGTTATGTGTTTTACGGTAGTCACGGAAAATATGTGAGACTTCCGCATCAATTTCATAGCCGTAAGATTCTGCTGCTTGTTCTGACATGCGGATGCCGCCAAATGGTTGCAAGCTGCGTTTAAATGGTTTTTCCGTTTGGAAACCAACAACTGTTTCTAAGTCTTTGTCTAAGTAGCCAGGTCCATGAGAAGTGATCGTTGAAACGACTTTTGTATCCATATCCAATACGCCGCCAGCTTCACGCTCTTGCTTGTTCAGTTCCATGACTTGATCCCATAGCTTCGTCGTTGCTTCAGTAGCATCTGCTAGGAATTCATCTGTTCCGTCATAAGGTGTGTAGTTTTCTTGGATGAAGTCGCGTACGTTTACTTCTTCTTTCCAAGTTTTTCCTTTAAATCCATTCCATTGTTCCATTTGATGGACCTCCTTAAATTTTCTGTTCACTAATGTAACAGCTTTACGTGAACAGTATAACACACACCTTAATGATTGCAAGCATTTTCAAGAATTATTTTTAACAATTTATTTTTTTTTAAGATATTAATTACTAAAAATGTTGATTTATAGGTATTTATTAAATGTGAAACTTTTATTAAAGTACCTTTTTCGTTAATGTGAAAGATTAATTATGAGAAAAAAACAACCCTTCTGTACTGGTACAGAAGGGTTGTTTTGTTATAATTTATAGTACAGAATCCTCTGCGATTGCAGGACTGATTTGAGTTTTCACTTCGTAGATTTGTCCCCCTGTTTTCTCATCCATGATAAATGAGCCGTTGGAGGTCCGATCATTGATCGGGATTTGGTTGGTGATCACTTCAAAGGATTGTCCTTTTTGATTCGTCACTAGCAGTTGCTGATTTTCCCCACTGCCCATATAGACGACGCGATGAGGATTTTTCTTCAATTCCCGCAAGACCATCAATCCGCGCTTCGCCCGACCTAATTGGTTGATTTCTTGAGCCAACATTCGTTTTGCTGCGCCACGTTGGGTGATCAAAACGATCGGTGTATCCCCTTCTGAATAAACGAGCAACCCATTGATAAGATAATCATCCGCTTTAAGGTTCATCGCTTTGACCCCAGCTGCTTTTGGTCCCACAACAGGCACTTCATTAAGCGGGTAGCGTAAGCCAAAGGCAAGATGACTGACTAAGAATACATCCATTTCTTCCGTTTGATCCGTCAAAAAGACGTTGACCAATTCATCTGATTCATCTTTCAGCTTCATGATCGTCATCGGCCGTGTTTTATAGGTGCGCCAAGGTTCAAATTCCGTCATTCGTGTCTGTTTGATCATACCGTTTTTACTAATCAGCACGAAATTTTTCAATGGATCGATCTCTTTGTAGGCAAAGACCCCAATGATCATTTCATCTTGCGCCAGTGTCATGACTGTTTGCGAAATATGTTCCCCTAAATCTTTCCATTTTAAATCAGGTAATTCATGGACCGGTCGATAGATCGTGTTCCCTTTATTAGTAACCAACAACAGGTGATCCAACGTGTTCATTTGATTACTGTAAAGTAAAGAGTCGCCTTCTTTCATGCCGATCTCTTCTGGTTTTGAAGCACCGTAAGAACGCAAGCTGCTGCGTTTGACATAGCCGTCTCTTGTGACCGTCACGACGACTTCTTCTTGGGCGACCAAGACTTGTGTTTCGATCTTGATTTCTTGAATTTCTGCTTCGATCTCAGTCAACCGCGGCGTCGTATATTTTTTCTTGATCTCTCGCAGTTCTTTCTTGATCACTTTCAGCAATTCATTTTCTTCATTCAAAATTGTTGTCAATTCAGCGATCGTTTCTGCAAGTTCTTTTGCTTCTGCTTGCAATTGTGTAATGTCCGTATTGGTCAAGCGATACAACTGTAAGTTCACAATGGCTTCTGCTTGTTCTTCGGTAAAACCATGTTGAACCACCAGATTATTTTTGGCATCTTTTTTGTCTTTACTACCGCGAATGGTAGCGATCACCTCATCAAGGATCGACAAAGCTTTGATCAGCCCATCAACGATATGCTGTCTTTTTTGCGCTTTTTGCAGCTCAAAACGACTGCGTTTTTCGATCACTTCACGGCGATGTTTGATGTAGCTTTCTAAAATCCGCTTTAATCCGACTTGCTGAGGACGCATATTGTCGATTGCCACCATGTTGAAGTTGTAGTTGATCTGCAATTCGGTATTCTTAAATAAATAATTTAAAATCCCTTGCGCATTTGCTTCTTTTTTCAGCTCGACAACGATCTGCAGTCCAGTACGATCTGTTTCATCTCGTACTTCAGCAATCCCATCAATGCGTTTATTCAAACGGATCTCATCCATTTTTTTAACTAAGTTGGCTTTATTGACCTCATACGGGATCTCATTGATGACGATTTGCTGTTTGCCGCCTTTGATGTCTTCGATCTTGGTTTTCGAACGCAGGATCACTTTGCCTTTGCCTGTTTCATACGCTTTTTTGATTTCTTCTTTCCCTTGTAAAATGCCCCCTGTTGGAAAATCAGGGCCAGGAATGTACTTCATCAGCTGATCCAAAGAAGCTTGCGGATGGTCGATCAAATAGATCGTTCCATCGATGATTTCCCCTAAATTGTGGGTAGGGATCTCCGTTGCATAGCCAGCTGAGATCCCAGTTGAGCCATTGACTAACAGATTCGGGTATTTTGCTGGTAGAACAGTTGGTTCTTTTTCAGTATCATCAAAGTTCCAAACCAATTCCACGGTGTTTTTTTCAATATCTTTTAATAGCTCACCACTTAATTCCGAAAGCCGTGCTTCCGTATAACGCATGGCAGCTGGCGGATCACCATCCATACTCCCGTTGTTCCCGTGCATTTCAATCAAAATCTGACGTAGCTTCCAGTCTTGACTCATGCGGACCATTGCTTCATAGATACTCGAGTCCCCATGGGGGTGAAAATTCCCCATGATATTTCCGACAGATTTTGCTGATTTGCGGAAGCCTTTGTCATAGGTATTGCCGTCTTGGTTCATAGCAAATAAAATCCGCCGCTGAACCGGTTTTAACCCATCACGAATATCTGGCAATGCCCGTTCTTGAATAATGTATTTGGAATATCGACCGAAGCGATCTCCCATCACTTCTTCCAATGTCAATTCTTGTATATTGCTTTTGTGTTCCAAGAGACCACCTCCTATTCCTTAACTAACTGTTTGCTGTCTGCTTGTTCGGTATCCATTAATTTTTCATCAACTAATTCAGGTACCGTATCTTCTTTTTTATCCAAAATACTGCCATCTTCTTCTAAACTAAATTGAACATGACTTTCGATCCACTTCCGACGAGGCTCTACCTTGTCCCCCATCAAAGTGGTGACGCGACGTTCTGCTTGGGCAGCATCATCGATCCGTACCCGAATCAGTGTCCGCGTTTCTGGGTCCATGGTCGTTTCCCACAATTGGTCGGCATTCATTTCTCCTAACCCTTTGTAGCGCTGTAGGAGATAGCCTTTGCCGATTTTTTGGGTCAGTTTGCTTAGTTCATCATCGGTCCAAGCGTATTCGACTACTGCTTTTTTCCCTAACCCTTTTGACACTTTGTACAGAGGCGGCAAAGCAATGTATACTTTCCCCGCTTCGATCAAAGGTTTCATATACCGGTAGAAAAAGGTTAAAAGCAGCACTTGGATGTGCGCCCCATCGGTATCCGCATCGGTCATGATGATCACTTTATCATAGTTGCAGTCTTCAATTGAAAACTCTGGGCCAACACCGGCACCGATAGTATAGATCATCGTATTGATTTCTTCATTTTTCAAAATATCCTGCATCTTGGCTTTTTCAGTATTGATGACTTTGCCTCGCAATGGCAAGATGGCTTGGAACTTGCGGTCTCGTCCTTGCTTTGCTGAACCACCCGCAGAATCCCCCTCCACCAAATACAATTCATTTTTCTTAGGATTACGAGATTGCGCAGGTGTTAATTTACCAGAAAGCAGTGACTCGCCTTTTTTGCGTTTCTTTCCAGTACGGCTTTCTTCTCTCGCCTTTCTGGCAGCTTCACGGGCCTCTCTTGCCTTGATCGCTTTACGAACCAGCATTTGACTCATTTCACTGTTTTCTTGTAGATAATAGCCTAGCTGCTCACCAATCACATTGTCTACCGCATTTCTTGCTAAGGGTGTCCCTAATTTCCCTTTGGTCTGTCCTTCAAATTGCAAAAGATTTTCTGGCACGCGGATCGACAGAACTGCCGCTAACCCTTCACGGAAATCACTGCCTTCAAGGTTCTTATCTTTTTCCTTCAACAAATTGACCTTGCGGGCATACTCATTGAAGGCTTTGGTCATTGACGTCTTCATCCCAACTTCATGGGTACCGCCATCTTTGGTACGTACATTGTTGACAAAGGACAAGACGTTTTCTGAATACCCATCATTGTATTGAAAGGCAAGCTCTACTTCGATGGCTTCTTTCGTGCCAGAAAAATAAACCACTTGGGTCAAGGTATCTTTTTCTTCATTTAAATAATCAACAAATTCTTTGATGCCTTCCTCATATAAAAAGACTTCATGAATCGGTTCTTCCCCACGTTCGTCCGTCAGGGAGATTTTGACCCCTTTCAACAAGAACGCTGATTCTCTCAAACGTTCAGCGAGAATCTCATAGGAGAATTTGGTTGCCGAAAAGATTGTATCGTCTGGTTTGAACGTAACGGTTGTTCCCGTTGGTTTACGGGTTTTGCCGATTTTTTTCAAAGTACCTGCTGGTTTCCCGCCGTCTTTGAAGCTCTGTTTGTATTCGATACCGTCTCGAACGATGACCACTTCTAGCCAGCTGGATAAGGCATTTACAACACTGGCACCAACCCCATGAAGGCCGCCAGAAGTTTTGTAGCCGCCTTGGCCAAACTTTCCGCCAGCATGTAACACGGTGAAGATCACTTCAACAGTTGGGATTCCAGATGCATGTGTCCCGACCGGCATTCCCCGACCATTGTCTCGAACACTGATACTATTGTCTTTATGGATCGTAACATCGATTTCATTGCCGTATCCTGAGAGTGCCTCATCAACCGCATTATCGACGATTTCATACACTAAGTGGTGCAAGCCGCGGCTATCGGTCGAGCCGATATACATTCCTGGCCGTTTTCTTACTGCTTCCAGACCCTCTAAGACCTGAATGGAAGCATCATTATATTCTGTGGTTTTCTTTGCCAAACCCACCGCTCCTTTAATCTTGATCAGTCCTTTTCTAATGCTGAAAGGACTGCAAAAAAAATCTTAACACAAAATACGCTTTTTTCAAGCGAACATTTTTCTAAACTATCTTATCCTTTTTCCTTTGTTTGCACAAGCTAGAGTCGCAAAATGGCTTGTTTGTGTTTCACAGCTCTGAGAAAAGCTGTTTTTATTCTTTGTCTGACCAGCGAAAGATTTTCTTATTGTTGGAAAGGCGTTTTCATGCTAAAATTGCCCTAGCCTTGCAAAGAAAGTTGGTTATTATGAATACGATTCTTTTATTTATTGTTGCTTACCTTTTAGGTTCGATCCCCTCTGGTGTTTGGATTGGCCAACTGTTTTTCAAAAAAGATATTCGCCAATTCGGCAGCGGCAATACGGGAACGACCAATACATTTCGCGTCTTAGGAAAAAAAGCCGGCATCGTTGTTTTATTGATGGATATCTTAAAAGGAACTTTGGCGACCAGCTTGCCAGTCATCTTTGGTCTCCATACTGTCAATCCGCTCTGGTTTGGGGTCTGTGCGATCTTAGGTCACACCTTCCCGATCTTTGCCAAATTTAAAGGCGGCAAAGCAGTGGCGACAAGTGCTGGGATGCTCTTAGGATACAATCCGCTCTTTTTCATTTATTCTTCATTGATTTTCGTTATCTGTCTTTATGTGACAAGTATGGTGAGCCTGACCAGTATGATCGCGGCGTGTTTGATCACCTTATCGACGATCGTCTTGCCTTTTATCGCTCCTGCGATCTTGCCTGAGCAAAATTGGCTGCTGACCTTCATTGCGATCGGCGTAACGATTTTTATCTTTATTCGCCATCGTGAAAACATTACCCGCATCAAAGATGGGACCGAAAGTCGGGTACCCTTTGGACTGAATAAGGGTCAAACGAACAAATAAGCAGAAGCTGAGAAAAGTCATTGCGCTTTTCCCAGCTTCTTTTTTCATACGTTTATTTAACTGTGATGGAGTACTTTGTTTCAAATAATTCTTCAGGTGGAAGTGCTTGAATCCCCAGCTTCTCTGACAGCTCACCGGAGGCTTCTAGCGTATCTGCGATGCCGCACCATGGTTCAATACATAGAAATGGCGATTTCACTGGATATGTGGACCAAAAACCGACATACGGCATATTATTGTAGCTTAACGTGATACTATGAGGCGATTTTTCACTGCGAATCGAGTAGGAATGTAATCCTTTCGTTTCATAAACTAGCGCATCATTTGCAAACATGTCATGGGTCAAGCGTAGATCCGTATTCGTTTGACCGAGTGTGCGTTGCTCATAATCAATATAGTTGCCTTTTAACGGCAATTTCACTCGTGATTTCTTTGGAGAAAAAGAAAGATAATAGTCTTCAAAAGTCAGCCCTTTTTCAAGTGGGACGTTGAATGCAGGGTGTCCACCAATGGAGAAGAATAGTTCTTTTTGACCGCTATTCTTCACTTGGTATTTGACGACTAAACCATCACCGCCTAATTCATAACTGACATACAGCTGAAAATCAAACGGATACTTTGCTTTGGTTTCAGTCGAACTTTCTAGTAAAAACAAAGCGTAATCTGTGCGTTGTTCAACGACAGTAAATAACATGTCTCTGGCAAATCCATGACGAGGCAAATGATAACTCTTGCCCTCATGTTGATAGGTGTCCTCTTTTAACGCACCCACGATCGGAAATAAGATCGGTGCATGCTTTCCCCAGTGGTTTGGATCAGCTTGCCAAATATATTCAAGGTCATTGCTCGTATCGACTAAGCTTTGCAGCTCAGCCCCTTTTTCTGCAATCTTTGCTTGCAGATGACCGGCCGTGATGGTAACTGTCATGGTCTCATCTCCTAATATTGATGTTTCGTCAATTCCTCTTTAAAGCGGCTGTTAAGCACTTTTAAGTAGGTGCCTTTCATCCCCAAAGAGCGGGATTCAATAATACCGGCAGACTCTAATTTACGCAAAGCGTTCACGATCACCGAACGGGTGATACCGATACGGTCAGCGATACTTGATGCGGTCAAACGACCTTCGTCTCCTTCTAATGCCTCAAAAATTGCTTGAACAGCTTTTAGCTCACTATAAGAAAGCGTGTTGATCGCCATTTGAACAGCTGTGGTACTGCGAACATCTTCTTCGATACTTCGGGATTTTTGGTACAAGAATTGCATACCAACAACTGTCGCACTGTATTCTGCTAATACCAAATCATCATCATCAAAGGACTTATCGATTCTGGAAAGAATGATCGTCCCTAAGCGTTCTCCTGCACCGTAGATTGGTACGATGGTTGTTAGTCCGTTGGGATACAGCTCGCGGCCTTCCACAGGAAAAGCCGTCATATCGTTACTGATCGGCACATTGGCTTCTGTGGAAGTCAGGTGATCGACTAAATCTGTATAATTTTTAGGAAACTGTTTTTCGACAAACATTTTTTTGATCCGCTCATTATTGACATCATGGTTCTCAACAAAACCTAACACGCTGCCGTCGACGCTAATAATATACGCATTGCTGTCTAGGATGTTTCCTAAAATGACAGCCATTTTGTCGTAAGGCAAATCAGAAGCTAAATTAAAGGTGTTTTTTTGCTGCAATAATTCATTGATTTGTCTTGTCTTTTCTAATAATGTTTTCATTGGTCCGCTCCCTTTATAAAATATACCGGCTTAAGTCTTCATCTTTTGCGATTGACGCAAGTTTTTCTTCCACATACGCTTCTGTGATCGTGATTTCACCCATTTGCATCTCAGATGCTTCAAACAATAGATCTTCAAGTAGTTTCTCCAGGATCGTATGCAAACGACGGGCTCCGATATTGTCGGTATCGCGATTCACTTGATACGCGATTTCGGCAATTTTTTCGATGGCTTCCATCGTAAAGACCACTTTGACATTCTCGGTTCCTAACAAGGCAACGTATTGTTTGACTAAGGCATTGTTTGGTTCCGTTAAAATTTTAACAAAGTCTTCCTTCGTCAAGTCATCCAGCTCCACGCGGATTGGGAAACGCCCTTGCAACTCAGGGATCAAATCGCTTGGTTTTGATAGATGGAATGCGCCTGAAGCGATAAAGAGAATATGGTCGGTTTGTAACGTTCCATATTTCGTATTGACTTGTGAGCCTTCAACGATCGGCAAGATATCTCTTTGCACCCCTTCACGAGAAACTTCTCCTGATTGCTGTGATTTCGAAGAAACTTTGTCGATTTCATCAAGAAAAATGATGCCGCTAGATTCCGCCAAACGTAATGCTTCGCTATGAATATCCGCGTCGTTGACCAGTTTGGAGGATTCTTCTTGAATCAACAATTCCCGCGCTTCTTTCACGGTTACTGTGCGTTCAATTTTCTTTTGCGGTTTCAATGCACCTAATGTTTCATTCAAATCAATGCCCATTTGTTCTAAGCCATTGTTCATCATTGGCGCTTGATTTTTCGGTTCATCGACTTGGATCGTCACTTCTCGGTTATCCAAAAGGCCTTTTTCTAATTGTTCAAAAATCGCTTGGCGATTGCTGCGAATCTCATCTGTCAATTCTTCTTTTGGTTCTTCTGGTTGTTGTGCGGCGTTGAACATATTCATCATTTGTTCATAAGGATTGGTGTTCTTTTTCTGTTCCTTTTTAATACCAGGAACTAAGACTTTTACTAAACGACGATTGGCTTTTTTCTCCGCTTGGATGCGTACGTTTTTATATTGTTCTTTTTTCACGATTTGGATCGCGTTTTCTACAAGGTCACGAACCATCGATTCTACGTCTCGACCGACATAACCGACTTCTGTGAATTTCGTTGCTTCTAGCTTAACAAAAGGCGCATCAACGATTTTCGCTAGCCGTCGCGCAATTTCCGTTTTCCCAACGCCCGTTGGTCCAATCATCAAAATATTTTTTGGTGTGACATCTTGCTGCATTTTTTCATCTAATTGCAGACGGCGGTAACGATTTCTTAAAGCAACCGCCACTGATTTTTTGGCATTGGTTTGTCCAACGATGTATTCATCTAATTCTTTCACGATCTCTCGTGGTGATTTGTTTTGATTTGTCATATCGTCATCCCTCTTTAAAACTCTTCTACAATGATATTGTGATTTGTAAAGACACAAATGTCTGCTGCGATATTCAAGGCACCTTCAGCGATTTCTTTGGCAGATAGTTCACCGCCATAACGTTTCATCGCACGGGCTGCCGCCAAGGCATAGTTTCCACCTGAACCGATAGCTAAAATCCCTTCATCTGGCGAAATGACCTCACCTGTCCCAGAGACTAAGAGCATCTCCTTGTCATTCATGACGATCAGCATCGCCTCTAATTTTTGCATCGATTGCTGCGTCCGCCATTCTTGTGCCAACTCTACTGCAGCTCGTTGCAAGTTTCCGTTGTATTCATTTAGTTTTCCTTCAAATTTTTCTTCCAAGGTAAAGGCATCTGCCACACTACCGGCAAAGCCAACGATCACTTCACCGTTGTATATTCGACGGACTTTCCGAGCGGTTCCTTTCATAACGACCTGTTCTCCCATCGTTACTTGTCCGTCACCGGCCATGGCAAACTTGCCATCTTTTTCAACCGCACAGATGGTGGTTGAATGAAATTCTGACTTCATTTACGTTCCTCCTGTACCAATTTTACGCACGTGGATGAAATTGGCGATAATTTTTTTGTAAACTGTCTTTGGTGACATGCGCATAAATCTGTGTCGTCGATAGATTGGCATGCCCCAACAATTCTTGAACGGTCCGCATATCGGCGCCGTTGTTTAATAGATGGGTCGCAAACGTATGCCGCAGCATATGAGGATGGATTTTACTGTCTAAACTGCTTTTTCGGATGATTTGATTCAATACATACTCGATCCCAGTTGCAGTGATCCCATCACCAAGATGATTCACGAAGAGAACCTCGTGTTCCTTGTTCTGCTTTGCCATCAGCTGCTTGCGTCCTGAGGTAAGATAGCGCTTGACTGCCGCTTGTGCGTAACTGCCGAAAGGAACATAGCGATCTTTGTTGCCTTTTCCGTGGATCAGCAAAACGCCGCTTTCCCAATCGATCGCGCCCAGCGTCAGACTGCTACACTCGCTGACCCGCAGACCTGAACCGTAAAGGACTTCTAACAATGCTTGATTGCGCTGTTGTAATGGCTCATCACCAGCGACACTTTGAAAAAGAGCATCCATTTCCTTTTCATAAAAAAAACGCGGCAATTTAGCGTTTTTCTTTTTTAAATGAATGTAGGCGAAGGGATTCTCTTTGACGATCTCATGCTTGGTTAGAAATTGGTAGAATGAACGCAAGCTAGCCATTTTCCGACTGATGGAATTACGGCTATACCCTCGTTCCGTCAAATAGCTCAAATAGACACGAACATCACGATACTCCACCGCTAACGGGTCTTCATTGCCAGACTCTTTCAAGAAGTGAAAAAAATCGCTCATATCTTCTTGATACGCTTTTTTTGTCTTTTCCGAATACCCTCTTTCAACAATAAGATAACGAAAAAACTCTTCTTGTAATTGATCCGTTTGCAAAGTAACCCCCCTTTTCATGATTCGAAATAACTTTAGCATAGACCACAAAAAAAAACAAATGAATTGTCAGAATTTAATCAATATTTCAAAGTTTAGACATAATTGTGAAAACTTTCTAAGAATCTTCGTAAGATTCTTATCATTCTTCAGAAAGATCACTCAAAAGAGCCATAAAAACGTACCAATCCCTTTCTCAAAATAGAGAGGGACTGATACGTTTCCACTTATTTGCTTTTATTCGATTGGACCAGTTGTTGGCTGAGGCGAACCATTGCTTTTTGAAACAGCTTGAACTAGCTCTTTGTTTCCTTGTTTTGTGGACATCGTGTCATTGATCAACGCCACTAAGTCTAATCCGGTGGTTTCTTTGATCGTATCAAAGGTTCGCGCTAAACCAGCTTCCCCCATTGATTGAAGCCCATCGTTGCCGCCAAAGCTGACCACTTTATCGATATTGCTAAGGGGCGCATTGACTTCTTTTGCGATTTCAGGCAGCACTTTGATGAACTCCATCAAAATACCAGCTTCGTTCAGTTTGGTCAAAGCAATCGCCATCTTTTCACGGCTTTCCGCTTCGGCTTGACCGACTTTTGCGATTCGTTCCGCATCGGCACTACCTAATTTTTCAATTCGTTCCGCTTCCGCTTGTGCAGCCAATTTGACTTTTTCCGCTTCGGCTTGTGCTCGGGCGATTTCACGGGCTTTGTCTGCTAATGCGTTTTGTTCAACGACATATTTATCTGCTTCGGCTTTTTTACGGACAGTTGCATTCAATTCTTTTTCTGTCAATTCCGCTTGTTTCTCTTGAATCTCAATATTTTTTTCTTGCTCGATCAATTGCACTTTCATTTGTTCACCGACCGCGATTTGCTCCGCTTTCGCATCCGCAACTTCACGTTCTTGTTTGTACTGCGCTTGTTTCAACGCCATATCTTTTGTCGCTTCCGCGATTTCTGTTTGGCGACGGATCTCTTCATGCTGTGCCAATTGCTCATTCTCAGCTTGCTTGATCCGCGTTTCTCTTAAGGCATTGGATTCTGCTACTTCAGCGTTCTTCTTCACTTCAGCAATCTGGGGACGCCCTAAAGCATCCAGGTAACCATTGCTGTCGCTAACGTCTTTGATCGTAAATGATACGATCTCCAGCCCCATTTTTTTCAAATCCGTAGAGGCAACTTCTTGTACTTGTTCCGCAAAATCATCGCGATTTTTGTAGATGGCTTCCACCGTCATCGTTCCTAGAATTGCCCGTAAGTGACCTTCTAAGACTTCTTGCGCTTCATCTTCCAGTTCACCAGTGGATTTACCCAAGTATTGTTCAGCGGCTGTCTTGATCGACTCGGTACTGTTGCCGACTTTCACTAACACCGTGGCACTGGCTTTGATCGGTACGCCTTGTTCTGTATAAACTTCTGGTGTCCCAATCTCTAACTTGTGGGTCAGTAAACTTAATTTATGTGCCTTTTGAACAATAGGAATCACAAACGTCCCACTGTTTTTTAAAATCTTGATGCCTTCTTTTCCTAAAAACGACCCCGTGACGATCAACGCTTCATCGGGTTTTCCGATTCGGTAGCGTATCATCAAAAAGGCGATCAATAAAACAACGAGGACGACGCCCCATAAGATCGGATTACTTAAAAAATCGACTGCTGATCCTGTATCCACCATAACCTAACACTTCCTATTCTATAAAATTTTTACTTTCAACCACCAACGCGATCCCTTTTTTATCAAAATCGACAATGATGACTTTGGTGCCGACTGGCAATCGAACATTGTTTTCACGATCTTCTTCCCGAAAAAAACGAGCAGGATAAACAGAACGTGCACCTTGACTCCCTATTTCCATGACTTCGCCGATTGTGTCTCCGACAATCTTTTCCGTCAGTTCGCCGATCACAAAATCATTGCGGCTAATGACATTGCTGCGGTTTTTGTCTGTGATGCGATTGTAGAGCCACATAAAGGGGCCCAACAGCAAACTAAATGCAACAAAGACAACGAAAATGCCCCCGACCAAGAGGATCAGCAAACCTAAAAATTGGATCACTGTAGGAAAACGCTGTAAATAGTTTTGAATCAAATGAATCCATTCTCCGATCACCATCTTCACCACCTTCTGTCATTGTTACTGTCTATCATAAGTCACCTTGATTAAAGTTTCAAGACAAATTAAAAAAAAACTCTCTCACCAATTATCAGTAAGAAAGTTTTCGATCATCGTGCTTATAATTGTTCCTTGGCTTTTTCTAAAGCAGCTAACGCTCGATTTGCCAATGCTTCATAACGGGATTTCTTGTCTCTGATTCGCTCTGGAAGTTCTGGCAACAACCCAAAGTTTGCATTCATTGGTTGGAAGTGTTTGCCTTCAGCATGGGTGATATAATACGCCATACTACCAATCGTCGTTTCTTGTGGCATAATGATCGGTGCTTCGCCTTTTGCAAGTTTGGCAGCGTTGATGCCAGCCATCAACCCGCTGGCTGCACTTTCCACATACCCTTCGACCCCTGTCATTTGTCCAGCAAAAAAGAGGTCCTCACGTTTTTTCGATTGATAGGTTTGTTGCAAAAGCTCAGGTGAATTCATAAAACTATTCCGATGCATCACGCCATAGCGCACAAATTCAGCCTCTTCCAAGCCAGGGATCATCCGGAATACCCGTTTTTGTTCGCCCCATTTCAAATGTGTTTGAAAGCCAACGATGTTGTAAAGAGAAGCCGCCGCATTGTCTTGACGCAGCTGAATCACTGCGTAAGGACGCTTGCCAGTTTTCGGATCTTCTAACCCAACTGGTTTCATCGGACCAAACAACATGGTTTTCGGACCACGACCAGCCATGACTTCGATCGGCATACACCCTTCAAAGAATTTTTCTTTTTCGAATTCTTTCAAAGGAGCCACCTCTGCATTGACCAAGGCCTCACGAAACGCATAAAACTCCTCTTCATTCATCGGACAGTTCAGATAGGCTGCTTCACCTTTATCGTAACGAGATTTCAAATAAACTTTATCCATATTGATGGTTGATTTGTCAACGATTGGAGCTGCGGCATCATAGAAATAAAATCCTTCAGATCCGTTAAACGCTTGGATCGCTTTTGAGAGCGGTTCAGAAGTCAATGGACCTGTTGCGATCACAGTGATGCCTTCTGGAATTTCAGTGATCTCCTCTTCGATGACTGTAACTAAAGGATGCTCCTTGACACGTTTGGTGACCAACTCTGAAAAATCATCGCGATCCACAGCTAAGGCACCACCTGCTGGAACCGCTGTTTTGTCTGCAGAAGTGATAATCACTGAATCCAAGCGACGCATTTCTTCTTTCAAGACACCGACCGCATTCGTTAAATTGTTGCCTCGTAGTGAATTGGTACAAACAAGCTCGGCAAAATTATTTGTGTGATGGGCTTCTGTCGACTTCTTAGGACGCATTTCATAAAGATTTACTGCGACACCTGCTTGCGCTGCTTGCCACGCAGCCTCGCTTCCGGCTAAACCGGCACCAATAACATTGATTTCTTTCATAGTGCTCTCCTTTTATTTCAAAAGCTCGTCTCTTTTCATAAGAAACAGCTTGTATTAATCAAAAGGACCGGCGCTTTCTTTTGTCAGCCAATAATGAGGCTGACCGTTCAAGAGAATACGCCGATTCTTTTTTAACAGGATATCCTGCTAGTTATTTTTGCACATTTTCTTCATAGTCGCCTTTGATACAAACGACTTGTTTCCCACCTTTGACTTTCTTTTCGACTAAATAATTATCACACTTCGGACAATTACGCCCCACTGGTTTGTCCCAAGAAGTAAAGTCACATTCAGGGTAGCGGATACAACCATAAAACAACCGGTTTTTCTTCGATTTGCGTTCAACGACTTGCCCTTGATGACAGACCGGGCACTCAACGCCGATTTCTTTCACGATTGGTTTTGTGTTGCGGCAATCTGGGAAATTACTGCAAGCATAAAACTTTCCGTAGCGGCCTAATTTGATCACCATCGGATGACCACAAAGATCGCAATCAAAGCCTGCGGGTTCATCTTTGATTTGAATTTTTTCGATACTTTCTTCTGCAGTCGTCAATTCTTTTTCAAATGGGCGATAAAACTGATCGACAACTTTGACCCATTCTTCTTTCCCAGCTTCAATGCTATCCAAGCTATTTTCCATTTCAGCAGTAAAATGCATATCAACAATTTGCGGGAAGAATTCCTCGATCAACGAATTGACGATCTCACCAAGTTCAGTTGGCTCAAAACGTTTTTGCGTCAATTTCACATAATAACGCCGCTGAATGGTTTCTAACGTCGGTGCATAGGTTGAAGGACGACCCACACCGTTTTCCTCAAGGGTTTTGATCAACGTTGCTTCGCTGTAACGAGCAGGTGGTTGGGTGAAATGCTGTTTCGGTTCGATCGATACGGATTGAACGACATCTCCTTCGACTAACTCTGGCAAGATGTTCTCTTTGTCTTCTTTGCCATCATCGCGTCCTTCCACATAGACCTGCATAAATCCTTTGAATTTGATCTTTGAACCATTAGCAATAAAGATGACACCATTTTGATCCAAAGTAACTTTCATCGTATCCAAAATGGCAGGCGTCATTTGACTAGCCACAAAGCGAGACCAGATCAAGCGATACAATTTTAATTGGTCTTTGTCTAAGAATTTCTCCATGGCTTCTGGCGTACGCAAAACACTGGTCGGTCTTACTGCTTCATGGGCATCCTGCGCCCCTTGTGCATTGGCGCGTTTTTTGCCACCGTGAGCGGAGAACTCTGAACCATAGGTGTTTTCGATAAATTCGGCTGCTTCCCCTTTGGCTGTGTCAGCGATTCGCGTCGAGTCGGTACGCATATAGGTAATCAAACCGACAGTCCCTTGTTTGCCAAGGGCGATCCCTTCATAGAGCTGCTGTGCGACCATCATGGTTTTCCGTGTTCGAAAATTCAGTTTGCGGGCTGCTTCTTGTTGCAAACTACTGGTGGTAAATGGTGCAGATGGATTCCGTTTGCGTTCTTTCTTTTCAACCTTTGTCACTTGAAAGTCTTTACCAGAAAGGCGATCGGTGACTTCTTTAATACTTTCAGCATTCGGTAATTTTTTCTTTTTGCCATCTAAGCCCCAAAAATTGGCTTTGAATTTCTTCGTGGCTTTTTTAAAGTTTCCATCAATGCTCCAATATTCTTCAGGAACAAAATCACGGATCTCTTTTTCACGATCAATAATGATCTTAAGCGCCACCGATTGAACACGTCCAGCACTTAACCCTTTTTTGACTTTGCGCCAAAGGATCGGACTCAATGAATACCCGACTAAACGGTCTAAGATCCGCCGTGCTTGTTGAGCATCGACGAGATCCACATCGATCGTTCTTGGCTCTTTGAAGGCTGCTTTGACCGCATCTTTAGTGATTTCATTAAAGACGACACGATTTTTATCTTTTAAATCTAGTCCAAGTAGAAAAGCTAAATGCCAAGCAATAGCTTCTCCTTCTCTATCCGGGTCACTTGCGAGGTAGACTTTTTCAGCTTTTTTCGCAGCAGAACGGAGACTTTTGATCACGTCACCTTTTCCACGGATCGAAATGTAATGAGGCTCATAATCATTTTCGACATCGATCCCCATCTTACTTTTAGGGAGATCACGAATATGACCGACACTTGCGACGACTTTGTAATTTCGTCCAAGGTATTTTTCAATGGTTTTCGCCTTTGCGGGCGATTCCACGATTACTAAATATTTATATGCCATATAAAGAATGGCTCCTTCCTGAATTTTTCCTACTATTATATTCTATCAATCAGTGAACCTATCGTATGCAGATGAAACATACAAATCGTAGCTTATCATAGCTTTCAAGAAAAGGTTTGTCAAGGAAGGTTGATTGGAAAAATCAAAAAAAGGCTAACTCTTGTAAAATATCCGACACGCTAATCGTACATTTTGCACCATCTTGAATCAAGCGGTGACAACCTTTTGACTGATCCGAAATCATTTCACCAGGCACTGCAAAAACTTCTCGTCCATTTTCCATCGCTAACTGTGCCGTAATCAAAGAACCGCTTCTTTCCTTGGCTTCAATTACGCAGACCCCTTTTGAGATCCCCGCAATAATGCGATTGCGCAGCGGAAAGTGGTATCTTTGCGGTTTGGTATCGTGCGGATATTCGCTTAACACCAGATGTTCTTGACGGATCTGCTGGAACAAACGGTAGGAAGATGACGGATAACAATGGTCCATCCCAGAAGCAATCACAGCAATGGTTTGTCCACGATTTCTGATGGCTGATTCATGGGCAAAGCTGTCGACACCATTGGCCAATCCGCTAACGATGGTATAATTTTCCGTCACTAGAGGTGGAATCAGCTTTTCGCAAACTTTTCGTGCGTATAAGGACGCCGTTCTTGCACCAACAAAGCCAATCATGGTCGTTTGTAGCAATTGCAGATTCCCTTCATAAAAAAGCATCAATGGCGGGTCCGCGATTTGTCGTAAAAGCATCGGATACTCCGCCGAGAAGAAAGTGAGGTAGTTTTGTGCGCCCATCTTTTGTGCGATGTGTTCGTCTGTCAATCGCTCCCATGATCGCCGAAAAACCGCACGGTGCTGTGGAAGGACCCCGATGGCAATCATCTCTTCCAGCGAACAATTCATCTCTTTTGTTTCCAACCAATGCCAAATGATCTTCCAACAACCTTGCAGACCAATTCCCTGACAGTAGTACAGTTTTATCAACTGTTTTTCAAAATCTGTTGCTTGTTGATACTTCATAAACAAAGCCCTCTTTTCTTAGTAATCTTACTTATAAGATTCGCTAAAAAAAGAGGGATGGATGAAATTTATAGATATTGTTTTACTGGCGCAAATGTTTTTCGATGAATAGGACAGATTCCGCGGGCAGCTAGCCCTTCTAAATGGACTTTGGTTCCATACCCAGCATTTTGATCAAACCCATAAAAAGGATAGACTTCATGAAAATCTTTCATTAAGTTGTCTCGATATACCTTGGCGATGATACTTGCTGCGGCAATGGAAATGGAACGGGCATCTCCTTTGATCAAGCTTTGTTGAGGGATTTCCGTATCGATCGTCATCGCATCGATCAGTAAATACTCGGGCTTGACTGCTAAGTCGATCAAGGCTTCTTTCATTGCTAGACGACTGGCTTGATAGATATTGATCCGATCGATCTCTTCTGGACTGACCACGCCGATACCGACAGCAACGGCTTTGTTTTGAATTTCGATAAACAGCTCTTCTCTTTTCTTGGCAGAAAGCTGTTTGGAATCATTTAGACCTAAGATCTGACATTCCTTAGGCAAGATGACCGCAGCTGACACAACGGGTCCTGCTAATGGTCCGCGCCCCACTTCATCTAAACCAGCAATAAAACGGGCGCCTTGCTGAAATGCTTCGTTTTCAAAACGCATCATTTCTTCGTATTTTTCCTGCAATAGCTGGTGTTTCACTCGCTGTTTCTCATATTGTTGCAGCAGCTTTTGGACCCCCGCTCGTTCATCTGCTTGCAGCGCCTGCAAATACGCTTGGTCATTGAAAGCTGGATCAAATAATCGCTCTTTGATTGTCTTAATCGGTTGTTTCATCTTGGCTTTCCATTTCCTCCACTCGATCTAGTGTATATCGGCCCAATTTCCCTTGCCGAATGTCGAAGACAACGAGTTCGCTTCCTCGATCGTAATTGTCTTTATAGCCACGTTTTTCCGTGATTTTCATCAACAGATCGGGCGCTAACAACGCCTCTTCTTCCGCTTTTAGTTGGTAACGATTCGCGATTCTTTCAGGATAATAGCGGGCAAAAAAATCAAGACCATACAATGCGATATCATCCAAATGGATCAGCTGGTCTTTGATCGCTCCGGTCAATGCCAACTTCTTGCCGATCTCAGGATCTTCAAATTTTGGCCATAAGATCCCAGGCGTATCTAGAAGCTCTAGATCAGTCCCAAAACGCAGCCATTGCTGCCCTTTCGTCACGCCGGGTTTATTGCCCGTCTGAGCGATTTTCTTCCCTACTAAGCGGTTCATCAAGGTCGATTTTCCGACATTCGGGATGCCGATCACCATTGCTCGAATCGCACGAGGCTTCAAGCCTCTCGCTTTGTCGCGAGCAATTTTTTCCTTCAAGACTTGTTTCGCTGTAGGAACAATGGCTTTGACCCCTTGGTTGTCTTGGGCGTTGATTGCCAGTGCTAGATAGCCTTGTGCTTGGAAATATTGCTCCCATTTTTTGGTTTGAACGGGATCTGCTAGATCCGTTTTATTGATTAAGATCAATCGTGGTTTTTGTTGTAATAATTGATCTAACATGGGATTGCGGGATGAAATCGGCAAGCGTGCATCCACGAGTTCAAAAACGATATCCACGAACTTTAATTTTTCACTTACTTCACGTCTGGCTTTCGCCATATGGCCTGGAAACCATTGAATGGTCATTTGAACGTTTTCCTCCTTGGTACTTCTTCGAATTGATAAAAAAGACAGTCGTTTCGATATCCGTGTAATATATGGGTGACAAGAACGAGGATCGCTTGCTTTTTTTGAGTCAGAGAAACCCATCAGTGCAGCAAACTAGCTGAACTGTTTGCGGATCAATGTTCTTTTTCCAACCTGATGCATAGGAAAAGCTTCGAGCGCGTTTGTTTCAACGCACCTTGACTTTTTGATTTTGGGGAAGTGGTTGAATGAAGCATCCTTACCGCTTTGTTTTGGTTTTTCCTAACACACTCGCGATAGACTGACTGCTTTTTTGCTATCTTTTATCTTAGTTATTGTACCATATTTCACACGACATGTTTCATTCTGACTAAGGTTAAAAAGTCATTTTCTTCTACTTATTGAGAAAAACGAACGATCCTTACTTTTCATCAATGGAAGTATTCGAATGAAGACGTTTTTTCCGCTGAATCCTGTTACTAATCAACAAGAGGAGGATAAGAACAGTGATCACGCCTAGCATCAATCCTACTTTTTGCTGCTGTGCTTTTTTGGCGGCGGCTGTTTCTTTTTCTTCAACATAAGGAATTCTTTTGCCCCGTACCAATAAACGATGGCTATTGACCATATAGGGGGTACAGGTCAACAGCGTGACGTAATCGCTGCCTTTCACAATTTTTAATGCCTGAGTATCATCAGGGTCGACCGTTTTTATCTGATCTACTTGATACGCCAATGTATCATCAAACGTTTCAATATAAAACTCATCACCGATCTGCAGCTTAGGCAGATCAGTAAAGAGCGTTGCACTCGTTAACCCACGGTGTCCGCACAGAACTGCATGGGTATCTTCACCACCAATTGGATACGAAGCGCCCTCCAATAATGTTGCGCCTCTTTTTAACAGCGTATCGGTGGTTTGATCAAAAATCGGGAGAACGACACCAATCACCGGGATCTTTAAAACGCCGATCGTATGTCGTTCATAGTAATCAGGTGTATCGCCTGATTCTGAGTCCCTTGTTTCGGGTGAATCTTGCGTTTCTTTGATTCCAGGATTGCTGGGCTGCTGGGCCAGCTCTTGATTTGCTCGTTCCAACTGGTTCCTTTTTTGTTGTTTTTCTATTTCACTCATTTTTTTGGCTTGGCTTTGGTAGTAACTGATCAACTGTTTATCCAAAAACGTGTTGAGCTGATTACTTACAAAAGGATAACTGATGATCAAAACCCCTAGCAGCAGCAGAACACCCATCAAAAAATCCAATAAAGTTACTTTTCTAGTTGGTGCTTTTACGCCATTTCTTCGTCTGATACTCATCATGCTTTTTCATCTCATTTACTTACCCTTTCCGTTTTACAAAATAACCCCCTGCTAAACCAACGATCACCACTCCGATTGCGCCCATTAAATACGTGCCGACACCACCAGTTGCTGGTAAGGTTCCTTTGCGGCGGTTAGGAACTTTTTCGGGCTCTCCCAATTGCTCTTTCGTTCCATAAGACGTTTCATGGACTTCAAAAGCGATGCGATTTGTTAGCAGCACGTAATTTTTCGGTGCTTTTACTTCTTCCAAATAGTACGCGCCAAATTTCAACCCGATGATATCAACCAATCCATCTGTACCTGTGGTAAATTTCGTCGCTTCATCCGCTGTTTGTACCCAAGATACCTGTTTGGTTCCCTCTTCGATTTTCAAGTAGTTGGCATCATCACGGTCTTGATCTCGTACAACAAAAACTGCATCTGCCAGCGCTTCGGTAGCGGTCACAGCCCCATCGACTTTTAAGAAGCGTTTGCCCCCTGTCAAAACTTCCACGCTTGGCGGCGTTTGATCCGTCATGAAATCTGTTTCTACATTTGCTTCATTCTTAAAGCCATTGATAGGCATAGCCTGTTCATTTAAATACATATAATACACAAAGCGCAATTGATTTCCCGGCGTTAATTGCGGTACAAATTCTGGATTGATGGTTACCGTAAAGCCATGCTCTTTTTCCGTTACTTGGTAATTCGTCGCGTCGATTTTCTTTTCTCCATCATACAACGCATAACCCGTTTCTCCTTCTGCTGTATTTTCAAAAGTCAATGCTGGATCATGGGCATCGATCAATTGGAAATGTTTGTATTTGTTTTCTGCTCCTACTTTGTCTTGGATACCTAATGGGATATTAACCGTTAGGTGATATTGGATTCTTTCGCCGATTTCCACGTCTTTGCCGTCTAATTGTGGTGTTGTTTTGGTAACATTTGTCGTGTCATTCTTGACTGTTAGCTCAACCGTGACGTCATTGCCTGCTGCGATCGAAAAATCCTTGATGGTTTCTTGTTCGATCAAAGCGGCTTGACTTGGGGCTTTCGTTTCCTCTAATTGATAGGTGCCTGTTTCTAACTGCTCAACTTTTAACTGTCCTTTTTGGTTTTCATCAACATCGATGGTCGTTTCTCCAGCAGCATATTGTTTACCTGTTAAAAAGCGGTACGCTGCTTGTTTGTCAGTCGTCCACGTATAAAGTCCATCGGCTGCACTTAAAATATATTTCTTGGTCTGTGCGTTTCCTTCTTGCTTTGAGATGACAAATTCCGCATCATTCAGTGGTTCGTTTTCCCCCGTTCCTCGTTTATTCACAAGGAGCGTTCCTTCATTTGTGACAGTATTTTTAGGATAAAGATGAATCGTGTCTAATTCTTCTTCCCCGTAAGCATACGACCCGTCTGCTTGTTGGATCATTTCGTAAACAGGAAAGGCGATCACCATGTTCTCAGCAGTGGTAACACCGGCTTTAGGGTCTTCTACAATGGTGTAAACTGCATCCCGATCGGCTTGTTTTTTCGGCAATTCAAAAACCAAATCACCGGCTGCATCTGTTTTCCCGCTAGCTACAGGGGAACCAGGCGTCAAGGTTTGGACTTGACGCTTCGCTTCTTCAACGGATGCCCCTGCAGATCGTTTTTCATAAAATGCTGTGGTCACATCATAGACAGAAAAAGTGACATCGGCTAAGCCTTGGTATTGATCAAACTCTGCCATCTCAGTCCCACTATTTTGAATCAATGAACCTGGCAAATTGACCATTTTCTTTTTATGCAGATGGACCTGTGCCAAATTGCTCTCTGCGGATACTTGCTGATTTTTCGTTCCAAAAAAGACAAATGGCAGAAGTAAAAATAGGAGACAAACCATTTTCGTATGATTAAAAATCTTTTTCATTGTTCTTTCCTCTCTTCTATGTTTGATATTTTCGTTTTTTCACGAATGGTCAAATTACTTTAATGAAGGCTTATCTTTGCGCGTAACGTACAGATAGCTACCTGTTAAAAGGACTAGTAGACCTGCTGAAAGAATCGCCAGCCACCCATGCCAATTCCCTCCTGTTTCAGGAAGAGACACTTTTACTTGATTGGTGACGATCAATTCTATTTGATTGTTCTTTTCTCCAGAAACAAGAAGATTCGGCTGCAATTTTTCGTCAATCAAGACACTGCCATCCTCTTCGATCCTGATTTTCACAGGTGCTGTTAAACCAGCATAGCCTGCAGGCGTAACAATTTCTTCTAAGGTATAGCTACCCGGTGTTAGATCATGGAAATGAAATACCGCTAGCGATTCTTGGGATTCTGGTAATTCTATCGTCTGACCGTTTCCGCTTAAGCGGAATTTGGCTCCCTCAAGCGCTTGTCCCACTTCATCCTGTTTATTGACCACCAAATCAAAAGGTTTTAACTGATTGCCATGGGTAAGAGTCCAACAGTTGGCATCTGCAGCGACGTTTTCCCCTTGATACTGGATCTTTCCGTCTGAACCAACGACAAACTCATAATCACCAACAATCGTATCGTATCCAAGCGGACCAGCTGTTTCTGAGATGCGATAAGCGCCCGGCTCAAGGATCGTAAATTCAGCCATCCCCACGTCATTCGATGTTTCTGAGGCAATTTCTTGATAATCCCCCGCTGCTGTTTTTTGTTGCAGAGAAAAGACAGCCCCAGCTAACAGTACTTGCTGCTCTTTTTGTACCGTATATTTTCGAATAGCAACTGGAATTTCTGTAAACGGATTGGTGATCTCCAGCGTAATCGTATGATCGTCCACTGTGACGGGTTGCCCATCGATCGTCGTATTCCCTTGCGTATCAATATGAATTAGCCACTGGGTTTGCTCAGCTAAATGGTGTCCCGCCGGTGCAGTGACTTCCTCCAAACGATAGGTCTGCTCTTTTTGCAACGCAGTATCTGCTGGCAGTCCATACGTTCCATCCCCTTGATCCACAAGGGTCACTGTCTCTCCTGCCCCCGTCAATTCAAAAACGGCACCTGTCAGCTTCACCTCTCCTACAGCGGATTTTTTGATCAGGTTTAATGCCAGGGGTATAAACGCCTTTGTATTTTTCCAAGTATAAGCGTCCACTTTTGTTGCTTCATAACCTGCCACTGCTCGTTCATTTGTGACTTGATAATCAAAAGTTTCTCCCTGATTGTTATACAGCGGCAGTAGACGGGTTTCTTCGTACTCCGTCCCATCCTTTTCAGAAAGCGCGTAAACTTTGCTTCGTTCCCAAGTTGTCTGATCTTGGGCATCGGTCTCAGTAAGTTTGAGATACCCTGTTTGCCAGCTTTTCTCATTGCTGACAGGACTCCTGCTTATTTCAATATAGATCGTTTCAGGACGACTGGAGGTATCGCCATCGTATTCTTCCCAGTGCTTTTTGATCGTCACCTCCTTCCCAGGTGCTTTGGCGGATGGCACACCAAACAATGCCTTTTGATCGGACTGATGATTCGGATAAAATACCGTTTCGCCATTCATTTGATACCAAGTATCTGGTTTAAAATCCGCTGCTTCTGTTTGAATCCGCACTTGATAATGAATTTGCAGTTCTTGCCCTTCGCCTAAATAAAGACCTGAAGCATGGATTGTATTGTCAGACATCGAAATGTCAGGCTGCACCGTTAGAGCAGCAGACCCGACACTTTTGACGGACAAGCTATTTTCTTCGTAGACAAATGGCTGCGAAATGGGGTCAGTAATCTCGCCATCGGTGACTGTTGCCGAAATGTGAAGGGCTTTTTTCTCGAGATAGTCGGCAATATCCGCTGCTTCATTGGCTGACTCATAATAAAGATGGCCATCTTCATCAGCAGAAACCATCTGTCTCATTTTTTTCTCGACATCGGCCTTTGTATACCCAGCGGTTTGATCTCCTTGCAGTTGAATCCCCAACCCATGAATCTCGATACCACGTTCTTTTAACGCCATCGCTTCACCAATCGTGGCGATAAAGGTATTGTTGATCCATTTATAATTGTTCTGTTGATCAAACGCAAAATAGCCATTGTAGAGAAACGATGTATTCATCGGCTGGTCTTGAGTAAGAGAAAAGGCGGTTCCATAATAACTGCCGTCTGCCTGGGTATGCACTTTAGACACATGATAACTGTAAGTAGGAACGCCATCCGTTAGCAAAACGATGACTTTCTTATGTCCATTTTGCGTCGATAGCATATCCCCTGCTTGACGTAGCCCCCTTTGTGTAAAGGTTCCCCCAGCTGCTGTTTCTGGCGTCATCGATCGGATCGTCTCTTTGACTTCAGAAAATTTTCCTAATTGGCAGGTTTTGTTTTGATAATTGCTGCCATCACTGGAATAACCGACATAGCCCATGTAGACACTATCCTGAATGCCGCTTCCTTCAATTTGATTCAAAAAGCGATCCACGCCTTTTTTCACTTCTGCGATCCGTCCCATCTCATTCATACTGCCTGACCAATCCACTACCAACACGACATCGATGGGATCAATTTGACGTTGAACATTCCCTCGTACATTTAGGTAGACATCAAATAGTCCTGGGGTATTCGTCTCTTTGGCAAATTTTCGTAGCCCGAAATCTGCTTCGTCTCCTACACCACCATATTCAATATATGAATGGGTCAAATTTGCTGGATCGCCATTCCATGTAGTTATGCCGTCCCACGTTTCGCCTGCATCCTTGTTCCCCTGATGATTTAAGACGTTACTGTTCTCATCAGTTTTCCAGTTCGCCGCAGGATACGTCCCGCTTTGGTCTGTCGTATAATCTGGTTCAATCGAAGCAAAAGTTTGTGAAACAGTCGTTTTTTGATAAAGACGTTCTTGTTTAAATGGTTCAATGAGTGTTTCCTCTTCAGAAGCACTTGTCGCCGTTCCTGTCTCGTTTGTCTCTTCCTTCGTTTCTTCGTTCGAAACTTCTTTTGAACTTTCAGTCGCCGCTTGCTCCGAGGTCGACTCACTCACGGCTTCTGAAGAGGATCCAGTGCCAGAATTGACTTCTGATGTTTCTGAAGAAGCAGAATTTGTGGCAAGTGGGATTTCAAAAACTGATTCATTCGAAGACAGTAGGTTGTACGATTCTTCACCTTCCTTGTCATATTCTTCGATCTGAATCATCAATTTTAGCTTTTTCGTTTCTTCAGGCAGCTGAAAGATTAGTTCTTGTTCCGTTGGTGTTTGCAAGAAATCTTGGGTTGTAAGCCAAGACTGTGCGGAATCATCCTTGACTTGAGTCATCTCTTCATTGCTTGTTTTTAGTAACAACTGTTCCTTCGTTTCATCGATCGCGTATAGTTGTACCCAGAGACGCTGCTGTTTGTTTTTTTGTGGTAGCTGATAGCATAAAGAAAATTGAGTGCCCTCTTGGTGACCAGTCAGTTTGATCTGCTTCGTTTCAGCAATAGTGATCGTATGTTCTTCTTGTGCACTTGCAGTCCCGTTTGTTTGCAAACTCGAATAAATGAAAAATAGTATCCCCCCTAACATACAGAAAATGAAAGAGAACCCGTGGTGTCTCTTTGTCAAAAACATAAAAAGACCTCCTTTCAAAGAATCAAAAATTACAAGCTGATCATACAAGAAAGAAGCAAAAGACACCTCTTTTTTTTATTTTCTGAAAAATAGAACTAATTGGCACACCTGTAGTTATTCATAAGAAAAAAAAGTTGGTTATTTTAAAGTTAATTCATTATCGATATGTTATTTAATAATGTAAAAAAACTATCGTTTTTCACCTGCGATTTCTATTTTTGTTCTTTATGAGACAGTTCTATGAAAAATTTGTCTCAATTTTTCTAAAAAAAAGCAAAAGTTTTGAGACGTGTCTTTACACCGTTATATAAATACGTTATTAATAAAACAAGAAGGTGATCATTTGATTGAAAAAATACTCTTAGATACCCGAGCGTTAGACAAAATCGGACTCTACGGAAAACTATTATCAATTGCTCCGGGTGAATACAACCTAGAGTTCGTGAAAAATCTGACCCACTTAAGTGCAACACGATTGAAAAGTTTACTTTCCTCGATCCAAATCGACTTGCAAAATCTCTCCCCAGTGAATCTTTCATTACATAAAAACACCCTGAATCTTCCTAAAAATTTGATTGAATACAACCAATATCAGCAATTTTTAGCGCAAGAAAGTATTTCTTACAAATTATTGTTAAGCATCTTGACCAATCAAGATGAAAGTTTACTGGCATTTTGCCAAAGAAACTATATCAGTCGTTCGACTTGCTTTCGGCAAACAAAGAAGCTGCAAGACCATTTGAAAGAATTCAACGTGACGTTAAATCAGTCCGCTATGGCACTTACAGGTTCGGAGATGGTGATTCGCATCTTATTGTTTAATTTTATCTGGCACATTTCTTTAGGAGATAGTTTGGCGAAGGCATTTGATCAAGAGATCGAAGAACTTTTTGTGACTTACGAAGGAACGAAGTACAAAAGCAAGTATGAGATTGGCAAAAAAGAAGCCTTGCTTCATTGCAAAATCTGTCTATTTCGTATCAAGAATGGCCACGCGACAAATCTTTATCAGTTAACGAACCAGTCCTTTATTCCCAGTGGTGAAAATCTTGATTTCTTTTCAGCGTTTTTTGAAATCATTGATTCAGCTATAGATATTCTTGAGATCAATGCTTTGTTTTTCCTTTTTTATTACTGGCCAATGCTAACTTCAGCGGCAGACGTGCGCCTTCCGATCATTCAAGACTGTTACAAGCATGAAAAATCGGAGTTAAAGGAACTGATGGCTGAATTTGAAGCACACTGCCAAAAATTTCTCTGTGATTTTGATTTCGACCATCAATCGTTTCTTTATATGAATACATATCTTACATTGCTGAAGTTCTGCATATTCAAGCAAAAAGTTCCTCTTTTAAATTTTTTTGAAGCTACTATAATCAAAGATAAGTACCCATTACATACGATTTTGACAAATACGATTCAGAGCTTTTGGCGTAAAATAGCAAACCGCAAAGACTACGAGTGGTTAAAAGCCTGTTATACGGATCTTGCTTTTTATCAAGCGTGTTTGCTTTACCCCATTTACATCGAAAAGGAACAGAAATATAAGCTTAAAGTTGCTTTTGTCTATGTATCCAATTACTTGGTCTCAATGGAAGTGTTTAATATATGTGAACGATTGCCCTATGTTGAAATTGAACGGATCACGCTGCCAACAGAGGAACCTTTTGACTTTTATATTCTGAGTTCCCCACAGCTTTTACCTCCTTTTACAACTGAGGAAAACACGGCGATCATTGATTTTTGCCGTTACCGTGATTTTGAAACGAATTTGTGTCAGAAACTTTTGGCTGCTTTTAATGAAAAAATAAAAAGAATAACTGCCAATAGCGCCTAAGTCCACCCTTTTCTCGATACAAACCACATCCTTTTGAAAAAGGATCATTGCTATACAAAATCCCCCCTTGGAATCAACAGATGATTCCAAGGGGGGATGTTTAGTTAGGAACATTCTATTTTTCTCAGTCTAAATCAGCCGAATATGAGTCAATGGATAATAAACAAAGCGGGCATTGCCTAAAATCGCATCGCCTGATATAGGACCAAAGGAGCGGCTATCTTTAGAGGCACGTCGATTATCACCAATGACAAAATAACTGTCTTTGCCTAATTTCTCAACGCCCAATAAAGATTCCAAATCAAAATCATTGGTATAAGAGGCAGACTCATGATCGTTGCTGCGGTTTTTCACTAGAAAATCTTCATCTACCGGTTCATCATCAATGTAAAGCTGATCATTGACATATTTCACCGACTCACCCGGCAAGCCAATCACCCGCTTGATATAGGTCGAACCATCTGGCAGCTGGAAAACAACGACATCAAAACGCTGGATCGGTGAAATCTTTTCGATGACTACCATATCTCCTTGTTGCAACGTTCCTTCCATGGAGTTCCCTTCAACAGGAACCGGAATCAGTAAAAATGCCCGAATCAAGAAGGCTGTTGCAAAGGCGATCAAGGCATATTTCACAACTAGCCAAAAACGATCGATCCACTGTTTCTTGGCATTCACAAATCTACCTCCTCTCCGATTTTTTCCTTACTTATTTTTCTGAAAGCAAGGACAGTGCTTTTAAGTACGCTGGGTCCTCTGCTTTGAGTTTTTCTGCTACTTCTTTTTCAATTGCTTGGGCAGTATCGGCATCGACTTCACCAGTTGCCTTTAGGTCATGAGCTTCTTGGAAGGCTTTCACAGCTGCAGTCGTCTCGTCATTGAAGGTATCGCTGCTCGTGGCATACCCTAACGCTTTAAGAAATTGATTCAAATTGTTGACAGCCGTTGACGATTGTCCAGCTTTTAAGGCATTATCACGAGGTAATGGCGGGAAATACGCATATTCTGGATAATCCTCTTCATAGTCCGGCATCACACCTTGATCGTTGACCCAATTTTCATTTGGTGTCAGCCATTTCATGACCGTCATTTTTAATTCACTATTATCCCCCAGATCTTTCACATTTTGAACGGTCCCCTTACCAAAGGTTTCCGTACCAACGACTGGGATATTCGCTGATTCTTGCAAGGCTGCAGCAAAAATCTCAGCTGCGGAGGCACTGCCGCCGTCGACTAAAACAACGACTGGCTCTGTGACTTTGAATCCTTCATCCAATGCTTCGCTCGCTTTGGTCTCACTGACAACCCCTTGATTGTTGGCAAACTTCACGATCGTTTGACCATTTTCTAAAAACATACTTGCCATGATCTGGACTTGATCCAGCAATCCACCAGGATTTTGTCTTAGATCAAGAACAAACGATTTCGCACCGTCTTCCCGCAACTCGGTGATCGTTTCTTTCAACTCAGCTGCTGTGTTTTCGGCAAAGGAGGTAATATCAATTCGACCGATCGTATCATCATTTTCAACCAGTTCACCATGGACCGTTTCGATTGGGATCACGTCCCGAGTGATTTCCACATCAAAGGTATCTGCTCCACGCTGAATCGTTAAGGTCACCTGCGTGCCTTTTTCCCCTCGAATCTTACTCACGACTTCAGACAATTCCTGTCCTTGCGTATCTTCCCCATCGACTTTGACGATTCGATCATTCATGCGCAGACCACTTTTTTCTGCAGGGGTGTTTTTGATTGGCGCTTGTGCGACCTCGGGATAGTCTTCCACGATCGACAAAGTAGCACCGATCCCTTCAAAACTTCCTGAGAGGGACTGATCCAAGTTATCCGCATCTGATTGGTTTAGATACGTCGTGTAAGGATCGTCAAGCGCATCGGTCATCCCTTGAAGAGCACCCTCAATCAATGCATCCTCATCGACTTCTTGGTAATAATTCGCAAGGATCTGGTCATACAACGACTGGATTTTCTCCATCCCGCTGGCTTCTGTCGTCGTTTCTGTCGCCGGCTGTGTCGTCTGCTGATTTTGCTGGGCTGTTTGCCATAAATAGACACCGCCTCCCGACAAAATCGCGACACAGACAAGAGAAACGATATATCGGCTTGTCGTTACATTTTTCATTCACAACACCTCTCTGAGAAAAAACAACTTCGTTCTGAGCATTTGTGCAGGCAAAACGAAGGACGTTTTTATTTGTTATTTTCGAGATACTCTGCCCAGATACGATCAAAAATATCCATGGATGGCAAATAATCAACATTTAGTTCCAGATAAGAAGAGACTTCATCATAGTCATCGCTGTGCTTCGGAAACTGGATATCATGACTTGCATGAGTAGCAAAGATCTGGGCCTCATCTGTATGACTCGGTCCTTTGACTGCCATTAAATAGCTATAAAAACTTTTACGCATGTTCTTGCTCCCAATGATTTTCTAAAAAGGCTGCTCTACGGGCATGATTGCGAGCAAAATTCTCAGGATTCTTTTTATAATACTCTTGGTGCTCTTCTTCCGCTAAATAAAAAGGTTGGGCTGGTTCGATCGTGGTCACGATCGGATCGGTAAATCGACCGGAAGCCTGAAGCGCCTCTTTGCTGGCTTCGGCTTTTTTCCGCTGCTCTTCATTAAAATAGAAGATAGCCGGACGATAATTGTCGCCGCGATCTTCAAATTGGCCAAAAGCATCGGTTGGATCTGTTTGCTGCCAATAAATCGTCAAGAGCTCCTCATAACTGATTTTTTCTGGGTCGAAAATGATTTCTACTGCTTCAGTATGCCCTGTTTGATGGCTTTTGACTTCTTCATAGGTTGGATTTTCGGTATGTCCTGCGGTATAGCCAGAAAAAATCGAATGCACCCCTTCGAGTTCATCAAAGGGCTGGATCATACACCAGAAACACCCACCTGCAAAAATTGCTCGTTCCATTATTCATCCTCCGTTTCAGCTGGTAAATATAAGCTCATTTGAATTTCATCATCTACAAGATTGATTTTGTTTGCCTTGATGAACAATCCGTTTTGCATGCGGAATTGATCCAATCGTATCAGTATAATTTGTTCATCGGCATTGACATCGATCCATTCGGGAAATTTAAAACTACGTTTGATCATTTTCATTACTTCACTGGTGGGCAAATCCAAGGTGCCAATCGATAAACTTTTGGCTTTTAATTGGACATTGCCTTCTTCTGTCACATAAGGATCAAAATAGAGATAAAACGTGATAGGAAACCCTAATACTTGAAACTCGCCTGTTAAGAGTGCTTCGTTTCTCAGCTCAAAATTATATTTTACCTCTTGATCCTTTTGAAAATCAGATAGATAAAAATCAATCAATTGATTGACTTGGCTTTTGTTGCTGTTAACGGTCAGAACAGGACTGCCCTCCCGTTGAACAAGTTCAGCACTTTCATTTAAGCCAGTTTCTCGCTGCTGAAAAATTCTTGAAGCAAAGAAAACCGTTGTCCCCAAAAGGATGCCGACCAGAACTAGAAAAGCAATTTTCCAGTAGTTGATCGATTTTTTAGTGCTTGCAGCTGTTTTTTCCGGCTGCTTCGTTGATTCGCTTGGTTTCATTTTGCTTCCTCCTCTAGCAACCAATAGTTTTGTGTTTTGATCACTTCATCGCGAACGGCATTTGCCATCAGTTGATACCCAAGATTATTGGGATGGAAGCGATCGCCTTCATACAAAACATTGTTGGTGATATTATTCCCGACAGCTTGCGATGAGTCGGTAGTCGCCGACGTGCTGCTTTGTGTCTCATCAGCATTTGGCGCCGATGACTCAGGTAAACTCCCAGTGTCGGTTGTTTGTGTTGTTTCCTCAGTTGCGTCTTCTTCTGTATCCGCAATACCGACCTCATCACTTAACCCTTTATAGAGCAAATCGTTGATAGGAATAAAAAAGGCATTTTCTTGCTGATTGACGAACGTTTCCGTCTGTTTATTCCAGTTATCAATGATCGTCTGCATGTCGGTGATCTCTGGAAAGTTCAGATAAAATGGATTGTAGATGCCCAAGACATAGATTGGTGCATCACTATTCAAATCGCGGATTTGAGCAAACAAGTCTTTTAAGCGTTCATTATATTCTGCCATCGGTTCCGTAAACGTCTCGATACTCAGCCCGAAGAAATTGCTTTGGATCACTTTTAAGACGTCATTTCCGCCGACGGTCAAAGTAATCAGGTCCGCTTGACTAAGGTCTTGGCGCAAGTCTTCATCATTTTTGACTCGTTTTAAAATCTGGTCGCTTCGTTCACCAGCGACCCCATAATTTTTGGTTACTAAATTGCTCAGATCATAGCGGTCCTCTAGATCTCCTGCCAAAATAGGCACAAAGCCGCCCCGAGCTGTTTCATCCCCAACACCTTCTGTCAATGAATCCCCAAGCGCGAGGTATTCAATGGCGGATTTTTTCGAATCATTGGCTGCTAGCTTGTCCACAGGGGTCAGCAGTGGTTGCGCTTTGGGAACAGCTAGATGAAACAGCACACCTGTTCCAACGGCTATCAGTCCCACAACGATCAAATAAGTTACTAATTTCTTCCATTTCACAGGTATTCAAACTCCTTTGTAATCTTTGCTATTTTAACAAAATTCTCATAAAATTCCTAGTCGCAATCCTTCAAACTTAAGAAAGAAGATAGCTCCCTACTCTTTGAGTAGACAAAGAATCGCAGCTTCATTCTGCTTATTCTTCCTTTCAGCTTTTCATACACCAAAAAGCGATTCGTCGTCAAACGAATCGCTGAAAGGAAGCACCTTTTTATTCCGTACTGTAAGTGATCGCAAACGCACCTCTACCTGTATGAGTGGCGATGATCGGTGTTGTATGAAGCAATGGGATCTCCAAGTCAGGGAACAATTCTGCTAGTTCTTTTTGGAAACGTTCCGTGATTTCTAACCCTTCTGCATGAGAAATACCAATTTTCGTCACTTTTGGCATATTCTTCAATTCTGCTTTTAATTCCTCAAACCATTTATTGAAGGTCTTGACACCGCGTCCTTTGACGACTGGAATCAGTTCTGAATGATCAAAATCCATGATCACTTTCATGTTCAGCAAACTCGATAAAAGACCTTTGGCACGACTGATACGACCACCTTTTACTAAGTTTTCTAACGTTGAAACGCCGATAAATAATTTCGTATGCTCACGCACCAAATCCACTTCTGGTAATACTTCTTCTAGTGTCTTACCGGCTTTAGCCAATTCTGCTGCCCGAATCACTTGAAAAGCCAACGCTTGGTCTGTCGTATCGCTATCGATCACGGTGACTTTGGCTTTTGATAAATGACTGGCTTGACGAGCCGCTTCCACGGTTCCGCTAAGACCTTTGGTCATATGGATCGATAGTATTTCACTGCCATCTTTGCCTAATTCATCATACAGTTCTACAAAATGACCGATCGGCGGCTGGCTAGTTTTAGGTAATTCTTTGGCTTGCGCCATCATTTGCATAAATTTTTCTCCCGGCAGCGTTTCATCATCTGGATAAACGACACCATCGATCATTACAGATAAAGGCACGACATGGATAGCCAAAGCATCACGGACACTTGGTTCCATCGTACTGGAAGAATCTGTCACAATTTTAAGATTTGCCATCATATATTCACTCTCTCTTTAAATCAAGTCTTTTTTCGTGGTAAAATAACCACAGACCATTTATACTAAGTATAACAGAGAGAAAATTTTTTTTCATCTAATTTCGATTCGAAAGGACGGTGCCGAATGCAGCACATGAAGTTTAGTCGCAGATATTTGATCGTCAATGAAGTATTAAATGCAGTAACCCACGGGATCGGATTAGGACTGAGTATCGCAGGACTGGTCATTCTCTTAATCAAGGGGGCAAATCTAGGGTCACCTATCCACATCGTTTCCTATGCCATTTATGGATCGATGATGATTTTGCTCTTCCTCTTTTCTACCTTATTTCACAGTTTGATTTTTACCAAAGCAAAAAAGGTCTTCCAAGTCTTTGATCATGCCTCCATTTTCTTGCTGATTGCTGGAAGTTATACACCTTTTTGCTTGCTTAGTATCCAAGGCTGGCTTGGCTGGTCACTCTTTGTCTTGATTTGGCTACTAGCAATTAGCGGCATCGTTTATAAGTCACTGACTCTTCATAAAAAAGAGACCGTCTCAAAAATCTCCACCCTGATCTACATCATCATGGGCTGGTTATGTGTTATTGCCTTTAAACCTCTGATCGAACATTTAGGCTACTGGGGAACATTTTTACTAGCAAGCGGTGGTGTTTCTTATACTGTAGGTGCGCTATTCTATAGTTTAAAATCCGTTCGGTTCATGCATGTGGTTTGGCACTTATTCGTTATGTTAGGTGCTGGATTGATGTACTTTTCCGTCTTGTTGTATACCTAAAAATGAAGCACTGCTTACAAAAAAAAGAACAGGAAACTTTCGCTGCAGAAAGCTTCCTGTTCTTTTATTTTCTACGATAAAATTCAAATTGATGGGGATAATGGTTCTTTTCATCGACGATCCCATCGATCACATGATCAAGTTTCCATTGCGTCCAATCAATCTCTGGGAAATACACATCTCCGTTAAATTCCGCAGCGATCACTGTACGGTACAATTGATCGCAATCGTCAATCATCGCTTCAAAAACACCTGCTCCACCAGTTAAGAAAACGGGATGCTCTTGCTGCTTCACATACGCCAAAATTTCCTCACGGTCATGCATCACTAAGGCGCCGTTGGCTTGATAATCCCGATCACTCGTCAAAACGATCGTCGTACGCTGTGGCAGTAATCTTTTTCCCATGCCTTCAAAGGTTTTGCGCCCCATTATAATCGTATTATTGATGGTTTGCTCTTTAAAAAATTTCAAATCATTCGGCAAATGCCACGGCAGTGTACCATCCGCTCCGATCAACCCCTTTTGATCTTGTGCCCAAAGTGCGATCAACATAAAAATTACATCCCTTCTGTATAAAATGATTCCGAAATAATAGCAGCAACCTGCAGCCGCCGCATCAGCTGAAAAGCTGATTCATGCTCAAATGGATCTTTGTTGCGCTCCTCAAAGCGCAAGCCATCACAGGCTTGGTAAACAATTGTGCCGCCGCTTCTTTGGACATTTCGCGGCCATTCCCCATCATTTAAACGCGCGTTGTTGTTTTTCAGCAAGGTCGGTATCAGGGAGATAGGAAAGAGAGCACTGCCAGCTGCGACATCAATGTCTTCTATTTGAAAGAAGTCAGCAGCGATCTCGTTGATCAAGCGCTCCGTTCTTTGCCACGTTTGCGGATGACTCGCAAACGCCCTTGCAGTTCGTCCTAGGATACAATACGTATTCGCAGGTAAAGGCTTTTTGCTTATAGCCACTAGTTCTTCTGGATAGGTCTGAATCCACGTCACTACGCGATCAAAATCACAAATATGCAGCGAATCCAGAGCTGGCAGGTGGTGCTGGGCAGCAAAAACAAGCCTTCTGCGGGCATCCGCTGCTCCTTTTGCTGGTATAAAAATGGCAGTACACTGCTGATTTGATCGAATGGCTTCCTTTAGCTCTGGCACTGTTTCTTCGGATACGGATAGCCAAACTGCATCATAGTGCTGATGCAAGAAATCGATGACTTGCTCAATGAGCGATGCATTAATCGATCCAGCATGTCTCTGATGAAAGGTCGCCGCAAAGCCTCGCTTGTGGGTATTTACCATTACGCCTCATTCCTTTCTTTATGAAATGAAACCCAAACAACCACTTAAACTGCGATCGGTGCTTTGATCGTTGGATGCGGATCATACCCTGCCAAGGTAATATCTTCCATTTCAAAATCAAAAATCGACTGTTTTTCAGGATTTAACTGTAAGGTTGGCGCCGGACGTACCGAACGAGTCAACTGTTCCTTCATCTGTTCCATATGATTGCTGTACAGATGAGCATCGCCTAATGTATGGACAAAATCCCCGACTTCTAATCCAGTTTCATGAGCAATCAGGTGCGTTAATAGCGCATAACTAGCAATATTGAAGGGAACGCCTAAAAAGACATCGGCACTGCGTTGATACAGCTGACAGCTTAAGCGACCCTCATGAACATAAAATTGAAACATTGTGTGACAAGGTGGCAACGCCATCGTCGGTACATCTTCAGGATTCCATGCGGAGACGATCAGACGGCGAGAATCCGGCGTCGTTTTGATCATGTCGATCACTTCTTTGATTTGATCGATAAACCCGCCCGTACTTTTTTCCCAATGCCGCCATTGATACCCATATACATGGCCCAAATCGCCGAAAGTTTCAGCGAAAGCATCATCGGCTAAGATTTTTTCACAAAATAGTTTCAACTCATGTTGATACTGTTCATTGAAAGCTTCATCCACTAATGAACGGCGACCAAAGTCTGTCATATCAGGACCTGTATAAGCATCACTTTTAATGTAGCGTTCAAACGCCCATTCATCCCAAATGTGGTTATTATGTTCCAGCAGGTAGCGGATATTGGTATCTCCCTTTAGAAACCACAATAATTCGCTCTTGATCAAGCCAAAAGGAACTCTTTTTGTTGTCAGCAAAGGAAAGCCTTGGGACAGATCAAAACGCATTTGATGACCAAAGACACTGCGTGTTCCCGTTCCTGTACGATCACTTTTATCATTGCCTTCTGCTAATATTTTTCTTCCTAGATCTAAATATGCTTGTTCCATCGTTCTCTCCTTTACTCTACACAAATTCGCTCAAATATTCCCAACGATCCATTTTTTCTGCCAGTTGCGTTTCAACCTCGCTGATTTCTTGCTGTAATTTTTGCAGCTTAGTAAAGTCCGCGCCTTGATGATTCATTTCTTCGGTCAAAGCGGCTGCTTTTTCTTCTAATGCCGCGATATCATCTTCAATCGTCGCCCACTCTTTTTGTTCCATATAACTCAGTTTCTTTTTGACAGGCGCTGCAGCAGACGCCTCACTTTCAGCAGAAAGTGAATCGGTTTTTGTTTCTTTTGCCTCTAGTACACTCGAACTAGCTTTATTGGTGTTGGCTGCTAGATATTCATTGATGGAACCAAAGTAGGACGTAATCCTGCCATTTCCTTCGAAGATCAGCAATTTTTGGGCAACTTTATCTAAAAAGTAGCGGTCATGGGAAACCGTGATGACTGCACCTGAAAATGTTTCCAAATAACTTTCCAAAATCGTCAAGGTATCAATATCCAAATCGTTGGTCGGTTCATCTAACAAGAGAACATTTGGCTGTCCAATCAATAGCTTGAGTAAAAATAGTCGTCGTTTTTCCCCGCCAGACAGCTTGCCGATCTTGGTGCCATGCATGGATCGCGGAAACAAAAACTGTTCCAGCATTTCTGCGACACTGACTTGGGAGCCATCCACTTTTTGCACTTCCTCGGCCGCTTCTTGCAAATAAGCAATCATTCGCTGATCAGGGTTCATCGCTTCAATCGTTTGCGTATAATAAGCCATTTTCACAGTCACGCCCATCGTACGCTCTCCTTCTTCTAAAGGCAGGCGTCCAGCTAAAATATTGAGCAACGTTGATTTACCCGCTCCGTTTTCTCCTGTGATCCCTAAGCGTTCTCTTGATTGAATCAACAAATCAAAGTGAGACAAAATCGTTTTGTTTTCAATCTGATAACTCGCATCTTTTAGCTCTAAGACTTGTTTGCCTAAGCGTGTCGTAGCAACATCGATGGCCACTTCGCCGTTCCGTTTTACTTGATGTAGGTTTTCTTTTAAATCATCGAAACGATCGATCCGGGCCTGTTGTTTCGTTGTACGGGCCTTCGCACCAGTGCGAATCCAAGCCAACTCATGTTTGTACAACTGCTTGCGCTTGTCTTCTTGCGTCTCCTCCACACGTTCTCTTTCTGCTCGAGCATGAAGATACGTCTCGTAATTGCCCTGATATTCATGTAGCTTACCAAAGGACAATTCAAAGATCCGATTAACGACTCGATCCAAAAAGTAGCGATCATGGGTCACCATCAATAATGCACCCCGATAATTTTTTAGATAGCCTTCCAACCATTGAATCGCATCATAATCTAAGTGGTTAGTCGGTTCATCCAATAACAACAGGTCTGGTTCATCGATCAATACTTGAGCCATAGCTACTCGTTTCTTTTGACCTCCAGATAATTCACTGACCTTTTTTTCTAACTCATTGATCCCAAGTTTTTGTAAAATGATCTTGGCAGTTGTATCTGTATTCCAAGCATCGGCTTTATTCATCGCTTCTTCTGCCAACTGATAATTCCGTTGCGTTTGTTGATCCAAGCCATTATTCTCTAAGGCAATCAGCGCTTTTTCATAGTCACGAACAACGCGAATCAGCGGACTGGTGCCTTGAAAAACAGCATCTACAACAGATAATTCTTCTTGTAACTGATTGTCTTGAGTCAAGAAACCGATGCGATAATCTTGGGCGGCAAATACCGTTTGGCGATCGCCATCACCGCGATCCAAACCGGCCAAGATCCGTAACAAACTCGATTTACCCGTGCCATTGACACCGATCAAACCGATTCGATCTTTTTCATGTATCAGAAAAGAAAGCTGATCAAACAGTGTTTTTTCACCATATGTTTTGGTTAATTCACTTACTTTTAATTCTTTCACAGAATCCCTCCTGAGTTTTTTCTTCGCTCATTGTACCACATTTCATCAGCGGAAACGATGAGAGAAAAAAATCAATTTTTGTAAAAAAAGAATGCCTTCGTCAGTCTACTCCTTCTGATCATCGCTGTTGATCATCTTTTAGGAATAACCTGACGAAGACACTCCATAAAACGTGCCTCAAGTTGTGCGCCTCTTGAGACGTATTATCGGCGAAACATTCGCTGCTTCGGCTGTTCTTCTGCTCGAGACATCGCATACGATTCTAACAGATTGACATTGCGTCGGTATTCATTTGCAGAAATCGTTGAGATTTTTTCCGCCACTTCATATTCATCGATCGTCTTGCGCTCAAGGTAATAGCCCCAAAGGACTTTCTTAACAAAAATCGGGTCTTGCTCGATCATGATCGTTTCAATGAAATTGCTGTGTTCAAATCGTTTGATGCTCATTTCTCGTTGACGAATAAAGAAATTGATCAGCGAGGAATCATAGACATCTTCTAAATTGCTCAAACTATGAAAAATATATTCACTGTTCTTTAAGTAAATTTTTTGTACTTCAGAAATGTCTCGTTGCTTCAAGGCAGCTTTTAGCTGCTGCTGTCGCTGTAAAAACAAGCGAGGATGAATCAAAATACGGATAAATCGCTGAATAAAGAAGAGCCAAAAACTAAAGAATGAGAGAATTTGTTTTGCGAGGGAATGCTGTTGCTGAGAAATAAACCGTGAATAAAAACGGTAGCCATTTAAGCTGACTTTCCCATTTCGATAAGCTTCATCCAAGCCGTCTTGTTCGATCGATAGGATCAATCCTTGAATTTCTTGGATTTCTTGTTTTTCTGAATCAGTCAAACTATTGCGATACAACTCCCAGCGCCGATTTTCATAGGAATTGATGACAGCATCGATCGCTAAACGGCCTTTATCCGAGAGTTCTTGCTTTTCTTCTGCTTCCAATTGTTCGATGACGTCTTCTAAGATCAGCAAGTGATTGAAGTCGACGCTTTCGGCAGCTTCCCCATCTGCCAAGTATGGCAAGACCATCACGCTGATGATCAATGTCAGTAAGATCACACAAGCGGTCAAAAACAGAAGCAAGCCTCTTTCATGAAAGGGTGCATCATGCACCATCACAGGCAAAATAAAGATGGCTGCCAAACTGACTGTTCCCTTGACTCCGCCAAAAGTCAACAAGGCGACTTGATTCATTGATACTTGTTTTTTTGACTGTAAAAACCAATAGTAAAACAACAAAAAGAGAAAACGAACAAGGAAGATCACCGCCGTGATCACCAAAATCGTAATCACTAGATGCCAGTTTGCATAATTATTGCTCTCCCAGATTGGTGAAAATACTTGTGACAACTCGATTCCTAGAAAAAGAAACACCAATGCATTCAATGTAAAGACAATGGTCGACCAAGTACTTTCTGAAATGTTCGCCAGCTCTGCATCAAACAATGAGATCCGGCGTTTTCTTTGGGCTTGGGCTACACCTGCCACAACTGCTGCGATAATCCCTGAGACGCCAATCATTTCTGCCAGCAAATAGGCAGCAAATGGCAAGAGCAGTTCAATCAATAAGTATACTGTGACATCTTGTGCCGAGATTTTTTCAATAAAGCGCAAAATTCGGCGTTTCAGCCACACGATCAAGTAACCGACAAGCCCGCCGCCGATACTAGAGAATAGGAGCTGGAACCCTGCGTTGGCTGCTGAAAAGCTCCCGGTGGTCAAAGCTACGATAGCAAACTGCAATGCGGTAACCCCTGAAGCATCGTTCAGTAAGCCCTCGCCTTCCAGAATGTGCATAATGTTTTTGGAAATTTTCAAACGTTTTGCTAATGAGGAGACTGCCACTGCATCAGTTGGTCCTAACGCAGCACCAAAAGCGAAACAAGCAGCCAGAGGAATCGTGGGCATCAACCAATGGAGCGTTCCGCCGACAGCAAACAGTGTCATTAAAACGCCGCCAAAAGCCAAAAACAATACGATCTTGCTGTTTTTGAGGATTTCAGGTACATCTGCTCGTTCTCCTTCACGAAACAGCAATGGTCCAATGATCATTACTAAAAACATTTCCGGTTCAAAAGCGATTTCCTGTCCCATTTCTGTTAAACCTAGTAAAATTCCTAAGATGATTTGAATAAAAAAGATCGGTACCGAGGGTAATATTTTGCTCGCCACATTTGATAACGTGACGAGAATTGCAATGATAATGACGAGTTCAATAAATTCCATCCATTACCCTCTTTTCTTTCGAATAGCTAATAACAGCTCAAGAAAATCTTCTTTTTTCAAAAGGATCTTATCGTTTAAAAGATCTAACTCCTTTTCGTTATTTTCAATTTCGCATTGGACACGCCGTGATTCCAAGCGGTAAAGATCGTGTTTCATTCGCTCAAATTTACGAAAAAGCAATGGATTTTTCCGTTGCAAGTACTCACGAATCTCTTTTTTTTCAGCTGGTGTAAATTGTCCCAACTGTTTCATCAGTTCTTGTTTGCTTAAACATTCCTTGTTCATGATTGTGCTTTGGGCCCCTTTTATTATCAGTTTATCTTTTTATTTATCGTATAAATCAAAATTATCTCTTGACCGCTAGTATTCTAAGCCAATCATTCAAAAATAGCAAGCCTTTCTCACTAAAAGATGATTTTCTATCCGCATTCTTATAAACTAAAAAAACCGCAGCTTTCACTGCGATTTTTTGTTTATTTCATATACAAGTCGTAATAAGCATCCATGATCTCTTTCGCGATTTGAATATTTGGATGCGTATCGGTGTCTCCTTTTAATTGAGGCATCACGATCGCAATCGCAATATCCGCATCACTACTTGGACCGTAGGCAACGATGTTTAAGTTAACTAAGCTGATGGTATTGCCATTACTATCCACGATGGGTGTTTCGGCAGTACCTGTTTTGGCAGAGACTTCCATTTTCGCAGAAGCCAAGCCTTTGGCAGTTGCCCAAGCATCCGTTCCATGAACCGCATCGTAAAAACCATTTTGGATAATTTGCATTTGCGCATCTGATAAACCAACCTCGTTCAATACCGTTGGTTCGATGTCCTCAATCAGCGAACCTAGTCCGCCTGTTTCATCATTGTCGTAGATTCCGTCAACGATGTGAGGCTGCAATCTTTTGCCACCATTAGCAACAGTTGCTGCATATTGTGCCAGTTGCAGTGTCGTATAAGTATCAAACTGGCCGAATGCTAAGTCGAGGATCTTTCCGCCATCACTGACAGGATCCATGTTCTCAATGGATGTGCTGATACCAGTTGCTTCTCCTGGTAAATCGATACCTGTTTCAGTTCCCATACCAAAAGAGGCAAAAGAGGAACGGAGTTTTTCGTAGACATCCCCTTGACGATCCACTGTTGGAATCGAGATGCCTGACTGATAATTGATGCCCATCAAACGTAAAGCGACTTGCATCATATAGGAGTTAGAAGAAACTTCCAATGACTGCTCCGCAGAAAGATTGCGATTATTTGCCCCAGTTGGGTTGAAAATAGAGGCTTTTACATCGGAGCCGATTCTGATTGGTTGATCCAGCAGCACTTCGTTGCCGTTTAAGACGCCATTTTCCCAACCGGCAGCCAAGGTTCCTGCTTTGACGACGGACCCTGGTACAAAGGAATTAATAAAGGTACCAATGGCATTTTCCTGCATTTCATTTGATCCCGTGTCATGATGATACCCGGACATGGAAAGGACACCGCCGGTTTTCGGATTTAACGCCACTGCGTATACCCCTGGGGAATACTCTGCAGCACCAGAATCAATCAGTTTTTGAAAATTGTCTTGCAAAATCTTGTCAACTTTCGCTTGAAATTCAGCATCGAGTGTTAAAACCAGATTATCCCCCTTTGCGCCTGCAAAGGTTTCTTTTTGACTTTCAATATTGTTGTTGTTGTCAAGCGATATTTCAGAGATGGATTTTGTTCCTTGTAAAACTTCTTCATATTGCTGTTCTAAATAACTACGTCCAACGCGATCATTACGTGCGTAACCTTTTTCTAAGAATTCGTCTAGAACTTCTTCAGGTATTCCTTGTTCTTCACTAGTCACCGTTCCGATCAAACTAGCCAGAGAACTTCCTTCAACGATCTTTCGTGTCCAATCGGTCCCGGTGGAGATTCCTGGTAAATCGACCATGTTTTCAGCAACAACTGCCAATTCTTGGTCAGACACATCCGACGTCTTAATAAAGACCGTACTCAAGGATTGTGCGCTGTTCATCCGCTTGAAAATCGTGGCTGCTTCTAATTCGGCATCGGAAAAATTGATTTCTTCTTCAGTCACTTTCTCAACGGTTGCCGCATATTGTTCAGAAGTACCTAAAGAACGCTCTTCATCACTCAATCGTTCAGTTGCTTTTTCAAGATTGTCTTCATCTGCCAACCAAAAGTCCTTAAGATCTCGATCAGACAAGTTTTTGTCGACTGGCATTTCGATCAACTCGCTCAATTTTTTGGCCGTTTCTAAAAGATCTTGAGCGGTCATTTTGTTTCCACGGGTAAAAGTGATTGCTGCATTGGCTTGATTTTCCACTAAAGCTTTCCCAGAAGCATCGTAAATCATACCCCGAGGGGCACTTCCTTTTACTTCCACTACAGATGAAGCTTTCAATTGCTGCTCAATATTTTCGCCATTGACGATCTGTAGATAGCCTAATTGGACAATCAATGATACAAACAAAGCAAATATAATAAAAAACAAAAAGTTCAATCGAAATGGAACATGAGATTTGCGATACGATTTGGCCTTTGGTTCTTCTGGCCCCTTACGTATCCCTTGGACAACTTTATCTTTCAAATTCTTCATCTCATCTATCCTTCCAATCTATAATGACTACTGTCCTATTTTACCAAAAAATTCGATCTGAAACAGAAAAAACAAAAAATATCCATTAATCCTTAGAAAAAACTATAAAAAGTCAACGATATCTGCCTGAATGTTTCACAGATAGATTGTTTCATTTTCACTCTTTCATGAAAAAATTGTTTTTTTAAGCTTTCTTCTGTTTTTTCATTTGTTGATTTCGTGAAACAAGATATACATTTCAGTTTTTGTGGAAAACTAGATCGATTGAAGCGATGGGATCTTTCATATAAACGAAAAATCGACACACAAGCAGTTGCCCATGTATCGATTCCGCTATCCTATCAAACAGTTGAAGGAGATGTGTAAAGCGACACACCCTCAAATGATCGAAAGACAGCTATATGGTTTTATTCACTCGCATCCTCACCATCGGAAAACACTGCACTGTCATCATAGAACTGATAGTTCACATAGCCTTGCGTATGTTCATCTCCTTGTGAAAGCTGATTGTTTGGAGGGAGGGCCAGTTGTTCTCTGAGTGTATTTTGCATGTGTAAGAGCTGATTGACCCCTAAAAGCTGATAGTAGACATCATTCAACATTTGCCCTTCCCCTTGCAGCTGCTCTTGATGAATCGTCGTAAAAGCCGGTAAATAGTTTTTTCCGATATCCAGCATATCGTCCCATGTCAGATCCGTCTTTGAATTTTTCTCAACTGCTTTTAATATTTTCTGATAATTATTGACTCCGTCCAAACTCATTATTTTTTTTAGAATTTTTGTTACGACCTCACGTTGTCTTTTCTGCCGACCAATATCTCCTTCTGGGTCTTCTTTACGCATGCGTGCATAAGCTAGACCAGTTTTCCCATTTAAAGTGATTTTTCCTTTTGGAACATGAACCCCCTCTAGCGTAAAGTCGATATCATTCGTTACTTTGATCCCACCAACTGCATCAATCAAATCTCTCAGGCCTTGCATGTTGATTGTCACATAATGATCAATCGGTATATCCAAAAGATTTTCCACAGAATCCATTGCCATGGCTTCTCCGCCAAAAGCATATGCGTGATTTAACTTATCTAGCGTTCCATACCCGACGATTTGAGTAAATATATCCCTATCCAAGCTAACAATCGTAGATTGCTTTTTTTCTGGATTTACTGTAACAACCATCATGCTGTCTGAACGGCCTTGTTCGGTCCTTCCTAAAGCTCCGGTATCAATTCCTAGTAACAAGATGGAAAAAGGTTCTCTTTTTTCAATGTTGACAGTTTCTGAACGCCTTTTTGTTTTTCGATCTACTGGTTTAGAAATATGTTCAAAAGTTGAACTTGTATCTTTATAAACTTGCAAGCCGTACACAGTTAATCCGATAATTCCCAGGACTAAAATCCCTAATGTTCCTATTACTATTCTTTGATATTTTCGCATCTTGCACCTCGTCCGATAAAAATAACAATCGACTAAATTTTCGCATAATTTATATCATACAGCAATCTCATTTGTTATAAAACTTTTGTTTTAATAAAAATGTAATGTAAATGAAACAAAACGAAAGTATCCCTCACTTGAAGGAAAGAAATAATTTTCTCATTCTTTTCCTTCATGGTTTTGCCAGAAACTAGCTAGGACGAAAAAAACCTTGCTTAGCTGCAAGGTTTTCAGTCGATTCTGTAATTAAGTAATTAGACTTTGGTTACTTCCGCTGCCTGCGGTCCGCGGGCACCTTCAACGATCGTAAATTCAACTTCTTGTCCTTCTTCAAGCGATTTAAAACCATCTCCTTGAATGGCAGAGAAGTGAACAAATACATCATCGCCACCATCAACTGTAATAAAACCAAACCCTTTTTCGTTGTTGAACCATTTTACTTTCCCATGTTCCATAGTGTGTAAAGCCTCCAATAATTATAATCCGACGATTCCGTCGATTTCATTATAGCGGAATATGTAAGCGTTAGCAATAACGAAATTTCTTTCCATCAACAAAAAAGAAGCCCTTAGACAGGCTTCTTCCTAATAGTTTGATTAAGCTTTTGCGAAATATTCGTTCACTTTATCCCAGTTAACAACACTCCAGAAAGCATTGATGTACTCTGGACGAACATTTTTATATTTTAAGTAATACGCATGTTCCCAAACATCTAAACCTAAAACAGGTGTTTGACCATCCATCAATGGTGAATCTTGATTCGCTGTTGAAGTGATTGCTAGTTTACCGTCTTTAACGACTAACCATGCCCAACCTGAACCAAAACGTCCAGTTGCAGCAGTTTTAAATTCTTCTTTAAAGTCTTCAAAGCTGCCGAATGTTTCTTCAATTGCCTCTTTGATCGCCCCAGTAGGTTCGCCACCAGCATTTGGGCCTAAGATTTCCCAGAAGAACGTGTGGTTAGCATGGCCGCCGCCATTGTTGCGAACCGCTGTTTGAATATCTTCAGGTACAGAAGAAAAGTCTGCTAATAATTCTTCAACTGTTTTTTCACCTAATTCAGGATGTTTTTCAATCGCTGCATTTAAGTTTGTTACATAAGTGTTGTGGTGTTTATCATGATGCAAATGCATCGTTTCTTCATCAATATATGGTTCCAATGCATCGTATGCGTAAGGTAAATCTGGTAATGTGTAAGTCATAAAAAAATCCTCCTCAATGATAATGTTTACATAAGTAACATTATCAGACTATCAGACTTTGTTCAAAAAATATGCTTACTTTTTCTCACTTTTTTTCGTATTGAAAATCAAAAATTTACTAAATACATAATTTGCCAAAACAACAACGACTTGGGTGACCAGCTTGGCAACAAGATCGCCGGTAGCTAAAACTGAGATAAAGAAATACATACAGAGCATGTCCAAGCCTAATGATATAACGCGAAAAAAAATGAACTTTCCAAATGCCGCCCAAGACTCTTGCTTCGTTTTTGTTTTTGCTTCGAAGACCCATAACTTATTTGTAAAGTAAGCGAATAAAACTGAAGCGATCCAAGAAATCACATTCGCTGTCTGGTAATAAAAACCAAACCCTTCACGAAAAATAAGATAGACGACAATATTGACTACGGTGGTCAAACCACCAAAAAATAAATACGTGAGTGGCTCCCACAGTTTTTTTTGTTGTAAGATTTGTTTGTATTCAATTAACTTTTGCATACATATGCCTACTTTCATTACTTTATTTACTTATTCAATAGATATTTGGCTCTTTTTTTGTGAATTCCTTGTAATCCTAAGAACCCTTCGTTACAATTACTCTAGTTATACCACAAAGGAGTTTATCAGCAAATGACTATCGTCCAACTATTTAAAATTGCTTTTTTTCGAATACCAGAACTAAAATTCGTCAAAAAAGCAGAGTTTTCCAAAGTGATCGTTTTTCTATTAGGTGCAGCCGTGATGATGGCTTTGCCAATTACCATCAATGTCTTAGGCGTCTTTCGTGATGTGCAAGCAGATGGACAAAAAATCGGAGAAACAATTCCTGATTTCACGATCGAAAATGGACAGCTTTCTGCCGCTCCAAATACGCAAGGATTCATCTATCAAACCGATTCGATCATCTTTACTTTTGATCCTGATGGCAATCGTACACCAGCGGATATTGCATCTGATGTCACCGGCTCGGTGATCGCAGTAGGTTTGTTAAAAGATCAGCTGGTCATTCGTATCCCTTCTTCTGGTTTCTCAACGTCTATGTTAGACTCAAACCAATTAGAATTTGATTATAGTGAACCAGCACTGCGTAATCTTAACGGTCAGGCGATTCGTGAAACCTTATCCAACCAAGCGATCCCATGGCTGATAAAAATCATTGTCTTTTTTGTCGCCTTATATCCCACGTTTGTCAGCTTACTGATCACCTTAATCATGGGAACCTTTATTGCAACGATCTATACGAAATTGAAGCTATTCTCTTATACCTTTTTCGAAAATTTAAAGATTCTCATTGTCTGTGCTGCATTGCCTACACTCATTAGTGTTATTGTACAACTAGCGCTGCCTTCCTTTGATGCTACCACCTTTATTTTGTTTGGTTCCCTATTCTTATTTACACAAGGTGTCAAAGATTCCCCAAAAATACAATTAAAAAAATGATCTATGCCATGTTCAATTCATTGAACATGGCTTTTTTCTCATTCTTTGCTACACTTAAGATACAAGGAGGCTTGGCAATGAAAAAAATAATCTTAGCCACTCGCAACTTTCGCGACACTTATGTGGAACAAATGGAAAAAGACTATCAATTTCTCGTGTACTCAAAGGACCAAGCAATTGATTGGTCACAAGTAGAAATCACTATCGGTTGGAAACCAGCATGGAACGAACACCTGTTAACCGAAAAAACAAATTTGAAATGGGTCCAAGCGATTTCGGCTGGTGTGGACACCTTGCCATTAAAAGAGTTTGCAAAATACGACATTCTCTTATCAAATGGCAGTGGCATCCACGCAGAATCGATTACAGACCATTTATTGGCTTTGCTCTTTATGGAAAACCGCGGGATTTTCCAAGCAATCCAACAACAAAGAAAACAACAATGGGCACCGGATACGATTCCTTATGCAAAGCTATCTGATCAAGAGATTTTGATCGTTGGTACGGGACAAATAGGCCAAAGATTAGCCAAAGCATTAACCTTTTTTGGTGTACATCCGATTGGCATTAATACAAGCGGCCATGAGGTGGCGGGTATTGAAAAAACGTTTGCGTTATCTGACTTACACGATTGCGCAAAAACCGCCGATTGCATCATCAATATTCTTCCACTGACAGAAGAAACCACACATTTGTATGAGGAAGCCTTCTTTGCACAAATGAAGCCTTCCGCTTCATTTTATAATGTCGGTCGCGGTCCTAGCGTGGATACTGCCGCATTAACAAAGGCTTTAGAGAAAAAGCAGCTGGCATTTGCCGCACTAGATGTTTTTGAAGAGGAACCTCTACCAGAAAATGATCCGCTATGGCATACCGAAAACCTGTTGATTACTCCTCATATCTCAGGACACACGCCCCATTTTCAAAAGGCATTTATGGATATTTTCTTAGCGAATTTCCAACAATTTTTAACGAAACAAGAACTTGTAAAAAATGAGATAAACTTAAATAAGGGATACTAACAAATTCTTTCCACAAAAAAAGTGTACAGTTGAAGGCAGCCCCTTCAGATTGTACACTTTTATTTTATCGTAGTTTTTCTTGGTCTTTTTCGGTTTCTTTCAAGAAGTACAAAGGTCTATTTTTAGTCTCTAAGAAAATTTTTCCAATATACTTGCCGATGATCCCTAAACAAAGCAATTGCAAACCACCAACAAATAAAAAGATACTGACCATTGAAGGCCACCCTGATGTCGGATCTCCAAAAATAAAGGTTCTTATCACAATAAAGATCAAAGCAATCAGAGAACCAAAACAGGAAAGCGCACCAATAAACGAGGCGATATTCAAAGGCGTATCTGAAAAGTTGACGATACCGTCAATCGAATATTGGAATAACTTCCAAAATGACCAGGACGTCTCACCCGCTACCCTTTCCCGATTCTCATAGGCGATGTATTCAGTGTCAAACCCAACCCAGCTGAAGATCCCTTTTGAAAAGCGATTGTACTCTGACAGCTGTAAAACCGCGTCAACCATATTTCGACGCATCAAACGAAAATCTCGCGCACCGTTTACCATTTCGGTATCGGCAATTTTGTTGATGATGTTATAGAACGAGTTCGAAAAAAAACTGCGAATCTTTGGCTCACCTTTTCTATCGGCACGTCTCGTCCCCACACAGTCAAGCTCTGGTTTACTTCTTAGCAAAGCAAACATTTCAGGTAGTAATGACGGCGGATCTTGTAAATCTGCATCCATTACAGTGACAAAATCGCCTCTAGCAGCTTGTAGCCCCGCATAAAGAGCAGCTTCTTTGCCAAAGTTTCTCGAAAAAGATAGATAGCGAACACTTTTAGGGTGGGCGTGATACAAGTCTCTTAAAACAGACAGAGTTTGATCTGAAGACCCGTCATTAACAAAAATATATTCAAAAGGCATATTTAAGTGTTTCTTCACTTTTTCTGTTTCTTCAAAGAAAATCGGCAAGCTTGCCTCTTCATTAAAACAAGGTACAACAATTGATAACATCGGTTTCATCTCCTAGAGCCAATCGTGGGAAATCGGTCAGCTGGGACCGAATCCACATTATTTTTTATCTTCGCTAAAATCATATTTCGGTTCATCTAACGTTTCATCATAGTCCACAGTTAGATCATAGCCTTTGAAAAACCATTCGTCTGCTTCATCAATAAAAAAAAGCAAGCCATCAATGGTTTGTTCGACGATCGGACGTTCTGGTTTATCCACTGACATTCCCACGGAAAATCCGTCATGCACTTGTGTTTTGCCATAAATTTTTCCGAAAAAACGAATCCCGCTTCCTTGGTCTACCACCAATTCTTTTTTAAACCATTGCATTGCTTCAGGACTTATTGTTAAGTTCATTTTCTTCACTCCTAATCATTCATATGTTCATCAAGTATATCTACATCATCTGTATTACCGATCACGAGTAAATTGTCATTTTCACGCACGATCGCCTCTGCATCAGGCGAAACGATCACTTGTCCTGGTCCCCGACGAATCGCAACGACTGTCAAACCATACTTTTGTCGAAAATTCAGCTCAATCAGGGATTTATTGAAAAAGCGTGGATTGGACACACGAATTTCTGCTAGAGAAAATTCATCAGATAGTTCAATATAATCTAAAATATTTTTGGAAACTAGATTATGGGCGATGCGAATCCCCATGTCACGTTCGGGATGGACGACACGGTCTGCGCCGAGTTTTTCCAGTACACGGGCATGGTATTCGTTTTGGGCTTTCGCTAAGATATTAGGAACACCCATTTCTTTAACCATCAGTGTGACCAATATACTGGCTTGAATATCCTCACCAATCGCAACAATGACATGGTCAAAGTTACGGATACCCAATGAACGTAACGTCATCTCATCTTGTGCGTTGCCGACCACCGCATGGGTGGCGATATTCATGTACTCATTGACACGATCTTCGTTGCTATCGATCGCCAGTACTTCTTGTCCAGATTCAATCAACGTGCGACAAATACTGCCACCAAAACGGCCCAGACCGATTATTGCATAATTTTGCTTCACCACAAACGCTCCTTTTTTACCAGATCATAATTTAGTATAACAAAAACCTCCTCTGCTTGCCATGAGGAGGTATGATTATTAAGATTTTATTTTATCAAACCATGTTTAAAAGCATATATCGTAGCTTGTGTACGATCTTCTACTTCTAATTTTGATAAGATATTTGACACATGTGTCTTCACTGTTTTCAGCGTAATGAAGAGTGAATCCGCAATCTCTTGATTGCTCTTTCCTTCGGCGATCAACAGTAACACTTCTTGTTCCCGATTGGTCAAATCTTCATGTAGGATCGGTGTCCGATTCGTCAAACGATCCATCATTTTCGTGGTGACTTCGGGTTCTAAGACCCGCTCTCCTCGCTGGGTTGCACGAATGGCTTCCGCAATCTCATGAGCAGTAGACGTCTTTAACAGGTAACCTGCCGCACCCGCTTCAATAGCAGGATAGACTTTTTCGTCATCAATAAAACTAGTGACAATAATGATTTTTGCTTCGGGCCAATCATTTAAAATCAATTTCGTAGATTCGATCCCATCCATTTCATCCATCACCAAATCCATCAAAATCACATCTGGACGTAATTCCAATGCCTTTTCATACCCGACTCGACCATTTTCCGCTTCCCCAATTACTTCTATATCATCTTGAATCGATAGATAAGAAGAGACTCCCAGACGAACCATTTCATGGTCATCAACTAACAACACTTTAATCATACCTTATGCCTCCTTCAACAGTGGAACTTTAATTTCAATACTGGTTCCTTGATTTTTAAAACTAATAATTTTCAACGTTCCGCCAACGGCACTTACCCGTTCTCGGATATTCATCAAGCCATAGCTGCCGGCCTTTTGATCTTGTGGATCAAAGCCAACACCGTCATCGATCACCCGCAACAACACGTTATTATCAATGCGATGCAAGTAAACTTCCAACTCATTAGCCTTGGCGTGACGCAGTGTATTAGATAAGAGTTCTTGGATCACACGAAAGAGTTGATCTTCAATCGAACTAGGCATCGTAAAGTCTTCAATATCCCAAGTCAATAGAATTTTGATTTTGGTCTCTAATTCTTTTAACAATTGCTCGATTCCTTGCTTTAGACTCTTCCCTTCCAAAGTAACAGGTCGTAGATGAAGCAAGAGCGCTCGCATTTCAGATTGCGAAGCATTGATAATGTCTGTGACCATAGCTAACTGTTTCTTTTGGCTTTCTGGCGCATCTGTTCGAATCGCTTGCTCATTTAGTGCAGACATCATCATCATGGCGGCAAACAGCTGTTGAGAAACAGAGTCGTGCAATTCACGAGCCAGACGCTGCCTTTCTGCTTCTAAAATCTCTTCTTTCGTCTGACCATCAACAAACTGCGGTTTCGCATTCAATTGCTGTAATTCCATCGACATCTGTTTCATCTTCGATTGGATACTGGCAATATCACGATCCACATTCGCAATCAAATGGTTTTCAGACGCATGGGGGATTTTTGTTTCCAATAAAGGACTATCGATATAGCCACTGGCTAACAGTCTTAACTTTTCTTCCACCGGACCGTATTGACGGTTGCGAAAAAAAGAAGTCAGTAAAAAGACAGCTAAAGCAATCAATGCAGATATTACAAGTAAGTGAAAGACGATTGGGATAAAGAAGAGCTTGATTTGAAAGACTTCAATCAGCCAATTATTTTTCCCACTGGCATACAAATAGGAAAACAGCATCAAAATCATGGTAAAAAAACTTGCTAATCCTGCATAAAAAGCGATCATGCCTCTTGAAAATTTCCCGATCATACCCGAATCACCTCAACATCACCAACAAGGGTATTCGTCAAGATTTTCAAACGCCGACTATTTTCGCCATAATCAGGGCTGTAGATCGTCACTTTTTCATTTTTCAAGCTCGTTTCTTCGCCTTCAAAGATAACGGAGCCAATAAAAGTACTGTGCTCTAATTTGATCGCTATACCAGCAGGCACTAAAATACGAGTTCTGCCAAAGCCTTTTCGTACGATCACGACGTTTTCTTTCTTAGGCAATAAAGTGTTGCCTAGATCGATGAAAGTGTCTCCCGTCAAGATATCTAAATTGATATCGTCCCATTCATAGACTTGACTGCCGATCCGTTCATTGCCTAACCATTGCTGCTTTTGTTTCAGTGGATGATCAGCTTTGGGTTCTTCAGTTTCAACGATAATCATTTGTTTTTTGCGCCAGAACGAATTTTTAGTTAAGTCGATTCCGGTAATCTCGACTCCTTTTAAACCAATAAATAAAATCGCAAAAATCAGCATCAGCCACAGTGCTGGACTATTTAACAAACTGATCAAAATAGCAATGGAACTTGAGACCATCAAGAAATTTTTAAAATTGCTCTTGCGCTCACTTCGGTTCACAAGGACCAAGCACGTCACACCAAGTATTAATAAAAATAATAATGGCGGATTAGATAAAATTTGCCATACCGCAAAAAGCAGTAAGAGCGCTTCAACAATAAAGAAAAAACGCCAAGGACTTTTCATTCAAGCTCCTCCTCTTAGTAATTCTACTCTATCATACCTGAAAAAAATGGTTTGTCCATCCGTCGCTGGTCCGAAAAAAGACCCTGTTTGATCAAATTCCCTAAAGGAGAATGAACAACAGGGTCAACTAGATTGATCGAGTGATCAAGCAATTAGCTTTTCTTTACTTCTGTGATTCTTACTTGCATATCTCCGCCTGGCGTTGAGATCGTCACTTCATCATTGACTTTTTTCCCAATCAAGGCACGAGCGATTGGTGAATCATTGGAAATTTTACCAGAAAATGGATCTGCTTCAGCACTACCGACGATCATGTACTCTTCTTCGTCACCATCAGGCAACTCAACAAAAATAACTGTTTTTCCGATGGAAACTTCATCAGAGTCTACACCCTCATTATCAATGATCTCTGCAAAACGAATCATATTTTCTAAAGTAGTGATTCGGCCTTCGACAAACGCTTGTTCATCTTTAGCAGACTCATACTCTGAGTTTTCGGATAAATCGCCAAAACTGCGGGCTACCTTGATACGTTCAATGATTTCGCCGCGTTTTACCGTTTTCAATTCTTCTAATTCTTGTTCTAGCTTTTCTTTTCCTTCAAGTGTCATTGGGTAAACTTTTTCTACCATAGTTCTTTTCTCCTTTTAGTAACTTCTAATAAATCGCAAAAGGTAATCTTTTGCGATGAGTCCACAAAAGATTACCATGCTTTTTTTTAAATGTAAACTATAAACCTATGAAAATTTAATTTGAGGTATTGTTTACATATTGTTCCACTAATTGCATATGCTGTTCATAGGTTTCCGCAAAGTAAACTTCTTGGGTTTGAATGTCAGCAACGAAATAATAGTAGTTGTTCGGTGTTGGATCTAAGACCGCTTGGATCGCTGCTTCACTTGGATTGTTGAATGGTCCAGGTCCGTAGCCAGTATGCACATAGAGATTATAAGGAGAGTCAACTTGAGTGTCCTCATAAGTAACTAGCTCTTTGTGCTCACCTAACGCGTATAGAATCGAAATATCCGATTGCAGCGGCATATCAATCGCTAAACGATTGAAGAATACCTGTGCGATATTTTTACGATCTTCTAGCTTACTACCCTCTTTCTCAACAAGTGATGCCAAAGTAAGGACTTCTTGAACCGTCATTTCTTTTTGAGCGATTTGATCGAAATATTTTGACAAGACTGAATTTGATTTATCCACCATTTGGGTAACGACTTCTTCTAGGGTATTTCCCGTATAGTAGTCGTAAGTTGCTGGGAACAAGTATCCTTCTAGTCGGTAACGCACACCTTGCGCATCGCCGGCACTTGCTAAAAGCTCAGGATAGGTTTCTTTCATTTTTTCAAAGAACTCATCGCTTTCCATCAAAGCTAAGAAATCGTCTTTCGAGATATTCGTTGCTTCCGCTAGAGCATCACCGATTTGATCAACATCAAATCCTTCTGGAATCGTCACTTTTGCATCAGAGGTGACCGAGCCCTCGCCATTTTGCAACTGCTCACTTATCGCTTCCAGTGTCATATTTGGTGAAAAATGATATGTTCCTGCTTGAAAGCCCGTCAGATTATTAAATTTTGTGTAATAATTAAAAATCATTCCACTTTTAATAATGTTCTCATCCTCTAAGATTTCACCAATTGCTTTATTCGAAGAACCGCTTGGAATAACAATCGTCACCATCTCAGTATCATCGGGATCTAATGGCTGCAAACTTGAAGTAACATATCGATAAGCTGAGAAACCTAATATTCCGCCGATTACTAAGAAAACAAGAACAACAATCAACACGATCTTATTAACTATTTTGTCTTCCTTGCTGCGCTGCAATCTGCGTTGGTTTTTCCCCGTTAAATCGTCATTATTTGGGTCTATTTTATTATTGTGACCAAAAGCTTTACTTTGGCTTCTAGAGCCTTTTTCTTTCTCTGTGCTTTCTTTATTCGACCGAGAAATGATTGATTGACGCTCTTCTTGCTGAGAATTCAATTCGCTTCCTATATCCCGTTCTTTGTTTTGGTTTGACTCTAAAGACTTTAAAACTTCGTCTTTAAACGATTTTTCTGGATGCTGTTGTTTAGACAAAACAACTCCTCCTTAAATTCTTCTTAATTAAATGATATCACTAGTGAAACTGTTTTAGAAATTAATTATGTTTTTTTCTTAAAACAAGGTGTAGGAACCAACGAAATTCTCTTCGTTTAATATTAATAGCAATAAATGAAGATATTAATATTGTACTTGTGATTAAAATTTGGAGAATAAAACCTTGAAATCCTCTAAGCTCTGATGTCAATAGAGCTGTTACAATTGCCAATATTAAGCCTATTACTGTTGTGCCATAATTTTTAACAGCTAATATTGCAAACTTTTTAAACGGTTCAGAAAAACCATGTTTGTATAAAACATATGGTTCAAACCAACATGAAATCGTTATGCTGGATATGATGGTTCCTAACAAAACCCCATCAACGCCTAGATGGAACACTGTGATGAAAAGTATAGAAAGTCCCAAATTCACTATAGATTCGAAAACCGGTTTATACTTCTGGTACCATGCCAATCCATAAGCATCAATAAAGCTAAGCGCACTTTTCCTCGAAATTGTTATAGAAAAATTTAAAACAATTAATATTACTGTAAAAAAACTAAACGTAAATTTACTGCCAAGCCAAAGAATAATAAATGGGTTAAACAACACAATCAAATAGAAACTACAAAAGTAGCCGATAGAATGAACAAAAAAAAGATGATTTTCAAACATACGCACTGAATCTGAACGGGAACCAGTTATTCCGACGTTTCCAATTGTAGCGGTCATTGAATTAATAATCTGATTGATTAAATTTGTAACGGAAGTAACTATTAACGTGTAGTTCACATACATTCCTACTTGAGATAAACCTATAAAAATTGAAATAAGGATGTTGTCAGTTCCGTTAACAACCATAGTTCCTATTTTATTGGTAAATTGACCAATTGTGTTTTTCTTTATTTCAGATTTTAAATTTTGCGGCAACTGTGTATCACTGGGTTTATCCTTAAGATAAGGAAACTTTTTATCCGCTATAAAAGAAATACTTAGATTAGCAGCTATCGTACTTAAAAGTTGAAAGATCAGATACGCAGTAAAGCTACTATATAGCATTATAGCAAAACAACTTGAGATTTGAAACATCATCCAATATAAAAAGTCATTTGAAGCTACTATATAGTTCTTTTGATCTGCTATAATTATACTTCTTTTATAAGTGAAGAAATATGACACTACTGTATTTGATAAAAACAATAAATAATACAAATACAGATGATCAATCTGAGCAGAACTATCTACGATAAAGGGTAAAAAAGGGATTAGAACGAGCCCTAGTCCTGCAATTATTAAGCCAATCAAAGTATATATTTTTTTATAAAATTTCATCAGAATTTTCACTAGTTCGACTTCATTTTCCGCTAAAGGTTTATAAAGCGAAAAAATCAAGGCAGGTCCTATCCCTAGCTCAGCAACAGATAGAACCATCAAAATATTACTTATTATACCATTGAATCCCAGTATTTCAACACCTAAGAATTTAATAAAAAGAGTTCTTGTAACAAAACTCATAATCATCTGAATTACAAAAATAACTCCAGTGATAAATGAGTTCTTAAATAAGTTTTTTGTTTGATTATTTTCCATTAGAATCCTTTCAACTAAATAAATTTTATTTTCTTTACTCAATATCTCGCTGATTGAACCATTGGATAGCAAACCAACAAAGTAAAATTTATTTTCTTTTAGTCTCTCGTTCTTTTAAATAATCCACCACAGGCTGAAACGTTTTTTCAAACGTATAGTTTGACTTACCATATTTGTATATGAAGTTTGTCAGTTCTTTCTTCGACATGTTTTTTCTCAAAGAATCATACCATTCAACGACTTTTTCAATATCTAGCGGTGTATCGTCATTGGGAATTTTGTAATAAAAAGATAAATTTTCTGAATCCAGCTCTGTTTTAACCCCTGATATAATAGGAAACCTTTTGCTAAATATTCCTTTCCTTTTAAACTACTATTATAAAAAACACCCGATCTATGACGAGCCAAAGAGTCAATTCCAATATCTGCTGTCTGATAAAATCGATCTAAATCGGAAAATGCTATTCTACCATGAAACGTAACCTTGTCTTCTAATTGATATTTTTTAACCAATTGTTCATATTCTTTAAGCACAGGACCATCACCAACTAGTTGAAACTGAATCTGGCGTTGTGATTTACTTGATTGATAATAATTATTCAACCCTTCGATGACTCTATCATAACCATGGTAAAAGCATAGCGCAGCTACGCCTAAGAGTTGTATTGAATCACTCGAACATTTAATTAATGGCGGACGCTCCGGAAAGTCGTATGCATTTGAAATATTTAAGCATGGAATATCATAGATTTTTTTATCGTCGGAATAAGTAACGAACAAATCAACATACAATTTCAACTTAGGAACCCATAATTTTTCTTTGCTTTTTATAATCCATTTAAGCAAACCCTTGAATTCATTTATGTAAGGATATGTCGGAATTTCCATAATAATAAGAATCTGCGGATTCTGTAATTTTATTTTAGTTAATAAGTCAATAACACTTTTGTCTAAGACGGCGCCTTTTCTTATATAAACAAAGTCATATTCAATCCAATTAATATTATCAGACATAAAATATTGTTTAGAAAAAAATGGGATAACATTGCGAATTAGGTGAAATATATTTCTCTTGGGATTAATCGCCTTATATATAGTAAAATTGTTCTTTTCAAATTCTTCGATTTGTTTATAGATTTTTTTCTCTATACCACCAGCATGCGATAAATCTTGCGATAGATATACGCCTCTCATTGTTTCTCCTTTTTTAATTTATTTATTTCATGTTTTAAAAGTGACAATTGCTGTGTCAATGTTTTAATTTGACGTTGGGTATTTATCAAGGCAATACTGCTTGTTAAAGCAATAAATAACAAAAAAGCAGTTAATGTAAACAATGCTAATGAAGTCAGTGTGGTGATACCAAATGAGTGAGCAATTTTTGTTCCTAAACTGGGAAACAAAGCGCCAAAAATCATGATTACGCTTAAAAATAACCACTTATTCATTTGTCTGACTTCTGCATGATCTTTCCGAATTAAAAATATCGTTAACAATAAAAAACCAATTGCTAAAAAAATAGCAATTATTTGGAGCTGTATTGGCATATTACTTATCCTCCCTCTCAATCAAAGAAGCAATCAATATAGAGATCGAAACATTAAACATATAGGCAACTGAGTCCAACAAATGAATGCTTGATTTCCCACTAGTCCTCTCAAACATTCTAACGCCGACTTCTTTTACTCTAATGTTTTTCGCAATTAAATGCATATAACTCTCAGGTTCTGGATATTGACTTGGGTATCTACTAACAAATTGTTCTATAACTTTTCTGTTGCCCGCTCGATAACCGCTTGTAACATCCTTTATTCTTAGACCAGTCAGCATATAAATTAAATTGGATAAAATTTTTATTCCTGCCTGCCTGGCACCAGTGGATTTAAAACTAGATTTACTATCAGAAACAAATCTTGAACCAACAGTAAAATCAGCTACGTCATTTATGAGAGGCTCTATCAAATTAGGTAGACTTTGAATATCATGCTGTCCATCCCCATCAAACTGAACAGCGATGTCGTAATCATTTTCTAAAGCATAAATGTACCCGGTCTGAACTGCTCCACCAATACCAAGATTATTAACAAGTTCAACATGGTTGATATCATTTTTTCGAAGGATTTCTTCTTCATTGTCAGTTGAGCCGTCGTTTATTACAATGTAATCAAGGATATATTTATAATTTTTTCTATAATCATTTACTTTGCGGATAACATCTTCAATACCGTCCGCCTCATTATAGGCTGGAATGATTAACAATATTTTGGGATTCAATTTTATCTCATCCTTATTTTCATAGTTGATTGCTCTTTTGGTTATTAACATAATATTTCATCAATAACTTCGCAATAGTCTTTCCCCAGTAACGTTGGTACAATTCGTATTCCTCAGCTTCTCTTGTCTTTGAAACTGTATTAACCGTTGTTTCTGATTCTGAGTGGATACGATGATACATCAAACGTTCAGGAATGTATAATATTTCTCCATGGCGCTTCATTATGCGTTCCCAAGCATCCCAATCAACCGCCATTCTTAAAGATTCATTAAAAGAAAAATCTTTTAACCGATCTAAATCATATGATACAGCTGGGCAACATATAAAATTACCAAAAGCATATATTCTGCGCTGATATTTCTTGTATGGCAACAAACTCAGTAAATGCAATCCGAAGGTCTTTATTTTCAAATTAACATTCCGTTCTCTTATGTTGTCTTGCTCATCAATTTCTTCATAATCACAAAATACTATATTAAGATTATTGTTTTCTTCGAAAGAATTCAATATTTTTTCTCCATAGTTTGACAAGTAGAGATCGTCTTGATGAATAATTGTCGCATATCTTGTTTCTACCACAGACAAAGCATTGTTCCAATCCTTTCCAATACTGCCTCCCTCTTTTATAAATAAAGGGATCCCATATTGTCCAGAAATTTTCTTTATATATTCGTTTGGCGTGCTTGTGTACATTATTATCTTGGAATTATTATTTAAAACACTCGTCTGATTCTTACAAGATTCAATACATTTTATTAAAAATGGCGATTCCTTATATGCACAAATTACAAAGGTATGCATTCTCTTCCCCTTTCCTATTCTAGAGCTGCCGCTACAAACTCAATCTTTAAAATTATACTCGACTTCTAAATAAATCTCAATAATCAAATAAAATATATAACCTTTTCTTACTTTATCATACTTCATCTTTTTAAGATTGTATTTAATGAAATAATTTACTTAATCGAAGATTTATATTAAACTTTTTGCTAACGACACTTATTTCTAAAACAGTTTTTTCTGGGAGGATTTTTTAAATGCTTATAAGCCTGGGTCTTTTTTTTATTTTGTTTTTTTACTGTCGCTCTACCTTTTTGAAGCGGCTTTTTTTCGCTTTTTTTATTGCTAGCTTTCATTTCACCCTTAGTACTTTTATTTCATCCAATTTTACTCGAGTCGTACTTTTTTTAGAAAGGGTTTCAGAAAATGGTACGGTTGTAAGGACCATACTCTCATTAGTCCTTGCGATAATTTTCTATGCAATTTTTAGATTTGGTTCAAACTATTGGCTTGAGAAACCTATAAAGATTGATAAAAAATATGTTGCACTTTCACTACTACTGATATTGTTGACATTTTTAGGTTTTTTGGCCTCTAATAGCGCCTATTGGACTAAAAGCTACTTCGGAAACGTTGGAATAGATGAAATTTTTTATACACTTTCTCAACCGCTAACTGGAACTGATCAAGGACAGATTTACGCATATCTTTTAGGTCCTTTACTAAACTCTATAGTCATTACACAAATTATCATCATTCTACTCTATTTCATGATTATGATTCGTTCTTCGAAAACCACTAGAATAGTCAAATTTTCAAAAAAATCATGCTTTCTTTCTATTTTTTTTACAGTAATTTTATTGTTAGCAAATATAGTATTAGGCCTTAATAAACTTGGTTTTAATGAATTGAAAGCTTACTTTTTTGAAAAATCAACTATATATGAAGATTTTTATGTTGATCCAAATTCGATTTCTATAACTTTTCCTGAGGACAAGAGAAACTTGATTTATATTTTTGTTGAGTCCTTAGAGACAACTTATCTTTCGTCAGCTGTTGGAGGCGCCCAACAAGAAAATTTAATGCCTAATATCACAGAACTCTCATATTCAGATGGACTAAATTTCTCCAACCAAAAGCTGTTAGGGGGGGCAATTCAAGTTCCTGGTGTTGGATTTACGGTAGGAGGAATGGTTGGACAAAGCACAGGCGTGCCTTTACGTGTGACCGGCGGATATAGTGAAAACGACTATGGCAATACTGAACATTTCATGCCAGGAATTACCTCTATAGGTGACATATTACATGACAACGGATATAACCAAATTTTATTATTGGGGTCAGACGCCGATTTTGGCGGTAGGAAGAAATTTTATGAGCAACATGGAGACTACGAGATACGGGATTATAATTATGCTAATGACCATGGTTGGATACCAAAAGATAGAAAAGTATGGTGGGGATATGAGGATGAGAAACTCTTTGAATTTGCGAAAAACACACTTTTGGAACAAGCATCACTAGACCAGCCATTTAATTTGACTATGCTAACGGCAGATACTCATTTTCCAGATGGATACAAAAATGAAAATACACCTGAGATTTTTGATGAACAGCTTAGCAATGTTATTTATTATTCGGATCAGATGATTGGCGACTTTATTGCTTGGATAAAAGCACAGCCATTTTATGAAAATACAACTATTGTTATTGCTGGAGACCATTTAAATATGGACCAAGGTTACTTCGCTTCAATAGAAGAAACTTACCAGAGAACGGTTTTTAATTTATTCATCAACTCTCCTATTACTACATTAAATAACACTGAGCGTCAATTTAGCACACTCGATCTTTTCCCTACAACATTGGCCGCACTAGGCGTACAAATAGAAGGCGACCGAATAGGACTAGGTACTAATTTATATTCTGATACTAATACTTTAATGGAATTCTTGGGATACGAGACATTTACCTCTGAATTAAGTAAAAACTCAAGTTTTTATAATAAGTATATAATGAAAGGTTCGGATCTTACCATAAATACAAATAGTAATAATTAGTGAAAAATATATCGATCGCTGCTGCATGGAATACTTCATAAATCGCCCCGACAAAAGCATCCAAGTGATGTTTTTGTCTTTTTTTTTCGCTTGCTCAAAGCAACATGTCAGAAAGATCACTTTCTTGTTAGCTATATGATTAAGTAGTTTTTGAAATAATATATTCTGATAGAAATCTAATATTTTTTTTAAACACGATTCAAAATCCAAAAATATTTTGCTGGTCTAATCTATAAACTCTTTTTTCAAATAACAACAATATTTCACATCCGCTCTTAAAATAAAAAATATATAGTAGCAACTGGAAGAGGGGAGATTTTTCTTGATTGTCCACAACCACTTTTTATGTATCAGCCAAATTACACTTTCTAAGGTGACCTGCATGACAGAATTGCAAGTCAATCATAATATCCTCTCGTTTATACTACTTTTGTACATAAAAAAGTTTTCTTAAAATACCTTTTTTACATCGATTCTTTAAAGAGCGATTATTACTTTAATATTTATTAAATCAACTATATTGTGAGTAGAGGTAAATTAAAAAAGAATGCTGCTTGATTTATCACCTTTTTTTATTTTAATCATAATATAATTATATGAATATTTTTTTGGTAAAAAAGCGAAATTTTATTTTAACAGACTTCTTATAATCCCATTATCTATAAAGTGAAAATTAAAAGCATTTCAAGTTTCCTGTTACAACATGACATCAAAAGATATTTATATCATGTAATGAGAATAAGGCTTTCTATTTCTCAACCGCCTAATCATTCTCCTCAAAAAATCAGCCTCTATAATTTTTATGGGACAGAAACGATGATGATTGATCGATTGCTTGACTTTTCTACGCCCTGGAAGGAGGCGTATCCCTTTTTTCATGAATTAGTTGAAGCCTTTCGAGACAAAGACCCTGACTTATTTTTCTCCTTATTGGCAGAACTTCCCGAAACGTTAGATGACAGCTTTCGGGAAAAGTTTCAAAACCTCCTTACCTATGAAGAAGGCATCACCAACGCAATGATCTATCCTTATTCCAATGGAAAAATAGAAGCGAAGAATACCCACATAAAGACAATGAAACGAGTATCCTACGGATTTAAATCATTCGAGAACATGAGAATTAGAATCTTTTTGATCAATCAATTAATCAATGTGAGATAACAAAAAATCTGACTCTATAATTTATGGGACTGATGAATCAGAATTGATTCTTCAGTCCCATTTTCATTTTAGGTATTAAAAAATATATCGTTCTCTAGTATGATTAAATCACCACAAAATAAACAACTGAGAGAACGATATGCTATATGAATGATTCTATCAAAAAAATGCTGAGAATAATAGAGAAAGATTTGATGATTACAGAGGTCTCTTACGAGACCCTTCAGAAGAAAAAGACGTTGGTCGTCGATGCGGTTCTCTCGCCTACTCCTCGTGCTTGTAGAAGTTGTGGTACTACTGTGGTAGATGGAAACGGGAAAGCAATTATAGTGAAAAATGGAAAAAAGGAAACGATTGTCCGTTTTGAACAATACAATCATATGCCTTTGGTTATGCGCCTAAAAAGCAACGCTATACCTGTAAAAACTGTCGCACCCATTGGACGGCTCAAAGTTATTTTGTCCAACCCAGACATTCAATCGCAAATCATGTTAGATATAAAATTGCTTCTTTACTAACTGAAAAAGTATCTTTATCTTTTATTGCGAAAAGCTGTCAGGTATCTTTGACCACCGTTATTCGTACGTTGAAAGAGTTTAAAAGCTATTTGCCAAAGCAATCTAAAATGATTCTCCCCAGTGTATTGATGGTTGATGAATTTCGTTCGCACGCTTCCATAGAAGATAAGATGAGCTTTATTTGCGCAGATGGCGAAACAGGAAAATTAATTGATGTTTTGCCTACGCGTAAATTACCCCGATTAACAAGCTATTTCTTAGGTTGTACCAATCCAGAAGAAGTAGAATTCTTGGTTACAGACATGAACGCTGCCTACTTCCAGCTCACCAAACGTGTTCTGCCAAATGCGAAAGTAGTGATTGATCGGTTTCATATTGTCAAACACATGAATCAAGCGTTCAATGAGTTGCGTATCCGTGAAATGAATGAACTTCGTAAAGCTGGGCAGAAAAGCCATGCAGAAAAACTGAAAAAGAACTGGCGCTTTTTGCTAAAAAATCGTGCAAACATCAACCATTATGAATACAAAACATGGAAAAGTTTCCGAGCACCAAAATACCCATTTCTTACTGAAGCAATGATGATTGATCGTTTGCTTGAGTTTTCTACGCCCCTGAAGGAGGCGTATCCCTTTTTTCATGAATTAGTTGAAGCCTTTCGAGACAAAGACCCTGACTTATTTTTCTCCATATTGGCAGAACTTCCCGAAACGTTAGATGACGGCTTTCGGGAGAAGCTTCAAAACCTTCTGACCTATGAAGAAGGCATCACCAACGCAATGATCTATCCTTATTCCAATGGAAAAATTGAAGCGAAGAATACCCACATAAAGACAATGAAACGAGTATCCTACGGATTTAAATCATTCGAGAACATGAGAATTAGAATCTTTTTGATCAATCAATTAATCAATGTAAGATAACAAAAAATCTGAGCCAGAATGTGGTTCATTCTGACCCAGATTTGATTTTACACAACTCATTTCATCTATTATTGAAAAAACAGAATTAGCAAATTTCTATACTGAAAATGAATTAGAAAAGAAAAAAAACTAATCTAAAGATAAGCAACCCTGTTCATAAGTTCTCCCATCATAAAAACCAATAAGTATCCAAAACCAAGCCTGTAGAAACAATAAAATTGAATACTAAAGTTAATATTATAGCAAACCTTAATAGCTTTTCACTCATCTCGACTTTTATGCTATCTTTTAATGAGATGAAAAAAGGAACAAGAAAAATAAGAAACGGAGTAAAGTATCTCCCTTGTGCACCTACCGAAATTATTGCATTCTCTCCTAATACTAGCGGTGTCCAAGCATAGTACATTCCAGCGATTATAGCCAAAATTTGAATTACAATGATTGCTAACGATGAAAATCCGAATATTTTCTTGATTTCAAAATCACTATTCAGAGCAGAAATAAAAGCCAATAAAGCTACATCTATAAAAATAATCCACAAAGGGATTTCTACCGAAAACAACCCAATATAACCAAACATACCCACGGTTAAAATGCTGTTTAAATGTCCATTTAGATTATTATTAAATAGAGTTCTCACCAAAACGAGCAGTAATTCTTTAATTCCCTGTATACCACCAAACATTTTAATACCTACTAATCCCCCAAGAACAAGCAAAAGGACGATCAGTATATATTTGTATTTGAAGATCAACTTTCTTATATGCTGATTAACTTTCTCCAAAGGAGAAAGTTTTCCTGCTAATATGAAATTGATTGGGAACAGAAGCAATAGAAATAAAAAGTTATTACTTTTCGTAATATATAGTGCTAGAGCAAATAGCAAAATTTGAAACAACTTTTTTAAATTGATTTGAGGATTTTCAATCATTAAGCTTAAAAAGGCAAAAAAGCCAAGAATCGCTACGAAGTTTGCAGCATCATAAGATAATGATCCTGCTTGTTGAACCATTATAGGGAGTAAAGATAAAAGCACCATCGACCATTTACCGTATCTAGTCTTTGTAATAATTAAATACATACTGGCTATATAAAATACAGCGTTAAATAAGCGTCCCAATGTTACCATTACGCCTATTGATGGATAAACAATGCTTCCTAGTATCATTCCTAAAACTTGCGGAATATGCATAATTCTTTTCAACTCAAAGCTTGGTTGAAATTTTTCCTCGGATAAATCAATTTTTTCCGTAAACAACTGTTTATATTCACTTTTGTTAATTTCAGTATCTGCACTAACACTATTCATCCAATCAAAACTCGTGTCAGTTCTTACAAATATTGAATTCCATGCCATTCTCGCATGGTTCATCTCATCGGGCACTCTATTAATAGGCATTAAAAATACCGAAATCCCTATAAATAGAGTTGCTAGTACGAGAAAAATCCCTTGCGGTTCTCGTAATTTGTTTCGAACCATTATTTTAACCCCTTAAGTATTTATTTATTTTTAATTTTATACATCACTCTCTGCACAAAGGTTCTTATTTTTATTTCTAGATTTGCTAATTTACTTTTCTTTTCGTTGATTACTAATAAGTTTTTTATGTGTCTTATAGCATGTTCATTTGTCTTTGCTTGATTTATTCTTTCTATTAAAACATGATAAACTGACTTGATTTGATATTTTTCTTTCGCTGTTTTAATGAACATTTCTGATTTACTTTTTACTTCTTCAAAATTGTCTATAAAATAATTAATAGCCTCTACAAGCGAATCAATATTACCTAATGGATATATTTTCCCATGTTGAAACATCTCATATGCAGATAAATGGCCTGGATTGTCCGAAATGATCACTGGAATACCATTGAGTAAAGCTTCTACATAAACTAATCCATATGTCTCTAAACTTGATGTAAATACACAAATATCCTTATCTGTAACTATATCCCATGGATTCTCTACATTCCCGGTAAAAGAAACTGATGCAATAGTATGCTCCTTTATATATCGTTCGCATTCTCTTTTATACTCTTCATCCCAACCGCCAACAAAAACTAGTTCGATATCTTTTCTATTTATTTCATGGAATGCTCGAATTAGCTCCAATTGATTTTTTCTTTTGGTTATTCTTCCAACTGAAACGATTCTTTTTTTCTTTCCTATTTGAATATTTGAACTTTTTAGTTCTGTATACGGCGCAAAAGGAAGTATTTCTCTACTATTAAATAATTTATTCAGATGATTGTTTAAATCACCTGTGACCGAAAATATATCCGTGGAAAATTGATCAATAAAATCTAGTTTATTCTTATAGTAAGCAAACTCTTTTTCTGGATATTCATGAATTAACCAGATATGAGGAATAGATTCTAGACAAGAAGCAAGAGCACCTTGAAACATATTTACCGTATTTGTAATCACCACATCCACTTGTTTTTCTTTTATAATCTCGGTTAATGTCTTAATTGTGTCTCTATATGAAACAACTCTTTCTTCTTCTGAACCAAATATATGTGCGGGAGCATCTTCCCACCACCAACGTTGGTTATTGATCAAATAGCATTCAATGCCATTGGACTCACAATATCTAGAATAATCATTTTCTGTTGCAACTCCATATATCGGTGCTGCATTAACTACATGATATCCTTCTGCAGCTAAAAACTTCATTAAGTTGACGATAGATATTTCTGCTCCATTATCGAGCGTACCCGTTGGTGACACGAAAAGTATTGTTTTCATCTTGTCTCCTTCATTTAAAACATACCTATACTAAAGAATATTTTATTTAATCGTTTATTTTATTTTTTGCCTCTTCAGATAAAAAATCTGTCAATTCATCGTTATGTTGAATTGTCGTACAATTGTTAACAACATAATTATACGCGTTACGTCCAATTTTTTTGCGCAACTCTCCATTCGTTACAAGCAGCTCTAGTTTTTCAAACCAATCTTCAGATGAATCAACTAAAATGCCAGTTTCACCTTCAATTATCATGTCCTTGAATGATCCAATGTTACTGGCAATTGTTGGAATTTTTAATAACCCAGCTTCTAACCACTTAATTTCAGATTTTGCCCTGTTAAATATAGTGTCGACAAGCGGCGCAAGATTTATATCTACATTTTTAACAAGTTGCGGCAGCAATCTCCAGTCAACAAATGGATGGATCACAATTTGTTCACTATATTCTTTTAACTCATTCGGAATATCGATATGACCCGCTAAATGTAATTTCACGTTATTAAAGGAAGCTAAAATTTTCAATATTGCCGGCATAATTAATTCAAAATTTTCGTTATGAGTAATTGATCCAGAAAAATACCCAATATGAACACATGATGCATCACTAAGTTTTTCTGCATTATTGCTTAGCTTTATTAATTCCTCACTGCCTAAGTTACGGTTTAACAACACTTTAGTATTATACTTTTTTAGCTCTTTTTTCAAATCTTCTGTGGAAGCTATTGCAATATCACATAGAACCAGCATTTTTCCATAGTTAGTCACGCCAGCATCATAATTTTGCTTCTCTATTTTAGATAATCCTTTAACATACGAAAGCTGGTCAGTGTATTTCGTATCAATCACTAAATCATCAATATCATATAAAACTGGCTTATTAAATTCTTTGGCCACTTGAATCAAATTGACCAGCATCTCATTATATGGCGCTCTATAAATTATAATATGGCTCGCTCTTTCTGCATCGCTAATTTTCAGCTCAGAAAGTCCCACAGACTTCACTCTAAAATTCAAATTTTTTAATTGTTCAATTTTATTTTCAACACGATATTTTGTCAGTTGTGGAATAACATTTTCAACACCATCAATAATCAATACATACTTTTGTGAATCTTTCTCCTTTATATCCTCTATGATCTCTTTGATGATTTTAACAGGATAATCTGTCTTTTCTTCTATATATTTTACCAAACTAGGGATTTCTGTTTGCCTATTCAAGCCTTGCCAAATAAATTTCTCATTTGTATAGTTTGATAATGCAGTATATTTGATTACTGGTATACCCTCTTTAAGCATCTCAAGAGGATGGATATACATTGCACTATCCTCGTTTTTTTCTGTTAGCGCACCATGCTTAAATCCTAAATCTGAAAAATGCTTTGTGAATACCGTTTCGTGCATACCAATTGCTTTATCTCTTGAATTTGTATCATTCATTTTTTCCCAATAAGAATAAAACCCTGAATAAGAAAGTAATGTCTTTTCTATTACTAAGAAGTAAGACTGTAAGTGTTTAGGAATATAGCCGTATTTGTTTAAATTAGTAAAATCGTTATATTCTTCTCCATAAGTCAAACCCCAAAAATCCAGTTTTTTATCTGCCATTTTTTTAAAAATAGATGATAATTCACCAACAGGTCCAATGTTGGTATCATTTACTAACAGTAACTCATCATATTCCAAAAGCTTCTCTTTACCCAAAAACAAAATTCCATGTCTAAATGCTGCCGTATCGTATCCTTTATTTTCTCTGGTTTCTACACGGCCTAATTGTTCCAACTGCTCAATATCCGAGCTTGGTAAATCACCATTTACTATAATTAAGAGATCTGTACATAGAGCTTTAAATGCTTTCAAGAAAAGAAGTTTATATTCTTGTAATTTCTCTTTGTCTTCATAAATAACAAAAATCAAAATTCTTGATGGAGCAACATAGTTATTATTCTTTCTCTCTACACTCCTTTTAACCCTCATCAGGAGTGTAGAGGGTTTTACAACTTTTGTTGAGTATTTTCTTGTGTTCTCTTTTAATTTACTCCACACTTTTAAAGCAAGAGCTGGATTTTTAATAAAGCGATATCCATAATGTATCGGCTTGATGAAAAGATTCCCTAATTTATATGAATTTGAATTTCGAATTTCATTTTTCTCATTTTCCAAAGTTGCAATAATTTGTTTCATTGTAAATTGTTCTTTTTCATATTTTTCAATTTCATAAGAGAAATGTTCACCCAACTCTTTTCTTTCAACAAGCAGATTTTGCTTATCCAATTCTAAAAGTTTTTTTTCATCGTTTTTCACGATAATTTCGTGATCTTGATTCTTTACATGTTCTGTTAACTCAGTCAAATGTTTTGTGAGATTGCTTAATCTATTTTCCAATATCATAGTATTGTGTGAAACTGCATTAAGAATTTCATTGGGATAGTCTTCAATATGTTTTCTTAATATATAAAAATAAACTTCATAATAAAATTTATCAGAAGAATGCTCTCCGGTCCTAGAAATCGAATTTGCTAGTACTCGATAATTCAGCTTAGCTTCTTCACATTTTTTTGGTTTTGCTTTATTAACTAAAATTAAATTCATGATAAAATCATAATCAACTAATTTTTTTCGGTTTAAATTCAAGTCATAACGAACATCTTTAATGATGGATGCTCGTATTAGTGAACAATTATCAATAAAATTATTTGTTAGATAGGCTTGAAGCTCGAACGGTCTGGCTTTCATGAAAAGTTCTTTTGATGAAGCATTGATTAAGTCGGTATATACTATATCGACCTCTTCGCTTTCAGCCAAAGAAACTAATTTTTCAATAAACTCAGGATCGAGATAGTTATCACTGTCAATAAAAAGAACATATTTGCCCTTTATCCAATCTAACCCACGGTTTCTTGTTACGCAAACACCACTGTTCTCTTGATAAATATACTCATATTTTGTGTTAGAAAGTTCAAGAGTTTTAAGAATTATTTCTTCTGATTTATCAGTTGAACCATCATTTATAACAAGCAGTTCAATCTCAGGATATGTTTGAGAAAGTACACTTTTTAAACATTGTTCAATATATTTTTCGTGATTGTAACATGTCACAATAACAGATACTAACCCCATAAAGTTTTGCCCACCTCATTACCAGACTATATTTCGATTTCTTCCCAAGATCCATTTCGTCTAACTAATCCGCTAGAAGAAATTCTCTCGCTTTTAGACATTTCTTTTTTTGGAGAAATAATTATAATAGGTGAATTCTCCTTATCAGAGAACGCGAATGGTTGGTCTGATTCATTTCTGACTGAAACACCTAACCGAAGTTTGCAACCATTCATTTCGTTCAAATTACATGTATAACGCAAAGTTTTTTTCCCTAAGCCTGTGGTCATATGATCTAATGAATTGTCATTATATACCCAAATATTTCGATCAATATCCGTTAAAGAAAAAGCTATATATGTTTTCATTTCCTCTAAAACTTCATACGAAACTTCAAACGCTATTCTTTTTTGATCTTTCTCTATTAGTTCATCTGATAGCAACCGTACTTTGAAGTCTTTAATGTAATCGTTCTCTTCTTCTTTCTTTACATCGATATCGTCTGTTTTTTCAATAACGGTGGAGGTCCCCGTCTGTGTAACATTGTCTAAAGAATATTGATTTGCTACATCATCTGGGGTCCCGATGATTTTTACTTCCCCTTTATCGATCATCAGTGCTTTATTACAGTATTTACGAACAGATTCCATTGAGTGAGTCACGAGGATAATGGTCTTGTTCTCATCTTTGGCCTTCATGAAATAGTCATTGCATTTTCTTTGGAACGCTTCATCCCCGACAGCCAATACTTCATCTAAGACTAAAATATCGCTTTTCGCTTGAATCGCTACAGAAAACGCAAGTCGAACCTGCATGCCGCTTGAATAATTCTTTAATTTTTGATTCATAAATTCAGTTAATTCCGCAAACTCAACGATATCGGAATACATTCCATCCACTTCTTTTTCGGAAAAACCAAGCATAGCGCCATTCAAATAGACATTCTCTCTCCCAGTTAATTCTGGATTGAATCCAACACCTAACTCGATGAAGGAAACCAATTTTCCGTTCACTTCTACAGACCCTTTTTCAGGTGTATAAATTTGGGAGATAATTTTTAATAAGGTTGATTTTCCACTCCCATTTCTTCCGACAATTCCAAAGAAATCTCCTTTATTCACTTCAAACGAAATATCTCTTAGGACTTTTTGCTCATTATATCCTTTGATTCCTTTAAAATAATTAACGATCGTTCTTTTTAAACTCGTTGTACTTTCTGTAGGAAGACGAAACGATTTTCCTATATGATCAACTTTCACTGCTATTTCATTATTCATATTAAATAATCTCCGCAAATTTTTTCGAATTTTTATTAAAAATCATGTAGCCAGCAACTAATACGATCCATGGCAAAACATATGGAATTGCGACGATCCAATTCGTATTTATTAATTGCCATACCGTAATATTGCTTGTACTTGTTAAGATATGCCGCATATCTTGAATAATTTGAGCCATTGGATTCATCATCAAAAGTTTGGCAATGTTCACGTCCATATTCATTACAAGTGTCAATGGGTAAATTAACGGTGTAAGGTAAAAACCCGCTTGAAGGACAACCTCCCAGATCGGTCCAATGTCCCGAAACCTAACATAGATTGTTGCCAAAATAAAAGACACGCCCAATGAAAAGGCATAGAGTTCAATCAGAAGCAGCGGTGCTAAAAAAGCATAGATTGAAATATCCGCTCCATTGATCATCGCAAATAAAAGAACGATCACAAGGCTGATTACTAGATTGATTAAGGCGTTGATCGATACAGCAATAACAATGATATGTGTAGGAAAGCTTAGTTTTCTAAGCAGATCGCCTCGTGTGACGATTGATGACATACCTAAATTTGTCGTTTCGCTAAAAAAGCTCCATAGAACGGTTCCCAAAAGTAACGCCACTTCAAAGTGAGGAACATCTTGTCCAAATTTAAGAAAACGTACAAAGACCACATACATGACAGTAAACAGCATCAAGGGCTTTAAAACAGACCAAACATAGCCCATAATACTTCCTTGATATCTTAGTTTAAAATCGGTTTTTACTAATTCTTTCAATAAAATTCTATTTTTACGCTCGAACATCATTTTCTCCTTTAAGGTTCCACTAATCTTTTTTACGGTAAAACTTTTTAAAGCTATCCTTAAAAAGTATACTCGACATTCCCCTCTTTCTCAACCTTTACCAGATCATTTCAAAAATTGAGAAAAAAAATTAATGTTTCATTGACAGATTAAACGAAAAAAAGAAAGCCGCATTCAACGAACGAAATTTGGCCTCCTTTTTCTCAAAGTTTTTAGTCTCTTTCAAACAAATCTCTTGTGTATACTTTGTCTTCTACGTCATGCAGTACATCTTCCATACGATTTGCTACAATAACATCAGAGATCTTTTTAAACGTCTCAAAGTCATCAATAACTTCAGAGTTATAGAAGGATTTCTCTTTTAAAGAAGGCTCGTATACTACTACGTTGATTCCATGGGCTTTGATCCGCTTCATAATTCCTTGAATGGAAGAATAGCGGAAATTATCAGAATGAGCTTTCATAGTCAATCGATAGATGCCCACAACTTTCGGTTGTCGATCAAGGATCTGCTCCGCGATGAAATCTTTGCGGGTCGTATTTGCTTCGACGATCGCTTGAATGATATTATTCGGAACCTTATCATAGTTAGCTAGGAGCTGCTTGGTATCTTTGGGCAGACAGTAGCCACCGTATCCAAAAGACGGATTGTTGTAGTGGGAGCCGATTCTAGGATCCAGCCCGACGCCTTCAATGATTTGTCGTGAATCAAGTCCCCTCACTTCCGCATAGGTATCTAATTCGTTGAAATATGCCACGCGCAGCGCCAGATACGTGTTAGAAAACAGTTTTATTGCTTCAGCTTCAGTCGGATTTGTTAAAAGCACGGGAATTTCATTTTCCCATGCATTTCGCTTGAACATCTCGGCGATCTCTTTCGCTCGCTCACTGCATTCTCCAACAACAATTCTCGAAGGATGCAAATTGTCGTATAAAGCTTTTCCCTCACGCAAAAATTCAGGTGAAAATAAAATGTTCTCTGTGTTAAAACGTGCTTTAAGATCTAATGTATACCCTACAGGAACTGTTGATTTAATAATAAACACAGCATCTGGACGCAACTCCAGCGCTTTTTCAATCACCGATTCTACAGTCGACGTATCAAAATAGTTTTTATGCTCATCGTAATCTGTAGGCGTCGCAATAATTAATACATCCCCAAAGTCAACAGCTTCATCAAAAGCTTTGGTGAAATGAACGGACAAGTCTGTCCGCTCCAAAAATTGGTGAATTTCTTTGTCTTCAAGAGGTGAGATTTTCTTTTGCAATTGATCGATTTTTTCATCCACAATATCATAAGCAAGTACTTCTTCTTTTTGCGCCAATAACAAAGCGTTTGCTAATCCTACATAACCTAAACCAAAAACGGAAACTTTCATCATGATCCCTCTTTTTCTAGTTTTCTTCTTTCTCTAAAGATGCAGTCATATCAGCCAATGCTTCTTCCCAAGTAGGAATAACAAAACCGGTATTCTTTGCTTTTGTAAGATCCAACACCGAGTATTGTGGTCGTTTTGCTTTTTGCGGATATTCTGCTGAAGTGACAGGTGCAACCTCAACATCCGTTTCTTTCAGAATTTCTTTGGCAAATTCGTACCATGAACAGCTATTGTCATTTGATAGATGGTAGATCCCATAGTCTGCATTGTTTTCGATAATATAAACCATAAATTCAGCTAATGTTCGGGTCCATGTTGGACGGCCATATTGATCATCAACGACGGTTAAGCGCGGGTGCGTTTGCGCTAAACGTTTCATTGTATATACAAAATTATGTCCATATTTACCAAAAACCCATGAAGTTCGGATAATGAAGTATTCATCTAAAAGATCTTTCACTGCTTGTTCACCCAACAATTTTGTACGACCGTATTCATTTTGAGGATTCGGCTTATCTGTTTCTTTGTAGACCCCCTCTTTTTTCGTTCCATCGAACACATAATCAGTACTGATGTAAACAAACTTTGCTCCTACCGCTTTCGCCGCTTTCGCCACGTTTTCCGTCCCGTTGACATTGATTTTCTCATCAAGTTCCTTGCCTTCATCTTCCGCCTTATCTACTGCTGTGTATGCAGCACAATGATAAATAACGGTCGGTTTTAATTCTTGAATAAACGCAAGAGTTGCTTGTTCGTCCGTAATATCCATTTCCTGGGCATCCGTTGAGACATATTTTAATCCTTTTTCATCTAATAGATGTCGCAGCTCCGTGCCCAGCTGCCCATTTCCGCCTGTCAGTAAAATCATATTTCTCATCCCTTCAAAAAAAGCAGGTTTCCCTGCTTTTATTTATTGTCCATTCGCAGCATAATTTTTCTCTACCGCTTCTTTTTCTGTCTTCCACCATTCTTCGTTGTTGCGATACCACTCAATCGTATCGGCTAAGCCATCTCGGAAATTGGTGAATTCCGGTTGCCAGCCCAATTCTTCTTTCAATTTTGTCGAATCAATTGCATAGCGTAAATCATGACCTGGTCGATCATTTACGTGCTCATACGCGTCTTTGGGCTGATCCATTAGTTCTAAAATCAGTTCAATTACTGCTTTATTATCCTCTTCACCATCGGCACCGATGAGATACGTTTCACCCATTTGTCCCTTTGTTAAAATCGTCCACACAGCTGATGAATGATCATTTGTATGAATCCAGTCACGGACATTTTTCCCGTCACCGTACAATTTCGGCTTGATGCCGCTCAAAATATTGGTAATTTGTCGAGGAATAAATTTCTCAATGTGTTGATAAGGTCCATAATTATTAGAACAATTGGAGATCGTCGCTTGGAGACCGAATGAGCGTACCCAAGCTTTTACCAAAAGATCGGAACCAGCTTTTGTTGAAGAGTAAGGACTTGATGGGTTATACGGCGTTTTGTCCGTGAATTTTTCTCCCGCTCCTTCGCCATGTCCCGGAAGATCTTCTCTCAAAGGAAGATCGCCATATACTTCATCGGTTGAAACATGATGGTATCTTACATTATACTTTCGGCATGCTTCTATCAGCGTATACGTTCCAATAATGTTGGTTTGAACAAACGGAAAAGGATCTTTCAACGAGTTGTCATTATGAGATTCTGCAGCATAATGAACGACAGCGTCTGTATCCTGAACCAATCTATCTACCAGCTCCTGATCAGCAATGTCGCCGACAACTAATTCGAAGCGATTCTTTGGAAGACCATTAAGATTGTTCTTATTTCCCGCATAGGTCAGCTTATCTAAAACTGTTACAAAAACATCAGGATGATTATTGATCACATAATGAACAAAGTTAGAGCCGATAAATCCTGCTCCACCGGTTACAATAATTTTTTTCATCACTTTCACTCCTTATACTTCACCATAGACAAATGTATTTTCTATTTCAAATTCTTTCAGTGTTGGATGTTTTTTATCTTTTTCTGATAGAATCGCTTTTTTCACATCTATAGGCCAAGTAATTGCCAAATCGGGATCATCAAATGCAATGCCGCCATCAGCTTCAGCATTATAATAGTTGTCACACTTATACAAGAAGTTCACATTTGGGGTCAGTGTCATAAACCCGTGAGCAAATCCGCGAGGTACTAATAACTGACGATGGTTGTGTTCGGTTAACAAGTACCCTTCCCACTCTCCATAGGTCGGGCTGCCTTTACGAATATCTACGATAACATCAAGTACCGCACCAGTCACCACACGAATCAATTTTGTCTGTGCTGCTTCACCTTTTTGAAAATGCAGGCCTCTTAACACACCTGCTTCAGCAGATAATGAGTGGTTATCTTGAACAAAATCAAAGTCAATTCCTTGTGCTGAAAATTTTTCTTTTGAATAGCTTTCAGTAAAAAAACCTCGATGATCGCCGTAAACGTCCATCTCTATTAATTTTACATCTGTCAATTTTGTTTCTATAACTTTCATCAAAGCGTCTCCTCTTTATTCAGCAGCTAGTCGTAATAAATATTGACCATACTGATTTTTTTTCAATGGCTCAGCTAAAGCAACCAACTGCTCTCTTGTGATATAGCCCATTCGGAATGATATTTCTTCCAAACACGCAACTTTCAAGTTTTGCCGTTTTTCAATCGTTTCAATAAAAGTAGATGCCTCAAGCAATGTTTCATGTGTTCCTGTATCAAGCCAAGCGAAACCTCTTCCCATGACTTCAACAGAAAGTTTATTTTTTTCTAGATAAACTTTATTGATATCGGTAATTTCTAATTCTCCACGCGCAGACGGTTTGATATTCTTGGCTATTTCGACTACTTCGTTATCATAGAAATACAGACCTGTTACAGCATAATTTGATTTCGGCTTCTCAGGTTTTTCTTCAATAGACAAGGCGTGCATATCGTCATCAAACTCCACTACACCAAATCGTTCAGGATCATTTACATGATAGCCAAAAACAGTTGCACCTGATTCTTTTGCAGCAGCTCGTTGAAGCATTTTCGATAGACCGCCGCCATAATAAATATTGTCTCCTAAGACTAAACAAACACTATCAGTGCCGATAAACTTTTCCCCAATAATGAATGCTTGAGCGAGGCCGTCAGGACTTGGCTGTACTGCATAGTCAATTTGCAGTCCTAAGTCTTTGCCATCGCCGAATAACTCTTGAAAGCGAGGAGTATCTTGAGGAGTGGAAATAATTAAAATTTCTTTGATCCCCGCCAACATCAATGTAGACATTGGGTAAAAAATCATTGGTTTGTCATAAATAGGCATCAATTGTTTAGAAGTTGCTTTTGTTAATGGATAAAGGCGTGTTCCTGAACCGCCTGCTAAAATAATCCCTTTCATTCATTACGCTCCTTAAATAATTTACTTGTATTTCTCACCACAGCATTATCTCATTTCTAGAAAGCTTTGTCATTCAATTCAAAGTTTTGAAATGAAAATGTAACTTTTATTTATCAAATACTTTTCTCATGAACAGGCTTCTTATTAAACCCCAGCGCCACACGAATTGCTGGCCAAATGAAGCGGATGTTTTGATTTCACTGGCATTTTTTTCATGTCTTCGATACAACGTTAACTGCTTATCAATAAGTTCGATACGGTTGCCTGCCATTGCACCGATCCACATATCATGCATTGGAATTGCTTGCGGAAACGGAAGAATAGCTGGCTTCAACTCTCTTCGAAAAGCCATGCCTGCTCCGATGTATTTATTTTTAAGCACATTTCGTAAAAATCCGACTTTTACATTCCGATAGGCAAAATAGGAGGGTTCAATCACTTCAAGCTGCTCATCGACAATTCTCAAATCAGAAATGACTACCTGTGTCTCTTTTTTTTCATCAAATTTTGCTTTTGTATCAGCAACTTTATCGGGAAGCCACACATCGTCTTGGTCGGCCAAAAAAATCAGATCGCCTGAAGCCTGCTTAATTGCGTGTTCAAAATTCTTGATAATGCCTTTTTGCGGTCCTTCCAAAAGTTTGATTCGGGGATCTGCGCGATAAGAATCGAGGATATTTCTTGTCTTGTCAGTAGAGAAGTCATCCGAAATAATCAGCTCATCATCAGGTGCAAGTTGAATTAGAATGCTGTCCAGCTGTTCTTGAAGATACTTTTCTCCGTTATAAGTGGCTACACATACTGATATCATAAATGATACTTCCTAAATGACAAGTATTCTTTCCATGTTCTTCGACTGAATCGGCACATTTTGGGTGAAAGTGCTTGTTTTATTGTTCGAAAAAAAAGCTGTTTTTCATGTTCCTTTTTCTTTTCTTTATCGAAATCCCTATAGAATTTCGATTCACTGGTAAGAATCTGCTCATATCTTTCCCTAGTCATCGTTTTATAATGCATGACTGAAAGATCATGATTCAACTTTTGGTTTGCGATCAAAAACCGAAAGCCTTCTTGATGTAAGCGAAGAAAAAGCCAATGATCTAAAAAATCCAGCGGAAAAGCATCATTGAATCCGCCGATTTTTTTTATAGCCGCGAGAGTGACTGCGGTGCCGGAATTGATTGCCATAATCCGCTGTTTTTGCTCACCGATAGCAGGATATGCCAGATTTCGATTGATGTAACGATCAGCTAAGACCGGTGATACCTGTGTTGTGCCACTGTAAATCAGCGGCACAACAGCACCTATTTCAGTTCCGATCGTCTCAGTCATAAGAAAGTTTAGGTAGGCTTTTGTCAGCTCCGTATCTTGATCCAAGAGAAGCAGCAAATCAAAATCGCCGCTAGACGCAGACTTAAACCCTTTATTGTATGCTTTGGAGAGGCCGGGATTGGCTGGATCATGGAAATAGGTCACTAATGGATGCTGAAAAAAAGGCTCATCATGACTTTGTGGACTGTTATCATAAACCAGCAATTGGATTTGCTGGTTCTTCACCGCTTTTTCCAAAAGCGGTGAAGCCGACGCTTCTTGCCAGCTTCTTTCATACATTACGATCGTCACAAATAAACGGTTCATCAAAACAGCCTCCAACCCCATTTATTAAAAAATTTCATCATCGAATGCATAAACACCAAAAAGAGTTTTGCACTTCTATGAGCTCCTTTACCGTATAAGTGCACGACTTTTTCAAAGGGCGTATACAAAATGCGGTACCCCGCTTTTTCATATCTCAAACACAAATCATTGTCTTCAAAATACATAAAGAACTGTTCGTCAAAGCCGCCGATTTCTTTAAAGCGAGCGATTTCTACCAACATAAAACAACCAGAGCCCATTCGGATATAACTGGTTTGATCTTGTGGAAGGTCACGGCACTCATAAGCAGACAGTCTTTTTTTAAATACTTTTTTTACCCAATGAAACGGAATAAATCGCAAGAAATAATCGAATACAGCTAATCGTTTTCTTACTAAATACTGAATAGAGCCATCTTCGTTCAAAACCTGAGGAACTACGACAGCTGCTTCATTCTCTTGAATTCTTTTTAATAATCCTTCAATTGATTCTTTCGTGACAAGAATATCAGGATTGCAAATAAATCCGTATTCTTGCGTTGCATTCATTAATAATTGATTGTGTCCATGACCAAATCCAAGATTTTCATTGGCTGAGATGACAGTGACAAATGGATAATCTTGCATTTTAGCAATGTATTCTGCTTTCGAATTATTATCAAATATTTTCACTTCAAAGCGTGGATCCTCTCCTATCTCTTTCTCCAGATGATCCAATGTTTTGAATATATCACGACTATTATGTGTCACAATACTGATGATTATTTTATTCGTTTTTCTATTATCCATAGTGTATTGTCCTTAATGTTATAAAATGAGAGATACTAGTCAATTTGTTATTATATCACATCCCCGCGCGTAAAAAAAGCACACTCGAGCAAGCAAAGCGATTTCTTCTATTCAGTCCCAGCCGCCCGTTGGATTGCTGCTTGCTTCTTTTCTGAAGTAATCCCTCATCATCAAGAGCAGATAAAAACACCAGCCCCGCTAGAGACTTTCTAGCAAGGGATGGTGTGATGAGTGAATCGTTTACGCTTTCGCACAAAATCTTTTTAAATTAAGGATAAATCCGATTCAACAACCGTGGAAACGGAATGGATTCTCTTACGTGCTCGATTCCTGATAACCAGGTAACGGTCCGTTCTAATCCAAGACCAAAGCCGGTGTGAGGAACTGAGCCGTACTTGCGTAGGTCTAAATACCATGAGTATTCGTTTTCGTCCAAGCCGTGGGCGCGGATTTGCTCTAGCAGGTATTCATGATCAATGGCACGTTCAGAACCTCCAATGATCTCGCCATAGCCTTCTGGTGCGATCATATCGGCACAGATCACGACATCTTCTCTCGTTGGATGTGGCTTCATATAGAAAGGTTTGATGGCTTTTGGATAGTTTAAGATAAAGACGGGCTGATCGAATGAATTGGCAATAAAGGTCTCATGTGGTGAGCCAAAGTCATCGCCCCATTGAATATCATCGAAGCCGTTCTTTTGTAATAATGCCACTGCATCATCGTAAGAGATTCGTGGGAATGGTAATTTGGTGTATTTTTTCAAGACTTCACGGTCACGACCTAAGACATCTAGTGCATAGTCACAGTTATCGAGCACATTTTGCACTAAGAATGCCACGTACTGCTCTTGGACTTCCAAGCTTTCTTCCTGGTGCATAAAGGCCATTTCTGGTTCAATCATCCAAAATTCAATCAAGTGACGACGTGTCTTTGATTTTTCGGCACGGAAAGTTGGACCAAAAGAAAAGACTTTGCCAAACGCCATAGCGGCAGCTTCCATGTACAATTGACCAGACTGAGACAAATATGCTTTTTGATCGAAATAGTTGGTTTCGAATAAATCAGTCGTTCCTTCTGGTGCTGATCCGGTTAGGATTGGTGGATCGATTTTGATGAAGCCATTTTTGTTGAAGAATTCATACGTTGCCCGGATGATTTCGTTTCGGATTTGCATGATGGCGTGTTGTTTTGAGGAACGCAACCATAAATGACGATGGTCCATCAAGAAATCTGTTCCGTGTTCTTTTGGTGTGATTGGGTAATCATGGCTTTCCCCAACAACTTCTAAACCAGAAATACCAATTTCATAGCCAAATTTTGAGCGGCTGTCTTCTCTGATTTCCCCAGTGACCAGTACGGCAGTTTCCTGATTTAAATTTTTTGCTAATTGGAAAACTTCCTCACCTACTTCACTTTTTACAACGATCCCTTGAAAATACGCTGTTCCGTCGCGAAGTTGTAAGAAGGCGATCTTGCCGCTGGAACGTTTGTTAGCAACCCATGCTCCGATTTGAACGGTTTCGCCAACGTGTTTTTTTGCATCTAAAATTTGAATAGATTCCACTTGATTCTCTCCTATCTAATTAATAAAGGCACCATAGAGCATTTTAAGCTTTTTGGCGTTTCTTTTCAACAAAATCATGGATTCGTTTGGTAGCTTCCGCTAACGTGTCCCAATCAGTTGCATAGCTGATGCGTAAATAATCTGGTGTACCAAAACCAGCACCAGTCACTACTGCTACGTGGGCTTCCATCAGCAAGGCCTCCACGAAGGCATCAATGGTTTGATAGCCGCACATCGTCATGGCTTCTTTGACATTTGGAAACAAGTAAAACGCGCCTTGGGGTTTCGTCACCTGAAAACCAGGAATAGCGGCAATTAGCGGATATAGTTTGTTCAAGCGCTCTTCGAAGGCCTGACGCATCACTTCGATCGATTCTTGATTCCCAGTCAGTGCCTCAACTGCTGCGTATTGGCTAGCAGCCGGCGGGTTGCTAGTAGCTTGGGAAGCGATATCGATCATCGCTTTGATGATTTTTGCATCGCCGACAGCAAATCCGATCCGCCACCCAGTCATAGAATAGGTTTTAGAAACGCCATTGATCACGATGGTTTGTTTGCGTATCTCTTCTGATAAGCTTGCGATCGATGTAAAGGTATTGCCGTTATAAACCAAACGACCATAGATATCATCGGCAATGATCCAAATATTATTTTCCACTGCCCAGTTGCCGATTGCCGTTAACTCTTCTTTTGAGTAAATCGCCCCTGTAGGGTTGGCAGGCGAGTTTAAAATGATGGCTTTCGTTTTCTCTGTACGAGCAGCTTCTAATTGAGCCACAGAAACTTTAAAATCGGCTTCTTGCTTGGCTTCAACAAACACAGGTGTCCCTTGCGCTAAACGGACTTGTTCCGCATAGCTGACCCAATAAGGCACTGGAATGAGTACTTCATCCTCTTCATCAAGGAGCGCTTGAAACAGCGTATAAAGGGCAAATTTTGCGCCATCTGTCACGATCACTTGGTTTGAATCATAGTCAGCACCATAAAACTCTTTCATATAAGCAAGAATCGCCTGTTTTAATTCAGGAATCCCCGCAGTTGCTGTGTAAAAACTGGCCTTGCCGCTCTCAATCGCTGCGATCGCTGCTTGGCGAATGTTTTTCGGGGTAATAAAGTCGGGTTCACCGACAGTTAGACTTAATACGTCTACACCTTGGTCCGCTAACGCTTTTGCCTTAGCAGATGCCGCTAACGTTGCGGAGGGTTCCAATTTTTCTGCTCTTTTTGAAAGTACCATGTTTATCATCCTTTCTACGATCCAAAATTCATTCTATCATAAGCGTCTTCCTATAGTTCAGTGATCGCTTTGATTTCTTCGCCATCTTTGAAACCAATCAAATAATAGTTCAAACGACCATCGCCATCTTTCGTCATGACTTCCCAAGTTGGCTCGCCTTCAAAAATACCCAATGCGGCCTTTTGGATTTCCTGACCTTGATGATTGTCGCGAACAAATGCCTTAGCTTGTGCTTCCGTCAGCCCATCCGCTTGATTAAAAACAGAAACCTTCTCACCGCTTTTTGGGATGATCACAACGATCTCATTGTTATTCGTATCCTTTCCAACAATGCTAAAGGAGGTTTCCTCACGGGTAAACCAATAAAATTGTTCGACCTCTGCTAAATCGGTGTATCTTTCTGCTATTTCGATTGCTTCGTTTCTTGCTTGTCGCATTGGACGAGAAGAACGGAGATAGAAAATAGAAGCGAAGAGAATAACGACCAGTAAGACTGTGATCGCACTCAGCAAAATAACCACACGCCGATGTTCTTTGTCTTTTGTTTTCACACTTCGTACTCCAATCTTAAATAAAATCCATTATATCAGATGTTCAACTCATTTTTCAAAATCGGCTGCTGCTTTTTCCTCTTGCGCAAAAAAATGTTGGATGTCTTCGGCGATCTCGGTTGGACTTGCTTCAATCAGAGGTAAGTTTTTGGGTAAGCCTTTGACCATTCGTTTGCCATACTTTGTCGATAGCAAGCGTCGATCAAGGACGACCATCACGCCGGTATCCTCCTCGGAACGGATCAAGCGCCCCAACGCTTGGCGCAGCCGTAAAATCGCTTTAGGTAAGGCATCTTCTTTAAAAGAATCAATGCCTTCTGCTTCCAAAAAGGCGTGCCGTGCTTGGACCATGGGTTGTTTAGGGTTCTCAAAAGGCAATCGGGTCACCACAGCGATCTTCAGTGCCTGTCCTGGTAAATCGACCCCTTCCCAAAAACTGCTAGTCCCTAATAAGATACCATTTTCCGCTAATAAAAATTTCTTTAAGATTTTCTCACGGGTTCCGCCAGTCCCTTGAGCAACGATTTCTCTGCCATAATGCAGGGCTTTTTTATTCAATCGATCATAGACATTTTTCAAAGTTTCGTGCGCCGTAAACAACACAAGCGCTGGTTGCGGATTGTCAAACAAAATCGGGACTAACGCTTCGACTAAATAATCCGCGTATTCGGCAGCTGATGCTTGTTGGATCGAGAGACCTTTTTTGATTACATACAGTCGCGTTTGTTTGCTGTAATCATAAAAGGCAGGAATCGTTTTGACTGGCACATCCGTCAAGCCGATCTGATGGGCAAAATATTCTTTGTTGCCTGGGATCTTCAATGTCCCCCCTAGATAAATGATGTGCTGATAGCGTTGGTACCATGTGCTCTCCACGATCGATTGTCCTTCTAGATCAGCTAACTCAATCACAGCATTTCCTGACTGGGGATACTTTTTCAGCCAATGAACGTAACGAGGATGCCACCAAGTCAACCACGCGGTCACTGTTTGTTCCTGTGCGTCCATTTGACTAAAGAAATCAAATAAACGGGCAATCACGATCCGTTGTCTTGCATACCACCGATCATTGGTCAACTCGAATCGCTGACGCAGCTGCTGTTGAATCTCATTGATTTCCTGATAATAGAGGCTCAATTTTTGATGTAGCTTGTCCTGCTCTAATGACCCATCATAGAGGTCATTATGCTGAACGACTTTTAATTCTGGGGCATCGATCGATAAGGTGCGAAAATACTGTTCTTGTGTTTCGACCAAAACCGACAATGCATTTCGATACAACGAGAACATCCGTTGCAAAAAATCGTCCTCGGTAATGATCTGGGCAATTTCTTCAAATAGTCCTTCTTCATTCAGCTGTAAAAACTGCCGCTTGAAATGAGCAGAGTCAAAGACATGTTGACTAAAGCCTTCTGCTTGCTGCGGCAACTGTTGGGCTTCATCGATCAACAAATAATCACTCGTTGGCAACAGTGGCTGCGCCCGTCGGTTTTCCTGCATTAAAAAGGCATGATTGACGATCAAAACATTGCTTTGCGCCATCCGCCGATATAAATGTCGAACAAAATCTTGTTCATAGAAGGGTTGATCTTTGGCTAAAAAGTCGACCCCGCGATGGCGAATGTCGGTAAATAAAGGATGATCAAGACGAACTAAATTCAATTCATCAAAGTCACCTGTTTCTGTTTTGGTCAGCCAGACTAAGATCCCCATCTGATATTGGGCGTATTGCTTTTGTTCTACCGGTTGATCCAGCGTCGCTTTAAAGCGCTGCAAATCAATGTAATGACGATGGCTTTTGACCAAGACCGCTTGCAAAGGCTGCTGCAGTACTTGGTTCACCAATGGAATGTCTTTGCTAATGATCTGATTTTGTAAAAGAATCGATGAGGTGCTAACGATCAATGGATTTTCTGGCGTCGCTAAATAAGCGGCTGGAAACAAGTAACCGATGGTTTTTCCCATCCCCGTTTCTGCTTCAATAATCAAATTTTTCTCTGGTTGGGTGTAATGCGTATACACCGCATTCATCAAACGTGCTTGTTGTTTCCGATAGATCAAGTGCTCGCCAAAGCGCTGTTCTTTTTCCGTTTTTACTTTCGGATACGTTTCTTGAAAATGCGTGGCTTCAAAAAGCGGAACAGTTTTTTTTCGCAGGACGACGCCGTCGATCACTTCGAAATCTTCCGCCAACTCTGGTCCTTTTTCTTTCAAAATTCCGTGAATATACTCACTCGTTTGCATCCCCATCTGACCGCTTAAAAGCGCAATCTGTTTAAGAGTCGTCCGTGGTAGCTGTCGCATGATTGCTTCAATGTATAAAAATAATGCTGCGGTCACTTCTGCATCACTATCGGCTTGATGCGGGTTGTCATGACGAAAGCCGATGCTGTCTGCCAGATCACCTAAGCGAAAGCTGCTTTCTGTCGGCAAAAACACTTGCGCCAATTCCACCGTATCGATCCCTGGAATCGATAAAGGCGGCAGACCGCAACGAACAAATTCATTGCTTAAAAAATGATAGTCAAAATAAATGTTATGCGCCACAAAAATCGTATTGCTGAGTAAGTTGTAGATCGTGTCAGCTATGTCTTCGAAATAAGGCGCTTTGCTTACTTGCTGGTTTGTGATGTGTGTCAATCGTTGAATTTGCTTAGAAATTCTGCGGTCAGGGTTGATATCTGCGGCAAAACGATTAATGATCTTGCCATCTTGGACTAAGACGCAGCCAAATTGAATAATTCGATCAATCGTCGAATCGGTTCCTGTTGTTTCAAGATCCACCACAGCGTATATGGGTTTCATTGTATTCCTCCTTGCACACTGTCTGCATTATACTACAAAATCAATGGCGATTACATCTGTTTTCCCATCGGATACGAGGGTTCGCAGGAAGAAGAACCTTACTATCTAGTATCCGTATTTATCAGCCAAAGGAATTTGTCACTCGTCGCTGATCGCTTTTTTCGACAAAAAAAGAGATCTTTTTTATAATTTACTATAAGGAGGCGAAAAAAATGAATGATTTCAAAAACAAACGAGTGATTGTAACGGGGGCTGCTTCAGGGATTGGAAAAGCGGTGGCAGAACAATTTCTAGCCCAGGGTGCTCTTGTTGGGTTGATTGATCGCAACGAAGAGGAGCTGCAGGAGTTTCTTGCTGACTATGACGCACAAACCCACTATCGTGCCGTTGACGTCACTGAAGCAGAGAAGCTGCAAGAAGCGATGAGTGGTCTTGTGGAAGAACTAGGTGGTCTCGATGTACTTCACGTCAATGCCGGCATCAACGGTACTTGGACACCGATCGAAGAATTGACGGTGGCGGAATGGGACCAGACAATCAACACAAATTTACGCAGTACCTTTATTACCGTCAAAGCTGCGATCCCATTTATGAAAGCAAACGGCGGCAGCATTGTCATCACGAGTTCAGTCAATGGAAACCGCATCTTCAGCAATTTTGGTGCAACTGCTTACAGTACATCTAAGGCAGGTCAAGTCGCCTTTACAAAAATGGCTGCGCTGGAACTTTCTGGTTATAATATTCGGGTCAATGCCATCTGCCCTGGGGCGATCGCAACGAATATCGATGCCAGCACAGAAATTGAAGAAGAGGTTGCTCGCGTTGAGATCCCCGTCAAATATCCAGAACGTTCTCGACCATTAAAACAAGAAACAGGCGTGCCAGAACAAGTCGCCAACCTTGTGCTTTTTCTATCTTCAGAGGCTGCGGGCAATATTTCTGGAACGGAAGTCTATATTGATGGAGCGGAATCTTTGCTTTAATACAACAAAAAAACGAAAAATCAAACCTGCTCCCCTCACTTGTTTCAAGTAAAACCTGTGAGATGGATCATTTCTTGATTTTTCGTTTTTTCTTTTTGTTTATTTTTCCACCAAAGCTGCGATTTCTTCTAGAAAAGCAGTCTTGCCATAAAAATCTGCATTCAATAACTCGGGAAAAATGGCTTCAAAGAAATAGGTCACACATGGACGATGCTGAAACGCTTTGACCGTCAAAACCGCTTCACGAAACATTTCTTTGAACACTTTGTCGGGGTTGCTTTTTGAGATCTCTTCAAAAGACTCATACAAAAGATCGATCTTATCCGCAATTGCCAACAGCTGTCCTTCAAGGCTGTTGTCTTTGCCATCCGCCAAGCGTCTGCGATACGTCGCTTGAAAGCTTTGGGGGATTTCTTCTTCGATGAAGGCATCGGTCATTTTTTCTTCAACGGTTGATAACATCGCCCGCAATTCTTTGTTTGCATATTTGACTGGCGTTTTGATGTCGCCAATGAAACGTTCCGTGTAATCATGGTTCAAGGCTTTTTCATAAAGAATTTGCCAATCGACTTGATTTCCCGCTTGTTCTTCGATATCGGCTAAGGTCTGGGCAATCATGGTTACTCGAAACGAATGAGCGGCCACGCTGTGCTCGGTAAACTTAAAAAATCCAGGTGCTCGTTGGATTTTTTCTAAATTAGCCAATCCAAGAATAAATTCATTCAATCCCATCAGTTTGCCTCCTTTTTTTCTAAGAGTATAACAACTACTTTCTCCGCAAGCAAATATCACGCGCACAAAAAAAAAGAGCAGCTAAGCTGCTCTTAAAAGGCATTCACAAATTACGCTTTGTTAACGTTAGTCGCTTGAGGGCCACGTTGTCCGTCTTCGATATCGAAAGTCACTGCTTGACCTTCTTCTAAAGTTTTGAAGCCTTCGCCTTGGATAGCTGAGAAATGAACGAATACATCGTTACCGTTTTCTGCAGTGATGAATCCAAAACCTTTGTCTGAGTTAAACCATTTAACTGTACCTGTTTCCATAATAAAAATCCTCCTTGTGTTTATACACATATTTTGCAATTACTTGTATAAGGTGAAAATGTGGAAGATGTTTAAGATGAAACAAGCTACCATAATTTACCATAACAAAAACTACACTTTGTATTATAGCACATTATCTTCTTTATGACTAATAGAAAATCAAAAAAAATGAAAACGCCTTTATTTTTTTATGATTCGCAAAAAGACTGCTGCACTAAAGATCTGCAACAGTCTTTTCTTTTTTGGAAACGATTTATTTACGAAGGACGCAACTGCGTTTAGTAGCGCAAAATCGCAGTCAAACTTTTTTCTCCTGGGGCATCTTTTTGTTCCAAAATAGATACCTCGCCGCCATTTTCTAAAACATCGATTGCCAGCGTATTTAACACTTGGCGACGATCGTATTCCGTGTCAGGATCTTCTCCAAACCCATCGGCGAGATTGGAAGTCGCTACAAACAGATTGGCGATCCTGCCTTCTTTAGCTGCAGGTACGATATCAACCAATTGGTCAATAAATTTCCGATCCAACAGCTTGCCGTATTCCCCAACTTCTTTTTGTGTCAACTCCGCAATCAGCTTTTGCGTACACGTTTGGATCTCTTTCAAAGATAACGATGCTGGTGAAGAGGAAATGCTTGGTTCTGCTTTGAAAAAGTTCGTTTTTGCCACTTTTTTAAACAGCGTTTGATTTTCTGGTAAAGCAAAAAGATACATTGGTAAATGCTCTTCGTTTGAAAAATCATTCTTAAAAAATGCATCAACTGCTTGGTAGTAGTTGACGTGATCGATCTCGACTTCTTCATCTTTGGCACTAAAGCCGTGATAAGCGACGCCTTCTCCTCCTGAGTTAGGGCCACCTTGGGCACTGTAATTAAAGTTGCCGCCGCCAGTGATTTCTTCCCCCAGCGCTTTTTCGATCGTTGTCGGTGCCTCTTCTGGCAACTCGACTTCACGCACTTGATTGTTTTCAACTTGATAGACTTGCATTGAATCGCGATTCAACGCTAAGAGATAAAATGGGTAATTAAATTGTGCGTTTTTGATGACAGCTAATACATACGGGGTTTCCCCTACGTAATATTGATCATCCACACGAATACTTAACCGATGAACTAGTACATCTTCTGGTGTGATAATCACCGCCACACTCGTTGTACTGTTACGCCAAAATGATTGATCTGCAAGCAGTTCATCAATTTTTGTTTGAAAAAGATCCCAAGAATGTTCTGGGTATTTCTTTTCAAAGCGGCGCTTCGCATCTTTGGCAAAGTTCTTAAATTTGATTTGATCCTTTTCGACATTCTGGTGGCCGACATGCGTATTGAGCATGATCGTGACAAATGGTCCTTTGATTCCGTCAGATATTACCTGCGATAAAAAACTTTTTCCAAATTTTCCCATTCCACATTACCTCCTGCTTAATCAAATACAAATAAAGTGTACCATGCTTATTTTCTTCCATAAAGTAAAACGATTGCACGCGTTTATTTCTTCATTCGTTTTTCTGATTACTCACTATACTGGCTATTTTTCAGCGGATCAGCCAAGGTATTTCTGGTGGCCCATAGAAAGCCTCGTTTAGTCCAAGTCTGAATGGTGGGCTCTTCTAGCTCTTTTAGACTGTGTCCAATGGATTGAAAAAAGACTCTGCCCTTGCCCCATTTTTTGATCCACATCATTGGCAGTATGACTTCTTGGTTAGCTGCATTCGGATGATCTTTAGCGGCAAATATTGAGGTAGCTAACACAGTGACGGCTGGATCAACCAGACAATAGTATTGCTCCGTCGTCAACTGAGGGATCGATTGCGTATTTGCCGTAATATAGTGATCTGTCGTAAGATCGATGCTATAGGTCGTTTCCAATCCACCAGGATGTGCCAAAAAACAGCCGCCAGTCAGAAACAACCAGCCTTTACTGGCTTGAAAAGCCGAGGCAAAGCCGCCATGAACGCCTGCTAATCCTAACCCTTCTGCTACAGCCTGAGTGACATTTTGTAGCGGCTCATCAGGCAATTCTCCTCGCGTCCAATTCATGATCAACAGATCCAGCCTTTTTAATTCTTCTTTATGATAGAGAGGTTCAAAATCTGAGGCGAGTGTCACCTGATATCCTTCTGACTCCAGCAACGTTTGGTAAAACTGACTGGTTTCTTTTGGGGCGTGTCCTTCCCATCCTCCGTAAATGATCAATGCTTGTTTCATTTTGTGTTTCCTCCTTTCTTTCTAACTTAGCGAAAAAAATGCAAAAAGCGAAGCAGAACGATTCTCCGTTTTCCTTCGCTAGTAATTTTTTCTGATTTAACGGTTGATTGAACGTCCGACACGATTGATCGTATGGCGCATGCCTCTAATCGCAACCGATGTTTCAAAAATATTTTCGGTCGGTGCCATGCCGCCATAACCGGCATCACCGATATGCTGCAGGTCGACCCCACAAGTTTTGTTGATAATGGCTAATTGTCGCAACGTTTCCGGACGCGCACTCTCTTGACTCGTTCCGATCGCTGACATCGTCAATAAGTCATATTGTTTGGCAATTTGAACAGCTTCAATCAGATCCTTTTCTAGAAAGCCTTGAATCGAGCCAACGGAAGGCAGTAACAAAATATCTGCCCCAGCTTCAGCGTAAGAAATGATGGCTTCTCGATCAACCACAGGTTCATCTGAGCCGGCACTGTGCATTTTTCCAGCGATGATCAACCCAGAGAAATGTTCTTTTGCCAATTTTACTGCTTTAGCGATTTCTCGGTTGGTCACACCTGTTCCAGGATTGCCTGTAAAGCAGAGAAAGTCCACCCCGAGTTCTTGGGCTTTTTTGATGGTGTCAACCGAACTTGTTCGGCCTTGACTGATGCTGATCTTTTCACTCATCATCTCCGTCGTAGCTGGGATCGGCTCAAGATTGATGCCGACAGGTCGTCCAATCAGTTGTTTTAGTTGAGGAATCGGGTTTTCAATCGTTTGTGTAGGATCAAGCAGCTGCTCCAATGTGATACCAGGCATCCCAAAAATAGCTGGACGATAACAATCAAAGCCATTCAACAAAATCAAGTCAGCCCCAAAAGCTGCCGCGACTTCTGCGTTGGTGATATCGCCAGCTTGCGGCATGGTTTGAACCACCGTTTCACAGACGATCACTCGTCCTTCGCTCGCTTTAATGGATTGCTTTAATTCTTGCGCCGACATTTCTTTGATTTCACTATAGTTTGCACTTATCAATCGTTTGACCATGTTTTTCTTCCTTTCTTTTCCTTCTCATCTTGCGAGAAACACGAATAACAGGTAAAATATAGCTATTGTGTTCCCTTAGTTAAATGGATATAACAAGTCCCTCCTAAGGATTAGTTGCTGGTTCGATTCCGGCAGGGAACGTTTTTTGAAGAAAAAGATTCCTTATTTTTAAGGAATCTTTTTCTGTTGGAAAGTAAATACCTCTGCCTCGATTTGCTTAGAAATAATCTTCCAGAATCGGCTTTCCGTCTGGTAAGTTTTCCTGAATCATCACTGCAGCTTCCTTCTCCGTTTCCATTTGCTGGAAAAAGACCAGAGAATCGAGGGATTGTGCCTGCATGAACAGCTGCACAAAACGCTGAATCGACAAGGTTGCTTTTGGCAGCTTGGTAGCCGTCGTTTTCGTGACCTGATGCTGAGCGGTTTCGATTGTCACTTCATAACAGCCATTATTCCATGGGGCATATTCATCCCCTTGAATTTCTATGGCAAAACCGCCGGCTTTTTTCAATGTGAATGGATAACTTTTTAGAAACCCTTCCACATCGATGACGCGCGCCATCATGTCCGGACGCACTTGGTAGTGAGCCAATGGTTTGGCCGCGTTTGCTTGTAGGACTTCCCCATCAAACCCTGGTCGATAGTTAATCTGTGCTACTGAATCTGCATGAGAGACGATAAACCGATTAAATCCTTGATACGCGTCAGCGGTCAAATAGCCCCACTCTTGAATATCAAAGCGTCCTCCTTCAACAAAGTAGATCAAATACCCTTCAGGAACGCCCGCTTCATTGCGATAAATCGCAAACGTATACGGTCTGCGCAAAACAAACTTGATTTCTTCCCACCAGGCTTGGCGAATCAGCCCACCTTTTTGATGGCGAGGCAATTGATGATAAATCTCGTGAATGATCGGCTGTGCTTCCTCCCAATTCATGCGTTGAATCCTTCCGTTCACTTTCTTGCCATCGGGCCATTGATGCGCATCAACTTCATAAACGGTGCGTTCAAAGGTATATTCATACCCATATCTGCGATAAAACGCAAAGGAGAAAGGTGCCAGATAGGACAGAACGATTTTTTGTTCATAGCAATCTTTAATGATTTGTTTCATGATCCGATCGATCCGACCTTGGCTGCGATACTCTGGATAAGAAGCCACAAAACCGATCCCTGCCATTGGATAGGTCGTTCCATGAAAATTCACATCAAAAATAGTTGCCATGATTTGGCTCGCTAGTTTTCCATCCTCGTCGTAGGAACCATAATTCCATGAATTCTCCGCAAGCTTGCGATAGCGATTGATATTTGTTTCATTCAACTCCCACTGAAAGGCATAAGAAACCAATTCCAATACTTCTTGCGAACCGAATTCGGTCATTTTTTTGACATCTGTCATTCCTTCATCTCCTCTACTTGAAAACACGCAAGAAACGCAAAAAAGGCGTCAGTCGACCCCTTAATATGCTTCTTCCATCATACTCAACATTTTTTTAAATTGCTTGCGTTTGAAATATCCTAGAATGGTGCCTAAGAGCATGTCATTCAATTGTTGGATCATTCCTTCAGAAGTCATTTTTTCTTCATAGTGCAAGGTGCAATGCGCGTCATCTATCGCTTCAATTTGATAGTGTACACGGAAGGTATTTTTTTTCGTCGCCGTTTGGAACGCATAGGCTTGGTTTTTCTTGACTGTTTCAATCGTTATGTTGGCATTGCTATCTTTATAAAATTGTTTTAGATAACTATAGCCTTCTAATTGGTCTTCTGTCAACGTTTGATCTGTCGCTTGTTTAATATCATGTAAAACGGAATCGATGATCGTTTTATATAAAAAGTCAGCGGGTACATTCATTTTTTTAGTGATTTCCATCTTGCGCCTCCTTGTCTTTCTTGTTGCGTTTGTGTCCAATTGAAGCCATGATTCCTCCAATAGCCATTAGAATGACTGACGTGATGAGATTCACCCAGTGGTATTCACCTGACTGCGCATTGGCGCTGTATATAAATAACATACTACCGATACTTATAAAAAACAATCCATTTTTAAACATGATATCACCTCACTATTGACTAACGACGTTGAAGTATAGTACTCGGCCCCAATCGGTATTTTTGATTGCGTCCTTGGCAAGCTTCACTGCTTTTTCTTTGTCATCTGCCGTTGTTTCAAAAATCAACTGAATCCCTTTTTTTTCTTTGAAGGTATACTTGATCTCATCTTCTGACAAAGACTCAAGTAATGCTTTGATGTTGTCTTGCTGCATTGCGGAATTTACGATAATCATTTTTTCTCCTCCTAAAAAAGATAGCTAGATGGGTGAAATCACCCATCTAGAACGTTTGCTTCGTTTGATTAGTTCTCTTGGTCTGCTGGATTGATTTTGTTGGCAGCAATAATAAATGGTGCCCAGATCAATAAAGCTACAGCCAAATTAATGATCGTCAAGATGATTGCACGCCAGTCCCCACCGGTAGCCAAGAAGCCACTTAGGATCGTTGGCATTACCCAGATCACATTTACCACAACTGGTGCAACTAAGCCTAATGTTGTTGCAAAGTAAGCAATTGTCGCTGTAACTAATGGTGCAACAATAAATGGAATGATAAACAATGGGTTCAACACGATCGGTAGACCAAACATTACTGGTTCATTGATGTTAAACAAACCAGGTCCAATCCCTAGTTTACCAACTGTTTTGTAGTCGGCACGTTTAGAAAATAGCAAGATTGCGATCAAGAGCATTAAAGTCACACCTGCTCCACCAGGCCAAACAAACGCTTCGAACGAACCTGCTACCCATTTATAAGGAACTGCTTCCCCTAATTGGTAAGCATTGGTATTTTCAACCATGGCCACACCGTAAATCGATTGTAAAACGGGTCCCATGATATTTGTACCATGTAAGCCAAAGAACCACAAAACATGGACAAGTAATACAATGATAAATACGGCAAAGTATCCTTGAGAAAGACCCAATAATGGTTTTTGGATCGATTCGGAGATCCAGTCAATAATTGGCATACCAACGAAACGTTCAAATAGGTAGTAAATCAAACCTGATGCATATAGCCCGGCGATCCCTGGGATAATTGCTGCGAAAGCACGAGAAACTGCTGGTGGCACTGAATCTGGCATTTTAATAATAATATTTTTTTGCATCAATTTTGCAAAGATAATAACTGAAACGAAACCAAAGATGATTGCGGTGAACAATCCTGAGCCGCCCATATAAGCACTAAATGGGAAATAGCCCCAGCCAGCAGCACTGATCGTTGAACCATCTGCTGCAAATCCTGATGTAGCACTTGTGCTGTTGATCAAGTCTACTACGTTGGTTGGTAGTGCTTCTTCTAATGCTAAAGAAAGAGAAGCTGATTGTGGAATACCCATAATAAATGCTGCTAAAGAAACCAACGCACCTGATAGTGCATCAACGTTGTAAGCCTTTGCTAAATTATAGCCAAAAGATGCTGAGAAGATAACCGCCATGATTGCTAAGGTACCTGTCCAAACTAATCCGTTGACGGCGATCACTGGTGTGAAAAATTTGGTGATTGCATTGTCCGCACCTAGATAAGTGTTTGGAAAATCACGCATGAAGGCGTTCAATAATACTGCAATTGCCCCAGCCATCGTTGCTGGCATCATTCCGATAAAGGCATCCCGCAAAGCAACCAAATGCTTTTGCGCACCAATTTTAGCTGCAACTGGGAGAATGTGTCTCTCCATCCAACTTGTTAATCCATCCATTCTTAATTCCTCCTATAAGTTCTATTCGTCAAAGAAGATTTTTTGATTCATCGACAATAACTACTTCTATCCGTTCAAAGATTATTCGTTATTTAGACGTCGATAGACATCAATGATTTCTTTCGCTAAATCGGTAAATGCGATTGACGTCATTAGGTGATCTTGTGAATGCACTGTCAACAATGTCACGGTCATATGATTGCCTTGCGCTTCTTGTGTCAATAATCCTGTTTGCGAATGATGCGCTTCCACAAGAGATGCTTCAGCATCTTTGATTTTTTGGTCAGCTAATTCGAAGTCCCCTTCTTTTGCTGCCGCGATTGCTTCCATTGCGTCACTTTTTGCATTACCACCATACATGATCAATCCCATAATGGCTTCCAAATTTTGCTCATCCATCTTTAAAAATCCTCCTTACACTTCGATCCTAAAAATCTTAGTTCATTAATGTTTCTGCTTGTTGCAATACTTTTTCGCCGTTCATCATGCCATAGTCTGCCATATTGATCACGTCCAAAGGAATGCCTTTTGGTGCTAGCTTTTGTTCAAATTGTGATTTCATGAATCGTACTTGTGGTCCTAATAATAGAACATCGACTGGTTTCGACTCCAAATGTTGGTCGGCTTCTGAAGCTGAAACAGCAAAGATATCTGCTTCCATTCCTTTTGCTTCGGCTGCTTTTTGCATTTTCGTCACCAATAGACTGGTACTCATTCCTGCTGAACAAACAAGCATAATCGTTTTTTTTGCCATCGCGTATCTGCTCCTTTCTGTTGTAAGTTACACTTTACTATAAAGCAAAAAGCGTGCCAAAAAAAAATAAGTCCAGACCTTTATATATCAATGGTCTGAACCAATTTTTCTTTTGCACACTCACGGATTTTTCATTACACACTAATATTGTGTGCGGATTCATCATAACTTTTTATTTCATTTTCTAAGAACATTTGTGTTAAATAGGCGATCTCATCTTCAGAGATTTTGATTTGATAGTTTTTCTCTATCTGCAATAAATGAGTTCGTAACACATCTGTTTCGATACGATAGCGTTTTTGGAAGGCCGCCAAATTGGGGAAGGTACGAGAATGTTCCTTCTTCAATAAACTTTCCACTAGAAAGGCTAAATGAATCACTAAGCCCGCATCAACGGTAGGTTCCACAATCACATGCAATTGATTTTGAATTTGATGAACGATTCGTTGTAGACTTTCGATCAGATGATAGACGGACCCCACATGCGTTAAAGTATTTTCTAATGAACGTACGATTTTTTCAATCGGCACTTCATCTGAAACGATCCGCTTCAGTACATTCAACCGATTGTCATCAAAGACATCATAGGCGGAAAAGAACGGGATATTTTGATAATCGATCTCGACGGTGCCCGCAATGGCTTTGATCTCATATTCTTCTAGCAAGCCATCAATATGTTTCTTGAAGGTTTCTTTTTCAATAAATTGCATTTGAATGATCTCGACTTTTGATTGATCGACGACGGGATAAATTCGTTGATAAAGTTTGGCAGCGACACCTTCTCCAGTAAAGCAAGTGACGATGACTGCCTTTTTATTTCCCTTCGCTTCGCGAACTGTGCGGAACTGTTCTTGCACGATGGTTTCAAAAGAACGCTGAATGTTTTGATAAATGTCTTCTAAACTTCGGCCACTTTCCGCCATTCGCAAAGCCTCTAAGACGATCATCGTACTGACCATCGAGATGGCTTTCGTACGAATCCCGGTCTCTTCGGAAATCAAATTCGCAAATGAATTGAGGGAACCCATATCAGTTAAAAGCAATAAGCCGTTGCTCATCTTTTCCTTATTGTCAGTGACATAGTTCAATAGCTGCTCATACATTTGACCGACTTCCATATCTAAAGACATATTCATCGCTTTGCCGTGGTCAGTTTCAAGCAGCTCTTGTGCCGTTTCCAACATACTGCTGGCAGTCGCCTTGCCGTGCATCAAGACAATGATCTCAACTTTTTCAAGGGGCAGCTGCGAGGGTTGTTTGACTTGAATCGCTAAAAACATACTGATAAAGCCGATCTCATCGAAGGGGATCTCGACATGGCGTTCTTCTTCGATAATGGTCGATAGATCCATTGCCACCTGGAACTCGGATTTCAAGTTTTTTCTGACTGTATTCAAATCTGGGTGAACGATCATATGTCCTTCCTTGACACGTTCCAGTGTACTTTGCAGATGCAGTGCAAAGGCAAAGCGGGCTTTTTCACTATAGGTTCGAGACAATCTTTGCCCAGCTAGATCATAAAGAACATTTGTCAGTTTCCAAATGTCTTCTGGAATCAGTTCTTTATGAACGGGATTTTGGATCAATTCTTCGACATACTTTTCAAAGTACGCATCGACATCTTTAGAGATCAAATTTTCCAGATCGACATTGGCTACGCCCGTTTCAATCAGCGAGCTGACTTTTTCTTCGATTTCGTTATACACTTGCATATTCCGTTGTGGATCACGAGACCAGACGACATCTGGATCGCCAGGTTCAAAACTTAGAAAGTCGCCTTTGCCATCTAAAAACCGATCCAAGCGTTCCGACATTTCTTTGATCTTCAGCAAGCCTTTTTGAACTTGCAAGGAGCAGTCGCCTTTTCGTATCAGCAAGTGTTTTTTTCCATAGGTTCGATAATGCAAAAATGCTTTGGCACAGACGAGTTTAAGGTCGCGCTTGATTTGACCAATATTGCCTTCTGCATCATAGAGCATAAAGGCCAATATCGCATCTCGTTCGACATCGATTCGTTGGTTCAGACGGGTCGCCTCTTGCTTGATAAACAAGGAAATGATTTCATACCGTTCATCTAAGGAACGACTTTCCACATTTGGCAAAGTAATAGCCATGGGAATTCGCCGATTGAAGGTCGTTAAAAAGGTTTCTGATGATTCCGTGGTGGCACCGATGATCTGCACGGCGGCTTCATGAACTTGATTACTTTCCCCTAAAGGACGGTAGATCCCTTTATCAATGAAGGTGAAGAGCATTTCTTGGCCTTCTGGCGGCAGTCGATGGATCTCATCTAAGAACAGGATGCCGCCATCGGCTTTTGCTATCAACCCTGGACTATCTTCTGCCGCACCAGTGTAGGCGCCTTTTTTAATGCCAAAGATGTGACCAAACAACAATTGCGGATTTTGTGCATAATCCGCACAGTTAAAGGATACGAATGGGGCATCTTTTTCTAACATATTTGATTCAACCGCAAAATGGTACATACATTCGGCAAATAAGGATTTACCCGTGCCTGTCTCACCAAAAATAATGGTATGGAGTCCTCTAGGTGGATATAAGATCGCCGCTTTGGCTTGCTGGATACTTACTTTCAAGGAAGCTTGGACTCCAACCAGACTTTCAAAACTAACTTCAGAGGAAACATCCACATGGACCGTTTCTTCTAAAGGCTCATAAACAACCGGACGGCCGGAACGTTTGCCGATTTTCTTTTCTTTATAAAGCTCACTGAGATAACGGCTTGCATTGCTGCGATCGATTTGTAAGATTTTAGCGACATCAACTGCGGTCAACCCTTGCTTATGCAGTTCGATCGTTTGAAAAATCTCTTCTTTTCGCGAATTCATTCGATAGCCTCCTCATTTTTTTACACACTAATAATAAACAACGTTAATGGTAACACAAAAAGACGCTCAATGGCGTCTTTTTCCTTTGTCTTTTTGCTTTTTCGTCTTTTTCTTGCTCTTTTTAACAGGAGTGTGTAAATTTTCAGGCGTTTTCTTGGAAATTTTCTGCACACTTGTTGTTTTCGTTTCTTTCTTGCTTTCTTTTTCGACAACAGGTGCTTCTGTGTGTAACTGTCCCCCATGCAGATAGACTTCCTTGAGTTCTATGGACAACTGATTCGCGATTTTTTTCAAATCCTTCAACGAATGGTCTTGAACGATCGTAACGACAGTTCCTTCTTTGCCCATTCTTCCAACGCGTCCTGCGCGGTGTAAATAGGATTCTTTTTCTAAAGGGACTTCTGTATTGATCACGTAAGGCAGATCCACGACATCTAAGCCGCGAGAGGCGACATCGGTCGTCAATAGTTCCACTAGTTTTCCTTGACGAAAGCTCTCTAATGCACCTTTTCGTGCAAGTTTGTTTTGATCAGATGCCAGAGAGGCCACCGGCAAGCCATGAAACAATAGCTTTTCTTCCGCATTCCCCATAGTGCTTAATTCATTGAAGAAAACCAAAGCTTGAAAGTTTGGTAAATGAGCAAAGCGTCTTAAAGCATCCACGATTCGTCGTTGCGGATAGTTCAAATAGTAATGATGGATGACGCCTTTGCTCTGATCTTCTTGGGTAACATCAATGATCAGCGGCTCTTTTGACACGAATGGTCGAATCTCATCGATCACTTCGTTCGCGGTTGCTGAAAAGAAACTACGCTGGATTTGTTTTGGTAATGTTTGATTGATCTTGGCTGCCAGGGTGAAGGCACCCTCTTTCAATAATTGGTCAACCTCATCCAATACCAACGATTGCAGCTGCTGGGTCTTGATTTTTTTGGCTTTGATCAACTCTAACACACGGCCTGGGGTACCGATCAAGACCTCGGGTTTGTCTTTTAGTTTTTCCACTTGGCGTTTTGTACTTGCGCCGCCAATTAGCGGCAGAACGGTCAAACCAATGGCTTGGCCCCATTCCCGTGCTACTTCTGTGACTTGCATCGCTAATTCTTGTGAAGAAGTCAAGATCAACAGCTGATTGCCTTGCTTTTTTTCAACCTTCGTTAACAATGGCAAGAGATACGCCAACGTTTTACCTGAACCGGTCGGTGAGATTCCTATGACAGACGCGCCGTCTTTTAAAGGACCAAAGGTTTTTTCTTGGATCAAGGACGGTGCGTGATACCCAGCCGCTTGCCATTTTTCCTGCCAGACGTCTGGCAATTGTGTCAATTCAAATACTGTCATAAATGTTCCATTCCTTATTTTTTATCTGCATCAAAAATGATGTCGGCCTGCTTACGCATCAAAGAGACGGTTTCATTGACACTGCGGGCAAGTTCCACCCATTCCTCATAGCGTTGTCCTTGTTTAGGATCATCTTTGTTTTCAATGATGCCTGCAAAGTCTTGCGCTTCTTCGATCATCGGATTGTCTAAAGCAGCGACTGCTAATGGATGCGTTTGTTTTGTTTGGCGTTCATAAAATGCTGCTTCTTCAATAGCATTGACGGCATTCAAATCTAATGTCCCGTCTTCAAAATAAATTTCTGATCGTAACTCTGAATCAGCGATTTTGCCTGTTTGGATCGTGACATCAAAATCAGCATAGCGTAGCACAGCAGTCCCGATACCATCTACACCGGTCGGTAATTTGCGCGCAAAATAATGAACGTCCTGCGGTTTACCAAACCAAGCGACCGCCGCATATACTGGATACACACCCAAGTCGGCTAAAGCTCCGCCAGAAAAATGTGGAGAAAAGATATTTGGTTCCTCCCCAGCTAGTACAGCGTCATAACGAGACGAGTATTTCATATAAGAAAAGTTCGCCCCAAGAATGGCACCGCGTGTCGGTAAGAATTCGGCTACGGTTGAAAAACTCGCTTCATGAATGTTGCGAGCTGCTTCAAAGAATAAAACCTGTTGTTGGTTTGCTAGGTCAATGATCTCCGCCATTTCCTCAGGCGTTGAAAAGGCTGGCTTTTCCACAATGACATTTTTTCCTGCCAAAATACCTTGCTTGGCTTGTTCAAAGTGCAAACTGTTCGGAGAAGCGATATAGACCGTATCCATATGAGCTAAGCCAAAAAAAGTGGCCAAATCGGTCGCATATTCGATGTCCCCGTATTTTTCCCCAAAGCGTTGCGCTGTGGCTAATTTCCTTGAGTATACGGCTACCAATTGATACCGTTTGGTTTCGTGGGCTGCTTGTACAAATTGACCGGTGATCCAATTTGTGCCGATAATCCCTAAATGAATCATGTGTTTTCCTTCTTTCTTCTATAGATTGGGGTCGTCAAATTCGACGTTCAAATCAAAAGGGATCGGTTCTTTGACCGCGATCATCCCTTGGTTTACCTGGCAATTATAAGCAAACACTTCGACACCTTTGCTTTGCGCTTCAGCGATCTTATCGGCCAGATCCGGCTGCATCTGTCGATGGATCGTGGCGCTTTGCACCACTTCAAATTGGATCATGAACAAAACCGCCGCATAATAGCCTGCTTCTTTGGCATGGATCAATTCATTGACGTGTTTCAAGCCGCGAATCGTTGGCGCATCTGGGAAAGCGCCGATTTGCTTGTTTTCAAGTGTCATCCCTTTAATTTCTATAAACCCTTTTTCTTGTTCGTCTGTTTCAAAATAAAGATCAAACTTAGACATCCCATAGACGACTTCACGCCGTAAGAGGGCAATTTTCCCTTTGATATTTGGCAACTGGATCGTGCCATCCAAAAGGCCTTCATAGCCTAATCGATTGGGTACTTGACTATCAATATTGATCCATTGGTCTTCTTTCTTGACTGAGATCAAATCGTAATTGGTTTTACGTTTCGGATTGTCCCAATATTGGAGGGTCACGAGTGCCCCTTTGTGCAATAGTTCTTTTCCTCGTCCCGTATTTTTCACATGGACGATCACTTCTTGCCCATCGACTAGACATCGGGCAATGAATCGGTTGTCGCGAACGAGAAACGTGGCTAAGAGGGTATTCGGATAATTCATTTTCTCACCTGCTCTTTTGAATCATAGCATATTTTGATAAAAACTTCTAAACTTCAAACTAAAGTACCATGCTTTTTTACCTTCTCATGGTATACTTATGGCAATTATTTTCTAGTGTGCAGAAGCGGGCATCTTGTTCACAAGGTGCAACTAGATGAATCGTAAGTGATAGGACGTGTATAAATGAAGAAAAGGTCTCTATTGATTGGTTTATCTCTAGCAACGGGCGTGGTCAGCTCCTTGCTGTTGCGAAAGGAAAAACAAAAAAATGAAAACCGCCAAAATTTCATTGGAAATTGGCGTTTTACTTCAAAGACAAAAGAAGATGTCATTTTAGAAATTGCCAATGATTATTCATTGACCATCGAAGGCAAACCGTTGCCTGTTTCCATTGTTGAACTGACTCCGATGCGATTAGTGTTACTGGACACATTTGGCTATCATTTAGTCCTGGAACAAAAAGGCTCCGTTATTACTTTATATGATGAAGCAGAAGATTGCCACTATTCTTTGACAAAAATCGCCTAAGGGACATGAGAAGATCGAGTTCATGTTTTCTTCACATTTTCTTCGGTCAATTCTCAGACTTTTTATCAGCATTTCCTGGCAATCCATGCTATCATTAACTTAACAAGTGGTTGAACAAGGTGTTCCGTTGAGTGATGTTTGATCGTTCATAGATTAAGGTGTAGGTTCGATTCCTACCTTCCACATTTATTTTAAACAGAAAGAAGGGATTTTTATGTTAACGACCTTTATTTCACTCTTTTCCATCTTTGCTTTAGCTGCGTTACTAGCTGGGACATTCTTTTTAGCAAAATTGGCCATGCAACAAGAAACGAGAGCAGTGAAAGTTCCCGTCAGAGCCCAAAACCAAAACCCGAGAATCCATTCCAATCGTCGCTAAGTGAAATCGTTTGACCCGATGTCAATTCAGAAAAACTTGTCTTCTTTATTAAATAGGAAGGCAAGTTTTTTTTGCTGTCTGTTGCCCTTAGGTCTTCTAGTTTGTAATGGTTTAACAACGCCCATTCCCCATTTGAGCGGTCTTCTCGCAATTAAATGCTAAGTTTTCTCTTAGAGTATTGCAACAGCGGATACTCTTTGTTAAAATTTTTGCTTAGATACAACTTAAAAGGAGCTACTACATATATGCAGAAAATAACCAAGTTCGGGTATTCCTTCGTTGCTGCTTTGGCAATCCTCTTTGCTGCTGTCGGCATCCCCCTCGTTTCATATGCTGATGATACAGCAATGAGCATCGAAGAGATCCAAGAGTTTTCGATTGACGCCAAAGCCGCCTACTCCATTGATTTTGACACAGGGAAAGTGTTGTATGATCAAGATGGCGAGACAGCCATGGGTATTGCCTCCATCACCAAGATCATCAGCCTCTACCTTGTCGCTGAGCAAGTAGAACAAGGAACGATCGCTTGGGATGATCCTGTGCCGATTTCCGATTATGCCGCAAATCTCAGCGTGTCCCCTAACTTATCAAATGTCCCTTTGCATCAAGACGTTACCTATACTGTAAAAGATCTGTATGATGCCAGTTATATCCAATCTGCAAATGCTGCAATCGTCGCGCTCGCGGAGCTGATTGCTGGGTCTGAAAGTGCCTTTGTGGATTTAATGCAAGAAAAAGTGCAATCATGGGGCATCACCGATGCAAAGATCGTCAATGCTTCTGGCTTAAACAATGCTTATCTTGGGGAAAATATTTACCCAGGATCAACTTCAACTGATGAAAACGAACTATCCGCAAAAGATGTGGCATTGATTGCCCGTCATTTGTTACAAGACTTTCCAGATGTTTTGGAAGTAACCAGCCTTTCAACAAAACAATTTGGTGAAGGTTCCTATTCGCCTGTCGAGATGGTCAATTGGAACTGGATGCTTCCAGGTTTTACGAATACGAAAGATGGTGTCGACGGTCTGAAGACTGGTACGACAGATATGGCAGGCGCCTGCTTTGTCGGAACCGCCGTTAAAGATGGCCAACGAATCATCACCGTGGTGCTAAACGTCAATGGTCATGCAGAAAATCCTAGTGTTCGTTTTATTGAAACAGGCCGTTTGATGGATTACTCGTTTGACGCTTGGGAACAAGTAGAGATTTTACCAGAAAATGCGCAACTAGAAGATACCCAGACGGTTGCAGTCAAAGATGGGAAAGAATTGAGTGTGCCCGTTGCCTTAAATCAAGGTTTGACCTTATGGGTGCGTGGGGATATGGATGCCACAGCCTTTGAAACAACCATTGACTTTAATGAGCATTATCGTGATTCTGCCCTGCAAGCGCCATTGACTGAGGGCACAGAAGTCGGTACCGTAAGTGCTTCGATTCCAGCTGATACGCTTGGTTATATTGATGATTCCGATCATGACGAGACTGCAGGATTGATCACAACACAAACGGTGGAAAAAGCCAACATCTTTGTTCGTGCTTGGCGCGGCGTATCCAACTTTTTCAGTAATCTTTTTTAACCTAAACGAAAAAATCTGTCCGAAGCAAAAACTGCTTCTCGGACAGATTTTTTTTATTCTACTGTTTCCACCGTTGCTGTTGCCAATGGCTCCACAGGGAAAAACAATTCAACTTCCCCCTCCTTAAAATGAGGAAGATACCTTTCTTGGATGGCTGCTGACAACTGGACGTTGTTTTCTGGTAAAACTTCCATCAGCATTTTTTCAGTCATCATCGTTAAGTTTTTTTCATCCGTTTTTACAACGAGATAGGTCATTGCGGGCATTTCCCAACGGACCCAACCGACAGGAGGAAAATTTTCTGTCTGGACTTGAACGCCTGCCAAGTAGCGACCGGTTTCTTGCCAAGGCTCTAACCAATTGGTGCCATCACTCATCAAGCCCCAAAACTCCAGTTCTTCTGCCTTTTGATCACTTACGAGAAATTCGATCTCTTCAAAATCCTTTGTTGCAAGTTCCCAGAGCGCTGGTACCCAAGAAGCACCTTCTTCTGCTAACCCCTTGCCCTCTTTTCCAATCACATAAAAAGCGGGTCGTTCGACGCGAATCACTTCACCTAATTGCATGTTCCTTCCTCCTTCTTTCCTTCATTTTAGCGAATTGCAAGAAATTCAGCAACTTTGACCTTAGCAACAAGCAATTTCTGCCATTTTTCGGTATACTAAGTGTATCGTTAAAGGAGTGAAAAACATGGATTTTACGCAATTGCTGATTTTTGCCATCAGCTATGTGTCGGGCGTGATCGTCGTTCAAAAATGGCGCAAGAAAAAAGATGATCCGGATATTTTCTTTTTTGAATGTTGTTGGACGATTCTAGCCCTGCTAATTTATTTAGCTGTCTCAGAATTACGGACAGGTAGTTTCTTTATTCTGATACCCGTCGCCTTCGCCGGCCTTTTTTTATTTTCTTATCGGCGCAACAAGCACCAACTTGTAAATGGCTTACTTTTTAATTTGTTCGTGCTGGCTTTTGGCGGCTACTTAGTCATTAATTTATACCGAACCCAAGACATACTCGTAGGTGGTTTACTCGCTGTATTACTGGCAATCTTCGTTGCTGTACTATTATTCGGTTTGGCAACACTCGTGGTCTTTCTTTACTGGAATTCCATTATCGTACTACGAAGAGAATCGCGATCGATCGCCAATTTGTTAACCCTGATCTTAGCGGTGGTTTTGACCGTTTTACTATTTTCAGATACCCTTTTGCACTTTTTCCCAGATTGGATCCGAACCTTATTCGGCATTGTTCCCCTAAGTCTTTTGTATCTGTTTGTAGTCTTTTTGAACTTTTTATCCATTTCAGTCATTTATCAGTTCAACCATCCTCGCTATAATCAGGACTTTATCATCGTCTTAGGTGCAGGCCTTTTGAATGGCACCACGGTCTCCCCTTTATTGGCAAAACGCATCAATACAGCGATCTCGTTCTACGAATCGCAATTCAAAGCGAAAAAAACCGCGCCTCGATTACTGATGTCAGGCGGACAAGGAAGCGATGAGCAGCTGCCGGAAGCTGTTGCTATGAAAGAATATGCGATTGCCCAAGGCGTACCAGAAGGTGAGATTTTAGTGGAAACAAATTCCACGACTACTTATGAAAACATGAAATTTTCGAAAGAAATCATGGATTCGCTTAAGCCAAACGGCTACAAAGCAATCTTTGCCTCAAACAATTACCATATTTTTCGTGCTGGTCTCTATGCAGATCAAGCCCAACTTAAAGCGGATGGTATCGGAGCACCTACTGCCTTTTACTATTTACCGAATGCCTTTTTAAGAGAATTTGTGGCAATCCTTTTTATGCATAAAAGACGACATTTAACGGTATTGATCACCTTACTGATTCTCTATGCAGGAGCAGCGATCCTCCAACTTATTTTTGGCTAAACAAACAAAAAAAGTTCTTTGAACCAGTTGGTTCGAAGAACTTTTTTCTTATTGAATCGTGCGATGTTTCTTCCAGAAGCGTTGTTGCCATTTTTCTTTCATGCTGTCTGTAAGGGGTTCTGATGCTTCTTTGATCGCACAATATTTGTCCACCATCGTGACGATATAGCTTTCTTTATAGCGTGGCGGTGCAATCGTTGCTCCCCACATATGTTTCAAGATGATATCTTTTTCTAGATCACTAAGTTCAGTGATTTTTTCGGCATTTTTTACTGCGATTCGTGGATGCATGTACGCATGGGTACCTTCGTCAAACTTTGTAGTACGCCAATCGTAATAAAATAAATCATGAAGGAGTCCTGCACGAGCTGTTGCACGAGCATCGCCGCCCCATTTCTTGGCCAATTTGTAACTATAATAAGAGACGCTGATCGAATGTTCCAAACGTGTGGAGTTCATATGCTGCACAAAGTTGGCTAATTTTTTTACAGCTTCTGTTTCTAACAGGTCAGCCACGTAAGACATATATTCGCTATCTTCTTGCCATTTTTCTGTCATAAATTTTTGTCTGCCACCTTTTTTGATCTGCTTGATTGTTACAAGACAAAGTATAGCACCTATTCCTGCAAGTTTCTAGGTGAGGTGCAATAGATTCAAATAGTTTAACAGTTCCTTAAAAATCTAGCTGACAGCAAAATACATCAAAATACCTGCCGCAATGGCGACGTTCAATGATTCCGCCTGACCATAGATAGGAATATATAGATTTTTATCGGTCAATGCCAACAGTTCCTGATTGACCCCTTGCCCCTCGTTGCCTAAAATGAAGGCAGCCGCTTGTCCTTTAGGAAGCTCGGTATAAGGGACTGCTTCTTTGTTTAACTCGGTGCCATAAATCGCCACACCAGCTGCCTGCAGCTGCTTTAAAAATGGTGGGATCGCTCCTTCTACGATCGGCAGATGATAGTTGCTCCCTTGCATGCTGCGCAAGACTTTGGTACTGTAGAGATCGGCTGTTCCTTCGCCGAGAAAAACCCCGCTGAATCCAGCGGCATCCGCTGTTCGAATCATGGTGCCAACGTTTCCAGGATCTTGCACATTATCTAAAATCAGCCAATTGCCCGTCAGTGTCTGTAAGTCTTGTTCTTGCTTTTCCACCACGGCAAAAATCCCTTGTGGTGTTGGCAAATCAGAAAGCATCGCTGCGATCTCCTCTGTGATCAAATAGCTTTCTTCCTGATAATCATCGAGTTGCCCGTTGGCTTCACTTAACCCTCGCGGGGTCACCAACAATGCTTTGATGGGTACTTGTGCATGCAATGCTTCTTGCACCAAATGCCAGCCATCGATCAAATAGGTATTGGTTTGTGTCCGATGTTTTTTTTGTGTTAGTTTTTTGATTTCCTTGATAAAGGTATTTTTTTTCGATTGAATTTCTTTCATCTTGTCACCTCGATTCATTATAGCATGAGTCAATCGATCTAACTTGTTCTTTTACTGAAAAAACGCTATCATATAAAGCAGAGGAGGGATTGTCCATGAAGAAACTACGAATCCATGTTCAAGGGCGTGTCCAAGGTGTCGGCTTTCGTTATACCACAAAAATGCTTGCCGATCAATTAGGGGTCACAGGATCTGTAAAAAATGAGGCAGATGGTTCTGTTTCGATTGAAGCGATGGGAGATGAAAAAATCATCGATGCCTTTGTTGCCGGAGTGAAAGATTCTCCTTCTCCCGCTGGAAAAGTGAACCAAATCGACATCCAACCAGACGATACCATTAAAGAACGTACTAGCTTTGATGTAGTCTATTATTGATAATTGAATGTTTTCTAAGTCGAAAGATTGATTTTTCAATGAATTTCTCTTTGTACATTGAAATAGTCGGTCTTTTTTAGTATAGTTATTTTTGTCTAAATTTATTGTGAAGAGGAAGAATAGAATGTCTAAAATGAATAAATGGCTGCTTTCATCAGGATTATTTGGCCTGTTATTAGCATTATCAGGCTGTGTCAGTACCAATGCTGATGGTACGCCGAAAGAAACAGGAATGATTTATCGCTTTTTGGTGAAACCTTTAGGTGATATGATCACGATGCTCGTTGAAAACTTCAACTGGTCTTACGGCTGGGCGATCATCGCCGTAACGATCGTTGTCCGCGTCATTATCTTACCATTAGGGATCCATCAGTCTCGAAAAACGATGATTCAAAGTGAAAAAATGCAGTTTCTGAAACCTCAAGTGGATATTGCGCAAGCCAATTTGAAGAAAGCAACCACTCGGGAAGAACAAATGCAAGCGCAAGCGGAGATGCAAAAAATCTATTCTGAAAACAACGTCAGTATGTTTGGCGGTATCGGTTGTTTGCCTTTACTGATTCAGATGCCGATTTTCTCTGCCCTTTACTTCACAGCCCGTTACACACAAGGAATCCAAAACTCTGAGTTCTTTGGGGTATCATTAGGTGACCCAAGCATCCTCTTTGTGGCGATTGCTGGTCTTTCCTACTTGGCACAAGGATACATCTCAACCATTGGGATTCCGGAAGAACAGAAAAAAACGATGAAAACCATGTTGATCGTTTCTCCATTGATGATCGTTTTCATGTCAATGAGTGCACCAGCTGGTGTGACACTTTATTGGGTAGTCGGTGGGGTCTTCAGTTGTATCCAAACGTTTATCACGAATGTCATCATGAAACCAAAAATTCGTGCCCAAGTCGAAGCGGAAATGAAAGCAAATCCGCCTAAAACGGTAGTTATGCCTCGTAAAGACGTAACGCCTGAAAAAACAGAAGCTGTCAAAAAAGCGTTGAACACGACAAAGCCTAACGGAAAAGGTCGTAACGCTGGCAAGCAGCAACGGAAGTAATTCTTGACCAAATCGCTCATTGGGCGGTTTGGTTTTTTGTTGTTTTCAAATGGGATTCAGTTGCTTCTTCTATTGCCTTTCGCTATAGTAAATGAGAGGTGAGCGCATGTTTCAAGCATATATCAATATTTTTGTCATTTTCAGTCTCATGTTTATCGGTTATTGGTTGTCTTACAAACAATGGTTTTCTAATCGAACCGCCGATACGTTTTCAAAACTGGTGTTAAATGTCTCATTACCCGCCAATATGTTTTTGACGATCATTAAAAACTTTACGAAAGACGAGTTTCTCTCATTAGTTTCCGGGATGATCATCCCTTTGCTTTCCATGATGATCACTTACTTCGCCGGTTATTTATGGCGCCGTTTCGCGCAAGTTGAAACCAAACACCAAGGGGCATTTTCCGCCATGTTTACCTTTTCCAATACGATCTTCATCGGCTTACCGATCAATTTAGCCATTTTTGGTGAAAAAGCCGTTCCCTATGTGTTGTTGTACTACATCGTAAATACGACATTATTTTGGACCATCGGTATTTTTGAGTTAGCAAAAGATAACCCCGATTTCGGCGAAGCCCGCATTTCCTTTCATCCATTGGTCATGCTAAAAAAGATTTTTTCGCCAGCCTTGATTGGTTTCATTATCGGCTTGATCTGGATGCTGTTCACATTCCCACTGCCCTCCTTTGTTGATGGCCTTGGAAGCTACCTAGCAGATTTAACGACGCCTCTATCAATGTTTATTATCGGGATCATCGTGTACTTTGGCGGGCTCAAGAACTTGCGAATGACCAAAGACATTGCTGGTGTCCTGTTTGGTCGCTTCATTCTTTCGCCCCTCGTTGTATGGCTATTAAGCAGAATCATCCCTGTTCCTGAATTGATGCTTTCTGTGTTTATTATCCAAGCCTCCATGCCCGTCCAAAACTCTGTCCCAATTCTTGTGCGAAACTATCAAGGGGATGAAGAATTTGCAACTTCTTGTCTAGGCTATTCCGTCTTACTGTACATGGTGTATCTGCCTGTTTTGCTTTTTTTCTTTTTTTAGCTAGTTAACGAATTTTGTCGAAAAATACTCGTTACCAAAGGCATTCGCTTCTTTCGGTAACGAGTATATTTCTTCTCTTTGTATGGTAAAGGTTCGATTGATTCGCTGTCCAAGCGGTAACTCCCCTTATGATTTGTCACTATAGACTACGATTTTTCTGATTTTCGCCAGATTGTGACTGCTTAGGTCGATTTCAATCCGTCCTTCAATGGAAATGCGTTCGTCGATTTTTGATTGCTTACTTTGATACAGATTAACCTGCAATTCATCCTTATTGGATTCGATATAATAGGCGATGTTTTGTGGATGATCTACTGTGAGATAAAGTTTGTCCTTTTTTACCTCTACTCGCTTTACTTCCTCTTCTTTGAAATTTGTCATCGGGAAATGATTAGCGACGTTTTCGTGGGCAAAAACAATTTCAGGTTTCCTCGTCAAAAATAAATAGATGATCGAACTGACGCCGATAAGTAACAAGAAGACCAAAAGCTTATTGACTTTCTTTAGCGCTCTTTCTTCTTGTTGTCTTCAGCGAATTTATTTACTAGATCGATATCATCATAAAACAATTCATCCAAAGAAACTTGATACATTTGAGCTAGCTCGATCAATGTAGTGATATCCGGGTAATTTCTTCCAATCTCCCAGTTTGAAATCGCTGAGCGACTGACATTCAATTCTTTCGCTAACTCTTCTTGCGTCATTCCTAATTATTTTCTTCTTTCTTTTATCATCTGATGGAATACCATTTTTTCCTCCTTCTGATCTTTTCTTATATTAAAACACAAAATCCCTTCTCTTTTGTTGTGAAAATGAAGCATTGACGATTGCCACATTTCGTGACATCCTTGATAACTGCCTAAAGCCTGTAAAAATAGTTACCTTCTTTGTTCACCCCTTTCATACACAAGACAAAAAAAGCCCATCATGCAGAAACTAGCTATATGAAGCGACCCCCAAAAGTTAGACCAAAAAATCTAACTTTTGGGGGTCGTTATTTGTATGGCAAAATATCCTTTTGAATTAAAACTAAAAATCGTTAAAGAATATCTTAGTGGCGTGGGCGGATATCGGTATCTTGCCAACAAATACGGTATTTCAAGCAAGTCTCAAGTAAGTAATTGGGTGAATGCCTATCGTGAATACGGAGAGGAAGGTCTATTGAGAAAACATCAAAATCAGAAATATTCTGTTCAATTTAAGTTAAATGCGCTAGAGTTATATCAAACAAGTGAGATGTCCTATCGAGAAGTTGCTAGCACTTTAGAAATGAACAACCCTGCGCTTATTGCCAATTGGATGCGTAATTTCAGAGAAGCAGGTATTGAGGGGCTCTCAAAAGAGAAAGGGCGACCACTTACTTTGACTAGAAAAAAAGAAAACAAAAAAGAAAATACAACAACTGAAGAACGCGATCGTATCAAGGTATTAGAAAAGCAAGTCCGATCCCTTCAAATTGAGAATGCCTTTTTAAAAGAGTTGAGGAAGCTGCGAAAACAGGAAGCCCAGCAAAGACGCAAGAATCAATCGCACGAATCATCGCCAGCCTCCGAGGATCATTCAAACTAGTTGAGCTTCTTGAAACATTGAAATTTCCTAAAGCAACCTATATGTATTGGCAGAAACGGTTTGACAGACCAAACCCAGACCAAGAAATTGAAGAAAAAATGCTTGAAATTCGCAAAGAGCATAAAGATTATGGCTGTCTGCGACTAAAAAAAGAATTAGAGAATCAAGGGATTCATGTCAATAAAAAGAAGATTCAACGTCTGATAAAAAAACTAGGTATCGAAGTAAAGTCTTACACTCGAAAATCTCGACGGTACAATTCTTATCGTGGGAAGGTTGGCACTGTCGCCAAAAATCGTATTCATCGTCGGTTTTATACAAATATCTGTCACCAAAAAATTACAACTGATACCACAGAGTTTAAGTATTATGAAGTAGACACCACAGGTGTCGTTCGTCAGAAAAAGCTGTATTTAGATCCTTTCATGGATTTCTACAATAGTGAAATTCTATCTTATCGGATTTCTGAAAAACCAAACGCACTAGCCATAATGGAAGGATTAGAAGAAGCAATCCAGATGACAAATGATTGTCCATTTCGTAGAACCTTCCATTCAGATCAAGGATGGGCCTATCAAATGAATGCTTATAAGAATAAATTGAAGCAGCATAAAATCTTCCAGAGTATGTCTCGTAAAGGGAATTGTTTAGATAACTCACCTATGGAAAACTTCTTTGGTTTATTAAAACAAGAGATTTTTCATGGAGAAGTCTATCGGAGTTTAGATGAATTGAAAACAAAAATTGACCAATATATCTATTATTACAACCATAAACGCATCAAAAAGAAATTAAATTGGCGAAGTCCGGTTCAGTTTCGAGAAGCTGTAAAAACAGCTGTCTAACAGTTAATCTTATCGTACAAAAAAGGAGTGGATTTCTCCACTCCATAAAAGTCTAACTTTTTGGGGTCACTACAATACTAGATGCTGCAATGATGGGCTTTTTTTTTTATGTGAACAGCCGTTGGCTTACAACATATCGAACAACGACAACTGATTTTCATCTGGTAGATCTTTTAGAACACCGTTATCCGTCATGTATTCAATCAATGTCTTAGAAACTTTCCCGCGATTGGCGAGGTCTTCTTTCGATAAGAAGGGACCATCTTTTCGTGCTTCCACGATTTGTTTCGCTACGTTCAGCCCTAAACTCGGTACTGCTCGGAACGGTGCGATCAATTTTTTCCCATCGATCACGAAATTTTCTGCATCGGATTTATACAGATCGATCATCCCGAATTCATAGCCGCGCTCCAGCATTTCATTGGCTAATTCTAGAACCGTCAACAGATTTTTTTCTTTCGTTGACGCATCCATTCCCTTGTCATTGATTTCTTGCATCCGTTCTTTTACGGCATCTTTTCCTTTTGACATAGCAATCAAATCAAAGTCATCTGCTCGGACAGAGAAATAAGCACAGTAATAGAGAATTGGGAAGTACACTTTAAAGTAAGCCACCCGCAACGCCATCAAGACATACGCCGCCGCATGGGCTTTCGGGAACATGTACTTGATCTTCGAACAAGAATCGATATACCATTCTGGGACATTGTTCTCCCGCATCGCTTGCAAGTAAGTATCCCGCAAGTCGTCAGGGATCTTGTTCCATTGTCCTTTACGGACCGTCTCCATGATTTTAAAGGCCATCCCGTCATCTAAACCAGCATGGATCAAATACACCATGATATCATCCCGACAGCCGATTACTTCCGCTAGGCTGGCATCTCCGCGACGGATCAATTCTTCCGCATTGCCCAACCATACATCGGTACCATGGGAAAGACCAGAGATCTGCAGGAGTTCAGCAAAGGTCGATGGATGGGTTTGATCCAGCATCCCCCGCACAAAGCGGGTACCAAATTCTGGGATGCCTAATGTGCCGGTTTTCGAATAAATCTGATCTTCGGTCACGCCTAACACATCCGTGCCGCCAAAAATACGCATCACTTCTGGATCATCGGTAGGGATCGTTTTAGGATCGATACCTGATAGATCCTGCAGCATCCGAATGACTGTCGGATCATCGTGTCCGAGGATATCCAGCTTCAAGATATTGTCATGAATCGAATGGAAATCAAAGTGGGTCGTTTTCCACTCCGCATTTTGATCATCCGCTGGGTATTGGATCGGGGTGAAATCATAAACATCCATATAGTCGGGAATAACGATAATCCCCCCCGGGTGCTGACCAGTCGTCCGTTTGACGCCAGTGGCGCCTTTTGCCAGGCGATCGACTTCGGCTGCTCGATAATGAAGATTATGATCGCGCTCAAAGCCTTTTACGAAACCAAAGGCTGTTTTATCGGCTACGGTACCGATCGTTCCTGCACGATAGACGTATTCTTCACCGAAGAGTACTTTCGTATAGTTATGGGCTTCTGGCTGATATTCCCCTGAGAAGTTCAAATCGATATCGGGGACTTTGTCGCCATGGAAGCCAAGAAATGTTTCAAAAGGAATATCATGGCCATCTTTGTTCAGACGAGTGCCGCATTTTGGACACTTTTTCTCTGGCATATCATAACCAGAACCATACGAGCCGTCTTCATAAAACTCAGAATACTGGCAATCGGGACAATAATAATGAGGAGCTAATGGATTGACCTCAGTGATCCCGGTCATAGTTGCGACAAAACTAGAACCGACTGATCCCCGCGACCCTACTAAGTAGCCGTCTTCATTGCTTTTATGAACCAGTTTTTGTGAGATCAAATAGATCACGGAAAACCCATTCCCAATGATCGAATCAAGCTCTTTTTTCAAACGTTTTTCCACAATTTCTGGTAATGGATCACCGTATAGCTCTTTGGCACGGTTGTAACTCAAGTCGGTGATCTCTTGTTCAGATCCGGGAATCTTTGGTGTATACAGATCATCTTTTACCGGAATGACTTTTTCACAGAGATCAGCGATTTTATTCGGGTTCGTCACTACAATTTCTTTCGCTACTTCTGGACCTAAAAACTGAAAAGCGGTCAGCATCTCATCGGTTGTTCGGAAATGTACATCCGGTAAACTATGTCGATTCAAGGGATTGGCGCCCCCCATCGAATTGATCAAGACCTTACGATAAATGGCATCTTCTTCGTTCAGGTAATGGGCATTCCCAGTAGCCACAACGATTTTCCCTAACTCTTCCCCCATCTTTACCAGATTCCGAATGATGTCTTCTAGGTCTTTTTCGCTTTTCACGAGCTCCGTTTCCAGAAGATGGGCATAAACTGCTTTGGGCATGACTTCGATATAGTCATAAAACTTGGCAAGTTCTCGTGCTGCATCGACCCCTTTTTGCATCATTGCGACAAAGACTTCTCCTTTATCACAAGCGGTTCCGACTAACAATCCTTCCCGCAATTTCACCAATTCTGAGCGCGGGATCCGCGGAACTTTATCATGGAAGTACTTCACATTCGACATCGAGATTAGCTTGAATAAATTCTTCAATCCCGCCTGTGTTCGGGCTAAAATCGTGGCATGGAAAGGCCGAGCTGCTTTATAGGAGTTCTCACCCCCCACGTGTCGGTTCAACTCTTCGTGCAGTAGCATGTCATGTTTTTCCATCGCTTCTTTGACAAAGATCCATGCTAAATGACCGGTTGCCTCGGCATCGTAGATCGCTCGGTGATGTTGTTCTAAGCTGACGCCGAATTTTTTGGAAAGGACACCTAAACCGAATCGCTTAAACTCTGGATACAAATAACGAGCGAGTTCCAATGTATCAATGACCGGATTTTCCGCTTCTGGAATACCGTATTTTCGATAACTGGTATTTAAGAAGCCCATATCAAATGACGCATTGTGGGCAACTAAAATGGCTCCTTCAGAAAACTCACGAAACAAACGTAAGACTTCTTCTTCTGATTTTGACCCGCGAACCATTTCATCGGTGATTCCCGTCAGTTCTACGGTCGTTCGCGATAACGGATGACCGGGATCGATAAATTCATCAAAGGATGCCTCCACGTTGCCTTTATGCATCCGCACAGCAGCCAACTCAATAATGGTGTCGTATACTGCAGACAACCCAGTGGTCTCCACGTCAAACACGATATAAGTAGCATCGGTCAGTGGAACAGGCTGAGGATTGTAGGCAACCGCTACGCCGTCATCCACGATATTGGCTTCCACACCGTAAAGAATTTTAACACCAGCCTTTTCTCCTGCATGATGGGCATCAGGAAACCCTTGTGCGCCACCATGATCGGTGATCGCAATCGCCTTATGGCCCCATTTGCCTGCTTGAGCGACAAAATCCGCCACGTTGTTGGTGGCATCCATCGTACTCATATTGGAATGCAGGTGGAGTTCGACCCGTTTCTCGCCTTCAGGTGCATAGTCTTTGCGGGCTTCGTGTTTGACTTCCAGCAAATCTTGCGCATTCATAACGAGATCTCGCATGAAGGTATCTTCTTGGACGCTACCGCGTACTTTGACCCAACTACCTTTGGCGATGGCATCAAAAACTTGTTCATCTTTTTCATTGTTGGAGAATTTTTTCACACTAAACGATGACGTATAGTCGGTGATTTTCAAAATCAAAATCTTCCGTTTTGAACGCAATTCGCGGACTTCTTTATCAAAGACATACCCTTGGATCGTAACTCGGCGTTCTTCCTCGATGATATTGATCATCGGTGTCACAGGTTCATCGGCAGGAATATTACGTCCCAAGGCGATTGGTCCGTCAAATTCGACTGTTTTGACTTCTTTTTTGCGTTGCTCGTGCGCCATTAAGTTCTCAGCAGCTTGTTGTTGGAACGCTGCTGTTTGCTCTTCCTTGCGTGCTTCAAGTTCTTTTAAGGCCGCCTCCGCTTGCTCTTGGTCTAGCTGCGGCAAGATCCGAAATTTTTGAAAGCCGAAGGTACTATAATTTTCCTCAATGATCGGCAAGTACTGCTGCTGCAAAATCGTGATGACCGCATCATTGTTGACTGGCAAAATCACTTTGTTCTCTTGCAGCACAGGCATTTGGTTTTTGATCACTTGATGAACCAGTGGTCGATCACAATTTTGATTGGCTAACGCTAATGGCCAATATTCTTGAATGAATTGCTCATCAAAGGAACCATCTTGAGCTTCAATGATGATACGAACTTCCGCAATCTCTTTAAACGCCAATTCAATATGTTGTTTAAAGGACTGATACACCATCACCGGTAATAAACGTTCAAATTGGAAATAAAACGTCCACGCTTTTGATTGTCGATGCACGGTCACTTGTTTGATTTGGGCAGTCTGCATCAACGGATGCTGCCGAAGATTTGGGGCAGCTGCAATTTGGTCTAATAATATCTCAAAGGTCTCTCTTTCTTTTGACAATTGAAGATCCTCCTTTTCTCAGTACTCACTAGTATACCTCTTTTTGCCCTCATTTTCATTAAAAAATCGAGAAAGGATTTCCTCTCTCGATCTGTTATTCATTCTTGTTCGTTCCTGTTTATTCCTGATTGGCTAACAAAATCGTCAAGGTCGAAGCGACTTCTTCTTTTCTCACTTCAACGGTCGCACCAGTATGCTTGATTTTGATCTCCACGATGCCTTCTACGGCTTTTTTACCGATAGTCAAGCGAATCGGACAGCCAATCAAATCGGCATCTGCAAATTTGACCCCTGCACGTTCATTGCGGTCATCTACCAGCACTTGATAGCCGACTTGGTTCATCATTTCTTCTACTTCTTCACTTAAGGCATTTTGATAGCTATCTTCAATCGACGTTTGAATGATATGCACATCAAATGGGGCAATTTCTTGGGGCCAATCGATCCCAAATTCATTGCCGTATTGTTCGACGATCGTTGAAAGCAGCCGAGAAACCCCCAGCCCATAACAGCCCATGATGATTGGCTGCTCATCGCCGTTTTCATCGACAACCGTCGCTTCTTGCGCCTCACTGTACTTGGTTCCTAACTTGAAGATATGCCCAACTTCGATTCCTCGCGTAAAGGTTAAGGTTCCTTTTCCATCTGGGGAAGGATCACCTTCTTGAACCAAGCGAAAATCGGCAAAGGCTAATGGTTGAAAATCACGCCCCACATTCGCATTGAGATAATAGCTTTGTTTTTCTGCCGCTGGAACGATCAGATTCGCCATATCTTGGACATGCTGATCGGCGTACAACTGGATCGAATCAGCAAGCGCAATGGGACTGCGCAGCTGCGTCTCACTCGTCAGATAAGACTCCGCTTCCTCAACAGTCAGCACCTTCACTTGATCAGCGGCTAAGTAATGCTTGACCTTTGTTTCATTGAGGCTGTGATCGCCTCGTAATAACACCATAATGACTTGCTCGTCAACGAGTAATAAAGATACTTGAACGATTTTTTGCAAGTCTGTTTCGTATGCCTGCGCCAGCTCCTCTAACGTTAAAGGCTCATCCTGAACAACTTTTTGTAATTCTAAATAGGTCTCGTGAGATTTTTTGGCGATGTATTGACTGGTTGCTAATTTCCAATTGGCGACATAATCGCTTTCGGTCGAGTAGCAGATCAGCTCTTCGCCGATCCCCGACAATGCCAAAAATTCTTTCGAATCTCTGCCACCCATCAAGCCATTGTCCCCGACCACTGCCCGATACTCGATCCCACAGCGTTTCAATATTGCATGATAAGCCATTTCGTAACGATTATAGGTTTGATCTAAGCTGGCTTCATCGGCATGAAAGGAATAGCCATCTTGCATGATAAATTCGCGGCTGCGGATCAATCCAAAGCGCGGCCGCTGTTCGTCCCGATATTTCGTTTGGATCTGATACAAGCTCAATGGCAGCCGTTTATAAGACGTGATCTCGTTTTTGATCAATGTCGTAAACGGCTCTTCATGAGTAGGTCCTAAAACGATCTCTCGTTCGTTTCGATCTGTTAATCGATACAAGGATTCACCATACAATGAGGCACGTCCTGACTCCTTCCATGGCTCATACGGAAGCAAAGAAGGCATCGCCATCTCTACGGCATCGATTTGTGCCAATTCTTCACGGATGACCCGCTTGATCTTTTCTAACACCCTTTGTGCTAGCGGCAAGTAAACATAAATGCCTGCCGCCACTTGTCGAATATACCCTGCCCTAACTAACAGTTGATGACTTAACGTCTCCGCATCGCTGGGGGTTTCCCGCAATGTCGGAATCAAACATTTTGACTGTTTCATTTTTTTCTCCTTTGCTACAAAAAATCATGTTCACCCGATCAACAATTGATTTGCTTGTGCGTCTTATTTTTAAAAGAAGAAACGTTGGATATCATTCCAGGTAACGAGAACCATCAGCAGCATCAAAAACCCAAACCCAATCAGAGTAATGATGCCTTCTTTTTCTTGGCTGATTGGCTTGCCTCGCAAACCTTCTAAAATATTTAAAACCAGCTTACCGCCATCCAATCCAGGAATCGGTAATAAATTAAAGATCCCCAAGTTGATAGAAATCATCGCCATCATCGCGATCACCGTTGTTACCCCTTGCGATGCAGCTTGAGAAGACAGTTGGAAAATCGCTACCGGTCCACCCAATTTATTGATATCTGGTTGGGCAATCAAGTTGCCGACTGCTCTAAAAATCACCAGTGAATTGTCAATGGTCGTTTGCAAGCCGCCCAGTAAGATATCTCCGATCCCAGTTTTTAAGGAAGCGGTGATCCCTAAGAAACCAATCGTGGTCTCCCCTGATTCTTGACTCGCAGGAGTTGCCGTCAAATCAAGTGTTTCTGATCCTCGTTTGACTGCTAGAGCAATCTGAGTATCTGGGTACTTTTGGATCTCAGTCGTTAATTCTGACCAGTTAGAAACATCGACACCTTCGACAGCTAAGATTTCATCGCCATTTTGCAGCCCTGCTTCAGCTGCCGGTGTTCCTGCTTCGATTCCTGTCACGATGGTTGCATCTTGATTCGCAACACCACCTTGTGCAAACACCAACCCAGTGAATAAGACCAAGGATAAAATAAAGTTGTTCATCGGTCCAGCAAAATTCGTCAGCATTCGCTGCCAAAGCTTTGCGGACTGGAATTGAACGTCTTTAGGTGCGATCCGAACTTCAACGCCATCTTCATGGATGATCGTTGCATCATGATCCACAGCGTACGTAATCGCTTCTTGTTCATTGCCATTGATGAACCCTGTGATCGTCAACTTCTCCTCCAAGTCAAAGTCGGTCACTTCCATAGGGATCGCTTGCGGCAATTGGATCTTTTTGCTCGTATTGATTTTGATAACTTTGCCAGTTGCATCTTGAACCAAGGAGACTGGCATACCTGGTGTTAATTCTGTTTCATCTTCACCCCAGCCCGCCATTTGGACATACCCGCCTAATGGCAGCATCCGAATCGTGTAGGTCGTCCCATCTTTCGCTTGATGCGCGAACAATTTAGGCCCCATACCGATGGCAAACTCTCTTACTAAAATACCTGCCCGTTTTGCAAAGAAGTAGTGTCCAAACTCGTGAATCACTACCACTACGGAAAAGATAATGATAAATACAAGTATCGTTTTCATGCTCGTTCCTCTCTTTCACAGCATCCCTCTCATTCAGGGCAGCCTTTCCTTATTTTATCACACCGATTCCCGTTGAGGAACTCACATTCCCGTTGTAACAAGAATTTAAAAAAAGAAGCGCAAGCCAAGCCTGCACTTCTAAATAATTTCTAAAAAACACCGAATAAATACATGATTGGAAACACAAACAGCATGCTATCGAAGCGATCCAAGATCCCGCCATGTCCTGGCAAAAGATTGCCTGAATCCTTCACGCCATAATGACGTTTAATTGCCGATTCCACTAAATCCCCGAATTGACCAGCGATCGAAAAGAGGACCGTCAATAAGATCATGATGGCACTACCATGTCCAAAATAATCTTTCCCTGGAAATGCTAGCAGATACAGACCGGCTACGACCACCGCAGCAGCAATCCCGCCTAGGGCCCCTTCGATCGTTTTATTAGGGGAAATCTCTGGCCATAATTTTCGTTGTCCGTAACGCCGTCCCACCATGTAAGCCCCAATATCCGTTGCCCACACGATAAACAGACCGAAAACTAAAACGACTAAGCCATCTGTTGCTGAACGTGCCGTCAAGAAACGTTCAAACCCGACACCCGTATATAAGCTGACGATCACTGGAAAACCAGCTTCATCGATAGTATACGTATTTTTAGAAATAACCGCGATCCCTAGTAATAAAAGGACGATTACATAATACAAGGCACTTTTATCTGTGCCCTCTGGCAAAAAGAAAAACCAGCGTTCTTGAGGTAAAACTAAAATCACCGCACCGATGATTGAAAGAATTCCTTCAAAACTGAAAACAGCTAGTCCTTTCATCCGAAATAATTCATAAACACCAATCCCTGCCATCGCTGCTGCCAGCAATTCGACGGCAATGCCGCCAACGTAAATAATTGGCAGGAAAAAGGCTAATGCGACGACCGCAGTGATTACACGTTGTCTCACTCTTCTTCCTCCTTCGTTTTCAAACCGCCAAAACGCCGGTTTCGTTGTTGAAAGCTCCCGATCGCATCTTCTAGTAAAGCAGCATCGAAATCAGGCCAGAGCGCTTTCGTAAAGAATAATTCGCTGTAAGCAATCTGCCATAACAAGAAGTTGCTGATACGTTCTTCGCCACTCGTGCGAATCACCAATTCAGGATCACGTAACGCGTTTGGCAAAAAACCAGTCATCAAATGTGTCGCCAGCATGTCTTCCGTGAGCTTGGGCAGGGCTTCCTCCGAAGCTGCAAGCTCTTCATAAAGGGCTTGGACCGCAGTCAAAATTTCTGCGCGGCTGCCGTAATTTAAAGCAAAATTCAAGATCATCCCAGTATTATCTTTGGTTTGGTCAATCGCTCGCTTGACCGCTTCTTGTGTGTGTTCGGGTAAAGATTCCGTGAACCCCATCACTTTGACTTGAACATTTTCTTTGATCAGCTCAGGAACAAACGTGTCGAAAAAGTCGACGGGCAGTTGCATCAAAAAGTCCACTTCTTCGTTTGGCCGTTTCCAATTCTCTGTTGAAAACGCATAAAGAGTCAATACTTTCACACCAAGGTGTGAAGCATGTTTCGTGATCTTTTTTACCGTCTCCATGCCTTCTTTGTGACCAGCTACTCTTGGCAAGCGCCGGTTTTGCGCCCATCTGCCATTGCCATCCATAATGATCGCGATGTGTTGGGGAATCGGCAGTGATGGATCAAATTCATGTTCAGCCGCTTCTTTGATATATTTGTCTTTTTGTGGAAAAAAACGCAGCATCGTATTCGCTCCTCTTCCAATTCTTGAAATTCATCTTTTACATTATAACAATAATCAGATTTCTTGCCTATGAAAACCAAGAAAAGATTTCCATATTAAGAAAAAACAAAAAAACAGTCGTGATATTCAAGTACATACGGCACTTTCGACCATAAAAAAAGAGCCGCTGAAGCGACTCTTCGTCATTCCTTTTAAACCTCAAGTAGCTCTTGCTCTTTTTCAGCTGCGATCGCATCGATTTCTTTGATGCTGTTATCTGTAGCAGTTTGCACTTCTTTTTCAGATTCACGCAAATCATCTTCTGTGATATCGCCAGCTTTTTCTTGTTTCTTGTAAGCTTCCATCGCATCACGGCGAATGTTACGGACCGCGATTTTCGCATTTTCAGCTTCTTTTTTCACGTCTTTGGCTAATTCTTTACGACGTTCTTCCGTTAATTGAGGAATCACCAAACGAATGACTGTTCCGTCATTGGCAGGCGTGATACCAATATCACTTTGCATGATAGCTTTTTCTACTTCTTGGATCATTGTTTTGTCAAAAGGTGTGATCATCAAAATTCTTGCTTCTGGAATCGTAATTGAAGCCATTTGGTTCAAGGGTGTTGGTACACCATAGTAAGTAACCATTACGCGGTCTAAGATGCTCGCATTCGCGCGGCCAGCACGGATTTGTCCTAATTCCCGCTGCAAGTTTTCTGCTGCTTTTTTCATTTTGTCTTTTGCTTCTGTTAAAATTTTGTCAGCCATGTTATTTCCCCCTTACTGTCGTTCCAATATGTTCACCTAAAATGGCGCGGCGAATGTTTCCATGCTCATTCAAGTTGAATACGACTAATGGAATATCGTTGTCCATACTTAATGAACTTGCGGTTGAATCCATTACTTGCAATCCTTTAGAAATGACTTCTAAATGGGTCAATTCTTCAAATTTCACAGCACTTTGGTCCGTTTTAGGATCTGCTGAGTAGACGCCATCAACATTGTTTTTCGCCATCAAAATGACATCAGCGTTGATTTCAGCTGCCCGTAAGGCTGCGGTCGTATCAGTTGAGAAATAAGGGTTGCCGGTTCCGCCTGCAAAAATGACGACCCGCCCTTTTTCTAAGTGACGTTCTGCTCTGCGACGAATATAAGGCTCTGCGATTTGACGCATTTCGATCGAAGTTTGGACACGCGTTGGTACACCAGCGTTTTCTAGTGTGTCTTGTAATGCTAAAGCATTCATCACAGTCGCTAACATGCCCATGTAATCAGCTTGTGCTCTTTCCATCCCCATTTGCGCGCCGATTTGTCCACGCCAAATGTTTCCGCCGCCGACCACGATCGCCATCTGTACGCCTAATTCGTGGACTTCCTTGATCTCTTTAACGATCTCTTGGATCGTCGGTGGTTTGATCCCAAAGCCTTCGTCACCCGCTAATGCTTCACCACTTAATTTTAATACAACACGTTGATATTTTGGTTTGCCCATCATGATTCCTCCGTACATTCTCCAATTCTATTGTAGCATATTGGTGCTCTTTCGTTGAAAATTATCTACACTATTTCTTCAAAAACCGTTTTTGCTTAAAAAAAGGGAGCGCACTTCCATGCGTTCCCATCTGTTCGAGGAACAGAATTATTTTTTCACTTGGCTCATTACTTCTTCAACGAAGTTGTCTTCGCGTTTTTCGATACCTTCGCCGACTTCAAAGCGGACAAAAGATTTCACAGTTGCGCCTTTTGATGCAACATATTTTTCAACTGTCATATCTGGGTCTTTAACGAATGGTTGGTCAACCAAAGCGATTTCTGCTTTAAATTTCTTCAAGCGTCCTTCAACCATTTTTTCAACGATGTTCGCTGGTTTGCCTTCGTTCAATGCTTGTTCTGTCAAGACTTGTTTTTCATGATCCAATTCTTCTTGAGAGATTTGTGCTTCGTTCACGTAGCGAGGGTTGATCGCTGCAACGTGCATTGCAACATCTTTCGCAACTGATTCGTCAGTTGTTCCTTCAAGAACAGTCAATACAGCAATACGTCCGCCCATGTGTAGGTAACCGCCGAAAGCAGCATTGTCATCTTTTTCAACAACTTCAAAACGACGGAAGCTGATTTTTTCTCCGATTACTTGTGTTGCTTCGATCAACGCAGCATCCATTGTGCCTTTAGAAGTTTCTAATTTTAAAGCAGCATCCATATCAGCTGGTTTGTTTGCTGCGATTACTTCAGCGATTTCTTTTACTAAGTCTTGGAACATTTCGTTTTTAGAAACGAAGTCAGTTTCTGAGTTCACTTCAACGATTGCTGCTGTGTTGCCGTTGATCGCCACAGATGCTAAACCTTCAGCAGCAATACGGTCGTTTTTCTTCGCAGCTTTTGCCATACCTTTTTCACGTAATAAGTCTACGGCTTTTTCGATGTCGCCTTCTACTTCAACTAATGCACGTTTTGCGTCCATCATTCCTACACCAGTCATATCGCGTAATTCTTTTACTAATTTAGCTGTTACTTCTGCCATTTTTTGTTTCCTCCTAAATGTTTTTAAACAAGATTGCTTGTCTTTAAAAAAAGCTGTTTCAAAGGAGAGTGAGGCTTGGCGCCTAGCCTTTGAAACAGCTCCATCATTTATTATTCAGCTGATGCGTTGTCGCCTTCGACAACATCAACGATTTCTTCGATTGAAGTTGCGTTTTCTGTTGATTCAGCAGCAAAATCTTCTTCTGCTACTTGGTCTTCGCCTTGGTTACCTTCGATGAAAGCATCTGCCATTTTCGCAGTGATCAATTTAACGGCACGAATAGCGTCATCATTTGATGGGATAACAACATCGATTTCGTCTGGATCACAGTTTGTATCGACCATCGCTACGATCGGGATATTTAATTTGCGTGCTTCTTGGATCGCGATACGTTCTTTACGTGGGTCAACAACGTACATTACATCTGGAATTCTTGGCATATCAGCGATACCGCCTAAGAATTTTTCAAGACGTTCGCGCTCTTTGTTCAAGCCAACGACTTCTTTTTTAGGAAGAACAGCAAATGTGCCATCTTCTTCCATTTTGTTGATTTGTTTCAAACGAGCAACACGTTTTTGGATTGTTTCCCAGTTTGTCAAAGTTCCACCTAACCAACGATGGTTAACATAGTATTGACCTGAACGGATTGCTTCTTCTTTGATTGCTTCTTGTGCTTGTTTTTTAGTACCTACGAACAATGCAACGCCGCCTTCTTCAGCAACATTTTTCATGTAGTCGTAAGCTGCGTCTACTAATTTCACTGTTTTTTGCAAATCAATGATGTAGATGCCGTTTCTTTCTGTGAAGATATATTTCTTCATTTTTGGGTTCCAGCGACGAGTTTGGTGACCAAAGTGTACGCCGGCTTCTAGTAATTGTTTCATTGAGATTACTGCCATGTTGTGTTTCCTCCAATTTGGTTTTTTTGTTTTCCTCTCTTGCTCTTTTACTCCTTGAAGAACTGAATCGATCAGCACCGCTTCGCAGATGGAACAAGATGTGGGATTGACGTGAAAAACTCACGCCTTAAACAGTATACAGTAGCTAAAAAAGAAATGCAACTGATTCAAATGAAAAACTACGATTCGTGGTCCAGCTTTTTTTTAACGTTCTAATTCTTTTCTTATTATATCTAGGTTTTTTCGGCTTTATCTGCTATGATAAGGCTGACTTAATCAATCATGCTTAAAGGAGTTTACCTATGCGAAAAGCTGATCGCCATTTACTTATTAGACAAATCATTACTGAACATACTGTACGCACGCAAGAAGAATTATTGCAGCAATTGGAAGCCCAAGGCGTCTCCGCCACGCAAGCGACCATCTCTCGCGATATTCGTGATTTGAAAATCGTGAAAGTGCCCGATGAAACAGGTCAGACGAAGTTTGTCATTTTTCAAGGAATGCAATCGTCAGAAGATGAAAAAGAAGAAGAGCAGCGTTTGATACAGATGATCGAAGACGTTGTCACTAAAGTAGATCGTGTGCAATTTATGACGTTGATCCATACCGTTGCGGACAATGCGCCTTTGCTTTCGGCTGCGATCGATGAAGTGACTATGCCAGAAAAAGTTTGCTCGTTGGCGGGCTTTGATACAGTAGCGGTGATTTCCCGCAGCGACGAAGATGCTGAAACTTTTTATCAATTTATCAGAAACCACGCGGTCTTATAAGACACCGAACAAATGTGACCTATCTGTATTTTTACTACAAAAAAGCTGTGTCTTTGTCGAAACAAGGACACAGCTTTTTTTGTTACATTTTGTCGGGTGCATGTAAACCAAGCAACCGTAAATCTTCTTTTAATAAGGTCGTTACTGCATAAACTAGAGCCAGACGTGCGTCTTTTTCCGCATCTTCAGCCAAGATTTTCACATTGGCGTAATACTTATTAAAGGCCTGTGCCAATTTGATGGCATGTTTAGCAATGACGGATGGTTCATATTTTTCTGCTGCTTGCAGCACGGTTTCTGGGTAGCGCTGAATCAATTTGACGACTTCCCAGCTCTCAGTATCTGCCAATGACAAACTGCTGACAACAGCAGGATCAAAGTCGGCTTTTTCAAGAATGCTCATGGCACGGGCATGAGAATATTGCACATAGGGTCCGGTCTCTCCTTCAAAACGGACAACTTCTTCTAGCGTAAAGTCGAAATTATTCAAACGGTCATTTTTCAAGTCGTGGAAAACGACTGCCCCGACACCGACTTGTTTTGCAACTTCTTCTTTGTTTTCAAGCGTTGGGTTCTTTTCAGTGATTTGTTCTTTCGCCGAATCGATCGCTTCATTCAATACTTCTTCTAAAAGAACGATCTTCCCTTTTCTCGTAGATAATTTTTTCCCATCTTTGGTGATCAATCCAAATGGTACGTGGGTCATATCATCTGCCCACTCAAAGCCCATTTCCTTCAAAACAGCTTTTAATTGCTTGAAGTGATAACTTTGCTCATTTCCTACCACGTACAATGATTTGGCAAAATTGTAGGTCCGTTTGCGGTACAGCGCTGCGGCCATGTCCCGTGTGATGTAAAGAGTCGCACCATCGGATTTGCGGATCAAGGCTGGATTTAAGTCATACGCAGCCAAATCAACGATCTCTGCCCCTTGGTCTTCTTTCAACAAGTGTTTTTCCTCTAATAATTCCACGACTTCTGTCATTTTATCATTATAGAAAGCTTCGCCATTCAATGAATCAAAGGAAACTTCCAACATATCATAGATTTTATTGAATTCTTTTAATGATTCATCACGGAACCATTGCCACAAATCCATTGCTTCTTGGTCACCATCTTCTAGTTTCTTGAACCAAGCTCTCGCATCATCTTCTAATTGTTTATCTGTCTCGGCAGCTTCGTGAAAATCAACATACAAACGCAACAGTTCGTTGATTGGTTCCGCTTTGACCGCTTCTTCTGACCCCCATTTTTTATAGGCCACGATCAATTTCCCAAATTGTGTGCCCCAGTCGCCTAAATGGTTGATGCGAATTGGCTGGTAACCGATTTTTTCTAAAATAAAGCCGATTGAGTTACCGATCACAGTGGAACGCAAATGCCCCATTGAGATGGGTTTGGCAATATTTGGTGAAGACATATCGATGGGTACTGCTTGCTGATTGCCGATGGTTTGATCGCCAAAATGATTTTTTTCTTTGAGAACCATCTCTAAGACGTGGGCAGAGATTGCTTTTTTATCCATAAAGAAGTTTAAATATGGACCGACCACTTCAATTTTTTCAAAAGACGCTTGATCGATTTTTTCTGCTAAGTCTGCGGCAATTTGCTGCGGCGCTTTCCGATAGACTTTTGCTAGCGAGAAGGCTGGGAATGCCACATCCCCATGGTCAGCTGACTTTGGATTTTCCAGTAATTGCTGAACTTGTTCGATCGATAGATCTTCTTTTACTACTTGATGGATGGCTTGTGCGACGATTTCTTTGTTATTCATAGTATCCCTCCTATAATGACTGAGCCCATGTTTTGATGAAAAGTTGTTTGAAGCAAGCAAACAGTTGTATGTTTTTCATGCAAGAAATTATTGATAAAAACAAAAAAGCCTCTAGCGCATAACATGCACTAGAGACGAGATTTCCCGCGGTACCACTCTGATTGTCCTTTTCGGACCTACTTTTTTCTGATAACGGCAGAATTCCGTTTGCTTGGCAAATTCTCACAAGTGCGTTTCACAATCTGATCAATTCGGCTTCCACCACCCCGAACTCGCTAACTGATACTCGAATCGCTACTTCTCTTGTTTCATCAAATCAAGGCTATTTACTTCCCAGAAAGTATAGCAAAGAAATGTTTGTTTGGCTAGCGAGATTTTGGCATTTTCAAAAAAAAATTATTTTATACTTTAGGAATAAATAGATCTCCAGCAGTCACTGCCATGATCGCTTTGATTGAGTGCAAACGATTTTCGGCTTGATCAAATTGACGGGCATACTTGCTACGAAAGACCTCATCAGTGACTTCCATCTCAGAAATTCCATACGCCTGCGCTGCTTTTTTGCCATACGTGGTCTGATCATCATGAAATGCTGGCAAACAATGCATAAAAATCACTTGATCGTTTTGTGTTTTTTTCATCAACGATTGGTTGACTTGATACGGCAGCAGCTGTTCAATCCGCTCTTGGAATTTTTCTTCTTCACCCATTGATACCCAAACATCGGTATACACGACATCAGCGCCTAAAACACCTTGATCCACATCATCAGTCACCAAAATCTTTGCGCCCGATTGCTTGGCATAGGCTTGTGCCTGTGCGATGATGGTTGCTTCTGGCTGCAAGACTTTCGGAGTGACGACATGAATATTGACCCCTAAAATCGCACTGGTCACTAATAAAGAATTAGCGACATTGTTGCGCCCATCCCCACAGTATGCGATGGTCAAGCCAGTCAGCTCACCGAAGTTTTCTTGAATGGTTAAAAAGTCAGCGATCATTTGCGTTGGATGCCATTCATCCGTTAAACCATTCCAAACAGGTACGCCTGAATAGTTGGCCAGATCTTCGACAACCTGTTGGCTAAAGCCGCGAAACTCGATCCCGTCAAACATACGGCCGAATACTTTGGCGGTATCTTCAACGGATTCTTTAGACCCCAACTGAATATCATTGGCCCCTAAAAATTCCGGATGTGCCCCCAGATCCACCGCTGCAACCGTAAAGGCTGCTCGCGTCCGTGTCGAATTCTTTTCAAACAAAAGTGCAATATTTTTTCCTTCTAAGTAGCGATGTGGTTGATTGTTGGCCTTCATCCCTTTCAAGTGCTGGGAAAAATCAATCAAATATTGTAGTTCTTCTTTTGTAAAATCCTTTTCTGCTAAAAAACTGCGTCCTTTAAAAACCGATGTCATTGCATACCCGCCCTTCAATTAACTAATAATTATACATGATAATATCAAATTATGAAATAAAATACAACAAAATCTTCTATTTGCTCATAAAGAAACCAAAAAAAAACACCTAAGAACGGATCTTAGGTGCAATCATCTTAAGAAATCGTATGGGCAAAGCTGACACTTGGATCAGCATTCAATGAAAGATCTGCTAAGCGCTGCTTTTTCAACGCAACATGGGCATAAGCTCCAATCATGGCCGCATTATCTCCGCAAAGACTCAACGGTGGAATCAACAATTCCACTTCCGGCAATTCCTGCATCGCTTTTTGTAAAGCGTCACGCAAGCCTTGATTCGCCGCGACTCCCCCAGCAACGATCAGCTGGTTTACAGGATAAGCTTGGCATGCCCGCAACGTTTTGTGAACCAATACTTCGACAACGCTGGCTTGGAAACTAGCTGCTAGATTTTCTACTGACAAAGCTTCCTCTCTTTGCTGTGCATTATGCACAAAATTGATAAAGGAACTCTTTAAGCCGCTGAAACTAAAATCAAAATTATCTTCTTGTATCATTGCTCGAGGAAAGTGATACGTATCACTGCCTAGATGCGCAAGGCGATCAATTTCTTTCCCACTAGGATAAGGCAAACCTAGAACACGACCGACTTTGTCATAGGCTTCACCAGCGGCATCATCTCTCGTTTCACCGATGATCTCAAAAGAGCCATCTTCTGCCATATACACCAATTCGGTGTGGCCACCACTGACCAATAACGCCATTAAAGGAAAAACCAATGGCTTCACTAGGCGAGCTGCATAAATATGTCCTGCCATGTGATTGACCGGAATCAGCGGTAAGCTGTGGGCCCACGCAAAGGCTTTTGCTGCAGAAAGCCCAATCAACAGTGCCCCAACCAACCCTGGACCATAGGTAACAGCAACAGCTGACAACTCTTCAGGTTGGGTGTCGGCCTGTGTCAATGCTTCTTCGATACATAAAGTAATCTGTTCGACATGGTGACGACTAGCGACTTCTGGTACGACACCGCCGAAGCGCTGGTGGCTCTTGATCTGCGAAGCAACAATGTTACTTAAAATGGTGTCGCCGTTTTTAATCACTGCCACACTGGTTTCATCACAACTGCTTTCAATGGCTAAAATCAATTCATTCATTTGATTTTTGTCCGCCTACTTTCTTTTCCATAATCAACGCATCCTCTTCTGGATGACTGTAATATTTTTTTCTACGACCGATGACTGTATAGCCCATACGTAAATAAAGAGCTTGTGCTTGCAAATTCGACACACGCACTTCAAGATAGATGCGCCGACCATCGGTTTGTTCCACGAGCGATTCCATTTGCTTCAACAATTCTTTCGCCAAACCACGACCTTGATACGCTGGTAAAACCGCTACATTAAACAACTCTGCTTCATCCAGCACTTGCTGAAAACAGAGAAACCCCATTAGCTCTTGATTGGTTTTTCCATAACGGAACAAATAGCGACTGTTGCTGTTTTGCAAATCTTGTTGAAATTGCTGCACATTCCAAGGCGAGCCAAAGGGATAGCTCTGATCTGCCAATGACCAGAGCATTTGCGGTGTCGGGATCGTTTGATCTGCTTGTTCGTTAGTCATTTAAAAATTTCACCATATCCAATGCGTCTTCATTGCCTTCGGTGTAGTACGCCGTTTTGATCGCCTGTGAAACAAACCCGAGGGTCCGATACAAACGTTGCGCATCACGATTGCCCAGGCGAACTTCTAATGTCAAACGGTCGCATTTGTTTTTCCGTGCATAACGTTCGATTTCTCCTAGCAAGAAAGAACCGATCCCTTTTCCTTGATAATCAGGAATGATCGCGATATTGGTGATATGGGCATCAGCGCCTAAAATCCGCACCCCGATAAACCCAATCATCCGCTCATTATGCAAGATGCCCAAATAAAGATGTTTGACCCGTGAATAAAGTTCTGACAAAAAGGCGCTCTTGGTCCAAGGCAGTTCCCCCGCATACACGAGACGCTCCACCTGCAGCAGCTCTTTAATGTCATCTCCGACTAATTCACGAACAACGTACATTTCCCCTCGTATCTCTTTTTTACGCTCTGGGTATTGAATCTGACGGAAAAGGGCCAGCTTTCCCGTCATCGTTTTAAATTTTTTCAACATAGGCATCCACTCCCGGTTCATGCGAGGCTAACCATTTTTCTTCGGCTTCAACTAATTTTAAATAGTCTGGTACAAAATCATGGATCGAAGCGACCGGCGCTTCTTCTTTCGCAATAGCAGCTAAAACAACGCCATTCGGGTAATTCCATAACGATACTTGATTGATATGGGCTGTCGGCAGTTCCGCCTCGATCATGTCTTTAAATTTGATGGTATCGGCGCCGACAAATAGCACTTCTTGACCATCGACTGCTTTTAACTGGGTCAATAATTCAGACAGTGAGATATGCTGGTCTTTGATCCTTGTTTCTAAGGTCCCATTATGCCATTGGTAGGCACCTGCGTAGACATTTTGACGGCGAGCGTCAAACAACGGCACGATCACTTGCGATACGCCCACACAATTGGCAGCGACTGCTTTCAAACTAGAAACACCAATCAGCGGGATGTTCAATGTTTGCGCCAGCGTTTTTGCTGTTGTGACGCCGATTCGCAAACCTGTATACGAACCAGGACCTTTCGCAACAACGATTTGCTCCAGCTCTTTAGGTGCCATCCCCACCGCTTGCATCAATCCATCAATGGCAGGCATCAATGCTGTGCTGTGGTTTTTGATCGCCATCGTCTGGCTTTGTCCCAACACTTCTTGACCATCGACCACCGCAACCGCCAGTGTCTGGTTTGAGGTATCAATCGCTAATGTTTTCATCTATCTTCTCCCCATTCAAAAAACTCTCTCATATTCTACCATATTCTAATCAAATGCCCAACCAAGTCTCCAAAAAGATGCCTGCGTTTAGAAAAAAAGCAATAGGACAACAATACCCGAACCTTTGAAAAAAGCAAGCACGGCTGCAGCTGCAAACCGACGAGGCTGTTTAAAGGTTCGGGTAAGACGATAGTCATTTTTTGTTATTCCATTAAAACTCAGTTGACGTGTGTAACGACATCCTTCGGTGATTCAACTGGTTGCTAGGAGGATTGGCGCGTGATCAGTTCCGTTGCGATCGTAACTTTGCGAGGAACGGGTGCTGCATTCGTAATGATATCCAGCAAGGTCGTCACTGCCAGCTCCCCCAACCATTCCGTATGAACTTTGATGGTTGACAGCGTCGGAAAGACGTACTTTGCAACACTGACATCGTTGAAGCCGATAATTGCGATCTCCTCAGGAATCTTGATGTTTTTTTCTTGCAAAGCACGCATAGCGCCAATCGCTAAGGCATCACTGGAAGCAAATAAAGCACTTGGCAACTCTTTGTTTTGCTGCAAATACTCTTTCATCGCCTCATAACCGCCCTCTACTGTAAACGGTGCGCTGAGGTGATATTGCGGGTGGTGCAGCTTCAACCGACGGAGCCGTTCCTCAAAAATTCGGCGCCGAGGGTCTTCGATTTCTTGGTGATGATCCTTGGTAAACTCAACGCCTGATAACAAGCCGATCCTTTGGTGGCCTTTTGCAATAAAGTCATCGATCACTAAATCCACCGCTTGTTGAAAGTCCACCACCAGAGAATTGACGCCCTGAGCCAATGCGTCAAAATCGACCATCAACAAATTGGCTTGGCTTTTTTTCAATTGTCGAATCTGGTGATCATCAAATTTCCCTAGTGCAATCGTTCCATCGACTGCGGTATCAGTCAATCCTTCGTAGGGTTCTTTCAGCAAACGAATCCCTAATTCTTCGGTTTTGTTTTCAATCCCGATACGGATCGCTAAATAGTAAAGATCTGCTAATTCTTCCTCGGTATCAAACCATTGGATCAAGCGCATACTACTGGTTTCTGGCTGACTCTTTTTTTTATGTTTTGTGTAATTGAGTGCTTCTGCGGCTTTAAAAATTTTCTCTTTGGTTTCAGAACTGACCGATAATTCTGAATCGTAATTCAGCACCCGTGATACAGTGGCTGGCGAGACGCCAGCCTGTTGTGCAATATCTTTGATCGTTGCCATCTTCCAGCCTCCTTTTTTTGCGGGGAACTTTTTTATAAAGTAGTTATAAAGCGAGCAAAGGCCGCTTGCCCTGTCTGGTCTCGCTTGAAGACGCCTGCATGCGTCAATACTTGCGTAAAGACTTCCCCTAATGCATTACGCAAAATCTGCGACACGTTATCGGCATTGCATTCTGGGTGCTGGGCTTTGATCGCATCTGCCCAAGGAATATGGTATGCCGCGATTTGATTGGGCTGATCCAATAGATAAGCAGTCACTTCTTCTAGTTCCGGAGCTAAACGCGGCGGGAGAACTGCCAAGCCCATGACTTCAATCAATCCGATATTTTCTTTTTTGATATGCTGCACTTCTTGATGCGGATGAAAAATGCCGTCAGGATGTTCTTTGGAAACATTATTATCCCGCAAGACTAAGTCCATTTCAAACAGCTCTCCTTGCTTGCGTGCGATCGGTGTCACCGTATGATGAGGCGTTCCATCTTCTGAAAAGGCATTGATCGAAACACTTGGATCTGAGTACTGTTGCCATTGGGCTAACACATATTGGCAAGCGGCGGCTAATTTTTGTTTGTTTTTCGCTTGTAGTCGTATCACCGACATTGGCCACTTCACGATCCCCGCAGCGACATCAGGAAAACCAGTTAAAGAAAAGTGTTGCTCGATCGGCGCTTTTGCCATGGCAAACGTGTGCCGTCCCCCTTGATAATGGTCATGAGACAAGATCGAACCCCCAACGATCGGCAGATCGGCATTGGACCCGACAAAATAATGCGGCATCACTTCAATGATCTGCAACAAGCGAGCGAAGGTTTGCAAATTGATTTTCATAGGACGATGGTCTAAAGAGAGAAAAATCGAATGCTCATTGTAGTAGGCATAGGGCGAATATTGAAAGCCCCATGCTTCATTATCCAAATTCATACGGATGATCCGATGGTTGGTCCGCGCTGGATAATTGACTCGTCCTTGGTAGCCTTCATTTTCCAAACACAACATACATTTCGGATAATCTACAGAAGCAGCAGCTCCTTCTTTCGCTATTTGCTTGGGATCTTTTTCAGGTTTTGATAAATTGATCGTGATCTCGATCTCCCCATATTCGGTATCAACTGGGAACACGATATTCTTTGCGATGGCCCGAGTCTTGATGTAATCATTTTGACGGCACAGCTCAAAGAAATAATCCGTCGCTTCTTTAGGATCATTGGCATAATGCTGCGCAAAAAAAGCATTGACTACTGAAGGCGGTGGCGTCAAAAAGTCCATCAACTGGGCTTCAAAGATTTCTCTTTCTGCGTGAGAATCGCCAATTTGCTGATTGCTCAAAGCGCATGCCACCAGCTCGTCCATCAAATCAATGGAGGAACGATCGACAGAACGAATTTCGCTGGGCTCAAAAACAGCTTCCCCGATCATGGCTAGTACTCGGTTTTGCAAATAAATACGATCCATTTCCATCCAGCCGCCAGCCTTGATTGCTAAAGTGACGAAATCGCTGATTGTTTGGCTGATCGTCATTGGTTATTCCTCCTGCCCTTGATACCCATTTGGATGGCTGACATGCCAATTCCAAGCAGTCTCGATGATTGCTTCGACGTCGGTATAGACTGGTTTCCAGCCTAAAACCTTTCGTGCTTTTTCACTCGATGCCACTAAGGTACTTGGATCACCGGCACGGCGAGGCGCCACTCTGGCTGGGATCTCTTTTTTCGTTACATTGCGAGCAGCTTCCACCATTTCTTTCACAGAGTACCCATGATTGCTGCCTAAATTGAAAACATTGCTCTCATTGCCTTTTTGTAAATATTCTAATGCCAACAGGTGAGCAGCGATCAGATCTTCGACATGGACATAATCGCGAACACAAGTACCATCTGGAGTATCGTAATCCTCCCCAAAAATCGCTACCTCTTTGCGTTGTCCTAAAGCAGCTTGCAAGATGATCGGTACTAAGTGTGTTTCTGGATCATGGTCTTCACCAATCGAAGCATCCGACTTCGCGCCAGCCACATTGAAATAACGCAATGCGACATACTTCATTCCATAGGCTTCATCGCACCAACGCATCATTTTTTCCATGATCAACTTGCTTTCGCCATATGGATTTTTAGGATTTGTTGGGATTTCTTCCGTGATTGGACTATGGTCAGGTTCCCCATAAGTTGCTGCTGTAGAGGAAAAGACGATATGTTTCACTTGATGTTCCTTCATCACTTCTAAGAGGATCTGCATCCCATACACATTATTGTTGAAATACTTCAATGGTTTTTCCACAGATTCTCCCACCAAAGAACTGGCAGCAAAGTGAATCACGCCATCGATCGTTTCTTTTTCAAATACCGATTGTAAAAATGCTTTGTCGCGAATATCTCCTTCATAAAAGGTTGCTGCTGGATGGATCGCTTGGCGATGTCCTGTCAGCAAATTGTCAACGACAACGACTTGTTTTCCTTGTTCGATCAATTGATCGACTGCATGAGAACCGATATAGCCGGCTCCTCCTAATACTAAAATCGCCATATTTTCAGCCTTCTTTCTTCATTCCTTCATCGTTTCTTATTCTACAGTTTTCGTGCACCATCATCAATACTTGCTTGATAAATGTCGGTTGCGTAGCCGATTTCTGCTAAATAGGCTGCTTTGACTGACGCTTCGAAATCAGCCCATTCACTTGCTTTGACCAATGCGATCCCGCAACCGCCAAAGCCCGCACCAGTCATCCGCGCACCTAGAACAGCAGGGTGCGCTTGAGCGGCTGCGACTAGTGTATCTAGTTCATGCCCTGTCACTTCATAATCATCTCGCAATGAAGCATGGGAGGCATTTAATAACTGGCCGAATTTTTCAAGATCACCAGCAGTCAAAGCAGCTTTTGCTTTCAATGTCCGTTGGTTTTCCGTCACCGCATGTTTCGCCCGTTTGATCAAGCGTGGATCATCGATCAATGCTGTATTTGCAAAAAAGGTTGCTTCGTCTAATGCGCCCAATGAATCAATGGCTAATGATTTTTGCAAACGAGCCAATGCTTCTTCACATTCTGCACGTCGTTCATTGTATTTAGAATCAGCCAATTCGCGTCGCTTATTGGTATTCATGATCGCTACGACATAATCGCCAAATGCCGCTGGTACGACTTCATAATTTAACGTGTTCGTATCTAAAAGCAGTGCATGGTCTTTTTGACCCATTCCGATCGCAAATTGATCCATGATCCCTGAGTTAACGCCAATAAACTCATTTTCGACTTTTTTGCCAATTTTAACTAAGTCCAAGGTCGTCAGGGTTAAATCAAAGAGATCTTTTAGACAAACCCCCGTCAGCAATTCAATCGATGCCGAAGAAGAAAGACCTGCGCCATTCGGAATGTTGCCATAAAAAGCGATGTCAAAGCCTCGATCGATCACTTGCCCCGCTTCTTTTAGGAAACGAACGACTCCTTTCGGATAGTTTGTCCAATCATCTTCTTTTCGGTAATCCAGCTCATCTAACGAAAAGGAGATCACGCCTTTTTCTGGAAAGTTCTCTGAATAGAGTTGGATCAACTGGTCTTCACGTTTTCGCGCTACTGCATACGTCCCTAATGTGATCGCCGCCGGGAAAACATAACCGCCATTGTAATCCGTGTGTTCACCGATCAAGTTGATTCTCCCTGGTGCAAAATACATGCCTGTGCCTTCTGTTCCAAATTTATCAATAAATATCTGTTGCAATTGCTCCATTTCTCTCACTCCCACTTTCTTTTTAGTAAACTTATTGTAAAATATTTACTAAATTATTTCAAGCGTTTTCAATCCCAAAAGTGATTTTTTTTGATATTTTTTCCGTTTTCATTCATAATGAACCTATAACTAAAGGCGAGGTGTTTAATGATGAAACGATTTCTTTCAGGATTTTTAGTAGGAACAGTCGCAACGGTTGCTGCAGCTGCAAGTGTTGTTATGACGGTCAAGAAACAAGTGATTGATCCAATTGATGAACAACAAGCGGATCATGATGAAAAACGGAAACGTGCGATGCGTAAAAGCGTTGCCCGTTAATCATTTGCTACAAAAGAGCCGTCAGCCTTCAATAGGCTGGCGGCTCTTTTAGGTAATCATTCTTCCTTCTCCAGTAAGTCCTGCAAAATCACGGCTTGATTTTGTTCTTCATTTTTCGCTCCGTATAGTAAGGTAACGGTCTCTTGTTCAGCAACCAACGCGTTTAACTGTGCCAGGGCAACTTTTGCGGGCGCTTTCTCTAATTCTTGTAGATAGCGGTCTTTAAACGCATCAAAACGTTCAGGATCATGCCCAAACCATTTGCGCAATTCAGTACTTGGTGCGACTGCTTTGAGCCATAGATCGATCTGAGCTGTTTCCTTTTTCATCCCTCTAGGCCAGATGCGATCCACCAATACCCGATAGCCATCTGTCGTTTCCGCCGCTTCATAAATTCTTTTTCGCTTGATCAACGCACACTCTCCTTATTGATAGACCTAAGTTCAAATAAAGGCAAAAGCCCACAATGTAAATTGAACAATGACTTACTTGAAACACTCCGTTTGGTGTTTCGTCACTCATTCAAATTTGCTTGTGTTCTTTTGCCTTGAGTTCTCTGTTTTATAAACTATTTTTCTTTTTCGTCTTGCCGCTCCAGCCTTCATATCCTTCTTTTAGGATATAGACATTGGTAAAGCCTTCTTTACGTAATTTATTCGCTGCGCGAATACTCAACGATTTACGCGTGTCATATAAGTAGATCGGTTGATCTTTACGAAATGCGCTGAAGGAATTGGTTAAAACAGTAAAAGGAATATTACGCGCCCCTAAAATATGTCCACTGTCAAACTCATTTTTTTCCCGAACATCGATCACTTGGGCTTTCTTCATTCCTGCTTTGAATTCATCTTCTGAGATGATCGTTGCTGAACGGCGTCCCATGATTTGAAAATACGCCCAGTTCAAAGCGATTGCTAAGATGATTAATCCCAAAACCAAGTTTAGCCACATAATTGGTGTCATTTCTTCTATTCCTCTCTATTGTAACAATCATTCTTTTTTTGATTTATGCTGCTTGAATGTATCATTGCCTAGCAGCTTGGCATCTAAGCTTTTGCTGCAAATTGCAAAGCTAATGATGCTGCCCCGATCACACCGGCATCATTCCCAAGTTCTGCCAATTTGATTTCGGTACTTTCCGTTACCTGTGGGAAGGTAAACTGAGCAAAGTAGGCAGCAACCCGTTCACGTAAAAATTCACCGGCTGCTGATACGCCTCCACCTAAAACGATACTCGATGGATTTAATGTGTTTCCTAAGTTTCCGCATGCCAACCCAAGGTAGAAGCACACTTTATCAACGACCATCAAGCCAAATGGATCGTTTGCTTGAGCCGCTTCAAAAATATCTTTACTTGAAACATCTTCCCCATTGTCCAGCTGCTGTTTCAATGCCGAATCGCCAGCATATTCTTCTGCCAACTGTCGAGCAACTCGCACAACACCCGTCGCACTAGAAACCGTTTCTAAACAACCACGTTTGCCGCAAGTACATTCAAACCCTTCAGGATCAACAGTGATATGACCGATTTCTCCAGCACAACCAGCAACCCCATGAAGCAATTGCCCTTCCATGATGATACCGCCGCCAACACCTGTACCTAGTGTGATAAAGATGACATCAGGATTGTTATCCCCTGCCCCTTTCCAGCGCTCACCTAAAGCTGCTACATTGGCATCGTTATCGATGGCAAAGGGGATTTTTGTGCCTTTTTCAATCAGTTCTTTGACTGGCTGAAGTGTTTTCCAGTTCAGATTGTAGGCACCGATGACGGTTCCTTTGTCACGATCGACACTTCCTGGTGTCCCCATACCAATACCGATAAATGCTTCTGGCTGTAAGCCATATAATTCTAGGCGATGATTGATCGATGCCACGATTTCTGGCACAATATGTGAGCCTTCATCAAGAATATTGGTGTCAATACTCCATTTTTGCTGAATCTCGCCTTCGCTCGTTAAAATAGCGAATTTCACCGTTGTTCCGCCTAAATCAATTCCGATGATTTTTTTGTCCATCACTTGTTTTCCTCCCGGCTTTCTTCAATTCGATGCTCCCGCGTAAGAATTCGCCGGGCAGTCAGATATACATCCCGATCTATCAAGCGACTGTCATAAAAGTTTTTCAGCTCGATTTGCATCAGTTCTATATCGTAGATCCGCTTGCCGACATATACGTAAACACCAAATTGTTTCAGTAATTGTTGTACGTCATATAACGTTTCCATTTAACCACTTCCTGCTTATTATACAAGTAATTAATATTTTTTAAAACCATATATCACAAAAATAGCCAATAAGAAAACAAAGAGTACGCCAGAGAGGATTCTGGTGTGGATCGAATATTTTCCGTAGTTCTTTGGCAATGCCAAAAGATTCCCTAGTAATAACCCACCGAGGATCCCCCCAATGTGTCCCCACATATCGATCGTTTGATCAAACACACCAAAAACCAGGTTCAATCCAACGAATAGGGCAAATTGCCGTACCATTGCTTGGATGCGGTAATCATTTCTAAAATGCCAACCTAAAATCAAAAATGCCCCGAAAAGTCCGAATAAAGAAGTACTAGCGCCTGCTGATTGAATCCCTATTTGGTTGAAGGCAAAACTCATGGTATTGCCCATGATGCCGCTTAGCAAATACAAGGCAAAAAAACGGCTATGACCATAGATGGCTTCTACTTGCTGCCCCATATAATACAGAATCACAGAATTGATCGCAAAATGAGCCAAACCGAAATGTAGAAAGATCGGGGTAACGAAACGCCAATATTCATTTAAATAAACGACAAACGGACCAAACATCACCCCGCCTGATTGAATAGAGGGACTAAAATAACCTAAGATAAACACAATTGTTTGGATAGCTAAAAACAGATACGTGAAGACCGGCTGATTCAGCCATCTTTTCATTTGAGAATTCATTGACGTGCTCCTTTACGTGCGAATAAGAGAATCCGTATAGATTTTATCGATTGGGATGTCGAATACATCTGGTGTCCATTGATCGTTGAATTGCTCTCCGAAGACCAAAGAAACGGTCTTGCCATCGAAAGCTGACAAGAAACGATCATAATAGCCACCGCCAAAGCCGATGCGATAGCCGTTTTTAGAAAACGCCAAACCGGGAACAATCAGCAAATCCAAGTGATGGGCTTCTTGCTCACAGATCGGCTCTTCAACTCCAAATGCCGACGCTTCATAACGTGTTGTCGGCTCCACATGATAAAACTGCAATTTTTTCTGTTGTGCTTTCGGCACTGCGATTCGTTTGTTTTGTTCAAATCCTTTAGCAAAAATAGCCGCTGTATCAAATTCAAATGGCAACGAACGGATCACACCTACTGACTCAGCTGTTTGCCAAATCTGAGAAGAAAACAGCAACTGCAAAATCAGCGTTTCTTTCTGCTGCTTTTGTTTGATTGGCATTTGTTTTAATGTTTGGATCATGTGCTCTCTAATGACTGGTTTTTCCATTGGATCACTCCTCTCAGAAATAGTACCAAAAACTGTGTCCAAATAGCAAACTAGAATCGCAGATTTCTTGGCAAGATCATGACTAGTTGCTCATTCTTCTTTACGTCGGATCAGCAAAAAGACAAAGTACGGTGCCCCCACGATAGAAATGATGATACCAGCTGGGATCTCGCCGCTTGTCAATAGCAAACGACCGATCGTATCACTGACTAAGACTAGCAGACTGCCGATCATTCCCGCTAAGAAAAAGGCACTGCGAGATTCTCTGCCGATGAGTCCCTTAGCGATATGAGGCGCCAATAAGCCCACAAAGGCTAAATTACCAGTATAGCCAACCGTACTGGCAGCCAAACCAACCGCGATCACTAAAAACCACGTCCGCAAACGGGTCAAAGAAACCCCTAAGCTAATTGCCTGCTCCTCGCCAAAGCCAAGTAAGTTAAACCTTGGTACGGTCCAGAAAGCTGCGGCAGACAATACGATGACCCAAGGAAGCAGACTGGTGATTTGCTGCCAAGAAGTTCCCCAAATCGAACCAGAAAGCCACGCTGTTACAAAGCGATAGCGGTCTTTTGATAATTCCACCGTAAAGAGTAAGGTAGCCGCCGCCAGCCCTGCATTGACGGCGATTCCCGCCAGCAGTACTCGCTCCATCGATAACAATTGGCGGTGCTTATAGGCAATCAAATAGACCAGTACAGCAGCTAATAAACCACCGATGATCCCAACGACAGGCAAAAGCTGCGATCCTTGGGTATAAAAACCTAAGTAGATCAACACAAAGAGCCCTGCCCCATTGTTGATTCCTACGATACTTGCATCAGCCAACTCATTTCTCGTTACTCCTTGCAAGACAAACCCAGAAAAACCAAAGGCACCACCAGCGATCAGCGCTAGACAAGCCCGTGGTAGTCGAAACTCAGTAAAAGTCAGTACTTGACTCGAAGATGCCGTTCCTTGAAAGATTGCCCCTAATGTCTGAAAGGATAAAATTGTTTTTCCCACCATGACACTTCCTAAAAAAGCGACCATCAGCAGTAGGAAAAAAACAGAGAGTGTTTTTTTCATCAGCCTTCCCTCCGTATCTTGATCAATAGAAAAGGCACACCAATCAATGCCATCAGTATCCCAAAGGGTGTCTCAAAGGGCGGATTGATCAGGCGGCCAGCCAGATCAGCGGCCATCACCAGTGTTCCCCCTCCAAGGATCGTCAAAGGCAAAATCAGTTGATAGTTTTTGCCCACCATTCCCCGCACGACATGAGGAACCATTAAGCCGACAAAACTGACCGGTCCAACAAGCGAAACTGCCATTCCCGCCAAAACTACGACTAACAGTAAGGCAGATGCCCGAATCAGATGCGGGTGCTTGCCTAATGAAATGACGGTGTCATCTCCTAGCGCTAACAGATTCAACGCTTTTCCTAGACGTAGCACAAAAACGATGGCAATCAGATAGATGGGGCCCACAAAACGCAGTTGCTGCCAAGTCACATTTGCGGCACCACCGATAAACCAAAAGGCTAACTCTTGATTTAAATCAAATTGCAGTGACAGGGTCTGACTGATGGCTGAGAAAAAAGAACTTAGTGCCACACCAGCCAAAATCAAACCTGTAGGTGACATACCCAATTTGGCATAGCGAGTCAATAAAAAAAGCAGCGCAGTTGCCGCAAAGGCACCAAAAAACGAAAATAGCGCCGCTTGACTCGGTTGAATACTAGGAAATAGGATAAATGCGATCGCTAATCCCATCGCAGCCCCACTGTTGACACCTAAAAGACCGCCATCTGCCAGAGCGTTTTTCGTAATTCCCTGCATGATAGCTCCCGTAACAGCAAAACAACTTCCTACTAGAAAAGCAGCCAACACACGGGGCAATCGAATATTGCGCAAGACTTGATGCAGCTGATTCTCATAATCAAAAGCAAAGACAGCATTCCAGATCGTTTCAAAGGAAAGGTCTGCAGCGCCTTGGGTGATCGCCAAAAAGAAACAGATAATAAAGCAGCCGCTAAAAAGCAGCAGCAACCAAGAAAACTTTTTCATGCTTGGGCTCCTAACTCATAGGTCAAGACCAATGGCTTTGTGCTATTAGGAAAGGTTCCTAACATGGCGTCGATCTCAAACAAACGCTGTAGCCACTCTTTGGTCAGCACTGTTTCTGGTGTACCAGAGACCAACAGTTCTCCACCTTTTAATGCATAAATATAATCAGAAAAACGAGAGGCATGATTCAGGTCATGAATCGACATAATGATCGTTTTTCCGTAGGTTTTATTGATTTGCTGTAATAAGAGCAAAATTTCTAATTGATGCGCTGGATCTAAAAAGGTCGTTGGTTCATCTAAAATCACGATATCCGTATCTTGCGCAAGTGCCATGGCGATCCAAACGCGCTGTTTTTGTCCCCCTGACAGCGTGCTGATCGTTTCATCTGCTAGTGCCGTCAAACCCGTTGCCTGCAAAGACCATTCGATCGCCGCAAGATCTTGTTCCGATAAACTATTTAGTCCTTTTTGATAGGGAAAACGACCATAAGAAACAATTTCGCGAATCGTCAAGCCAATCGATGAATCGCTAACTTGTGAGAGCAGCGCAATCTTTTTCGCCACTTCTTTGGTTTTGATGTTTTGCAGGTTTTGTGCATCTAAGAGGACCTCACCAGACAATGGCTGTAAAATTCGGGCAAGTGCCTTTAAAAACGTCGATTTCCCACTGCCGTTCGGACCAATCAAGCCGATGATTTTCCCTTCTGGCATCTCAATTGTTAGATTTTGCACAATTTTTTGTTTTTGATAGCCGACACTCAAGTCAACTGTTCGTAATTTCGCCATATTCGTCCCCAAAATAAATGATTGATAATGCTTATCAATTATGAATGTAATCCTACTATTCGTCAATAGTTCTAAAAAAAGGAAATAAAAAAATAAGATTGACAAAGAAGCGTTTCTTCGTGATAATAGCTATCAGCAAATGAGAACTATTCTCAATTAAAACAATAAGTGCTCAACATGTAACAAAGGAGGAAGTGTTTTTATGAAACAATGGTCAAAAAGAAGTACTTGGCTTACCCTGCTAGCTGCCTGCTCCCTTACCCTACTGGGTGCTTGCAGCACGAATAATGACTCAACGGATAGCAGTGGATCAGCCACTACTTCTTCAGAAATAGCAACAACCTTTACCGATGCGATGGGAAATGAAGTCACTGTTCCCGAAAACCCACAGCGGGTGATTGGTAGTTATTTGGAAGATTATTTGGTCGCTTTAGAGGTAACACCGGTTGCTCAATGGACCGTCGGCAATGACAGTGATCAAGCATACTTGCAAGACAAACTGGCGGAGGTTCCAAGGATCAACTACGATCTGCCCTTTGAAGATGTCTTGAGCTTTGAGCCAGACCTGCTACTGATGGATAGCAATTCCATGGTGGAAGGTGACAAATATGATCAATACAGTAAAATCGCGCCGACCTATGTGGTCACAAATGGCGAAGACGTGACCTGGCGGGAACGTCTGACAGATATTGCAAAGGTGTTACACAAAGAAGAGCAAGCTGCCCAAGTAGAAGCTGATTATGATGACTTAGTCGCTGCTACCAAGGAAACGTACGCTGATCAAATCCAAGGCAAGTCGATCGCTGCTTTATGGGTGGTCAATAACTCTGTCTTCATGGTTTCAGAAACAAAATCAAGCGGTCAGCTGCTGTATCACGAACTCGGGTTTGAAGTTCCCGCACTGGTTTCGGAAATCAGTGAAAGTGCCACTGCTGATTGGTCTGCCGTTTCTCTGGAAAAATTAGCAGAATTGGATGCCGATTACCTGATTTTAGTGAATAGTGATAAAGGCGCTGATTTTTTCAGTGAACAAGTCTGGCAAAATCTTGATGCAGTCAAAAACAATCATTTATGGGAATTCGGCCCTGAATCAAGCTGGCTCTACAACGGTCCGATCGCCTACACCAAAATGATCGAAGATATCCAGAGCAAATTGGACTAATGCGTTTCAAGAAATTCGTCAAGTAAAACTACTTAACAAATTTCAGGAAAAAGCTAGCATTCCCTCACGAAACATGCTATTATATTTTAGTCTGAGAGATTTCTTAGAGGATTCTTGTATCGTTAGGGGGGAAAATCATGCGCGTAAACATCACATTAGAGTGCACTTCTTGTAAAGAACGCAACTACTTATCAAACAAAAACAAACGTAACAATCCTGATCGTTTGGAAAAGAAAAAATATTGCCCACGCGAAAGAAAAGTTACTTTACACCGCGAAACAAAATAATGCTATTTAAGAAGTTCGCAAACGCTGATAACCAAGGCGTTTGCGAACTTCTTTTTTTGTAAAAACTAGCTTTGAGGTGATGGTTTTGAATGGAACTCCCCTTCTATTAGCCCTTGTTCTTTCAAACTTAGATAGTAATTGCATCGTCTCCTTGATTACTCTTTGTTTTAGCTGCTTCTTGACTTCTCTTCTTTGGACTTTTAAGCCAATTCTTTGTAAAGTCACAAAAATAAATTTTAATGTATAATGTATAGAAAAAAGGAGAAATTAAATGTTTAACAAAGAAGGAAATGAGTTTCGTTGCAACCATTGCAAAAAAGTGATCGACACAGGGGAAGTCGTTTGGACAAAATGGCCGTTTCCGCCGAAAGCTTCTGCTTACCAACTAAAACCCAGAAAAGAATTAGCACTGATAAACGCGCCGATCCTTTGCCTAAATTGCTCAGAAAAGCTTCTCCTGGAACACCTCGAGTAACTATTCTTTTCATCGTTTTATTGTCTCTCTTTGTCCATCATAAAAAAGAGCAGGCAGTAGCCAAATTCACTTAGTGAATGTATTGCTGCTTTTTTGAATAAGCATCAGGAGAACGCATGAGCAGCAACAAAGATTTCAGGGGCGATTAAGCGGCAGCTTTATTTTCCGAAATTTTTTGCAGTATCTCTCCCGCGATTATGCGCGAGATGATTTTGGCAATAACCATAATATGAAGCCGCTCTCTCCCGTTGCCACCTTTTCTGTATACTTTGATCTCCGATCGACCCTTTCATGCTATACTGCCTATAGGAGGTGAACCCATGCTTGGCAATTTTGCGTATCTACCTAGTAACTATCGTCTGTTTTATGGCGCTTTTCTTTTTGCACTTATTGGAAATATGCTTTTCATTTTCATCAAACACCCTGCTTGGACCTTTAGCCTACCGACGGTGATTGTCCTCTTCTTAATAAATGTCTTCTTTTGGACAAAATACACGAAGAAACTTATTCCTTGCGCAACAGATGCACTGTTTTATGTTCTGCTCTTCCTATTGGTATTTCACAATCACTAACATAATGCTTCTTTTGATACTGATTGTTTCTCTTTCCCCTATTTCGTCATAACAAAGGAGTGTTGATGCGATGGAGATTTCCCATATCACGTTGATCGTACAGAATTTAGCAAAGACAACAACGATGCTGGAAACATTGTTTGATGCAGAGGAAGTTTATGATAGTCAAGACCAGGCCCATTCTTACTTCCCAGAAAAATTCTTTTTGATCGATGGCTTATGGCTTGCTGTCATGGAGGATGCCTCCCAGAAGCTGCCGAAAACGTATAACCATATTGCCTTTAAAATCGATCAAGCTCAAATCGATTCCTTGATTACGCGCATCCAAGGACTAGGATTGAAGATCGAAAAAGATCGTTCCCGCATCAAAGGCGAAGGTGCTTCTATTTATTTTTATGACGATGACAACCATTTATTTGAATTGCATACTGGTACGTTGGCTGAACGGTTGCACCATTACCGTCTGACAGAAACGAGGTGATCTTCATTGCTAGCAGCTGCATTGACTGTTATGTAAAGAACGCCCACATGAAAGGAAGTAAACAATGAAACTAGATATGGTCGGTATTATCACAAAAAACATGGAACAGGCACTGGCTTTTTATCAAGTACTTGGCTTCACGCCATTAGGTCAGCACTCAGAAGATTATATGGAATTAGCAAACGACGGGGTTCGTATCTCCTTGAATAGCCGCCAGATGGTTGCTGGGATCTACGGACATGCACCAATGACTGTGGGTGATACGATTGAATTAGCCTTTTTATGTGATTCTCCTGAAGAAGTTGATGCCCTTCATGCAAAAGTCGTTGCTGCTGGGTATCAGTCTTTCAAAGAACCTTGGTCTGCCTTTTGGGGGCAACGCTATGCCATTGTCAAAGACATAGACGGCAATCTCTTAAGTTTGTTTGCAACCCTACCTGCCGAAAATTGATTTAAGCTACGACAGTCGGTCCAATGGAGCGGCTGTTTTTTTATCCGTTTTTCGGGTAAAAAGACAAAACCCCGTATTTATGTCCAATCGAATTCTGATAATCTGAAATGAATGTATTCCTTATAAACCAACGTTTCCCATCATTATAAAACAAAAATAACTTCTCTATAAAAAAACAAATCCCCCTCATCCGCTCCTGTTCGCTTGACAAAAAAGAACAAACGTTCGTATAATTTCGGTAAGGAGTGATAAAAATGGGTGGTTTTAATTATGCGCTCGAGCCAAAACGCGATATCTTATTTATTGATGTCAAAAGTTTTTATGCTTCTGTCGAATGCATCTCTCGTGGATTAGATCCTATCCAAGCGATGCTGGTCGTCATGTCACATTCTGACAATACTGGTAACGGCTTAGTCTTAGCAGCTTCCCCAAAGGCAAAATCGGTATTGGGGATTTCAAATGTGACTCGCAATGACAACCTGCCGACACATCCCGATTTGTACAAAGCATCGCCGCGTATGAGTTTTTATATCAAAGAAAACACCAAAGTCAATAATGTCTTTCGCAAATATGTTGGACAAGACGACTTGCTGCTCTATTCGATCGACGAAACGATGATGGATCTGACCCGTACATTGGATCTTTTCATTCCCGATAAAACGATCTCTCGCGAAGAAAAACGTTGGTTGATTGCCCAGCAAATTCAAAAAGACATTTACGAAACAACGAAATTGTATGTCACCATCGGCATTGGCGACAATCCATTGTTAGCAAAACTAGCTTTAGATAACGAATCCAAACACAATCGTTCCTTGATCGCTGAATGGACCTATGACGATGTACCGACAAAAGTTTGGCAGATCGCCCCTATGACAGAGTTTTGGGGGATCGGTCGGCGCACAGAAAAACGACTTCACTTGATGGGGATTGAAACGATCGAGCAATTGGCTCACGCCAGTCCTGATCTTTTACGCAGTCGCATGGGGATCATTGGCGAGCAGCTCTATCATCACGCCCATGGCATTGATCGCACGATTTTATCTGAACCGACACCACAAGTGATGGAAAAAAGCTACGGCAATAGCCAAGTCCTACATCGCAATTATTATTTACAAGAAGAAATCGAGATCGTCATCAAGGAAATGGCGGAGCAAGTTGCCGCTCGGATTCGCCGTCATCATTGTCAGACCGCTTGTATCAATGTTTACATCGGCGTAGCCTTTGGTGAAACTGCCTCTGGTTTTTCCCGACAAATGAAGATCCCGCCAACTGACAATACCCGCAAACTTGTGGCTCATTGCCTGTTTCTCTTTCGAAAATTTTATACGGGGCAAGTCGTTCGCCACATTGGTATTACCTATTCAAAATTGTTCTATACAGAAAATGTCCAGTTGGATCTTTTTGAGCAAGCAGAAACGCAGTTGCGCCAGCGTAAATTAGATTTGATCATCGATAAGATTCGTGAGAAATATGGCTTCACTTCGATCGTTCATGCCACAAGCCGAATGGAAGGCGCTCGCGCCATTGCTCGCAGCAAATTAGTCGGCGGACATGCCGGTGGTCTAGATGGGATCGCTAATATAGGACCCGTCCATCAGCAAAAGGAAAAAGAACCGTTTGCTGATGGTTCGAAAAATACTGGCACTTGATTCGTTTTTCTTTCCTTTTTGCTGACAAATCTTAAGATAACATTAACAAACGGTCCATTTTTTAAAGATTTATGTAATTTCGATTCGCCCACCTCCCCCTTTGTTCTTTTCTAAGGTACTTTAATAGCAAGGAGTGTGAGCAGATGAAAATTGACAAAATCGAATACAAACGAGTCATCAACGGTGCGGGACACCTTGAGTACGATTTGCTGCAATATTTAGAAAAGAATCGGGCGACTGCTGCACAAAACCTGAAACAGTCTGAGATCGATTACCTTTTAGAAAAAGATATTCAGCATCGTATCATCCAACATGCGCGTAAGAGTTTCTTTGGCGATACGATCGTTTTAAAAGATGAATATGCCGAAGATTATCTTTTATTAAAAAAGTATACGGATATGTTCCAAGAATCATTCTAAAAAAAAACGCAGAACCAACTGGTTCTGCGTTTTTCTTATTCTTCGAAATGTTCTTTATAAACATCATCGACTGTCTGGTTCGGGTCGATCACGATATAAAGGCTCTTCGTTTTCTCACTGATTTTTGTTGATTGGTATACGTTATCCAATCCTTCCGTATCTTTGTCCTTATATGGGAAATACACAAGATCCGGTGTACCGTTACGGTAAAGAATTTCCATCCGTTCGATATCTTCATATTTCAACGCACGGGCAAACATCCCTAATTCAAGCCCACCTAAGTTGATGTCATGCGTTGCCACATGATCGCCTTCTTGGAAGATTTCAATTTTGAACCCAGCACATGGATGAATCTCAACAAATTCGCTTCCGTGGATGCGGCCAAAACTGGTCGTGATTTGTTTGATCCACAAGTCACCGATGTAACGGCGCTCAATCGTCCATGTTTCTCCATTACGGAAATAAAATTTTAAAGCTTTCATTTCTCTAGCCATGACAAAACGCTCCTTTTTATTAGTAATACACTTTAATTCTAACACATAGTCGCCATCGGGACACAAATTAACTTTGTTTTTCGTTGACTTTTTTCATGAACCGAGAGATTTCCACTGCTGCTCGTTGATGCGTCCCATTGGCAATGATCTGTTGTTTCGCGTCTATTACCTGATAATGAAATTGGAGCCCCTGTTCTTTTTCCCACTGCACAAGAACTGTGATTGTCGCTCCAACTGGTGAAGGCTTCAAATGATTGATCGAAAACTTTGTACCGACGGTAGTAAACCCTTTATCTAAAGTAGGCTCAAGGGCTTCCCAACAGGTGTTTTCCACCATTGCTACCAATCGTGGGGTTGCTAAAACGTCTAATCCCCCAGAACCCAAAACAGCCGCAGTGTCTTGCTGTCCCACGATAAATTCTTTTTTGCTTTCCATTTTTCAGTTATCCCTCCTTTGCTAAATACGCTTGGACAAACGCTAATAGTGCTTCTTTTTCATTAGGGATTTTTCGTGTGATGACTGCAGCTTCGGCAGCGGTCAAGACTTCTTTGAGCCACGGACCAGAAGAACGATCGATCGTTTGTAGTAAATCACGTCCATTGATCGCCAACTCCTTCAGTGAATGGATCGGCAGCTGCTGATAGCGCTGACTGATTTTTGCTGGATCGTTGGGCTGATTGTCATAACGCAATAATCCTTCGGCTAAACAGGTTGCTTCTAGACCGAACTGATACAACACTAGGTCATTCCATTCGCCATTTCGACGCGCGAGCAGTGCTTGATAAGCCGTGTGTACTTGGCGGATGCAGTCATTGGAACATTTCCAAGCTTTTAAAAAGCTGCGGACTGCCTCTGGCGCTAAACCCATTTGGTCAATGAGCAAAACCCAGGCCGCCGTTTCGTTTTCTAATGGGATCGCTGGCAGGTCTGCCATCCGCAGTAACGCCTCACCGTATTCCCGCAAGCCTGGGCAATAGATATAGCATTCGGTTTCTACTAGCGCCCGTAGTGCTTGGTTCCGATGATTGCCTAACAGCAATTTCACGAATTCAATCATGATCCGTTCAACAGAGATTTTTCCCAACAAGGCATGATTCGCATGGATAGCAGCCAATGTTTCTGTTTCTAAAACAAAGCCCAATTGACTGACAAAACGCAGCCCCCGCATCATTCGTAGGGCGTCCTCATGGAAACGTTCCTGGGGGTGACCCACTGCTCGTAAGATTTGATTATCGATATCTGCCAGACCATCGAAAAGATCAATGATGACACCATCTTCTTGAAGTGCCAACGCATTGATGGTAAAGTCCCGCCGTTTTAGATCTTCTTTCAGGGAACGGACAAAATCCACTTTGTCGGGTCTGCGGTAATCTTGATAGGCTGCTTCCGTTCGAAACGTAGTGATCTCATACTGCGCCTGCTCCCACAAAACCAACACCGTTCCATGCTCGATGCCAATGTCAATGGTTCGAGGAAAAAGCGCCTTGATTTCGGCTGGAAATGCACTGGTAGCAATATCGACATCATGAATCGGCTGGCCTAAGATCGTGTCTCGCACGCTGCCGCCGACAAAGTATGCTTCATAGCCTGCGGCTTCGATTTTTTTTAAAAGCGGTGCAGCTTCTGCAAATTCTTTTGGTAGTTTAGTCAGTTTCATTTACTTTCCCATCTTTTCTTTCAAAACGATACGCATCCCGCTGATTGAATTTTGCCATATTTTCCTCAAACACTTCAGTCAGGTCGATGTCTAGTGAATTGGCCATGATCATCGTCACAAAGAGTACATCACCGAGCTCTTCTGCCACTGTTTTTTCAACTTCATCGCTTTTTTTATTTTTTTCCCCGTAATAGTGATTCACTTCTCGCGCCAATTCGCCGACTTCTTCGGTCAAACGAGCCATTTGGGCGAGGGGGCTGAAATAGCCAGTTTTGAATTGCTGAATATACGCATCGACTTCTTCTTGCATCGATGCCAAAGAACGTTTTTCTGTCATTTTCTCCACCCTTTCTCGTTTATCTTACCAAAAGAATGGCTGCCTGCCTAGATAGATCCCCCTTCAGGATTTGTTGTGCATTCAATGATTTCGTGCTACATTGATACTTGTGGAAGTTGAATAACGGAGGAAACAGGATGCGGGCATTTTTTTCATGGCGAACGATTCGCGATATTGTTTTGATTATTTTTGGTACAAGTATCTATGGCTTCGGTCTAGTCTATCTAAATATCCCAAATGACTTAGCAGAAGGCGGTGTGACGGGGATCACCTTGATCATGCGAGCCTTATGGGGAATCAATCCTGCCATCAGTACACTGATCTTAAATATTCCGATCATTTTGATCGGTGGCAAAATTCTTGGTCGACGCTCATTAGTGTATACGATTTTAGGAACTTTTGGTTTGTCTTTTTGGTTGGCATTTTGGCAGAGTGTTCCCCTGTTGATCGATCTGCAGCACGATCTGCTGATCGTTGCGCTCTTGGCTGGTTTGATTGCAGGGATCGGTAGTGGGATCGTCTACAAAGTCGGGGGAACGACTGGTGGAGTCGATGTATTGGCACGTATTTTAGAGAAAAACTTTGGGGTGACAATCGGTCGTTCCCTTTTGATCTTTGATGTGTTCGTCCTGTTGCTTTCTTTGACTTATATAGATTTGAACCGCATGATGTATACCTTGATTTTTTCTTATGTCTTCACGCGCGTGATCGATTCGATCCTAGATGGCGGCTATTCAGCCAAAGGGATCTTAGTGATCAGCAATCACAGCGAAGAGATGGCTCCTGTTTTAATGGATGAATTAGAACGAGGCGTCACGTTTTTACAGGGCGAAGGGGCTTACTCAAGAGTGTCGAAACAAATCATTTATATGGTGGTCAGCGGGCGGGAGATTTCTGAAGTCAAGCGCATCGTTCATGACTTTGATCCGCAAGCGTTTGTTTCTGTCATTAATGTCCATGAAGTCGAAGGTGAAGGCTTTACCTACTTAAGACCTAAGTCGCGGTTCTTACAGCGCAAAACCGCTGTTTCTAAAACAAAATAGAGACTGAAAAAAGCAGCCCCGGTTAAAGGGCTGCTTTTTGCTTGTTAACGGCTTTCTTCTTTTTGCTGGAGCAAGTGTCTATTTACTTCATCCGAAAGTTCTAAGAAGGCATCACGATCCCCATTTTCCAAGGCTAGATCGATTTGCCGATACAAGGTATCGATTTTGGTTTTTGTTTCTTCTTTTTCAAGATACTGGGTAACATGTTGGGTCATTTCTTGATCCAAGTGGTCGTTCCAACGTTCATAAGGATTGTCTTCTAAAACTGCTAAATAAAAGGATTGCGACCAAGAATCTGGGAAGAGACATTCAAGATACAAAGGTTGTTTCCAATTCATGCGAATCTCATGAAAAATCTGATCAATGTCATGAAAGGTCTGCCCTTCGATGCTCAAGACAAACGGTTCGCCCCCAATTTCTGTACTGCGGACACTCAAGCCCCGTTTGGCTGCGGCTGCCCCTTCTACAAAATGAACATTGGTCAAGATCGCTTCATGGTTCGCCAGATAGTTTAACACCCAAGAGACTTCTCGGCGGCTGAAGGAAACGGTCGAAACTAACCAATTAAGAAACTTTTTCTTTTCTTGTACATTGATGTTCATTTCTCTCACCTATCTTTCTAATAAGTCCTCCACGATCGACTGTACTTCTAAATCACCTGGCTCATGCGCCAAATAATGCTGCAGCAAATGAAGTGCTTCAGGCAAACGCCCTTCTTCACGTAAGAAAATGCCATATTCTTTCATAAATGCTGGCTCATGGTGCAAATCAGCATTGGCTTCTTCGTAATAGTTTGCTGCTTTGTCAAAATCTTCCAGCGCATTATACGCTTGCGCCAAATTCCAAAGGGCATGCGGCTGTTCATTGTCTTCCATTCGTTCGATGGTCCAGATCGCTTCTTGCCAACGCTCTTCATTCAAGTATAAATTACTTAAGGTCAGTAACGTATCATCTTCTTTGTCACCAGTCTCCAGTGCTTTCAGTAAAAATGATTCTGCTGCTTCACTGTCATGAAGTCGGTAAGCATTCTCGGCAGCAAAATGATAGAAATCCACTTGATATGGATCTTCATGAATCCCTTCTTCGATCACACGCTGCGCTTCTTCCAGCTGCTCTTCTTCTTGCAATGCTTCTGCAAGATAAAGATACAAGGCACGGTATTGCGGATTCATGACCCGCAACTGCTGCAAGTAGCGAATCGCTTGTTCATTTTCTTTTAGCTGCAAATAGACTAAAGCTGTTTGAAAGAGACGCTCATCGGTCTGTTCGTCTTCTAGGCTTGCTTCAAAATATTCCAATGCCTCTTCAAACTTGCCCGCCATACTCAATGATGTACCAGTCCGTTCAACGATCGAGATCCCCGAAATATCCGTGATTTCTTCTTCCAGCAATCCTTGATAAAGGTCAACGGCTTCTTGATAGCGATCAGTCGAAAAGGCTAACTCAGCTAAGGCAAACCGTATCAAAGGTTCATCTGGCACAATGCTTTGCGCTTCTTTTAGTTTGGCTTCACTAACTTCAGGGATACCGATCAATTGGTAAAGATCCGCACTCAATAGCAAGGCTTGCAAATACGCTTCACTGGTCGGTGGTATTTGATCAATATAGGCAAAAGCCGTTTCGATCTGGTCTTCTTCCATCGCAATTTCTGCTAAAGGAAGCAGCAAAGCTTCATTATCAGGATGTCGTTGCTGCAAGGTTTCAAACAACGTTTTCGCCTCTTCCAAAAAGCCGATCTGCAATAGTTCATCACCTAAAGCGCCTAATGTCTCATCATCATCTTTTTGCAGAGCTTCGGTAAAATTTAATTGTGCTTCAGCCAGTTCTTCCGCGGCTAATGCTTTTAACATTTTTTCACTATATGTTTCCATTTAAACCCCTCGAATCTCATTGATTAATCGCTGATAAGTCTCCATCGTCTGGACGAGATCTTTTTCCTCGATTTTCGTTCTGCCCCCTATTGTACCAACTTTTGCCAAAAATAACAGTTTTTTTTCTTTTTGCTGCAATTCCAGTACATGACTGAAATATTCGCTTAATGAAAAAGACTCGGGCAATTCGATAGGAAAACCCAATCGGGCAAGCCATTGGCAGAACACGGGCAGATCGACAGTCAATTGCTGCTGCTGGACGGTCCACATAAAATGAAACAAAAAGCCAAAGAATAATTTCATCGCATCAGACAACAAGTGCCCATTTTCCGTTCGATAAGCAGCATCGGCAAAGAGTTGGCCAAACTCTTCCAATTCGCTGCCTGATTGCTGGTATAGTTGGATCAACCGATCGGTATACGCAGCCAACGAATGTCTCATCAACGCCTGATGACTGGGATAGGTTCGATAAAGCTCTTTTAAAAACTCACTATCGGCAAGCACGCCACAACGAATCAGAGTCAAAAAATCGACCAATTTCCCATCGATCTGTTTTTCTGCGATCGTCTGATCGTAAATAACAAATTCGGGTGTATTAGGATTTTCCAGCATCGGGATATCTGGCTTTTTCACAACGATCGCTGTTTCTTTCACACTTTTAGCTAAGGCCCGCAAGGAAACGGGAATCAGCCAAAGCTGTGTCGTCAGAACCGACGTCGCGTGGATAAAACTGCTCAATGCCAACACGCCTTCATTCCCAAAACCGACGATCAACAGCGGCTCTTGTTTTGAAAAGCGACCGAAGAAATCCATTGCAGCTTTAAACTCGCTAAAGTTGTTGCAATACATTTGATTGGTACAAATATACCAATTGACCTCTCGTGGCAAAAACAGGCGGGTCAATTTTTCTGAAAAGCGGTCATAATAGCGCTGATTCGTCAAAATGATCACCTGCTGCGGCTCGATCGACTGTTCTCTCATGACCGATGCTAGTGTTTCACCATAAGAAATTTGGGTTTCTTGTTCATTTCGGAAAAAAACAGCTTCCATCGGCTCACTCCTTTGCTACTACTTTCTATTATAACAAGAAGCCGCTTAAACACCTACTAAATCGCTAATGATTAGGAAGTATTTTCCTGTGATTGGTTCAACGATCCGATAAAAAGCAAAAAACATGATTTCCTCTTCTTCCAAAGGAAAATCATGTTTTTTCTTAAACCAAAAGTGAGTAGAGTGATTGATTTTGCTGAAGGTTGATATAGTTTTGGTCAAACTGTTCAATTCGTGACAGTAATGCGGGGAGATCTTTTTTGTGTTTCAACAAGATTCCCAGCATTACTGGTCCTGTTCCACGATTGATTTTTTTTGTATATTCAAACCTAGTGATATCATCATCGGGACCTAATACATGGCTAACAAATTCCTTCAACGCACCGGGACGTTGTGGGAAATTGACGATAAAATAATGTTTCAATCCTTGATAGATCAGTGATTTCTCTTCGATCTCTGCCATACGGGAACTATCATTGTTACCACCACTCACAATACAGACGACTGTTTTGCCTTTGATTTGCTCTTTGATCAGATCCAAAGCTGCCACACTCAAGGCACCAGCTGGTTCAGCGACGATCGCTTGCTTGCTGTACAATTCCAGAATCGTTTGACAGATTGCGCCTTCTTCCACAGCTACCAATTGATCCACGTAGCGTTTGGCATGGGCATAGGTTTGAGCTCCGACTTGTTTGACCGCTGCACCATCCACAAAGGTTTCAATATGCTCCAGCGCCACTGGTCCTTGATGATCAAAGGCGGCTTGCATCGAGGCGGCCCCTACAGGTTCTGCTCCAACAACTTTTATCTTCGGTTGCTTTTCTTTCAAATAGGCTGCGGTTCCGCTGATCAAGCCGCCCCCGCCAATCGCTGCCACGACCAGATCGATCGTTACTTGTTTTTTTTCAGCATCCGCCAGCATCTCCACAGCAACGGTTCCTTGTCCTGCGATAATATTAGGATCGTCAAAGGGAGCAATGAAGGCCATTTGCTGTTCTTTTGCAAAGTGTTTAGCCGCTTGGGCTGCCGCATCAAACGTATCTCCCACCAATTCGATTTTGACATAATCTCCACCGAAAAAGAGGACTTGCGCGATTTTTTGCTGTGGCGTCGTTGTCGGCATGAAAATAACCGCTCGGATCTGCTGTTCTTGACAGGTATAAGCAACACCTTGCGCATGGTTTCCGGCACTGGCACAGACGACGCCACGACGAGTCAGTTCAGGATCTGCCTGGGTGATCGCATAGTAGGCACCGCGTAATTTGAAGGAGCGGACTTTTTGCAAGTCCTCTCGCTTCAACAAGACCGTCGCTTGATACTTCTCAGATAAAAAGCGATCATACTGCAGCGGCGTATGACTAACTGCTCCCCGCAGTCGCTCGTAGGCTTGTTCGATTGCAGAAACTGTCACCAACAAACGCGTCCCTCCTAATCTTTCGCAACAAACGGCATCATTTTCCGTAACTCGCTGCCGACTTTTTCAATTTGATGATTGCCGTTTTCCTCACGCATTTTATGGAATTCAGGGAAGCCGTTTTGATTGTCTTCAATGAATCCTTTCGCAAATTGGCCGTTTTGGATGTCTGTCAATACGGCTTTCATGTTTTCTTTGGCTTGTGCAGTGATCACCCGAGCACCAGAAACGTAGTCACCATACTCAGCCGTATTCGAGATCGAATGGCGCATTTTTTTGAAGCCTCCTTCATAAATCAAGTCAACGATCAGTTTCAATTCATGACAAACTTCAAAATAAGCCAATTCCGGTTGGTACCCCGCTTCTACCAATGTTTCAAAGCCCGCTTCGATCATACTGGTCAAACCGCCACAAAGTACGGCTTGCTCACCGAAAAGATCGGTTTCGGTCTCTTCTTTAAAGGTCGTTTCCAAAACGCCGACCCTTGTGGCACCAATGCCTTTTGCATAGGATAAAGCCGTTGCTTGTGCGTTACCAGTCGCATCTTGATAAACTGCAAACAAGGCTGGTACCGCAAACCCTTCGGTAAAGGTTCGACGCACCAAATGACCTGGTCCTTTTGGCGCAACTAGAAAAACATCCACCTCTTTTGGTGGCGCGATCACATCAAAATGAATATTGAAACCATGAGCAAATGCTAATGCATTGCCCGCAGAAAGATTCGGTTCGATCTCATTTTTATACAACGATCCTTGGATCTCATCGGGTGCCAAGATCATGACTACATCCGCTTTTTGAACGGCTTCGGCTACTGGGAAAACCTCAAATCCATCGTTTCTTGCGGCTTCCGCTGATTTTCCTTCACGAATGCCGATAAAGACTTCATGACCTGTGTCCCGTAAATTTTGCGCATGAGCGTGCCCTTGAGAGCCGTAGCCGACGATCGCAATCTTCTTGTCTCCTAGATTATCTGTAACTTCCTCGTTGTAATATACTTTTACCATACTTGTTTCCTCCGAATTCTTTCTTTATTTTAAGCAATTCAAAATTGCACTTACCCTCTTGTAAAGCCAGTGACACCCGTCCGTGCCAATTGTTTGATGCCGTATGGACGTAAAACTTCGATGCATGCTTCTACCTTTTTCGTATCGCCGGCAACTTGCACAACGATCGTTTTCAGTGCCACATCGACAATGTGTGCTCGAAATGGATCGATCACTGCTTGGATCTCCGAACGGCTTGTGGTTGGCGCATTGACTTTGATCAGCACCAGCTCCCGTTCGATATGAGGAACTTCTGTAATATCAGAAACCTTCAAGACATCGATCTGCTTGTTCAAATGCTTAGTCACTTGTTCTGTTTCTGCCAAATCGTTCACGTTGACAATGATCGTCATTCGTGAAAATTCTGGCCGTTCCGTTGTGCCGACAGAGATACTCTCGATATTGACCTGCCGGCGGTTTAAGACACTCGTGATACGGCTCAAAACACCTGCTTCATTATGGACGATTGCTGCTAATACCCGTTTCATCCCCTTAGACCCCCATCATTTCATGATTGGCTTTCCCCGGTGGGATCATCGGTAGCACATGCTCAGATGGCGAGACCATTACTTCGATCAGCTGCGGCCCTGCTTGAGAAAAAGCTGCTGCCAATTGATCAGCCAGTTGCTCTGGGGCATCGATCCGACAGCCTTCAATGCCATAAGCCTGTGCCAGTTTGACAAAATCAGGCTGCTGCGCAAAAACGGAGGCAGAGCGCCGCTTGCCATGGAATGTTTCTTGCCATTGGCGAACCATTCCTAAAGAGCAGTTGTTCAATAACACAAATTTGACATTCAAGCCATACTCATTCAAAATCGCAAATTCTTGGTTCGTCATTTGAAATCCACCATCGCCAACGAACACCACGACCATTTTTTCTGGATGAGCAAATTGAACGCCGATTCCTGCAGGGATGCCATAGCCCATCGTCCCTAGTCCGCCACTGGTGATCAATTGTTTGGGAAAGCGAAAAGGATAATACTGCGCGACCCACATTTGATGCTGACCAACATCGGTGATGACGTAAGCCTCTCCTTTGGTCAAACGCCCTACTTCTTCGATGACTTTTTGTGGTTTGATTTCTTGTGTCTGAGTGCGATCATAGCGATAAGGTTTTTCCTTTTTCCGTTTTTGGCATAGATCCAACCAAGTCGTCCAGGTTCCTCTTGTTGGTGGGTACCGCAGCATTTGCTGCAAAGCAGCCTTGGCATCGCCGACGATTGGGATCTTTGTTTCTACGATCTTGCCGATCTCCACTGGGTCAATATCGATATGAGCAACGATGGCCTGCTTGCCGAACTGACTGCCGGCCGTTGCTAAGCGATCATCGAAGCGAGAGCCGATATTGATAATCAAATCGGCTTCTGATAAAGCCATGTTCGCCGCATAGGTGCCATGCATACCGCCCATGCCTAAGAAAAATTGATGATCACTTGGCAGTAAGCCTAAGCCAAGCAACGTTGTCACTGTCGGCAACTTGTACTTGGCAATAAATGCATTTAGTTCAGCCGCAGCTTCGGCAGCGATCACGCCTGCACCCGCCAATACCACTGGTCGCTGAGCTTTTTCCAAGACTTGCATCAGTTTTTCGATTTGCAGACGGGAAGGCTCTGCCGTTGGTTGATAGCTTTTCCTTGTGATTGGCAACGAGCAGGTTTCAGCGGTTTCTTGTAAGGTAATATCTTTCGGAAGGTCGATGACAACCGGTCCTTTTCGCCCTGTGGAAGCGATATGAAAGGCTTCAGCGATCACTTTTGGCAGCTCATCGACACAGCGGACTTGGTAGTTGTGCTTCGTGATCGGCAACGTGATACCCAGAATATCCGCCTCTTGGAAGGCATCTTTGCCAATTCCTGGTACCGCCACTTGTCCCGTGATAACTACCAATGGTACGGAATCACTCATAGCATCGGCAATGCCCGTGACGACATTTGTAGCACCTGGTCCGCTCGTCACTAAAACGACCCCAACATTGCCAGTAGCTTTGGCATAGCCTTCAGCGGCGTGGATCGCGCCTTGCTCGTGACGCGTCAAAATATTCGGAATCGCTGCATCATATAATTGATCATATAACGGCAGGACGGCGCCGCCCGGATAGCCAAAGATCATTTCGACGCCTTGCTCTTGTAAGCTGTCCACTAATACTTGTGCGCCAGTCCTTAGATGCGATGCTTGATACTCGATATTTTCCATTGCTACTCCTCCTCATCAGGTACTCGCATAATCCCGCCCGTATTGGCAGAAGTCACTAAAGCGGTATAACGTGCAAGCCATCCTTTTTTCACTTTTGAACGAAACTTCGGTCGTTCTTGCGCGCGCTCGGCAAGCTCTTCATCGGATACTTGCAGATTCAGCGTTCGATTTGGTAAATCTATAATGATTTCATCGCCATCGTTGACAAGGCCTAATGGACCCCCTGCAGCGGCTTCTGGCGAAATATGGCCCACGGCGATTCCTCGGGTCGCTCCTGAAAAGCGGCCATCGGTGATCAAGGCGACATCTTTGCCTAACCCACGTCCAACGATACTTGAGGTAGGCGCCAACATTTCTGGCATACCTGGTCCTCCTTTTGGTCCCTCATAGCGGATCACTACAACATGTCCTTTTTGTACGGTATGATTGTCGATGGCAGCAACTGCTTCATCATGTGAATCAAAACAGATCGCTTTGCCTTTGAACACTTGGACACTTGGATCGACCCCACCGACCTTGATGACACTGCCTTCTGGGGCGATATTACCGTACAAGATCGATAGACCACCCACAGGACTATACGGGTTTTCTTTGGGATGAATAACTTCTTCGTTGTGGATCTTCGCTTCAGCGACATTTTCTCGTAACGTCTTGCCTGTGACAGTCGGTCGATCAGGATGAATCGCTCCCTCGATATCACAAAGCTCCCTTATGATTGCCGAAACGCCGCCAGCTTCATGAACATCGTGCATCGAATAGGCTGATGATGGCGCGATTTTTGAGAGATAAGGCACTCTTTTAGCGATTTCATTGACCCGTCTTAAGTCATAATCGATCTCAGCTTCATTGGCGATCGCTAAGGTATGCAGCACTGTGTTGGTGGAACCCCCCATCGCCATGTCTAAAGCGAAGGCATCATCAATAGCTTCTTTGGTCACGATGTCTCGAGGTTTCACTTGTTTTTCAACAAGATCCATCAACTTAAAGGCGGCTTGTCTAACTAGTTCTCGTCGTTCTTCAGACACGGCAAGAATCGTACCATTGCCTGGCATTGCCAATCCTAAGATCTCTAAGAGACAGTTCATTGAATTGGCAGTAAACATCCCTGCACAGGAACCGCAAGTCGGACAGGCATTTTGCTCCATAAATTCAAAGTCTTCTTTCGTCATGTTGCCAGTCTTGTAAGTCCCCACGGCTTCAAACATGGAAGACAAGGTTATCTGGTGGCCCCGTGGATCAATACCGGCTTTCATCGGACCGCCAGAACAAAAGATCCCCGGTACGTTCGTCCGCATCGCTGCTAAAATCATGCCAGGAGTGATCTTGTCGCAATTCGGGATATAAAATACGCCGTCAAACCAGTGAGCATTGATCACGGTTTCTGCGGAATCAGCGATCAATTCTCGGCTGGGTAGCGAATAACGCATGCCAATATGGCCCATCGCAATGCCATCATCCACACCGATCGTATTGAACTCAAAAGGGATGCCGCCAGCTTCACGAATCGCTTCCTTAGCGATATCTGCTAACTCCCGTAAATGCACATGTCCAGGCACAATATCGATATAGGAATTACATATCGCAATAAATGGCTTGTTCATGTCATGGATATTTTTTACTTGTCCTGTGGCATAGAGCAGACTCCTAGCTGGCGCTGCATCGATCCCTTTTTTAATCTGATCACTTCTCACACTCATCATCTCCTGCATTTTGGAATAAAAAAAAGCATCCCGGTTATAAAAAACTGGGATGCTTTGCCAGAATCCCATTTTACTTACGCAAATAGGACTCAAACAAACGGATAATTTTTGCTTCCGTGTTCTAAGTCCTGGTATCAATAATAATGACTAATAAATATTGATTAAAATTGCGCATAGAAAATGGCTCCTTCATTAGAAATAGTAACGTTCTTGTAATTGTTTACCAATATACCCTTTGCAAAAACACTTGTCAACGAATTTTCTGAATTTTTTTTCAATAATGACAATTTCAAGGAACCCTTCCTCACATTAGATGTCATTTAATCGCTTGCTTCTTTTGATAAAAATGACTTTTAAATCACCTTTATTCTTGCTTGAGAATTTAGGGTGTGCCCGCAACCCTTGTTTTTTTTAGATCAAAAGAAAAACAAAAAATATTTTTGAATTTTCTGACAATAATAACCGTTTCTTTTCCCATTCGATCCGCCTGCATGGTGGCAGTTCCTAGTTAGACAAAAGAAAAAACCCTTGATTACTCAAGGGTTTCTACAAGACTCAATTATTTCACTGCGTCTTTAAGAGCTTTACCTGGTTTGAATGCAGGTACTTTGCTAGCAGGGATCTTGATTTCTTCACCAGTTTGTGGGTTGCGTCCTTTGCGTTCTGCACGAGAACGAACTTCAAAGTTACCAAAGCCGATCAATTGAACTTTTTCACCGTTAGCTAAAGCGTCTTGAATTGTTGAGAATACAGCGTCTACTGCTGCAGTTGCGTCTTTCTTAGTTAAGTCAGTAGCTGCTGCAACTTTTTCGATTAATTCTGCTTTATTTGCCATGGATGGTTTCACCTCCTGATATTTTTTTTGATGTCATGCATCAACAAAAATCTTGAGTGGTCCAAGGTTTTTGTCAAATATTGATTACCATCAATATTCTGATATAACGTTATCATAAGAACCTTGTAATATCAAGGATTTTAACGTTTTTAGGGGGTTTTTTTTTTGGTTTTTTCCCATTTTTCTAGAAAAGGACAGATTTCTTTGTAAAAAGAAACAAAGTATGATAAAATCTCTATTTTCTTCTGCGAGGAATGATCCGAATCGGCGTTCCTTCAAAAGTGAATGCCTTGCGGATTTGATTTTCTAAGAAACGTGCATAAGAGAAATGCATCAGTTCTTCTTCGTTGACAAAAATAACAAAAGTTGGCGGTTTGACAGCTACTTGCGTCGCATAAAAAATCTTCAAACGTTTGCCTTTGTCTGTTGGGGTTGGGTTGATCGCCACAGCGTCCATAATGACGTCATTCAACAACGCAGATGGAATACGCATGTTTTGATTCATGCTGACTTCTTCAATCAATTGCGGCAGCTTATTCAAGCGCTGTTTCGTCACTGCGGAAACAAAAATGATTGGCGCGTAATCCAAATATTGGAATTCATCTCTGATTTCTTCTTCAAAATCACGCATCGTATTCGTTTCTTTTTTCAATGTATCCCATTTATTGACAACAATAATGATTCCACGGCCTGCTTCATGGGCATAGCCAGCGATCCGTTTGTCTTGCTCGCGAATCCCTTCTTCGGCGTTCAAGACCATCAAGACGACGTCTGAGCGTTCAATGGCCCGCATCGCCCGCATCACACTGTATTTTTCAGTAGACTCGTAGACCTTCCCTTTTTTACGCATCCCTGCCGTATCAATCATGGTAAATTCTTGACCGCTTTCGCTGGTAAAATGGGTATCGATCGCATCACGAGTCGTTCCTTCGATATCAGAAACGATCACTCGCTCTTCCCCAAGAATTGCATTGATCAAAGAGGATTTACCGACATTTGGTCGACCAATCAAACTAAACTTGATGATGGAATCATCTTCTTCTTCTGCTTCATTGGTGAAGTGTTTGACAGCTTCATCAAGGACATCCCCGATCCCTAATCCATGACTTCCTGAGATTGGGTATGGATCGCCTAGACCCAAACCATAAAATTCATAGATGTCGGTACGCATCTCGGGATTATCAACTTTGTTGACGGCTAAAATCACGGGTTTATTGCTTTTGTACAGCAAACGAGCCACAAGCTCATCAGCATCGGTTACTCCTTCACGAGCACTCGTAATAAAAACAATGACATCTGCTTCATCGATGGCGATTTCTGCTTGATGCTTGATTTGATCCATAAACGGCTCATCACTTAAATCGATCCCACCTGTATCGATCACGCTAAACTCACGGCCTAGCCATTCACCAGTGGCATAAATACGATCTCTGGTCACTCCTGGAGTATCCTCAACGATCGAAATTCGTTCTCCAGCTATCCGGTTGAAAATGGTCGATTTCCCCACATTCGGACGTCCAACGATCGCTATTGTTGGATTTGACATTTTTTACCCTCCATTTAAAAAAGCAGTCCTTGTACGCTGCTTCTTGTATTCAATCTTACTTAGTTTACCTAAAGCCATGGAAAGTTGCAAGCTTTCCTGACAAACAAAAAACCAGCTTATAACAAATTCAAACATCGAATCGTTATAAGCTGATGGCATACAATTACTCTTCGTCGCTGTCTTTTAAGGCATCGCCTAAGATATCACCCATAGTAAAACCAGTTGATTCTTCTGGCAATTGATAATCATCCTCTGAAACCTCTTGTGTTTCATTGGTGTTTTCGGCTTTTTCTAATGCTTTGATACTTAATGCGATTCGGTGTTCTGAAGGGTTCACTTCAAGCACTTTCACTTGCACTTCATCACCTTCTTGTAAGACTTCATGTGGTGTCGCAATGTGTTTATGGGAGATTTGTGAAATATGGATCAGCCCTTCAACACCTGGGAAGACTTCCACAAACGCACCGAAGCTTGTCAAGCGTTTAACAGTCCCCGTCAAGACACTGCCAACAGCCGCTTGCTCTTCAATATTGGTCCAAGGTCCAGGCAATGTGTCTTTGATCGAAAGTGACACACGTTCTTTGTCTGCATCAACAGATAAGATACGCACATTGACGGTATCGCCAACAGATAAAACATCACTCGGTTTGCCAACATGTCCATGAGAAATTTCAGAGACATGGACAAGTCCATCGATGCCGCCAAGGTCTACGAAGGCACCAAAGTCGGTCAAACGCGCTACTTTTCCTTCTACTTCTTGTCCTTCATATAAATCAGCTAATAAAGCTTCTTTTTGTTTTGCTTTTTCTGCTTCGACAACTGCTTTATGAGAAAGGATCAAACGGTTTTCTGAAGGCTCGATCTCAACGATTTTGAAGGTCAATGTTTTCCCTTTGTAATCTTCGAAATCCGCAACAAAATGGTCTTCGACCATTGATGCTGGGACAAACCCACGAACACCTACATCAACCACTAACCCGCCCTTAACGACGTTGGTGACTGGTGCTTCAATGATTTTTCCTTCTTGGAAATCTTTTTCGATATCTTCCCAAACTTTTTTCGCGTCTAAGCGACGTTTAGAAAGGAGATAGCTGCCGTTTTCTTTGTCTTTACCAATTGCTGAAATCACAACCAATTCTAAGACATCCCCAACTTTGACTGCTTCGTTGATGTCTTCAACAGGTAAAGTTGATAATTCTTTTGCAGGAACAACGCCTTCAACGCCGGCGCCTTCGATCCCTACGATCGCTTGTTTATCCTCAATGGCCAATACCTCACCTTTAACGATATCTCCAACTTTTACTTCTTGGAAATTGTCTAAAGCGGCTTCCATTGATTCATTTCCACTCTCAACCTGATTATTTTCAAATTCTGTCATCTCTCATGTCCTCCTAACCAACAATTCTGCAATAATTGCACTACATCTTTTAGTTTAAAATAGAATGAAAAAAAAATAAAGCGATTTCTCTTATTTTCCTAAAAAGCTACGGTTTTTTCGTTAAAAAAGTCTTTTCACCTCTGTTTTCTTACTCACTTTCATCTTTTGGTTTCGAAAAGTAAATATCCACCCGTGAAACGGGTGGCTTTTTAACAGCCCTAGAAGGGCTTACCACTCGCTAGCCCCTTAAAAGGGGCTTTTTAAATGACCACCAACCGCTCACAGCCCTATCTCTCTTTAACTATTTAAATGGATCTACATATTCTTGTTTACTTATACTATCTCTTATTCGATCATCTGCTTCTTGTTCTCGAATATATTTTTCAATTGTTTTTTGATTTAACCCAACCGTACTCACGTAGTATCCTTTGGACCAAAAGCTTTTATTCCCATACTTATATTTCAAATTCGCATGTTTTTCATGGATTAAGGTTGCACTTCGTCCTTTTAAGTAGCCCATAAAACTAGAAATACTAATCTTTGGTGGTATTCTTACTAACATATGAATATGGTCAGGCATGGCATGAGCTTCAATGATTTCAACATCTTTCATCTCACACAATTTTCTTAATATCTGACCAATACTTACTCTTAACTTTCCATAAATCACTTTTCGTCGATACTTCGGGGTGAAGACTATGTGATACTTACAATTCCATCTGGTATGTGCTAAACTTTTATCGTCGTTAGACATAAAAAAACTCCTTTCGATCTGATATGCGGTTGGTAGCCACTATTAGTATATCGAAAGGAGTTTTTTATCGCTAAAGCTATTTCGTCCACGCGTAGAAACGCGCGGTTTTTTTGTTTCGTACGCTACGCGAACGAAACTGACTAAAGTCAATAAATAAAAAAACAATGGGGAACACCCATTGTTTTTGTTAATCAATTTTTTCTTTGATGGTTTTTTTGATTGCTTCGACGACTTGCTCGATCGTTAAACCAGACGTATCGATTCGAACCGCATCCTCCGCTTGTTTCAAAGGGGAGACTTCTCTGTGAGAATCCAGATAATCTCTTTGCTGGATCTCTTCTTTCAACGTCTCATAATCGGTTTTGATCCCTTTTTGCTGATTTTCTTTAAAACGGCGCTGTGCGCGTTCTTCCACACTTGCTACCAGAAAAATTTTGACTTCTGCTTGTGGTAAAACCGCCGTACCAATATCGCGGCCATCCATCACGACACCGCCATCTTTAGCGATCATCTGCTGTTGTTGGACGAGTTTTTCGCGGATCGCAGGGTATGCCGACACCTTCGAAACTGCGTTGGTTACTTCTGGCTGACGGATCGCTTCTGTGACTTGCTCTCCTCCCGCAAAGACCTCTTGACCGTGTTCAGTCGGTTCAAAAGTGATGGGGTATTGATCGATCAAAGCAGCGATCGCCGCTTCATCTTCAAGTGAACAGCCCGTTTTTAAAGCTAAATACGTGATGCTTCGATACATGGCACCGGTATCCGTATAAATAAATCCCAGGTCATTCGCGATGATTTTTGCCACTGTGCTTTTCCCAGATGACGCAGGACCATCAATAGCGATGTTGATTTTTTTCATTTTTCTTACTCCTCGTTTCCCAACGATGTGTATTCCTTCATCGTTTCTGCTTATCGTCCACCTTGGCTTCTCTCTTTCAAGAAAAAAAACCGCCAAAGCGGTTTTTTATTTAACTCTTAACGTGTCGCCAGGGTAAAGCATGTAGTTGTTCGGATCAATCCCATTTAATTGATATAGGGTTTCAACTGAGATACCTGTACGAGCTGCCACTTGTTCAGGACCTTCACCTGCTTGCACAGTGGTATACTGTTCATTACCAGCAGCGCCTTGCCCTTGGTTATTTTGGGTAGTATCTTGTCCAGCATTGTTTTGTTCTTGTGCCGGCTCACTGCTTGAAGGTGTTGATGAAGCTGGCGCAGAAAAACTGCTAGAAGAACTTGATTCACTTGTTGACGAACTCGTTTCACTTGTCGATTCCGTAGTGGATGATTCCGTCGTTGATGATTCGGTTGTTGAAGACTCTGTCGTACTTTCTACAGTACTGCTCGAACTTGCTGTGGTTGGGGCATCATTGTTATGGTTCAATACCCAAATACCGGCACCAACCGGAATTGCCACGATCAAGAAAAGCAAAACTAAAACGATCGTCAAAAAGAGTGAATTCCCACGCTTTTGTTTTCTTTGTTGGGATCTTGATGCAGAATCATCGTATTCTGTATCATAGATTGGTTGTTCCCACGGTTCTTGATTTTCTGAATTGTAGTCATTGTCTTTCTTGCTCACTCGTATTCCCTCCTAGTTTCCTTCCGATGTATTATACCATAGGTAAATAAAAACTGTCCTACAAAATACGATTCAATTTATATCTTTAAAAATTTTTATTAAACGTTCCTGCCAATGATGGGCTTCCTTTTTCTCGGGCAGCTGTTCTTCACCCGCTATTTCGATCCCGTCATTGTCGCAACAATAAGGATTCTCCTGGGCTTCCTCTCCGAAATGCGCCAGTAAAAATTGTCGGCGACAACCTGTAAAATGAATATAAGCCAACATTTTCTGTAATTGTTCTTGTTTTTGCTGTTCATTGCGTTTTAATGTTTCCAGCCAAAAGGAAGTTCCCAACTCTTTCATTTTTTGCTGCCACTTTTCTTGCAACGGTGTCAAGGGTTCTTTCCTCTTCTCCTGAACCATTCGTTCTAAAGCAAGGCGTTCTTCTTTGTTTTCTCGCTGAAAGAAGTAATGGATCTGCTCATCATGTTCCTGATAAAGCAAAATCGCATTGCTTTGTTTGCCGTCACGACCAGCTCGCCCGATTTCTTGACTGTAATTCTCTAATGAATCAGGTAGATCATAATGGATCACAAAGCGAATATCTTCCTTATTGATCCCCATCCCAAACGCATTGGTAGCAACGAGTAATTTTAATTTATTCTGAGAAAACTGCTGCTGCAACGTTTTTCTTTGATCACTCGCGAGACCACCATGATAATAGCCTACCAAATAGCGCTGACGCAGTTTGTTATAGACTTCTTCGACTTTGCTTCTTGTGGAACAGTAGATGATCCCAGCCCCGCCTAAGCGGCTGAGATAGTCTGCTAATGCCGCATCTTTGTCTGTCGTTTGCTCTACGAACAAGCCGATATTGCTGCGGTTCATCGAATAACGGTAGACATTGGCGTTCTTTGCTAATAATACTTGCCGTATGTCTGCTTCCACTTGTGCTGTTGCTGTAGCCGTCAATGCTAACGTAACGGGTGCCTTCAAGCGTTTCTTTACTTCACCAAGCTGCAAGTACTCTGGTCGAAAATCAATGCCCCATTGCGAAACACAATGGGCTTCATCCACCACGAGCATGGCGATCTTAACCTGTTCCAATTGATGCAAAACAGCTTCTTGTACGATCATTTCTGGACTTAAAAACAAAAACTTGTACTTCTGCAAATGCTGCATCACATACTGGCGATCAGCAAGGTCCAATTGACTATTAAACGCAATCGCGCGTTTTTCCCCTTGCTTTTGTAAGCCGTAGACTTGATCTTCCATCAAAGAGACTAACGGCGAGATAATGATCACGATCCCGTCTACTAGGTACCCTGGCAGCTGATAGCACAGACTTTTGCCATTCCCAGTAGGCAGAATCGCTAACGTATCTTGCTGTGCTAAAACACTTTCGATGACTTCTTTTTGTCCTTGGCGGAATGTTTTGAAACCAAAATACTGATTCAGTGCATCTTCTAACATCGAATCCCCCGCTTCTGAGCAATCTGTAACAAACGAATCGTCAAAAAATCAGTCGTAAGAAGCGCCTGTAATTCTTGATAGCTATTTTTCCAAGAAGCTTCTGGCAGCTTTTTCAACAACGCTGTATCAAAGCGCTGAAAAGGAAACGTTGGATCAAGCAATGCCCACTCAATCAAATGATCATTAACAGTTCCTCGTTTGATCCTTCTTTTTTCCATAATCTGCTCGACAGAATCGCCTCGCAAAAACAATGATCGGCTTTCCACCATGCTTTGGTTTAAATTTCTCTTTAGAAAAGGCGACAATCCTCGAAACAGGATCGTCAGGGGCGTTTTTTCGATCAAGGTTAAAAATTGATGGATCGAAGCTCCTACATAAAGAGTGTCCCAAGGCTTACTTTGAACATTTTCTGGTAAAAGCTGAAAAAACGCCTGCCCTAGAATATCTGGACCCGATAAGGTGCCCGCTAAAAAATCTGCCACTTCTGCGGGAAGCTGGTCAAAAATTGCTGATAGCTCTTGATACAGGCACTTTTTGATGTCAGGATCGTGACGGATCAGCTGACGGACAGGTTCTGTATAGAGTGGCGTGTTTTCAACGGGAATATACTGATTGGTCACGCCTTGATACGCAGCTGCTTGAACCAGCAGCCGAACAAAACGCCAAGCCTCCTCCGTCGTTCGTCCATAACGAAAGTAATTCGCATACCGCAACAATCGTTCACCTGGCTGCTGGCTGTTTATAGCGGTCGTTTTGAGCAGCAGACCATCTGAATCTCGACTTAGAGCCCCTCGTTGGATCAAGTCCGCGAGCGTCTGTTGATACGCTTTCTCATTGAACTGGGGCAACGCTTGAAAGAGACCTAAGCGATCATAAAAAAAGGCATAACTCAAGACAGAGCTAGTACGCTTACCAATGAGAATTTGATAAAGTGTCGATGGGCGCAGCTTGTCAGTATCAGAAAACAGCGCTAAAATAAAAGAATCCATATTTCCCCTCCAGAAAGGACTAAAAAATGTCACAACGCTGTAAAATTATTCCTGAGCGCTGCATTGCTTGTGGCCTATGTGCGATCTATGCCCCCGAGATCTTCGATTATGATGAAGACGGGATCGTTTTATTTGCCCAAGAACCGAATGCTCGGCAACAGTTTATCATAGAAGACCAACAAGAAAAAGTCAAAACTGCTTATCGCAAATGCCCTACCCGTGCGATTATCATGGAAAAATAAAAAAAGCCGACTTGCCATTGACAGACCTTTCGTCTGCAACAGCAAGTCGGCTCATTTTTTTATTTTCCTATAGCAGAATGATGGGGCTGCTTACGAGCCAACCATGGCAGCAGTTTGGCGTGAAGTGCTAAAAAGACGGCACTGACGATTGCGCCTTTGACCAAATTGAAAGGTAAGATCCCGATCGCCACATATTGCGGCAAAGACATTCCTAAAAATTGATCGGCTGTGACCCCGAAAAAGCGCAGGTAAAGCGGTGTGATCACAAATAGGTTCGCCACACTCATAAAAATCGTTACCGACAAGATACCGCTGATGACACCAACCATTTTGTTTTTGGTGTGAATACCTTTGCGGAAAAAGTAGTACATTGGCAAAGTAAAGGCACATGATGCTAAAAAGCTTGCCGTATCCCCCACCATATCAGCAGGTGAAAAACCAGATAAGAACAAATGCAGCACCGAACGAATGAAAGCAGTCAATACCCCGCTCCAAGGACCAAATAAAAACATCATGATCATCACGGGAATATCACTAAAATCGATCTTTAAAAAGCTGAATGCTGGGAAAATCGGAAAAGCGATAAATTGCAAAATTGTTCCCATAGCAGCACACATGGCGATCGTCACCATTTTTCTTGTTTTGTTGTTCATCAGTATAAATCCTCCTAAGTTCAGGATTCCTCTTCAAACGAACCTATTAAATTTCCTCGGCTTTCTTGTCGGCGCCAGACAAAAAATGCCCTCTTTTTTCCACAGGGAAAAAAGAGGGCATTCGAAATAGCCATAAGCAAATCAAATACGCTCTATCTTCTTTATCCAGACTGTACTGTCGGTATCGGAATTTCACCGATTCAGCTATTTCCGAAGAAATAGGTCGTGGACTATAACCACCGGTCGGGAATTGCACCCTGCCCCTGAAGACGAACCTTTATTCTATTTATTACATGTTCTATTATACACAAAATCTAAAAATTAACAATAGTTACGTTTTCAGATACTTTTCAATTATTTTGCACTGTTTTTCAGCTGGCTGACTTCCTTCTTCGTCAGCTCTCGGTATTCCCCTGGACGAAGACCTTTCAAATCTAACGGACCATAATTTTCCCGTTTTAATTTTTGCACAGGCAAACCAACTGCTTTTAACATATTTTTGACTTGATGGTTGCGTCCTTCGTGGATCGTCAATTGCACAATACTAGATTGCGTCGTTTGGTCTGTCGACAAGATCTCAAAGCGAGCAGGTGCCGTCTTACGGCCTTCGATCCGAATCCCTTTTGTCAATGGGAGCAGCTGCTTTTTATCCGCAATCCCTTTGACTTTGACAACGTACACTTTGTCGACTTCGTGTTTCGGATGCATCAGTGTCTGTGACAATTCCCCATCATTTGTCAGCAATAACAAACCAGAGGTATCATAGTCCAAGCGCCCGACGGGATACACCCGTTCAGGGACTTCAGCAAAATAATCCAAAACGACTTTGCGTTTTTTATCATCCGTTACAGCTGAGATCACGCCACGAGGTTTGTAGAATAGATAATAGACGTGTTGTTCTTGTTCGATCGGTACACCATCGACTTCAACGACATCTTTTGAGCTAACTTGGACCCCTAATTCTTTGATCACTTGCCCGTTGACGCGCACTCGGCCTTCGGTTATCAATCCTTCAGCTTTTCTTCTTGAGGTGATGCCAGCATGGGCAATCACTTTTTGCAAACGTTCCATCTTCATTCTCCTTCTGTTTCTGCTTGTTTGTAGCGGTCGTAAAAAAGATCAAACGGTGCATCTTCTTCAAGTTCATCTTCCATGGATTGGATATCGGGTAATTCAGCCAAACTTTTTAAGCCAAAATAATCCATAAAGTATTCCGTCGTACCATATAGGATCGCTCGTCCTGGTCCGTCAACGCGGCCTTTTTCTTCAATCAGTCGTTTTGCCACCAATTTTTGAACCGAACCGCTGGATTGGACGCCGCGGATCTCTTCTACTTCCATCCGAGTGATCGGTTGCTTGTAAGCAATGATCGACAACGTTTCTAAAGCGGCCTGAGACAACGAGCTGCCCATCGGTGATTCAGCATATTTCTTCAATAAAGGGGCAAATTGTTTCTTGGTGGTCAAAATGAAATGATTGCCCACTTCAAGAATATGCAACGCAGTATGTTCATTTTCTTCATATTGCTGATTTAGTTCCTGCAAATGCTGATAGACACTGGCAGTATTGCTTTTGACTAAGTAACTCAATTCTTCAAGTCCGATCCCCTCATCACCGACGACGAATAAGATCGCTTCTAATTCACTATATTTACTCATCTTCTTTACCTGTTGGATAGAGCAGAATCGACGCATAATTGTCTGTTTGCTCTACTCGAATCGTTCCTTTTTTCATTAATTCTAATAGTGCCATAAAAGTTACCACAACTTCTGTTTTATTGTAGGTCGTAAAAAACGAATCAAAGCTGCGGCCTTTTTTGGCACTGACATGCTGCATCTCCAGCTGAATCGCCGCCATCTTTTCATCGATGGTGCTTTCATCAGGAGAAATTTTGGTTTCTAGCACTTGGCGATTTTTCTTTTTCTCGATCATTTTTTGAAAAGCCAAAAAGAGATCGATCGTATTGAATTGATTGGCTCTTAACTGATCTTCTTCCTCTTTGTATTCATCGACATCCATCGGATCTTTCGTATAATACAAACTGCGCTCTTCCGCTTTTTCGGAAAGCTGTTCGGCTGCATACTTAAATTTGCGGTATTCTAGCAGCTGTGCCACCAGCATATCCCGTGGATCTTCTTCGTACTCTTCCACTTCAGCAATCAGCTCTTGTTTCGGTAACAGCATCTGGCTTTTGATCGCCATCAGAGTTGCCGCCATGACTAAATATTCACCAGCGACTTCTAATTCTAAAATTTTCATGGCATGGATATACTGCATGTATTGTTCGGTGATGGTTGCAACTGGAATGTCATAAACATCGATTTCCAGTTTTTTGATCAAATGAAGCAGCAAATCCAACGGTCCTTCAAAGACAGCTAATTTTATTTTGATTTCTTCCATTCCATCCTCGATTTCTAGGCGCGCGGAAAGTGCTGCTTGTACACTTCCGTCATCCGTTTCTTCGTTATATGCGTGTAAATCTGAGTGGTCGAGATATCTGCGTGTCCTAACAGCTCTTGAACCGTTCGCAGATCTGCGCCGTTTTCTAATAGATGAGTCGCAAAACTATGGCGCAGCGTATGGGGAGTCACATTTTTGGTGATCCCAGCTTGTCGAACCAAGGCTTTTAAATTTTTCCAGATTCCTTGACGAGACAGCTGCCTGCCATGGTTGTTTACAAACAGGTGGCTTTCATCCGGTGTTTTTCTCGTCAAATACGGACGTGCATCGCTGAGATATGTTTCGATCCATTGAATCGCTAAATCCCCTAGTGGGACGATCCGTTCTTTGTCGCCTTTCCCGGTTGTTTGCAACAAGCCCATACTTAAATGCAAATCATTCAATTTCAAACCGATCAACTCGCTGACGCGCAAGCCTGTCGCATACATCACTTCCAAAATCGCTCGATCACGAATACCCAACACCGCTCGAGTATCTGGTGTTTCGATCAAGCGCTCCACTTCCTGCAAACTCAAAGTATCAGGTAGCTTCTGCTGTTTTTTCGGCGAATCAATATGCTGCATCGGATCATGATCTGTCAACCGTTCTTGACGCAAATATTGATGGAATCTTCGCAAACTGGAAACCATCCGAATCACGGTTGCCGAGGATTTTCCCGCCTCTTGCAGACTTTGCAAAAAAGACAAAACGATCACTCGGTCGATCTGTTGCCACTGCGTCACTTGTTTTTTTTGTAAAAATGCAAGATACTGTTGCAGATCCCGCTGGTAGCTGGCACGGGTATTTTGGGATAGCCCGCGCTCAATGGTCAAATAATGAAGATAATCAATAATTTGTTCGTTCATGGGGCTTCCTCTACTTTCAGCTTTTTTATCATATCAAATTCTGGCTCGTTTAGATAGTAGCTTGCCAACAAAAAAGAGGCATCTACCCGTATCTTTTGCCAAAGGAAACACCCGAATCATAGCAGATTTTTTGGTTTCTTTCAAATCGGAAAAAATAGCTCTCTTCCTATTGAAACCATCTGACTATCATTCGGGTGATAAAAAAATCTTTTCAAATTGCCCAGCTACAGACACTAGGCTTTGTTTTGGCATTTTTGGCAGACACCATGAAATGTCAACCGATGATCCTTCACTAAAAAATGGTACTTTTGTTCGACGATCTCTTCGACACTGCCCAACAGATCCTCTTCAACCTCTTCGATATTGCCGCATTCCAAACACAACAAATGATGATGGAAATGTTTGGCGCCTTCTTTACGTAGGTCATAACGAGCGACACCGTCATTAAAGCTGACTTTATCGACGATTTTCAAATCCGTCAAAATCTCCAATGTTCGATAGACGGTTGCTAAGCCAATCTCAGAATTTTTTTTGCGCACAAAGAAGAAAATCTCTTCGGCGGATAAATGATCTTTCTCATTTTCTAATAAGACCAACAACGTCGCTTCTCGCTGAGGAGTTAATTTGAACCCCGACTCGTGCAATTGTTTCTTGGTCTTTTTTAACGCTGCTGTTGTGTTCATAGTTGCCTCCGTATGCCGCTAATTTATAACGATTCTAATTTGAGTGAGAATCACCCAAGACAAACATTGTAATCATTATAAATTAGAACAGCAAAAGAAACAAGTATTCTCAATTAGGTTTTTTAACAAGAATCGTAAAGCCGTCTTTTTGCTCAACCAAACGCTGTTTCATCAAGGTTCCTAACGCCCGTTTAAATTGGCCTTTACTAATACCAAATGTTTGTAAAATCTCTTCTGGTGCTGATTTATCGGTGAAAGGAATTTTATTTTCTGGTGCTCGTTCTAAAAAGGTTAGGACCATGGCGGCATCATTTGAAATCGCCTCGTGGGCTCTTGGTTTCAACGAAAGGTTCAAGACGCCATCTGGACGAACCCCAATCACTCGTCCTTTGACAACTTCCCCAAGACGCGGCTCTTGATAGCGCTCTGATGGGTGGACAAAGCCAATATAAAAATCATCCGTCAACAAGTAGGTTCCCGCTAGTTTTAAGCGATACACGGTACCTGTAACATCTTGATTCTTCATCTGTTCCGTACCATTCTTACTCAGTGCCTTGAAGATTTTCTCATCTGCTAACGAAGCCCATATACGCTCTTTGTCGTCGACGCGCAAGCTGACCATCAAACGATCGCCTTTTTTGGGCCAAAGTTCCCGCATTGTTGGCAATTCATCTAATGAAACCACCATGTCCTTGTCTTTTAAACCGATATCGACGAAAACGCCTAAGTCGCGACGGCTTCCTGTGACTGTACCAAAGGCATAATGCCCTTTGCGGCTTTTCGGAATATTCGTAGTGAGTACATTTTCTTGCTTTTGGTTTTGATAGCCAAACCCTTCGACGGCTTCACCTAAATGATGTTCGCCTTCTTCCTTGGCTAGTCGGAAGGTAACCCCGCCTTTTTGAACAAAATAATTCTGTTCATTTTCATCAATGATCAATCCGCTAAATACGGATGCTAATAAGTCTTTCATCTATTCTCTCCTTCTTCATAAAAACTGCCCGTTGCTAGAAAAAGAAACGCAGCAGTGCCATAGCAATAACGCCTGTGATAACGATCTTCATCAAATCTTTTGTATAATACCCCACCAACAATGCTGGGATACAGGCAACAGTTTCTTTGACTTTCAAGATGGGAAATTGCCCTTCTCGAAAGATCAGCAAATTTTGAACCAACAATGCCGCCAAAATACACAACGGCAAGTAACTCAAAAAGATGGTGAAAGGTTTCGGAAATACGAGCTTTTTAGAAAATAAAAAAGGAACGATCCGCGGAATCCAAGTAACCAACCCACATGCTAGCATTAGTATAACAAAATTAGTCATGATGTGTCACCGTCCCAACCAAACATCCTGCCAAGGTCGCAGCAATTACCGCGATCTCAGCAGTAGAAAAACGCATAAATAAAATCAATGTCCCCACAACTGCCCCGAGTACGAAGAGCGTTTGCTGGGTTTTCTTCTTGAGGGGTCGCTCTACTTGAAATAAAAAAAGACCAACAAACATGGCTACCAAGGCAAAATCTAAGCCTAACGCTTCTGGATCTGGAATAAACGAGCCTAATAGTCCGCCCAAAAAGGTTGCGAAGATCCAACTCAAATACGCCATCACGTTCAACCCATGGGTCCATTTCGCTGTGACTGGTTTGTCTTGTTGCAGTGCCGTCGTCAAAACGCCATAGGACTCATCAGTCAAAAGCGTCCCAATCCCAATAGCAGAAAGCAAAGGAGTCTTTTTAAAATAGGAAGCCACTGATAAGCTCATTAAGAAATGTCGTAAATTCACTAAAAAGACGGTTGCGACGATCGTCATGAAAGGTGCTTGAATCGCGAGTAATGCACAAATAATAAATTGAGCACTGCCTGCATAGACAATAATAGACATTAAAATAATTTCAAGAATCGACAACCCAACACCTTTTCCTACGACCCCCATCGCAAAACCAATCCCTAAGTACCCAAGAATCGTTGGTACACAAGCAATGACCCCATCTTCAAAGCGATCATATCTTTCTATTTTCTGCACAAAAAAACCTCCCTGTTTGAACGATTATCTTTCATCATATCGAAAACAGGGAGGGGAAACAAGTATTTTTCACATGTGCATGTAATAACTCTGAAAGTTTTCTAGTGACTCAGGAGACTTAGCGAACGGTGTGATCGTTCCCATTGCCTCTGAAATAGCCAGTTTTGGCGTTTACCGTAAATAAGTATAGCGGGAACGCTGAATCATCCGTTCCTTTAAGCAAGCTGCCTTGGGCATTTGTCGCATAAAAATTGTAATAGCCTTCGCCGTTGACGATCCGCACGCGTTCAAAAGTATAACCACCATCAACCACGTAACCACGGGCAATCGCTGTGGCAATGATTTTTTCTTGGACACCATCTGCCCACACCCAAGCGCTATTGTTTACATCATTCAAATCACTTTGACGGGCTGGAATAATTGGCTGATTATTGGTATTTGTTGGCGTATTTGGCGAAAGCACATACTCTTCTTCAGACGTGCTTTGTGCAGGCGTCGCAGCGCTTGTAGAACCGCCGCTTGAAGCGGAAGCGGTGTTCTCAGAAGCCGCCGCTTGTGCTGCTTCTTGGGCCGCTTGTTGTTGTGCCGCTGCTTCTTGCGTAGCGGTTTCACGCTTCGTCAACGCAGTATCGACTTTGCGCAGATCAGCAGTGAGACTTTCCACCAATGAATCGATCGGTAAAGCTTGGACTTTTTTCATCAAGGCATTGTAGTTCTCACGGGTGACACTTGCAGGTGCTTCACCATCACCACTTAAAGCCACCATGCTCTTCACCGCATTTTGAACTTCCTCGATCGCACTGAACTCTTTTTGTCCCATGTCGATGGCTTGATTGATCAACTCATCAAAGGCATCCCCGTTCTCACGCTTCGCCATTGTGACGGCAGCCGCTTCTTTCAATGAGACTTCTTCCAATTGATCTTCCACAACGGCAGGACTGCTAAAATAGCTGTTGATCTCGGTCAAAGTTGCTAGTTTGTCAGCGATCGTCGCAGCTTCTTGTGACAAGGCATCGTACCGTTCATGGTCTTGAAACTCTGCCAACTGATTCGTCACAGCCGTCAGCTGTTCTGATGTTTTGTCGTTTTTAATGAACACTCGTTCATCATTTGTATAAAAATCATTCAGCTCATTTTCAATTTGATCGAGTGTACGGTTTTCCTGCGCCAGTTGCGTTTCTCGGGCTGTTTCTTGTTGCTGCTGTTGATAGTAATACGCCCAACCGCCACCAGCTGCCACTAATAAACAAGCCGCTGTAATATAGAGTGCTTTGCGAGGACTCTTCTTTTTTTCGCTAGGCGTCGACGTTTTTTCTTCAGTAGTCGCCTTTTTCGGTGCTTCATCCGCTGCGGTGATCGGCTCAGGAATTGGATCGATCACTGGTTCTGGCTGCTTCTTCGCTTCTTCAATGACTGGATCCGTCACTGGTTCATCTTCGCTTATCAGTAGAGGTTCCTCACTGGCTTGTTCCTGACTTTCTTCTTCAGTAGCAGACAAATCATCAGTGGCGGCTTCTGCTTCTAGAGCAGCGGCTTTTTCTTCTTCATCAAGTTTGTGTTGGCGGATATAAGCAGCCAAAATATCAGCGTCATGCTGTTCCTCCGTACTTAATGCATCGGTTTCACTTGCTTCCTCACTGGCTGATGTCGCATGCTCTTGCGTTGCGCTAGAACTTTCTACTTCCGTTTTTTCCTCAGCTTCTTTCTTAGAGGCTGATGTGGGGGTTACATGTTGCTCATCGGAAAAAGTCCCTTGCTGCGCGAGGTCGATCGTTTCTTCATTTGAGGATGGCCGATCACCTAAGTGCTCCTCCATTTTTCCGATCGGGACGTTTTTAAAGTCTGACCAGCGAATATCATCATTTTTATTCTGTGGCTCTTCTGGCGTAACGGAAGAGTCAGATGTTGGTTCCAGTTCATTCTCCTTTGCCTGGTTCCATTGGAACCCGCAATTGGGACAAACGGGTGTTTCTTCTATTGCTTGAAATCCACATTCAGGACATGTCTTCTTCATTGATTCAAACTGACTCCTTTTGTTTTTTGCATTTCCTTTTATGAAGCAGTCGCCTCTTTCATCAGACGCTTGCTGTACCTACTGCTTCTTTTTTTAGACCAGCAAATAATGGGTCTTTTTTGACACTTCGTTGTTTGTTACGTTTTGATGCAGATGCACAAAATTAAATTTATCACATTCTTGGCAATTAGCCAACACTTGCTTGGTTACGTTTTTATTAAGTTCTTTACCAATCTTGTGTCGAGAGGACAGAATCTGAATAAAAAAGACTTTCCAAAGGGTTCCTTTGGAAAGTCGATAAACCTTGATTATTCTAAGAAATCTTTCAATTGTTTTGAACGAGATGGATGGCGTAGTTTCCGTAATGCTTTTGCTTCGATCTGACGAATCCGTTCTCTCGTTACCCCAAAGACTTTGCCGACTTCTTCTAATGTCCGAGTACGACCATCATCGATTCCGAAACGCAAGCGCAGCACGTTTTCTTCACGGTCAGTCAACGTATCCAGTACATCTTCTAGCTGCTCTTTCAACAGCTCATAAGCCGCATGCTCTGCTGGACTTGTGGCATCTTGGTCTTCAATAAAATCACCTAGATGAGAATCGTCTTCTTCACCGATCGGTGTTTCTAATGAAACAGGTTCTTGAGCGATCTTCAAGATTTCACGAACTTTTTCCGTCGGCAGATCCATTTCTGCGCCGATTTCTTCTGGTGTCGGTTCGCGCCCTAAGTCTTGCAGCAATTGCCGTTGAATACGGATCAATTTGTTGATGGTTTCCACCATATGCACAGGAATACGAATGGTTCGCGCTTGGTCAGCGATCGCACGGGTGATCGCTTGACGGATCCACCAGGTCGCATAGGTCGAGAATTTGAACCCTTTGCGGTAGTCGAATTTCTCAACGGCTTTCATCAAGCCCATGTTTCCTTCTTGGATCAAATCAAGGAATTGCATTCCTCGACCCACATAACGTTTGGCAATACTAACGACCAAACGTAGGTTGGCTTCTGCCAAACGCTGTTTTGCCTCTTGATCGCCTTCTTCGATTTTCAGTGCGAGCGCCACTTCTTCTTCTGCGGTCAATAACGGCACACGACCGATTTCTTTCAAGTACATCCGAACGGGGTCATTGATTTTCACACCAGTTGGTGCAGACAGATCTTCTTGAGGTTGTGTTTCTTGTCGTTTTTCATTGCTCTTTAGACTATGGACTGAAGGCTCTCCATTTTCATCCACGACACTGATGCCTGAATCCTCCAGTTTTTGAATTAATTTGTCCATTGCATCAGCATCCAAAGTATACGGCGTTGCTAAACGATTCGTAATGTCATCGTAAACAACTTGCCCCTTTGTTTTGTTTTCTCGGATGTATTCGGCAACTGCTTTGTCATACGTTTTTTTTGTTTCTTCTGCCATGAAAGAAAGCCCCTTTCAGTTCGCTATTTAGCTTGTTTCAACCGTTTGGTCAAATCAATGATTTCGATCGCAAGTTCAAGTTCTAATTGCTGGTTTCCTTTTTGTCTTGCTTCTTGCTGCTGGATTCGTTTTTGATTGATTTCTTCAGCAATGCCCGACTTTTGAAATACCTGCAGAATGTCCTGAAATTCTTGTTCAGTCCCTTCCTCAGAAGCTTTAAGATCTGCAATATCGATCACCATTTTTTTCATTGAATCTTCTTTTAAAAAATCTAAGAACTTTGCTAAAACAAAGTGTTCTTCTGTTTCCATATACGCATCAAACAGCAGATAAAGCTGTTGGTAACGATCATGGATAAAGGATATGCCACTCGCTCGAAAGCGATGGTTTAACGTACTGTCATGAAACAAACGGTACAATAATAATTCTTGTGCTTTTTCTACCTGTGTTTTGGGCTGTTGCCGCGTTGGCGGCGTAAAGACCATAGGATTATTGGTTGTTGGCGCTGGCGGCGGTGCATCTTGCCGCGGCTGCTGCTCTTGCCGGTTTTGCTTGAGCTGCTGCTGCAAGGTCTCACGGCTCAAGTTGAACTCTGTGGACAACTGAGTCAAATAACGGTCTTGCTCCAGCAAAGAATCCACCCGCTGTAATTCTTTTAATACTACTTGGACATAATCTAGCTGCTCTTTCTCATTGGCCAAATTTCGATTCGCTCGATGGTAATCCATTTTGAAAGCAAAGACGGTTTCTTTCCCATGTACAGCTAATTTATAAAAAGCTTCTGTCCCATATTTGCGCAAATAGTCATCTGGGTCCATCCGTTCCGGCACTCGAACCACAGATAATTTCAAGCGGCTATTGTTTTGCAAAAGATCGATCCCACGGTTCGTGGCTTCAACCCCTGCACTATCTCCATCGTAACAAAGAATCACTTCTTGTGCCACTCGCTCGATGTGGGCGATCTGCTGATTGGTCAGGCTGGTCCCCATCGAGGCGATCCCATTTTCGATCCCTGCTTGCCAAGCGGCGATCACGTCCATAAATCCTTCAAATAAATACACTTGGCCATCTTTACGCATCGCTCGTCGCGCTTTGTCAAAGTTGAAAAGAACCTCGCGTTTATTGAAAAGAATCGTTTCAGGACTATTTAAATATTTTGGTTGGTCTTGATCACCGACTTTTTCGCTTGCTAACCAACGACCAGAAAAACCAATCGTTTTTACCTGAGGATTGCGGATCGGAAACATGATTCGCTGGTAAAAGCGATCCGCCAGTGAGCCATCGTTGCGCTGAACAAAGAGTCCTGTATCAGGAAAAAACTCTGCTTTGGCTTTTTCATTCAAAAAAACTTTCTCCAAAAACGAGCGTTCATTCGGTGCAAAGCCAATATTGAACTCTTCGATCAGTGCCATCGTCAAGCCACGATCTAATAAATAATCAAGCGCTTCTTGTCCAGCAGCCGTATTCACCAACATGTGATGATAGACTTCGGCGGCTTTTTCATGTAACGCAATCAATTGACTCGTTTGTGAGGTCGCTTCATTGATGCCTTCAGACTGCTGATATTGCGGATCAAGAGGAATATCGTTCATTTCTGCTACTTTGACGACTGCTTCTGGAAAACTGATCCCTTCAAGCTCCTGTAAGAAACCATACACATTTCCACCACGACCACAACCAAAGCAATGAAAAATTTGTTTGTCCTCTGCAACGGAAAAAGAAGGTGATTTTTCATTATGGAACGGACACAAACCAAAATAATTTTTTCCAGACTTCTTTAACTGGACATACTGTCCCACGATATCGACGATATTGCTACGTTCGCGAATGTCGTCAATGACCGTTTGAGGAATTCGTGCCATCCACTCACCTCCATTTGGTAAGTATTCATCGGTTTACTAGGTAAAAAAACGCACTAATAGATATCAGTGCGAAGAATAATTAGACAGAATCACTCATAATGATTTTACCATATTTTATTTGTATTTCAAGCTTTTTTGTTTCACTTATTTTACAACGCTTATGAAAAGAAACGCGCCGTAACATTGATCTTCCATTGATTCATTTTTATTAAATCAGCGTAGAATAAATTGCCGCCGTTATGATACAAGTGACCACCATTATAAAAAACGGATTGGATGCCCCAATAACGATAGGTTTGTTCTGTATCATTGCCTAACAACGGGGATAAAACCTCTCTGGAATATGTTTCTGCTAATTCTAAGGTGTTCATGCCACCCCGTTCAGCGACATAATCAATATAATCTGTCCCAAAATTATAAGCCTGGACTGCGGTCCAAAGATCACAGTTCATTTGCTCGGCTTTTTCGATCAACTCGGCTAAATAAGAAACCCCTTGTTCGATGCTTTGTTCTGGCGTATCAAATTGATTTTGTTTTCCATATACACTTTCAGAACTTTGCATCGGGTCATTGCCTTGTCCTTTTGACTCCGTCAGCATGATACTCATTGCTAAAGACTGATATTCAGAGATGTCGTGGGCTTGTGTCTGCTGTGCGATTTCCTCTTCATACGCATAGACAGCTTTCAATGCCGTGTAATTTCGATAGCCCCAAACCCCTGCTCCGATCAGCAGCAGCAAGAGCGCAAGCTTCAGTACAAATCCTAGGAAACGTCGAATTTTTCTCATCAAATACATCCCATCTTTTCTAAGTCAGAATCTATCGTACTATGAAATGAACAGGCTGACTAGAATTTTTTCTCTCCTAAAAAATCCTTAATAAAATCACAAGATTATTTAGAAAAAAACAAGCAATCCTAAGCTGATGGAGGGATTGTTGATGGTTTGACATGAAAAAAGGAAACAGTGCTCCTTCAGATAATGGAAGCACTGTTTCACTATTTTTTATTTTTCGATCGTGGTCACGATACCAGAACCAACTGTTCGTCCACCTTCACGAATGGAGAAGGTCGTTCCATTTTCTACAGCGATCGGATGGATCAATTCCACATCGATCGTTACGTTGTCACCAGGCATCACCATTTCCGTTCCTTCTGGTAAAACGATATTCCCAGTTACGTCCGTTGTACGGAAGTAAAATTGTGGGCGATAGTTATTAAAGAATGGGGTATGGCGACCGCCTTCTTCCTTCGTCAACACATAGACTTCTGCTTGGAATTTCGTATGTGGTGTGATGGAACCTGGTTTTGCTAACACTTGGCCACGTTCAATTTCATCACGGGTGATCCCCCGTAACAATACCCCTACGTTATCGCCAGCTTCGCCAAAGTCCATCGTTTTGCGAAACATTTCTACCCCAGTGACAATTGCTTTTTGTGTTTCAGGTTTGATTCCGACGATCTCTACTTCATCCCCGACTTTTACCATGCCACGATCAATCCGACCAGAAGCAACGGTTCCCCGTCCTGTAATCGAAAAGACATCTTCGATTGGTAACAATAATGGTTTGTCTGTATCACGTTCAGGCGTTGGGATATATTCATCTACTGTATCCATCAGCGTTAAGATCGCTGCTTCAGCATCTGGGTCCCCTTCCAAGGCTTTTAACGCAGAGCCCTTGATCACAGGAATGTCGTCGCCAGGAAAATCATATTCAGTCAGCAATTCTCTGACTTCCATTTCAACTAAATCGATCAACTCGTCATCATCGACAAGGTCCGTCTTATTCAAAAAGACGATCAAATGTTTCACACCCACTTGACGAGAAAGCAAAATATGCTCCCGTGTTTGTGGCATTGGGCCATCTGTCGCTGATACGACCAAGATTGCACCGTCCATTTGAGCAGCCCCTGTAATCATATTTTTCACATAATCCGCGTGTCCCGGTGCATCGATATGGGCATAGTGCCGTTTTTCCGTTTCATATTCCACATGAGCAGTATTGATGGTGATACCACGTTCGCGTTCCTCAGGAGCCGCGTCGATACTTGCGTAATCTTGCGGATTGGCAAGTCCTTTTTTCCCAAGAACTGTGGTAATAGCAGCAGTCAAGGTTGTTTTCCCATGGTCGACGTGTCCTATCGTTCCGATATTAACATGGGGTTTGCTACGATCATAATGTTGTTTTGCCATATTGTTTCCCTCCTAGAGAAAGTTGAGTCGTTGGTTGACTCGAATCATATTTTTGCGATTTACGCTTCCAAAGAGATAAGGATTAACTTATTTTTTGTAAGTTTAAATCTACCCTTATTATAGGTCAAAATTAGTCAAAGTCAAGCAAGAGGACTCGGCAGCTAATCCCTAAGAATTTCTTTGCTTTTTGTGATCCATTGGACGCAAGCCTAGTTTTTATGAATAATAGAAGATGAGGTGAGAAATGTGAAGAAAATCATTGCAGCGCTGGTTTTTACAGCAATTTTTCTTGGCGGCTGCTTCCTTACTTATGACTATTACTATGGTGGAAGTGACTACTATACAGTTATCAACGATGCGGGGGAACACGATACCGAAGTCAGTGAAGAGGGGGTCGTTGAAAACATCTATCGTTATACACAAACAGCCTACAGCGCCTCTGGTGACGTCAAAACGGTCAAAATGAATGAACACCGTTCCGCTCCTTTGAAAGAAGGCGCCTATTTGAAACTATTGGTCAATCCAAACAAAGGCGTTATAAGCTGGGAAGAAGTTTCTGAAGAAGACGTTCCTCAAGCGGCTCTTGAAAAGTTGACCCCTCAATAATTGCTGCTGTCGATCAAGCAAGCGTCTGTAAAAAAGCAGGGCGTCCTCTTTCTAAATGAGGACGCCCTGCTTTTTGTGCTCTATAATTTATGGGCCTGATGAATCAGAATTGATTCTTCAGCTCCATTTTCATTATTGACAAAGAGCCGCTTTTTTGTACTTGTTCTGCCATCGTCTGCTTAGAAACAGCTCTTGTTACATCCGATTAATCACTTCTTCTACATTTTTGATCGTTACGGAAATCGTGCCATCGGGATTATTGATAAATTCGATCAAATTCGGATCTCGGTAAACATCCAAAGGAACGATCAATTCGATTCCATTCGATAATTTTAGTTTTTGCTTACCAAATTTTTTCTCCGAGATCTCACGAACATCCCGCATCATCGGTGCTTGATTGACGAATCCTTTTTCAACCACTTCTTCTTGAAATGAAAGCTGAGCAGTAATATTGTCTTTAAAGACTTTTTGCGCCACTTCACTCACATCGATATGACCAGACTCTTCGATCGTGTCGTAGACCGCTTCTTTCAAATCGGCAACAACGTTATAGGTGGGTGTTTCAAATTTCTGACCAATTTTTTCGGCTACTTTTTTGATGACTTTGACATTTTCTTCTAAAGATGGGATCGGTTCGGCATCAATGACTTTTGTTGAAAAGTAGGCGTATTTTTCACCTGAAAAGCTATATTTCTTTTCAATCAGTTCAAAGCCTAAGCTCTCCACATCGATCGTGATCCCTTCATCTGCCTTTTGGGTTTTACCTGCTAGTAAGGCACGATGCAAAATCAAATTATTTTCGATCCCAGCCTCCCCATTATCAATAAAATGCGTATAGCCATCTTGATAATTGACCTTCAAAAAAGCCAGCTGCATTCTTGTATCTAATTCATATAAGACGACAAACGCATCCGCACTTGGCGCATCTTCACTTTCCTTGTACGCTTCATACCAGCGTTGCACGATCGATTCACTGGCTGCGATAAAGTCGTCTGGTGCTTGTTTGACCAATTGAGCGATCGTTGAAGTTTCGAGTAAACGACCTGTTTTGGTTTGCGGTGTAGCAAGTTTCTGTATTTTCTTCGTCAAATAATCACGAATGTATTCCGTTGTTAAATCAAGTTCAACTTGAGAAAAAACTGGATCGCCTGTTTGACGGTCCACAATGTGTAAAATCGCATGTTTCAAATAAATATCCATTGGTTACGCTCCTTATCCATTTGTCTAGTGTACAAAATAAATAGGCGAACTGACAAGAGCGAATCGGCATTTTCCTTCAACATTCGCTTTCTTTTTAAAAGGTGCAATCATTGGAAATTCCTGCCTCGTCTGCTAAACTAGAAGTATCACAGAAAACGGAGGAATGAACATGAACAGCTATACGTTATCAAACAATGTGACCATCCCTGAGCTAGGCTTTGGCACATGGCAAACACCAGACGGCGACGTTGCCGTAGCATCAGTCAAAAAAGCACTAGAAGTAGGTTACCGCCATATTGATACAGCACAAGGCTATAAAAACGAAGCCAGTGTTGGTCAAGCGATCAAAGAAAGCGGCATTCCCCGCGAAGAGCTTTTCTTGACTACAAAATTATGGAATGCGAACCATTCTTATGATCTTGTGATGTCCTCTTTTGAAGAATCTTTAGAAAAATTACAAACAGACTATATCGATCTTTTCTTGATCCATTGGCCAAATCCAGTGGCTTTTCGCGACAATTGGCAAACAGCGAACGCAGAAACATGGCGTGCTTTTGAAGAGTTGTATCAAGCAGGCAAAATCAAAGCGATCGGCGTCAGCAACTTCTTACCACATCATTTTGAAGAATTGAAAAAAACAGCGACTATCTTCCCAATGGTCAATCAAATTTTCCTTGCACCTGGCGAGTTACAAGAAGAAGTCGTGACTTATTCCCAAGAACACGATGTATTGCTTGAAGCATACAGCCCATTAGGTACTGGGAAGATCTTTGATGTACCAGAAATGAAAACATTAGCTGAAAAGCATCAAAAATCAATCGCTCAAGTTGCATTACGCTGGTCTTTACAACATGGTTTCTTGCCATTACCAAAATCAGTCACACCAAGTCGGATCGAAGAAAACATTCACGTCTTTGATTTTGAGCTATCTGAAGAGGACATGAAAACGATCGATCAATTAGATGGTGTGGTTGGGAAAGCGACCAATCCAGATACGACAGGGTTTTAATTTCACTCTCTATAAAGGAGAAGCCTATGAAAAAAACTGATTTGAATCATCTCTCCCCTGCTGTTCAAAAAGCCTTACATGCTGATTTTGTTTTTCTCGTTTGGCCAGACAAAGTCCAACACTTTCCAGCACGTCAATGGACGACCAGCGACTATCAGCAGATGCTGACCGAGAAACTTACTGGGGAACCACGCTTTTTTCTTTGGGAAAACTACTTAGTCGCAACTGGAGAAAATGACCTTTTGGTCCTGATGCCCAAGTACCATCAAATCAATGATCTAGTAGAAACACCAGCGCCGCTTTTTTAGCAGCGTTGGTGTTTTTTCAGGAAGTATATAAATTTTTTTGTATTTTTTCATGAGAATCACTGTTCTTTTCTGCAAATTTTCCTTATAATCGATAGTGATCGAGAGGAGAAGATTATGAAAAAGAAACAATTAGCAAAATTGAAACAACAATTCCGCCCGTCTTATGAAACAGCTCGACAACAGTTGTTTACAGCGATCGAGCGCAAAACAGCAGATAAGTTTGACCTTCCGACGACTGTGTATATCAATCCTAAAAACCAAGAGGAATTATTGATTGAATTGTTGAAGGAAACGCCAAAAGAACAAAAAATCGCTGTTCCTTTAGATGAGAACTTCAAGATCGTCGTGAAACGAATCCAACGCTTAGAAGCTGGTTTGCTTGATCGTTTCAGCGATAACTTAGTCGATGAGATCGCTGCTTACTGGTTGCCGACCAATCCGCAAGAAAGTACGGCACCCGCTCCTGCAAAAGAACCAGCGAAAGTGAAGGAAGAATCAACACCAGCTGAAGCGGCTGCACCGACTACCTCTGCATCAACTAAAGAAGTAGAAAAAGCAACTGAAACAATGGCTGATACTGCTGACAACACAATGACTTTTTCAGCATTTGCTGAAAAAATCGCAGCATTCCCTAAATTTTCTGCCAAACAATCTTCAGGAGAAACGATCGTGATCGAAGCTTCCCCGAAAGAAGATCGTGTTCTAGCAACGATTTCTGAAACAGAAAGTGATACTTTTACCATCGAAACTGCGCTAGAGCGCAAATACAAAGTAAAATTAGAAGTCATTCCATTGATCGAGGCGTATGCCCACACGGCGATTTCGAAACGATAAAAAACTGGGAGAATGGTTCATTCTCCCAGTTTTTTATAACCCGACGATGTGAATAAAAATATAGCTGATTGATTTTTACTCTTTGCTTAAAATCAGTAAGGATTACCACAATTTATTAAATTTGTCCTTCTCCACAAACGAAATTAATGGGATACTTTAGTATTCCTTTGCTTCTTTTGCGTCAATCCTTCTTCCTTAAACACTAGCTTCTCTTCCTTCTTCAATAAACTGAAGTACTCTGCCAAGATTTGCGGTGACTCTGAAAATAAAAGCGAGAAGCGGCTATTTTTGCTTTTATAAAAGGTTACAAAAGTTTGATTATTTACTGTTTGTTCAATCTCTATTGCGGTATATTGATCATATTCACCTTTTAAAACACCCAGTTTGATCAGCTGATCTGCTCCTAAGCCTTCTTTTGAAAAACCAACTAAACAGACTAAGCCGATCAGTGCAAACAATTTCAACTGGTCACTCAACTGATCTGGCCAAAAAATGACGAAAAGAAGCGCAGACAGAATGAAAGCAGTTGCCTTTTTTATAAAGCTCGCTTTTGCCTGCAAAAGAATTTTGCGCTGCTCTTTGAGTTGCATCACTAACAGAACGAGTAAAAATAAGTTGATCATAATTGCTTCCGCCATGAATAACTTCCTTTCAGACTACCATTCTGCAATAGTGCCATCATAGTTCTTCCATTTAGGATTGGTCCAAACCAACCCTTCTTGTGAAATATCTCTAACTCTATCTTCATCCATCTCCAACCCTAAACCGGGCTTACTTGGTAATTCTACATAGCCATCCTTATACTGAAATACTTCTTTGTTTTTCACAAAATCTAACAGATCAAAGCCTTTATTGTAATGGATTCCTAAGCTTTGCTCTTGAATAAAAACATTTGGGGTACAAGAATCAACTTGCAGTGTTGCTGCTAAAGCAACGGGACCATATGGTGCGTGCGGGGCAACAGCCACGTCATAAGCTTCAGCCATGGCAGCTATTTTTCGCATTTCCATGATCCCTCCACATAATGCCACATCAGGCTGGATCACATCTATTGCTCCTTGCTGAAAAAGTGTTTTAAACTGCCAGCGAGTATACAGTCTCTCCCCAGTGGCTAAAGGCGTTGCCACAAGCTGGGCAACTTCTTTAAAATGTTCCTCATTCTCAGGAAGAACAACTTCTTCTAAAAACATTGGATGATAAGGTTCTAATGCCTTCGCTAAAACTTTTGCCATCGGCTTGTGGACTCTCCCATGAAAATCAATTCCAATATCCAATTTATTACCAAAGCGTTCCCTAATCGAAGCGACACGTTCCACCACTTCCTCTATCTTTACATAAGAGTCAATATAGTGCAGTTCCTCTGTTGCGTTCATTTTAACTGCAGTAAACCCACGGTCAACACGATCTTGTGCTTGCTCTGCGACATCATCCGGACGATCACCGCCGATCCAAGAATATACTTTGATTCTGTCACGAGCAGCACCGCCTAATAGTTCGTAGATAGGAACATTCAATGCTTTTCCTTTAATATCCCACAAAGCCATCTCTAGACCAGAAACGATTGTTCCATGTATGGGACCGCCACGAAAGAAAGATCGGTGCATTTCTTGGAACAATCGCTCAATCTCAAACGGGTTTTGTCCTAACAGAAATCTTTCCCCTACCTCATAAGCTCCTGCAACAACTGTTTCGGTTTTTGTTCCAGAAATCATCTCTCCCCAGCCATCGATTCCTTCATCTGTTGACAATTTTACAAAAATCCAGCGGGGTTTTACTTTATATACTGTAATTTTAGAAATTTTCAAAACAATCTACTCCTCTTTTTCGACAATATTTTATTCAATTGCTGCTTCACGATTAATTTTTTTGATTCCTTCAAAGAAATACCATACACCGCCAAATCCTAGAAGAAGAACTGGAATACCAATCATCGGTTCATAGGTGAATGCAATGAAAACCAGGTAACTTTGAATCATTGAAGTTGCTGCAAAAGAAGAAATAAGCATGGCACTGGACCCAAGATCAATCCCTACCTGTTTGGCTATTTCGGTTAGAATAGGTGAAGTGACTGTTCCACACCAAAGCAAAGAGGCTGTGACAACTAAACCGATAATAATGTTTTTCAGCAAGTTTCCTCTAGTCAATGCAACAACCATTGCTACTCGAAATGGAACTACAGCTAAATCGGCAAATGGTAACACACGATTTCCGGGTAAGACCAAAGCCATAGCAATTGTTAAAGGAATAATAATCAGTGCAGTTGTTATAACATCTGGATTGCCCACAACAACCGCTGCATCTAGTCCAATAAATAAACGGCGACCTTTAAATTTCTTTTGAGACCATTTTTGCGCTGCGTCTGAAATAGGCATTAATCCTTCCATAAAAAGAGAGGTCATTTTTGGTATCAGAACAAGGACAGCAGACATAATAACCCCTAATTGAAGAATCTGAGTGATATCATAGCCAGCTAAAAAGCCGATTGCGATACCTATGACACCGCCCATAATCATAGAGTCCCCAAAGAAGCCCAAATATTTTTGTGCATCCTTAATGGTAAACTTGGAATTTCGAAAAAGAGGAATGCGGTCTAAAAGCCAGTTTAACGGCCATGCAATTACTAAAGAAGATAAGGCTGAAACCGTGGGTAATGAAACCCCTGGAATTCCAAAAAAATCTTCAACCAAAGGCTGTGACCAATCAGACATTTTAAATGTGACAATTGCCATTACAACTGATGCGCCCACACCTAACGCTACGTTCTTAGTCACAAAATAAACCATTACACCAACAATAGCCATATGATGATAATTCCAAATATCAACATCCAACGTTTGAGTTCTTTTGAGAACCAACAAGATGATATTAACGATCAATATAGCAAATATAAGCAGTGCAATAATTGGAGATGCCCAAGTAACCGCCGCGATTGAGCCCCATCCTACGTCCAAGGCATCCAGCTGTACGCCGGTCCGCTCTACCATAGCACGGGCTGCTGGTCCGACATTGGTTGTCATAAAATCCAGAATCAGACGAATCCCTGCAAATCCGATTCCTAGTGTTAGCCCAGACTTAAATGCTCTTGAGATTTTCAAACCGAAAATCATGCCGATAATTGTAATAATGACAGGAAGCATCACTGTAGGACCAGCGTCAATAAAGAAATTGAATACATTCATTACATAATTCATTCTTTTTTCTCCTTAAATTTTTTATTTTAAATAATTCAAAATTTCTTCCATAGTTTGTTCAGAACCAATTCCCGTTAAAATAGGCATTCCCTTTACCACAGGAACTTCACCAGTCTGACCTTCAAATTGACCAGTTGTCACTAACAAGTCATAGTCTTGAACTTTACTAGGTACTTCCATCAGTTTGGTTTGGGTTGTGGAAGCCTCAACTCCATGTTCATTCAGATAATCCTTCACTTTTGATGCTACTACGGTTGAAGTCGCAATCCCATTCCCACAAGCAATTAAAATTCTTTTCATTTTCATTTCCTCCTATTTTTTAGGCTATCGCCTTTTTTAATAATGTCAGCAATTTTAGATCCGAATTCGCCGCCGTCATTTGTTCACGAAGTGGCTCATCTTGAATAATACTGACAATCTTTTGTAACATCTCCACTTGGCCGTGCGGTTCACCGATGGCCATCATGATAACGATTTTAGTAGGTAAAATGACTTGATTATCTTCCATATTGCGAAACCCTACAGCTGTTTCTAAGGTTGCAATCGCCAAAGTTGTTTGATTGACCAAATCAAAATTTGCATGAGGAATTGCTACGCCGGGCTGTGTCGAAGGTAAACCGGTTGGATATTCGGACTCGCGTAACTGTATTGCTTCGATATAATCTTCTTTGACATAGCCTCGTTGGTATAGTTCATTCGCTAAAAAAGCAAGGACTTCTTTATCACTGCCTGCTTTTATATTTCGAAATACTAGTTCTTCGTTCAGTTGCAATTCCATTTGTTTTCCTCCTTAAATCTCTGTCGCTAATTTCTGTAGTGATAGCGCTAGTTTTGCTGGGTCAGCAGCTTGCAAGTCTTGCGATTGAAAAAGATTGGAACCTAAACCAAGATAACTCGCTCCATGGTCAAAATATTCCTTGGCGTTAGAAATCGAAATTCCACCAACACCCATCAAAGGTAGCTTGCCCAATGGAGCTTGCACATCTGTGAAAAAGCGTGGTGTCACAACTGCAGCGGGGAAAACTTTAACGATATCCGCTCCATCTGTAAACATCTCATTGATCTCAGAAGGGCTCATTGCCGCCGGTACTGAGAGCACTTGCTCTTTCCTTGCAAAATCCATTATTTGCTTCGTAAAACGATGGGGACCTAATAAAAAACGAGCCCCAGCTGCGACGGCTTTTTGGGCGTCAGGTAACGTTCTTACTGTTCCTGCCCCAATGAGAATAGTTTCACCAAATAATTTGCTTAACTTGTTGATATGTTCTAGAGCCCCTAAAGTGTTTAATGTGATTTCAACTGCAAACTCTTTCTCAAGCCCACTCATTGCCGTTAAAACTGCATAAGCTTGTTCATATGTGTAACCCCTCATAATAATTGTAAAGCGTGGGTAATCTTCTACTTTCATCGTTTTCCTCCTAAGTCACTTGTCTAATTAGCTGATAAGCTGTTTTCGTATCTGAGCTTTCCTTCAAACGATTTAAAAACGTAGAATCATTACTAATATCTGCTAACTGATTCACAGCTTTCAAATGTTTCGTCAAATCATAAAACGATAATGGATAAATAAAATGGATTTTTTTACCGTTTGGAAAAGCGATTGGCTCAGCAGCAATCAATAGACTTATCCCATCTTTTAACACGCCATTTTGTGGTGCTGTATGCGGGATACACGTTTGACTCCCTAAATACCCAGCGTATCCTTGTTCTTCGATTTGATCCAAACAATCTTGAATAAACAGCTCTGTAATCATCTGATTTTCTAACAAAGGATGGCAAACAAATTTCACTGCTTGTTGCCAAGTTAGCTTCTCTGACGTTCTTCTTATAAAATCGGGTTTTAAATAATCAGTCAATGATGGTAACGCTTTAAAATTTTCTGAAGGTGAATCTTGCTTTTGCTTCAATAAAAAGTACTCTAACTCTTCCCTTAGTTGCTTCGTATCATTTACTTGAGCATATGTGCGAATCACCGAAAACAACTCATCAACTGAGCGGTCTACTTCATTTAATCCTAACTCTTTTAACACACGGTATCGCAGACTGATCTGCTGCTTATAAGTCATGATAGGATCAATAATAAATTGCGGTAATTCACTGTTTAATGCAGTAGTTGTAAAAACCAAGTCATAATCCGTTCCAAATTTATAAAAATCTCTTACTGAAAATGAAGCTAAAAAATGTAACTCGGGAAATAGTTTTTTTAAATTTTCTCGCATCAGTTTTGAAACCATAACCCCATTTGCACAGACAACTACTGCCCTTGGTAATTGCGCTGCTATTTGACGAGGACTCATTAATTGAAAACCAAAGTAATAAGATAGAAGTGCCAACTCATCATTTGGAAACGCTCGGCCTAACCAGTTTTCTGTGGGAACAATCAGCTCCTTCATAAGATCCTTCAAAATTGCATGGTTGCTATCTTGAACTAAGCTATCAAGGGAGTACATGCCCAAGCTCAAATTGTATTTTATACGAAAACACGCTGGACGCAGATGGCCCAAAATCCGACGTTCAAATGCCTCTCTATCTTCAATCATAATTAGTGTTTGGTTTTGAAAACTTGTAACCATTTCACTGATCAAACATCTTAATTCACTATCTGAATCAAATACTTGAGTCGTCTTACGTTCAAAAATATTAGATGTTAAAAATAGCAGAGCTAGCCAAGAAAGATAGTTAGGAGACATGCTGGACCAAGGTGTATCTTGAAGCAAAATAGTCAGAACTTTATATTCTGGAGTTTTTCGAATCTCTATTTGTACCATTTCATCTTTTGAAGCAATCGGTGAAGTTGCACGTTGCAAGGTCATTCTTACAGCTGATTGCAGATAATCAATAGATTCATCTGAGTACCTTAAATGAAGCAATTGCTCCATGTTGTGTATCAAATGAACAACCTCTTCTTCGGGAATAGTCGGTGCCAATTTTCCTTTAATATCATCAAGACGAAATAATGAATGCTGATTAATTAAATCAGAGAGCAGTTGTAAGATTCTCCTTTCCAATCCTTGCAGTTGATAACCGCTTTGACGATCATAGTGAATGGACAGGGCGTATTTGCTAACAAACTGCTTCGCTTTCTTTAAATCTTCTTGAATCGTATTGCGACTTACCGATAAGAGCTGTGTAAAATGATCCATACCAATGTAATCGGTATTAGTACATAAATAACTTAACATGATGGCAATCCGCTCATATTCAGAGAAAATAGTAACCATGGCAGAAGAATCTTCTTTATTTTGTTCAAGAGAAATCATTCGTAACACTTCTAAAGGAATAATAAAATCTCCCATATGGTTACGCCTGATTTGAGGCAAACCGTTTTCAAGTAACTCCTCATTAAATTGCTTAATGGAATAATTAATCTGTCTTCTTGTTAAAGAAAGTGATGTGGTTAACTCTGCCATCTTTGTCTCGGGTTTTTTTACCAATCGTGTGAGAATTCTTCGGATCCGTTCATTCATTTGATTCCCTCCTGATGAAATCATTATAGCTTTGATTCTTCGTAAAAAGATGTATAATTGAAAGCGTTTTTTGTCATAGTTGTTTTTTCTTTTTGTCCTAGTAAAACTATGTTTGATAAATCGCTGCTTGGAACCGACAAATAAAAAAAGTCCTCTATCAGCAAAAGTACAGCAAGATTTTTTATCTATTGCATTATTATCTCCAAAACAAAAAAAGGACGAACTCCCTTTAATAAGGGGATTCGACCTTTCCATTTATTGTTTAGGATAAAAAGTTTTAAAAACTAGAGAACCTTTTTTAATTGCGTATTTCGGTTAAAAATTTACGGGCTTGCTCTTGGTTCATTTGAGTCGCAGCTCGTAGCTTAGCTGCCAGCTGTTCAATCTCGGTTCCTTTTGCCCCAACTGAAATAGCTAATGAACGAGCTTGCATGCTCATATGGCCTTGCTGGATACCTTCTGAAACCAATGCCCGCAACGCTGCCAGATTCTGAACCAACCCGACACTTGCCGCCAGCGAAGCTAACTCACTCGCCGTTTCAACACCAGTCAATGCCAACGCCGCTTGGGCTTTTGGCAATACTTTTGTGGCACCCCCGACTGTGGCGATCGCCAACGGCAGTGTGATACTACCAATCAAACGGTCTTCTACGATTGCCCAGGAAGTCAACCCTTGCATGCGGCCATTACGGGCAGCATAGCCATGACAAGCGGCAGAAACGGCGCGAGTGTCGTTTCCGGTAGCCAAAATCAGCGCTTCAACGCCATTCATGATCCCTTTGTTATGGGTAGCGGCACGATATGGATCGATCTTGGCAAAATCAGCTGCATGAACAATTTTTTCGGCAACTTGTCTGCCATTCCCGTTCTTGCACAATTTGTCAAAAGGCACCGAGCAAGTGGCTGTTACTAACGATTCCGTAGCGAGATTGCTTAAAATACTAAAGAGAATTTCTACTTCTGGGAACCATTTGCGAAAAAGCTCTGCCACTCCTTCTAAAATCGAATTGATGATATTGGCGCCCATCGCATCTTTGACATCAACCATTAAATCGATCGACACATAAGCGGTTGCTAAGTCAGATTCTGCTGGCGAGAAGTTCCGACCGATCACTCTTCGCAATCCACCGCCGCGTTTCACGATGGAAGGATACGTCTCATTCGCCACTGCAAAGATCGTTGCTTGCTCGGATTCAACTTTTGCCAAAATCGCTTCCGGATCCTGAACATCCATAAAGACGATCTGGCCTCGAAGCAAACGTTCTTGACTGGTCGTCGTAATGGGCCCAGCCATTTTTGCTCCATTGCTCATCGCTGCGATCACCGAGGGTTCTTCTGTGGCTAACGGGACATTGTATGCTTTGCCATTCACTTGCAGGTTCAGCCCTACGCCTAACGGGATCTCTACTTCACTGATTTGGTTTTCGATCAAGTGATTAGCAGTTTCCTTGTTTAGCGTCATTTCTTGAAAAACCAAGGATTCTGCTGCTGTGATCGCTCCTTGTGCTTCAAGAAAGGCTAATCGTTCATTAGGCGCGAGGGCGTAGAACTTTTTTTTTTCTGTTTTTTCTGATGCCGACTCTTCATCAAAATTCGTTTGACTTGCTGTCGCCGAAGGATTTTCTAACAGCATCGCTAGCCCTAATCCGCCACCGACACACAAAGAGGCGATTCCATAGCGCTCTTGGGTGTCTTTTAGCTGATAAGCGACGGTCGTTGCGATCCGCGCGCCAGTCGCTCCAATGGCATGTCCCAGTGAAATGCCCCCGCCGTATCGGTTGACTTTCTTCGGATCCAAACCAAGTTCACGTTCTACTACGATCGAAGAAGCTGCAAAGGCTTCATTGATCTCAAAAATACCGATATCTTCAATCGTCAGTGCTTGCTTTTTCAGTAACGTATCGATTGCTTTGATTGGTGAGATTCCCATGATCTCTGGGGCGAAACCGACTTCGACGATCTCTTTGATCACTGCCAGATAAGGAATCTGATGCTCTTCACAATAGCTTTTTGACGCGATCAAGACCATGGCCGCCCCATCATTGATGGTTGAGGCGTTCCCAGCAGTCACCGTACCGTCTTTTTTGAAAACTGTTTTTAATTCAGCTAATTTTTCGACTGTCGTAGCGGCGCGAATGCCTTCGTCCTGAAGAACGGTCGCCGATTTTTCAGTCAACGGCACGATCTCTTGATCAAATTTCTTTGCTGCTTGCGCTTTGGCAGCTTTCATTTGGGAGTGGTAGGCAAACTCATCTTGCTCTTTGCGAGTGATCCCGTATCTTTCTGCTACCGTCTCAGCCGTCAGTCCCATCGGCTTGCTACTGAATGCATCTGTTAATCCGTCATGCATCATTGTTGACACCGGAGCTGAATACTGATCTTCCGCCTTGTTATAATAACTAAAGAGCGGCGCATTCGTCATACTTTCAATCCCACCAGTCAATACGACGGATGCCTTGTTCAATTGAATTTGCTCCATCCCCATTAGAATCGCTTTCATTCCCGAACCACATACTTCGTTGATCGTTGAGGCTGGAATATCTGAGGAAAGCCCACTTTGCAAGGAAACTTGGCGTCCTGGATTTTGACCACTGCCTGCTTGTAGCACATTTCCGATAATCACTTGTGCGATATGTTCTTTTGCTTGTTGGTTTCTTGCCAACAAGGCTTTTGCAGCGACTGTTCCTAATTCTACCGCTGTATATTCTTTTAATGACCCATGGTATTTGCCAATTGGCGTTCTTAGTGCGTCGATAATGACAACTTCTTCCACGTACGTCACCTCCTCTTGAAATATATCATTAAATCCTCCAAAAAAGAATACCCCACATTCGGTTGTCGCACCCTTTTCTACTTTCTTTAATAAAGTTTAAATTCTAATCAATTCTTTTTCATTTTTTTCAAAAAATATGATACCTTAGAACGTGTAGCCTACTAAGTATGTAGAACATAAAGGAGCGACGGAATGAACGTTGGTATTGATAAAATAAATTTTTTTGTCCCCCCCTATTTTATAGATATGGTTGATCTAGCTCACGCCCGAGAGGTAGACCCGAATAAATTTACGATCGGGATCGGTCAAGATCAAATGGCGGTCAATAAAAAAACACAAGATATCGTCACCTTTGCCATGCACGCGGCAAAAGATATCCTTACGAAAGAAGATTTACAAGCAATTGATATGGTGATCGTCGGAACAGAATCTGGCATCGATGAATCAAAAGCTTCGGCAGTGGTTTTGCATCGCCTATTAGGTATCCAGCCATTTGCACGGTCCTTTGAAATCAAAGAGGCGTGTTACGGCGCAACGGCGGGCTTACAATTTGCCAAAGCCCATGTACAAGCCAATCCACAAAGCAAAGTTTTGGTCGTGGCTTCAGATATCGCCCGTTATGGCTTAGCTTCTGGTGGCGAGCCGACTCAAGGTGTGGGCGCTGTTGCTATGTTGATCTCGGCGGATCCAGCAATTTTGCAGCTTGAAAATGATAATTTGATGTTGACGCAAGATATTTATGATTTTTGGCGTCCAGTAGGACATCAATATCCAATGGTAGATGGTCATTTGTCAAATGCCGTTTATATCGATTCTTTCAAACAAGTTTGGCAAGCCCATTGCGAAAAAAATCAGCGGACAGCAAAAGAATATGCGGCTTTGAGCTTCCATATCCCTTATACAAAAATGGGTAAAAAAGCCTTGTTGGCTGTTTTTGCCGAAGAAGATGAAACAGAACAAAAACGCCTGATGGCTCGCTATGAAGAATCGATCGTTTACAGCCGTCGTACCGGCAACTTGTATACGGGTTCACTGTATCTGGGCTTGATCTCTTTATTGGAAAATTCCTCTAGCCTCCAAGCAAATGATCGAATCGGATTATTTAGCTACGGATCAGGAGCGGTTGCTGAATTTTTCAGCGGCTTGTTGGTACCTGGCTATGAAAAACAGTTGGCGCAAGCGGCACACCAAGCGTTGCTCGATGACCGTCAAAAGCTAACGATCGCTGAATACGAAGCGATGTTCAATGAGACGATCGATATCGATCAAGATCAATCCTTCGAAGATGATCTGCTTTATAGTATTCGTGAAATCAAAAATACCATTCGTTATTATAAAGAAGAAAACGAATGACCCTGAAAAAAACTTTGCTTCTTTTTTAGCTAAAAAGCTTGAAGGAACAAAGTTTTTTTCTTTCTTTGAAAATGATTGAAACAAAACTTGTTTTCCAAATATTTTCTGCGTGTTATTCAAAAATTTTCAGATAATTCAGGAAAAACATTTGACAGTCCGCTTTTTTTTGTCTATACTAAAATCAATTCAAGTTTGGAGGAACTTTTTATGTTAAACACGACCGTATCCCCACAACTGAATACCTTTTACTTTAGCTACTTTAGATAGTTTGTATTCATATCACATTATGGATGCAAACCAAAAACGAGTTTTGTTTGTATCTATGATGGCTAAAGCATTTTAACTTGAACTTGCAGCCATGTAGAAAATCTTCTAAATGGTTGCCAATATACGTTTACGCTTGGTATAGGATCGAATCCATTTAGACGATTGTCTGAATGGATTTTTTTGTTCAGGTAAACCCCAATTAAAAAAGAAACGTTTATAGGAGGAGTTACAATGAAAATGAAAAAATGGATCACAACTGGGTTACTTACGGCTTCCTTGCTGGCATTAGCAGCTTGTGGCGAATCAAACAATGCTTCGGAGGAAAACGATGGAACAAAAACAGTCGGTGTTTTACAACTCGTGGAACACGGCTCCTTGAATGCCGCCTATGAAGGGTTCAAAGAAGGCTTAGCAGAAGCGGGCTACACAGAAGGTGAAAACCTGACGATCGAATACCAAAATGCGCAAAACAGCCAAGATAATTTAAAAAGTATGAGCGAACGCCTAGTGAATGCCTCACCAGATCTTTTATTAGGTATTGCCACCCCTGCTGCTGTATCTTTAGCAAATGAAACCACCGATACCCCAATCGTAGTTACCGCAGTCACTGACTTAGTTGGAGCGAAATTGGCCGATTCAAATGAAGAACCTGGTCGCAACATCACCGGTACTTCAGACATGGTGCCGATTGAGCAACAGATCAACTTGCTGTTAAGCATCGTGCCTGATGCCAAAACGATCGGCATTATGTATAACGCAGGTGAAGCCAATTCAAAAATCCAAGCTGACTTGGCAGAAGAAGCCTTAAAAGCTGCGGGCGTTGATGTAAAAGTATTGACCGCCAATACAACCAATGATGTGCAACAAGTAACCACCAGCCTTGCAAAAGATGTTGACGGCATTTATGTTCCAACAGATAATACCTTTGCCTCTGCTGCTGCAATCGTCGGCGAAGTTGCCAAAGAAACCAAAACACCGATCGTCGCTGGTTCCGTAGAACAAGTCGATGATGGTGCCCTAGCAACTTACGGTATTGATTATAAATCCCTTGGCATTCAAACAGGGAAACTAGCAGCGAAAATTTTGGATGGCGATGCAGAGCCAGCAACGACGCCCGTTGAAACAGCGGATAATTTAGAGTTAGTCGTCAATGAAGAGATGGCTGCTGCTTTAGGGATTGATCCTACCAGCATCACTGCACCAGAATAACCATACTAACTTAGATTTGAGGAAATCATATGAATTTAGTCGACACATTCTTGCTCTTACTACAATCTGCCACCTCTCAAGGGATCCTTTGGGCATTGCTGGCGATTGGTGTATTTTTAACCTTCCGTATTTTAGATATCGCTGATTTAACTGCAGAAGGGAGTTTCCCCTTAGGCGCTGGGATCGCAGCAATCAGTATTACGAATGGTCTCTCGCCTATTTTAGCGAGTCTGATGGGCTTTGGCGGCGGCATGGTAGCCGGCTTAGTATCTGGTCTGCTGCACACAAAACTAAAAATCCCTGCCTTATTGGCGGGGATCATCACGATGACTGGACTGTATTCCATCACAAATCGTGTGATGGGTGCTCCCAACATCGCCTTGCTGGGGCAAGACACGGTCTTCACCCAATTTCAAGCCATGGGACTGACCAAAAACAATGCCGTGATTCTTGCAGGCTTTCTCTTCGCGGCAATCGTCATTTTGTGCTTGTTCCTCTTTTTCCGTACAGAGATCGGCTTAGCGTTGCGAGCGACGGGCGACAATTTAGCTATGAGCGAGGCCAACGGCATCAACACTGATAACATGAAGATTATCGGCTATATGATCTCTAACGGCTGTATCGCCCTCTCTGGTGCCCTCTTAGCCCAAAACAACGGCTTCGCTGATTTGAACTCAGGGATCGGTACGATCGTGATCGGTTTAGCATCAATCATTATTGCAGAAGTTTTATTTGCCAATAAATCTTTGCTTTTGCGATTGATCACCATCGTGATCGGGGCAATCGTTTATCGCTTTATCTTGGCCGTCGTATTCGAATTCAATGTCGAGGCCAACGATATCAAATTGGCATCTGCAATCGTCTTAGTCATCTGCCTCTCCTTACCGCAGCTTCGTTCAAAACTAGGACTTAAAAAGATGCTGCCAAAAACCAAAGGAGGCCAATCCTAATGACTTCAGTCTTAACAATCGAGAATCTACACCAAACCTTTGAAAAAGGAACAATCAATGAAAACCATGTCTTGCGAGGCATTGACCTGACGATGAACGCCGGAGATTTTATTACGATCATCGGTGGCAATGGTGCTGGAAAATCGACCCTCTTAAACAGTATTGCAGGAACGATCCCAACAGAACAAGGAAAAATCACCTTAGATGGGAAAGACATTACCCGTTTATCCGTGACAAAACGGTCAAAGGATATTAGCCGAGTCTTTCAAGATCCACGTATGGGGACCGCGGTTCGTTTGACCGTTGAAGAAAATTTAGCATTGGCTTACAAGCGCGGCCAAGTCCGCGGATTTGCGACAGGCGTCAAAGCGAAAAACCGCGCGTTTTTCCAAGAGAAGTTAGCCAGCCTAAACTTAGGCTTAGAAAATCGACTTTCTGCCGAGATCGGTTTGTTATCAGGCGGACAGCGTCAAGCGATTACCCTCTTGATGGCGACATTGCAACAGCCTAAATTGATTTTATTAGATGAACATACCGCGGCCCTTGATCCTAAGACCTCATTGACGGTCATGGCATTGACTGATCAGTTGATTCGGTCCCAACAGTTGACGGCTTTCATGGTCACTCATGACATGGAAGATGCCATTCGTTACGGCAATCGCCTGATCATGCTTCATCAAGGCAAGATCGTCGTAGACATTGCCGGTGAGCAAAAGCAGCATTTGACGGTCCCTGAATTGATGGAAATGTTCCATCAAAATAGTGGTGCTGAGTTGAAAGATGACCAACTGCTCTTACGCTCTTAATAAGCAAAAAGGCACGTAGAAGGAATCTCCTTTCTGTAGTGACCCCAAAAAGTTAGACTTTTATGGAGTGGAGAAATCCACTCCTTTTTTGTACGATAAAATTAACAGTTAGACAGCTGTTTTTACAGCTTCTCGAAACTGAACCGGACTTCGCCAATTTAATTTCTTTTTGATGCGTTTATGGTTGTAATAATAGATATATTGGTCAATTTTTGTTTTCAATTCATCTAAACTCCGATAGACTTCTCCATGAAAAATCTCTTGCTTTAATAAACCAAAGAAGTTTTCCATAGGTGAGTTATCTAAACAATTCCCTTTACGAGACATACTCTGGAAGATTTTATGCTGCTTCAATTTATTCTTATAAGCATTCATTTGATAGGCCCATCCTTGATCTGAATGGAAGGTTCTACGAAATGGACAATCATTTGTCATATGGATTGCTTCTTCTAATCCTTCCATTATGGCTAGTGCGTTTGGTTTTTCAGAAATCCGATAAGATAGAATTTCACTATTGTAGAAATCCATGAAAGGATCTAAATACAGCTTTTTCTGACGAACGACACCTGTGGTGTCTACTTCATAATACTTAAACTCTGTGGTATCAGTTGTAATTTTTTGGTGACAGATATTTGTATAAAACCGACGATGAATACGATTTTTGGCGACAGTGCCAACCTTCCCACGATAAGAATTGTACCGTCGAGATTTTCGAGTGTAAGACTTTACTTCGATACCTAGTTTTTTTATCAGACGTTGAATCTTCTTTTTATTGACATGAATCCCTTGATTCTCTAATTCTTTTTTTAGTCGCAGACAGCCATAATCTTTATGCTCTTTGCGAATTTCAAGCATTTTTTCTTCAATTTCTTGGTCTGGGTTTGGTCTGTCAAACCGTTTCTGCCAATACATATAGGTTGCTTTAGGAAATTTCAATGTTTCAAGAAGCTCAACTAGTTTGAATGATCCTCGGAGGCTGGCGATGATTCGTGCGATTGATTCTTGCGTCTTTGCTGGGCTTCCTGTTTTCGCAGCTTCCTCAACTCTTTTAAAAAGGCATTCTCAATTTGAAGGGATCGGACTTGCTTTTCTAATGCCTTGATACGATCGCGTTCTTCAGTTGTTGTATTTTCTTTTTTGTTTTCTTTTTTTCTAGTCAAAGTAAGTGGTCGCCCTTTCTCTTTTGAGAGCCCCTCAATACCTGCTTCTCTGAAATTACGCATCCAATTGGCAATAAGCGCAGGGTTGTTCATTTCTAAAGTGCTAGCAACTTCTCGATAGGACATCTCACTTGTTTGATATAACTCTAGCGCATTTAACTTAAATTGAACAGAATATTTCTGATTTTGATGTTTTCTCAATAGACCTTCCTCTCCGTATTCACGATAGGCATTCACCCAATTACTTACTTGAGACTTGCTTGAAATACCGTATTTGTTGGCAAGATACCGATATCCGCCCACGCCACTAAGATATTCTTTAACGATTTTTAGTTTTAATTCAAAAGGATATTTTGCCATACAAATAACGACCCCCAAAAGTTAGATTTTCTGGTCTAACTTTTGGGGGTCGCTTCATTCTACGTGCCTTTTTGCTGTAATCACACTGCTTGCAAAAGCCTTACTTCGCTTCGTTTTCTGCAATGATGTCCGTTACCTTCATCAAGCGAGTCAATGTTGCTCGTTCGTCTTCTGCCAGATTGCTTTCGATGTATTGAATGGTTTCTGTCAGCTTGGGAATCGTCATATACTCTAACGCATTGACTCTTCGCCTCGTCCGTTCGATCTCATTGGCCATCAGTTGACAGGTTTTCTCGATCTCGGCCAACTGCAGCATCACTGGCAGCATTTGATCCAGATGGGACAACGAGAGATCCAGCTCACTGGTGGTACTCACAAAACCGTAGGAAAAATCATCATCCGAGCTTTCTTCTTCGTAAACAGGGTTCAACACTGGCACATCCATATTCATGATGGTTCGGCTTTGCACATCTAAGGTCACTTTATTCAAAGGGATCATAAATGCTTCTTGCAAAACGACATCGGGAATACTACTAGAAGCTAGCACATACTCTTCCATTCCTGCTTGCAATGCGGTCTCCATCTTTTTACGAAGTTCCTGATTTTTCTTTACTAGCTGAATGAACTGGCGCACCAGCTCATCTTGCTTGTCTTTCAATAATTTGTGACCACGGGTTGCCGTCGTGAGCCGTTTTTTCAAACGACTTAGTTCCATCCGCGTCGGATTGACATTTAAGATCGCCATTAAGAACTCACATCCTCGTCCGTTGGGTAATAGGCGTCGATAAATTCTTCTTTGATACGGCTCAACTCTTGTTTTGGCAAGGTAGCTAATAACTTCCAGCCTAAATCTAACGTTTCTTCAATCGTCCGATTGGTTTCAAATCCTTGATTGACGTACTCTTTTTCGAAAAGATCAGCAAAGCGCGCGTACTTTTTATCAAGATCAGATAAGGCAGACTCCCCTAAAACGATCGATAGCTCTTTGGCAGCTTTCCCATCGGAATAGGCGGCATAGATTTGATTCATCGTTGCCGCATGATCGGCACGGGTCTTACCTTCTCCCGTTCCTTTGTCCTTCAACCGTGAAAGACTTGGTAAAATATCCACTGGCGGGTTGATATTGCGCTTGTAAAGGTCCCGCGACAAAATAATTTGTCCTTCCGTGATATAGCCGGTCAAATCAGGAATCGGGTGGGTTTTATCGCCATCTGGCATCGTTAAGATCGGTATTTGTGTGACCGATCCTTCTTTGCCCATTAAACGTCCTGCCCGTTCATACAGCGTCGCTAAATTGGTGTACAGATACCCTGGATAGCCGCGACGTCCTGGAACTTCTCGGCGGGCAGCGGAGATTTCTCGCAACGCTTCACAGTAATTCGTCATATCGGTCATGATCACTAAGACGTGCATGCCTTTTTCAAAAGCCAAATACTCTGCTGCGGTCAATGCCATCTTAGGTGTAGCGATCCGTTCGATTGCTGGATCATTGGCAAGGTTCATAAACAAAACAGAACGATCTAACGCACCGGTTTTGCGGAATTCATCCACGAAAAATTCAGCTTCTTCAAAAGGGATCCCAATTGCTGCGAAGACGATCGCGAAATTGCCTTCTTGGCTAGGTACTGTTGCTTGTCGTGCGATTTGAGCAGCGATCTCTTTATGAGGCAAACCAGACGCAGAAAAGATTGGTAGTTTTTGTCCACGAACTAATGTATTTAAATGATCGATCGTTGAGATCCCCGTTTGGATAAATTCATCTGGGAAGTCTCGCGCCATCGGATTGATGGCTTCACCGTTTACATCGATGCGTTTTTCTGGCAAGATTCTCGGGCCGTTATCTTTTGGTTTTCCTAAACCGTCAAACACCCGACCCATCATATCTAGAGAAACCCCTAGGGTCAAACCAGTCCCTAGAAACCTTGCTTTGCTTTCTTCTGCACTCAAATTACTGGTACCTTCAAAGACTTGGACAACAGCATTGTCATCACTGACTTCCAGTACTTGTCCTTGACGGATCTCACCTGTGTCCATGCGGACCTCAACGAGTTCGTCAAATTTCACGCCTCGAACATTTTCGACCACCATTAAGGGGCCAGCAATTTCGGAAACTGTACGATATTCTTTTAACATCAATGAACACCTCCAGTTTCAATGATTCGTTGTAACATTTCTTTGATGTCATGCTTGATCGTATCCAAGCGAGTCAATTCTTCTTCAGGAATGTATTTGCTGCGGGCGATGCGCTCACGCAGATCAACCGTTCCTTTGGCGATCTCATCTAAGTAAGCACCTAGCTGCAATGCACGCTGTGCTTGTTCATTAAAGTAGAGAATGTTTTCCAGCATTTTGAACTGCTTATTACGAGATGTATACGTGTCAACGTCATCAAAGGCGTTTTGCTGCAAGTAGTCTTGTCTTAAAGAACGAGCAGTCATCATCGTCAAGCGGTCTTTTTGGGAAAGAGAATCCATCCCTACCAGCTGAACGATTTCTTCTAATCGGCTTTCCTCTTGGAGAATCGCCATTGATTCATTGACTAGCTCCGACCAGCGATCACCTAATAATTGATCCAAATAAGAATTGATTTGATCCTCATAAAGGGAATAGGAATTCATCCAGTTGATGGATGGAAAATGCCGTTTTTGCGCCAGCATGCTATCCAATGCCCAAAAGACTTTCACGATTCGCAAGGTATTTTGAGTGACCGGTTCTGAGATGTCTCCTCCAGCAGGTGAAACCGCACCAATTGCGGTAATGCTTCCTTCTCGAGGCTGCGTGCCTAATGAATGGAAACGCCCTGCTCGCTCATAGTATTCCGCAATTCGACTTCCAAGGTAAGCCGGATAGCCTTCATCTCCTGGGATCTCTTGCAATCGGCCACTCATTTCCCGCAGTGCTTCTGCCCAACGAGAAGTTGAATCTGCCATGATGGCAACACTATAGCCCATGTCGCGGTAATATTCCGCGATCGTGATTCCTGTATAGATCGAGGCTTCCCGAGCAGCAACTGGCATATTCGACGTATTGGCGATCAATACCGTTCGTTCCATGATCGACTTGCCGGTATTCGGATCGATCAACTCAGGAAATTCGTTCATGACATCCCGCATTTCGTTGCCCCGCTCACCGCAACCGACATAGACCACGATATCCACATCTGACCATTTAGCGATCTGATGCTGAACGACTGTTTTTCCAGCACCAAAAGGTCCAGGAACAGCAGCTGATCCGCCTTTTGCCACTGGAAAATAGGTGTCGATGACTCGCTGTCCAGTGACTAGCGGTTCGCCTGGATTTAATTTAGCAGTAACGGGACGTGGTTGACGAACCGGCCATTTCTGTACCATTGTCAAGGATTTTTCACCCTCGATGGTTTCTAGAACACAGATGACTTCAGTAATCGCAAAATTTCCCACCATGATTTCTTTGACGGTTCCTTCATAGTTTGGTGGCACCATGATCTTATGCTCGATCACCGAAGTTTCTTGTACTGAACCTAAAATATCACCGGCTTGTACAGTATCGCCGACTTGTACTTGTGGGACGAAGGTCCATTTCTTTTGGCGATTCAGTGGATCGATGGTGACCCCCCGCTCCAAAAAATCACTCTCTGTTTGCGACATAAATGTATCTAATGGTCGTTGGATCCCATCAAACATCTGAGTCAACAAACCTGGTGCTAGTTCGACAGACAATGGTGCGCCTGTCGTTTCTACGGGCTCGCCTGGTCCGATCCCCGCTGTTTCTTCGTATACTTGGATCGAAACCAGCCCTTTTTTGATCTCAATGATCTCACCGATAAGGCCCTTGTCACTGACTTTGCAGATTTCGTGGATTTTTGCGCCACTTAATCCTGAGGCGGTGACCAGTGGTCCCGATACTTTTTCAATTGTGCCAAATGCCACATTTATTCCTCCTAGCTGGCTGACTTGTCTGTTATGAATCTAATATATTCATTCCTACCGCTTTTTCCACATTTTGCTGAATGCGTGCCATGCCGATCCCTAAACTACCCGTACTACTTGGAATCGGAATGATCGCTGGTGTCGGTACTTCTTCGTAACGACGAACGATCGGTTCTAATTGTTCGATCAACCGCTCGGTCAAAAAGATCACACCATACGCTTCAGCTATCTCTTCTAATTGTTGGGCGGCTTCATCCAAATCGCTGACTGGAAAGATATCGATCCCCAGCCCTTTGAAAGGCAAGATCGAGTTCTTACCACCCATCATTGCTATTTTTTTATGCATAACTATCACGCACCCGACTTCTTAAAATCTCTTCTGGCACCTTATTGATTTTACCAATCAAGAGAATACGCAAATTCTTGCTTTCAATTTCCTTGGCATACAGATACCCTGCCAATGCTGACGGCCCAAAAGGCACGATTTTTTGTTCTTTGAGCTTCGCCATTAGAAAATTGTCTTTACGTATATCAAAGGTATTCAAGGTCTTCTTTTCTACCAATTCTTCATAACTATGATTGATCAGCTCTTTATAAGGGGTTCCTTGCAAGTATCCCACAAACGCCTCAAGAGAAGTCGTGATTTCTGCTAACAACTCACTTGCAGGTAAATTCCCATGGTCGGCTAAAACTGCGCTGATAAAGCCGCGCTTGCGTTTCATCGCGTAACTGCGCAACGTTGTTGAAATATTGAAGATATCGATTTGACGGCGAATCAAGCTTTGCAGCAACTCGTCTTGGTATTCTTTACCGATCGTCCATAATTGCTCCCAATAATGGTTGTCAAAGATGATATCGATGGACTGGACTTCATGATAGTTCTCAATATAAGAAAAGACTTCTTCCACACAGGCAACCATCTCTTGCGCGACCTGAGTACTTTTTCTGGTCTTGACCAGATCTTTAAGGACGGAAAGTGGCTGGGTGCCGATTGGGACGAGATACGCCGAAAAATCTTCTTGCATATATGCCGCTTTTACTAAAACTTTCAGATTTTGATAGTCATATTTCAAAGCAAAGAAATCAACGATCGCTTTTTCTGGTGTCAACTGATACATCGTTTCGTATACCCGTTTCAACTCAGCCATCAGGACTTGTTCAAAGTCGTGTACACGATCATCTTCATTGATGAAGTCACCATAAACCGTTTCTTGCAGCATCCCATAGATTTCCTCTGCGCTGGCAGCTGAGAGCATTCGCTCATAGCGACTACGATCGAATAATTGCGATTCATACGTCCGAATTCTCGTATTCAACGTATTATATTTGATGTCATTCATCTGTTTGCACCTGCTTACTGTTCAAAAATCAATTGCAGTAACGTATTGCTTAACTCTTCTTTGTTGGCTTCTAGTAGCGCATCAAAGGTAAAATTCAACTCAATTGCTTCTTGTCGCAACAAAAAGCCACCCTTGCGAGGGATCGTTTTATTTACCAGTTTCAGCTGAACTTCTGGGACCGATGCTTGCAACTTAGTAAGGAATTCCTCATCAACGAAATGACGGGACTTCTCGCCTAAAAGCAACTCGACCTCACCAGTTAACCGTGCATTCGCCAAGCCTTTCGCGATAAACGTATAAAATGCTGCCTGATCCATCGTGTTCAAACGGGTCAGAGCCTCAGAAAACAGCTCATCTAAGACGGACTGCTTTGCTGCCAAGACCTTGTTTCTTGATTGGATATGCACATCTGAGATTTCCAAATACATCGCAGCACGTTTTTCTTTTTCATAAAAAGCTAACCGTTCATTAAGCTCTTTTTCTAACTGTGCTCGTTTTAAATTTTCTTGGTTTTCACTTTCTTTTTGTGCTTCTTTGATTTGAAGCTGGTATTTCTTTTCCGCATCAGCGGTTATTTTGTCAGTTAAACGTGTAATATCAGACATTCACTTTTCCCTCCTCTTAATTCAAGACAAGCAAGAAGGAAATAACGAACCCTAAAATACAATACGTTTCCATCATCGCTACCAAGATAATTCCTTTGGTCACATGTTCTGGTTTTTTTGCTAAAATCTGCATCGCAGCACTTGCGGCACGTCCTTGCCACTTACCGGCGATAATTGCTGTTAACGCGATCGGTAATGAAGCGATAAACAAATACAACCCGCGATCGAATGAGATCGAACCACTGATCTGACCAAAAATCATAAAGGAGATTACAAAGCCGTATAGCCCCTGGGTACTAGAAAGCAATTCCAAAATCAACGCTTGCCCGAATTTCTCTGGCTGCTCTGAGATCAAGCCTGATGCTGCTTCACTGGTCATCCCCACACCGATCGTTGATCCGATACCACCACAAATCGTTGCGGTCGCTACACCTAAAGCTGCAAAAACAATTCCACCATTTTCGTAAAAGAAACTAATCCAATTTTCCATTATTATCCTCCTGTAACTTTTCTTCTGAGATGATCTCTACATAATTTTCATTTGATTTGAACGGGTCAAAGGCACGTCCGCCCCCCGTAAAGAATTTTCCGAAATACTCTAAATACTGCAAGCGGATACCATGAACATACGCACTAAGGTAACTTAAGAAAATATTCAGGCCATGTAGCGCCACAAATAATAAGATACCGACGGTGAACCGGGCTGCTGGCGGCAAGTAGCTAATGATCAAGTTGAAGGCTGAGGCGATACTTCCGCCGGCAACCCCTAACGCCATCAGACGGGTGTAACTGATCAAGTCACCAACATAATTGGTCACATCCATCAATCCGTACAATCCAGAACCGATTTTTCCTGCCAACGTTTTTCCTTCTAAACTGCCTCCGATTGCCACTGCTAAAAGACTGGCAGCGATCATTACGATCCCAATCGTTTGTAACGGGGTGTCAGGGAAAAGCAGCATTCCTGCGGCGACAAAAACGACACTGATCAAAAAGACGATCCACGAACCGGCTTGGAACATCGCAGCCAGTTTCTGGTCTTTTTTCTTCCATAAAATATAGAATTTCAGCGCCAAGCCAAACATGATCTGAATGTACCCAAAGATCACGGATAAGACTAAGATCTGATTGACATCATCCTGGGCAGACAACAGTTGGAATGAGAATTCAAATCCAAAGAAGTTGCCATAGATCAAGCCCCAAATAATCGTAGGGATCGAGCACAACTGAAAGAGGGTCAAATTTTGTTCCAGGCCTTTGCTGAGGTGGAACAGCTTTTTCCCCAGAAATGTCGCCAGAAACAAGAGCAATCCATAGCCAAAATCGGCAACCATCATCCCGAATGCCACCATGTAAAAAGGCGCCATAAATGGTGTCGGATCTAACTCGTCATATTGCGGCAAGCTGTACATCCGAACAAGTCCTTCAAAAGGCTTGATCCAACGTGCGTTTTCTAATAAAATCGGCACATCAGCCAGCTCTTTTTCCGTCACTTCTTGGTATTCGAGGTAATAGTTATCCGTGGTCCCTTTTTTGATACGTTTTTCTAATTCGGCCGCCCCATCAACAGGAACCCAGCCAGAAATCGAGACCGCATGAGTCGAACGCAAAAGCATTTTACTGCTTTTTAAGCGAGTGATCGCTCCATCTAAATACTCGGCAACGATTCGCAAGGTTTCTTGCTCTTTTGTCATCGCACCAAGAGAAGCTTTGATTTCTTTTTCTTCATCAATTAGACGTTGGGATTTTTCTTTCATCGTTTGCAGATCTTCTTCTGGAATGCCCTCATAAGGGTAGATGTATTGCTCGAAGGCTGCTTTCTTTAGAAGAGTAGTTACTTTTTCTTTTACATCTTTATGGAAAAGTACCAATAAGTAAGTTGTCGTTTGTGATTGATAAATGGTTTCGACATAGACAAGCGGCAGCTTTTCACTGTTGGTCGTAAAGTCAGCCATTTCAGAAGTAGGAATCGATCCTAACAAGCCACCTGATTTTTTTAATTCTTTTAAAACAGCTGGTCGTTCTTTGAAATACTTCCAGATCGACAGTTCTGCTTCTTGTGCTAATACATCGCGTTTTTCTTGATCAATCAAGCGAAGACGTTTGTCTTGTTTACGAAGGGTTTGGCATAATTCTTGCCAAGGATAGGTGTGGGCTGTTTCAGCTAATTCTTGAAGGGTATATTTTTTGATTGGTTGCCGCAGTTGTGCCAGCATTCCTTTTTTGGGTACATATTCTTCTAAAAAATTTAAGCTCCAGTTGACTTGACCAAACTGGTTCTCCATTTCTTCTTCAGACTGTTCCTCGCGAACCGGTGTCAAAACACCCGTCGTTTCTTCAGAATCATAATATTTTTCCGAAGAAAGCAGTTCTACGCCTTGAAAGTCTTGCAGCTGCTCTAAAACAGCTTCTTTCTGATCGTAAAAGGTCAACAGACTGAACTTTTGCATTTTTGCAATTGCCATTTATGTCACAACCTTATTTATTATTATTGCTAATGCTTCTTCTTTCAATTCATTAGGGATCGTTCGCAGTGTTTCCACTTCTGCTTTGGTCTTAGCCAAGAGTGGTTCCTTAGACTGTACCAACTCAGCTGCGATTTTTTGGTTGATTGCTTCTTTTTGTTGGGCTTCTTTTTCTGCCAACTCTTTTTTAAACGCCTTCAACCGTTCTTCTCTTGCTTGTGCCAATTGTTTTTTTTCTGCTTCTGCTTCTTTATTTTTATTTTCCGCAAATTGCTCTGCTTCTTGTAATAATCGAATGGCATCTACTATCATTTTCTCACCTGCTTTCACTTTTTTTCCGCAAAAAAAACCACTACAAATCAAGCATATGGCATTCGCTGATCGTAGGGTGTCAAAAATCAATAAGTGGCAAATACCTTCACCTATTTCCGTTTTCTAATATAACCGTAACATAAATTTTGCGATAGAACAAGGTTCCTAGCGTTTTTTTATAGTCTTTACATATAAAAGTCACAAAAATTACACATTTTCACAAAAAGAAATCCTTTTCATTTTATTGGGGGTTAAATGATGACAAAAAAGAAAGATTAGAAACAAAATAATGTTTCAAATCTTTCTTTTAGTTTTTTCTCGTCTTTTTCTTAACTTAAATGCTTCTAAAGAAAAAACAAGTATTTAAAATAACAAAGCATCGACCTACTCACGTATAAACGGCATACTCATACAGCGAGGACCCCCACGTCCGCGAACCAATTCGCTGCCCGAGATTTCATTCAAAATGACTCCTGCCTCTTTTAACAGCCCATTGGTAATGGTGTTGCGGTCATAGACCACGACTTCTCCAGGTGCAATCGCCAAGGTATTAGACCCATCATTCCATTGCTCTCTAGCTGCCGCTGCTAAATCGTCGCCACCACAGCGGATCAAGTGTACTTCAGGCAAATCTAAATAACGGCAAAGAATGTTTTCCAACGTATCTTTTTCCTCATATACTCGCACACCGTCCTTATGTTTAGTGATTGAATACAGCGAAAGTTCTCCCTCGATTTCTGGATGGATTGTGAACTTATCATGATCCACCATCGTGAAGACCGTATCTAAATGCATAAATTTTCGTTCCTCGCCGATATTAAATGCCAAGATATGTTCGAAACTCGGTTCTGTGGCAAAAATCGTTTCGGCAATTTTTTCAATTGAGGCAACTTCTGTTCGTTGAGAGATCCCGATCGCCACGATTTTATCAGATAAAATCAGCTGATCGCCGCCTTCCATCCGCGTCGTTTCGTCCCGATGATACAAAAAGTTCGTCTCATTGCGGGCAAACATCGGATGGTGCGTAAAAATTTGTTTTCCGTAGAGGGTTTCCCGTCTTCTTGTTGCAGAATACATTCGATTCAAGGAAACACTGTGACCAATCGTAGCAAACGGATCTCGCGTGAAATACAAGTTTGGCATTGGATCGATCAAGAAAGGATATTCTGTTTCAACGATTGCCGTTAAGTTACTGGCTTTTGAAATTTCTACCTCACTTTTTTTCAAGCCCGCCATCGTATGATCGATAAAGGCGCGATTGTCTTTAATCGACAGGAAAAAGTTGCGCACTTCGTTGCGAATCTCTTCATCAAGGATCGTTGTTTCATTTAAATAGTCTTCTAAAAAGGCCTCTTTGGCACCAGTTGTTGTCAATGTTTCAGCAGCTAGATCCTCCAAATAAAGGACTTCCACCCCTTTGCTTCTTAACGTATCCGCAAAAAAATCATGTTCTTTTTGCGCTTGGGTTAAAAAAGGAATATCATCAAATAACAATCGATCAAGATAATCCGGCATCAAGTTTTCTAATTCTGCGCCTGGACGATGCAGCAGCACCCGTTTTAAAGGGGCAATCTCAGAAAAAATCTGTATTGGCTGGTTCATGAACTTGTCTCTCCTTCTTGGCAATTTTTTTGAATAACTTATGTCATTCATTTTTTATGATTCCTCAACACATAATTATTCATTTCTTTGACTCATCGTGTTTTTTCTACTCGTGATTCAAAGTTTTTCTGGATCATATAGTTATAAACATGCATTTCAGCAAAAAGAAACCTCCGATAAAAAAACAACTATCTAAGATTATAAATTCTAGATACTGTAATTTACCGCCTTTTTCAATTGTATATTTTTGTTAAAAAAACAGCAAGGCAAAAGAACTGATGGACAATAGACCTAGCTGCGAAACCAGATTGAACTATCTTTGTTTTTTTGGATCATTTCATGATTTTCAAATGGTACCGCTATCAAACAGATAAATATTTGCTATGATTCAAGTATCTTGATGCTAAAGAAACGTCTATAAAGGAGCGATTTGATGAAAACGCAACGTCAACTTTACTATGGTGCCGACTACAATCCTGAACAATGGTCTAAAGAAGTCATTCTTGAAGATATGCGCTTAATGAAAGAAGCAGGTGTGAACTATGTGAGTATCAATATTTTTGGCTGGGTCAATCTGCAGCCAGATGAATCCACCTATGATTTTGACTTTCTAGACTGGTTGATGGATCTTTTATATGAAAACAATATCATGATCGACCTAGCCAATGGAACGGCATCTCCTCCCGCTTGGCTTGTTCAAAAACATCCTGAGATGCTGCCTGTGACCATTCATGGCAATCGACTGGTTCATGGGTCGCGCCAGCACTACTGTCCGACTTCCCCTATCTATCGTCAATATGTCACCGATTTGTCAGAAGCAGTCGCAAACCGTTATGCCAATCATCCAGGGCTAGTCATGTGGCATATCAATAACGAATATACCTGTCACATCCACGAGTGTTATTGCGATCATTGTCGGAAAAGATTTCAGACATGGTTAGCAGAGAAATATCAGACCATCGCTGGATTGAATGATGCGTGGTCAACTAAGTTTTGGAGTCAATCCTATGGTAGCTGGGACGAAATTTTTCTACCTGAAGCGATGCCGACCTTCAAAAATCCTGCGCAGCAGTTAGACTATCGCCGTTTTCTTTCCGACATGAATCTGGAGCTCTATCAACTCGAAAAGGCGGCGATCGCAAAATATTCACAAGGCATCCCTTACATGACCAATCTTATGGGCTTGCACAAATACGTGGATGGGTTTAAATGGGCACCCGAAATGGATGTAGTCAGCTGGAATTCGTACCCGAATCCCTTTGAAAAGATCCCTTACCCGCAATTTCTTGCTAACGATCTAACTCGTAGTTTAAAGAAAAAACCTTTTTTGATCATGGAACAAGCCACCAGCGCCGTTAATTGGCGGCAAATCAATGGTGCCAAGACACCCAACCAGCTGCGTCTTTGGAGTTATGAAGCGCTCGCTCATGGCGCTGATGGCATCATGTTCTTTCAATGGCGGCAGTCTCGTGGCGGTGCGGAAAAATTTCATAGTGCGATGGTGCCTCACGGAGATCCTCATTCAAGCCGTATCTTTCGTGAATGTGCGCAATTAGGCAACGAATTTTCGCAACTGTCGGAAATTGTTGGGACGCGCTTCTTGGCTGATGTCGCGGTTGTCTTTGACTGGGAAAATTGGTGGGCGCTGGAATTGGATGCCAAACCAAGCACCTTAAAGTACATTCATCAGTTACGCAGCCTGTATGGCGCGCTAAGGGCGTTAAATCTGAGCGTAAACTTTGTCCATCCTTCCGAATCCCTAGACGGCTATCCTTTAGTGATCGCCCCAAATCTCTATTCAGCACCAGAAGCCTTCGGTAAGAAAATCAATGATTACGTGCGACAAGGTGGCATCTTCTTGACGAATTTCTTTAGTGGGATCGTCAATGAATATGACCAAGTCTATCTTGGGGGCTATCCAGGACTGTTTAGGGACACCTTAGGGATCATTGTAGAAGAGTTTTACCCAATGAAAGCAGCTATCCATCACCAAATTGACTTCCAAGGTCGTCGGTACGACAATTCTCTATGGGAGGAAGTCATTCATCTAAATGGTGCGAAAGCTTTGGCAACCTTCCAATCCGGTTATTTGTCCGATAAGCCAGCCATTACTATGAATCAGATCGACGATGGGTATGCGTATTACGTGGGAACAGAATTGTCTCTTGAAGGGCTAACTACATTTTTAGCGACCATTCTGGAAAATCATAAATTAGCGACTCATGCCCAGCACTTCTTGGCTGCTCCTACTGAAGTCTCCGTTACCTGTCGCAAAGGTGCTGGCTATACACTCGTCTTTCTCTTAAACCATACGGAGCAGACAACCAAAGTGAAGCTGAAAGCCCCTGGAGCAGACCTTCTAATCAAAGAAACCAGACAGTTGGTAGTTCTGAAACCAAAAGAAGTCGCAGTTCTTAAGTATGTTGATTGATCTAAGGAAAAAGAACCTCCATGAAGCGATCGCTTCATGGAGGTTCTTTAATAGACGTTACTAGATTCAGGGAGAGTCATTAGACTAGCGATAGGCATTTTCTAAATAAGAGGCTATCTTTTGTCTTCGCTCTCCATCTCTTTTTTCTGAATAGTGATACTCTGGATTAGTCCAATGGGATTTGTCGTACAACCAAACAGGCATTTTTTTCGCTTCGTCGGTTTCCCATTCATAACGGGGAAACAAATGTGCATGAAGAAAGTTATCAGTATTTCCCAATAGTTCATAATTGATTCTCAATGGAGAACAAGCTTGTATTATAGCATCTCCTAAAAGAGTCATATCAGTTAAGAAAATCTGTCGCTCGCTTAAATCTAGATCATTTAAAGAAGCCACCTCTCTTTTAGGTAATAATACACAGTATCCGGGAAGAAATTGGACATCGCCATAAACAGCAAAACTGCCAGACAATTCTTTGATCACCATTGGATTTGTCCCATCTATCGCTGATTTGATTCTATTCTCATACCATTTCAATTTGATCCCCCTCTTTCCTGTTCCTTGCAGCTATTCATGTAAAAACTATACAAGATTAAGGGAAGGCTTTCAATAGTAACAAAACAAAAAATCTTTGCTATATGAGTGGTCCTTCAAAATCGTATTTTTAGACTTTTATAAACAAAAAAAATGTATCAATCTTATAAAAGACTGATACATCAATGATACCGGCGGCCGGGGTCGAACCGGCACGCCCTCAACGGGCACTGGATTTTGAGTCCAGCGCGTCTGCCAATTCCGCCACGCCGGCATGTTGAAAGGTTAGTATTTAGTACTAAGGCGGTAACCGGATTTGAACCGGTGATGAAGGTTTTGCAGACCTCTGCCTTACCACTTGGCTATACCGCCATTATACTATTGTTGCAATCTACAATCAAGTGAAGATTGTACTGGGGTAGCTGGATTCGAACCAACGCATGACGGAGTCAAAGTCCGTTGCCTTACCGCTTGGCTATACCCCAAAAATGAAAGGGCGAGTGATGGGAATCGAACCCACGAATGCCGGAGCCACAATCCGGTGCGTTAACCACTTCGCCACACCCGCCGTGATAAGAAACTGTTGAAATATATAATGGCAGGGGCAGCAGGAATTGAACCCACACTAACGGTTTTGGAGACCGCTGTTCTACCTTTAAACTATGCCCCTATGAATGGAGGAGAGTGGATTCGAACCACTGAACCCTAAGGAACGGATTTACAGTCCGTCGCGTTTAGCCACTTCGCTACTCCTCCATGGTGGCGCGGGACAGAATCGAACTGCCGACACATGGAGCTTCAATCCATTGCTCTACCAACTGAGCTACCGAGCCATATAAGAAAATATAAGTTTTACAAAAATAATGAAACGGTCTGGACGGGACTCGAACCCGCGACCTCCTGCGTGACAGGCAGGCATTCTAACCAACTGAACTACCAAACCGTAATGGGGGTTAACGGGATCGAACCGCTGACCCTCTGCTTGTAAGGCAGATGCTCTCCCAGCTGAGCTAAACCCCCGAAGGTTGTTCATTAAATTGTAATGATCCGTACGGGATTCGAACCCGTGTTACCGCCGTGAAAGGGCGGTGTCTTAACCACTTGACCAACGGACCTAAGTTTAAAACGGAGAGTAAGGGATTCGAACCCTTGAGACAGCGATAGCCATCTACATGATTTCCAATCATGCTCCTTCGGCCACTCGGACAACTCTCCAGCCTAAAAGAAGCTCATTACTCTTGCTTGTTTTCTCTTATTAGAGAACTCCGGCAGTAGGACTCGAACCTACGACATCATGATTAACAGTCATGCGCTACTACCAACTGAGCTATGCCGGAAAAATTGAAATGCGTGGCGACGTCCTACTCTCACAAAGGGAAACCCTTCACTACAATCGGCGCTAAGAAGCTTAACTTCTGTGTTCGGCATGGTTACAGGTGTATCCTTCTTGCTATCGCCACCACACTATTCAATTGAGTAAGTTTTGCTCACTCAAAACTGGATCGAAGAATCAAAACGCTACGAGTTTACGTGCTTTTTTCTTTTTGGTTAAGTCCTCGATCGATTAGTATCAGTCCGCTCCAACCATCACTGGCCTTCCACTTCTGACCTATCTACCTGATCATCTCTCAGGGATCTTACTTTCTT
>NZ_JBIOME010000001.1:2460000-3220000 GCF_051711225.1 Enterococcus sp. DIV2449a
TATCGGAGTCCTACAACCCCAACAAGCAAGCTTGTTGGTTTGGGCTTTTCCCGTTTCGCTCGCCGCTACTCAGGGAATCGAATTTTCTTTCTCTTCCTGCAGGTACTTAGATGTTTCAGTTCTCTGCGTCTACCTCGACTGCGCTATGTATTCACGCAGACGTAACATCCTATAAAAGATGCTGGGTTCCCCCATTCGGAAATCTCTGGATCATAGCTTACTTACAGCTCCCCAAAGCATATCGGTGTTAGTCCCGTCCTTCATCGGCTCCTAGTGCCAAGGCATCCACCGTGCGCCCTTATTCACTTAACCTTTGACCTTACGGTCGGTTTTGAGTACTTCTTCTAGCGATAGAAGGTTGCTCAAGAAAATAAGCGTTGAACTTATTAAAAAACTCTTTTAACATTTCAACTCGGTGTGTGTTACTTGTTTTGATTATTTCTTCGATATCCAGTTTTCAATGAACAAAGCTTAACGACCATTGTCGTTAATGGAGCCTAGCGGGATCGAACCGCTGACCTCCTGCGTGCAAAGCAGGCGCTCTCCCAGCTGAGCTAAGGCCCCGGGTATTTACTTGAGAGTAGACCTCTCAAAACTGAACAAAGGCAAACGATGTGTAGTCTTCCGAAATATTCCTTAGAAAGGAGGTGATCCAGCCGCACCTTCCGATACGGCTACCTTGTTACGACTTCACCCCAATCATCTATCCCACCTTAGGCGGCTGGCTCCAAAAAGGTTACCTCACCGACTTCGGGTGTTACAAACTCTCGTGGTGTGACGGGCGGTGTGTACAAGGCCCGGGAACGTATTCACCGCGGCGTGCTGATCCGCGATTACTAGCGATTCCGGCTTCATGTAGGCGAGTTGCAGCCTACAATCCGAACTGAGAGAAGCTTTAAGAGATTAGCTTAGCCTCGCGACTTCGCAACTCGTTGTACTTCCCATTGTAGCACGTGTGTAGCCCAGGTCATAAGGGGCATGATGATTTGACGTCATCCCCACCTTCCTCCGGTTTGTCACCGGCAGTCTCGCTAGAGTGCCCAACTAAATGATGGCAACTAACAATAAGGGTTGCGCTCGTTGCGGGACTTAACCCAACATCTCACGACACGAGCTGACGACAACCATGCACCACCTGTCACTTTGCCCCCGAAGGGGAAGCTCTATCTCTAGAGTGGTCAAAGGATGTCAAGACCTGGTAAGGTTCTTCGCGTTGCTTCGAATTAAACCACATGCTCCACCGCTTGTGCGGGCCCCCGTCAATTCCTTTGAGTTTCAACCTTGCGGTCGTACTCCCCAGGCGGAGTGCTTAATGCGTTTGCTGCAGCACTGAAGGGCGGAAACCCTCCAACACTTAGCACTCATCGTTTACGGCGTGGACTACCAGGGTATCTAATCCTGTTCGCTCCCCACGCTTTCGAGCCTCAGCGTCAGTTACAGACCAGAGAGCCGCCTTCGCCACTGGTGTTCCTCCATATATCTACGCATTTCACCGCTACACATGGAATTCCACTCTCCTCTTCTGCACTCAAGTCTCCCAGTTTCCAATGACCCTCCCCGGTTGAGCCGGGGGCTTTCACATCAGACTTAAGAAACCGCCTGCGCTCGCTTTACGCCCAATAAATCCGGACAACGCTTGCCACCTACGTATTACCGCGGCTGCTGGCACGTAGTTAGCCGTGGCTTTCTGGTTAGATACCGTCAAGGGATGAACATTTTACTCTCATCCTTGTTCTTCTCTAACAACAGAGTTTTACGATCCGAAAACCTTCTTCACTCACGCGGCGTTGCTCGGTCAGACTTTCGTCCATTGCCGAAGATTCCCTACTGCTGCCTCCCGTAGGAGTCTGGGCCGTGTCTCAGTCCCAGTGTGGCCGATCACCCTCTCAGGTCGGCTATGCATCGTTGCCTTGGTGAGCCGTTACCTCACCAACTAGCTAATGCACCGCGGGTCCATCCATCAGTGACGCAAAAGCGCCTTTCAACTTTCTTCCATGCGGAAAATAGTGTTATACGGTATTAGCACCTGTTTCCAAGTGTTATCCCCTTCTGATGGGCAGGTTACCCACGTGTTACTCACCCGTTCGCCACTCTTTTCCTTTCGGTGGAGCAAGCTCCGATGAAAGGAAAAGCGTTCGACTTGCATGTATTAGGCACGCCGCCAGCGTTCGTCCTGAGCCAGGATCAAACTCTCATAATGATTTGTTTGAATGACCATACGGTCATTAAGCTCATAAAAATTAACTTTGCTAGCTATTGCTTGCATGTATTTGTTTCAATAAATTGAAACGTCCTACACATTGGTTCGTTTGCTTGCTTTGTTCAGTTTTCAAAGGTCTACCGTGCTGTGTTAGCAACTTTTATATCATATCAGAGCGACGTTTGTTTGTCAACTCTTTTTTTAAAAGTTTTTTTCAAGAAGTTGTTATTTAACTTCTTTCTTAACCTCAGCGACTTTTTTATCTTACCATCTCAACCGTTATATGTCAAACACTTTTTTGAAAAGTTTTTTTGATTTATTAGGTTTTTCAGAGATGATATTTTTTCGACCTTGTTATAATAACACTTGTAAAATGTTTCGTCAACAACTAATTTCAAAAAAGATCAATCAGTGTTTGTTACAAATGCCTTAACAAGGACAAGTAATAATATAGCAATTCTTAAAGGAAAAATCAACTAAAAAAATAGGCTTTTTGGCAACTATTTTTATAAGCGAATTATTCATTGTCAAACGATTCGAACGTTCGTTTATAAGAAGTATTTTGCGGCTAAATCTATCATTAATGGATAAAAAAAGAGAACTTAAGCTTTTCGCCTAACGTTCTCTTTTCGTCCGATCTTCTGATTGAACGATCGGTATATAGATTCGAAAGATCGTTCCTTGACCGATGACACTCTCTGCTGAAATTTTTCCTTTATAGCTTTCCAATAACTGTTTCGCAATAGAGAGCCCTAGCCCGTTTCCGCCTTTGGTTCTAGCACGGGCTTTATCTACCCGATAGAAACGATTAAAGATCTTGTCGAGGTCTTCTTTGGAGATTCCCTCACCAAAGTCTTGAATGGCAATTTCAAAGGATTGCCGATCCAACGAAATGGATAGATGAACTTCTTTTCGATCAGTGGAATATTTCACTGCGTTATCCAAGACAATAATAATGATCTGTTCAAAATGATTGCGATAGATTTTCAGCTTCAACTCATGGTATAAGTCATCATCCAATGTAAAAACAAAATCCGGATACAGTATTTTAAAGTTATTGAAGACTTGATAGACAACTTCTTTTGCATTGGTTGTTTCATTTGCATAATGAACATCCACTTGTTCCGCTCTTGAGAGATCCAACATTTCCTGTACTAGCGTCTTCATCCGACTGATCTCTTGCATACTGGCTGCCAGAGACTCATCCAAAATCTCTGGATCGTCTTTTCCCCAACGCTGCAACAGATTCATATGTCCTTCAATGATCGCCACAGGCGTTCGCAACTCATGAGAAACGTCTTCGACGAATCGCTCTTGCTGTTCAATGTATAGGCGCATGCGATCCAGCATTTCGTTAAAGATATCTGCTAAATCAGACAGTTCATCGTTCGTATTTAATTCTGGCATATGCACCGTTGACTGTGGGTTTTTCCGAACGGTTTCCATCGTATCTCGCAAGACCTTTAACGGCTGAAGGAAATACGCTGATAAAAAGAACCCAAGCACACTACTAAGAATCAGAGAAACGACTTCTAAGATAATCAAAGTCAGCAGCAGTTTGCTGCGTATTTCGTAAAAAGAAGTCAATTCATAAAAGGTTTGTGCATAGCCAATCCGCTCTCTGGTGCCTTTTGAATAGATGGGTTGGATCGAGAGAAAGCCTGTGATACCATCCAGCGTTACGATGGTTGGGGCTTTGCGCTGCGTGTCGATCAGTGCTAAATCATTTTCATGGGTTTTAAACACAAGATCCTCATTCAAATTATAAACAAACAAGCTCAACGGCGCTTGGCCTAATTCCGAAATAAAGGAATCGATTTTCATTAAGTTGCCATCGATCGTTGAAGTGCGATCATAAATGCTCGTCGTCCCCGCATCATTTTTGGTTAAATTACGATATGTTCGAACCAATGTTAGTTCTTGATCCGAATTGGCTAAACGAGAAGCGACCTCTGACATCGTTCGCTCCACATTGTTTTCTTCTTTAGCGACGATCAAATTCACCGATGTTTTATAGGTGATCACAGCAAAGATCGTAAATACGACGAATATAAAGAAAGAACTTGCGAAGGCCCACTTTACAGTTAAAGAAGGCCCCTTCAGTTCTTTTAATTTTTTCATTCTTTTTTTAAGGTTCACGACCGCATCACATAACCTGTACCACGAACGGTTTGGATATAGCTTTCCTCCCCTGGTACATCAATTTTATTTCGTAAGTAGCGGATGTAAACATCGACAACGTTGGTTTCAACTTCTGTCTCATAGCCCCAGACTTTGTTTAATAAAACATCTCTGGCTAAAACGACATTGACGTTTTCCATTAAAGTCAACAATAGCTCATATTCGCGTTTTGTTAGTTCAATGACATCTGTTCCACGTCGAACGACACGGTTCTCTTTTTCAATCGTTAGATCGCGGTAAGTGATCGTGGTTTGTTTTGCGACGTTTTTGTCCCCTTCGATATCGATACGGCGAAGCAACGCACGTAAGCGTGCCAGCAATTCTTCAATTGCAAAAGGCTTCACAATATAATCATCAGCACCATGATCCAAACCTGATACTCGATCAATCACAGAATCTCTCGCGGTCATCATGATGATCGGGGTGTTCTTCGATTGACGCACACGTCGGCAAACTTCTAACCCATTTAGCTCTGGAAGCATTAGATCCAATAAGATTGCATCCCATTCATTATTCAGCGCAGCATCCAGTCCCGTCCGTCCGTTGTAATGAACTTCGGTATTATACCCTTCATGCTTCAATTCTAATTCCACAAATCGAGCTAAGTTCTTTTCATCTTCAATGATTAGAATATTACTCATTATTGATAGCCCCTTTATTGATTATTCTGCCTTTAAAATAGACATTATCTGTCTTATTTTATCATGTATCTAAAAAATAAAAAAGAGATTGACCGAAAGTTCTCACTTTCGGCCTTTCTCTTTTGGATTCTCTTAAAGCTTACGCTTCGTCATACCATGAATAATGGAAAATTCCCTCTTTATCTGTCCGTTCATACGTATGCGCGCCGAAGTAATCCCGTTGTGCTTGGATCAAGTTCGCTGGCAAACGATCAGAACGATACGAATCAAAGTACGCGATCGCAGAGGAGAACGTCGGCACAGGGACACCCGCTTGGACAGCTAGCGCAACTACTTCACGTACAGAAGATTGATAGCGTTTCGTGATGTCTTTGAAGTAATCATCTAATAATAAGTTTTCGATGTCAGCATTCTTGTCATAAGCATCCGTGATTTTTTGTAAAAATTGCGCACGGATGATACAGCCTGCACGCCAAATTTTGGCAATCTCACCAAAAGGAAGATCCCAATCGTACTCTTTTGATGCTGTACGTAATTGCGCGAAACCTTGTGCATAGCTCATGATTTTACTGAAGTATAAGGCTTCTCGGATCTTATTGATAAATTCTTCTTTGTTTCCTTCAAAAGCAACCGCTTCTGGTTTCGGTAATACTTTGCTGGCATTGACCCGTTCTTCTTTGTAAGCTGAGATATAGCGAGCAAAAACAGATTCAGTGATCAATGGCAATGGAACACCTAGGTCTAAGGCACTTTGGCTCGTCCATTTCCCAGTTCCTTTATTGCCTGCAGCATCTAAGATGACATCAACGATCGGTTTGCCTGTTCCTTGATCATCTTTACGTGTCAAGATATCCGCTGTGATCTCAATTAGGTAGCTATCCAATTCACCTTTGTTCCATTCGGCAAAGATATCAGCCATTTCATCAACAGATAGACCTAAAATGTTTTGCATCAAGTCATAAGACTCCGCAATCAGCTGCATGTCGCCATACTCGATCCCATTATGAACCATTTTTACGTAATGGCCTGCACCATTTGGTCCAATATAAGTTACACAAGGTGTACCATCTTCAGCTTTTGCTGAAATTTGTTCTAAGATCGGTGCAACCAATTCATATGCTTCTTTTTGTCCACCAGGCATGATCGAAGGACCTTTCAAGGCGCCTTCTTCCCCACCAGAAACACCCGTACCGATAAAGTTGATTCCTGAGTTTGCCAACTCTTCGTTACGACGAACGGTATCTTTAAAGAAGGTATTTCCGCCATCGATCAAAATATCGCCTTTGTCTAGATGAGGCAATAGTTCTTGGATCGTAGCATCCGTCGCAAATCCTGCTTTTACCATTAATAAAATACGACGTGGTTTTTCAATTGATTGGACAAATTCTTCTATCGTATAAGTTGCTTTAAAATTTTTATCTGGATGTTCTTTTACTACTTCTTCTGTCTTTGAACCAGTACGGTTAAATAAGGCAACTGAATAACCGCGGCTTTCGATGTTCAACGCTAAGTTTTTGCCCATAACAGCCATACCGACAACGCCGATTTGTTGTTTTGTCATCTTTCATCCTCCTAAGATTCAATTATCTTTTTCATTATAGCGCAAATGTACCTGCTTTTGAACTATTCTCTTTCGATGGACAAAAAATATTTCTGAAAAGTTCCGTCTTTTCCAAAAAAAACAAAAAAACCTCAGGCTCCATGGTTAGCCTAAGGTTTTAGAATCCTCTTTCTGAAAAAAAGGAATTATGCTTCTTTTGTTGCTACGTCTTTGCCATCGTAATGACCACAGTTAGAGCAGACATGGTGGCTTTTTTTCATTTCACCACAGTTTGCACATTCGTTCAAACCGTTGATTGTCAATTTGTAATGTGTACGACGTTTTGCTTTCTTCGCTTTCGAAGTTTTTCTAGCTGGTACTGCCATTTTGCTACACCTCCTTGTTAATGAACGCAACCTTGAGGCTGCAATTTATTCCAATCCTACGCGTTATCGTCATCTGATTCATTGAATAATTCGGATAATTTTGCAAGACGAGGATCAACTTGTTGAGCTTGCGCTTCTTTTTGATTTGCAAAGTCTTCTTCTGACAAAACAGCCCAATCGTTGCCAGATGGCATTGCTGAACCTTGTTTTTCTTCTTCTGTCAGGACTTGCAAAGGAATCGCAAGTAATAGGTTATCAGCGACCGATTCATCTAAGCTGATGGTTTGACCTTCAATGATCAAAACTTCTTCTTCGACGATCGTTTCATCGCGACGCTGAAATTGCTCTGGTGTCATGAATTGTTCATCCACTGAAAAATCAAAAGGAATCGCTACAGGTGTCAAAGAACGAGTAGATGGCAATGTCATCGTCGTTTCCACTTGATAGTGCAGCAAGTATCCTTGCTTATCAACACTCATCAGCCCTTTTACTTTTACAGGAGACAAATCAATGATCTGTCCATCGCGTTTTATCAGTTGACTTTTTAGGTCAAGTGTTTCTTCAAACATCAGCGGTGTCTCTTGGTATTTTTTTAATTCCAATAAAGACCATTTCATTTTTATCACCCCTAAGCAACAAAAGCAATTATACAGGGCTTCTGAGGCTTTGTCAATGAAATTTTCTTGACACCTTTTTCATTTTTGATCGTGTCATTTTAATGCCTTTTCTCAAGGGATTTCGACACTCTCAAAAAAACAACAGGAAGCGCACAACGTGCACTTGCCTGTTGCTTGATCAATCGTTAAAAATCATTAGATCGCTGTTGTTTCTCCACGATAAACGATACCGCGACGAGAATCAAGAGTAACCAATTCGCCATCTTTGATGGTTGTTGTTGCGTCTTTGGCACCAACGATCACTGGTAGATCTTTCGCGATTCCGACAACTGCTGCATGAGAAGTCAAGCCGCCATCTTCAACAACTAAAGCTGCTGCTTTTTCGATTGCTGGCATATATTCTTTATCTGTTGTTGGTACAACTAAAATCATGCCATCTTTTGCTTTCGCAATTGCTTCTTCGGCACTGTGAGCGATCACGGCATTGGCAACAACTGATTTTTCACCAATTCCTTGCGCTTCAAGCAATTTTGATCCGATCAATTGGATCTTCATTACGTTGGTTGTTCCGCGTTCACCAACAGGAACACCGGCTGTGATCAAGATTAGATCGCCTTCTTTAGCAAAGCCTAAATCAACTGCTTGTTTTGCTGCTAATTCAAACATTTCATCAGTTGTTGATGGTTTTTCAGCAACGGTTGGGTACACACCCCAGTTAAGCATCAAGCCGCGTTTTGTGCGTTCGTCAAATGTAACAGCTAAAATGTCAGCATCTGGACGATATTTAGAAATCATTTTCGCAGTGTAGCCAGATTCAGTGGCAGCAACGATTGTTTTAACCCCTAAGTTTTTCGCTGCACGCGCAACAGATAAACCGATTGTTTCCGTTACATCTGTTTTATCAAATTGGTTGATTTGGAAAGTGCTGTTTTCTGATAAAGCTTTTTCTGCTTCCACGTCGATACGTGCCATTGTTGCTACTGCTTCAACAGGGTAGTCACCGTTTGCTGACTCACCAGAAAGCATTGTTGCATCAGTACCGTCAAAGACAGCATTAGCAACGTCAGAAGCTTCTGCACGAGTTGGACGTGGGTTTTGTTGCATTGATTCTAACATTTGTGTTGCTGTGATAACTGATTTACCAGCAGCGTTACATTTTTTGATGATGCTCTTTTGAACCATTGGTACTTCTTCAGCAGGGATCTCAACACCCATGTCACCACGGGCAACCATGATACCATCAGAAACTTTGATGATTTCATCGATATTATCGATACCTTCTTGTGATTCGATTTTAGAGAAGATCTGCACATGAGTCATGTCTTTTTCTTCTAAAATTTCACGAATTTCTAAAACGTCTTGCGCTTTACGTACAAATGAAGCGGCAATGAAGTCGATATCGTTATCAAGACCAAAACGGATATCTTCTGCATCTTTTTCAGTAATACCAGGTAAGCTGATTGATACGCCAGGAGCATTGACCCCTTTACGTGATCCTAACATTCCAGCATTTTTAACGACAACCACTAATTCACGGGTTGCTTCGTCTTTTTCTTTGATTTCCATGTCGATCAAGCCATCATCAAACAAGATGTGTCCGCCCACATGAACATCTTCAAATAAACCAGGATAAGTTACAGCAATTTTTTCTTTTGTTCCTTTGTGTTCTGGATCCATTGAAATACGTGTTTCATCGCCAACGTTGAATTGGATGTATCCAGCACGACCAAAGTCTGCTTCTGTCGTATTTTGTACAGTTGTACGGATTTCAGCACCTTTTGTATCTAAAAGGATACCGACATCTTTACCAGTTTTCTTTACGGCTTCACGAACCATTGTCATACGCGCTAATTGTTCTTCATGATCTCCATGAGAGAAGTTAAAGCGGAAGACATTCGCACCGGCTTCAATCAGTTGAGAAATAATTTCCACACTGTTACTTGCTGGTCCTAATGTACTTACGATCTTTGTTTTTTTCATTACTAAACGCTCCTATTCATTTATTTAAAATAGCTAATAAGCTTTTTTTACAAAATTACTGTTGCGTTGCTTTAAAAATCTCTTTAGAATGAGATTTCTTTGTTCAAGTTATACAAGCTAAGATCTGGTTTGTGACGATTGTTTTCAAGGGTATCGATGATATCAGAAGCAATCATTTCATTGTTTTCGATACCGATACATAGACCGCCTTTGCCTTGTTGCAATAATTCAACGGCATATGAACCAAATTTACTTGCTAACACACGGTCACGAGCGCTTGGTGAACCACCACGGACAACATGTCCTAGAATGGATACACGGGTATGGAAATCGCCGTATTCAGAAAGTTTGTCAGCAAAATCATTTCCGCCCATCACACCTTCGGCTAAAACGATCAAGCAATGTTTTTTCCCGCGGTCACGTCCTTCACGGATACGATCAGCAACAACTTGCATGTCAAAATCATGTTCTGGGATGATGATTTCATCCGCACCACCGGCCACACCTGACCATAAAGCGATATCGCCAGCACCACGACCCATTACTTCGATCACGAATGTGCGGACATGTGATGTCGCTGTATCACGGATCCGGTCAATCGATTCCAAGACAGTATTGATCGCTGTATCAAAACCAATCGTGAAATCTGTTCCTGGAATGTCATTATCGATCGTTCCTGGAATCCCGATCGCTGGGAAACCGTGACGAGTAAGTGCCATCGCACCATGGTAAGATCCATCTCCACCAATCACGACTAGCCCTTCGATGCCAAATTTCTTTAATTGTTCGATTCCTTTTAATTGTCCTTCTTGTGTCGCAAATTCTGGATAACGTGCTGAATATAAGAATGTTCCACCACGTTGAATTTTGTCACCAACATCAGCAACATCTAAGCGACGAATGTCACCTGCGACTAGTCCGGCGTAGCCATAGTTGATTCCGTATACTTCAAGTCCGTCAAAAATACCCTTTCTGACAACTGCGCGAATCGCTGCGTTCATTCCTGGTGCATCGCCGCCACTGGTTAGAATTCCAATGCGTTTCATTATTCTTTCACCTCATCAAAAGATTTTGTTTAGGGAAGCCCCTGTTTGCTAGTTTTCAAGTAATAACCACGAGACATATTCTACCATTATTCCATGAAAATGTCTTGAAATAGTGGGAAAAAGTTGAAAAAAGTGTAAGTTGAATTACCGTTTTCGGAAAATTACTTGAAAATTACATTTCCATTTCCTAATAATGCGATCAGTTGTTTGACAAAGTTCGGCTCATCCGTCACCCAGTTTTCTTCTGCTAATAACACTTTTTTGCCACTGCTTTCATAGAACATCACCACTGGAATATTTCCGTGATGCTGCTTCATTTCCTTCGACAATGCTTGCAGGTGCGACGTTTCAGCTTCAGCAGAAATCTTTAAGTAACAAGTTTGTGACGCAATTTTATTTTGAACGTTTTCTGCTAAGTCTATTTTATCAGCAATGAGTTGGATTTCACCATTGTAACGACTTACCTCGACCTTTCCTTCGATGTAGAGAACAGCATTTTCTTCAATCAAGGAACGTACTTGTCGATAAATGATGGGAAAAATCGTTACTGACACTTCTTTGCTGGCATCTGTTCCTTCGACAAACGCCATTTGTTCGCCCTTTTTCGTTCGAATCTCTCGAATCTTGCGCACATATAAAAGGATACGCACCCGTTCATTCGGAACCAGATCGGCAATATCAGTGATTTGTTTTAATTGGTGCAATTTTTGAAACTGTTCCACGGGATGGCCAGACAAATAAACACCTAAGTATTCTTCTTCCAAAGCCAGTTTTTCTTCTAGTTTGTAATCGGCAACGGCTTCTTCTTTTAATGCCATAGTTTCTAAGAGATCCAAACTGCCGCCACTATAAGTAATGTTTTGGATCTTTCCTTCTAGCTGGATCAGTGCTTGTTTTCGATTGGGTGCGATCACATCGAATACGCCGATGCTCAAAAGCGGCAATAAATAATCCAATTTTAACCATTTGCTGTTCCGCTGATTCAAGCGAAGCAAAAATTGATCCATAGACGTGAAATTACCATGCTCTTTTCTTTCTGCCAAAATGTCTTGGATCATGTCGCGTCGGATTCCTTTGATACTGCTGAAACCAAAACGAATTTGTTTTTCATTTTGCAGTTGAAAACTAAACCCACTGGCATTGATCGAAGGCGGCAGTACTTCTACGCCATAACGTGCGGCTTCATTTAAATATTCTTTCATTTTGCTGGCGGTGTTGCGTACCGAGTGTAGGATCGAAGCAAAAAATGGTGCGGGATAGTGTACCTTCAGATAGGCCATTTGAAAGCCGATAAAGGAATAGGCAAACGCATGGGATCGATTAAACCCGTAATTGGCGAACCGCTCGATATAGTCATAGACCAAATTGGCGGTCTTTTCATCGTACTGATTGGCTAAGGCGCCTTGCACAAAATGACGACGTTCCTCATCCAAGACGTCTTTTTTCTTTTTACTGATTGCTCGACGCAAAATATCTGCTTGTCCTAAGCTGAAACCAGCCATTTTGGAAGCTACCTGCATGATCTGCTCTTGGTAGACAATGATTCCGTAAGTGTTTTGCAAAATCGGAATCAAGCTGTCATCTGGATAAGAGACACGCTCTTGTCCTTTTTTCCGCTTAATAAAGGTATCGATATTTTGCATCGGTCCTGGACGATACAAGGCATTGACTGCGGCAATATCCTCGATGCTTTCTGGTCCTAACTTACGCAGCACATTGCGTATCCCCGCTGATTCAAATTGGAAGATCCCTGCGGTCTCGCCTTTTTGAAACAAGCGCAATGTTGCTGGATCATCAAGAGGAATCTCCTTTTGGGTAACGATTTGTTGGCTGATTCGTTTAATGCCTTTCAAGGTATTATCAATGATCGATAAGTTTCTCAAGCCTAAAAAGTCCATCTTCAATAGGCCGATGGCTTCTACGTCATTCATGGTGAATTGGGTCAGCCAGATCCCATCGCTGCCTTCTTGTAAGGGAACCAGATCAAGCAAATTCTTGTCACTGATCACCACACCAGCGGCATGAGTCGATACGTGACGTGGCAAGCCTTCTAAAATTTTGGCGACTTGAAACATTACTTGGTTTCGCTCATTAAACGACACCAATTCTCGCAGCTGATTGGATTGTTCATAAGCAAGATCTAAGGTCATTTTCAAGGCATTGGGGATGGCTTTTGACCAGCGATTGGCTTCACTTTGCGAAAGACCAAAGACACGAGAAACATCTCGCAGAACCATTTTGGCCGCCATGGTGCCAAACGTCGCAATCTGTGCCATATATTCTTGCCCGTATTTTTGGCGCACATACTGTAAAATCTCGTCTCTGCGATTGTCAGGAATGTCTAAATCAATATCAGGCATCGTGTAACGTTCTGGATTCAAGAATCGTTCAAACAAAAGATCGTATTTGATTGGATCTACGTCGGTGATCGATAAAACATATGCCACCAGTGCGCCAGCAGCCGATCCCCGTCCAGCGCCGGTAACGATCTCTTGTTGGTGGGCAAAGTCCATGACGTCCCAAATAATCAAGAAATAGTCATCAAAGCCCATCTTATGGATGACGGACAACTCATAATCCAAACGCTGTTCGTACGCCGATGTAACGTGGGCAACACGCTGAGGCAGACGCTCAAAACAAATTTTCCGCAAATAGTCCGCAGCGCTTTCTTCGGCTGGTAGCGGGTAATGAGGCAACAGCCGCTGATGCAGCGGCAGCTCGACGGCGCATTCAGCTGCAATCCGCTGATTATTCATCAATGCCTGCGACCATTCTTCAAATGCCGCGGTCAGTTGGTCTGCTGGTTGTAGAAAAAGCTGCGCAGCCCCTTGCTCTTTAGCCTGACGAAAGTCTTCAATTTGCGAGCCCTCTTTGATATGCGTCATCACTTTGACTGCAAAGGCTTCTTCTTGTGCTAAAGCCGCGATTGGTTGATAGGCACATGGTGCAATGTTTTGCTCGTTAAACCAAGCGATCGTTTCTGGATCTAACCCTTTGCTAGTAATACCTAAAAACAAGCTCTCAGAATCAAATTTATGGCTGATTGCTCGCAGTGCTTCTTGATTGGCTTCTAGATCATCGTGCTGAGAAGGCAGAAATCCCTCGCCTTCAGGCAGCAAACCAAAGAGGTCCTGCAAAGAATCACAAGCAGCTAAATTCAACTGCTCGGTGATCATTTTTTCACTTGATAAACGCATCAAGGTTTGATAGCCCTTGAGGTTTTTTGCAAATACGTACAACGGAAAGGACATTGATCCCTCTCCGAAGGTACAGTCGAACAAAGCGCCAAAAATCGGCTTGATGCCCTGTGCTAGGCATTGCTGATAAAACTCGACCGCGCCATAGAGAACATTATGATCGGTCAGACCCAACGTCTGATAGCCCATCTTTTTGGCTTGCTCTATATAGTGAGGAATTTTGATCGTACTTTGCAGCAACGAATAGGCGCTTAAGGTGGTGAGCTGTGAATACATTGAAATCCCTCCAAAAATGAAAATTCTCTTTCTTTCTGCTAGTAATTAGATTTGAAAAACAAAATGAAAAAGTGAAAATCTTTACAATAAATATTTTTGTGATAAACTAAAGTCGAAATGGAAGATACGCAGAAAAGAGGTGTCGTCATGCGTTACTTAGTCACTTTATTTTGGACTTTTGTATTAGGTCAAGTCGTTGGCTATCTAGGCAGCTCACTTGCTGGAGCAACTTATGATTTTCAATTAACTTCAATCATCTCTTTGGTCACAGGTGTGGTGATCATTCTTGTTGGTATTATCGCACCAGCGCCTGAAAAGACAAGCCATTAAAAAAAAAACCAGTTACCTTTATTGTAACTGGTTTTTTTTTCTTTTCAACTATTCACTGATGTCCGTTTTACGCAAGCTTTTACGGAAATTAAATCCTGAGATAAAAATATTGATCAGTACAAACCCGCTAGTTACCCAAAAGACGGCGGGATAACCAAAGCCAGCTGCCACCGTTGAGCCGACCATCGGACCTAACACTTGTCCAAAGTTAGAGAACATTTGGTTGTAGCTGTAGATACGGCTGACCCCTTCCATCGGGGTGATCTTGCTGATCAGTGTGTTGATCGACGGCATCAACGCACCTGTCGAAAAACCAAGCAAGAAGCGCAGCACGCCCAACTGAAACGGTGTGGAGACAAAGCCCATCGGAATGAAACAGAAAAATGACAGCAATAAACCGCCTAACAATACCTTGTGATTGCCGTAACGATCACCGATTTTGCCTAAAAATGGCGAAGAGATGATTGCCGAAACACCAGCAACAGAGACGATCAATCCGCTGACAAACAAAATATTGCCACTGTTCCCGCTTAGATCACGAATATACAATGTAAGGATCGGGCTGATACTCGTTACACCTAGCTGTAAAATCAGTGACGTAATAAACAAACCGACAAGCAACTGCATATTTTTGATTTGACCAAAAATTTCTTTGATGGACAGCAAATCGCCCTTTTCAACCGGCTCAAAATCTTCTTGAACGAGAAAAATCGTAAGCAAGAGCGTAATTAGCAGCACAACACCAGTAATGATAAAAACATTTTTCATGCCGAACCATTGCGCCAACGCCCCACCCATCGATGGACCGATCAAATTCCCTGCGATGGCTCCTGTAGCCAATGTCCCAAGCGCCCAACCGCTTTTTTCTCGAGGCGCCTGCGAAGAAATCAATGCAGTCGCATTGGGAATATACCCCGATAAAATTCCGGTAAAGAAACGCATGATCAACAACCAATAGACATTCGGTACAAAAGCCAAAGACCCCATCGTCACTGTCATCCCCGCAGCCGCGCGAATCATCATTAAGCGACGACCTTTTTGATCTGCTAGATTTCCCCATACTGGAGCAATGATAGCCGCCGCAAACGCCGTTACTGAGATTGCTAATCCAGAAAACAACTCAATTTGACTCTCTGGAGCGCCTAACTCTTCTATATATAAGGGAATGAATGGCATGACAAGACTAAAACTGGCACCCGTAAAAAAACAACCTACCCATGAAATCAGTAGATTTCGTTTCCAATCAATCTTCATTTACAAACCTTCTTTCACAAATACTATACCGTATCGTGAGTAATAATCAAATAAAAAAATCTTTCTGCAGGTAACATACAGAAAGATTTTCTTCATTAAACTTAACTGATCAAAGCCAAAATGACAAAGTTTAGGATAAACAACGCATTGACGACCCAGATGATCGGAGACACTTCGTTGGCTTTTCCTTTCACTACTTTCACTAATGCGTAGAAAATGAAACCAACAGCGATCCCATTGGAAATACTGTAAGACAAGCCCATAAAAATAGACGCGAAGAAAGCGGGAACTGCTTCTTCTAGATCGGTCCACTTGATGTCTGCAAACGAAGCCATCATCATTACCCCAACTAAGATCAACGCTGGTGCTGTCGCTTGTGCGGGAACGATTGAGATCAGTGGAGAAAAGATACTGCTGATTGCAAAGAGTGCTGCCACTACAACAGAAGTCAAGCCCGTGCGTCCACCAGCACCGATACCAGCTGCTGATTCCACATAAGTCGTTGTATTTGAGGTCCCTACGATGGCACCTACAGAAGTGGCTACGGCATCTGCAAAAAGGGCTTTATCCATCTTCGTGTTCAATCCGTTACTGTTTTCAACCGCTTCTTCATCTTTTTTCGAAAAGATCCCTGTACGACGTCCAGTCCCGATAAAGGTACCGATCGTATCAAAGACATCTGATAAGCTAAACGCTAAAATCGTCATGATTACTTGAGGGATTTTGGCAGAATCACTGAATAGTGAGCCCATTCCTTCAGAGCCAAACGCAGCGCCAAATGTGATGCCTAGTTCGCTGATGGAACTTCCTAATGAATTCCCGTGCCAATCAATGGCACTTAAATCCACCACACCCATCAAAATACCGATGATCGTCGTTCCTAAAATACCAAAAATAATTGCCCCACGAACATTTTTCACCACTAATAAAGTAGTCACTACTAAACCAATCACTGCTAACAAAACAGGTGCATTATTGAAATTCGCCAAAGCTGGGACGATCCCCCCATTAAAATTGGCACTCACGATCGTCTCACCGTCGACAACTGAACCCGTCACTGCCGCAGTGTCTGCACTGAAGTTTAGCAAGTTGGCATTTTTGATCCCTACATAAGCCACAAAGATCCCGATCCCGCCGCCGATTGCATGCTGCATGCTTTCTGGAATCGCATGGATGATCATTTTTCTGATACGAGTGACCGTGATAAAAATGTTGATCAAGCCGCAGATGAAAACCATCGCTAATGCTTGCTGCCACGTATACCCCAAACCAAAAACGACGGTAAAGGTGAAGAATGCATTAAGGCCCATTCCAGGTGCTTGCGCGTAAGGCACATTTGCAAATAAGCCCATGATCAGGGTACCAATCACTGAAGCGATGATCGTTGCTAAGAAAACAGCTTGAAACGGCATGCCTGCAGCAGATAAAATCGTCGGATTCACAAACAAAATATAACTCATCGCGAAGAAGGTGGTGACCCCAGCCATCACTTCTGTGGAAACCGTCGTTTTATTCTCCTTTAATTTGAAAAACTTTTCCATGTTATGTTTCACTCCTGAACTTTAATCGTTTCTATGAAAAGAAAAAATGAATAATTGCGCTTTTCATCGAACAATTACAAATTATAAGGGAATAATTTTCGCTTTTCAAACCTTTTTCCGAATAAAACGAACCAAAAACGTTTAATGTTCGTGTTTTGCTTTGTAAATATTATGAAAACTTACTTGTATTGTGAAATGACAGAAATATGTTACACTTAAGCCACTACCATAAGAGAATGGAGCGAGTCTTTTGAAACCAAAAATCATCGCCATTGATTTAGATGGCACAACCTTAAATACTGAATCCCAACTTTCCCCTCGCACACGTGAGGTACTGGTTCGCGCCACCAAAGCGGGACACTTTGTTACCATCGCTACAGGAAGACCTTTTCGTATGAGCGATCAATTCTATAAAGAATTGGCGCTCACAACACCAATGGTCAATTTTAACGGTGGGTTAGTCCATAAACCTCGACAAGTCTGGGCAAATGAAATGGAGCACTCGATCTCTCGAGAAATTGCGTTTGAGCTCATGGCGCAAAAAGAGCAGCTGGGGCTGACGTTTGTGGCAGCAGAAAATCGCGAAACCTTTTTCATCGATGACCTAAGCGGATTTGATCAGCACTTTTTCTTTTCGGGCAATGCTTCCGAAAAAAATCTATTAGCAAATTTAAAAACGGACCCCACTTCATTACTGGTGAAAACCGAAAATGAATTAGCAGAATCTGTTTCTTTACGTATCAAGGATCAATTTGACGATGCAGTCGATGTTCGAACCTGGGGTGGACCTCAAGCTATCTTAGAGATCGTACCAAAAGGGGTCCATAAAGCACTTGGTCTTTCGGTGATCGCGGATTCTTTGTCTTTGGATCGACAAGATATCATCGCTTTTGGTGATGAACACAACGATTTGGAGATGCTGGATTATGCGGGCTGGGGCGTTGCCATGGCGAATGGCACGCAACAATTAAAATCGATCGCCAATGATGTTACCGACAAAACCAATGCGGAAGATGGCATGGTCGATTACTTGGAAAAATATTTAGGTCTATAAAAAAAAGCCGATGCGGGATGTCCGCATCAGCTTTTTTTTGCTGCTATATTCAAATCAAAGTGTTTCATAAACGATTTCTTTGGCTTCTGGAATCGATTCATCAATAAAGAATACTTTATACCAGGTCAAGAACGTAAAGATCGTCCAGATTTTTCGCTGAAGATTCGGTTTTCCTTGGCGATGGTCTTCAAGCATTTGTAAAATTGCTGTTTGATCGAAGAAGGTTGCCGCAAAGTCTGACTCAAAAAGGCTCTTGACTGCTTCATACCCTGTTCCTTCTTTCAGCCATGCCTTGATAGGTACAGGAAAGCCGAGTTTTTCACGGTTTGCCCACTCTTTTGGCAAATGACGGTTTGACGCTTGTCGAAACACATCTTTGGTGTTGTTTTGATTGATCAAATATTTCGTCGGGATCGTTTGCGACAACTTCTGCATCTCGATATCCAATAAAGGAACACGTAATTCCAAGGAACTCGCCATGGACATTTTGTCTGCTTTTAACAAGATATCCTTCGGCATCCACTGATGAAGATCTAAATATTGCATCTTATTGACCTCGTCTTTGAGACCATTGACTTTCTCGTAATGAGGCGCAACGATTTCAGCAACAGAGGGTCCTTTTTGATACGTTGGTTTTAAAAGCTGCAGTGCTTCCTCTTCTTCAAAGACCAGTGCTTGCCCGATAAAGAAGTCTTGGGCAGGTGCCGTTGCTTCATAAAGATGGATTCGACCATGGAAGTTTTTCATTTTGCCGATTTGACGTCCCAAACGAAAGCGGATGTTTTGTGGCAATTTTTTCAACCCTTGGGCAAAAACGCGCACCGCTTTAGAGTTTGTGTGGAAGCCATAAGCAGCATAACCGGCAAATAATTCATCTGCCCCTTCCCCAGATTGAACGACTCGCACTTGCTGTGCTGCCAGATTGGCTAAAAAATACAAAGGGACACAGCTTGGGTTAGAATCTGGTTCGTCCAAGTGATACTGAATCAACGGGAATGCCTCAAAGGACATTTCACCATCGATGACCGCTGCTGTGTTGTTCAAACCAAGTTTTTCCGTCAATTTGCGGGCCTCGATCGCTTCGTTGTAGGTTTTGTCATCGAACCCGATTGAAAACGAGCGATCTGGTCGCAAGACAGAAGCTACGAAACTTGAATCGACACCACTGGATAAAAATGAGCCGACTTCAACATCACTGATTTGATGAGCGGCAATTGATTCTTGGACTGCTTGATCGATTTTGTCGACCCATTCTTCTCTTGAATGATTTTCTTTCACTGAAAAATCTGCATCCCAATACTGCTTGATCGTCAATCCCTGTTCATTAAACAAATAATAATGCCCTTCTTGCAAACGATGAACACCTTTAAAGAAGGTTTCTCCGTTCAAAGGCGAGTATTGGAAGGTCAAATAAGGTTTCAACGCCTCTTGGTTCAACTCTTTCTTGAAATCTGGATGAGGCAAAAAGCTCTTGATTTCAGAACCAAACATAAAACTGCCATTCATTTGCGCATAGTAATATGGTTTGATCCCAAAGTGATCCCGCGCGCCGAAAAGCTCTTGTTTTTCTGTGTCCCAGATGGCAAAAGCAAACATTCCTCGCAGGCGCTGCAAAACATCAATGCCCCACTCCTCATAGCCATGTAAGACTACTTCGGTATCCGCATGGGTAGAAAAAACATGACCCGCTTGGATCAATTCTTCCCGCAACACTTGAAAGTTATAGATTTCCCCATTAAAAATAATGACTTTTGTTCGATCCTCGTTAAAAATCGGTTGTGAGCCACCTTCTAAGTCGATGATCGATAAACGACGAAACCCTAACGCTACTTGGTCGTCGGTAAATTTTCCTGAACTGTTTGGTCCGCGATGAACGATCCGGTCCATCATGCGTTCAATAATGATTTCTTTTTGGTCTTTTGAATTGACAAAGCCGACAATTCCGCACATATTTTCACATCCGTTTTCATAATCCATTTTCATTTTTCTAAAGTAAATCATACCATAGAATTCAAGAGATACGATCTCTTTTTCAAAAAAATACAATCAATATATTTTTGCACAAAACATAATTTGGAGACAAACCTTATGATATCAAGGTTTCCAACCATCTCATACTCTCAATCTTACAAATTTGTTATCTAAGAAAATAGCTATCCTCAAAATTCTTAAGAAATTTTTTATGAATTCTATTTTTCTGAAAATATACAAAGATACTTTTCCCGAATTTACTGACTCCAGGAAACTTCTTTTGCTGCCATTCTCAGGCATTGATTTCTTGAAAAGGATCAGTCAGATTCGTTCGTTTGATAGTTTTATTGGACGAATGTGAAAAAAAGTGTTATTCTAACTATGGAATTTCGTTATCAACTAACCGTTGCCTTTCAATGACAAGTTTTAAGAAAGGAGAATGACTATGACATTCTATAACACAGATCTACAATATCGTGTAACTCTGGATACCAAATTGAATTTATTTATCGTTTTCGATAAAAAAGATGCGAATCATTTTGCGACTGGAATTACGATCGAGCAAGCTGTACAAGAATTGAAAAAAACTGCATAAGGAGTTTATCCAAATGAAGGATACCGATTCGTACTGAAAGCACCTCGCTAAGGAAAAAATTAGCTAGGTGCTTTCTTGTTTTTTGGCTCGCTTTTGTCTTTTGCAGTATCCGCTTCTTGCTTCTGTCCACTTTGCTGTTCATCCAGCTGTAAGATTTCATCAACAGATCCTTGCGTAATAAACTTGCTCAATCCCTGTGCCGCAATTTTTGTGTAACGCATGAAGTAATCTTTTTCTTGAAAATCCATCTTCTTCCCTCCTACTGATACAACTGTACTTTCATTTCGTTTACCAGCGATTTCACCAGTAATTCTTGAGCGTCACTTCTTTAATACATATGAATGATCCATTAATGGCATACACGTTACATTTGTCAAATCATTCTTTTCCTCTATTCATGAAAAGACAAATCTGTTTTCTGATTCCAGACATAGTACTATTAACTTTAGGCAACTGTTTTATTAGGAGGGATGCTTATGGCTACATTTTTCGCTGGTTTGTTTTTTATCGGTTTGATCGGTTTCATTTTTGGCATTATCTTATTTTATATTGGGTTGATAACTCAAAAAAACAAACGAGATCGAAATGTTTTTCTCATTGTCGCTTCCGCCTTTATTGTCTTGTTTTCGTATGGTGGCTTGTCCTTCTACCAAGATGTGACGTCTTTCGATAGCATCACTGCGCAATTAAGCCTTTCTTTACGTAACGAATCAGGGAAAAATGAGTCCTTTGGCGATGCCGCTGCTTCCATGGAACAACCACAAGGAGAACAAACAGCTGGCAACAACGAAGCAAGCAGCGCGCAACAAGAAGAACCCGCAAACAACGAGCAACATACACCTCAACTTTCTCGTGAAGAAAGAAATGCACTGAATCGTGCAGAAAGATACTTATCCAGCAATGCGTTTTCTCAGTCGAGCTTGAAACGCCAACTACTCTATGAAGATTTTTCTGAGAGCGCAGCAGACTTTGCCGTAGTCACTGTGGATGCCGATTGGAATGAGCAAGCATTGAAAAAAGCAATTCGCTACTCGCAAAATTTATCCTTATCAGATGAGCGTGTGGCGAGCCAACTTTCCTTTGAAGGCTTTACTTCTGAACAAATTGAATACGCCTTAGCGCGTTTGCCCGATTGATTCTTTTCGTTTGTTGCAGGACCACAAGCAAAAAAGGGTTCGACGAATTAGTGTACATTTCTGTTGATTTCCAGCTCGAGTCTAGGCTGAGGGTTTTTCAGATGGTCATCGAGCAAGCTCGGCAGTCAGTTAGCTTCTCTGCCCATTTTTCTGCCCACAACAAACAAAAAAGCCTATCTCAAAAGATAGGCTAAACGCTCCAAAGCGTTGATATAAGGAGAGTACAAGCCTAAAACCCCCATTATAAACATTGATTTATAAGCTATTTTTCAGAGTTAATGCAAAATTGATGCAAAATAAATTTTCTTAGTGAGAACTGTTTTTTCAAATTATTATTAGTCACTCTTTACACAAAGAACATTTGTTCGTATAATTCTTGCAAGGAGTGATTGATATGCAAATACCACTTGCGCACCAACGGACATATGCTTTTGAACGCTACTACTATGAGTTTATCAAAAGAATGGGTCCAGCCCACTTACTTTACGATCAGTTTGTTCGGACGATGGAGAATTTCGGGAAACCCTACTTTACCGTGCCATCAAGCTATAGTGGTTACCCAGAAGAATTAGCCTATGTATTTAAGAAAGACGGAGAAAACTATCTATTTGATCACGTTAGGACTCAAGATAAGATTCTTCGAAAATATGATTCTAGCATTAAGTATAGGCCCGGCGGTAACTAAGATGAATTTAATAACCATGTATGAGCAAGGCTACCTATCTCTTTCTGAGTTTATAAATGATTTTCCGGATAGTATTTCTGAGTCACATGAAGCTTTGTACGGTGCAAAATGTGTCGAGTTTTATGTTGCTGTCACTTTAGGCAAAACGGATTGTCGCTATTATTTACAAGCTTACGGAGGCGATTGTTATGAAAACGATGAAAGGCTATGTATCGAAGATACGTGTTTTGAAGATGAGCAAGACCCCTTTGGTTCGGTTCTCGCTTGATGGAGTTAACTGTTTGATTGCAACTCATAGTTTAAACTTCCTTGCCGATGTGGATGAAGGAATGAGTATTGTGATCGCTGGCGAGTATAATGATCGGAAACAGTTTGTTGTTAAGAAGTATACTGTCATTGGCAAAACGAAGATTATGATTGAGTTTGAATCAATAAAAAAAGCCTCTCTACCCAAATTTGAGTAGAGAGATTTTTAGTCTTCTAATATTATTTTATTATCTAGTAGTCCAAGTTGGTGTTGTGTGAATTAAAAATCCTCTATAATAGCAAACAATCAAATAAGCTATCATAATTATTAGAGATGAAGTAATAGCAACATTTCTAACGGCTTTTTCCGAGGATACCAAGTCATATTTATAACTTATGCGCTGTGTAAAAGGTAAAAAACAGATAATAAAAGGATGTAAATATCTACCACTTAACTCATCAAACACCTGCACTGGCTTGTTTAAAATTAAATAGAAGCCCGCATAGATACCAATCCAATTTATAAAAAATATCGTAATTAATCCTGTTATGAACGTTCGACTCCAACCAAATTTTCTTTCTGTTAACATAACAAAAAACAAGCATAACATCCAAAGTAAATTGAATATATCCGGTAATATAGTTGATACTACACTAAATAGTGTTCTGCCTCTGCGGCCCATAGTTTCAACATTTAGATATGAATTTATGAATTGCTTTGCAAAATTATCCAAGTGGAATATTTTATTCAAGAAATAAAGTAGTATGGTTGAGAACACTAAGATTAAAATCCATGAGACAATTTGTGTCACTTTGTTTTGTCTCTTGAAGAATGCAATTATTTCGTTAAAAATTACTGGTAGAAATAAAATAGATGGCAAAGCAAAGATATAGTTATTTTTTGCGAACAAAATTAAAACCATAGTAATAATAGTATAACTAATCTGTTTTTTAGGTATAGCTTTAAAAGTAGAAAATTTAGCTAAGTTCAATAGATTTACCATAAATGCTGAAATGACAACATAGGAGTAAACGTCATAACTAGGGCTAGCTATTTTCTGGATAAATGGAACTGAAAACAACATTACTAAAGACCATTTACCAATCTTGCTACTTTTGATTATAAAAAACAAACAAATAGCAAAAAAAATTAGGTTTGTAAGCCTCGAAAATACAAGCATCACTCCATAGCTTGGATAGATGAACCTACCTATCAGAACACCGATAGCTGACGGTATATGCCCGATACCTATTTTTAATATTGAGTTATCTTCTCTTTGGAGATGGAAGCTTAATTTATCGTCTTCTACATCCGATAACTTTGTTTTGAAGAAAGAGCCAACATCAAAATCATTTTCTTTTTTATTAGAAGATATAGCAGTCAATTCTAAATTACGCACAGTTTCCGTTTTCATTGATTCGGGATTGTTTTTAGAAAAAATAGTATAACTTCTGCTCAAATGGTATCCTTCATCACCATTAGTCAAAGGGTATGTAATGAATGTTGATATTACTCCAAATATAATTATCATGAATAAAAAAAATATTTCTGGAAATGTTTTTTCTCTATTTATAGAATGTCTCATTTACAAACTCCTTTTAAAAATTTATTGACAATTTATGATATCAATTAATCTACTCTACTTCAACGTAATTATCACAAGAAATAAAAAAGGCGCCATACTCTACTTGAAGTATGGCGCCTTTAGCATTACATTTGATTTTTATTGAGTCTTCGTTGTAATTCTTTCACTGCGTCAGATACCGGACTGATTACACCATCTTGAGTTGTTCCTAGCCATTTCTGCAGCGCCTTGATAGTTGTTTGTCCCATTAGACCATCTTGGGTTACTCCTAGGAATCTTTGCAACGCCACAACTACATTCGATCCGATCAATGAATTATCGAATTCGGCAGCCCAAATGTTTTGATTAAATTTCTGCTTGTACTGGTGGCTGATAACACCATCTTTCCCAGCAGTATCGAAGTACTCTTGCAAGCGGCGAGCCGTAGCGTTACCGAATTGCCCATCGATCGCTAATTGAATCATTTGCGGTTTATTATCGGTTGGTTTCACAGTGCCAGTAGTGACGATTCGATAAAAATGATGTGGTAACCGCGTACTCATGTAGGAATCGTGGCTATCTGTATGAATTCCATTCCAATAATACGAACAGTGAATGAAACTCTTATTGCTTAAAAAAATTCCAGTGTGTCCCGCTGATCCATGTGAAGCACCAGGGGTCCCCGCAATAAAGATGTCCCCGCGTTTTACTTCTGGTCGGCTAATTTCTTTGAGTTTAGTACCAACCATTCTAAACAGTGTTTCCGTATTCCCCATTGATCCTGCCGGTAAAAAACCACCAGCAATCATGGCCAAGAACACAGCAGACGAACAGTCATAACTTTTAGGGCCTAACCGGCGCTCCATAGAATAAGTTACTTTACTTTCACGATCTTTGAACCATTTGATCATATTTTCAACTGAAAACATGGATTATTCCTCCTTCTTTTCTGTAAACTCCTGACCATCGCCGTAATCGGGTTTCTGATCACCACTACTTAAATTTAAGAGCTGTACAAACAATTGGTGCATTCCTGTGGATGCAATCCCGCTTACCGCACCGTAAACAATCGCCTCTACTGTCAATCCATTGATAATTGCTCCTAAGATTGCTCCCAAGACAATAACAATCAAAGGAATGTAGCTATTGGCCACTGCCGCAAATACCGGCGTTGACTTGATCAAATACCCCACTACTAAACATGCTACGACAATTACTGGTACTAAATACTCCTGCAAAAAATTTAAATCCATTTCAAATCCCACCTTTCAAAATTTTGTTTTCATTCTTTAATGTTTCATTTTCACCTTCCAAAACATCAATAACATCTTCCAAACGGTCAATTTCCTCTTTGTAAAAAGCAATTTCCTTCTCATACTTTTCTTGCAACTGCTCCACTTTCTTTTCCAACTTATCAACTTTATCTTGCAACTCTTTGTTTATCGCAACGTATTGATCATATAAAGCTTTTGCATTCTTGACATTCTCATTCTGCAAACTGACTTTATTCGTCGATTTAGTAGCAAGATAGGTTCCAGTTGAAGTAACCAACGCTACCAGGATTAGCGTAATTTGCTGTGCATCCATGCTAGCCCTCCTTTAGGGCTATTCCAAACGCAAGAGCAGCCATTCCAAGAGAAAAAGTCCACACAGTGTTCGGTGGCGGTGTTAGTAAAAAAGAAACTGAAAAGACTGACCAAACAGTTGCCAATAAAATGAGTGATCCATGTTTGATTTTTTTGTTGTTTACCCAAATTCCAATAAGCTTTAAGCATCCTAAGATTATGAAAACTGCGCCAATAAATTGATTATCAAATATCTCGTCAATTAAGTCGTATACTTGATAACCTTGAAGAATTTGCGGATAAAAAAGAAGCATTGTTCCGTATAAAACTGAAACAACACTTAGTACTAAGCTATCCCATTTTAGTATGACTAAATTCTTCATGGGCCACCTACTTTCCAATAAAATAAAAGAGCACCCTATTCTAGATGCTCTTTTGTAAATATTTCTCCAATTTTTTTCTGAACTAGATTCATAATAAAAGCCAAGTTCAATTCATCTTTTCCTAAAGTCACTTGTCCATTGAAGGCTTCTACGTCTCCAATTTTCCCATCTACGTAAACGATATATCCAACTACATTCTTCTGTGCATCGTAATTGAATGTAATACTTGCAATATTCAATATGTCTCCTCCTTATTATAAAGGTAATACAATACCATCCAACATTACGGTGTTTCTGCTTTCTTGGTTAACCTGCACCATCATGTCCCCGTTCAGTTCAATTTGAATACGACCGACAAAACCTCCTGAGAAAGCTACTGGAAACATAGCTAACCTGGTGGGTGCATATTGCGCTGGTAATGTACCTATCTTAGTCCCTGTACCTGGTGTAAAGAATCCTGCTGATGGTCCACAACGTCCTCTAATTTCTAATGCCATACTACCATCTAATCGCATGATTGCTCTGTACTGTGGAGTAGCATTCTCCTTAGTCACATAACCGCTAGTCAGAGATATATTAGCCCAAGCTACCGGATTCAAAGCACCAGCCGGTAAATATCCCCCAACACCACTTTCAACCATGTATAACTTTCCTTGACCTAATTGCGTTGTTCTGGCAGGAGCAGTTGCTGAAGCTTTGTAGGTATCTTGGAAACCTAAAGAACGATCCAAGCTTGTTTTCCAAGTAGAACCATCTGAGCCAGTTCTTGCAATAATCACGTTACCATCTTCAACAGTCGTACTCCCTGTATAGGTAACGCCACCGTCAGTGTAACTAAAGCTGTTAACAAACTTAGAACCAACAATTACAGTACCTTCCACGCGTTTAAACACACCATTCTCAATCTGAACATTACTTGCGATTAAATTATCAATTGAGATCGCCCAATGTATCCATTTTGTGCCGTCCCATTTATAAACTGCGCTTGTTGCATCATTCGGATCCTGCCACAAATCTTCTTTTGCTGGATTAGTTGGTGGTGTGGCAGAAATGATGATCGCATCTTTTCCTTGTTGAGCGACAAGATAGAAATAAGCACTGTAGGTATTGTCCGTGTATTTGAATCTAGTTCGTGTCCACATATACCAGCCCGCTTTAGGTGTGGGTCTTGTCCCTGACCATCCAGATGTCGGTGGATTTACTCCATCTTGAGAAATGGAATAGCTGATTTCTTCGGCGGCAACCCCTTTACCGGGGTTCCCTGTTGCCCCTTGTAAAGATAGAGCGTAAGAAAACTGCTTCGTAAATGTTTTGCCATCTGCTGTGATTGTGATCGGCACGTTACCGCTTTTTGATGCTAATGCAGTTGTAGCTGTTAATGTGATTACTGATCCACTCACACTAGAGGACAGTCCTGTCGGCTTAGTTCCTACAGTAATGCTAGTAGGTGTAATTTTATTGATGCCTTTATATACGATCACTTCTGTTGTTGTTGATCCAGCCAATGCTGCAGTTGTTGATCCAGCAAAGGTGTAGGATTCGTTCGTAAGAAACACAGTATAAGCATCTGATCCAGGAGGTCCTTCTCCACCGTCTTTGATTCTAGAAATAGTGAATACATCGCTCACAGTCGCATCAGCCGCCTTGATGGTGAATGTATCAAATACAGCTTTTGTAGGATCGATCGTAACAGTGTTGCCTGCTCGAGTAACTCCTGTAGGAACAGCTGAACCAAAATTACCACCGTTTAGACTATACGTCCAATTTGATATAGCGGTATTCACTGCAGTTCCGGTCACAGAAAAACTAGAAGCTGGAGTGATCTTTCCATCTTTATCAACTGTGATCGCTTGTGTTGTTCCTGACAAAGAAATGAGTGGTGCAGGATCACCTTTGTCCCCTTTGGAACCTTTCGTCAATGACCACGTATAATCACTTGGCTTTTTACTATCTGCTTCCGTAAAATCAACATACTGCCCAATATAATCCCCACCGTCTTCTCCGCCATTTCCCGTAAAAGTCAATCCGCCATCATTCGAATATTTGATATGCAGATATGACGTCTTTCCGTCTGGTCCTGGTTCTCCGGGAATACCAATACCAGGATCGCCTTTCGTTTGTTGCCACTTATAAACGCTTGGACTGGTAGGTGCAACGTTCGTTTCCGTTGTAGCATAACCAGTATATTTAGCATTTGCTGGATCTGTAGTCATTCCTGATCCATCGGCATTCTGAGAGTATCTTATCCATAGATAAGCACTCTTCCCATTTTGACCGGGTTGTCCGTCAAAATAATCAACATTTTTTATCGGTGTATAGCCGTCTTTTCCTTGTGGTCCCATGAATGGTGTCCATGGTTTGTAATCATCAGGATTATCAGACCCAACTTGGTTCGTATCTGAATAGAATCCTTCGTATTTTGGATAGGCGTTTTCGTAGTCTTCGGATGGAGAAGGCGTCCATATTGTTGAAGCATCACTAATTTCTACCTTAGCTTTCACATCAGCAATACTTTCCTTCGTAGCTGTTCCAGACCCTGAGATATAGGAGATTCTAGCAAACTTATAACCTACTGGAATTGGTTTAGTAGTAGTATTCGAATAGGATACTCCAGTACCATCGGGAACTTCCCAGACACCGCCTTTATAACGTAAATCAGAGATACCCGACACATCATCGGTAAATAAGTTAATTGCAAGAGCATAAGACGAGGCTGCACTGCTTACTGTTAAAATTTGACCTTCCTCAACAGGAAAATAATCAGAGACGGCTCTTGAAACGTTTGAAGTCAGCCCATTTCCAGTCCACGCAACATATTTGCCTAAAGTTACCTTGTTAAGTTCAATTAAATTCTCATTCGGATAAACCTTGGTAAATGTACCGTCTGCCATCAAATATCCACGATGTGGATAGTATGTTTCACCGGGTTCCCCTTTTTTACCATCATCGATATTAGTGACTGTCACCTCAGCACCACCACGCACATTCCCCGAATCGTCTGCTACTTCAAAACGAAAGACTGCCTTTTCTTCGATATCTGCAGCATTGATCGTCACTGTCTTGGTATTTGAAAACAAAGTGCCATCTTTATACCATTTCAGACTAAAGGTATCTGTTATATCCTTGATACCATCTCTAACACGAGCAGTTAATGTGGTACTGCCGAATCCATTTTTGAAAGTAACTCCATCACTAGTGATGATTTCATACGTAAAGACTTTATTTGCTTCTATCAATGCTTGAACACGAGTAAGTAGAGTAGTATCCACTTCTGATTGTAGAATCTGAGCATTAGTAAATTTTGTTTGGTTTCTATTCGGCTCATCAAAATAAATATCTTGTTCACTTACTCGAACAGATAAATTCAACGCCGGCTGATACTCTGTATTCAAAGCCCTGACTGTATCGCCGATTCCAAGATATTCATACGACTTTATTGTTACTGTAACTTCCACCTGTGATAGTTTTTTCAACTGTGCTAATGCTTGGCCTGCTAAGGTGTTTTGGTTTTTAGTTTCATAGGACCAATTCTTTTTGATATACCCTTCGCCATTCATTTTTGCCATAAAAATGTTTCTTGCTTGAACAGCATAAATTATCGCGGAAGCTTTAGGACTGTAAAAAAGTTGATTGCCATCCTTATCTCGTTCATCGATTTCAATACCCGCTATTGTTAAACCATCTGTTCCGATCGGCTTAATGGCAGTTTTTAGGTTATCAATGTTATCTTTCACTTCGATTGTTTCAACATTGTTCCCCCACTCAAGAAGAACATCCTGTCGATTATTTCCTACACCTTGGTTTTTATCATCATTCGCTTTGTACACATTCAAAACAATTTGAGATAGGCCCCAATGTTGATTCAATTGCGTAACAAACTCAATCTCTGCATCAAACCTCGTTGCTAAACTAAACAAGCGAGCAAGAAGATCATCTTCGCTGCCTTCCCATTCTAACTGCAGTTTTTTGTCCGATACTTCATTGATCCCCATAACCAATGGATTGTCACCAGCAAACAAAAAGACCTTGAGGTATTCCTCAAAGGTCATCGCTTTTTCGGCTTTATATTCAGAAGCATCTTCATTTCGCAATTCCAAAGTCAGGCTGTCAGCTTGTACGGTAACATACTTCTCATTTTTAACCATATCCGTAATATCAAAATGATAGGCAGTGTTTTTATAAATAAAGGAGATCTTGTTTCCAACTTTAAAATAAGGTGACATAGCAGATTTTTGTAAGATGGAACATCGAAAGAATGCAGCAGTACCTAACAAATAGGTATGTAAATTCCCACCTTCATATTCATCAGTCACACAGAGTAATTGGTCTTTATTATCTAAGATTGCGATTAATGGTCGTTCCATTCTAAACAAACCTCTTTTCATACGTCCCAGTTATTGTAGGCGGAACGGTAGTAAATGGAGAATAAGGGAATTCAATATGATTTTTGCCAGGTACAAGATATGGAAAATTACTTCCCGTGATAAAATCTTCAAGTGTTTGGATTCCGTCCCGATAGATCATGTTCATGCCATTTTCTTTGGTGATAATCACCTCCGATCCAGCTGAGAATCGATTAGGTAAATTTTCCCAATACTGTGATTTCAAATCTGCAACCAACACATCCCTAAGTCCCATATTAGGAACAGCTTGTTGCGGTGTACGATCTGCATATTGACCAGTATAGAACTGGACTCGTTTCACTTTTTTTCCTTTTAAGAAGGGAACATTGACAGAATGATAGCCGCCATTCCAGAAAAACGTGATTTTCTCGCCTTCTTTTCTCAGATCAAACATATTTCGATTGTCATTTCTTGCTTGTGATCCATACGGGTTTGGAGGCAGCCAATAAGAAGGTGTTAGGGGGATACTTTTATAAATCTTTGTGCCAGCTCCTTCATTAATCAGAAAATACACAGTAGCACTATTTCCGTTCTTGTCTCCTTTGGAAATTGCCATGCCTGCCACAAAGAGATTATTCTCGTCAACATAGGCTAATGTCCATTGACCAGTTTGCCCCATTTTTCCTGTTTCAAACCATGCCCTTCCCCACAAGTACGCACTTTCAATCGGATTCGGAAGAATCAGTTCCTTGGCTGTTCCAAACCATTTTTTTGTACCTGATTTCTTGGCATCCGCTGGGATACCACCCATCCATCCACCATACGCAGTCGTTACAGGCATCTTGGCAACAATTGCCTTCTCTTGGTTCTCATAGAATATCGTCGCATCCGTCCAATTGCTAAATACGCCGCCATCCTTTCCGATAATAATTTGTGCTTTTTCTCGAATCTCGCCATCTGCTTCATCAACATAACCAAGTTGTGTTAGAAAGGTATTTTCATCACCATGCATGCCAATAGCACCTAAAAATCCAGTTTCGGCATTATTATGGATCGTAAGTGTTAGCGGGGTTTTCTCTGTTCCTTTATAATCAATATCCATCGCAAGAATTCCATTGGAATCAACTTTCGCGACTACACTATCCAGTGAATTATTATGAGCAACTCCATCAGTAATTTGGAAAGTTATAGTTCCTGTTCCATAAGTTTTTTTATCATCAAAACTTTTATCACCTTGAGGTATAGCATAATAAAAGAGATTCGGTTCATCACCAAATACTAATTTCCGAGGTACTTTAGTATTCAAAACACCCGCTAATCCTCTTCTCTTCTCTATCACATTACTTTTTATAAAAAAGGACATCTTAATTAAGGCTTCCTCATTTGTACTGGAAACAAAAGCGTTACCAGCCTCACCAAAAGATTTTGATTCAATTGTGGTTGAAGGTCCAATCCCTCTGTCTAATGAGGTAATCTCGTCTATAAAAGAAGATAAGTCAACCTCACCAAAGAACACCGGTATTTTCATAACTTACCCCCTATTTCTATAAACTTTGTTTTCCATAATTTCTATACGATCATTTTCAATTTTTACCATTGGTGCTAAGATAGTTCCAGTCTTTTGACCATCTAATAACACTGTACCCTCTATAGTGATATACATAGGTTCATTTTTCTTTTGAGCGAGTGCGCCATCAGCAATAACTCTTTTAGCGGTATAGTTTCCATCAGATATAGTTTTAGATACATCCATTTGAAGTGTTTTATTAGAAAATGCATCTATTTCATCAGCAATAAAACTACTAGAAATACCTGCAGCCATACCTTTTACTGTTGCCTGTACATCTTTAAACTTATCTTTTAAAGTCTCGTTAAATCCTCCCATTATTGCTTTACCAGCTGGTACTAATAATTTTCGGTCATAAGAAATCGGTCCTTTGTGTTCTTTGATCCAATCTGCGATTCCTCCAACAAAATTTTTTACACCTTCCCAAGCTGATTGCAATCCTCCTAAAAATCCATTCATTATAGCTGCACCAGCACCACTGATATCAATATTAGCAAGACCACTAATAACATTTTTTACATTATTGATAATACCTGTTACTTGAGATCCAACACTTGAAAAAATACTTCCCATTGCACTAAATCCGCTACCAACAGTTGATATCACAGTTTTGATAATACTTCCTGCAGCTGAAATGACTGATCGAATTGCGCCCCATATACTAGACATAACACCACTTAAAGCACTACCAGCGCTTCCTAAGCTACTAAATACGACACGAATGCCACTAATTGCACCTGATATTAAACTTCCAGCTGTTGATACCGCAGTTTTAATATTGCTCCAAGCGCTGCTTAGTATGCCACTTAACGATCCTCCTGCACTGCCTAAATTTGTAAAGTACCCAATAACAGTTCCAATCCACTCAGCAACAGTTGTTAATGCAGGTACACAGGCTTTGAACGCTTCAACTAGCCACGTAATAACTGGCGTTAAAAACCCGATTGCACTTGTGATCATGTCGAATGTCGCAGAAACACCCATTAGAATTCCTTTGAAAACTCCTCCTAAAAATGCACCTACAACTTGTAAAACAGGCATCAGCGCACTAGCCAACACAGTGACGATAGGCTGAGCTGCATTCCACATTTTTACAAAAGAATTGACGACCATATCAATAGCAGGACTAACAATTGTCATCATCGTACTGAAAGCATTCGTTATAGCAGGAATGATTGCAGAGATTACTGCTTGAAGCCCACTAAAATCAAGCTTAGTAAAGGCAGTAGCAATTGTGTTAATTATTGGCGTAAGTGTAGATACCACTGTTTGAAATAGCTGTGGAAGTTGACCAAAGGCTGTTTTAAATGCTTGAATTATTGGATCGATTGCGCTTCGAACATTTCCTAACAACGTTGATAAACCTCCATCGATCCCAATTCCTAACTGTGACAACAATGCTTCTCCACCTTCGAGAAACCTTGGACCAGCTTCTTGAAATAGTGTAGAAAACACTACCGGCAGACCTTTCAATATATTACCGACCATTGGAATGAAGTTGTCGAATAAAAACGTTGAAGTGGTTTGTGCTAATGCTTGAAGAGAAGGAACTATATCACGTCCCAATGAAAGATTTCCAAGCACATTAGAAAACGCTGATTTCATTGAAGTAAAAGACCCGCTGAATGTTTCTGCAGCTTCTTTAGCTGTAGTTCCAGTAATCCCTAATTCTTCTTGAACAGCATGAATCGCAGTGTACACATCACTCAAATTGTTAATATCATATTTAACACCGGTTAATTTTGTAGCATCTGCTAAAAGTCTTTCCATTTCTGTTTTAGTTCCGCCGTAACCAAGTTTTAAGTTGTCAAGCATAGTATAGTTTTGTTTCGCAAATCCCTGATAGGCATTTTGAATATCACCCATATTTGTGCCCATTTTATTAGCATTGTCGGACATATCAACCATTGCCATGTTCGCTTTATCGGCAGCCTTTTCAGTATCTCCGCCCATAGATTGCAACAAACTTGCACTGAAACTAGTAACATTCTCCATATAATCGTTCGCCGATAATCCAGCCGTTTTATATGCTTCATTGGCGTACTGCTTTACCTTATCAGCACTGCCCTTGAAAAGAGTCTCAATCCCTCCTAATGACTGTTGCAATGCGGCACCCTCTGACAAAGAAGCAGAAATGCCTTTAGTTATAAGTTCACCAATTTTAGCCGCTGCAATAATTCCACCAATCGCCGTAACTAGCTTACCGCCAATTAAATTTCCAGCACTTGTTCCTGCTGCATCAGCTTCACCAGACAATTGTTTTGTTATGGATCCACTAATCCCCTTGGCAGAGGGCATGATTTGTACAAAAGCTTGTCCTAATTCTGTTGCCATTATTCTTCACCCCCATTCGTTGAATCTCCAATCAGTTGTTTTCTCATACGAGTAAAATCCTCACCAGAATCAAATACAACTTCCTCTCTTTCGTTCATGTTATTTCCGACTAATTTAGAAAGAATCGATTCAGGCTGGTTTTTTCCTTTTTGTCCATCTTTTGTTTTTGCCCAAACTAAAAGCCTTAAGTTATCGTTTATTCCTGCTAATAAAAGAGTATTCAACGGAATATTTTGCCCACTAAGCTTTTGCTTTATTCTAGATTCATCTCTAAGTCCACATGAAAAAACAGCTACCTTAGAAACTGGCAGCTGTTTGTAGTCATATATTTTATAGGTTTCGGCTAGATCGCATATCAATGAACTCTCATCGATATTAATCATTCCGGCGAGGATTAGGAGTTTTTTGTTTGATCTTGATTTTGAAAAATATTTCCAAGTTCTTCAACCATTTTAGCAGCAGGAACAATTCCATCTTCATCTCGAACGTGTTCTTTCAAAGCTGCTGCCTGTTCTTTTCCTAAAAGAAGATTTAAAGCTTTCGGCGCAACCACAGGATTTTCATCTATTTCACCAATAACTTCTAAGAGTTCATAATTATCTAATCGTTTTTCTTCGATAGAATACTTGAATCCTGAATTTGTTTCCCCTTTAATCATTGTCCTGAACCTCCTGTGCTAGCTGCTGGTTTCTGAATGTATTCGAAGTGAGTATTTCCTTCATCATCAGACGGAATAGCAGTAATAGTTGTTTCATAACCTACTGCATCAGCATCAGTGTAACTAATTTCTCCGATTTCCGTTACTTTTCCGTTTGGGATAACAATTCTTTTAAGAATCCCGCCTTTTAGAATCATGTCTGCAACTAAGACGTGTTCTTCAAGTTCTTTTGCATTCGCTTTAATTTTAATTCCAGTATCAATTGTGCCTGTTACATTTGTAGATCCATATACTTCCTTCAAAACATCAGTATTTAATGCTTCAATCAAAGTGTAAGAAAAGGTATCTTCTTTCTCTGTTTGAGGACTTGCAACAGTATCCCCACCCCATGCTTTAATATTTTCAGAAGAAGGTGTGTTTGAGTTTGTCATACCATCCTCTGAAATATACCCCAAGCTTTTGAATGCAGCATTTAATTCAGTTGTTGCATTTTCGGGCAATGTAGTTCCCAATGGAGCCGAATAAATGGCCCCTCCCACTTTTGGTTTAGCAGTTGATACATTTTTTGCATCTGACATGTTATTACCTCCTAGTAATGAGTGATATCAAATACTGCTTGATATCTGTACTCTTTTGTTGTTGTGTCCGTGTAGTTATAATCACTATTCAGCTTAATCCTGCTGATCTCATCCAGTTTGATCAGATCTTTTAAAATTTCTTTCAACTCAGCATTTAACAATGCGGCTTCATACAATGTAGGTGCATAGCTTTGAAAAGCATATGTTGAAGACGAAATATGATTGTTTGCACCGCTACCAGTCTTTTCGAAAAGAACATAGCTTTCTGGCATTTTCCCTTGTTTTTCTAAAAAAGACGTTACAGATAAATGACTATCAAGAAAATTCTTAATCACAATTTCAATCATTTATCGCACCGCCTTTAAAAGGGTATTATTTTTCATATTGTCTTTTTTTGCTTGGTATGTATCCGCATATACCATTGCATTTGCTCTCGTTTTACCTACATAAATATCTTGTTTGTAACCTTCGCCAGCTCTATTTCTCACACCAGTTGCTTTCTCTTCTAATACACCTTGCATCTGATTGGACTTCATTAGAGCTGCTACTCCACTCCGGTTCAACTTGAATTTCATCTTAGCCATAACGTTCCACCATCACTTTCTTATTCCAATCAAGTGGGATTAAGTCTTCGATACCCTCTGTTGGAAAGCCAAAGGTGCGCCATCGTTTACCAAAGAATTTTACTTCTTTGTCTTCCCAATCATTAGTATCTCCTTTCGGGATTGCTAACGTATATACAGCTTTTTTTCCAGTTAAAGTAAGTTGGTTGACAATATCATCAGTGGAAGTAGGAGTGACTAAGACATTTTCAACATCAATATCTGCTTCTTCGTAGATTGGATTCCCGAATGGATCAGTTCCCGTTTTGGTCAAACCCACCAATTGAATTGTTATTCCTTTCAAAAGTGCCATAAGGTTCAATCACTCCCATCCGTTGCCGTCTTAAACCAAGACGGCTCAATTCGCTGTTTTTGATAAATAATCCGCCACCTGGCACAAGGTACGATCCAGAAACGGAATAACCCAATGCTCCTTCTGCATACTGGGTCATTGGCTCCTGATCAGTTGATGTCATTAGTGTTCTAGCTACAACATCAACAGTTACCGATTTGACAACATTCAAAAAGTAATCAGGCTTCATGCTTATCATGTTATCTAAATCTTTTCCCACCTTATCGGCTTCCATTCGCAAAGAATCAGAAACAATATTAAGCAATTCAGTAGCTCGCGTGATTTCTTCTGGCTTAAGGGCACGCCATAGGTTTGACAAATCATCAATAGTTGCAAAGGCTGCCATGAAATCACTTCCCTTGCATCATCAAATCGTACAATTCTTGCTTTTTAGAGCTAGGGTTATACTTGATGCCAAATGCATCTAATTCCTGCATGATTTGCTTTTTAGTAATGCCTTCTAATCCAACCACTTGTTCATCTTTTTCATCAGCTTGTTGTTCTGGAACAGCAACTAGTGTTTCAGCTTCATCGTCAGTATTTTCAATTTCTACTTCATTCACTGCTTTTGGTTCTTCATCAGTTTTTGGCTCATCTTTCAACAAGACCCAATCACCGCCAGAAACAACGCAAGGGCTACTAAAAGTAACCCCTGTTTTTGTGTTTTTATATTGCATTATTGTCCGCCTCCTGCTGGTTTAATCACACGAGCAAAGCTATTGCCATCCATAATTCCCCAACCCAGGTATGTTTCTGAACGTAAATAAACTTGGTTGTAACCTTTCAAATCTTGTCCGCTATTATCAGGATCACCATACTTGATAACTTCCAATGGGATTTCTTTCGCATATCCCCATTTGAACATGGAAGCAAAGTCACCAATTATAACCAAGTCATTCCCGCCGTTAGATACTGTGCGATTGATATCAGTTGGGATTCCACGAACAGCTCCCGGATTCGCTCCCCATGCTAACTCTGGAAATTGTTTGACACCATTTACTTTGTAAGATGCTAAGGCAGCTGAAAACTGCGGATCCATCGCCATACCCGAAATTACACCTTCCGCACCTTGTACCATTGAAGCAGCCGTTTCAATGTTTACATCTGGATCTGCTTCATTAAAGTCAACTGTTTGCGTTACTTTCCCGTCAAAGTGATTCGTTCCGATAATTGCTGACGCTGTACCAGTACGTGGATTGATTCCATGGAATGCCATTAAATCTAAACCACGAGCAAGTTTGCGAGCGTAACCTTCATTGAATGCTTTTACAATATCAATTTTTTCTTCATCTGAAGCATACAAGAATTCATCAGAAATACGAGCGCCATATTCGACCTTGATTGGCACGATAGTCAACGGCGCAATAGAAACCCCTCCATGTGTTTTTTTACCGTTTTCAGCAACGATATCGATTTCGGAATCCATAGTGAAAGTGAATTCTTTTTGACCGTTAAATGGAATCGGCTTTTGTTGAGATAAAGCTACTAAAGAACTTTTTCCTTTCACTTTGTTAATAAGGTCTGTAACTAATTCTGGATCAAATAAACTTCCTTTTGATAATGTTGACATAATATTACTCTCCTTCTAAATTAAGATTTTCAATTAGATTTTTATAAGCGCCATCTTTTCCTTCACCTAAATTATTTTCAGTATTTTTCAAAGGTGGCGGCGTTTGTTTCTTACTTATAAAACTCGCTAACCGTTCTGCATCAGCTTTGATACTTTCTTCATCATCTCCAACCAAGCGATCTGCTAAATCAATTGGCAATCCGTTTTGCAACGCAATTCTAGTACGCAAATTCACGGTTTCTTTCTCAGCGATTTGTTTATTTAGATCAGCTATTGTTTGCTCATGAGTCTTAGCGGCATTGCTTGATTCTTCGATTGTTGATTTCAAATCATCTAGTTCTGCTTCTAATGCAGCATTACGCGTTTTGATCTCATCGTAATCAGCGAACTTCCCTTTTTCACGACTTAATCTCTCCTGGATAATACGGTCCAGTTCCTCTTGTGTTTCAATTGCTTTGAATGTCATAATACAAACTTCCTTTCTCCTGCTTGCCCGGCAGTTCGGTAATTTTTTGTATTAAAAAACGACTACCGCTAAATAGTCGTCTAATACCTTTTTTGTTGTTTTTTCTTGGGCTTTTTAATACTACAAGCCCAATGTGCTAATAGTGCACTGTCCATTAAACAGATATCTCTATCTTCAAATTGCGATTTATAACCAAATCCACCGTTGCTACCGATATTGCGCTTCTCACTGTTCGTAACTACTGAACTTAGAGATGGCTGATCTTTGTGGCAAATTGTTTGTTGAAATATCCCTTGTTCCCATAATGAATTGGCAGTAATGATTTCTGATACTTTTGGAAGGATTGGCGCTTTAATTTTAAACTCTTCCATTTCTTTAGTTAGGATATTTTGACCTCCAGCACCGTCAATGACCACTGCATTTACGTTAGCTTTTTTCAAGAAATTAATGATCCATTGATTGCCATTTCTTACAGACACACAATCAATTGCTTCAACGAATATTTTTCCGGATAAAGTTTTAACTGCAATACTCATTGCAACATTCTGTCCATCATTCCCATACTTGATACCAACATACAACGGTCCTTTCAATACAGGCAGAGCTACTACTTTCAACCTTGTCCAATCCTTAGCAGAAATAGCAGATTTTTGATTGTACTTAGGCCAGTATCCTAAACGCTGTACGTTGTGATCAAGTTTGTCATCACCAAGTTCCGCTTCAATCTTTCGTTCCGTCAAATGATATCCCAATGAAGGATTGGAATTATACCAAGCCTCGACATCATGGATATCTTTCATATCATCAACTGACCATTCGGCCCATCCAGAATACTTCGATTTACCGAATAGCGTAGTATCTCGATAACCTGTAAAAACGGTACCACTAGATACAGGAGTTGGTGGCGTACCACACATAATCGTCATAGGGTTTTGACTGTCTGTCACGGTATACTTCAAAGCTGATTCTTGCTCAGTAGTGTATTCTTGAGCTTCATCGATCACAAGCAAGTCAAATCCTTCCCCAAGCCCACCACTAGATGTTCTTGTTCGGAATTGAATCACGCCGCCAGTTGAGTATAGCTCCAATCGTTCTTGACCTTTAGCTTTGATTGAATTGAAGTCCTCGCCCTCAATATATCCCGTGTCTTCAAGTAATTTTTTTACTTGTTCATATGAAGCGTGAGACGTACTGATTCTGTGAGCCGTATGCAAAATACTTAATCCTTCTTCTAAAGCATCTAACTCAATAATGTAAATAACCTCGGTTTTACCGTTTCTTCGTGGAATTGAGAAACCAAACTTTTGATGAACCCATAAATTATCTTCATCAATAGCCAAGATAGGTTCAAGCATACTAATTTGCCAATCATAACAATTGCGACCAGTTCTTTGATATCTTTCAATCGCTCTTTGAGATACAGATCTATCATATGGAAGAATTACCGATTGAGTAGGATGTTGATTACCAAATTTCACTTTAGTAGTCATAAACTATCCCCTTTCAATCTCGATCATGCATGATAACCCTGTCGCTGGGAGATATTGGATCACGCATCCTTTCTCAAATTTATATTTTTTCTAGCTTGAATTTTCTGTTCCTTTTGTGGATCAGTCCAAGCTTTTGACCATACATTTTGTTTTCGACCATCACCCGGTTTATATTCAACTATACATTTACACCTTTCATGCCTTCGATAAATATCATCTGGTAAATCATAATAATCAAATGAGCCAGCTAAACTTTTACACCAATCACAAGCATGTCCGACTAAGGTTCTGTTGACTCTTGGCCTTAACCCAGATTTCGCATGAAAATCTACATTTGCTTTAATAACATCATCAACAACACTTTGACTAAAATTTACGATCGGTTCTCCTAATACCCACTTAACAGTATCGAAATCTTCTGCTGCTGATATCTTGTTTATAAGGCCATTGACCCTGTCTTGGTTGAAGTCAGGTTTCTGTCCTTTAATTTTAATTGCAGCTTCTTTGTTTAACTGCTCTTGAACATCAACAGAAAAATTTGAAATCAAATCGTAATTATTTTTCAGCGTTTCATTAAGCAACCGATCAGCAATATTAAAATACATTTTCCCGTCAGGAAGAATGTCAATGTTGATATTGCTGCCTAATACATTTGCTAATATTTCTCCAATTTCAATAGCAAACTCATTTACATTTTTGTATGTGGCCTTACGATTTTTGAGCAAAGAAAAAGCAGACTTCAACTTCTGACTATTGATTGTCTGCTCACTAAATTCATTTTTAATTTTTTCAAGTAATGCGGGAACAATGTCGTTATCCATTACTATCGCCACCTTTTATTCCAGTTAAATCTCTGATTGTTTCACTATTGATATATCCTGGAATCGCTTGATTCAATTTAATCGCACCATCTCCAATTAATGTTAATGAATTGGCATCAGCTTCAAATAATGGTTCCCACTTAGGAATTGTTTTTGCAAACTGATATCTAAAATACGGGTAGTCATCACGTAAACAAGCAGCAATAAATGCTACGTTCAATATTCCAGATCCTAACGATCGTTGTGCTTTACGTCCAGCTAGCCTTAAATTTTCATGACTTGCCCGAATCGCTTCAACCGATGAGGGATTATCGGAAACAAATCCCAAGTCATCCAATGTAAGTCCTGTTTCACCAGCGAATCCAGCAGCTGCAGTTTTTAATTGTTCTGTAAATGGAGTCATACTAGAAGTCGTGAACTGTCCCACTGTTGGAGCATTACCACCTTCTCCAACTGTAAATTCGAGCATCGCTGAAATGGTTGCCTTCCAAGTATCCAATGGTTCTGAATCTTGATCTGTTCCTAAAACATATTTTTGCGGAAATGAGTAAAATTCTGCGGTGATATCTGCACGTTCTAGTGTACGTTTTGCGTATGACTGGTAATACATACCTGATCGTGTAATACGAGAACGACCAAATGGCCGAACTGCATCTGGCCGATGAATTACCGGCACTAATAATGGATAATCAAAACTATGTTCGATAGGTTCATCCGGTATATTTTCATCAGCATAATAGTAATGAGTTATACCAGGCAGAAAATATGCTTCAATAGATGGATTTCCATCTTTATCTCTTTCGAGAACTGCATACCCTTCCGTTAGAAGTCCTGTAATTGGATCAATAATCCCCGTTGCATTGCTTGCTTCAATTATTTGTAATCTAGGTATTTCTCCTTCACCCCTTGAAATATAAACGAAAGAACAAGAAGCAATCAAAGATGACAAAACCAAGCTATCAAAAAATACATCCGGATTATTTGCTTCAAAAATTTCGTTTACCTCAAAGTCATCATGTTCAAATTCACGAAAAACTAAACGATCAGCCAAAGAATCCACCCCTTTGGCACACCATCCTAAAACTGATCGATATCTTTTTCTTATTTCAGATGGAATTGTGATTCCGAAGCTTGATTCATTCTTCTTCATATCGTATTGTCTATACCTTAAATCAACACGAATTTTATGAGTAGCTAGCTTATTTCTTAGGTACTCAATGCCATAAATTTCCATTATTTCACTCCTTTCAAAAAGTCGCGTGAGAAAAAATGTACAGTGACGGCGTGAAGCTCGGCCGCCAAGGCGGAGGGGTACCTATCCCCCCCTTCTCTTTTCGCTTGTATCAGTTTTTAATTTCTTTTTGGTATGATTGTATCTAAATTTTTTAACCGCCATAAGAAGCCCAATCAGTGCTTTGTGGAAGGTTTCTGTTACCTACAACTTTAGGCGCTTCATCTTTGACAGAGTAAAGTTTGTCAGACTTCTGTCTGTTGCAGGTCCAGTGTGCCAGCTGTAAGTTTTCGATGCTTGATGGATGACCACCTTTATTGATTGGTACAATGTGATCCACTACTGGACTCAAAGGATGTGGTGCCTTTAGTGTTTTATCAATAGGCTTACCGCAAATGCCGCAAGTGTTGTGAGTTTTAAGCAGTACCCTTTTGTTCTTCTCAAAGGCTACCCTGTGGGGTCCTTGTCTGTCTGCTCTTAACGCCATTGTATCGGGGTCCTTTCTTTAGGTGATGGAGTACTAAAATGTTTCAATGTTTATAGATTGAAATACAGCTAACAACTTGGGGAATTGAATTGCAATCCAATCTACTATCTCTTCATCTCTTCCCCATTTACTGTTGTGATCCAAACCAGATTCAAACAAGATTGCATGAATAAGCTCATGTCGTATAGTTCTCTTTTCATAATGCTCCATAGCCTGCATGTTATTAGGATCACCATCATCAAGGGTAGCAATAAATATTTCTTTAGTAGTAAAGTCAGTTAGCCCATCGGCTCCACTTATGAAAGGTTTATCAAGTTCTGTTGTATTTTTGTAAATTGTGTACTGCGTTCCTAGCACATTCACTTTGCTAAACTCTTTCATGTGATTTCCTCCTTTAATTTAATTAAATATAAAAGACAGCACTAGCGAATTTTGATTTGAAGTGATTCACCTCGTTTCAAAATAATGTGCTGTCTTTCTATTTATTCAAAGAAGTTTTGCGATAAGGAGCTTTCCTCCATTCGGTTTATGATTATGTGAGTAGCCATAGACCATCTCTCGTTTCTTCTACGCTATTAATATATTCCATATTAATCAAGTTTAAAACTAGAATTAGTAGTGCAACTTTTGTGCAACTTTTCTCGATGATCTTGCAATGATATCTTCATCTTCAACTTATTTTTGTTTAAAATATACTCATCGACAAAATCAATTGCTTTTCTTAATTCAGTATGTTTCTTTTGAATATACGATGTACTGTAGTTAAGATCTTCGGCAATTTTTTCTAAAGTCATCCCTTCAACATATTTCAAATACATTATTTGATTGTCTAATCCCTTAAATGACTTTATCAGTAGAACCATTTCATTTAGTTGATCTTCTAGTAATTCAATCTCTTCTTCAATTATTTGAATATTCTCTTCTAAAGAAGCTGACCTTGAGTTTTTTTCAAGACGGACGTTTGCTAAATCACCACTGACCCATCGTTCCAATTCCAACTTACTTTTGTTAAGATTCCATTTCATGAAGAGAATCTGCTCTTCCAAATCTTGATAATTTTTAAGCCACTGAAATCTCACAAACGCCACTCCTTTTATGGTAAAATAATCATGTCACTGGTCACTTACCCAAAAGGTAGTGGCTTTTTTATTTTCCTTCTCTATCGTCCATCTTCTTTCCAACAATGACTGCAACGACCATTATCACTACGAATCCTGTGAACACTAAAACTGCAACTGTCATAATCATCCCCCACTTTCCATCGCATCTCGCACCAGCGGATCATTGATAATAACCTTGTACTTCATCTGCTCATGCTGCAGTTGTTCTTGTAGCTTCACGATTTGTTTTGCTTGGGACAAAATCACATATGCAGAAATCCAAGATGATACTGCGATTAATCCCAAGAATGCAAAGATTACAAATTTATTTTTCATAAACATATTCTTTCTCCTATTTCGTCGGATAGTGGAATGCATTGTCTTGCAAGACTTGATACAGTACCATCCCTACTCGGTTAATTTGATCCTCATCCTGATCATCAATTCCTGCTTCATGGAATATAGCGTGAGTCAATTCATGAACAAATGTCTGATCCTTTTTTTGGTCTGATAATTCATTCCAAATGCGAATCTCAGCATCTTGGTAATTGCACTCTCCCCATTTGTAACCTGCGTCTTCACTAGGCAAATGGTCAGCAATACTTACTTGATAGTTGATACCGGCAACCTTAATCTCTGATGGTATTTTCAAGTTTATTCACCGAATTCCCTTCTTCAAAAACAGCAATAGTCGCAATCTCAACTCCATTTAAAAAATCATGACGTACACTTTCTCTCATCAATAATGCATTAGCATGCTTAGCACTCTCTGCCTTCATTGGAAATAGAAAAAGCTGTTCACTTTCTGTTTCGACCAGCACATTATATTTTTTCATTCTTAAATCGCTCCTTTATATGTTTTTAGTTAACTATTTTGGTGGATTATCAACTAAACCACCTGAGCAAGCCCATCATATGACCCATCTCCGTTTTCCCAAACCTCGATTTGGAAAACAGCACCATTTTCTAACTTTTGCTTCAATCGGTAGTATCCATCAACAAGGTTTTCAACTTCCTCAATATCTTCTGTCGCATAAATTTTTTCATGTTCAAGATTATTTTGTTTTAGGTAATCAACGTAGTGCGATCCCCAAGATTCATCTAAAAATTTCGTATACGCATGAGATAGAGAATTAGCTCGGAACTCTTTATTCTCGTATTTAAACATTTCTTATTCCTCTTTTCTTAGTTGTGTATTTCTTCCGATTCTGGAATTATTTCAGGTCACTGGACTTAACGAAAACACCATTGACCATCTTTCCAGTACGTCCTTTGATTTCGTCATAAGTAAAATTCAGGCATTCGTACAAGTCCATATCATTTTGCATTGCCAAGATGATCAAGGTTACTACTACATCGCCAATACCATCTCTTAATGCATCTCGATTGTTTCTTGCTAATGCAGCTGCAACTTCACCAGTTTCTTCGACAACTTTCAACATTTGTTTGCTAGAATCTGCTTTATCCAATCCTTTTTCTTTTGACCATTGTTCTACTAATTCAACTAACTCATTCATGAATTTCCCTCCAATTATTTTGATTAATCGTAATCAACCCCATCGTCAATGGTTCCACTCCAATCCTTATAGCGGTAAGTCCTTCCTTGTTTATCTTCATGACCATAACGTAATAAATCGCTCATCGTTCGATTTGCTTTTTTACACTTCCGACATACGTCTTTCCGAGTACCTGTGAAAATCACTTCGCCTTTGTAAAGAACCTCCACAATTCGCAAATGGGATTGCTCCCCTCTCCAGAGTTCAACACGTAATGCTTCTCGCTCGTCCTCAATTAATGGATCAATCTCTCGATCATCAAGGTTAGATAGATAAAGTAATCGTTGTAGTTTTAAAGCACGTTCTCTGTGACGCTTCTTTTTTTCATGTTCTTTCTGCTTCATCGCCTGTTGGTTCTGTTTCATGTTGATCACCTCCTGCATCTGCTGGCTTATACACATATTCATAAGGTTCCCACTTTTTATTTCCGAGAAGGCGATAGTACTTCCCTGCAAGTGTAATAATAAAATGATAGGTATCTGCCTTCTCTGGAACGTAACATCTTGCATAGTATTGACGGTAATTCTTGGGATTGTTAGAAAAATACTCAACCGTCCATCCTCGTATCTCGCAAAACATGGTGAATTCGACACGTGCTACTTTGAAACTCGTTATTCTTTCATCCATAGGATCACCATTTCGTTTTATTCAGAAAATCGATGTAGCCCGGCGTAGCAACCTGATATTCTTCCAACTCTTCTTCAAGGATGTACTGACGGCCATATTTTGCTTTCATGTTTTGCCAATCACTCCATGGGATAAATCCAACGGTCTTTTTAATCATGCAACAAACACCTGCCATCGCTCCTAATTTTTGATGGAGCTCCAACAAGGCCGCCTGATTTTGTGTAATCACTGATTTTTTTAATCGATCCGTTGTGGTCATCTTTGCTTCAAAAACAATGGCACGTCCATCCCATAGAGTTCCTTTGTAATCTGGTTGAGCTTTCCCGATTGGATAAACGATCATGCTGCCGTCGCCAAGTATCTGCTTCACACGAAACGGTTCAGGTGTTTTTTCAATTAAAGCAATTTCTTTTGTTCTGTAGTACCAACAACCTTGATCAATCATTTTTTCAAAGATATCGCCTAAATCATTATTGACTCTATTTTGGTAATTTCTTGAAGACATCGTTTCTACCTACTTTCTGCATTAGTTTAGTAATAAATCCTTCTTTGTCGTTTTGACCAAATGTATCTAGTGTTCTTCGGTAAATGCGCTCATAGTGTGCTTTATCTTCAAAGCATACGAATTGTGAATAGCGATCACTCTTAACTATTCCTGCATATGCTGAATGATCATTTAATTTGTTTGATGCAGCATCGCAAATTTGCTGATTTTGAAGAAATCGGATTTCCTTTTCTTCTGATTTGATTTCCAATGTTTTAATACATGGAGAAAATTTCCCTTTGTTTTGATCATCAATGTTTAACATCAAAAAGACTTCCTGCATCATGTCGATACAATCTGATTTATCAAAGCAGGCGACCAGATACGTTTGTTTACTTTCCATTTCTACCTCTTTCTCTATCCATCATCATTTCTGAACAGTTCGATTTTGAAATACCACCCACGATCCTCATCGTAAATTTTCAATATATCTCCTAAAATTCGGTATTGAGGAAACCTCTTAAGAATTTCCTCTGCTCCATCATCGTTGGACATACCTAATTTATTTAGTTTTCTAAATGACCAATAATCATCGTTGGTTGTTTCGTGTGGTTCTTTAAGGTTTCGACTCTTGGACCATCGCTTTTGACCTTTCTTCCACTGGCGATTTTCCCATTTCTCTTGACCTGTTAAATAATTGACCAAGCCTTGCATCCCATCTGAATCGTATTGAATGTTTTGCACTTGTCTTCGACCAAGAGGCTGTTTCTTCTTTCCTCGTCCTTTAGACCAAACACTCTCGATTGCATCCCTTGATGGACCATTGTTTAAAACGATATGGTGATGGATTCGAGTGATATAGCCTACTTCCTCATCGTATTGATACGAGGTAAACCACATGTACTTGAGTTCGACCCCTTCTTTCTCATAGAGTCTTTTTAGTTTTTTCAAAGTGTTTTCTTGATCACGCTTGGCATCAGCAGGCTTTTCAGGTAGAAACTGATCGGAATAAGTGAACGTGGCATAGTAATCTTTCTCTCCAAAGTTTGCATACAGGAACAATGCGGCCTTTCGTTTACTTTGGGCTTGATTCCATCTTGCTTGAGATAAGCCAGTTACTTTTTTCCTCCTACCTCTGGGTTCTCTGCATTTTCGTTCCTGCTCGATCGTCCTACTGTAAAGTCGGATTTCTTTATAAGGTCCTGCTTCCACTCTGCGTTCTCTAACAAATGATTTCTTCATGACAAACACCCCAGAATTTTCTACGTCCGTTAAGTTAGTATCTAATACAAGGACGATAAAACGCCGAAATAGCAGCGTTTTTTGCAAAAATAGTCTGAGGATGGTATACTTATCTTGTCGGAGATAAGAAATACCATTCTCAGAAGTCGCCAGTTTTGGCGGCTTTTTTTATTGTTCTGAAAACTGGAAAAGAACCTTTTCTTCGGTTTGTTTTCCAAGATGAAAAACATGGTGATACAACGTCCTTCCACGCAACTGAAATGTTTCTACTCTACCTCGCTCAGTTTTCGCTTCAATACTGTATACATAATTCTCTCCACGTTTCCTCATACGAACCTGCATTACAATTGCAGGCATTTTTTCCAAGTAATCGATCGCCTTTGATAACATCTACATCACCTACAGCTTTCACTCATCTTCGAACAAATTTATCTGTCCAGAATTATTGACATCAATTGGATAAACAACTGGTTCCAATTCTCGTTTCGGTAATCCATGATTTGATTCTGCATCGATGGTAATTCCTCGATGATCACTAGTGACTTTGATTCCAACCTTTATTGAAATCGTGCGTTTTGCTTCAATGTCCTTTTGAGTATCCTGTAAATCGGCAGTGATTGTTCGAACTTCTGCATCTAGCAAACTGTTAACTTTTGCCATCAACTTATCGGCTAATGTCAGTGCTAACTTGTCATTATTCATATTGAATTCCTCCTTTACTTACTAAATCCGGTAGCAACTTAGGGATGGCCATTTGTAATTTTTGAAACTGATCATCTGAAACAACAAAATATAAAGCAATCGTAGGTGTCTCATCGCTATCAAATGAACGATCCTCTACTTCACATGTCGATTCAAACTTATTCCAGATAATCGACTTAATTTTTTGAGTGTATGGCTTAACATACATTCGATTTGTAGTGAAAATAATTTCTCTTTCTTTAAACATCTAGTTACCCTCCAATCATTAATAGGAAACAAATAGCTAACAATATACCGTTTAACAATAAGCTGGCATAAGCAATCCCTTGTAATTGACGTGCTTTATACAATGGATTGTCATGGAGCGTAGCTAACCATTTCTTATTCACAAAATCCCTCCTTTCAATCTGACATGATATTTGCCCAATTTTCTTGTAAATACTTCGCCATTTCTAAAGCATTGAATTTCCAAGGATTCCCTTTGCCTTTTGAGTAACGAACAAAACCGCCGTTCCTGACATCTAGTATTTCTCTGTTTGGATAAAGGATTTTTTCCTTTATCCAATCTTCGTCAGTAGTTTGCAATCGTTCCTTAAGGTCATCCATTGTCCACGTTTGACCCATCAAATCTTTTTTCTTTAATGATTCATATTCTTCAATCTCCACAACTTTTAAATGTGAAGGTATTAAGATTTGAATCGGTGTATTGATTTCAATGGTTTGAGACATTACAGCACCTCCTTCACATTTTGTACATTTTTCCGTACAAAACCTTTAAAAAAATAATTCCCAAGTTCTTTTGAAGGAATATTTAGTAATTCAGCCATAACCTTAATCTCGGTTTGCGTGAAGTTTGATTTGCTATTCAATTTTAGATTCAACGATGTTCTACTCATATTGAGTTTAGGTGCTAATGTTTCTTGAGTAAGCCCTTTTTCCGATATTTTATCTTTCAGCAATTCATAATCGTAGACAATGTCTATTTTTTTCATTTTTTTCCCTCCAGACTGTTCGGTTTTCTGTACAAAATCATCATAGTTTATAAAAAAAAGAATGTCAACACATTTTGTTCAGTTTTCTGTATCTTTTGCTTGCTATTCAGAATTCTTAACAGTATAATCATTGTAAAGGGGTGTACAGAATAATGAACAACTTTTCTGATCGGCTAAAAATAGCTTTAAAAAATAAGAATATATCTCAAGCTGAATTAGCTAGACGTACTGGAATTGGACGTAACTCTATCAGCGACTATATAAATGGAAAATACGAAGCAAAACAAGATAACATCTTTCTTATGGCGAATGTATTAGGGGTTAACGAGGCATGGCTCATGGGTATGGACACACCAATGACCAGAGAAAACCACGAATCTACTTATTTTAATGAAGTCGATTCTAAACAAATTGAATTAATAGATATATTCCAAAATCTAGATAATAGCAAAAAAGACGATGTTCTCGACTTTGCTAAATATAAGATGCACGAACAGAGTAAAGAAAACTTCACTATCGCTGCTCACTCCGACGATCCAAATAAAAGGATCACTCAAAAAGAATTTATCGAACTTAATCGATACCTTGATGAAGCTGATAAAAAATTTGATGATAAGTAGGGTTGCAGATGGATGATTTTGAAAATCTTTTAAACAAGGTTACGACTGAAATTCCAGTTATAGAATTACCTTTAGAACAGGACACTGGATATACAGGCCTTTATAGAAACAATAGGATCTACTTAGATAAAAATAAATCAAGTAGAAAAAAGAAGGTTGTTTTGGCTGAAGAATTTGGTCACCATAAAAGAACTATTGGAAATATTCTTAATTATAAAGATCCCGAGGCTTGGAAAGAAGAATGGAAAGCTAGAAGATATGGTATTGAAATTCTGATCACACTTGATGATCTCTTAGACTGTGCTTTGAATGGATGCAACAACATTTATGAATGCAGCGAACACTTGAACGTAACTCCCGATTTTTTTGAAGATACCCTCATTCACTACTTCAATAAATACGGTAAATACCATTATCATCGCAACTATAAATTTACATTCGACAATGAGTTTATATTCGTGGAACCTATTAAAATTTTTGGATAAACAAAAAATCTTTTGGAAGTTCCCGCTCCCAAAAGATCTGCTCATTTCTGAGACTGTACAAATATATTATATCAAAGAAATGAGGAAAGAAAAATGGCAAAAAGAGTTAGAGGCGAAGATGGTAAAATGTACAAGGTTAAGAAACCATTTTACAAAAGGGTTTGGTTTTGGGTACTAGCTATTATCTTTATAGCAATAGTGGGTAACGGTTTATCTGGTGGTAATAATGATTCTGCTGCCGAAAAATCTTCAAATAGCTCTTCTGTTGCAGATAAATCGACGAGTTCATCAATTAAAGAAGAAAGTTCATCTACAGTTGTTGAAAAAGAGTCTAAGCCAGAAGATAATGTTTCTAGCGAATTTAAATCTGCACTGAATCAAGCGAAATCATATTCAGATACAATGCACATGTCCAAACAAGGAATCTATGATCAGCTAGTATCCGAGTATGGTGGTCAATTTCAACCTGATGCTGCGCAGTATGCAATTGATAATATCCAAGCTGACTGGAATGCTAACGCACTGGCACAAGCTGAATCTTATTCAGATTCGATGCATCTGTCTAAACAAGGAATTTATGACCAACTAATTTCTGAAAATGGCGGTCAATTTACAGCTGAAGAAGCGCAATACGCTATTGATAACATTAAAGCTGATTGGAATGCTAATGCATTGGAACAAGCAAAGAGTTATCAAGAAAGCATGTCAATGTCCCCTGAAGGAATTAGAGATCAATTAGTTTCTGAATACGGAGGTCAGTTCACACAAGAAGAGGCTGATTACGCTGTTAATAATTTAAATTAATAAAAAACACGTCCCTCTTCTTGGCGGTCGAGGACGTGCTGGACCCAAATAAACGTAAGGCTTATTTAGTCATGCCTATTGTAGCAAAACTAAGGAGTTGAATCAATATGGCTAGTATTCAAAAGAAAGATAATGGTTGGCAGTATCGTGTTTCTTATAAGGATACTGATGGTAAATACAAAACAAAAACTAAAGGGAAATTCGCTACAAAAAAAGAAGCTCATTTAGCTGCAGCTGCTATTGAAAAGAAACTAACTGAAGGGTTTAAAATTTCTGATGCTGATCAAGAGTTTCCTGTTTATTTTCGAGAATGGTATGAAGTTTATAGAAAAGGAAAATTTTCAAAAGCAAATGATGCTGATATAGAAAAATCTATAAAATTTGCGGAAGCAAATTTCAAAGGAATAAAACTTAAAGATTTAAATAGGAAAATTTATCAACAGAAGCTGAATGAATTCGCTAAAACGAGACGTTCCTCCACTGTTTCAAAAATTCACATTTATATGAAAGCAGCTATCCAAGATGCACTGCAAGAAGGAATTATTTTTAAAGACCCTACTTATAAGGTTTCATCTCGTGGCGGTATTTCAGATAAATCAGATAGAGACAAATTCCTAAGCTACAATGAAACAAAAAAGCTCACAAATTCTTTGCTTGATGGCATCAAGCCAACCTATGTATCTAGATATATGATTCTTTTAGGTATTGCTACAGGAATGCGCTATGCGGAAATACTTGGATTGACTTGGAACTGTATAGATTTTGAAGATAAAACTGTTAGGGTTGAGAAGACATGGGACTATGTATACAAACAAGACTTTTCAAATACTAAGAATTACCAATCAATGCGTCTTATTACTGTTGACGACTTCACTCTTGACCTTTTGAAACAATTAAAGAAACATCAACGTGAATATTACTTTGGCAGAATACTAAAGAATGAGAAAAATCTAGTTTTTTTAAATGACGATATGGAGTTAATATCAAACTCTGCAGTAAACAAAACGTTGAAGAAACATCAAAAGAAAATTGGAATAGAACAACCTATAAACTTTCATGGACTTCGACATACACATGCATCAATTCTTATCTATCAAGGTGTTAATCTAAAATACGTATCCAGACGTTTAGGACATAAAAAAATTGAAACTACGTTAGGTATTTATCAGCATATTCTTGATGAGATGGAACAAAAAGAGTCTCAAATCGTTAGCACGACAATGGGTGAGCTATTTGCATGAATTCATAATCTCGTGCAAAATTGGTGCAAAATCATTCTATTTTCTCTAGTTTTCTCCCACTTTCTTATATTTAAAAAAATGCAAGAACCCTTGATATATAAGCATTCCTTATATAGTCAAGGGTTCTTCTGGTTTCTTCATAAGGAGAGTACAGGATTTGAACCTGCGCGCCGGGATGAACCGGGTCGGCGGATTTCGAGTCCGCTGCATTACCACTCTGCCAACTCTCCATAACAGTTATTTTCGCTAGTTTTATTAAAAATGTCAAGAAAAATCTGCACCCAATAAGTAATGGGATGCAGATTTTTTGTTCTTTAATCGAAGATGTAGCTATCTTTCTTTTCGATTACGCCTTCAATGGTCTCGTTGATGATTTTGATGATCTGGTCATCGGTGGGTGTGATGATACCCGCCGACATTAAGGAAGCCAAACCAGTCACAACGATCCATGCGCCATTATGTAGTGCATTTACCGCATCTTCTGAAAGATCCGCATATTTTTCTTCTGATTTGATCAAGGATTTGAAATAGGTCGATGAAAAATCATGCATCAATTTCCCCCCGCCATAGTCGTCGATAAAAAGGGCGATGTAGAGATTGTGCTGCTCTTGAGCGAAGCGTATATAATTCAGGCCTAAATCAACAAGTTTGTCTCCTGTTCGAACAACTGGAAAAACATTTTCCGATAAATCTTTGAAAACAGCCTCCACCAAGGTATTTTTTAAGTCCTGCATATTTTCGAACTCAAGATAAATCGGTTGAGTAGAAATTCCCATGTGCTTAGCGATATTCCGGGCCGTAAAATTGCCAAAACCTTCTCTATTGATCAGTTCATAAGCGGCCTTCAAAATGTGTTCTCTTGTATAGACCTTCCTTCGCATCAATAAATCCCCCTTTTTATATTTATTTAATTGTAACCGAGATATTCATTTTTTTAAAATAAAACACTCCATCCGTTATCTTATTTCTATTCACTTTGTTCATTAAAAACGAATGTTTACTAATTAAAAGAAGTGCTTCTCCTTTCATTTATCACAAAAAATCCTACGCATTGGCTGCTAGTTATTTTTCAAATCTACTTTTCTTCCTTGTTGAAAACTCGCTGAAATTGTACACTAAGAATGTAGTGCGCAAATTCGATTGAAAAAGGAGTTTGGAAATGGCTGAATCAAAAGAGCTATTATTGGAGACCTGTTTGTTGGCAGGAAAAATCATGATGGAAAACGGCTCGGAAGTCTATCGAGTGGAAGATACAATGAATCGAATTGCAGCAAATGCCGGGGAGCAAGGCAGCATTAGTTATGTAACAGCAACTGGACTTTTTATGGGCTTACGCAGTAGCCACTATGCACAAGTAGAAAATGTTCATGATCGAGTCATCAATCTCGAAAAAATTGTTGCCGTCAACGGATTGTCCCGTGCCTATGCTGAAAAAAAAATCTCGTTAGTGGAACTGCACGAGGCATTAAAAAAGGTCAATCCAACGACACCAAGTTTTCCTTATTGGCTGCAGGTGTTTAGTGCGGGCGTGGTCAGCAGTACTTTAATGATTATTTTCGGCGGTGCTTGGTTTGATTTTCTAGCAACGTTTGTCATTGGCTGTCTGGGATTTTTATGCGCCTATTGGGTCAAAAAAGTCATCGATATCCGCTTTTTGGATATGTTTTGCGCCTCTTTACTGATCGGTACTTTGTCTCTTCTAGCGGTCTCTCTTCATGTCGCACAAAACGTCGATAATTTGATTATCGGTGCCGTCATGCCCTTAGTTCCTGGTGTAGCGATCACCAATTCCTTTCGGGATATTTTGGCAGGCCATCTCATCAGTGGGACTGCTCGGGGAACTGAAGCTATTTTCACAGCTGCCGCGATCGGTGTTGGCATCGCCACGGTCTTCACCTTATTTGGAGGGATCTCATGACGATTTTTATTCACCTTTCCTTTAGCTTTTTAAGCACCGTGACCTTTGGTATCTTGACCAATATTCCTAAAAGAGCCTTAGTTGCAACAGGCATCGCTGGAACGGTTGGCTGGATGATCTATTGGTCATTGAAAACGATTGGCTACGGTCTAGGCAGCGCCAACTTCTTAGCCGCATTTGCCGTCGGTTGCGTCAGCATCTTTTTTTCCCGCAGAAAAAAAATGCCCATGATCATTTTTAACATTCCTAGCCTCGTTCCTCTCGTACCGGGTGGTCCTGCCTACAAAGCCGTTCGAGAATTCGCTTTGGGCGACAACTTTGTCGGCTTTGAAAATCTGATGATCGTTGTCATCACCGCTGGGGCGATCGCTGGAGGCTTCATGATGACGAGTGTGGTTGAAAAGATCGTTAATCGTTGGCAAATGAAGCGAACGAAAAAACATCCCTCAGATAAAAAAATCTCCTGAAACTATTGGTGCGCAGAAACTATAAATTTTTCTTATTTCAGACTTTAGTACAATGTTTTCTTTTCGGACTTCTTTTATAATAAAGGCATACCTTACAAAACTGTTTGACGTTTGTCATTTGTTTTACTGGATTTTTCTGGTCTCACCCCGTATAGTGGGATTATGAAACATAAAGGAGATGAAGTCCTGTGAGCATAGCAACTTCTCGTCGTATCATTAATACGATTTCTATTATTGGCTTAGGTTTATCTATCGCATTAACGATCTATTTTATCAATCTAGGTGTTTTCAAAGACATTAATGTACTGCGAGGTCTAGTTGGAAATTCCGTTATCTTAGGACCAATCGTCTTTATCCTTTTGCAGATCTTGCAAGTAGTGATCCCGATCATTCCCGGTGGTGTCTCCAGCGCTGCAGGTGTGTTGATTTTCGGTCCTTATCTAGGATTCGTTTATAACTATGTAGGAATCAGTATTGGTTCTGTCATTATTTTCCTGCTAGGCCGACGATACGGTAAACCATTCATTTTAAGTATGATCAGTGACAAAACTTACGATAAATATATTGGCTGGTTAGATAACCAAAGCCGATTTGAAAAACTTTTCGCCCTTGCAATCTTTCTACCAGTCGCCCCAGATGATGCCCTTTGTCTAATGGCTGGCTTGACCAACATGACAGTGAAGAAATTTACGCTGATTATTTTGTTGGCAAAACCTGCTTCAATTTTCTTGTACAGCATGGCTTTGATTTATGGTGGAACATTCTTAACTGGTTTGTTAGGCGGATAAGAAAAATAGGTAAGAAAAACGATCAATTCATTGAGCCGAACATGAAGGAGCTGCTTTTCATACAGGGATCTATACCTGTGGCGAATGTGCTTCTGAAACTGTTCGACTCTTTTTTTCCGCCTTTTTAGAATAAATAGGAACCAAAATACTTACTTTTGTTAGGATGACGACAATGAATTATTTAAAAAACAGCTTAGTCAACACTTGGGATTTTTTGAAAGACAGCAATGCCTACTTCCGTGATGTGTTACTGATGCACGGTGCTTTGTTGTTCTTAGTGATCCCAATCTTATCGGCTTCCACCAAGTTCGTCATAAAACGTGGGGGCTTGCCTTACCTTTCTTTTGATAATATTGGCAGTATCTTTACCGACCACCCAGTCGTGCTGCTCTCATTAACACTGATTTTACTTTTGATTTTATTAGCCGTCTTTTTTGAGTTTACTTTTTTGCTGCTAAGTGTCTATTTTATTAAAAAGAAACAGCCGATCAGCTTGCGGCAATTGTTACGGATGACTGTTTTGCAGTTGCGTAAATTACGGCCGATGACCTTTTTATTTTTCCTGTTTTACTTCTTACTGATTTTACCGATCGGTGGGTTGAGTTTTAATTCTGATTTACTCGCAAAAATCAAAATTCCCGCATTTATCATGGATTTCATTTTTGCCAACCGTGTCTTGATCATCGGGGCAGTGCTGTTGGTTTATGTTTTGTTGATTTACTTGGGGATTCGCGTGATCTTTGCCTTGCCAGAAATGATATTACGTGATCTGCCCTTTCGAAAAGCGATCAAAGAAAGCCTCCAAGTAACAAAACGCCGTTTTTTTGCCATCGTTGGACAATTTGTCTTTATCGGTGGCAGCATCTTGTTGATTTCGACACTGGGCTTCACTTTGCTGATTACCATTCAGGCGGTGATTGAAGTTATTACACCGAACTATGCGTTGTATAGTGCTGTTTTTATTATGACTTTCTTGCAGTTTATCTTGTTACTGAATGTCATTTTATCGACGGTAGCCATTTTTTACATCATCGTTGATTTCATGGATGATGAAGGCTTTTTACCAGAGATTCCTTCATGGTTCCACCAAGAACCATTGAACCAGCGTCACTTCTTAGGTCTAAAAAGTTCGTTGTTTACCTTGGTAACGGTGCTTTTCGGTGTCGGTGTTAGTCTATATAATATGAACTATCTGACTTCAGCTGCTTCGATCCATCCGGTAACGATCTCCCATCGAGGGGTCAGCGACGGACAAGGGGTCCAAAATTCTCTTGAAGCACTACGCTTTACTAGCGAGAAGTACCAACCGGATTATGTTGAAATGGACGTCCAGCAAACCAGTGATGGTCATTTTATTGTTTATCATGATTTTTCTTACCGTCCGTTGACAGGTGGTCATGGCAAACCAGAGCAATTGCCTTTGAGTTACGCCGAATCACTGACAGTTTCGGAAAACAATCAGACAGCGCGTATTCCAACCTTTGATGAGTACTTGGCACTTGCCAACCAATTGGACCAAAAACTGCTGGTGGAGATCAAAACGCAGCGAAAAGATACCGCGGAACTTGTAAATGCCTTTTTAGCAAGATATCAAGAGGACCTCCTTGCAAATGGTCATATTATGCAAAGTCTCTCCTATACAGTTGTTGAGGAATTAAAGGCTCAGGCGCCTCAATTGATTTCAGGTTACATCATGCCCTTCAATGTCGTGGGGCCACCACTGACCAGTGCTGATTTTCTGACGATGGAATACAGTACGATCAACCGCAACTTCATCGCTTCTGCCCGAACCGATGGCAAGGAAGTGTTCGTTTGGACCCCGAATGATGCGGATACTATCAGCCGGATGCGTTTTTACGGGGTGGACGGGATCATTACTGACCAGATGGAGATCTTAAATGAAGAGTTGAGTGTGACGGAAGAAGATATGACTTATTCAGACAAACTATTGAATTTTGTGATCGGCGTTGGCTGATCTCACACGAAGAAAAATGCTGCTCACGGTGTTCCGTTGAGCAGCATTTTTTGCTAGTTGGTTAGGCAACGTTCGTTTGCGTACAAATTTTATTGAAACTGACGATCATCCGACGATTACAAGCTTCTACTTGTACTTGATCTTCTTCTTCATAACTTGAAACGACGATCAACGCCGTATTTACGTATAGTTTTTCCACCACACCAATCAGAGGCTTGCTGGCCCCGACAGGTTGGCAGACATATTTTTCACCGATCGTAATATTCTCCATATCCTCACCTCAACCGTTTTCTTTCTTAAAGATATAATAACAAAAAAGCATCAAATTGAAAACGTTTTATTTCAATTCATCACGCATTTGTCACCAAGAAATGACAGTTTCGTTCGTTGAAACACACTGGTTTGTTCGTGCCACTTCTTAAAAAGCATTTTATACTAAAGGAAATCAAAAGGAGATGAGCCAAATGCCAATTATTCAAACCTGTATCTTTGGACTATTGTCTGCTGCGTTGCTTTGGGGATTAAAAGAAGACCGCTGATTTATTGGCCCAACGAACTAGTAACACAACAAATACGAAAATAAAACAACGCCTTGAGCCAATCAGACTGGCTCAAGGCGTTTCTTTATCGAATTATAGACGTTCGTTCAATTCTTTTGCAAGATCTTCAAAACCTGGTTTGCCAAGTAAGGCGAACATGTTTTTCTTGTACGCTTCAACCCCTGGTTGGTCAAATGGGTTCACGCCATTTAAGTAGCCAGAGATACCCACAGCGATCTCAAAGAAGTACATGGTGTAACCTAACGTGTATGCATCCATTGTAGGAATTTTTACTAACAGATTTGGTACATCCCCATCTGTATGTGCAAGTAATGTTCCTTCAAAGGCTTTCGTATTAACAAAATCAACTTCTTTTCCTTCTAAGTAGCCAAGACCATCAAGATCTGCTTCTTGTGTAGGGATCGCAATTGATTTGCGTGGTTTTTCAACTTTAACAACTGTTTCAAAGATATTGCGACGGCCTTCTTGGATGTATTGCCCAAGAGAATGCAAATCTGTTGAGAAGTTTGCACTTGAAGGATAGATCCCTTTTTGGTCTTTTCCTTCAGACTCGCCGAATAATTGTTTCCACCATTCTGAGAAGTATTGCATGCCTGGTTCGTAGTTGATCAGCAATTCGGTTACTTTGCCTTTACGATAAAGGATGTTACGCATTGCTGCATATTGATACGCTTCATTTTTTTCAAGGTCGTCACTTGCGTAAGCATCGCTAGCATCTGCAGCCCCTTGCATCAAGGCATCGATATCCGCTCCGCTGGCAGCTATTGGTAATAAACCAACAGCAGTCAATACAGAGAAACGGCCGCCGACGTCATCTGGAATCACAAAGGTTTCCCAGTTTTCAGCATCTGCTTCAACTTTTACTGCACCTTTCGCTTTATCCGTTGTTGCGTAGATCCGTTTGTTGGCTTCTTCTTTGCCGTATTTTTCAATCAAACGTTCTTTGAAAACACGAAAAGCGATCGCTGGCTCAGTAGTTGTTCCTGATTTTGAGATCACATTCACAGAGAAGTCACGGTCACCGATGATTTCGATCAAATCTGCTAAGTATGTTGAAGAAATCGAATTACCTGCAAAAAAGATTTGTGGTGCTTTGCGTTCTTCATTTGGTAGCAAGTTAAAGAAAGAGTGATTTAAGAAATCAATCGCTGCTTTCGCTCCTAAATAAGATCCGCCGATCCCGATCACGACTAATACTTCAGAATCAGATTGAATTTTTTCAGCCGCTTTTTTGATACGCGCAAATTCATCTTTGTCATAGTTTTTAGGAAGGTCGATCCAACCTAAAAAGTCGCTACCAGCACCTGTTCCTTCGCGTAATTGTTTGTCTGCTGCTGTAACTTGACTTTGCATGTAGCTCAATTCGTATTCGTTCACGAATGGTGCTACTTTCGAATAGTCAAACTTGATGTGTGACATGATTTGTCCTCCTTGAAAAAATAGTTTTTCATACACTACCTACTTTACGTTTTTTTTCAACTTTTTTCAAGTAATTCCTGATAGGTAGCCTGTTGGGTGATTTTAGACAAGTCCTTGAGCAAACATTGCTTTAGCAACTTTTTCAAAGCCTGCGACGTTCGCACCTAACATAAAATTATTTTTTTGATCGAAGGTTTCAGCAGTATCACGGCATGCTTCATAGATCGACTTCATGATATCGTCCAATTTGGCATCGACTTCAGCTTTTTCCCATTGCAGTCGTTGGGAGTTTTGACTCATTTCTAACGCAGAAACGGCTACGCCGCCAGCATTGGCTGCTTTTCCTGGGCAGTAGAAAATTCCTTCTTCAATAAAATATTCTGCTGCTTCTAATGAGCTAGGCATATTCGCGCCTTCAGAAACGACCCGGACACCATTGGCTTTTGCACGTTTGGCTTGTGAGAGATCAATCTCGTTTTGGGTCGCGCAAGGAAAGGCTAATTCCGCTGGTGTATCAAAATCCCAGACAGATGCCCCTTCATGATATTCGGCTGATGGACGTTCCTTGGCGTAAGCCGTCAACCGTTCACGCTTCACTTCTTTGATCTCTTTTAACAAGGCCAGATCAATGCCGTCTTTGTCATAGATAAAACCAGAGGAATCAGAACACGTGACAGGGATCGCACCTAATTCTTGCAATTTCTCAATTGCATAGATCGCAACATTGCCGCTTCCAGAAACGATCGCTTTTTTGCCTGCAAAGGTTTCACCTAGGTCTGTCAATAAATGCTTAACGAAATACACGGCGCCATAACCCGTTGCTTCTGTGCGGTTTTTACTGCCCCAGAAGTCTAATGGCTTACCAGTTAAAATACCAGCATCGTATTGTTTCAATCGTTTGTAGGCACCAAACAAATAGCCGATTTCTCGGCCTCCGACACCAATGTCGCCAGCAGGAACATCTAAGTCAGGTCCGATATGTTTTGACAGCTCCGTCATAAAGCTTTGGCAAAAACGCATCACTTCGGCATCGGATTTGCCTTTTGGATCAAAATCACTTCCGCCTTTGCCGCCGCCGATCGGCAGACCTGTCAAGCTGTTTTTGAAGATTTGCTCAAACGCCAAAAACTTCAAGATACTCAAGTTTACACTTGGGTGAAAACGCAAGCCGCCTTTGTAAGGCCCCATTGCCGAGTTGAATTGAATCCGATAGCCACGGTTTACTTGCCAGTTGCCTTGATCATCTTGCCACGGGACTCTGAATTGGATAAAACGTTCTGGTTCAGTTAAGAGTGCAAGGATATTTGATTCAATATATTCTGGATGCTCCTCTAAAAAGGGAACGATCGTAGGCAAAAATTCATCAATTGCTTGAAGAAATTCCGGTTGGTGTTGGTCTTTCTCATGAATCTTCGCTTGAATTTCTTTCACGTAAGCTGAAGCTTTGGTCATAGTGCATTACCTCCTTTAAGATATTTTCTATTTTAAAGAAATTTTCTGAAATTGCACGCTTTTTTTTAGAATTGTCAGAATTTTTTATTATTCGAAAAAAAACGACCAATCCTTTCAGCACTCATAGCCGATGTGTTACAATCCCAAAGAGGTGAAAAGAATGGAAAAAACCTATGATGTCATTGTTGTTGGTGCAGGTACGAGCGGCATGATGGCTGCGATCACTGCTGCCAAACAAGGTGCGCGGGTGTTATTAATCGAAAAAAACAAAAAAATCGGCAAGAAATTATTGATGACTGGCGGCGGACGCTGCAATGTAACCAATAATCGGCCGGTAGATGATTTAGTTGCTCATATTCCAGGAAACGGCAAGTTTTTGTATAGCACGTTTTCTCAATTCAATAATTATGATGTAATGGCGTTTTTCGCAGACTTAGGTGTCGTCTTAAAAGAAGAAGACCACGGACGGATGTTCCCTGTGACGAACAAATCAAAAACCATCGTCGAAGCGTTGCTTCAAGCAATCAACGATCATCACGTCACCCTATTGACGAACACAGTCGTCACAAAGCTGATCCATGACGGCAGTCAAATTCGCGGCGTGCGAACCGAAACCGATGAGTTCTCTGCCCCTAGTGTGATTTTGACGACAGGTGGCCGCACCTATCCTTCCACGGGCGCAACGGGGGACGGCTATAAGATGGCAAAAAAAGTCGGCCATACCATTACGCCACTTTATCCAACCGAATCGCCGCTTGTTTCAGAAGACTCCTTTATTCAAGAGCGGACGTTGCAAGGCATTTCCTTGCAAGACATCACGTTGAGTGTCTTGGATCAAAAAGGAAAGCCCATCGTCGCCCATACCATGGATCTTTTGTTTACCCACTTTGGGTTATCTGGTCCAGCTGCTTTACGCTGTTCCTCTTTTGTGAACCAAGAATTGAAAAAGCAACAACCCGTGACGGTTGTTCTGGATTGTCTGCCAGCAAAATCCCATGAAGCCTTGACCCAGGAATTGATTCAGTCTGCGGCTTCGAAGAAACAATTGCCGAATGCTTTAGCTGGCTTTTTGCCTGAGCGCTTGATGACCTTCTTTTTGCAGCAGCTAGACCTGCATGAGCTGGTTGCTGAAAAAGCCTCACCAGAACAGTTGGCTGCGCTCGCTTCCTTGATCAAAGGCTTTTCAGTCACTATCGTTCGCACGTTCCCGTTAGAAAAGTCTTTCGTGACTGGTGGCGGGGTCCATCTGAAAGAAATCAATCCAAAAACCATGGAGAGCAAGAAAATCAACGGCTTGTATTTTGCTGGTGAATTATTGGATATCAATGGGTATACAGGTGGTTTCAACATTACAGCAGCGTTTTGTACTGGACATGTTTCAGGGAAAAACGCAGCAGAAACAGCTAGTTATTTCAGTTATTGATCGATGACCCAGGTGTTGGCAGCAATATCCTTGCCGTTGCTACCAACACCTGGGTCTCCTCTCTTTTTGCTTATTAGTTGGGTTTTTCTCAAAGTAGGCGTAGACTAAAGATAGCAAGATCGAGGGAGGTTTTTTTAATGAAACGAATTTCAAGAGGTAAATTTGAACGAATGCAAAAACTTTCAAATGAGGATGGTGTGATTGCCGCACTAGCGATCGACCAACGTGGTTCCATGAAAAAAATGATGAAGGCGGCAACTGGACCGGATGACTTTACGATGGAACACATTTATGAATTCAAGCAGTTGGTTTCCCAAGAATTGACCAAATATGTCAGCAGTATTTTGTTAGACGAGGAATATGGCTTCTTAGGGATCGAAGCAAAGAATCCCAACGCTGGCTTGATCCTTTCCTATGAAAAAACAGGGTATGATGTCAATACGCAGGGTCGTTTGCCAGAAATTCTACCCAATGAATCGCTGCAGCGCTTAGTGAAAAAAGGGGCAGATGCTGCGAAAGTCTTGGTTTATTATAATCCAGATGAACCGCAAGAGATTTTAGATACCAAACATGCGTTTTTAGAACGTTTAGGTACGGAGGCACAAGCGGCCGATATTCCGTTATTTGTAGAGCCAATCGTTTACGACGATGAGATCACAGATGACAAATCACCTGCTTTTGCCAAGATCAAACCGAGCAAGGTCATCCGAACCATTCAGGAACTGACGAAAGATCACTACCATATCGATATTTTGAAAGTCGAAGTACCGGTTCAGTTCGACTTAGTTGAAGGTTTCCAAAAAGAAGGCTTAGAGGCCGTCTATACGCAAGAAGAAGCCGCCAATTACTTCAAAGAAGCTAGTGACGCTGCGACGCGACCATTTATCTATTTGAGTGCGGGTGTCCCAGCGAATGTCTTTCGCGATGAATTGACCTTTGCTGGTCAACATGGTGCTAAATTCTCAGGAATCTTAGGTGGACGAGCAACTTGGCGCGATAGTGTGGAAATCTATGGGAAGCAAGGCGCCAAAGCATTACTGGAATGGCTGGACACCCAAGGGAAAGAAAATGTTGAAGAATTAAACGCCATTCTAAAACAATATGCCACTCCATGGTTTGACTTTTATGGTGGTTTAGAAAATATTGAGGTTTTCGATATTGAAGTAATGGAATAAAATAGTACAAAATAATCCCCGTGAACGGCATTTCAAGATGGTTCACGGGGATTTTTTATTCGTGTTCAGGTGCCAACAAATCGGCAAAGACCGCCCTAGTCAATTGTTGCAACGCTTGTGGGGCAAGCCCCATCTGCAACCCGCGCTTTCCTGCAGAAACCACGATTTCTTCCAGTGTCTCTGCCTTATGATCAATATAAGTAGGAAAGAGCTTTTTCATCCCGATCGGCGAACAGCCGCCGCGAATATAGCCAGTCGTTTCTTCTAAATCTCTCAGATGCAGCATCTCTACTTTTTTGTTTCCACTGACTTTGGCTAACTTTTTCAGATCCACTTCTCTGTTTCCAGGAATCACAGCCACCAGCGGACCTGTTTTGTTGCCCACTGCCACCAGCGTTTTGTAGATGGCTTGCGGGCGTGCTAGTTGCACAGCGACGGATTGCGCATCGAGATGGTCTTCCGACCACTCATAGGTGTATTCGTTATAAGCGATTTTCTGTTGTTCTACTTGACGGATCGCATTGGTTTTTTGTTTCTTCTTCGCCATTTTATCCCTCTTTTGTTTTGGTTTCTTTTAAGAGAAGGCCTTGGCTGGTCTTACTCATTGAGTGAAAATTCTTGTAAGTAGTTGGTCATTCGTTCGATCGGTATTTGTCCAGGTGCTGAAGCACCTTGCAACGAAGCAAAAGTAAAGACCGAACCAGTCAATGCCCCACTAACCCGGCTGATTTTCCCCAGCTCCCCCATCGACATGATCGCCAACGGCAGTTGGTTGAAGCCACGCGCTTTAGTAATGATCCCCATCAAACGTAAAACATCTTGGACTTGCTTGGGCATCATCGCTAACTTGCCAACATCGGCACCAAATTGATTCATTACGCCGATCTTTAAAATCAACACAGCATCTTCTGGCGTTTTCTCAAAATCATGATTGCTCAATATCAGCTTTACCTGTGCCTTTTTGATTTCTTGAATAAAGGCTCGACCTAAAAATTCAGCTTTCTCTAATTCGACATCGATCCAATCGATCAAGCCTGAATCAGCAGCAGCTAAACACAATTCTTTGTACTGGGTCAATGTGAACGCTCGCTCGCCTCCTTCTTCCAAGGTTCGAAAAGTGAAGAGCAGCTCTTTGTGCTTTAATGTCGTGCGAATATGTGATAACGCATCTAAGACCGCTTGCTGGTCTTCGACATGTTTGTAATGATCAACACGCCATTCGACGATCTGTGCCTCTGATTCCTCAGCAGCAATGGCTTGTTTCAAGATCTCTTCATTGGTTTTCCCAATCAATGGCACACAAATCAACGGTGTTTTCCCGTCTAACGTTACTGGTTTTGATCGGCTCATCTACTTCACTCCTTTTTCATTTGATAAAAGAATACTTTCAGATAGTTCCCTTCGGAAAAATGCTTATCTACCGCAAAATCAGCTGGTAGACGATAACTTTGAATACATTCATAAGCAACGTGTGCTTTCTCTAAGGATGCTTCGATCATTTCTTGAAACTTCCTCGGTGAAAGATTGGCCGCATTCGTTGAGGCGATCAACAAGCCATCAGGCGCTAAAATCGCCAAACTATCAGTGACTAAGTCGCCATAATTTTTCGCAACCGAGAAGACCTTTTTCTTGTTGCGGGCAAAACTCGGCGGATCTAAAACGATCACATCAAAGCGCAAGTCTTTTTTGCTGGCATAATTGAAGTAATTGAAAACATCCATGACATGGATACGCTGGGTATCTGGATCAATGCCGTTGACTGCAAATTGTTCGCGGGTCTTTTCTAGACTGCGTTTTGCCAAATCGACGCTCGTTGTTTGAGCAGCGCCACCGACAGCAGCAGCGACAGAAAACGCCCCCGTATAACTGAACATATTTAAAACCGTCTTGCCAGCTGCCAAGCCATCAACAAGTTGCCCACGAACTTCTTTTTGATCCAAAAAGATGCCCGTCATTAGTCCTTCGTTCAAATACGTCGCATACGTGACGCCATTTTCCTTCACCAGTAAGGGTTCAGGTGCCGTTTTTCCATAGACCCATGCTGATTCAGGCAGTTCAGACGTAAAGCGGATTTTTTCATAAGCCCCTTTGATCTCGGGAAATATTTGACGAAAAGCCGCCACGATCGCTTTTTTATGTTGATAAAGGGTGGCATTGTACCAAGAAAAAACGACATACTCGCCATACAAATCTACGGTAAGTCCCCCCAATTGATCCCCCTCGCCATTAAACAGACGAAAGGCATCTGTCAGGTCATCTTGATAGTAAGCAATGCGTTTGCCTTTTGCTTTCGCAAAGCGTTGCGCAAAGAATGCTTGGTCGATCACTGTTTCTTCAAAGGATACGACCCATCCGATCCCTTTATTTTGTTCCCCAAGATAGCCGACACCTAAGAAATGGTTGGCCTGATCAATAAAGGTGACCCACTCCTTCGTCTCGATTGCTTGTTGAAGATCTTCTCGTTGGATCAACGGATTCTTTTTGCGAAGCTTCGCTGATCCTTGCTTCGTTAGTTTTATTTTCATGTTCATCTGCTCCATTCATTCTCCTTTTTAGTATAGCAAAAAGCGACTGTATTGTCTGTATCCTTGAAAGTAAAGAAATACTTAATTCCGCGTCATGACAAGGAATTCATTTGACACGTCTTTCACAGCCTAGTAAAATGTACTGTGATGTAAAATCGTAATTTACCGGTTATACTGGAAAAAGAGAGGACGATTCCTTTGAAAAAAAATAAAGTATCCACCTTTGTGAATACAAGAATGGGCTTTTTTTTCCTATTAGCCCTATTATTTTGGCTAAAAAATATCTTTGCCTATATGGTGGACTTCCACCTAGGTATTGAAAGCAGCATTCAGTACTTCATCTTATTCATCAATCCGATCGCAACGACTTTGTTGCTGCTGTCGATCGCATTGTACGTAAGAAGAACCAAAGCAGCTTATATCACGATGCTTGTGATCTATTTCTTGATGACTCTGCTGTTGTTCTCTAATGTTTCGTACTATCGAGAATTCACTGACTTTATCACCATCAACACGATGCTCGGTGTAGGAAAAGTAGCAAGTGGTCTAGGAGAAAGCGCAATTCGCTTGTTCCGTCCCTACGATGTGTTGTACTTCATTGACTTTATCGTGCTGATTGCAGCCTTTTCAATGAAAAAAATCAAAATGGACACTCGTCCTGTGCGGGCACGGATGGCTTTTGCGATCTCAACCTTAGCTGTCATGGTCTTTTCTGCCAATCTTTTCTTAGCAGAAGCGGATCGTCCTGAACTGCTTACTCGAACGTTTTCTCGTGACTATTTAGTGAAATACCTTGGGATCAACGCCTTTACGGTTTATGATGGCGTGCAAACCTATCAAGCTTCGCAAGTACGTGCCGAAGCAAGTCCCAACGACATGAACGAAGTAGAAAGCTATGTCAGAGAACATTACGCGGAACCGAATGATGATCTGTTCGGTATCGCAAAAGGCAAGAACGTCATTTATATTCACTTAGAAAGTGTTCAGCAATTCTTGATCGATTATAAATTAAAAGATGAAAATGGTGTTGAACATGAAGTCATGCCATTTATCAATAGTTTGTATCATAGCGATAGTACCTTTAGTTTCGATAACTTCTTCCATCAAGTAAAAGCTGGGAAGACCAGTGATGCGGAAACGTTATTCGAAAATTCCTTGTTCGGATTGAATCAGGGGGCATTATTCACTCAACTGGGTGGGAAAAATACCTTTGAGGCAGCGCCAGATATTTTAGGTCAAACCCAAGGCTATACCAGTGCGGTTTTCCACGGAAATACGGGTACCTTCTGGAACCGAAATGAAACCTACAAACGGTTTGGCTATGATTATTTCTTCGACGCATCGTATTATGATGTCAATGATGAAAATTCATTCCAATACGGTTTACATGACAAACCGTTCTTTGAACAATCGGTACAATACTTAGAACGTCTGCAACAACCGTTCTATTCAAAATTCATTGCAGTTTCTAACCACTACCCATATTCTGAATTTACCAATGAAGAAGGCGGCTTCCCGCTAGCGAACACTTCGGATCAAACGATCAATGGGTATTTCGCAACCGCGAATTATTTAGATAAAGCCGTAGAAGAGTTCTTTAATTACTTGAAAGAAAGCGGCTTGTACGAAAACTCAGTCATCGTTTTATATGGTGACCATTACGGAATTTCCAATTCTCGGAACCGCAACTTAGCAGAATTGCTTGGAAAAACAAGTTCGACTTGGACAAACTTTGACAATGCTTCATTGCAACGTGTCCCTTATATGATCCATATTCCAGGACAATCAAACGGCGGCATCAATCATACGTATGGTGGCCAAGTTGATGCATTGCCAACCCTCTTGCACTTACTCGGTGTAGATACATCGAACTATATTCAATTGGGACAAGATTTATTCTCTGATCAAAATGAACAACTGGTTGCCTTCCGCGATGGCGACTTTGTGACACCAGACTACACTTACTATAGCAGTACATTGTATGACAATCGTACCGGCATGCCGATCAACGATCCATCCGATGAACTGCAAGCGAAAGTCGATGAGTGGAAAGCCAAAGTTGACAAACAGCTGTCGGTTTCTGATCAGATCAACAATGGTGATCTCTTACGTTTCTATGCGAAGAGCGGTTTAGAAGAAGTCGATCCTTCGACCTATAATTACAAAGACGCCCTTCAGCAAATGATGGATATCGAAAAGAATCTAGGCAGTGATTCAACCAGCGCCTTTTCTCAAAACGGCAATCAATCGACCGTCGATCTGTACCAAACAAAAACCTTCCAAGAATACCAGCAGATGACGGAACAAGATAGCGGAGAATAACCTATAAGTACTACAAGATCGATCCAGCAAGGCGGATGCTTTGCTGGATTTTTTTCGGCTGTTTTGTTCGTAAAAACCCGATTTTTTCTATTGCTTTTTTAGCTTCGATATTTTACTACAAGAACTTCATACTTTATTCAAACTCCCCTTTTATACTATGAAATAGGATGAGGTGAACTAGATGAAAACTATACATTTTGCGATTGCCAGCATATTTTATCATAAAAAAGCCATGGTGCTTTATACGCTTGTATCCTTCTTTGCCGTGATTGGCTTGATCGTGACCTTCGCTTTGATCTACTCAATGGATCAAGTAATCGCTCAAACCAGAGATCTCTTAACAACAGAAGATTTGCAAACGAAAGTAGCGGAAGAGATCCAACCAGTCACGACGATCTATCATCAACTGTTCTATTTGATTTTTAGCGCCTTTACACTGGTCTTTATCGGCTTTCAAGTTTATTACCAATTATCGAAACGCTCAGAATACACTGCCTGGTTAGCAAGTGGTGCCACCACCAGACAATGGGTGGCGATGCAGTTGCTTGAAATGCTCTTGCCGCTTTTAGCAGCTGCCGTGATCGCCTTTGTGTTGTTGCTGCTCTTCCAGCCTTATTTCCAGCGAGAATTGCTTAGCGGGCATATCATCGCTCTTGATCGTGAGCGTGCTTCGGATCACTTTTGGGAGGCTGTTCAAAGTCTTCCCGGTCAAGAATTCGCCATTACGATCCCACAAAACAGTCAAATTCTTGTCCAAAATGTTGACTTGAACAGCACCACCTGGCTGGCTATTTTATTTGAAAGTACGCGCCACACACTTATCGTATTGATTGCCGCGGTTACCAGCTTTACTGGTCTGATTGCTAGCGGACATAGTCTGTATTGGAGGAAAAAACAATGGAAAAACCAACTCAGCTAACGAAATCAATTGGTTTCTTTTATGTTGCGAAAGACAATGAAACAAAAACATCTGAATTAAGTTTGCTGCTTTCACAAAAAAAAGCAATCTTGATTCGCGCACAGTGGCCCTCCGTCCCCTTTTTATCGGTCATGGACAATGTATCTCTTGCAAATAAAAAGGGGGGCGATTTAGAGGATGTGCTGCCTTATGTACAGCTTCCCTTATCGGCTTTGAAAAAAAATCGAACAGAGTTAACGCCCTTTGAGGAGCTCAAAATTCAACTGCTCTTAGCTTTACTTTCAGAAAGAGAAACCCTTTTAATCGAAAATGTCTTGAGCACATTAACAACGAACGAGGTTCAAACCCTGCTGCCCTTGTGTCAAGAAATCGCCGAACAATTTGCTGTTGCCATCTATTTGATTCATGAAGACGAATGCTTTGCCCATACCCCTTATACTACTTATCTGTAGTTTACATAGCCCCCGAACAAGAAGGCTTGCTTGCAAAAGCAGGTCTTTTTGTTTGGACTGCTGCCAATGAACCGCAAAAAAATCGACCGGCTAAGCGAATTGCTGCCGGTCGATTGCTATTCTTCATTTAAGTCGATATCAGGAAAAGAGATTTTAAACGTCGTGCCTTTGCCAAGTTCACTTTCTACACTGATCTTTCCTTTGTGCAGGCGTACGAGCTGTTCAACGATCGATAGGCCCAAACCTGATTCACCAAATTGACGGTTTTTACGGGAAGGATCGACTTTGTAATAACGATCCCAAATATTCTTGACTTGTTCTTCAGACATGCCGATTCCCGTATCACTGATTTCGATGATCGTTTCCAAGTAGCCTTTTTCGATTCGAACCCGAATTTCTCCATCTTCCGTAAACTGGATCGCATTTTGTAAAATATTGACTATGATTTGGACGAAACGATCGTAGTCGGCATAGACGTCAATTGGCTCTGTTGTTTCTAAAATCAACACATCTTTGGCGATTTCTGCCTTGCTCTCAAGTTGCGTCAGCAGATTTTTAATGGTTTGCGTTGCATCGAATTTTTTGATGACCATCGAGATTTGATTGGTTCGGATTTTTTCGTAGTCAAGGTTTTCGTTGACTAATCGAATCAAGCGATTGGTTTCATTTTTCATCAAACGGATCGCATTGTCCTTTTGATTTTCAGGAATCGCGTTGTACTCCAACCCTTCCAATAAGCCATTGATGGTCGTCAAAGGCGTACGCATCTCATGCGAAGCGTCTGCCATAAATTGTCGACGACGTTCTTCTTGTCGTTCAATTTCCTCTTGCGACTCTTTTAAGGATTTCGTCATTAAATTAAAATCTTCGGCTAACTCATCAAATTCATCCCGATTATGCACTGGCAAGAAGATATCAAAATTGCCATTGGTGATCTCCTTGGTTGCTCGTTTCATGCGATTGATCCGCCTTACTTGGAACGTAGCAAATAGGTAACTGATCAATAAGGAAACGACGATCGAGATCAAACATACTTTAAACAAGTTTTGGTTAAAAGCACTGACAAGATTCAAGATGCTGCTTGCCGATTGCGAAACCACCATCACCCCGTAAAAATCCGTTCGGTTGACAGAAAAAGGAATCAAAACATAGGAAGTCAGTTCTTTTCCCCCATATAGATTCGTAGGCGACGTCAGTTGCAGACGCGCCCCGTTTTCTAAGGATTGCCAGTCTTTTTCAGAAATTGGAAAATCTACCGCACGAGTCGTATCTAATGGATAAATGATGTCATCGGGGCTTTTAAAGAAAGCAAAAGAAATGTCTTGGTTGCTCAAAATATTTTCAGCCAAATGCAGAGAATATTGCAGATAGCCATCTCGCGTCATATTTTGCTGCAAATATTCTGAATCGCTGATTTGCGAAATCGTCGCGACCGACGAAGCATACCCCATTAACTGCTCATAATTTCGTTCTTGTAATGTTTGGCGCGTCATTTGTGTAAACGCAATACCAATCGTCATCAAAATCACGAAGATCACAACAAAAAACGCAATCAGCTGTTGATACAAGTAGCGCATTAAGCAGCACCTGCATCGTCAAATTTATACCCCACACCCCAGACGGTTTGAATGATCTGAGGTCCCACTTTTTCTATTTTTTGTCTTAGTTTTTTGATGTGCGCATCAACCGTCCGTTCATCACCAAAATATTGGTAATCCCAAACTAGTTCTAACAATTGCTCTCGTGAAAAGACTTGCCGCGGTTTTTTCGCTAACGTATAAAGCAAATCAAATTCCTTCGGCGTCAACCCATCGATGGGTTTGCCATTTAAATAGGCTTCCCGTGTTTTTGTGTTCATTTTGAAATGATCGGTCACAACATCAAAAGTTGCATCGGAAGCTTCAGGCGTTGTTTTTTCAACCAACTCACTGCGGCGGTGTAAGGCTTTGATCCGCGCGATCAAGGTCAGTGGACTAAAAGGTTTCGTCACATAGTCATCTGCCCCCATCTCCAACCCGATGACTTGATCGCTTTCTGAATCACGGGCCGTCAACATAATAATAGGTACTGTACTGGAGATTTTGCGAATTTCGCGCGCCACCATCATGCCATCCATGGAAGGAAGGTTCAAGTCAAGGGTGATCATGTCCCATTTGTCTGGTTCAGCAGCAAAGGCTTCCAGTCCTTCTTTGCCGTCGTACTTAAAAGCCGCTTCCCATCCTTCATTCAAGAAAAACATTTGCATCATTTCAGAAACAGATTCGTTGTCTTCAATCATTAATATATTCATTTTCTTCACCTCTATGTTCTTTATCAAATCGTTGCAGATTCTCTTCGATCAGGCCAAAGATCGGCACGATGAACCAAGGGATCGCGATCATTTCAACTAGGAAAAAATTGGTCCATTCTTGCCATTTCAAGACAAACCCAATGACCGCCATGATTCCGCCAAAAAGCAGAAAATAACGGGCGCATAGTTTCTGAGCATGCCGCCAGTTGCGTTCATTTTGTTTTGCTAAATAGGAACGGTAGCCATAAATAAGGTTCATTTTTTTTGATGGAAAAAGAAAAAAAGTGAGACCAATCAAGAAAAAAATGATGCCAATTACTAAAAAAATCATCGTTTCACTCCATTCTTCCTATAGTATACTCGAATTTCTTTCTTCTACCAACAACTTCACCGATTATTCATAAAGGTTTGCCTTTTTTTCAATCTTTGATAAGATTGTGAGTGGACTATGACTATAAACCTTAGGAGTAAGATACATGACCTATAAAGCATTAACTTTTTTTGATCTTGACGGTACGCTTTTAGATGAACACTCGCAAATCACATCCGAAATCGCTGAAGCGATGGCGATGTTGCGAAAAAACCAAGTACTGCCGATCATTGCAACAGGAAGAACCGAACCTGAAGTTACCGCCATTCGTGAAGCAGCTGGGATCACCTCGAACATCGTCATGAACGGCGCCTTTATCCGTATTGACGGCAAAGAAGTTTTTTCCGATACCCTTGAACCTGAACTTTGCGCACGGATGTTCCAAGCAGTCAAAGACAATGGCGATGAACTGTGCTATTACAATGAGAAAGGCTATTGGGCGACTGGACATACCGCGGAAATGATTGGTGCGTACAACTATGTCCGCAGCCCTTTACCAGAAATCGATCCTCTGCATTATGAAACAGATCGGACCAATATGTTGTTGGTTTTAGGTGTCGGCAACGATGCTTATTATCATGAGCGTTTTCCAGAATTAACTTTTTATCGTAATACCCCCTTTTCCATCGATGTCGTAAAATCTGGCACCTCTAAAGGGACGGGCGTAAAAACCTTGGTAGAATTGTTGGGTCTAGAAGATGTACCTACCTTCGGCTTTGGTGACGGCAGCAACGACTTCGCTCTTTTAGAAGCCTGCGACCACAAAATTGCAATGGGAAATGGAATTCAAGAGTTGAAAGAGTTGGCAGACTTCGTGACCCTGAAAAATACCGAAGGCGGGATCGTGCACGCCCTGAAACACTTTGACTTAATCTGATTCTTTGCATACAGGTAAAACTATGGTATACTAATGAATGGTAGCGATACCCCTTTTATCAAGGGGATGTTACGGATTCGACAGGCATAGTTGAGCCTGAATTGCGCTTCGTAGGTTACGTCTACGTTAAAACGTTACAGTTAAATATAACTGCTAAAAACGAAAACTCTTACGCTTTAGCTGCCTAAAAACAGTTAGCGTAGATCCTCTCGGCATCGCCCATGTGCTCGAGTAAGGGTCCTATTCTAAGTGGGATACGTTTTATCTTTCCGTCTGTAAGATAAAAAAGAGAGCATCAGACTAGCGATACAGACTGCCTGTCACTCGGCAAGCTGTAAAGCGAACCTTCAAATGAGTTGACTATGAGCGTAGATTTTTAGGTAGCAATATGTTTGGACGCGGGTTCGACTCCCGCCATCTCCATAAAGAAAAATCGATTAGATTTTTGTAGTTTTTCCTAAGTGTTCAAAGCCTTGATTTAAAGAGGTTTTGAACACTTTTTTTGTATTTTCAGTTCCACAATGTTTTTCGTAGTTTTCTTGTTTGGTAGTCAAATGGTGGTTAATTATCAGCTTTAAACCGATGTGCTATTCCTCGCTTTTCTTAGATTGTATTTCTTATACCGATTGAACCTACATTAATTGTTCAAGTGAAGTCAGATGCTTTTTTTAAGCAATCAATGCTCTTCAATGGCGTACCTTTTCACCAAATTGTATACGAATCTCTTTTTTGCGAGTTTTTCTTGGGCTGATTTTTTTACTCTATGTTTGATTTAAGGCTTTTTACTCCTTAGTATCTTTAGACACACTTTTTTTCACTCCTGTTTTGCGTTATCAACGGCTTTCTTTGCTTCTACAATAGTTATTTTCCCTGCCTCATCGCATGAAATTTTTTGAAGATGTTTCTTATCATCAAAGCTTGATGTAAGTTTCATAATCTGCTTGATCATCAACAATCTATGATAGTTCGTTGCTGGCTTGATCTGACTCTGCCTCAGCAAAAAAAGTGCTAATTAAAGTGTTTTCGATTTCTCTACAATTTCCTTTACTCGTTCACAAAAACTATCTGGATTCATTCCAGGTTCCATTTTCTCAGCCTCATCAGGAAGTAAATCATTCAGGTACAATGTAGCTTCTTTGTTTTCGGTATACATTTCCTCGTAGTGATCGACTAAATAATGTTCCAAATCTATGGAAAACATAAAAAAATTAATTTCTTCGGAAAGTCCTTTTTCAATAAAGTTGAAAAATTTATCCATTTATCACACCTCCTTGACTAAAGTTTATCAAAATATTACAGAGCGTTCTTTACCTTCTCCTTGAATCTTGTAAGGTCTTCGTAAAATTTAGCATGTTCCTTCTTCTCTTTATGATCCTCAGTATCAATTTTTCTTCCAATCAAACAATTAGTGATTTATATTCCATTCCTCTGTCCACCATAATTTTATGTACAATAATAGTACTCAACCATTGATTTATGATTGAGTGCTATTTATCTTCTATTAACTCGATTGATTTCAAATCTGATTCAGCATAGATTGCGGATCCAATTGATATTTCTTCTTCTCCAGAAACAGAGGTATACCCATCAGTTTTAACCGCTTATTTTCTTCTGTATAGAATCTACCCGTCTGTTACGTCTCGCAGAAAGGACACAACGCTTAGAATCGTACGTGATCAAATGATAATCGCCTTCCCTTCTTTCTTATCCTTTGATATGATGATTGCATCAAACGAAGGACGTGATTAAATGAAACTGACCTTATTGGCACCCTCTTTTTCTGTCATCCAAGTAGAGCGTATTGATCCTTCGATACTGAAGATCGTTCCTCTATTTTTTGCCCATACGTCAGAAGAACTTTCTTTGGTGTTACCAACGGCAAAGGTTCCAGCTGAAACACTAAACAGAGAAGATGGATGGAAAGCGATGAAAATAATTGGTGTGCTGGATTTTAGCTTAATTGGCATTATTGCAAAAATCTCTTCCCTTCTAGCCGAGGAGTCAATCAGTATTTTTGCTGTTTCTACCTTCAATACTGATTATATTTTAATCAAGGAACATCAGGTAGAACAAGCTCGTACTGTTTTAACCGCCAATGATTATTCCTTTGTCAATTGAGAAAAACTTGTTCTTCCTTACGATAAGTTACTCTCGCTCGCTTTATGAAATACAAAAGAACGACTGAACCAAAGAAGTTCAGTCGTTCTTTTGTATTTCACTTGTCGTTTAACAAAGATAAGAGTACTGGGTATCCCAAATAAAAGACTTCCCCAAGCTTTCATTTGCCCCAGTACTCTTCATTGCTCGTTGTTAAGATAATCATAATACAAAAATGATTTTTATTCAATAACTATGCTTTAAAAATAAACAAAATGCTATTTTGTGACAATTTATAGGGGTTTCACTTCGTTTCTAGCTAATATTCCCTATATCTGTTTATATTCTAAATGGTTCCATGAAGCATCAGTTGATGAGATGCGATCCCTTCGATAGCGATCCTCCTTCTTTTAAAGTTTTGAATTTGAGGAAATTCAGCCTTGTCAATCTCGCCTTCCCATGCTACCATGGTTATGCAAACGTTAACATTAAAATGCACACGTGAACATTAATTTGAGGAGGATTTTTAATGGCAAAAATTACAGATGTACAAACAGCGTATTATCGGATACCTCTTCCAGAAATCATGGAAGATGCGAAGCACGGCTTACACACCCACTTTGAAGTGCCTATCGTCAAGATCGTTACTGATGATGGACGCGATGGGGTCGGCTATACGTATACTGGTGGCTTCGGTGGCGAATCGATCGCCAAACTGATCGATAAAGAACTAAAAGCGATCCTTTCAGGGAAAGATCCAGCATGTGTGGAAGCCTTGTGGGATCAGATGAACTGGGGAATCCACTATGTTGCCAGAGGCGGTTTAGCAAGTTTCGCCATTGCGGCTTGTGATATCGCCTTGTGGGACTTACGTGCGAAAAAAGCACAAGAACCCCTCTACAAACTTTTAGGCGGCGCAAGCAACAAAGTCAAATGCTATGGTGGTGCGATTGATCTAAACTTTCCTCTTGAAAAACTCTTAGCCAATAATCAAAAATATTTAGACATGGGATTAAAAGCGGTCAAAATCAAATTGGGACAAAAAACACTTGCCGAAGATATTGCTCGAATAAAAGCGGTCAGAGAATTGATTGGTCCCGATGTTGTCTTTATGGTGGATGCCAACATGAGCTGGTCTGTTGAAAAAGCGATCAAAGCCGCCAAACTGATGGCGCCTTATGACATTTTGTTCCTTGAAGAACCAACGATCCCCGAAGATTACGAAGGCTACGCTCGTATCGCTAAAGAAGGACAAATTGCGGTTGCAGGCGGAGAAAACTTGCGCACCCCTATCGAATTTGCTCATATGATCAAATATGGCAATGTCGATTTTCCGCAACCCGACGCTTCCAATTGCGGTGGGATCACCGGCTGGTTGAAAATTGCTGCCTTAACACAAACAAGTAACTTATCTGTTTCTACACATGGCATGCAAGAATTGCACGTTAGTCTACTGGCAGCGATGCCTAATGCTGGGTATCTCGAAATGCACAGTTTCCCAATCGATCAATACACCACGAGACCGTTAGTGATCGATCCATCCGATGGCTGTGCGATTGCCCCAGAAGAACCAGGGATTGGCGTCACCTTTGACTGGGAGAAACTTGCTCCTCATAAACAACCCTTTTAACTGAAAACCCACGCTGATTTCCTTTAGGATGAGGAAATCAGCGTGGGTTTTTATTACAGAATCAATGGTTTTTCTTCAAATGGAAGCCACCGTTCATCAATCAGGGAACGATACCAAGCGGCTGATTTTTTTAATGACCGAGTCCGTTCTTCATTTAGCTCGATTCGTACGAGACCATAGCGGTTTTTGAACGCATTCATAGGTGAAACACAATCGGTAAATGCCCAAAGCATATAGCCTTCGCAGTTGGCGCCTTCCTCGACGGCTTTTAGCAGCCAGTAAAGATGTTCGGTAATAAACTGAATCCGATAATCATCTTGGACTTGACCTGTGGCATCCAAATACTGTTCTTCATTTTCCCGCCCCATACCATTTTCAGTGATCAGCCATGGAATATTGCCATAATTTTCTTTAAGATAATTAGCCATATCGTACATGACCTTCGGATAGATTTCCCAGCCACGGGAGTTATTCATTTGTTTTCCTGGCAAATCAAAGGTCTCATAAAACATTTCTGGATGAAATGGTGTATCCGAATGCCATTGATATCGTGGTGCCCGCACGCGTTTCGGGTAGTACTGATTGACCCCTAAGAAATCCACCGTATGGGTGCGGATCGTTTCCAAATCTTCTTCTGTCGGATCAAAGTAGATGTCATAGGTTTGGCAAAGTGTGATAAGTTCATTTGGATAATGCCCCTTGACCATTGGATCAAAAAAGATTCGGTTGAAAAAAAGATCGTACATTTTTTGTGCGTTTTGATCCTCCGGTGAGGAAGAGCGTGCGTAAACCATTTCTGGATTCAGTACACAACCGATGCGCCCCTCGTAGCCTTTTTCATGATAGACAGCCACCGCTTGGGCGGATGCCAATACTTTGTGATAGTTCCAAAGCATCCATTTTTTTGTGTTTTGCTCATGGGGCCAACGTATCGCATCGAGATAGCAACGAGTCTGAATAACGATCGGCTCATTGAAGGTGAACCACTGTTTGACTCGATCACCGTAACGCTCGAAGGCGATTTCGGCATAACGAGTATATAGATCGACCACTTTACGCGAGCTCCAGCCATCATAGGCATCCATCAAACTAGCTGGCAGTTCATAATGTTCCAAACAAAGCATCGGTTCGACCCCAGCCGCAAGCAATTGGTCGATAAGCTGATCGATATGAGCAGCATAATCCTCATCAACGATCAGCTGTTCATGGTCGGTAAAGAAGCGCGCCCAGTTGATCGATGTTCGGTAATGGGTCAAATGAACCTCCTGCATCAGTTCAACATCCTCTGAAAACTTTTCCATAAAATTCGTTGCAACAGCCGGCCCGTAGCCATTATGCCAGACAAAGCGTTCTTCTTTGTACCAGCGGTCGAGATACGAATCTTGCCCTTCTTTCTTTCCTTGCCAGCCTTCTGTCTGCCAAGCAGACGAAGCAGCCCCTAAAATAAATGTTTCAGGTATTTTTACCATTTTTCAAAACTCCTTTATGCAACTTCATTGGTCGTACGATTCATTACCAAAACAAAAGGTAGATAGATCAAAATCGCCACGACAATACAGATAACTTGCGTGATCACAGCCCCGATATCCCCAGCAGTAGCTAGATAAGCATTGACGATCGGTGGCATCGGCCATGGGACCATTACCACCGCTTTAGCGGCAAAGCCTAGACTTGTCGCCACGTACCCAATCGTTCCTGTTACTAACGGTGTCAGGATAAAGGGAATCGCCAAAATGGGATTCAGCATAATTGGCATGCCGAAGATCACTGGCTCATTGATATTGAAAATCCCAGGTGCTAATGACAATTTAGTGATTTGGCGCATGTCCTCTCGTTTACCGACGATCAAAATCGCAATCAGCAAACCAATCGTCACGCCAGAGCCACCCATACTCATATACATATCCCAAAACGGCATCGTAATGATATTGGGTACTTCTTTTCCAGCTTCAAAAGCTTCCGTGTTGACGGCGATCGCTGCCAGCAACAATGGTTCTCGAATGGGTTTGACCATCTGGTTCCCATGAATCCCGATGACCCAAAAGACTTGTGCGATAAACATCAACAACAAGATGCCTGGTAAGCCTTGGACGATTCCTTCCAGTGGTCGTTGGACGACATTGTAGATGATATCGTAGGCATACATCCCTGTGAGTGCTTTGATAGCAAAACCAGCGGTGGCGATGATGGTCACGGTGAAAATCGTTGGAAACAATGCCGAAAAACTTGCCGAAACATTCCCTGGAACACTATCAGGCATCGTGATCTGCAGCCGTTTTTGTCTTCCTAACCACGCATAAAGCTCGATGGAAACGATCGCAACGAACATGCCTAAAAATAGGCCTTTCGTGTCAGTATATTGCTTAGCCAGCACGTTTTCGGCAACCACCGTCGCATCTTCGTGCAAAAATTCAAAGATCATTGGATTAACAGAAAGATAAGACATCACTGCGATGATTCCTGGAAAGACCCCAGAAATCTTATTTAATTTTGCTAGCTCAATCCCAATCAGAAACACTGCATAGATCGTTAAGAAACTCAACGTCACATAACTGACCGCAGATGAGATCGGTTTTAAACTTTCTAAAAAGCGCAGTGCCTCGATTTGTGCCAATCCATTTTCAGCATCAAAAACCATTGCTGAAAATAATGTACCAAACGCCCCTGTAATGATTACTGGAATCAAAGCAGCAAAAGCATTTTTAATGACCATGATGTAGCGTAAATTGTTGATCCTATTGGCAAACTTTCCTAAAACGTCAGCGAGTCGATCCATAAATCCTTGCATAAAACTCCCTCCTATACCCCTATTCTTCAATTGTTAGAAAACGATTACATTACAAATGTAATTCATTTCCTGAAGAATGTAAACGCAGGAAAAGCCTTCAAAACAGGGTATGTAAAGCTCCAAGTTTACATACTTCGTTTTATCACTTATTATTATTTTGAGGTGAAGCAAATGGCGAACTACCATGACATCGCTGCCGATTTACGGAGCAAAATCAATCACGGGTTTTACGAAGAAGAGAAAAAATTGCCGAAGCAATCCGAACTGGCTGCGGATTATCAAACGAGCCGCGTGACGATTCAAAAAGCATTGAATATTTTACAAATGGAAGGCATTATTTACGGTAAAAAAGGCACGGGTACGTTTATCAGTGATTCCTATTCAACCTTCGATTACAACGCCAAGATCAATCGTGGGCTGACCAAGCGCCTTGGAGAGACAGGAAAAATCACCAGCAAGATCATTTCTTTTGCCATTCTTTTTCCCGATGAGAAAGAACAAGAAAAACTAAAAATTCGCAGTGACCAGCAAATTTATGATATCGTTCGTCTGCGTCTATTTGACGATATACCCGTGGTTTTAGAATATACCATCATGCCGCTTCATGTCATTCCTGGCATTACCGAAGAAGTCTTATCCTCTTCCGTCTATAGCTACATCACAAACCAACTCCACTCCTCGATTGGAACATCTGTCCGTCGTATCAAAGCGGATCGCGCAGACACCTATGACCAGCAATACTTAGCTTGTGCTGCCACCGATCCCATTTTAGAAGTTGAGCAAACGGTTTACCTCGGCGATGGGACGCCTTTTGAATTTTCCCAATCACGGCACCGCTATGATATGGGGGATTTTATTGTTGTAAATAATTAATACGCTGCGGATCGAGTGCCTCTGAGTGAGGATCGATACGCAGCGCATTTTACTTAAAAATATTGCTGATAAACTGTTTGACCAATTTCTCTTAGCCAACTGATCCCTTGACCACTACCGGTTTTATCATAGGAAAACGCCGCAATGATGACCGTCGTTTCATTGGCTTGTAAATACGCTACATCGTGTTCGATGCGGTCAAGACGGCCTGTCTTATTAAAAATGCGGCAAGCAGGCTGCGCAGTTTCCGCAAAATTTCCCGCTAATCCTTCTTGAAATTGCTGCTGATTTAAAGGTGAAAATCCTAGTGCAGCTTCTTCTCGTTTAACACACCTTAGTAGTAGTTTGGCAGCCGCCGAGGGGGTCAAGCGGTTCTCTTTGTCTTTGATCGGTCGCATCATATACCGTTCAAATTGAATCTCTGGCTCCTGAATCCAGGCCTGAAGCGTGGGCAACCCTACTAAGTCCAATAGTACATTGGTCGCAGTATTATCAGATACGGCGATCATCGCCGTGAGAAGCTCACTGATGGTCCAACCTTTCTTCTGAGGAAAAAGACGGATCACCCCAGCACCCCCTGTCAGATCAACGGCGTTCACACCGATCAGCTGTTGCGGATCGATTTTTTCTTCGATAATCTGTTCAAGATAATAGGCATACAAAACAAGCTTACTGATACTCGCTGCCGAAAACGACTTTTGACTCTGATAGTCAATGAGACATTCCGTTGGCGTACCGATCCATAAACCCATTTCCAAGGTTGTCTGATAGTTTTTTAGAATAGGCTTAATTGCTACACGCAAGTCATCTTTTCCCATCAAATGCCCCTTTCCTTACGTTCATGAAAAGAATGTTCATGAGCATTCCTGTGATTCATTCGGCTGGTTTTGCCAATAACGCGCCACAACTGCGAGCTCTGGTTCATAATTAGAGCCAGTGATTTTGGTTTTCATGACCCGCGATCCGGGTGTTCTTGAATGAATCATTTCATCATCTCCCAAGTACAGCCCAACATGATGGACTTCGCCTTTTCCTTCTTCATAAGCAAACAGCAGCAGGTCCCCTGGTTGTGCCTGACTGTAAGGTACGGTGTTTGCTTGTTGTGCTTGCTCGATCGTATCACGGGGGATCAAAATACCATGAAGTCGATGCAGCGAATACATGAATCCAGAACAATCAAAGCCACTGCCGCTAATGCCTGCCCAGACATAGGGCTGGTTTATAAATTGTTCGGCTAAAGCAACCATTTTTTCTGGGAGCTTTGCCCATGTATCCGATAGGTCGTGTGCAAAAGCTTTAGCAATCGTTGCTAGTCCATTAGGCGTAGCCACTTGATAGGAATCTGCGGTTTCCCCAACAAGTGGTAAAACTGTTCCAAAAGAAACGAGTCGTGTGGTCGAGTCAAAAACAAGCACGGCTTCTTTTGCAATCACACCAATCCTTCTTTTAGCTGTTGCATAATCTGGTGGCAATGGCTTCAATACCTCGTTCGGCAGATAACCGGGATACCCGAGTGGGTGTTTATTGCTTATTTGATCCAAGACGATCACATGTGACCAACCATCCGTTTGGGCGATGACTTCTACTATCGTCCCATATAATACTTCGGAGTCCACTAAGCTTTCCTGGTAAAGCCGCATCGTATCTTCATCAGTCAAAAAAGTGTGCAGCGCTTCTAAAGGAAATGCTTTGATTTTTGCTAGTACTTTGTTTTCTTTGGGTTCCTTCCATAAGAAGGAAGAGCCAGCCTGAACAATTTGTTTCATCTTTGCTCCTCTCATAACTGTTTATTCGTTGATTCCTAGCCCGATGCGTTCGGTGACGCTCAAGCTTCCTGGACGCTGAAGAATCCCTTGTGTTTCAGGGGAAGTCGTTTGGGTCTCCCACATAAAAGGAACATCCAGATCATAAAATTGGACATCAGACATCCCCAAAGCAAAATGGGCGGCTGCCGCCATTCCCCCATACCCTTCAATCATCGAACCGACCATCACCGGCACTTGATGCTCTTTTGCCAAGTGATAAATTTTTTGTCCCTCTTTGATCCCGCCGCTTTTCATCAATTTAATGTTCAAATAATTGCAGCAGTTTTCAGCAATCAAACGCTTGGCATCCTCATAGGAAAAAAGACTTTCATCGGCCATGATTGGAATCGTCGTACGAGCAGTCACATAGCTGAGTCCAGCAAAATCATGGGCTTTTACTGGCTGTTCAACAAACTCGATCGGAATGTCTTGCCATTGGTCTAAAATCTGCACCGCTTCTTCTTTGGTCCAGCCTTGATTCGCATCGATTCGAAAGGGGATCTTTCCTGCCAAGCGTTCATTGATGCGGCGAATTTTCGCAACTTCCTCTTCGATCGTTCCTGCCCCTAGTTTGATTTTCAAGGAGCGAAATCCCGCCTGGACTTTCGCTTGGGCATCATGCAGCATCTGCTCCTGTGAGCCAACACTGATCGTATAGTCGGTTGTCAGTGTATTGGCAGAACCACCTAAATAGCGATAAAGAGGCAAGTTTGCCGCTTTTGCCAGTGCATCATGCATCGCGATATCAATCGCCGCTTTTGGGCTCGTATGATGCTGGATCAACGCATGAAGCTCATCCATTACTAGCAATTGGGCATCTACCTTTTTGCCTAACAGGAACGGGGCAAAGACCGTTTCGATATCTTTTAAAATACTTTCTTTTGTATCACCGGTGATCACTTCGGTAGGTGCTGCTTCTCCGATGCCAACGATCCCATTATCAAAAAAAAGCAGCACTCGAATCACTTCGACGGCGTGCACCTCTCTGAGGGCCGTTTTAAACGGTGCATTCAGCTGGATCGGAATTCGTTTGGTTTCAACTGCTGTGATTTTCATTGGTGTTCCTCCCAAAAAGAAAAACAGTTCTTATCTAGCTAAAATGAATACGTCATTGTTCGCTGCTAGAAAAAGAACTGCTTTATTCCTTGTTATCAAGTTGCTAAACATTCTAGTAACGTTTTTCTCGTCTGCTGCCCTCTTTGGCGAAGTCAGACAATGAATAGACAAAAGGAGCTTTTTTCTCCTTATTCTTCGACAAAGACATTTTTATAATCATAGGCCGCGCCAACACTATGAACGATGAGGCCTTTGATTTTTGGCGACCGTAGATGTGCTTCAGCACTTTGGAAGAGTGGAATAACGCCTAAGTCGTCGTTTAAGATTTTTTCTGCTGCTACCATATTTTCCCAACGAGCTTCTGGATTGTTAGCATTTTCATTGGAGGCTTGTTCGATCAATTGATTGTAGTCATCATTTAGCCACTTTCCACGATTATAGGAACTGTCTTTTTTGAACAATTCCAAAAAGTTGATTGGATCTGCATAATCCCCGATCCAGTTGTTCATGACCATCTCAAAATCGCCGCTATTTGAACGATCCAAGCGCACAGAAAATGGAACGTTTGTGACTTCGACAGTCAGCCCATCCAGTGTTTGCTGCAAGGTGCCTTGAATGTATTCCGCCATTTTTTTCGATTGGTCGGTATCTGATGTCAATAGTTCAAAAGACAATGTATCGATACCCAGTTCAGCTTTTGCCTTTTCCCAATATTCTTGGGCTTTTTCTTCGTCAAAGGCTAACCTGGTTGCCGCATCCTCGACAAAATCAGCCTTTGTCTCTGGATTGAACGCTAGGTCAGAAGGAACAAAGCCGACAGCTGGTAAGGAGCCGTTGCCTAAAATATTGTCAACGATTTGTTGTCGATTCATACTATACGAAATTGCTTGGCGCAGATTCGCATTTCGAAAAGGCGAATCTTCTGGTGCTTGATTCATTTCTAAATACTGAGTGGTTGCACTAGGCTGAACAATGTAATCAGGATGATTCACATTCTGCATCGCCAATTCACCGCTTAAAATAATGTCATCGGCTTGTCCGCTTTCGTACAAGTTATAAGCGGTCGATGAGTCTTTCACGACATCAAAGTTAATTGTTTCAAGTTTGACCGAATCGGCATCCCAATAATCGGGATTTTTCGCCAATGTCCATTGGATGTCGGTGCCTGGTCCAGCATAATTGGTCAATAGGAATGGTCCATTGTACGCCGCGTTTTCACTGGTTAAGGCATATTGATCACCAAACTCTTCCACGACACGCTCGTTCTGCGGGAAGAAGGTTGGAAAAGCCAGTAAAGATAAAAAGTAAGGCGTCGGTTTTTCTAACGTGATTTTCAATTGATAATCATTGACTGCTTCGATCCCTAACTCGCTTTTATCTAGCGTCCCATCTGAAATAGCGGCAGCGTTTTTAACGGGTGCCAGCATATAAGCATAATTGGAAGCAGTGGCTGGATCAACGGTTCGCTGCCAGCTAAAAACATAATCAGCTGCAGTAACTGGATCGCCATTGGACCATTTTGCCTCTTCTCGCAGTGAAATGGTGTAAGAAAGCCCATCTTCACTAACTTCAGCGTCTTCACTTGCACCAGCGATCACAGGAACATTGTTTTCATCTAAGCGATAAAGACCTTCATAGGCGTTGTTTAACGTGATAAAGCTGTAAGAGTCGGTTGCTAAAGAAATATCTGCACTGCCCATCTCTGCCGAAAATTGCACATTGATCACTTGCTCTGCAGAAGAAGCTGCTGATGAATCCGTCTCGTTATCTTGATTGCCATTTTGACAAGCTGCTAAAAATAAGCTGCCTAGTAACACAAGCGATACTGCATATTTGCTACGTTTCCCCATTTCTACTCATCCCCTTCTAACATTCAGATAATTCAAAAAATTCTGTTTGTTGTACCGAGTTTACCGCATGTTTATGCAGCCTGTCAATTTAACACGACCAAAAAATGTAAGAGGTTACACGGTTGTGTCAGAAACGCTCTTCTGAATGTAAAAAGTAGAAAAGAGCGACTTTATGCTGAATATCGTTGAAAGGAGTCATGCCAAGAAAGCATACAAAAAAGTCCTGATCTTCTAGTAATCAGAACTTTTGATACTTTCTTATACATCATTTCGCAGGTAAAATGGATAAAAAAACTTTCTTAATTTTCCTTTCCTTTCACACAAAAAAAGAAGACATAAATTTCGTCTTCATAGCGCTTTCTCAGAACCTTCCCACTTTTTTGCCTTTCAACTCAAGGAGTAAAAGAAATCTCCTCAGAAAGTAAAAAAAACGTATCTATTTTAAAATGGGAGTGGTACACTAAACAAACGAAGAGTATTGCACGTGAGAAAAGAAAGACTTCCCCAAGTATCCATTTTCTCCAATACTCTTCGGACTCTTCAGTACGTATATTAATTATACGTACTTTTTTCATTTGTTCAAGGCTTTTGAAAGATTTAATCAAAAAGTGAAAATCGATAAAAAAGTAAAAATCCCCACGCTAATTGACAATGATTCTCAATTAGCGCTATACTAAATGAAATCACTCACAGTCAAAGGAGGAATTTCATGTATATCCGTACCGTCGCATTTGAAGTCATTCCAGAAGGCAAAGACATCTTTCTTGCTAAAATGAAAAAAGATACCGCCTCAATGAAAACATTCGCTGGGTGTCACTCTGCTGAAGCTTGGTTTTCAGAATCAAAAGACAGCCTCGTTTTCCAGTTGGTGTCAAAATGGACTGAGAAAAAAGCATTTCAAGCTTGGTTAAAACGCCCTGAACATCTGCAAAAGCACCGAGAGGCGTATCGAGCAGAAAAGGAAGGAACTGCAAAACCGAGCCTTGTTTTGTCCAAAACAGGTCAAGAATTTGTCTTGATCGATGAAGAGCCTACTCCTAGTTAAACGATACGAGCGATCCACCAAAGCTGATTCCGTTCGCTTTGGTGGATCGCTTTCTTGTTCAGTATCTCTCTTTTCTATTCCACCGTTCGCTCGTTCAGGGTTCTTCCTTGCTGATCTTTTAATTGAAGCCAGCCATTGGTCCCCCCATAGTAAAGAAACATGCCGACCTCATTGACACTTTTTAATACGACGTCTTCAATCGTTCGTCCCTCTTTGATCGCTGATTGATTCTCTTGCCGTATCTTTTCTGCTAATCGAGCTGAAAAGCCCACCGAGCCGTCTTTGTTCAAAGGGACCTCTTGACGCAAGGTAGCGCCTTTTTCAATTCGAACCTCGTTGCGTTTCTGCCAATAGACCGTTGCTGTACTTCCTTGATAATCCACCATAAAGGGTTCATCTTGTAATTCTTTTGACCAATTATGACGAGGCTTGCCCCCTTTTTTCACCGCTTTCGTTTCCTTTTTACTGGTGGATACATACCCCAGAAAATCGATCAAGCAATCAAATGATTCCGCACAAACAGCGACCCCTTGTTGCAGTTCCTGTGGAATCACGATAGGTGCGTTGGAAGCATTGGACAAATGATATTTCTCTTGGTAATAGGCTGCTAAGTATGGCGCCATGATCTCCCAAGGTGGTGTAAGGATCATTAAGCGATCATATTCTTGCTTGTCATCAAATGATTTCTCATCTGCTACTGATAGTAATTGGCCTTCTTTTATGGCTAAGAGGACGGTATTGTCTTTTGTTTCAATAAGTTTTCCTTTAACAATTTGCAGTTGCCCTGCTTCCTTCGGCAATTCAAAAAGCATCTGTTTGTCATCAATGACCGTTTTTTCTAATTCCATTTCGCTCCCTGCTTTCTGCTAGTTTCTCGCCCATTATAGCATGCATTTTTCTACGCAGCGGTGTCCAAGAATCAAAAAAAGAGGCTGCTTCCAAGAAACAGCCCCTTTGTTAAGGGAATTGGTTTACGTGCATGGCTTCGTTTGATTGGGATTAACCCTTAGCTAGAAAAGCATTCAACCAATGCTGGTTGATAGATCTCGTTGTATTTTGCCACAACTCGTCCACAACGTTCTTCAAGCTCGTCATGATCGGTCTCTTCATAACGGATCACATGCAAAACGGCACAACGTTCCATTTTTCTGACCACTTCTCCGATAACGCGGCTTTCTAAGCCAACTGGTTTACATTCATATGCTTTACCTAATACAATTGTTTCTGCTTCCATAATGCGCTCCTTACTACTCATTTCTCTAATTGTATTATCATCTTATCATCTAATTCTAATAAAATAAAGCGATATGCATGTCCATTTAAAACAAAAATGAAAAAAGTGCCCATTATTCAATGAACACTTACTTTTTAAACATTATATTGTTTTTTACTAATTATTAAGAAATAACGATTTACTTACGACTCGCTACTAGGATCGCCGCAAATTCTTCCAGATATTTCTGATCGATCTCATCATAGCTGTTCGTTTTGCCACTATCGATATCCAACACACCAATCAATTGATCATCAGCTATCATGGGAACAACGATTTCAGACATAGCTGCCGAGTCACAAGAGATATAGTTCTCATGTTCTTTGACATTCGGGACGATCAATGTCGTTTGTTTTGCCGCTGACTCTCCACAAACCCCTTTGCCCATAGTGATTCTGGTGCAAGATACTCTTCCTTGGAACGGGCCTAAGATCAGTTCGCCTTCTTCAAACAAATAGTAGCCGGCAAACACCGTATCTTCCAATGTTTCATTTAATAAAGCAGAAGAGTTTGCTAGATTAGCGATCCAATTACTCTCTGCTTCTAATAATCCTTTTAATTGCAGAAGCATCAATTCATACGCTTCGATTTTTTTATTCATTTTCTCACCTCTGTCCTTGATTATAAGCAAAGACAGAGGATTTGTCTTGTCTAAATTACTGAGTATGGGAAACAATAATGTGAAAAAAGAACTGTTGCCTAAAATAGCCTATCCATCCACTCGTACCAATAGTCAACGCTACTCATAGCATTTCCTTCTCAGTCGTCTTTGAAAACTTACTAGGCATCAATCACAGTAAAGCGAGTGTTTTCATGTTGTACTGTTTCGATCTCATCGATAATTGCCTTAGCTAACGTACCGCTAGATGTCACCGATTCCTTTTGTTCGTTGAATAGTAAGTGATCTTTCCCTAAAATCGCTGGTTTAGCTGGTCCTTCTTGAAAGACATTCCCAGGAGAAATCCCCACCCAAGGGACATTTTTGACTGTTTCTAAAAAGAGATATTCGTCTAGCTGATTTTCTGGAATCGCAATCCAACTTTCGCTTCCTGGTGCTTTTTTCAACTCAGAGAGATTACGTTCCCCCGCTTCATTGAATAAACTGCCGGCTCCTAAGATGAAGAACAAACGAGTGTTTTTTTCTCGAAACAGGTGCACTAATTTTGCTGCCATATCCACATGCAAGTAAGCTTTGTCAGGACTTGTCGCAAACGCGTCAACAAGCACATCAAAGTCACTGAGCTCTTCTTCTGTGAGAGAAAAAGCATCCTTTGTAAGTGTTTTGACCGTTTCACCAAGTTGTTCTTTGGCCTTCGCTTCATTTCTCACGATAGCAGTCACTTCGTGTCCTCTCTGTACTGTTTCTTGATAAATTGCTGAACCTGCATTCCCTGTTGCGCCAATAATACCGATTTTCATAATGATCATCCTTCCTACTTTTGTTTTTTTCAAAATAAGTTGTTACTAATCAAGTTACAACTAGAGTATAAAAGAAACTTTCTTCCCTGTCAAGAATTTGCCTAGCAGGTGAAAGTTCTTTTTTACAGCCTTCCATGTGACTCTTTTAATGATTGGCTTCTACTTGAATGCCGTCAATGATGGATTGCAGCGAGATAGCGCTCATTTCCTGCTCAATTTTCTTTTGCAGCACATCGTAAGTTTCCTCTAATACCGTTTGGATATTCCCCCCAATCAAGCAATTGGGATTGGTCTTTTTGTCCGCATGTAAAAGATGCTGATCTTTTTCAACACTCGCATAGATGTCCAACAAAGAAATCTCATATGGTTCCTTCGTTAGTTTAGGGTTTGGTTTTCCTCTTTGGCTTTCGATCAATCCTGAAATACGCAGATCACTCATAATCCGGCGAACATAAGCAGGATTCGTTTCAACACTCTGGGCGATCCGATCACTTGATAGATCAGTTCCTTTAAAGAGGTGGATGTAAGCGAGGATGTGAATGGCGTCGCTGTATTTCGTTGAATATTTCACTTCGTCTCCACTCCTTTTTCTTGTATCATACCTCTTTTTTCAAATTTAGACAAAGGGTACTGACCAATCTTACAAAACTCGAGGATCCCGTCAAGAAAAAGCAGCCCTCAAAAAGTTAGCACAAAAGCCTAACTTCTTGAGGGAACTGCATACTGAACCATTTTTTTCCTTTTATTTAAACGAGCACTTTACTAATAGCCTTTCATCCAAGCAGACTCAATCTGATTGCCGTCAGGATCAACGATTTCATAGCCGACCATCATGTCCTCTGGAATCCCCATATCAACTTGGAACGACTGTCCACCATTTTCTTCAGCAATTTTCGCAAAATTCTTTGCTTCTTCTGGTGTGTCAAAACTAAACGCGATCAATGCGCCACTCGTCTTCTTTGTATCTGCAATACTTCTACCATTTAGAAATTGTTGGTAAAACGCATGTTCTAATAGCATTAACCAAATCGATTCACTCCAAACCATTCCACTGCTGGTCTCGTTTGAGAACTCTTCATTTTTTACAAACCCCAGCGCTTCATAAAAGGATGTTGCACGTTTGATATCAGTGACAGGCAAGTTAATAAACACCATTTTGTTCGCCATTTTCTTGCTTCCTTTCTTTGGTAAGCTGCACTGCTGAATCCGTTCTCATTATAGCACCTATCGGTTCATTCACAAAAACATCAGTCTTTGTCCTCTGCTGCTAGTCTGAAAAACCTGATCCAAAATTTTTTTCAAGTAAAAAAGACCTTGCACGCATAGGCCTTTTAGCTTTTCTCATCTATGAAAAAGTAACTTGATAAGCATTAGCAAAGAATCATGTTTTCGCTAATACAATCAGCCCAAACTACTTTATTTAATACTCAAAGCTCAAGTCTTGAGTCGATCACGGTTACTTTCCCACGATAAATTTTTCGATACTCTTTGGGCGTATAAGAAGTTGCTTTTTTAAATTTCTTACTAAAATAATTTGGATCATTGAATCCTACTCTAACAGAAATTTCACTGATTGATCGATCACTTGTTGAGAGTTCTTTTTTGGCAACTTCAATACGATAAATCATCAAGTATAATGAAAAGGTCATTCCTAATGTATTCTTGATCAAACGGCTGGTGTGATACCGACTTAAATGCAGATGATCTGCTAAAGTGTCTAACGTAATATGTTCTCTATAATTTTCATGAATATAGCGCAATATCTTATGTCTTAAAGAAAGCGAAGGAGAAGCTTCATTGTTTTTCTCGACGTGCAGCAAGGAAATCTGATTGATGGATTGAATCCCTCGGTCCAATGCATAAACAAAATCATTGGTGATCGGTTCGACCAAATAATCGATCAAGTCGTAACGCAACGCTTTTTGAGCGATAGCAAAGCTTTCTACTACAGAATACAAAATTGCTTTTGCATTCGGGTAAAAAGAAAGCAATTCTTTGTATAATTCAAAACAGTCTTCTTCGCCATCCGCATTGATCACTGCAATGTCAACCATCTGCTCAAGACAGGTACGCTGAAGTGCTTTTTTCGAATCAACCATTGGAAGCAAGATGACATTTGGGAAATGACGATCAATCAAACGAATCATCTCGCTAACTGCTCTTCGCTCTTCGCTGTCAATGATCAATAAATTACACACGAAATTTTCTCCTTCGCTAAAAATTCATAGTTGATTTCTCTATTTTCGTTTATTTTTCTTGAAAATCAATGACCATCCGTCCTTTGATTTTTCCAGAAAGCATTTCATCAAAAATATCGTTAATCTCTTCTAACTGACGCATGACAACTTTAGGAACAACTTTTCCTTCCGCTGCAAATTGGAAAGCTTCTGCTAAATCAGTTCGTGTTCCAACAAGGGAACCGACAATCTTAATCCCATCCAATACAAGTCGAGGTATGTTCAAGTCCATGCTTTCTGGTGGGAGACCGACCGCTACAATCGTACCGCCCGCACGAACAGCATCAACAGCAGAATTGAAGGCTGCTTTTGAAACAGCTGTTACTACGGCTGCATGTGCGCCTCCGGTTGCTTCTTGAATGATTTTTGCCGCATCTTCTTTCGCAGGATTGATTACAAGATCAGCGCCATGATCTTTTGCGAAGTCCAACTGTTTGTCGTTGATGTCGATTCCAATCACTTTTGCATTAAAGACATTTTTAGCATATTGTAAGGCTAGGTTTCCTAGTCCCCCTAAACCATAGATGGCGATCCATTGACCTGGTTTAATGTCAGAAACTTTTACCGCTTTATATGTGGTTACACCTGCACAAGTAATGCTGCTGGCTTCAGCAGAACCTAAGTCCTCTGGAACTTTCACTGCATAGTCAGCTACAACGATACATTCTTCAGCCATACCACCATCTACAGAATAGCCGGCATTTCTAACCGAACGGCATAATGATTCATTCCCGTTCACACAGTATTCGCATGATCCACAGCTTTCATACAACCAAGCGACACTTGCACGGTCACCGATCGCTAGAGAAGTAACATCATCACCGATTGCAACCACTTTACCGATTCCCTCGTGTCCGAGTACGATCCCAGATGCATCTCCAAAGTCGCCATCTTTTACATGCAAGTCAGTATGGCAGACACCGCAACACTCCATTTTCAATAATGCTTCATTCGGACGAAGCGCTCTTAATTCTTTTTCCTCGATTTTTACAACCTTATCTTTAGATACTACAGCTGCTTTCACAAAGACACCTCTTTCAATTCGATTAAATAAAGAACTTTCTTTTATTTGTGAAGTAATTAACTAACGCATAGAGGTCAGCAATAGCTAGATAAAAGAAAGTTCTCTATCGAGAAGATTACCATAGAAATCATCAAAAAAAGGGGAATTTATTGCTTTTTTTCTGTAATCATTTATTAGAAAACAATAATGAAATCATTCAAAATTTTTTCTTTATTTCCAGATTACATAAAATTAAAAATTAAAAAGATAGAGATAATTCATCTATATAAATAACAATCGTTTCAATAAAAAACACCAAGACGATCTGATAGAAGACTGTAGGATGATTTGTACTCACTGTTCTTCTATTCTTCTATTTTTATCCCTTCGATGACTTGCGATTTATTTTCTTTCAGGCGCTGAATGTCATATTGGTATTTAGCAAGATGTCCCTCGTCAATGTTTTTCTGAAAATTTCCATTCCCTTCTTCTCCTTTTCTACTCATAAAAGCAACTAGTGCACAAAGGCGGTCGATCAAACAATCGACAATCTGTACTCTGTCATTATTGGACAGCCGATAAGTATCCACAAAAAGTTTCAATCGATGGCATTGTGTTTCACTCAGACGACTGTTCCCATCAAAATACAAGGGTACCCAGCGGTACGCAGCATAAGAAACATCCCATAACCTGCTTCCTGGCCTTACTGTGTCAAAATCAAAAAGCCCAAAAGGCTCCCCATCCACGATCGTCATATTATACGGAGCAAAATCATTGTGGCACATCACCTCTGTCGGACCAGAGTATTCCAGCATCCACTGTTCCTCACCAGTTAGCCTTTCCAGAAAACCAACACTTCGATCATGAAAATCTCTTAATCGTTCAGCTACCAAACAAAGAACCTCATCAGTATAAAGTTCATCCGGCAATGGCTGATCATATACCTCCCCTGGAACAAAAGAAACTAACTCATGTTCTTCCTGATCAAACCCTAATGGTTTCGGCACATAATTTATCTGCTGATCTTGCAAAAAACGTAAAAAGCGTTGGACGTCCTTCGACCATGGAACCTTTGGCCGTCTGACGAACTCCTTTTCGATGATTATTTCTTCTCGTCCAAGATTGTTATTTCTTTCATTCAATAAAACCCCTCCTATTTGTATAGTCGTTTCTTCATTTTATCACAACGAATAGAAAGTTTTTTCCATCTCAGACAAAAGAAAAAAGCCCTTGAAATCAAGGGCTTTTGCTTCATCTGATAATAAATGATTAACGACGAATTTCTTTGATACGAGCTGCTTTTCCGTGTAATGCACGCAAGTAGTACAATTTTGCACGACGTACTTTACCGTAACGAACAACTTCGATTTGTGCAACACGTGGTGTGTGCAATGGGAAGGTACGTTCAACACCTACACCGTTTGATACTTTACGAACTGTATAAGTTTCGCTGATACCAGCACCGCGGCGTTTGATGACAACACCTTCAAATAACTGGATACGTTCGCGAGTTCCTTCGACAACTTTCGCGTGAACGCGAACAGTGTCCCCAGGACGGAAAGCTGGGATGTCAGTACGTAATTGTTCTTGAGTTAGTTCTTGAATCAATGGATTCATGTTTATCATTCTCCTTATTCCCAAACATTCTTAAAGCATGAAAGCTCCAGCGGAACATCGTAATAGTTGAGTTTACACTCACTGAAATATCTTACCACAGTCGACCATAGGCTGTAAAGAGAATTTTCTTGTCATGGCACAGAATATCAAAAAAACTGGCACTATTTTACTTGCCAGTCTTCGCTTCGTCTTCAATTTCTTTTAAAAGCTTCTGCATTTCAGCGGTCAGCGGATAAGTTTCCAGCATATCTGGACGTCGCTGATACGTTCGGCGCAATGATTCTTTTAATTGCCACTGCTCGATCAATTTATGATTGCCATTCATCAAAACTTCCGGCACTTTCATGCCTTTGAACTCTGCCGGGCGTGTATATTGCGGATGCTCTAATAAACCAGTGGAATGAGAATCAGTTTGTGCGGAGGTTTGATTGCCCAAAACTTCTGGTAATAGCCTGACCGTCGCATCGATCATGACCATTGCCCCCAATTCGCCGCCAGTCAAGACGTAATCGCCCAGTGACACTTCATCAGTGACCAATGAACGGATTCGTTCATCATAGCCTTCATAGTGACCGCAAATAAAAACAAGGTGCTCTTCAGTAGAGAATTCTTCCGCCATCTTTTGATCAAAGGGTTTTCCCGCTGGGTCTAATAGGATCACACGCTTTTTCGTTTCTGGTGTCGCTTCTTCGATCGCTTTGATATTGTCATAGACAGGTTGGACTTTTAATAACATTCCTGCTCCGCCACCATAAGGATAGTCATCCACTGTTTGATGCTTGTTGTCGGAATAGTCACGGAAATTAGAGACGTTGATTTCTAACAGTTCCTTTTCCCGTGCTTTACCGATGATCGATTCTCCAAGAGGCCCTTCAAACATTCGTGGAAATAGTGTCAGCACATCAATTCTCATCGTCTAACAACCCTTCTGGGATCTCAACGATGACCTGACCATTTTCAAGATCGATGGTATGAACAACAGATTCGATATAAGGAATCAAGGCATCCTTCTTCCCTTTTCGCTGTACCACCCAAACATCATTGGCGCCTGGTGAAAGGATCTCTTTGACATTACCAATGACTGTGCCATCCTCTTCGACGACTTCCAGACCAATAATTTCATGGTAGTAAAACTCATTTTCTGCTAGATCCACCAAATCATCCTTGGTAACTTTTAAAATGCCGTTACGAAACGGTTCAACGTCGTTTATGTTGGGATAGCCCTCAAACGTTAACAAATCAAAATTTTTATGTTTGCGATGACCTGAAACAATCAATGGTAATGGCTCTTTATTTTCACGAAAAAGTGTCAATTCAGCCCCTTTACGGTAGCGTTCTTCTGGAAAATCCGTTTGTGATATCACTCGTACTTCTCCACGGATCCCATGTGTATTGACGATTTTCCCTACGTTTAAATATTCTGTCACGTTCGTTCCCCATTTCTTCTAACTTCTGTTCTATTTTAGCATAGCAAAGTAGCGAATTCTAGCCGTTTCCTAGCGCCCTCTGTTTTCCTCAAAATCATCGCGCGAAAAACACCCCTTCGACGCTTGATCAAAGGGGCAATGTCCTAATCTGAAACTTATTGTTTCATTGAAACGGCCATTTCCAATGCTGAACGTGCATCTTGATGTTGTACCGTTCGAAGGATCGTTTCTTGTTGCCAGACCACGGTAGTTGCTGTATGGTCATTTTTTCCCATATCGATAGTGATTTGACCGACCTCAGGTGCTGGAAGCATGGCTTCTTCTAGATACGCTACCACTTCTTTAGCAACCGGCACAGGATCTTGTTCCTCTTGGTTGACTGCTCGAACAGTCAATGACCAATTTCCTTCTTGCCAACTTAAATAACTGGAGCCAGCAGCTCCTTGCATATGCCCAGTAATGCCATATCCGAGATCAACGGCTTGTCCGCCATCATCCGCTGTTACATTGACCGCTGCAGCAGCTTCATCCGCTGATTGATACTCTTTTGATTGAAAAGCAGCAAGCGGTGTTTCTTCGTTCAAAGCCTTGTCATTGAGAGACAATTGCTGATCAAGTCCATAATAAAGAATCGAGGCATCGGATTGACTGCCAGCTGTGGCAGCATTCAACACTTTACCCGAAGCAAGCGGAACGTCCTTTGGCAAGACAAGATCAGGGAATACCGCTTGTATTTGGCTATAGATGTCTGTGGTGCTACTCGTATTTGAAGAATCCTCAGAAACCGCCTGACTAGTCGATGCAGTTGATTGACTGGTTTCTGATTGACTACTTTTTTGTGTTTGGGTACTTTCCACCATAGTCGTTGCTGTTGTTTCAGCTGTACTGGCTTGACTGGTTTCTTGGTCTTTTTGATTATTACAGCCAGCCAAGGTTCCAATCGTTAGCAGCGTAACAAATAATCCTAGTTCTTTTTTCATGATGTTCCCCTCCTTATACAAAGGATACCCCTCAATAAAAAAAATGACAAACAAGTCAGATTGTCTGTCATTTTTTTGTTGATTTTTTAAAGATTTGTCACCCAATTTTGCAGTGATTGAAAGCCATCCTTGATCCATTGCCAAACTTGATTGGCGATCGTCGATAGGTCGCCCCAACGAAAGTTTTGTGTCCATTGGTTCAATTGCGTCATGATCTCCTCACGATAGACCCAAATCAAAAAAAGTAGTAGCAAGATCCCTAGCGTTCGCCAAAGAAAAGAACCGATTTTATAAATAAAGACGAGAATCAAAAGAACAACGATCCATGCGATTAGTTGAGACATACAAGCACCTCCTCATTTTTGATTATCTCAAAACCACCTTTTTTTGTCCTCCATCTTAAGCATGAATTTTACAAAAAAAGCATTCCTCAAAGAGAAATGCTTTTCATTCTTGCTTATTTACCATCAATGATATTCAAACGAACTTTCTTTGGTCCATTTGTCCGTACACTGTAAACGATCGTTCGAATTGCTTTGGCAACCCGCCCCTGTTTACCGATGATACGACCAATATCTTCTGGTGCCACAGTAAGATTATATTCCAAGAAATCATCTGACTCTACCAGCTCAAGCTTGATATCCTCAGGTTTGGTAACAAGTGGTGAAACGATCGTTAAGACTAATTCTTGCAAATCTTTCATCCAAAGTCACCTTATTTCTTAGTGAATTTTGCTTCGTGGTGTTTTTTCATAACGCCTTCTTTAGAAAGGATGTTACGAACTGTATCTGAAGGTTGCGCACCTTTAGATAACCAATCAAGAACTAGATCTTCTTTGATTGTTACTTCAGCTGGGTCTAGTAAAGGATTGTAAGTACCAACTGTTTCGATGAAACGTCCGTCACGAGGAGAACGTGAATCTGCTACGACGATACGGTAAAAAGGTTTCTTTTTAGAACCCATGCGTTTTAAACGAATTTTTACTGCCATTATTTACACCTCCATTGATTTAATCACAAGAGCTAGTTTAACAGGTTTTTCTGATGGTGTAAAGAGTTTTTTCTTTACAGCAGAAAAAAGTTTTTCTTTCCTGTTTTTTCGGCATGGTTATCTTTTGCCAGAATGAATCTGGACGCGTATCATGAATACTAGAGAAACCTTTTTAAGAACAAATCGTTTTATTTGCACCATTCACTTACTTTTGGTAAGCTAAATGAGTAGAAAACAACAAGGAGGAATTTTACATGACAAAAAAAATTGGTTTTATCGTCGGCAGCTTGCGGGAAGGTTCTTACAATAAACTCGTAGCGAAAAAATTCGCATCATTATTACCAGAAGGTTTTGAAGCATCTTTCATCGAAATCGGCAACTTGCCTTTTTACAATGAAGATTTGGAAGTTGAAGGAAAAGTTCCTGCTGAATGGACAGCATTTCGGGAAGCATTAAGCGCCGTTGATGGTGTCTTCTTCTTTACACCAGAATACAACCGCTCTGTTCCAGCAGCCTTGAAAAATGCTTTAGACGTTGGTTCTCGTCCTTACGGTGCGAGCAGTTGGGGTGGCAAACCAGCATTAGTCGTCAGCGTTTCTCCAGGAGCGATCGCTGGATTTGGTGCGAACCATCACTTGCGTCAATCATTAGTCTTTTTGGATATGCCTACTCTACAACAACCAGAAGCCTACATTGGCGGTATCACAAACTTGATCGATGAAAACAATGAGATCAACCCAGATACAGTAAGCTTCTTCGAAACGATCCTTGCAAAATATATTGAATTCTTTCAACGATTCAACTAATGAAGAATCCATACAAAAAGACCAAGAAACTCGTCACTGAGCTTCTTGGTCTTTTTTCACTGTAAAGAATAATCGTTTGCGCTTTTTACTCGCTGCCTGACACAGACTTTCGGACAAAATGAAGCTCTGTCAGTTCCCCCATCTGTTTTGTTTCAACAAACGTCAAGCGTCTCGAATATTCCCCCGGTTCAAACAGTCGCTTGCCTTCTCCTAAAAACACCGGCGCGATTTGAATAAACCATTCATCGATCAAATCAGCTTCCAGCAATGGTTTTAATAGGGAACCCCCACCCACTACCCATACGTTTTTCTCTTGTTTCAATGCTGAAACAAATGCAACTGGATCCGATGCCACTAGGATTGCATCCGGCAGCGGTTCTTTTCGGGTATGGGAAAAAACATAATTTGTCGTTTCAGGATACAACGGTCCCTCATCCATCAGTTTTTTCGCTTCTTGATAGGTTTTTCTTCCCATCACGGTCGTGGCGATAGTCGCAAAAAATGCTTCATAGGTCGTGGCGACACCGGTATCGGTTTGAAACAGCCAGTCCAGTTGATCCTTCAGACCTGCTAAATAGCCATCGAGGCTGATCGCACCATAGAATATCACTTTTCCCATTATGCTCGCTCCTTTATTCTTTGTTTGCTGCTGATGTTCGACAAACACAAGTGACTAAATGGTCGTTGACCATGCCGACAGCTTCCATAAAGGCGTAAATAATGGTCGTTCCGACAAATTTAAACCCTCGCTTTTTCAAATCTTTCGCTAGCTGATCAGAGATTTCCGAATGGGTCGGTACATCGGATTGCTGCTCAAATTCATTAATGATCGGCTGATGATCGACATATCGCCACAAGAATGTGGAGAAACTACCATATTCTTGCTGGATTTTTAAAACTTCTTGGGCATTGCTGATCGCCGCTTCAATCTTTCGCCGATTGCGGATGATGCCTGGATTCATCATCAGTTCTTCCACTTTTTCTTCCGTATAGTTCGCTACTTTGGTGATTTCAAACTGATCATACGCCGCATCAAAATTCGCCATTTTATTTAAAATCGTTTGCCAGCTCAACCCTGCTTGATTCATATCTAACACCAATTTTCGAAACAACTGCTGATCCTCATACTCAGGTTTCCCCCAGATTGTATCATGATACTCCTGCATTGCTGGTGTACTGTTGGCCCACTCACATCGTTCCATTGTCCTCATCAGCTCCTTTTTGTTTATTTTATCATAAAAGACTTTACTTCCACTATTGTACTACGTATACTAGTACACATAAATGAAAGGAGCTGATTTTGTGGTTCGCATTAACAAAGCCAGCAGCAAACCTTACTATGAGCAATTGGTTTTAAGTATCAAAGAAGATATTCTGAACGGTGTTCTAACCGCTGGAGACCAAGTACCTTCGGTTCGTGAAATGGCCAAGCACCTGTTGATGAATCCAAATACCGTCAGCAAAGCCTACAAAGTATTGGAAAATGAGCAAGTGCTTGTCACCATCAAAGGAAAAGGCACCTTTGTGAAAGTTACTGAGGATCTGCCACGCGATGAGATTCGGATCTTACAAGTGAAAGAACGTTTGAAAGAATTGGTGATCGAAGCACGCCATTTACAGATCAGCATGCGTGAGCTGAGCGATTGGATGAATGGCTTTGAACAAGAGTTAGGAGGCGATCCACAGTGAAGATCGAACATGTGACCAAGAAAATGGAACAAACAATTATCTTAGAAAACGTGAACTTCTCTTTGGAAAAAGGAGAACTCGTAGGATTGATCGGCCGCAATGGTTCTGGGAAAACCACGTTGTTTCGGACGGTCGCTGGACATTATTTACTAGATGATGGCGAGATTTCGATCGATAACCAACGCCTGGATCAGCACCCGGAATTAAAAGAACAGCTTTTTTATATCGATGAAAAAGAAAACTTTCTGGCTGCCTACTCGTTAAAAAAAATCAATCAATTTTATCGGCTTGCTTATCCAAATTTTGATCAAAATCTTTATTTAGAATTGATGCAAAGCCATGGTCTGCCGCTAACGCTTTCTTACCGGCGAATGTCAAAAGGAATGCAAGGTCTTTATAAGATGATTCTAGCGATCGCTTCAAATGCGACGTTCTTACTGTTAGACGAACCTTTTGATGGGCTTGATGTGATCGTCCGTAAAAAAGTGATCGGACTATTGCTGGAAAGCCTCAGCGAGTCGAATCGTACCGCATTGATCGCTTCCCATAATCTAAATGAATTAGAGCATATTATTGATCGTGCCTTGTTGATCAAAGGGAAAACGATTGAAGGAGACTACCGTTTGGAAACGATTCGCGAACAATCTCGCAAACTTCAACTCGTCTTTCGCAGCAAGCAGATTCCTCCCCTTATCAAGCAGCGCTCCAAGCTGATTCAAAAACAAGGTCGAGTCTTGACCGCTTTGTTTGACAATTACACAAAAGAGCTGGCGGCTGAGATCCAGCAGCTTGACCCTTTGGTTTTCGAAGAATTGCCCTTGACCTTGGAAGATCTGTTTGAAGCAAATTTACGACAAGAGGCATTAGTGGAAGGATAGAGGTGGAAAACGATGTTAAGCAATATATTTAAAGAACGCTACGGCAAGCTGCTGATCGGCTTTTGTTTTGTCTTACTCTTAATGTATCTTGGTGATGGCTGGCAATCACAAAAAGCCTGGCATCAGCAAGAACGCTATTTGACATCTGAAGAATTTATCAAAGATTTCAACGAAAATCGAGAGTACTATGTCAAAAACTACAAGGGTGAAACCCCGGTTTACTTTGATTCGGCAACAGAATACCGCGATGCGGTATTGACGATCAGCAATGAGTCCCCTGATGAGATTTATTACAATCGCCCTTATATGACCACCATGAATCAATTTGTGATTGTCTTCCTGTTTATTTGGGGCTTCTTATCCTTTTTTGTCGATGGCCGCACCAATTTCAATCGCTTTTTATTTGCCTTACCCTTTAGCAGAAAGCACGTCTTTCACAAGAAACTGCTTTTTATCGGCTTACCCTTGACCGCTTGTTTAGTGTTGGGGCTGTTAGGTCATATCCTGATCGAATACACGATGATCCCAGCTCGCTATCTCGCTGTGCCGCTTCAAGACGTGCTGCTTTCTGCCCTTAGTACCTTGTCAACGAATCTGCTAGTATTTGCTGCAGGTCTCTTGTTAGGCGTTTTGCTGGGGAATCTGTTTACTGGCGTGCTCTCGGTCTTCTTCACTATTTCGCTAGGATCAATGGGGTATAGCTTTTTCCAATGTACCCGCGAGTTTTTTAGTTTTGTGTTTCTTGGTCATGGGGATTTTCTGATTCCTTTTCAAACCTGGATCGATTGGCCGCAAGGATATGTCTACCCTTGGTGGCTGCTGCTCCTTTACCTCGGCTTGAGCGGCTTACTGATTCTTGCTGCCGAAAAAGTGTTCTCGAAAATCTCTTTAGAAAATGACGGTGATTATATAACGATCCCTAAATTGCGCGCACCAGTTTATTGGCTGCTTTCTTTGGGAACTTGGTTCTATTTATCCATGATTTCTTATTACCCACTAGAAATTTTTTACCGTAATCTCTATGAGGGGTATGATGTCAGTCTTTGGAACATCGCCCTTCGGCTCGGTTTATTACTGGTTGCCTGCTTATTCATCAGTTTGCTGCTTGTCTATCCTAAAGCGCTGATGAATTGGTGGTACAAACGAAAAAACAAACAAATCAGTGGAATATAAAAAAGCATCCCTGCAACATTTTCTTGTTGCAGGGATGCTTTTAAGTTTAATGTCTAGGTTTGTCGTCGTCTTTTTTGTCAAAGAAGTCATTTACTTTACGAGAAACATCATCCGCAAAATCTTCAACCTTATCTTTGGCTTTCCCATATTTATTTTGGGTTTTGCCTTTTAATTCTTCGGAGTCATCTCCTGTAAGTTTCCCTTTTGTTTCGGTTACTTTTCCTTCAATGCGATCTTTGTTTGTCATCGTAAAAAACTCCTTTCATACTTGCTATAAATTAATAGTAGCACCATTTAACAGAAAGCACGAATGTTCTGCTTCTATCCTATTCTTAGAGTTGTCCGCAACGATAGTTGATCGCTATTTTTGACTCTTGGACGATTTGAGATATTCGGTAGAAAGCTGGCTTTCTCTATAAAAAGGGATGTTCTTTAGATGTTCAATTTGATGTTCTTTGAAGAAGTTCATTTAAAGAGGAAGCTGTGAGCATAAAAAAACCATGACCTGAAGAAGGCAATCTGAGGAGCTGCAACTGCTAGAATCAGCAGGTACAGCTTCTCGATTTGGTGCCTTTTCAGATCATGTTTTTAATTACACGAAGATAAGGTTCAGTTCTCAGTTCCTATCAGTGTGAAACGATTATTTGCGTTTTTTCTTTTTCTTCTTTTGTTTCTTGACCATGCGGTTCATGGCCATTTTTCCAAGTTTCCCTTTGACCCCACCGCCAAACATTTGATCCATGCCAGGAATGTTCATATTCCCTTTACTCATTTGCTGCATCATTTTGCGAGATTCTTTGAATTGTTTGATCATACGGTTGACTTCGACGACGCTGTTTCCAGAACCAGCAGCAATACGGCGGCGACGGCTTGGATTCAACAAATCAGGATTTTCCCGTTCAGCTGGTGTCATAGAATAAACCATGGCTTTTTGACGGGCAATTTGTTTTGGATCAACTTTGACGTTCTCGATGCCAGGCATTTGGCTCATTCCCGGAATCATTTTCAAAAGATCTTCAATTGGGCCCATGCCCATGACTTGATCGATCTGTTCAACAAAGTCATTGAAGTCGAAGGAGTTTTCCTTCATTTTTTGAGCAAGTTCTTCTGCTTTTTTCTCGTCGTAATCTTGCTGTGCTTTTTCGATCAAAGTCAGCATATCACCCATACCGAGAATCCGACTAGACATCCGATCTGGATGGAATACTTCAAGGTCGGTCAATTTTTCACCGGTACCAGTGAACTTGATTGGAGCGCCCGTAACTTGACGAATCGACAATGCCGCCCCGCCACGAGTATCGCCATCTAGCTTGGTGATGACTACCCCTGTGATCCCCAGTTGTTGATTGAAGCTTTCCGCCACGTTGACAGCATCTTGTCCTGTCATCGCATCCACTACCAGTAAAATTTCATTTGGCTGTGCCAAGTCCTTGATTTGTTTTAGCTCTTCCATCAAGTTTTCGTCGATATGCAAACGACCCGCCGTATCGATCAAAACGTAGTCATTTTTCTTTTCCCGAGCCAAAGCCAATCCTTGGCGGACGATTTCAACTGGACTGACATCAGTTCCCATATCAAAAACAGGTACATCCAATTGTTGCCCTAATACTTTCAACTGGTCGATCGCAGCTGGTCGGTACACGTCACCAGCGATCATTAATGGACGTGCGTTTTCGGTTTTGATCAAATGGTTGGCTAATTTCCCAGCAAAGGTGGTTTTCCCTGCCCCTTGCAAACCAGCCATCATGATGATCGTTGGGATCTTCGGTGATTTTTCGATCCCAACTGTTTCTGATCCTAATGTTTTGGTTAATTCTTCATCAACGATCTTAACGATTTGTTGCGCTGGAGATAGGCTTTCTAATACTTCTACCCCCACTGCCCGTTCACGGACATTTTTGGTAAACTCTTTTACAACTTGCAGATTGACGTCGGCTTCTAATAAAGCTAGACGAATCTCACGCATCATTTCTTTTACATCTGCTTCAGATACTTTTCCTTTTCTGCGCAGTTTGCTCATTGCCTGCTGGAGGCGTTCAGTTAAACTTTCAAATGCCATTTTTTTTTCATTCCTTTATTCTTCAATTTCTTGGAGCTGTTGAATAAACCCCTGTAAGGTTTCGTCTTTTGGATAGTGGGTTTTCGTATACTCGCTTAGCTGATCCAGCAAGTCTTCCCGCATGATATAATCCGAAAACATATGTAGTTTTTTTTCATAGTCTTCTAAAATACGTTCGGTGCGTTTGATGTTGTCATAGACTGCTTGACGGCTAACTTGATACTCTTCAGCGATTTCTCCTAGAGAAAAATCATCTGCGTAATACAATTCCATGTAATTCATCTGTTTTTCCGTCAATAACGTGGAATAAAACTCAAACAACGCATTCATGCGATTGGTCTTTTCAATTTCCATTTGCTTCCTCCTGTTTTGCAAGCCATTCGACATCGGACAAAACAGTCATGCCTTTTTGTCGAAAATAGGCACAAGCGACACCGACCCCTGTTTTTTTGATTCCAGAAAAATTGCCATCATAAATCGTCTGACTGCCACAAGAGGGACTTTTCTCTTTTAGGATCAGTTGGGTGATGCCTTGCTCTTGCAATTTTTGATAAGCAATTTTCGCGCCTTTAGTAAATTGTTCCGTCACGTCTTCTCCTGAAATGGTGACGACCTTCGCTCGTTGCGCCCAAACATCCACCCCATCGCCACCGACGATTTCGGCCGGTTCACGTGGAATCGGCAAGCCGCCAAGAACTTCTGGACAGACCATCATGGCTTGACCCGCACGAACAAGTTCGATCAATTGTGGTACTGCTTGATGTTTTCCATCGTAGCGGCAAAGGGCACCGCCTAGACACGCACTGATTCCAATCATTTAGCACCCTCAGCTTTCCTATGAAATCGTCCTTTATTATAGCATTTATTTAGTGGTTGCAATAGTACCAATTGTCTATTCATGCTAAAATAGGACTTGTTCGTTGAAATTTAATCGTTTCTTGAAAAAAAGAAACGAAAGGAGTCTATCATGAAAAAAATACTCGTTGTCGATGATGAACCTTCAATCGTCACACTTTTAACCTTTAATTTAGAAAAAGAGGGCTACCAAGTCGTTTCCGCCTCAGATGGTCAAAAAGCCTTCGACTTGGCGTTGTCAAAACCTTTTGACTTTATCATCTTGGATGTCATGCTGCCGAATTTGGACGGTATCGAAATCACAAAGAAATTACGTCAAGAAAAAATCGAGACACCGATCCTCGTCTTGACCGCAAAAGATGATCCGATCGACCGGATCTTGGGCTTAGAGATCGGGGCTGACGACTACTTGACGAAACCCTTCAGCCCTCGAGAAGTATTGGCTCGAATGAAGGCCATCTTCCGTCGCTTAGAACCTCGTCAACAAGCACGAGAAGAAGATCAACCTGCAGAAATCTTGCAAATCGGCGGAATTCAAGCCGATCTGACCAATTTCCAGGTCAGTGTGGATGGGGAGAAAATCTTCCTGACCCCGAAAGAGTTCGAGCTGCTGGTTTACTTTATGAAACGTAAAGGCCGCGTGATCGATCGCGATACCTTACTCAATCGTATTTGGAATTTTGACTTTGATGGACAAAGTCGCATCGTGGATGTTCACATCAGTCATTTAAGAGAAAAATTGGAAGCTGATCCAAAGCGTCCAGAATACTTGGTGACCGTTCGAGGATTTGGGTATAAATTTCAGGAGCCGCCCCAATGAAAAAACGCTATGGCTATGGTTTATGGTCAATCGGTCTATTGCTGATTTTTTTCCTGTGTTGGCAAGTTCTAAGCAGTTTTTACCGTCAGCAAGTCATCGCCCAGCAAGTGGATTTTCTGCAAGAGAAAGCCGCTGTGTTTTTGAATCTCTCAGATAACCAAACCGCAGCGCTCGAACAATTTGCCGATGCCTATGTTCAAGATAGCAATAGCCGCATCACTTTGTTAGATGATCAAGGCCAAATCATTTTCGATACTTATGATCATACCCTCCATGAAAACCGCTCCGATCGTCCAGAAGTTCAAGCCGTTTTGCGCGGAAGCGCCGTTGGTCAATCGTTGCGGGAAAGCGACACCTTGCATGAAGAATTGCTTTACGTGGCGATTCCTGTCAAAGAAGATGGAAACTTAACTCAAATCTTGCGGATCGCAGAACCGACTGCTGCTTTTTTTGCGAAAAACCAAGGAATCAAGCAATCGATCTTGATTGTCTATCTTGTCTTTTGTTTCTTGATCAGCCTGCTGATTTTTCACACGCTGCGTCAGCGGAATCGTCCAATCCAAACGATTCTGCCCGTCGTAAAAAAAATGATCACCTCGCCCGATCAACAAGCAATCATTATGCAAGAAACCCCTGAACATGACGAGTTGTATCAACTGATCAATCAGCTGAGCGAACAAATGAGCCAGACCTATCGTGCCTATGCGGCATCTGAACAACAGCTGTACGGCTTGCTCAGTGAACTGATGATCGGTGTCTTTATCATTAATGAAGAAAATCAACTGCTGCTGTTGAATCCGACGATGCAAGAACAGTTGGGGATGGAAACTGCGCCAACCTTGCCGCAGCCCTTCACTGAAGTGATTCATGACACACAACTGATCCAATTGATCTATCAATTTAACGACGAGACCCCTATTTTCCATGCGGAAACCACCCTTAGCGGGGAACGTTCAAAAGTCTTGGATGTTACCTTGCGAAGCTTCCAAGAAAACCAGTTGATTGGTATTTCTTATGACTTGACGCGCATCCGACAATTAGAAAAAATGCAAAAAGATTTTGTCGGCAATGTTTCCCATGAATTAAAAACGCCGGTAACTTCCTTGATTGGGTTTACCGAAACACTGCTGGACGGCGCCAAAGAAGACCCAGAAACATTGCAGACCTTTTTAGAGATCATTCAAAAAGATGCTTATCGCTTGAAAAATCTAATACAAGATATCATCCAACTGTCTCAAGACAGTGATTCTTTCCAGTATGTCGACCAACCGATCAACTTTTCTGAGCTGCTGCAACAAGTCGTTCAAACCTATGGTCCCGCAGCTGCTAAGAAGCAATTGACCTTTCAATTTGAAGGACCCGAACCCTTCATTTTATCTACCAAAAAAGAGCTGCTGCAGCCCATCGTAAAAAATCTGGTAGAAAATGCTGTCACCTATTCAAAACCTGGTGGTGTCATCACATTATCCTATTCAGAGCAAGACGACCAGCTGTTATTTCAAGTGCAGGATCAAGGCATCGGCATCGATGAAGAAGATCAGGAACGGATTTTTGAGCGGTTTTATCGGGTGGACAAAGCCCGCGCCCGCAATTCTGGCGGCACTGGACTTGGGCTGGCTATCGTTAAAGACTATACCAAATTATTAGGTGGCAGCATCAAGGTTGACAGTTTCCCCAAAATTGGTTCTACCTTTACGGTGACTTTGCCGCTTCATGAAAAAGATGATTATTGATAAAAAACAGCCGATAACAGGTGAATAATTGTTATCGGCTGTTTTTGTAGTTGTTTTTCATTACCAAATGAAGCATCAGTCAATAGCATCTTCTTGATGCTTTAAACACAAAAAAAGAAGGAGCATTCTCCTTCTTCGGTCATTTCACTATTCAACATTCGTTACTTCGCCGTCTACACTGCGTTCTACTTTCATATCAGTGATTGGCAAGTAACCTAATTCGATAACGATTCCTTGTTGGACATCGTCTGTCATGATGTAATCAAGAAAGGCTTTGACGTTTGCATCTGGCTCGCCGTTCGTGTACATATGCTCGTAAGACCAGATTGGCCATTTGTTATCTGCAATATTTTCAGGAGTCGCTTCTACCCCATCAAGAGATAGCGCTTGGATCGAATCGTCCAAATAGGATAAAGCAAGGTAGCTGATTGCTCCTGGTGTTTCAGCAACGATTTTACGGACTGTTCCAGAAGAATCTTGCTCTTGTGTTTGGATCGTCTCTGCACCATCTAAGCCCCATTTTTCAAAGGTCGCTCTCGTACCGCTGCCTGATGCGCGGTTGATTACAGAGATTTCTTGATCTGCTCCGCCTAGTTCAGACCAATTCTTCACTTTGCCTGTAAAGATATCGATCAATTCTTGTTGGCTAAGATCCGTAACGCCTGCGTCTTTATTTACCACTGGTGCCATACCAACTACGGCTACTTTATGGTCAACTAATTTGCTAGCATCCACACCATCTTTTTCATCCGCAAACACATCGGAATTGCCGATCGTCACCGCGCCTGCTTCTACTTGACTTAAGCCAGTTCCGCTGCCGCCACCTTGAACCGTAATTGTATAATTGGGATTGTCTGCTGAGAAGCTTTCACCTGCTGCTTCAACCAAGGGTTGCAATGCCGTTGAGCCCACAGCTAAAATTTCTACATTTTCATTTGATGCGGCACCTGATGAAGATCCGCCTGATGCTTGACTGCTCTCAGTGCTTGCGCCACCGCTCCCACAGCCAGCTAATAATAATCCAGTTGCAAAAAATAAAAGTCCCAATTTTTTCATTTAGTAAATCTCCTTTCGTTATATGCTTAGTTTAGCAAGGCGGTGTAAACCCTTGATGGATTTCATGTAAAGAATCGATAAAGCGATGTAAATATTTTGTAAAGTTCGTCGATTGCCTAAAAAAGCCCCCGCTGCATCCATCAGAGGGGGCTTACTTTATCTAACACTTATGAACTAAAGAAATGTCTGTAGAATCATTTGCTTTGCATATAGCGTGTCAAGCGATCCATCGCTTCCACCAAGTTCTCCATACTTGCCGCATAGCTTAAACGAACATAGCCTTCTGCTTCGGGACCAAAGGCGATCCCTGGAATGATTGCTAATTGATTCTTTTCGGCTAAGTCGACACAAAAAGCCATGGAATCTTGGTTGAAACCTGCTGGTATTTTGGCAAAAATGTAGAATGCACCAGATGGCTTCGCCATTTCAAAACCAAGGGCAGTCATCTTTTCAAACAAGTAATCTCGGCGTTCACGGTAATCGGCTTTCATGACTTCTGCATCATTGATGCCTTCGATCAATGCCCGCACTGCGGCTTTTTGAGAAATCGTTGAGGCCGCGGTCACTAAGTATTGGTGGACCTTAATGATCTGAGCAGTCAACGCTGCTGGTGCAAAAATGAAGCCGACGCGCCAACCAGTCATCGCGTGTGATTTCGACAAGCCGTTGATCACGATCGTTTGATCCCGCAAGTATTCAGCAATGGACACATGGGTTTCATCATAAGTCAACTCACTATAAATTTCATCGCTAATAACAAAAACGGGGTATTTTTCTAAAACTTCTGCCAATGCTTTGACTTGTTCTCGGGTATAAACAACCCCTGTTGGATTGCTAGGATAATTTAAAATGACTGCCTTGACTTGCTCCCCATGTTCTTTTAAGGCTGCTTCTAAAACTTCTGGCGCTAAAACAAAGTCATTATCCGTCGTATCAAGATAAATCGGTTTGGCATGAGCTAAATGGATGACTGGTTCATAGCCTGGATAAATTGGTGCTGGTAAAATCACTTTATCACCAGGTTCCAGCGTGGCTAATAAAGAAGCTGAGATTGCTTCCGTTGCACCGATCGTCACTAATACTTCTGATTGAAAGTCGTAATCAAGCTGATATTTATTTTTCAAAAAGAGGCTGGCTGCTTGCCGAACATCTGCTAAGCCTGCCATTCCAGAATAGTGGCTGAAATTTTGTTCGATTGCTTGGACACCCGATTTTTTCACGTGCTCCGGTGTGTTGAAATCCGGCTCGCCTAACGTTAACTTTAAAATATCAGGAATTGAAGAAACCCGTTCATCAAATTTACGAATCAATGAAACAGCTATATTGTACACTTCGTGATTGAAGCGTTGGCTTACGTCTGCCATAGTATCACTCCTTTGAATTAAGCAAATTCATTCGCTATTGTTGTTAATCCTAACACAAAAAGGCGACAATTTTAAGCAACGGATGAAATTAATCTAATAACGATAAATTCGTTTGCTCATTTACAAACGAAATCAATTTATGTTAGTATATATCTAAACAATAAAAGGAGAACCCAAAATGAAACCTTATCAAGAGTTTACCATTTCTGATTATCAGCAAGGATATGTCGCAACACCAACGGAATATTGTTGCGTATTTTGTCAGGAGACCTTCGACAAAGAAGAAATCTATCCCGTTGATGGCGCCTTTTTTACAGCAAAAAAACGAATGATGCAGCATATTACTGACCATCACGGAACCGTTTTGTCCGCATTGTTGGCTTTACCCAAAGAACAAACAGGCTTATCAGAGAGCCAACAGGAGATTTTACAACTGTTTGCCCAAGATGTTAGCGATACTGTGATTGCCCAGCGCTTAGGTATCTCTTCTTCGACTGTCAGGAATCATCGCTTTAAACTAAAAGAAAAACAGCGACAAGCGACTGTTTTTTTAAGTATCATGTCCTTGTTGCAAGATACCCCGTTGCTGCCGCCTCATAAAGGGGCGACGATGCTTGATGATCGCTATGCCATTACGGCTAGTGAAAGAGAAAAGATCATTGCCACTTATTTTGATGAAACGGGGTTTATCAAACAGTTTCCCAGCAAAGAAAAGCGCAAGATTGTTGTCTTGAGTGTACTGGCACAAAAATTTGATCCGAAGAAAAATTATTCAGAAGCTGCTGTCAACGATGTATTAAAACAAGCGATCACCGATTATGTCACTGTCCGACGTTATTTGATCGAATACGGATTTATGCAACGGACGAAAGACGGGAAAACTTACTGGCTGACTTAAAACCTAGTCTGTAACTGGCTGGAACTTTTGTTGGTTGGATGAGCAGTATCTTTCACAGTTTAAAAAAAGTTAATAATCTCCACTTTTTTACAACAAAAAAAGACAAAGTACGAAATCATCCGTACTTTGTCTACCGTCTGAAACGCTGGGACAAGTTCCAGCGTTTATTTTTCTTTTAGAAAGATTTTTTTGATGATCAATTTATCAAATAATTGCGTTTGATTGTCTTGTTCTCCAATGACTTCAGCGGTCACCGATTTACCATCTTGTTTTTTACGTAGCTGGTAAACGATCTTGCCTGTTTCTTTCAATTCGTTCACCATGTCAACGACACCGCCAAAACCAGTTTTACGAGTGATGAACCCTAGCGCCACCATTCGCTCATCTAAATTTTTTGCCGAGATGCTCGCACCGGTGATCAGCGCTTGCCGCATGATTTGTAAGAATTCCTCTAGCCCTGCCACTGGCGGCTGTTCGGGTTCTTCTTCCATCATCGGTCGCTGACGCAAATAATCTAATTCCTGCAATAACGTTTCATACTGCTCTTGTGTCAACATGACCCCCGCCACTTTTTCACGATTGAATACATATACTGCTGTTCCTGCTTCTCGCGCTTGATTAAATACATCCATCGGAGATTTTTTTACTTCAGTAATTGAAGTAGTGGGAACATCCAATTTCTTCAGTTCCATAATCAACGTCCTCCTTGTCTCAACGAACACATTATAGCATAAATCCAGAAGCAGATTATAGAGGTATTTCACTGCTCCTAGGAAAAGAAACAAAAAAGCGGCTAATCGCCGCTTTTTTCGATTGATAAGGTCATTGCATTGATGGCAACGATGATCGTGCTCATAGACATCAAGACAGCTCCGACTGCTGGGTTCAAAATGATCCCGATCGGTGCGAGCACGCCAGCTGCCAAAGGAATGGCAAAAATATTGTATCCTGCGCCCCACCAGAGATTTTGAATCATCTTACGTCTTGTTTTTTTCGCCAACGTCAAGAAGTGCAAGATGTCTTGAGGTTCGCTATTCGTCAAAACGACATCGGCTGAATCGATCGCTACATCGGTACCCGCTCCGATCGCAATCCCGATCGTCGCTCTTGCAAGACTTGGGGCGTCATTGATCCCATCGCCTACCATTACGACGCGCTTGCCCTCTTTGACATAGTCACTGACTAGACGTTCTTTATCGTCTGGCAACATTGCCGCATGGAAGGCTTCGATTCCTAGGTAATCGGCTACGGCTTGCGCCGCTTCTTGGTTGTCTCCAGTAGCCATAACTGGCGTGATGCCTAAGTCTTTCACTTTTTGAATAAATTGACTCGCTTCTGGTTTCACCTTATCCCCTAATGCGACGATACCTTCCACTTTGCCGTCATGAACCAAATAGCTGATGGTATTGCCCTGTTCTTGATAATTTTTCAAGGAGTTCCCTTGATACTGAATGGCTAATTGCTCCAATCCTTTTTGATTGACGATCAACCACTTTTGTCCATCGATCACGCCTTCCAGACCAATCCCTGTCCTTGTTTGAACATCAGTCGCCTTTTTGGCTGTGATGTTTTCCTTTTCAGCTTCGGCTAAAATGCCTTCTGCGATCGGATGATTGGCGGTTTTCTCAAGACCTGCTAGGTAAGCTAGTACTTCTGATGCAGAAAGACTGCCTGTCGCCTCGATGCCAGTTACGGTAAACGTTCCTTCTGTTAACGTACCGGTCTTATCGAGGATCAGATAATCAACATGATGCGCATTCTCCAGTGCGTTGCGATTTTTTAAGAGCAAGCCATTTTTGGCAGCGATCGATGTCGAACGAGCAACTACGAGGGGAATCGCTAGCCCTAACGCATGGGGACAGGCAATGACGAATACCGTGACCATTCGATCAAGAGCAGTCGGTAGATCAGCAACAAACAGCCATACAGCAAATGCCAAGACACCAGCAACTAACGCAATATAAAACAACCATTTTGCCACTTTGTCCGAAAGTGCTTCTAAGCGGGATTTATCAGCTTGGGCTTTTCGCACCATTTCCATGACTTTCGCTAAGTAGCTGTCTTCCCCAGTTCCTGTGACTTCCATCGTGATGGTACCGTTGCCGTTGACAGATCCTCCAATGACAGTACTGCCGATGGTTTTAGGTACCCGTCTGGATTCACCAGTCACTGCCGACTCATCGATCGTTGTTTCTCCTTCAAGGATCGTTCCGTCTGTAGGAATCTTATCTCCTGAGCGAACGATCAACTGTGTTTTGTTGGTCACTTCTTCTAATGGAATCTGTTCTTCTGATCCATCCGCATTTTTCCGAATCACTTCTTTTGGCAATAGTTCTGCTAATTTCTGTAATGCATTGCCAGCATTAGAAACGGCATTCATCTCGATCCAATGCCCCAACAACATGATCACGATCAGAGTCGCTAGTTCCCAGAAGAAGTCCATTACATGAGGAACAGCAAGAAAATGATTGGCGATAAACGCATATAGACTATAAAAATAAGAAACCGTGATCCCCATAGCAATCAACGTCATCATGGCTGGGCTTTTTTGTTTCAATTCCATTTTCGCACCACTTAAAAACGGCTGCCCTCCATAGAAAAACAGGATCGTTCCTAAAATCAATACGACCCAATCTGATCCGGGAAACGTGAACTGAAAGGGCAATTCGATGCCCATCATTGGTGATAAAATGACGATTGGAATCGCCAAAACCAAGGAAAGCCAAAACTTTTGCTTAAAATTTCCCATATGCATACTATGATCCATGCCACCCATTCCATGATCCATACCAGACATCTCATGATTCATGTGACTATGATTCATGCCAGACATCTCATGATTCATGTGACTATGGTTCATGCCAGACATCTCATGGTCCTTGTGGCCGTGATCCATGCCAGACATCTCATGGTCCTTGTGGCCGTGATCCATGCCAGATATCTCATGGTCCTTATGGCTATAGTTCATGCTGGACACTTCATGATCCATAGGACCATGGTTACTATCGGAGCTTTCATGCTCCTGCTGTTTTGATGTCGCCCTGTGATGATCCATCCCATTCATCTCATGGCTAGGCTCAGGGACTTCTGCCAGCTGTGATTGCGTATGTTGCTCTTGTCCCTGTGTACCATTATCCCGCTCATTCAAAGCAGGTTCATGCCTATGATGGCTTGACGTCTGACTATTACTTGCGGAAGACGTTTTTTTCTGATTCATCCTAGTATTCCCCTTCCTATTTCACTGAATGTGCGTACAGTCTTGCTCCTTCATACAAAAGCTTCAAGCGGCTGGACACTTTTCATTTGTTTTGATTTTTCATTTTCACTTTAGCAATTCCATTGCTTACTCAAATACCCCTTGATAACCCGCTTCGGTGACCGCATTGACTAAGGCTGTTTCTGTCACTTGCGACTCGTCAAACTTGACTGTTCCGCGAGCTTTTTTCAAGTCCACTTTGGCTTTTTTCACACCCGGTACTTCACTAAGCGCTTTTTCAACTTTTGCGGCACAATGGGCACAATTCATTCCGCTGATTTGCATGTTTTTTTTCATTACGATTCCTCATTTCTTTTAACAGTTCGTTGGCTACTTATTTTGTTGCATGGGTTTTGCATTGGCACTGACCAGGAATACAATTACATGAGATCGCTGCTACTGGCACTTTTTGGTCGACTGCTGCTTGGAGCATCGCCAAATCTTCTGCCGTCAATGCTGCTTCTTGGATCATTTCTGCTAATGTCTGCCCAACTTTTTTGGCACAAATATGAGAAAAAAGATTCTCAGCTGCGCTGCGAACGGTTGCTTCTTCGGAAACAAGCGGCGAATAAACAAATTTTTTCCCTTGGCTTTCTGTTTTCAATACGCCTTTTTTGACGAGTCGTCCTAAAAGCGTCTTGACCGTTGCTGCTTTCCAATTTTTATTTTCGCTCAATAAAGCGGTGATCTCTTTCGCGTCGGATTGTCCTAATGTCCAGATCACACGCATGACTTCCCATTCAGAATCGCTGATTTTGATTGGTTCGACCACAGGTTGCATTTGTCCACTTCCTTTCATAAGTGATTCACATTTTTAAGTTTACATCTGTAATCGTATTTTGTCAAAAAAAAGCATCGCCAAACTTTCTGCGTTTTGACAATGCTTTTTTCTATTTCATTAAAAATGATTTGGTTCCTATGCTTAAAAGTGGACCTGATACGTCGTCACAGAGTGGAAGGGTTCTTCTGGACGCAACACGATCTCACCAAAGTGGGTAAATTTCTCAGAACCAGGAACACCTTGTGTTTCGATCGCCATCCCGCCATGATTGGCAAAAGGACCAGTCTTCATTGATGCACCAGCTTCTCCCTCACCCGTTGTGTAAATAACAACGGCAGGACGGTCAGTAGTTACAGTCAGCTGCACTTTTTGATCGGGACTGGTTACTTTTAGATCCCACTCTTGCGTATGGTCTAATAAGAACGGATCATCCAACATCGTCGTTCCCATCGGGCGTTCTTGTCTAAAATCAAACTTTGTGCCTGCGACAGGCGTTTTTTCACCGGTCGTCGTCACATCGTCATTCGTTTCAGCCACATGTTCGGCATTGATTTGAACCAAGTGGTCATCGATCGGCTGTTGGGTATCACCTGTCAAATTGAAATAACCGTGGTTCGTTGGGTTAAATAAAGTCGCTTTGTCAGTGTTGGCATCATAAGCAAGCAATAGTTCATTGTCATTCGTCAACGTATAGGTGACTTGATAACGAACATTCCCAGGAAACCCGCCATCGCCATCTTGCCGTGTGGTAGTAAAAATCACCCCAGCTTTGTCTGCTTCTTCAAAGGTTTCAGTGATCCATGTATCAGTATCCAGCCCCTTTGAACCGCCATGAAGCGTATTGCCGCCATCATTGTCTTCCGTTTGGTATTCTTGTCCGTCGATCTCAAAGCGAGTACCTGCGATCCTTCCCGCCACAGGGCCGATCGTTGCGCCATAATAACGTGCTTGGCGATGTCCTTCGATCGTGTCATAACCGACCACAATGTCGCGACCTTCTTCTACTGGAACGACCCAATCCAATAAGCGTGCGCCTTCAGGACTTAGCCTTACGATGGTACCGCTATCATTGGAAAGCTCATAAATTGTTCCCATTCTTTCTGACGTCAGTTGTTTCACATTTGGCATTCGTTCATATCCTTCTTTCTTTGATTAGTCTGCTGCTCTTTTTAAGTATAGACGTTTAGGGCTAGATCCGTCAATTCAAGACGGAAGAATTCGACAGGAAACGGCTTTGCTTCTGCCACTTCAAAAAAGCGGCAAGAGCACCCCACTGATTTTTAAGAATCATTGATACGCAGCTGCTCGGCAAAAATCAGGATTCCCGGCCTGATTTTTTACCGTTTGGTTTCTATCAATATCCATTTCATCCGTTGGGTTCTTTTGCCGCAACTGTCATCGTTTATTTTTTGTGTTTTGCTTGGTAATGTTTTCTCTTTCGCCGCTTTTCTTTAGTCTGAGAAACATTAGCAGCCAAATCTTTGTTTTCTTTTTCTTGATCAGCATTTCTTCTTTCAGCACGTTCAGTTAGTACACTTTGTCTGAATCGCCGATTTCCCAGAAACTTTAACGCACACATGAGTGGTTGACGATTTTCACCGACTAATCCAATCAGCTCAATAAACAGCTCAATTCCAAATCCTGTGCTAATGATTAATAAAACAATCGCTGTATTGCTCGCGTAATTCATTAGTAAAGCAATAAAAGAAAAGACTAATGCTAAGGCATAGATCGTTAGCACTGTGCCGCGATGAGAAAACCCTAACGACAACAATCGATGATGCAAGTGCATTTTATCGGCAGAGGAAATCTTCTGTTTATTAAACTTTCTTCGGATCATCGCATAAACGGTATCCGTGATCGGTACACCGAGAATAAACATGGGCGTCAGAACAGAAATAAAAGTTGCGTTTTTCAATCCTTGTAGTGAGAGCACAGAGATCATAAATCCTAAAAACAATGCTCCAGTATCTCCTAGAAAAATGGTTGCTGGATAAAAATTATATGGAAAGAAACCGATGATTGCTGCGATCAAAGTAAAAATGACCATTGGTACTTCCACAAAATTCGGCAGAAAGAAATAGCTGATAATCCCTATCGTCGTCAAACTGATAATAGAGACGCCGCTCGCCAACCCATCGAGACCATCGATTAAGTTCACCGCATTGGTAATTGCCAGTATCCAAATCAAAGTCATAGGCAAGGCAAACCATCCCAGATCAATAAAGCCAAAATAAGGAATCGTGACTGTGCTGATTTTTATTCCAGCAACGAAATAAATTTCCAGCGCTGCGAATGTCAGACCTATTAATTTTTGCATTGGCGACAGTTCAAATATATCATCCAACAATCCTGTAATCACCACTATTGTTGCACCTAAAAGAATCGGCCAAACGAAGTCGAAAGGAATCATTGTTCGAAATTCCCAAAGCAGCGCAAAGGAAAAGGCTAAAAAAATACTTAATCCCCCAGCTGAAGGCATGGTCTTCGTATTGATCCGACGCTCTCCTGGGCGATCAACTGCGCCAATCTTGCAAGATATCAATTTGATGACTGGTGTCAATAATAAAGACACGATCATTGTTATAAATAAGCGCATTACAAATTTGAATGCAAAATCCATCGTTTATTCTCGCTTTCCGTTATTTCTCTTTATTGGTAAATGTATCTTCGATTTTCGAAGAAATCCGCTGAACAGGATCTGTTCGTTCTTTGATCTCTTGTCCCGACACATACTCTTCTACCACTGCGTTGATGATTCCACCCAAGATAATAATCGTCGCAGCAAGATTCAACCAGATCATTAAAACAATAAAACTTCCAATAATTTGATAGCCAATGATTTTCGCAGCAAAGTAACGGGCGTATAAGCCAAACACTTGTGACAGCAACATCCAGCCAATCGTTGCAAAGATCGCCCCTGGCAAAGTCGAACGCAACTTGACCTTTGCATTCGGCACTAACCAATAGATCAGCATCATGATAAATAGCAAAGCAACGATCGTGACTGGCCATTTGACTGTTTGGAACGTATCGATCAGATTGTCTTGAAACTTAAAAATCGGCTGCAAAAAATCAAGAATGATTTTTCCAAGCCCAAATACCATCGTAACACCAACGATCGCAATCATAAAGAGCAGGATGATCACAAATGATACTGCGCGCACCACGATAAAATTGGAACGTTGGTCCACACCGAAGGCTTTGTTCATCGCAATTTGCAAGGCATTGATACTTTGACTCGCAGACCACAACGCAGCCAAGGCGGAAATCGATAACAACCCGCCAGAGCTTGTGGTGAGGAGGTTTTCGATCGCTGGTCCGATAAAGTCATAGATTTGACTAGGGATCAATTCTTGTACATAAGATAAAACCGTGTTCGGATCAATCGATAAATAAGGCAACAGATTTCCCAGCGCAATCATTAACGGGAAAAGTGAAAGCAATAAATAGTAGGCGACGACGACCGATGTGGTCCCCATCTCTGAATCCGTTATTCTATTTTGCGTTGTTTCAATGAAACGCATCAGCTTTTGATTGCTTTTTACTTTATCAACGATTTTCATGTTTCTTCCTCCGCCAGCGAATCATCTGCCTTTTTTTCTTTGTCATACGTAACAATCAGAAGTCTCCTACCGCCAAAATTTAGTAGGTTCCTTCTTCTCCTTGAGAAGTCAAAATGCGTGGCCCTTCTTTGGTGATCGCCAAACTATGTTCGTATTGGCAACTTAAGCCACCATCTAGAGTATAGGCGGTCCAGCCGTTAGGATCCATTTTCATTTTCCACGTCCCTGTATTGATCATAGGTTCGATGGTAATAACCATTCCTTCTTTTAAACGTAACCCTTTGCCGGCTTCTCCGTAGTGAGGAATCATCGGACTTTCATGGATCGTTGGACCAATGCCGTGTCCAACGAAATCGCGCACGACACCGTAGCCTTCTTTTTCCGCATAGGTTTGAATGGCATGACCGATGTCACCGATTCGGTTGCCAACTTGGGCTTGTTCGATTCCTAGATACAACGCTTTTTTGGTTACTTCCATTAAACGATCGATCTCAGGCGTCGAGTTTCCTACCACATAACTCCAGCAAGAATCAGAAATGGCGCCTTTTAAATCAATACACATATCAACTTTGATCAGATCGCCATCTTTCAATGGTTTTTTTCGGGGGAACCCGTGACAAATCTCATCGTTGATACTGCAGCAAGTGGCATATTTGTAATCTTCAAAACCAATTTGGGCGGCAATTCCGCCATGGCTTTCAATATAATCTCTGACAAACACTTCGATATCCCAACTGGTGATACCAGGTTTGATGAAGCTGCGTAATTGTTTGTGGACATCTGCTAACAGCGCGCCGGATTCGGCCATGCGGTCTATTTCTCTGGCAGATTTTAATGTAATCATGTTCTCGTCTCCCTTAATTAAATTCCTCTTATTTTACCATAGAAATCCCTTATTTTACAAAATTCACAGACATTGTAAAGAGTTTTTCAAGTTTTGTTTTCAATCTTTCGTGCATTTGCTATAATCTGTAAGAGAGTTTTCCTTGAGAATAGGAATGAGATTGGAGGAAAAAGCCCATGGCTTTAGCAAAAATCGTCTATGCGAGTATGACGGGGAATACGGAAGAAATTGCAGATATCGTTTCTGAAGCCCTTGAAAATCTTGACATGGAAGTTGAAATGAATGAGTGTACCCAAGTGGATGCCGATGAGTTTGAAGACGCCGATATCTGTATCGTCGCAACCTATACATACGGTGACGGTGAATTGCCTGATGAGATCGTCGATTTTTACGAAGATTTGCAAGAACTTGATTTAAGTGGCAAAATCTTTGGGGTCTGCGGCTCTGGCGATACGTTTTATGATGACTTTTGTAAGTCCGTCGATGACTTTGAAGCCGTCTTTAGTAAGACAGGTGCAACAAAAGGGGCAGATAGCGTCAAGGTCGACTTGGCTGCGGAAGAAGACGATATTCAAAACTTAGAAGCCTTTGCCAAAAAGCTAGCGGAAGCATTTGCAGAATAAAACAAGAAAACCTCTGACAAAATCACTTGATTCTGTCGGAGGTTTTCTTGTTTGCTTAATGATAACTGATATCGATGGGTGTTTCTCTTGCTAAAATATTATCGGTGGTTTCCGTCATCAGCTTAGCAATCTGATCTTCTGTGGGATGAATGATCCCCGAAGACATCAATGCCGCTAAGCCAGTAGCGACGATCCAGACACCAGTATGCAAGGACTGTAATTTCACGTCCGATAGATCTTGATACTTTGGTTCTTTTTTCACTGATTTCACAAAAAGGTCAAATGAAAACTGCTGCATGGAATCCCCACCACCATGCTCTTCTAAGTATAGCGCTCGGTATAATCGTTTTTCTTTATTTGCAAAGCCAATATAATTTAACGTTAAGTCAACGATGACATCTCCCCGTCTTTCAACTGGAAAAACTTCTGTCGCTAAGTAGTCGTAAATCTGATTGATCAATGCATTTTTTAAGTCATCCATATTTTTAAATTCTAAGTAGATCGGTTGCGTTGAACATTTCATCTTCGCTGCGATATTGCGTGCGGTAAAACGTGTAAATCCTTCGGTTGCGACAACTTCATAGGCAGCTTTTAAAATCTGGTCTCTAGTAATAGTTTTCTTTCTTGCCATAATTTTTTAATCTCCTTAATTCTGCTATACATCGCTTTCAGAAATACCTTTTACTTATTGTATCATGTTTTTTTAAGTTTGCAAAAAAACTTTTAAAATTATTGCCCCTAGTGTTTCCAGTTTTTCAATTTGAAGACCTCTGTTTTTTTGCTCTCTTTTTCGTTTGTTTTCAAAAATACTTAGTGCTATCATGAAGACAGTTATAATTTTAGAATAAATGGAGGAATTTTAATGGTTTTACCAAACTTTAATCAGAACCTTGAAAAATATGCCCAACTGATCACAGAAGTTGGTGTAAATGTCCAAAAAGGGCACACCATCGTCATCCAAATCGCCGTGGACCAAGCACCGTTAGCTCGACTATTGACAAAAAAAGCGTATGAGCTAGGCGCTGATGAAGTAATCGTTCAATGGACCGACGATGTGGTTCAAAAAGAATTTCTTGCGCATGCAGCTGAGGATCGTTTGTCTACGATCCCTCAACACAAAATTGATCAGACAGAAGATTGGGTCGAAAAAGGTGCGAGCCGCATCAGTGTCGTTTCTGCCAATCCCGATGCGTTAGCGGGCGTTGACTCAGATCGGGTCGCCGCTTTCCAAGCAGCTTCTGGTAAGGCGATGATGAAACTGCGTCAAGCAACACAAGCCAACAAAGTCAGCTGGACCGTTGTTGCTGCTGCAGGTCAAGATTGGGCACAAAAAGTGTTCCCTGATGCTTCCCCAGAAGAAGCACAAGACAAGCTATGGGATCAAATTTTCAAAACGACGCGTATCTACGAAGAAGATCCTGTTGCTGCTTGGAAAAAACATGATGAAACACTGCAAGTCAAGGCAGAAGAATTGAACAAAGAACAATTCAGCGCATTACACTATACAGCACCGGGTACCGATTTGATCATCGGCCTACCAAAAAATCACTTGTGGGAAGGTGCTGGCAGCTACAACACCCGCAATGAAAAATTCATGGCGAACATGCCGACAGAAGAAGTCTTTACTGCCCCAGATAATCGTCGCATCGATGGCTATATTTCAAGTACGAAACCATTGAGCTACGCAGGTACGATTATTTCTGGCATGAAATTCACCTTCAAAGACGGTAAAGTCGTGGACTTTTCTGCAGAACAAGGCGAAGAAGTGTTAGGCAAATTGCTAGCGATCGATGAAGGAGCGAAATCTTTAGGTGAAGTCGCTTTAGTCCCTGACCCTTCCCCTATCTCACAATCTGGCATCATCTTCTTCAATACGTTGTTTGATGAAAATGCCTCAAACCACTTGGCTTTAGGCTCTGCTTATGCCTTCAGCTTACAAGGCGGCACTGAGATGAGTGAAGAAGAACTGGCAGCGGCTGGTTTAAACCGCAGCCAAACCCACGTAGACTTCATGGTCGGCTCTGACCAAATGTCCATCGATGGCATCAAAGAAGATGGCACCACAGTTCCTGTCTTCCGCAATGGTGATTGGGCTTAATAAAAAAAGGCTGAGGTGGAGTAGCTCCCCTCGGTCTTCTTTTTACATAGAATATTGAGAACCGGCGGCTTTTTTCATAGTAATCAGCTGGCTTTTTTGATAAAATCTACTTTGATAGTCTTTGATAAGAGAGGATGGATCCGATGACACCAAATCGTGAAGATTATTTAAAGCTCATCTTAGAGCTTGGTGGTGACCAAAAGAAGATCAATAACAAACAAATCGTGTCAGGTCTGGACGTCTCAGCAGCTTCAGTAAGTGAAATGATTTCAAAATTATTAAAAGAAGGCTTAGTGGAACATTCACCTTATCAAGGGGTACAGTTGACTGAAACTGGTTTAGCTTCTGCAAGTGCCCTCATTCGTAAGCATCGTTTATGGGAAGTCTTTCTTGTGGAGCACCTGCATTATTCATGGAATGAAGTTCATGATGACGCAGAAGTTTTAGAACATGTCACCTCAGAAACGTTGGCGAGCCGCTTAGAAGCCTACCTTGATCATCCTCGGTATTGCCCACATGGGGGAATGATTCCTGAACAAGGAGAACTCATTCACGAAGGCGAAAAAAACACCATGAGTTCTTATCCGGTAGGAACCAAGATTCGTATCGCCCGTGTCCTTGACGAACGAGAACTGCTGGATTATCTCGTTTCGATCAAATTGAATATTCATGAAGAATACGAGATCATCGATGCGGCAGCATACGAGGGTCCGATTACGATCAAAAATGACACAAAAGAAATTGCTGTCAGCTACAAAGCCGCCAGCACGATTTTTGTCGATAAACTGTAAGGAGTGAAGATGATGGAAAAAAAGGTCCTTTTTACGATTTTTGGCGGTACGGGCGACCTTGCCCAACGCAAACTATATCCTTCTTTGTTTCGGTTGTACAAAAAAGGCGATTTGAAAGAAGATTTTGCAGTCATTGGTACTGCACGCCGTCCTTGGTCGGATGAACACTATCGTGAAGTGGTGATAGGTACAATCAAAGAATTGAGTGACTCACAAGAACAAGCAGAGACATTCGCTTCTCATTTCTACTACCAATCACATGATGTAACAGATACGAGCCATTATGATTCATTAAAGGATTTGGCGGAAACCTTAGATCAGAAATACCATTTAGAAGGCAATCAGATTTTTTACTTAGCAATGTCCCCTAATTTCTTTGGGACGATCGTTTCTCACTTGAAATCCCAAGGAATGCTGGATACTGAGGGCTACCATCGGGTGATCATCGAGAAACCGTTTGGAAGCGACTATAATTCAGCAAAAGAATTGAATGAAGAGATCAATCAAGTCTTTACGGAACAAGAAATCTACCGAATCGATCACTATTTAGGAAAAGAAATGATCCAAAATATTTCTGCGATTCGTTTTGCCAATAACATTTTTGAGTCAATGTGGAACAATCGTTACATTGACAATGTTCAGATCAATATCGCAGAAAACTTAGGCGTAGAAGAACGCGGCGGCTATTATGATAAGAGCGGTGCCTTGAAGGATATGGTCCAAAATCATATTCTGCAGATTCTTTCCTTATTAGCCATGGAACCGCCAGTGGCTTTTTCTGAAAAAGAATTACGGACAGAAAAAATCAAAGCCTTAAATGCGATCCGTATCTACTCCGAAGAAGAAGTGAAACAACACTTCGTTCGTGGTCAATACGATAAGGGACAATTAGAAGACAAGAAATTTGTTGGCTACCGTGAAGAAGCCAATGTGGATGAAGAATCGGCAACGGAAACCTTCGTTGCTGGGAAATTTTTGATCGATAACTTCCGCTGGTCCGGCGTACCATTTTATGTACGCACTGGGAAACGGTTGACGGAAAAAGGCACTCGCATCAACATTGTCTTTAAACAAGTCCCAGTCAATGTCTTTAAGCAAGACCTGAATGAACAAAAGCAAATCGAGAGTTTGGCACCGAATGTGCTGACGATTTACATTCAACCGACGGAAGGCTTCTCTCTTTCCTTGAACGGAAAAGAAATTGGCCAAGGGTTTGAGACATTGCCAGTGAAGCTCGATTACCGAAATAGTACTGAAATCGTCGAAAACACCCCTGAAGCTTACGAAAAACTAATTCTAGATGCCTTGAACGGTGATGGCACTAACTTTACCCACTGGGATGAAGTTGCCCAATCTTGGCGCATCGTTGATGTGATCCGTCACGCTTGGGACCAAGAAACACCTGATTTTCCAAATTATGCCGCAGGAACGATGGGCCCCCAAGCAGCCTATGATCTCTTAGCTGCCGATGGCTTTGAATGGATCTGGCGTCCCGATGAATGGTATCGTGAGCGAGATTTACTAAATGAGAAATAAGCAAATGGTCAATTGGATGAGGAAAAAACATCCAATTGGCCGTTTTTCTTTTTTACCGACTGTTTATAATAGAAAGAAATGAGAAATGAAAGGAGCAGCAGACATGAAACAAGTCTTATCGATCGCCGGTCTCGACAGTTTGGCAGGTGGCGGCATGACGGCTGATTTGAAAACATTTGAGGAATTCGGGGTGTTTGGCCATGCCCTATTAACATGTGTGGTCGCCATCAAGGATGATCTTATGTTCCATGATCTCCCTGAGCCTGTGATCCAAGCACAACTGGATTCACTGCGTTCGGTCGTATCCCTAGATGCAATCAAAATCGGGCTGCTTCATCAAACCGCCATCATTGAATTGCTGCGAGATTTTTTACAAACATTTACCGGACCGATCGTGCTCGATCCCGTTCTCGCCTTCAAAGAAGGAGATACTGCCTTTAACCACTCCTATCAAGCAGGATTGATCTCATTGTTTCCTTACACAGCATTAGTGACACCTAATCTACTCGAAGCACAACACTTATCTGGACAAAGCATTACCTCTTTAGCAGAGATGAAAACGGCGGCAAAAAAAATCCATGCGCTGGGTGCCCCAAATGTTCTGATCAAAGGTGGCAGTCGACTAACTGGGGAAACAGCCTATGATGTTTTGTATCAAGAAGGACAATTTACCGTTTTTGAGGCAGAAAAAAGTACGCGAACCACAACCAACGGTGCTGGCTGTACCCTCTCATCAGCGATTGCCGCAATGCTTGCTAAAGGCACTTCGTTGGAAGCAGCTATCCAAACCGCAAAAGCATTTGTTTGGGCAGGGATTGAAGACGGTCTGCCTTTAGGTACCTCTGGCAACGTCAATCAGCTCGCCTATTTTAAAAAGGAGGAACACCTATGAAAGTAAGAAACCTAACGACGATCGCTATGCTGACGGCACTCACGTGTGCACTTTCTTTGACCTTTATCATTCCTGTTCCGCAAACGAAGGGCTTTGTGACCTTATGTGAAGCAGGGATCTATATCTCGGCCCTGTTGTTCGGACCTAGCGCCGGTGCCTTCGTCGGTGGAATGAGCGGCGGCATCATTGATTTTCTATCAGGTTACCCTGAATGGGCCTTCTTTTCCATCGTGATCCATGGTGTGCAAGGCTGGATCGTAGGTAGAATGAGCCATCGGCCACTAGCAGCCGTCATTGTCGGTAGCTTAATCATGATCGCCGGCTATGCAGCAGCAACGGTTTTGCTATTCGGTTTAGGCGCTGGGATCGCCTCGATCCCAAGTAATTTGATCCAAACGGTCTTTGGCAGCATCGTTGCTTTACCCCTGACGCATGCTTTGCGCCGCACGAAAAAGTTTTCTTTAAATGAAAGGTGATTCTTATGACAGATATCAATCAATTAAAAACGGATTTAACTACGATCGTTGAAGAAGTCATTACGACAGCGAACGTTGGTGAAAATGATCTTTTTGTCCTTGGTTGTTCAACAAGTGAAGTCGTGGGCGGCTTGATTGGCAAAAATTCCAGTCAAGAAGTAGGCATGGTTATCGTTGAAACACTACGAGCGATCTTGCGTCCCAAAAATATTCATTTAGCCGTTCAAGGCTGTGAACATCTCAATCGGGCTTTAGCTGTTGAGCGTGAAACGGCTCGACTATATCAATTAGAAGAAGTCGCAGTAGTGCCCCAGTTGCATGCAGGCGGTGCTTGCTCAGTTGCCGCTTTCCAGCTGTTCGATGAACCTATTGAAGTGGAGCACATAGTAGCAAAAGCTGGCATCGATATTGGCGACACAGCAATCGGCATGCATGTCAAACATGTTCAAATCCCGATCCGTCCCTCTATCAAGTCCCTCGGCGCTGCCCATGTCACAGCTCTGGGATCACGGCCCAAATATATTGGTGGTCCTCGTGCGCATTACGCACAATAAGCAAATCGTATAATAATCGAAAAGCCATCATCAAAAAGAAAAAGCATGCTTCGGCATGCTTTTTTTGTGTCAACGTTCCTGCTATTGCCTCCCCCTTTCCTTCAGAGTGCTCTTTTTTCACTATTTTTTCCATTCCATTTTATGGCAGCTTTTTCTACTTCAAAGGCAAGTTTCTTTCTGGTGTAAAAGGAGCGGCAGCTGTCGCTTTCCTTTTGTCATAAATTCGTCAGAATTTCATCACAAAAAGAAAAGAAAGATACCAGTAAGCCCGCAAATTTCTTTTTTCTTTCCTTGATAGACTGAATGTAGTAAGAATCGAAAAGCGGAAGGAAGAAAAACATGAAAAAAATCGCCATTATTTTTGGAGGCAATTCACCGGAATACACCGTTTCTTTAGCCTCAGCAACTAGCGCAATCGAAGCACTCCAATCATCTCCCTATGACTACGACCTCTCTTTGATCGGGATCGCCCCAGATGCTATGGATTGGTACTTGTATACAGGAGAACTGGAAAACATCCGACAAGACACGTGGTTGTTGGATACGAAACATAAACAGAAAATCCAGCCGCTATTCGAAGGAAACGGCTTTTGGCTAAGTGAAGAGCAGCAAACGTTAGTACCTGATATTTTATTTCCCATTATGCATGGCAAATACGGGGAAGATGGCAGTATCCAAGGATTGTTTGAATTGATGAAACTACCTTATGTAGGTTGCGGGGTGGCAGGTTCTGCCTTATGTATGAACAAATGGCTGCTGCATCAAGCTGCAGCAGCCATTGGCGTACAAAGTGCTCCTACGATTCTCTTGACAAATCAAGCCAACCAGCAAGAACAAATCGAAGCTTTTATCCAGACCCATGGCTTCCCAGTTTTCTTTAAGCCTAATGAAGCGGGCTCTTCAAAAGGGATCACTAAAGTCACCTGCGTTGAAGAAATCGCTTCTGCCTTAAAAAAAGCCTTTACTTATTGTTCCGCAGTGCTCCTACAAAAAAATATTGCCGGTGTTGAGATCGGTTGCGGTATTTTGGGCAACGACTCTTTGACTGTCGGTGCTTGTGACGCCATTTCATTAGTAGACGGCTTTTTCGATTTTGAAGAAAAGTACCAGCTGATCAGCGCCAAAATCACCGTCCCTGCGCCATTGCCTGAAACGATTGAAACCAAGGTCAAAGAACAAGCTCAGCTGCTCTATCGTAGTCTTGGTCTTAAAGGTCTTGCTCGCATCGACTTTTTTGTCACGGATCAAGGAGAACTATACTTGAATGAAATCAATACTATGCCGGGCTTTACGAGTCACTCCCGTTATCCTGCCATGATGGCAGCGGTCGGCTTATCCTATCAAGAACTACTACAAAAACTGCTTGTCTTAGCAAAGGAGGAAGTCAAATGAATCCCTATCTACAGTTAGTTAGCAAAGAATTTCCGTTAGAAAAAAACCAAGAGCCGCCTCATTTAGTCCTTGCTGCCTTCAGCGAAGACGAGATTTACTTGCAGCCAGAAGCAGCCAAACAATGGAAACGGCTCGTCAAATCCTTAAAGCTTGAAGACGAGATCTGCTTGTTAGATGGCTACCGAACCGAAAAGCAGCAACGGTATTTATGGGAATATTCCTTGAAAGAAAATGGGCTAGCCTATACGAAACAATTTGTGGCGTTGCCCGGTTGCAGTGAACATCAGTTAGGCTTAGCGATCGATGTTGGTTTAAAGGGCAGCCAGGATGATTTGATCTGCCCACGATTTCGTGACAGCGCAGCCGCTGATTTATTTACCCAGGAAATGATGAACTATGGGTTTATTTTACGCTATCCCGCAGACAAACAGGAAATTACAGGGATTGGCTATGAACCGTGGCATTTTCGTTATGTTGGTCTGCCTCATAGTCAAATCATCGCCAGTCAACAGTGGACCTTGGAAGAATACCATCAATACCTTGAACAAACTGCGAGGCAGTTCGCATGAAGAAGAATCAAGGAATCGAGCAATTCCGGGTGATTTTGGCGATGATGGTGGTGGCGATCCACTGTCTGCCTCTTCACCGCTTATGGCCTGACGGTGATATCCTGATCACGTTGACGTTCTTCAGAATTGCCGTCCCCTTCTTTTTTATGATCAGCGGATATTACGTGTTCAGCGACTTAGCCACCCAAAACAGCTATCCTGCCAGACAGCGTGTCTGGCAGTTTATTAAAAAGCAGCTGCAAGTCTACCTCATAGCCACACTGCTCTTTTTGCCGCTTGCTTGGTACAGCGGCATGCTTGGGTTGAACATGCCGCTGGGCACCTTTATCCAAACATTGTTGGTCACTGGCATTCTTTACCATCTTTGGTATTTTCCTGCGATCATTACCGGCAGTCTACTAGTGATGGGCCTCTTGACACGGCTTTCTTTCAAGCAGGTGTTTTTCATTGCTGTCGGTTTGTATGTGGTTGGTTTAGGTGGGGACAGTTGGTCTGGCCTGGCTGCACAAACACCCATTACGCCAGTCTATTCACTGATTTTTCAACTATTGGATGGAACTCGCAACGGCATTTTTTTTGCTCCTTTGTTTTTGATCTTAGGGGTACTAGCCAGAAGATTTTCCAAGAAACCAGTTTCTCCCCATCGCTATAGTTATCTGCTGATCAGTCTGATTTGCTTGCTTTTGGAAAGTTACCTTTTGCATCACTTTACCACGCCGAAACATGACAGCATGTATGTTTTTTTGCCCTTCGTCCTGTTGTTTTTATTTCCGATCATCCAGCAATGGCAAGCACCCATAATCTGGAAACAAGCGGGTCGACTGTCCCTTTGGCTCTATTTGCTCCATCCTTATACCATTGCAGTGACCCATTTTCTTAGTCAAAAGCTGCCCTTGCTGCAAAACAATCTGATCAATTTCTTCGTGGTCTTAGGACTGACCATTGGGGTGGTGCAAGGTCTCTTTGCTTTGCAAAAGCTGTTCCCGTTTTCGAAAAAAACGCCGCCCAAATTGCAGCGAGCAGCCAAAGAATTTTCCGCCCCCGCTTTGTTGCACAACCTGCAGGAAATCAAGCGATTGATCCCAGCAACAACAAAAGTGATGGCGGTGGTTAAAGCGGATGCTTATGGTTGTGATGCGAAGACGGTCGCCAGTACCCTAGAAAGAGCCGGCGTTGATTTCTTTGCCGTTGCTACCCTTGAAGAAGCCATTGAATTACGGCGAGCTGGCATCAAAAGTCGCTTACTGATTTTAGGGTACACTTCTGCCCAACGTGCCAAAGAGCTGAAACATTATTCCTTGATTCAAACCATTGTTAGTGAGGCCCATGGGCATGCTTTAGCCCAAACAAGAATTCCGATCGAATGCCATTTAGCGGTAGATACTGGTATGCACCGCTTAGGCGTTGCACCTGATCTTGAGACAGTTACTGGACTTTACGCCTTGCCATCTCTCAAGATCACGGGCATTTTTTCCCATCTAGGCTCTTCAGATCAGCTGGATACGGCAAGTATCTTGCGGACACAAGCCCAAATCACTTGTTTTGATGATCTGTTGGCTGGCTTATCAGCTAGAAATATCGCCTATGGACTGACACATCTGCAAAGCAGCTACGGAATATTGAATTACCCAGAGAAACACTATGATTATGTACGTCCAGGTATTCTTCTAACTGGTTCATTGAGCGTCCCGAACGAACCAACGAAGCAGAAGATAAACGTACAGCCGATTTTGACACTCAAAGCCTTACTGGTAGACAAAAAACCAGTTGCCGCTGGTGAAGCGATCGGCTATGGATTAGGCTCTGTTTTTGATCGACCAGCCACGATCGGGATCGTTAGCATCGGCTACTGCGACGGGGTTCCACGTGCCCTATCAAACCAAGGGTTCCAGCTTTCTTATCAAGGTGCTTTACTCCCGCAGATTGGGTTGGTTTGTATGGATATGCTCTTGATCGATTTAACGGACTATCCAGAACTGGCGGTCGAAAGTTCGCTCGAAGTAATCAGCGATTGGACGACTACCGCTGATCAAGCACAAACCATTACCAATGAATTGATCAGCCGCCTAGGTTCCCGCATCACCTCTAGTTCAAAGTAGAAAACGAATGCATTCGCTTACCGATTACGGTATGATGGGTGTAGAGTAAATGGTAGTGTAAATGAAAAATGATCGTAGATAGTTGGAGTGAATCAAGGATGGCAGAAAAAATAATTGTTGTTGATGATGAAAAAGAAATCGCGGAGTTAGTCACGACGTTTCTAAGGAATGAAGGCTTCCAAGTAGAACCTTTTTATGATGGAACGAGCGCTTTGGCTTATCTTGAAAAAGAAACGGTCGATGTGGCGGTTTTAGATGTGATGCTGCCGGATATCGACGGCTTTCAGCTGCTGCAGCAAATTCGTAAGACCCACTTTTTCCCAGTATTGATGCTCACGGCAAAAGGGGAAGACTTGGATAAAATCACCGGTCTAAGCCTTGGGGCAGATGATTATGTGACCAAGCCCTTCAATCCTTTAGAAGTCGTTGCTCGGGTCAAAACGCAGCTGCGGCGATACCAGCGTTACAACCAGTCAGCGAATCCCCAAAAGATTGAAGAATACGAAAAGGAAGGCTTACTGTTGAAAATCAACAGCCACCAATGTTTTCTTTATGGCAAAGAGGTTTTCTTGACCCCCATCGAATTTAAAATCTTGCTTTACTTATTTGAACACCAAGGATCGGTCGTTGCCTCGGAAACCCTTTTTGAAGCAGTTTGGAAAGAAAAGTATTTAGACAACAATAACACAGTGATGGCACATATCGCCCGTTTGCGGGAAAAACTGAACGAACAACCCCGCAAACCGAAATTAATCAAAACCGTATGGGGGGTCGGCTATATCATTGAAAAATAGAAATCCATTGATCCGCAAGCTCTTGACCCAATACTTTATCACCACGGGCATCTTGATGGCGATCTTGATCATCATTCCTTTCGCAGTACGCTTCGTTGCTGGAATGAGGGTCTGGTATGGCTATGAACCCATTTATCAAATTTTACGACTTTTTGCTGACTATTGGCTTCTTTGCTTAGCCATCGGGGCCTTACTGATTTGGGTGAGCACAACGATTTATTATATGAGCAAAGCTATCAGTTATTTGAATGAAACGATCCAAGCCACAAACCAACTGATTGCCGAACCCACGAAGCGAATCGTTCTTTCCAGCAATATGATTGATGTGCAAGAAGAAATGAACCAGTTGCGGGAGAAAAACTTACAGGATCAACGAGCCGCCAAAGAAGCGGAACAACGAAAAAATGATTTGATCGTCTATCTCGCACATGATTTACGAACGCCTTTGACCAGTGTGATCGGCTATTTGACGCTTTTAGAAGAGGAACCGCAGCTTTCTACCGAACTACGCGCACGCTATACGAAGATCGCCTTGCAAAAAGCCCAACGGCTGGAACTATTGATCAGCGAATTTTTCGAAATCACCCGCTTTAATCTTACAACGATCGCCTTACAAACTGAAACCACGGATCTGAGCTTGATGCTGGAACAGTTGACGTTTGAATTTTTGCCGCTGTTAGAAGAAAAAAACCTCCATTGGCAACTTCAGCTACAGAAAAAAGTCTTTGCGACCGTTGATACGGAGAAAATGGAACGCGTTTTTGATAACTTGATCCGCAATGCCATCAATTATAGCTATCCTAACTCCCCTTTGCGATTAGCCATCAGCGAGTCTGATGATATCCTGATTCGTTTGACCAATCAAGGAAAAACGATCCCAGCTGAAAAGATCGGCTTGATTTTTGAGCCTTTCTACCGCATGGATGCTTCCCGAGCAACAGCGACGGGTGGGACGGGTCTTGGTTTGCCGATCGCCAAAGAAATCGTTGAAGCATTAGGTGGAAAGATCTGGGCGGAAAGCCGTGATGAAACCATCGTCTTTTCGATTCGCCTACCAAAGGCAGCAATGGAAAAAAATGAACAGCTGTCTAAGCCCCATCCATCTGAACCAATCGCTTAACAGGCAAACAACCTGAGCATTTCGCTGCTCCCCTTCTAATTCTGAAGGAGGAATAGCTGCTCAGGTTGTTTTTTATTGATTGCTTATTGATACACCAATGATCGTAACGCTTGATCGACTTTTTCTGCCGCTAAGCGTCCTTCACGAATCGCCCAGATAACTAAACTCGGTCCTCGTTTGGCATCTCCTGCGACTAACACTCGTTCATTGTTCGTCGTGTAATCATCGTACACTTCTCGCACACCAAAGGCATCGAAGAGTTGGGTCTCTGCACCAACAAAGCCCATTGCTAACAAGACCAAATCCGCTTTGATCACTTGCTCTGTGCCAGGGATCGGCTGAAACTGTTGATCCACTGAGACTGTTTCGATGGCGATCAACTGGCCGCGTTCGGCGCCGATAAAGGCCGTTGTAGACACCCCATGATACGTCACTTGTGTTTGTAGCACTTCAGCCGCTTCTTCTTGCCCATATCCTGTGCGGGCTGTCATTGGGTATTCTGGCCAAGGATTGCTGTCGGTCCGTGTCAATGGCAGTTGGGGCGTGATCTCCAATTGACGCACAGAAGCGGCTCCTTGCCGAATCGCTGAACCAATACAGTCATTTCCAGTGTCGCCGCCACCAATCACGATAACATGCTTGCCAGCAAGTTTTTTACTTGTTGCCGCTTTGCCATGCTTTAACACATCTTTGGTTGCTTCCGTCAGATAATCGACTGCAAATTGCACCCCAGTCAATTCACGACCTGGAATCTTCAAGTCACGAGGAACACTAGCTCCTGTTGCCAAGATGACCCGATCATACTGAGCGGCCAATTCTTCTGCTGACAAGTCACGACCGATCTCCGTATTAGCGACAAAGGTCACGCCTAGCTCTGCCATCAAGTCAATCCGTCGCTGAACGACGTCTTTATCTAATTTCATATTTGGAATACCGTACATCAGTAAACCGCCAAAGCGATCACTGCGTTCATAGACCGTCACTTGATGCCCTAGTTGATTCAAGCGCCATGCAGCGGATAAACCAGCTGGTCCGCTGCCGACGATGGCAACTTTGAACCCAGTCGCTTCTTGAGGCAATCCCGAGGCTTTGACCCAATCATTTTCAAAAGCAGTATCGATAATAAAGCGTTCATTGTCGTGGATCGTGACACCTGAGCCATTCAGTGCTTCGGTACAGCCTTTTTCACAAGGAGCTGGACAAACACGACCAGTCATTTCAGGTAATGGGTTGGTTTTGGCAAGACGCTCAAAAGCGGCTTGGAAACGCCCTTGATAAACCAAGTCATTCCATTCAGGAATCAGGTTGTCATTGGGACAACCTGAAACCGCTCGTTGCCCCCCGTAAAAAGAACCGGTATGACAAAAAGGAATCCCGCAGTTCATACAGCGTGCTGCTTGCTCTTGACGCTCATTTTCAGGCAATGGCGTCTGTAATTCTTGCCAGTCTTCGATTCGTTCTGCCACTGGTCGGGTAGGATTTTCTACTCTTGGGTACTTTAAAAAACCAAATGGATCTGCCATATTAGTCACGCTCCTTTCCTGGGATGGTCAATTGTGGACCGACGACAGCTTCGAAGGCTTTCGTCACAAGTTCATCTCCGACAAACCCTTGGTCCGCCAAGGTCTCCGTCGCTTGGATCATCTGATGGTATTCTGTCGGATAGACTTTGATGAAATGGTGCTGCTGATTTTCCCAATCTTCTAGGATCTCAGCCGCCTTCAATGAATCTGTATAGGCGAAATGCTGCTGGATCATCTCTTTTAGTTGGTGGTCATCGCCGCTTTCGCCAATCCGATATAAATCAACCATTTCCCGATTGCATTTATCGGCAAAGGTTTGATCGGGGTCGTAAACATACGCCACGCCACCGGACATTCCAGCACCGAAGTTGCGGCCGGTTTTTCCTAATATCACCACGACACCGCCAGTCATGTACTCACAGCCATGATCGCCAACACCTTCGACAACGACATTGGCTCCACTGTTACGAACACAAAAGCGTTCGCCAGCAATGCCTCGGAAATAGCCTTCGCCTCGATTTGCCCCGAAGCACGCTACATTACCAACAATTGGTGAATGCTCTGCGTCATAAGCGGCATCTTCAGGTGGCACAATGATCAAGCGGGCACCGCTTAACCCTTTGGCTACATAATCGTTGGCCTCACCGATCAGTTTCAACTGGATGCCCTGGGTGGCAAAAGCCCCAAAGCTTTGTCCAGCAATACCTCGATACGTAAATTGCAACAGACCTGGGGTAACTTCATAATTGCCAAAACGTTCCGCGATCCAGCCTCCTAAACGCGCGCCGACTGAGCGTTGAACATTATTGATCGTATGATTCGTCACGATTTCTTGATTGTTGTCGATAGCAGCTTGTGCAAAAGCATCTAATTCTGGCCATTGACGTTTCTCAAGGAATGGATCGGTCACTTTGCGTTCGATTGGGATCGTCGTCCCAATCATTTTCGAAAAGTCTAATGACTTTGCTTTGCCTTTAGCAACGAAGCGTGGTGTCAACAATTCCGCATGTCCTACCATCTCATCGATGGTACGAAAGCCTAACTCAGCCATCGTTTCCCGTAGATCTTCTGCTAAAAAGTACATCGTGTTGATGATGTGCTCAGGTTTTCCAGCAAAAAATTTTCGCAACGCTGGGTTCTGTGTAGCAATGCCAACAGGACATGTATTGATACTGCATACCCGCATCATGACACAACCAACCGCAACTAGCGCTAAAGAGGCAAAGCTATATTCTTCTGCTCCTAAAAGAGCAGCAATGGCGATGTCCCGACCCGTCATCAATTTTCCATCTGTCTCTAAGGTCATTCGCTGCCGCAAATGATTCATAGCTAACGTTTGATGGGCTTCTGCAAGCCCCATCTCCCAAGGCAAGCCGGCATCACGGATCGAATTTCTCGGAGAAGCACCAGTCCCACCGTCATAGCCTGAGATCACGACTACGTCTGCGCCAGCTTTGACGACACCGGTAGCGATCGTACCCACGCCCGTACTAGAAACCAATTTGACATTGATCCGTGCATACGGATTGATGGCTTTTAAGTCATAGATCAGCTGGGCTAGATCTTCAATCGAATAAATGTCGTGATGTGGTGGCGGTGAAATCAATCGAACACCAGGCGTAGACCCTCGAATCTCGGCGACCCACGGGAAGACTTTATTGCCTGGTAATTGGCCGCCTTCTCCAGGTTTCGCCCCTTGCGCCATTTTGATCTGAAGTTCATCTGCACTCATTAAATATTCGGCGTTGACACCAAAACGGCCTGAAGCTACTTGTTTGATGCGACTATTATAATTAATGCCCTCTACTGGTTTGAAACGATTTCGGTTTTCGCCACCTTCTCCACTGTTGGATTTTGCCCCGATCGCATTCATTCCTTCAGCAATACAGCGATGCGCTTCTTCACTTAGTGAGCCGTAGGACATCGCCCCGACTTTAAATCGTTTGACGATCGTTTCGACAGGCTCCACCTCAGCTAACGGAATACTGCGTCTTGTGTTCGCAAAGGTCCACATAGACCGTAACGTCGTTGGATTGTCCAATGCCTCTTGATTCATTTCCGCCGCATATTCTTTATAAAGCTCATAACTGCCTGTGCGAACGGCTTTTTGGAACCCATAGATCGTTTTTGGATTAAACAAATGATGCTCCCCATCGGCTTTGTACTGGAAACTACCGCCAGAATCAAGATAATCCATTCGTTTTTCACCATATGCTGCCTCATAACGCGTCAGATATTCTTGCTCGATTTGCGCTAATGAGAGTCCACCGATACGGGTAACCGTGCCGGTAAAATATTCAGCGATGACTTTCTCAGAGATGCCAACCGCTTCAAACAATTGTGCCCCGTGGTAACCGGCGATCGTTGAGATTCCCATTCGTGACATGATTTTGACAATGCCCTTTTCACATGCCTTGCGGTAACTTTCGATCTTCTCTGAAAGCTCAAAATGCGCCAATGTCTGGTAAGCCCCATAAGGATGGACCCCACTTGCTCCGTAGCCGACTAACATGGCATAATGATGGACCTCACAGACTTCCGCTGTATCCGCAACGATCGATGCCAAGGAACGTTTGCCTTTTCGCACCAAATAATTGTGCAGGCCTGATACCGCCAAGAGAATCGGAATCGCCACTTTTCCTTCTTGCGCTTGGATGACTTCCCGATCACTTAAAATGACGATTGTTGCCCCAGCATCGATTTTTTGCTCCGTTTCTTTAAAAAGCGCTTCTAACGCTTGTTGCAAAGCTACCCCGTTTTCTGGTACATAATCATAAAGAATCGACTGTAAAACCGCTTTTTGACCATTTTGATTTAACTGTTTGATCTTTTCATATTCACTCGTTTTTAACACAGGACTAGCAATCTTCAGCTTATTACAATTGATTCGGATGTCCTTTGAAACATCCCCATCTCGACCTAAAAACAGCTCGGTACCGATTACTAATTTTTCGCGAATCGCATCAATGGGTGGATTGGTCACTTGGGCGAATTGTTGCTTGAAGTACGTAAACAAGGATTGGGGACGTTCGCTCAAAATAGCTAAGGGTGAATCAAACCCCATGGAGATCACTGGTTCTTCTCCCGTTTGAGCCATTGGTAAAATCAACGTGCGTATGATCTCATCCGTGTAGCCATTTCGTTTCCAAAGGGTCTGAATCGCATCATCTGCTGTTTCTTCCTGCTTCTCAGTCCCAGGAAGCAGCTCTGGTGTCAATAGGTGTTCCGCTAGCCACTCCTGGTAAGGATGGGCATTCGCATAATGCGCTTTGATTTCTTGATTTCGTAAGATCATCCCTTTTTGGGTATCCACCAAAAACATATTTGCTGGTCCAAGCACCCCTTTTTCAATCACTTCCGACGCTGGCAGATCCACCACGCCTGACTCAGAGGCCACGACAACAAAACCAGCTTTCGTGATTGAGTAGCGAGATGGTCGCAATCCATTACGATCAAGGGCAGCTCCCACCATCTCCCCATCGGTAAAGCATAAAGCTGCTGGTCCATCCCAAGGAGCCATAAAGCTTGCATTGTATTCATTAAAAGCCGTCAGTTCTGGCGTCAAGCCAGCTTCTTTAGACCACGCTTCTGGCACCATCATCAACAGTGCTTGGGGAATGTCTCGACCTTGACGATACAAGTATTCCATACAATTTTCCAGCTTCGCAGAATCGGAGTTTTCGTCATCGTAGACTTCGATCTGATGTCCATGCATCCAATTTTCCGCCCCGCGTAACGTGTTGATTTCGCCATTATGGGCTAAGAAACGAAAAGGTTGCGCCCGACTCCAGCTTGGAAAGGTATTCGTTGAAAAACGAGAATGGGTCAAAGCAATACTCGAAGTCATTTCTGGGCTTTGAAGATCTTTGAAAAACAAGCCAACTTGATAGGCATGCAGCATCCCTTTATAAACAACTGTCTTACTGGACAAGCTGCAAATAGACAGCTCATCGGTATGATATGTTTTTTCCAGTTTACGCCGTAGCCGATAAAGCTGATCTTCAAAGGGACGGCCAGCTGCTACATCGACAGGCTTTTCAATAAAGACTTGCACGAAAGATGGCATGACTTTTTGCGCCCCTGGCCCACACTGATAATAATCATATGGAACGTCGCGCTGCCATAAAACCGTAAAACCCATTTGTTGAATGTCTTTAGTTACTTCTTCTTGGACCTGTGCTGCTCGGAGCTTTTCTTTCGGTAAAAAAAACATCCCAACAGCATAGGCGTCTTTTTCAGGTAATGGGATTCCTGCCTCTTTTGCCCGCTGCTGAAAAAAAGGATCTGGCATCGCCATCAAGATTCCTGCTCCGTCCCCCGTGTCAGGTTCAGCGCCAGTTCCCCCTCGATGATTCATCCGTTCTAACATCGTTAAGGCATTTTGGACGAGCTCTCGGGAATAATGACCATTTTTCTGAGCAATGAACCCCATCCCACAAGCATCTTTTTCAAAAGCGGCATCGTACATCGTTTGGTTCGTTGTTTTCATCATCTCTAAATCACTCATGGAATCACACTTTCTTTCAATTTTCTGAATATTCCGATTTTTAACAGTTTACAACCTGATTTTCTATCTGGCAAGTTTTTTTTACTTGATCCGATCTCGTTGCTTTCTTCCTTCAAGGGTTACTTACATCCATTGAACAAGTAGTTACTTGTAAATCACAGGCAGGAGTCTTCGTCTAATAAGGTTTTTTTATTATACAATAAACTATCGTAAAATTATTGCAAACAAATGAGAATCGTTATCAATTAACGCGGATTTTCTCATTTGGATGTCACAAACAGCTGCTTATGTCCCATTTTCAAGGAACAAGCTTGATTGATTTCAAAAAAAAGATGACCCACAATGGGATCATCTTTTTCCGTTTTTTTATTTTTCAAAGCCTTCTGCAACCGCTTCAGGATAGTTTTCTTTGACAATGGCTGCGCAATGGCCGCAAAGTGTTGGTAGCTGCTCTTCTACACCGACATCCACACGGACTTGACGACAACGTTCGCAGACTTCACCTTCGGCTTTTTCCACTAAGATCGCCACGTCTTCGAATTGATAGGCCGCTTCTGGTGCTGCTTCACCTGCTTCTTTGATCGTTAAGAAGTCCGGTGAAATGATCAGCAACTGAGCGATATCTGAATCAATGGCTTTTAGTAATGCCGCAACCGGTTCGGTTGGATAGACAGTCACTTTTGCTTCAAACGATTTCCCGATCAGTTTTGCATTACGCGCTTCTTCCAATGCTTTTAAGACATTGTCACGGAAATCAAGGAAAGCACGCCATAAATCAAGCAGCTCTTCTTGGTTAGCAAATGTATCATAGCCAGGGAACTCCGCTAATTGGACATATTCCTCTTCTTCTTTCAAATGTGACCAGATTTCTTCTGCCGTATGCGGAATGATCGGCGTTAGTAATTTCGTCAACGCAACCGCTGTTTGATAAAAGACGGTTTGCATAGCGCGACGTTGGAAATCATTTTCAGCTTCGATATAAACGACATCTTTCGCAAAATCCAAATAGAAGGATGACATATCGACTGTCAAGAAGTTGATGACTGTTCGGTAAATATGCAAGAAGTTGTATTTTTCATAACCATCTTCTCGGATCGTTTTGATCGTTTGATTCAAACGAACCATCATGTATTTATCAACAGAACGCAAGTTTTCAAATGGTACGCTGTCTTTTGCTGGATCAAAATCATTCGTGTTAGCCAATAAGAAACGCATGGTATTGCGAATTTTCCGATAGACTTCTGATACTTGATTCAAGATATCCATAGACACTCGAACATCCGCTTCGTAGTCAACACTGCTGACCCAAAGGCGCAAAATATCCGCACCCATTTGGTTGATCACTTTTTCTGGTGCAATGGTATTTCCAAGAGATTTACTCATCTTACGGCCTTCGCCATCTAAGGTGAAGCCTTGAGACAAGACGGCTTTGTATGGTGCGACTTCATTGATCGCCACACTAGTTGTGATACTTGAGTTGAACCACCCGCGATATTGATCAGAACCTTCCAAATACATGTCAGCTGGGAACGTCAATTCTGGACGTTGACGTAACACGGCTTCGTGAGAAGAACCTGAATCAAACCAAACATCCATGATGTCAGTTTCTTTCGAGAATTTACCGTTTGGTGAGCCTGGATGCGTAAAGCCAGCCGGCAGCAATTCTTCGGCTTCTTTTTCAAACCAAATCGTTGAACCATGTTCAGCAAACAAGTTTGCCACATGCTCGATCGTTTCAGGCGTGATGATGGCTTCGCCGTTTTCTGCATAAAAGATTGGCAATGGTACACCCCACGCACGTTGACGAGAGATCACCCAGTCGCCGCGATCGCGAATCATATTGTATAAACGGGTTTTGCCCCATGGAATGATCCAATCTACTTTTTCGATCTCATCCAAAATGTTTTGACGGAACTTATCAATTGAAGCAAACCATTGTGGCGTTGCCCGATAGATGACTGGTTTTTTCGTCCGCCAATCATGTGGATAGCTGTGAGTAAAGAAGTTTAGTTTTAATAGCGCCCCTTTTTCTTCTAAAAGCGCAGTGATCATTGGATTGGCTTTGTCATAAAAGACCCCTTCAAATCCTGGTGCTTCTTCTGTGAAGACCCCACGGCTATCGACTGGCGATAAGACATCTAGCCCATATTTTTTGCTGACGATGTAGTCATCTTCCCCGTGTCCTGGTGCAGTGTGGACCAAACCAGTACCGGCATCCAATGTCACATGATCCCCTAACATCAACAGAGACGTACGGTCATAGAAAGGATGTTGCGCCGTCATTTTTTCTAATTGATCGCCTGCCAATTCTTGCAATACTTCGACAGATTCCCAACCAATCTCATTCGTCACGGTTTCTAATAAATCTTTTGCCACGACAAATTTACGACCATCAGCCAAGATTTGAACATAGGCAAAGGTTGGATTCACAGAGATTCCTAGATTCGCTGGCAAGGTCCATGGCGTCGTCGTCCAGATAACAAAAGATGTATCTGAATCAAGCAAATCTTTGCCATCTGCGACTGGGAAAGCAACATAGATGGATGGTGATTTCACATCTTTGTATTCGATCTCGGCTTCTGCTAGTGATGATTCACTAGATGGTGACCAGTAGATTGGTTTTAATCCTTTGTAGATATAGCCTTTTTCTGCCATTTTTCCGAAAACGCGAATTTCTTCAGCTTCATAATCGGGCGTCAGTGTGATGTATGGGTGCTCCCAGTCACCAGAAACCCCTAAACGTTTGAAGTCAGCTCTTTGTGTATCCACTTGGGTCAAAGCATATTCTTCACATTTTTTGCGGTATTCTGCCAAGCTCATTTCTTTGCGCTTGATTCCTTTATTTGTCAACACTTGCTCGATCGGCAAACCATGGGTATCCCAACCAGGTACATAAGGGGAACGGAAACCTGACATTGATTTGGAACGTACGATAATGTCTTTACTGATTTTGTTCAATGAGTGTCCGATATGGATGTTCCCATTTGCATAAGGAGGACCATCGTGTAAGACAAAGGTTGGCTTGCCTTCATTTAATTCTTGACGGCGTTGATACAATCGATTTTCTTCCCATTCTTTTTGCCAATCCACTTCGCGGTTCGGCAAGTTGCCTCGCATTGGAAAAGCGGTTTTTCCAAGATGCAGTGTTTCTTTCATTTTCATTCTTGTTTCGCTCCTTTTCGTCTCACTACGTTTCCGTATAATTTCTAAATCCATTGACTCGACCAATCAATTGCTTCTATTGAACGTATCAAAATGGATTGGTTGCCATGACTTCCTTGTGTTTAGGTCTCACTGATTTTAAAAATCAATCCTAGTGATTCCTCGTTTGGTTACTACGCTCCCTACGGTCGCCTAGTACTGTTCATCATCTGCTCTGTTCCGCATTGCGGACCAGAGCAGATGATGAACAGCAAAAAACACGTCCGTCCCTGGCAAGGGACGAACGTGTTCGTGGTACCACCCAAATTTTTATTGTCGTTAGACAATTCTTTGATGATCGGTAACGGGATCAGGCGTCGTTCTCTACTTGAGTCTTTGGATAATCGGCTCTTTAAAGAACGCAACTCACAGATGATCTGATTTCTTACAGGGTTTTATTTGGCTTCCACTCTCCCAAACTCGCTTGAAAAATATAAGAAATTTTTCTGTTCTGTGTCTTAGTTGTTATCTGTTTTGTTCAATTCGTCTAATAAGTTTCTCGCATCATCTAATGTTTTCACTTCAGGGCTTTCGCTTACATCAACGATTTTTTCATCTGATTCAACAACGTCCACATCAAATGTGTCCACTGCTTCTGAGTTTACTCCAGAACCATTTTCACTGTCAAGTTCTTTTGATAAAACTTCTCTGATTACTTGATGGGAATCTTGTACGTAGCTTGAAAATGGCGCCAAAATCTCTTCCCACTCGGGGCTCTTCACTTGTTCTAATTGGGTTTGTAACATAACCAATAAGTTGTTGTGGAAGACTCTGGTTTTCTTCTTCAAGTCATTTGTTTCTGTTGCCAATTGACGGGCATTGTCTGTTGCATCCGTCAAAATCTCTTTGGCTTTTTCTTCCGCTGAGGTCATCAAGGCATGGGCATGTTTTTCTGCAGTAGCAACCATTTCATCCGCACGGTTTTGGGCAGACGTAACAATCACTTCTGATTCTTTGCTTGCGCTTGTTTTTACTTTATCCGCGGTATCTTGAGCCACGATGATGGATTGGTTCAAGGCGTCTTTCAGTTCATTGAAATACTCTAGTTTTTCTTCGGCGTGTTTCAATGATTTCTCTAACTCGCGATTGCGTTGAACCGCTTCTTCATAATCGCGGACGATCATATCCAAAAAGTCATCGACTTCGTCTTGGTTGTATCCTCTCATTTTTACTGAAAAGTTTTTATTTTGAATGTCTAATGGAGTTAATGCCATATTCTATACACCTCTTTGATTTATTTACGTAATACACCTAATAACAATCTAACTTTTTCTTTTTTCGTGGTTCCTTCTAACCCCTGTATTTGAATCCGACCAAATCCTCTTACTGAAACGATATCCAGTAAATCCAGAACAAAATCTGGTCGTAGTGCTTCTGTCCAGTTTACTTTTACTTTTCCTGATTCGATCAACTGTTTCGAACGCTGACGTGAGATGTTGTATACGGCAGAGATCACTGTATCAAGACGCAATGAACTAACCGTTTCTCTTTCCTCGGTCCAGCCATCTTTAGGAACGATCAACTCGGTGTATTTTGTTTCTTCCAAGCGCACCGAGACGTTTCCGATTTTATCCACTTGGAGTTGGATAAAATGACTGACTTCAGTAGCAACGAATACTTGCCATATTTCACCATCGGAAAGAATGTCTCCAAAGTATTCCCTCTTGACTCCAGTCCCCATTAACGTGCCTAGAACTTTTCCATGACTCAACACCGTAAATTTTTTCGGGTATTGAATCGTAAACAAAGTCATGTCAAACTCATCGGTGGTGGGCTCATAATAATCGGGATAAATCAAACAACGTCGTCTTTCAGCAGCTTCGTAACCACCAAAAAAGCGGAAGCTTAAATCCGTTGATTGACGAATCAAGCTTTCTAAAATATACGCTTGTCTCGGATCTAAAAAATCAGTTAAGTAAGGCGCATACTGCATTTGCACTTGTTCGATCCATCCTTGAGCGGAATCAATAAAAGGGCGTTCATCGTTTCGAAAATGTTGATAGACATTTGCGTTCACCGATAACCACCCCTTACGTTAAAATAAAATTGATTGTAAGATCAATATCAATGCTTGTGATGCTAGCTGTAAGACGATAATTGCAAACGCAATCGTAAAATCAATACCAGCAAAACTTAATTTCAATCGATCAAATAAACTCAAATACGGTTCACACACTTTTGCTAAGAAACGGCCAAAAGCGGATTGATACCCTCCTGGAAACCAAGACAAAAGTGCATAGATCACTAATAAAATGGTATACAGATAAACAGCATCACTTAGTAATTTAACGAATCTCAAAAATAAAATTGGCGTTCCTCCTCACTTTAGATATCAAAAAAATTGGTATCTGCTAATGTTTGGGCAGTGCCTTCAATTTCCATACCCTTAGGCGTGCAAAGAAAAATTTCATCGCCAACACGCTTGATATCACCATCTTCAGCGTACACTGTTCCTGTTAAAAAATCAACTATTCGACGAGCTTGGTACTCTTCAATTAAATGAAAATTAACAAGTACAGCATCCCCATTGATGACCTGCTTGGCAATCCCCATCGCTTCGGAATAGACGCGTGGCTCTACGATCGTTATTTTACCAGCTGCTTGTGCGGGTGTTTCTTTTGCTTTTGTTTCTTTGACTCTCGTATTGCTTCTTTGTTGTGCCATCGGAACGACTTTTTCTTCCGTCTTCGTCACCGGTCTTACCCGTTCAGCCGCAGCTGAGGCTTGTTGATAGACAGCTGCTTGTGGTTGCTGTCTGTATTGATAGGCTTGATTTTGTGGTTGACTTGTTGTACGTGTTGCCGCTTGGCCAGATGCATACGTATTCGTGGTTGCTCTGGGGGCTGTAAAAGCTCCTCCTTGGTTCACAGCTTGTTTAGACGCTGTGCGTGCCGGTTCTTCCGTGGCAAATGTTTCTTCGTAGTAATCTTCTTCGTCAGTCAATCCAAAAAAATTGGTCAGTTTCTCTTTGAGCGACATCGGTCAACCTCCTTTTTTATTGAAATAATGCTGTTCCTACACGAATAAATGTTGCACCTTCTTGAATCGCAATGGGAAAATCATTACTCATTCCTATACTCGTTTCTAAGCAAGGGGCATGTGTAAGATGCAGGTCAGCGATCTGTTGTTGAATCCTTTTTAATTCTTTAAAAATCTGATGCTGCTCGTCTTTGGAAGCAGTGAGCGGGGCCATCGTCATCAATCCAACAACACGAATTTTGTCGAACGAAGCAAGTGCTTCAATAAAAGCCATTACCTCTTCAACAAAAATCCCTTGTTTCGTTGCTTCCTGCGAAACATTCACTTCCACAAAGCAGTTGATCGGATGCTCTGCTCGTTTTTGAATTTCTTGTGCCAGTTTGATTGAATCTAACGCATGGAAAAAATCAATCTCATTTATAATTGATTTTACCTTTCTGCGTTGCAAATTGCCAATAAAATGCCAACGGACATCTGGATAATCCTTTAGTGCTGCCTTCTTTTCAAGTAGTTTTTCTACTCGATTTTCTGCACAATCCCGCACACCATTTTCTAAAAGGACTCTTGTTGTTTCTGTATCGACGGATTTTGTCACAGCTGTCAAACAGACATCATTGGCATTTCTAGAAACAAGAGCACAGGAATCCTGTATCTCTTGCTGAATCTTGTGCAAGTTCTCAGAAATCATGTGCTCTGCCCCCTAGCGTTTACGACGGAAAAATGGTGGTGTGCTTAATTCGTCGTCATCATTCGAACGTACTTCATCACGGCTGAAGGTATCGAATTCTTTCTTTTCTACATTTTCAAATGTGTTTTCTTCTACTTTAGGTCGTACATTTTGTTCTTTGCGGATATCCCAATCACCAAAGCCATTGCTTTCTTCTGCTTGCGCTGGGCGTGCTTGATCCATATCTAATGTTGGTTTTTGAGGGATAGAATGAATTTGACCTTGGCTTTGTCTGCTAGAGCGAGAACCCCGTTCTTTTTTTGAAGGGTCAATGCCGGTTGCAATGACTGTCACACGGATCTCATCGCCTAAGTCTTCATTGATTGATGTACCTAAGATAATGTTTACGTCGCCTGTTGCCGCATGAGCGACGATATCAGAAGCATCTTGTGCTTCAAATAAAGTCATATCCAATCCGCCAGTGATGTTCAATAGCACTTGTTCTGCGCCATCGATCGACGTTTCTAGTAATGGTGAAGAGATCGCTTTTTTCGTTGCTTCGATCACACGTTCTTCCCCGCTAGCAACACCGATTCCCATCAAGGCTGTGCCTTGATTTTCCATTACTGTTTTCACATCAGCGAAGTCTAAGTTGACATAGCCAGGTGCAGTGATCAAGTCTGAGATCCCTTGAACCCCTTGACGCAAGACATTGTCGGCTTCACGGAATGCTTCAAGCATTGGCGTTTTCTTGTCAACAACTTCTAATAAACGGTTGTTTGAGATGATCAATAAGGTATCGACATTCTCTTTTAATTTAGCGATGCCTTCAGCCGCAAAACGGCCACGTTTTGGTCCTTCAAATGTAAACGGACGAGTAACGACACCGACTGTCAACGCGCCGATTTCTTTAGCGATTTTCGCTACGATCGGTGCAGCACCTGTTCCGGTTCCGCCACCCATACCAGCGGTAATGAAAATCATGTCTGCGCCTTCTAATGATTCGCGAATAGAATCTTCACTTTCTTCCGCTGCTTTTTGACCAACTTCTGGTTGAGAGCCAGCACCAAGTCCGCGGGTATATTTAGGGCCTAATTGAATGACTGTTTCTGCTTTTGAGTTTTTTAACGCTTGAACGTCAGTGTTGGCTGCAATAAATTCTACGCCCTTGACATTTTCTTCGATCATACGATTGACTGCGTTGCCGCCACCGCCACCGACTCCGATGACTTTGATCACAGCGCCGTCATTGATGTTATTATCAATTGAAAATTCCATAATTTATCTTCCTCCTGAGAATCGTTTTAGATTATTCAAAGATATTTGAGAAGAAATCTTTTACTCGGTTTGTGATCGACTCACCTTTTTTCTCTTCTTCTGCTTCTTCATAAGTTTCTTCTGGCGCTTCATATTGTTCGTAATGCACTTCTTGTTGTTGAATAGCAACGGGCTGTTGCGCCACTGTTTTTTCACCAGTGATCGCACTTTTGGCAAGCTGGTACACTTCGCTTAAGTTTGCCGAATAGTCAACGATACTGATCACATTCGTGAAAACAGGATTTCTAAGTCCCATATGATTAGGAACGTAAAGCTTGACGTTTGTTTCGAATACTTCTTGAGCAAGATCTACGACACCAGGAAGACTTGCAGCGCCACCAGTCAAGATCACGCCACCCGGTAAATCAAGCCCATCGATTTCGTCTAGGACTTCTTTTGATTTGGTGAAGATTTGTTCCATACGGGCTTCAATGATTTCTGATAAATAGCGTTCATCGATTTTCACTGGTTCTGATTTCCCGATCACATCAACCGGAAATTCTTCACTGGCTGAAGTGCGTTCAGGATACGCATCCCCATAATTGATCTTCAATGCTTCTGCATTGTTGAAAGAGGTATTTAAAACCGTCGAAATGTCTTTTGTGACAAATTCGCCGCCCTCTTGGTTCACATGGGTGAATTTCAATTGCTTGTCGTGCATCGCTGCTGTGGTTGTTTGGCCGCCACCAATGTCAATGACGATCGTACCAAAATCTTTTTCACCGTCTGATAAAATCGATTCTGTTAGTGCTAATGGCGTAATGACTACTTCATTAACAATCAAACCAGATTTTTCAACACATTTGCGAATGTTGTGAATGATGGTTTTTGGTCCTGTATACACAACACCAAACATTTCTAGGCGAACCCCGATCATGCCACGAGGATCTTTGATTCCTTCAAAACCATCAACGGTAAATTCCTGCGGTAAAATAGCAATGATCTGTCTTTCAGGAGGGGTAGAACGAACGAGTGCTGCGGAGGCAACATTACGCACGTCTTCGTCGGTGATCTCTTTTGATTCACTATTGACAGCGATCATTCCTTGACAATTTTCCACTTCAAGAAGATTGGCTGGTACACCAACACTTACACTGCGAATTTGAATTCCTGCTTTTTCTTCTGCTTGTCTTACTGCTCTTTGAATGGCTTGTACCGTTTTATCGATATCTACAATGATCCCACGGTTGATTCCTTCTGATTTTGCATTACCTACACCAATGATATTCATTTGGCTGTCAACGTATTCGGCTACTACAACTTTTACAGATGTCGTACCGATATCAAGGCCAACATACATTCCCGTTTTTGCCATGGATGGGGTTCCCTCCTACTTAAATTGGATATATAGCGAACCATCACAGTCCGTTTTTAGAGTTCATTCGAATAATTTGTTCACTGTTACCAATTCTACCATATAATGGCGCTTTTTAGAAACAAGTTAATGAAAAAAACTCTTGAATTTTTCCTAAGAATCACTATCAGCTGTTTGATTTTCGTCTGCATCGTCTTCTTGTGTATTTGAAATTGGGTAAGTAAAGATTCCAACTTCCATATCCACAATACTGTCCTCGGTCAAATCTTTGGCAATTTGCGGATAATACTGCATTTGACTCACCATATTCGAAATGTTGACGATCACTTGATTGCCATCATTCATAAAGAGAGTCAGCAGCTCATCATTGCTGTCACGGGGGGTATATTTGATTTGAGAAACGCCATCGCGAATTTCTGAACTTAATTCTTGATAGGCACTAAGTGTTGCTTTGATTTTATCTTCAGCCGAAAAATTTTCTAAAACCGGCAATCCTTCCACTGGCTGCTCACTGATTTCATCTAACACAACGCCATTTTCTAAAACCGGCGCATAGCCACCATCTTGGGCTAGTAAAGCAACTTCTTGAAATTCAGTGACAGTGATATCGAAGCGATTGATACCAGATAGAGAAATTGAGGCATTTTTTATACGTGGCAATTCTTTTTTGATGGCAGACACGCTTTGATTACGTTCGAAAAATTGCGGCCACATCTCTTCATTGACGGTTAGGTCCGAATTTTCGAGAATTGCTTCTGCGGATACTTCATGATTGCCTTTGACGACCACATTCGCCAAACGACTAAGGGGCGAAACGAAATACAAAACAATCAATAAAGGAATCATCAACAATCCAATAATCAAGGCTAAACGGCGAATCAACACTTGGTTGCGGTACGCCTTTAGGTTAGGCAGCCGATCAGCAAAGGAGCGGGCCTTATTTTCTGGCTCTGGCAATGCTTCCTTCTCATCAACGGACTCTTCCATTGCTTCATCTGCTTCAAAAAACGCTTCTTCTTGCTCGTCTTCATGGTCTTTGGACGTATCTTCTGTTTCTTCAGGAGCAGGAGAAGACCAAGCTGGCTGATTGCCTTTTTCTTGCAAATACTTTAGATTTTCTTTTTGCCAAGGGGTCAACTCTTCCGTTGACGAGGGGGTTTGATCATCATGAGGTGTTTTGTCTTTACTAATGATAATCGCTCCTTTCTATCCCACACATTGTACTATTTGATTACCTCTTGCACAAGTCGAAATAATCGTTCTGAGGCATCGCTGATCCCTTGTTCTTTTGAGGCTTTTGCCATCTTACTACGAAGGGCTTCATCTTGCATGATACTGTCTACTGCTTCCACGAGGTTTTGACTGTTTAGTTCATGATCGGCAATCATTTTGACTGCTCCTGCATTGGCTAAACTTTGGGCGTTCTTCGTTTGGTGGTCATTGGTCACATAAGGACTAGGAATCAAAATCGCTGGAATCCCTAATGCAGTGAATTCTGCGATCGATGTGGCTCCTGCTCGTCCAATCAACAAATCACTATTTGCCATCACTTCCGCCATCTGATCAATGTAAGGGCGAATACTGATATTAGGAAAGGCATCTTTTGACATGCCGATTTTTTCTTCGATCTCTTTGTAATACCGTTCACCTGACGCATAGAGAAGCTGATACTCTTTTTGAGCAAACAGCGGCAGCGCATCAATGATCGCTTGATTGATTTTCAGTGCTCCTTGACTCCCACCAAAAACCAAGACCGTCTTTTTCGCCGGATTTAAATCGTAGGAAGACAAGATCGCTGACTTTTGACTGTTGCGTACTTCTTGACCTCTGGGATTCCCCACCAGCACTGTTTTTTTCGCTGGAAAGTACTGGGACGCATCGTGAAATGCAATGGCGATTTTATCCACATATTTGGTTAGAAATTTATTCGTGATCCCGGGAACACTATTTTGTTCATGAATAATTGTAGGAATTTTCAACTTCGCTGCAGCAAAGACCACCGCGCCAGAAACGTAGCCGCCGGTGCCGATCACCACATCCGGTTGAAACTCCTTGATGATTTTTTTGGCTGCGTAATAACTTTTCATGAAAAGTTGGATCGTTTTTACATTATCGAAGGACAACTTACGCTTAAAGCCTTGGATTTCTAATGTTTTAAAAGGAATACCTGTTGGAGGGACGATTTTATTTTCCAAGCCCCTTGTTGCACCAATGTATAAAAATTCGGCTGTCGGGTCAATCTCTTTTACATAATCGACAAAAGACAACGCTGGATAAATATGTCCGCCAGTACCGCCGCCAGTCACAAGTATTTTCATATCCGTCACTCATTTCTATTTAAGTTCTGCTACTGCCGCCATAAATTTGTCGCCGCGAACTTCAAAATTAGGGTATTGATCCCAACTTGCATTCGCAGGTGACAATAAAATCGTATCTCCAGCAGCACTTAAAGAAAAGGCTAATGGGACGGCTGTTTCAACATGGTCTGTCATTTCAATTGTTTTTACCCCTGCTGCTTGAGCAGCAGCGGCTAATTTTTCCTTTGTTTCACCAAACAACACGATGGCTTTTAGCCCTTTTAGTGCGGGAACTAAGTCATCAAAGCTGTTCCCCCGATCCAAACCACCTGCCAATAAAATCAGTTTCTCATTGTCAAAGCCGCCTAATGCCATTTCTGTGGCTAGAATGTTTGTTGCTTTAGAGTCATTGAAAAATTTCACCTGATTGATGGTGGTGACATACTGAGTCCGATGGGGCACGCCTGTAAAGGTTTGTAACGCTTGCTTAATGGCTTCGTTTGGCATATCGCAAAGTTTACCGACAGCAATCGCTGCTAATGCATTTTCAATATTATGATCTCCTGGCACGCCAAGTTCATCAGCTGCCATGATCACTTCTTCTTTATAATAGAGGATACCGTCAAGCATGTACGCGCCTGCTACTTTTTCCTTGGTGGAAAAAGGAATGATTTGCGCGTTTGATTTTGCCGACAGTGCTTCTAGTTCTGGCTGGTTCCAGTTGATCACCAAATAATCATCTGCAGTCATTCGCTGTTGCAACCGCCACTTTGCTAGGACATACTCTGGACGACTGCCATGGTAATCGATATGGGCTTCATAAATATTGGTGATCACGGCGATTTTTGGTCGCAAAGTATCGATCCCCATCAATTGGAAGCTAGACAATTCCATGACTAATCGGTCTTCCGCTTTGGCCGTTTGAGCAACGGAACTTGCAGGAAACCCAATGTTCCCAGAAAGCAGTGCCTGCCCTTTTTGCATCCCGGCGTTTAAGACATTGGCGATCATGGTCGTTGTGGTGGTTTTTCCGTTCGTACCAGTAATGCCGATAATCGGAGCCTCAGAGATTTGATACGCTAGCTCCACTTCCGTGATTACAGGAATTTTTTTCTCTAAAGCTTTTTGAACAAGGGGCTGTGAATAAGGGATTCCGGGATTTTTCACAACTAACGAAAAGCCTTCATCCAATAATTCGATTGGGTGGCTGCCAGTGATCACTTTGACCCCTAACGCCAAAAGATCTTGTGCTTCGGGATTTTCAGCAAATGGCTTGCCGTCATTAACGGTCACAAGTGCGCCCAAATCATGTAACAATTTGGCCGCACTGAATCCACTACGCGCTAATCCTAGCACAAGAACTTTTTTATTTTGATATGTTTTAATTTTTTTCATTTTCTTCATCTCCTACCATACAAGGGCTATTGTGAGCAACGAGCAACCTAACGCAATACACCAAAAAACAGTGTCGATCTTCCACTCAGACCATCCGCTCATTTCAAAATGATGGTGGATGGGTGACATCTTGAAGATTCGTTTGCCCGTTAATTTGAATGAGGCAACTTGCAGCATCACGCTTGCTGTTTCACAAACATAGACCAGTCCGACAAGCAAGAGGGTCCATTCTTGGTGTAAAAGAATCGAAATTGCTGCCAGCAGACCGCCTAAAGCCAGCGAGCCGACATCCCCCATAAAAATTTTAGCCGGTTTGCGATTGTACGGAAAGAAGCCGATCAATCCGCCAATGATTGCTAGACAAACGATCAATACATCAATTTGATCTTGCCGCCAAGCAATCAGTGCGTAAGTTGAAAAAGAAATCGTGCCCAGTCCTGCGACCAGACCATCGATACCGTCGGTCAAGTTGACTGCATTTGAAAAACCGACCAGCCAAAAGATGACGAACACTCCGTAAAAGATCGACAGTGGCACATCGATCCCAAAGAAATTTAACACGTCTGCATTGCCTTCCGCTCGAAAAACAAAGTAAAAGACGAGTCCGCCTAAAATTTGTCCAATCAATTTTTGCAGCGAGTTTAAGCCCATATTTCTTTTGCGGAAAATCTTGATGAAATCGTCAAGAAATCCTAATGCACCATAAACCAAGGTAATGAACAAAAGAATGAACAATGAAGCAGTCAGTTGATTTTGCCATGCCCCTACCCAAATTGCAGTGATCATTGCAGAAATCAAAAATACAAACCCACCCATCGTTGGTGTACCAGCCTTTACGTTATGCCATTTAGGGCCGTCACCACGTATTTCCTGTCCGTATTTCTTCATTTGAAAATAGCCGATAAACAAAGGCATTGCGGCTGTTACGATCGCAAAGCCGCTTGCCAAAGGTAATATCATCTCTGTCCATTCCATATCGTTCTCTCCTATTATTCTATTCGTTTTCGCTTAGTGTAAACTTGATCGATTGTCCCGATAACTCAGTATAAGGCTCCACGCTCTGTTTGGTACAATAGCCGTCCCCTTCAAAACTGACGTCCACATTCAACAGACTGCCAAATTTGATCAAATCTGCTTTGGACCAGGAGGTCGTATCAGGCATGTAATACTTGTCGCTATCCGTAATCAGCAGTACCCGTCCGCCAGGCATGATCGAAGTGCCGCTGTCAACGGACTGTGCGATGACCTTCTCGCCATCACCGATGACAACAGGGGTCAACCCAGATTTTTGAACATCAGTTGCCGCTGATTCTGTATCAAGATTACGATAATCCCCTACAGTCGTTTCACTACCAGAGGTTGTACTATCTTCTAATGCAGAATTTTTCAGATCCATGACTCGTTTCATCAATGGATTGGCAATTTCACCCAACACGGTGCTTTCGTGCTTCTCTGGCAATTTAATCGTCAAATACAAAATATATTCAGGTTCTTCTGAAGGAAACATCAAAACAACAGAATACAGATAATTGGTACCACCAGACAAATACTTACCGGTCGTTGGATCGGCTACTTGGGCTGTCCCCGTTTTCGCGGAAATATTGTAGCCCGGTAGTTCATAGACACCATAAGCACTTCCGTAATTTTCACTTTCGACAACATCACGCATATATTCCCGTACTTTTGTTGCCGCTTCTGCTGTGATGGGATGGCCAACTTCTTCTGGTTGTGTGACCGTTTCTTCTCCTGTATTGCCATCAACGATTTTACTAATAAATTGTGGTTTTAACATCGTTCCGTTATTTGCCACCGACGTAAAGGCCTGCATCATTTGGAAATTCGTCACACCAATCGCTTGACCAAATGACGTCATCGCTTGGCTGACAGGGTTATCCTCTGGTGTGATCCCAGTATTTTCGTTAGGCAATCCTGAATAGGTACTGCGACCAAAACCAAATTCTTTTAAGTATTGTTGCCAACGATCTGCCATTCGCTGTTCCAAGGTCACCATTCCAATATTACTCGACCATGAAAGTGCTTGGCGCATCGTCAGTGTTCCTTTTTGACCGAAGTCCCAGTCGTTGATGGTTGCATCATAAAGTTTCATTCCATCAGGGCTTGGGGTAAAAGTTTCGTTTTCATTAAAGATCCCTTGATCGATCGCTGCTGCCGTCGTCAAGATCTTCATGGTTGATCCTGGCTCGTAGTTGTCCTCAACTAATAGGTTTTGCCAATCATTGATGGAATCCAAATTTTCTGGATTATAGGTTGGCCGCTGCGCCATCGCCACGATCTCACCCGTTTTTGCATCCATCAAGTTCGCTGTTAAGTTTTCTGGTTTGTTTTCTTTAAAGACACTGTCCATCAGCGTTTCCAAGTAGCTTTGGATTCGACTATCGATGGTCGTATAGACGTCTTTTCCATCCACCGCTGCAACAGTTTCGGCTACGGTTCCTGGCAACGGATTTTGATTGTTATCTTTTTGATAAACGATCTCGCCATCGGTCCCAGAAAGCACGTCATTGTACGCAGCTTCTAGTCCCGTTTTCCCAACTAGACCAGTATCGTCATCATTGGCAACAGCATACCCGATAAAGTGAGAAGAAAAGACACCATTCGGATAAAGACGAGCTGGATGACTGTCAAAATGAAAGCCAGCAATCCCTTCTTTTTCCATTGCATCTTCAATCGCATTCTTTTGTTCTAATGTAATATTGTTCCCTTTGCTTCCAAAAGAAACACGCCATAATTGTTGCTCAAGCCCTTCTTCTAATGTATTGACTGCTGTTTCTTGGTCGATGGACAATACATCCGACAAGATTTTGCCCAATTTATTGAAGTTTGCTTTTTCTGCAAAAAGATTCTTTTTGCCATCTTTGTAATTTTGGTTCAAAACAGCGTAAATTGAATAGGAAGTCACATCTTCAGCAATTGGAATCCCATTGCGGTCATAGATCGTTCCACGTTTCGCTTTGATGACTTCACTGCCTTCATAAAGATTTTTCGTTTTTTCAGCTAAGGAAGTCCCAGCGACATCTCCGACAATGACGATGTAGCTCAAACGCGTGACAAACAAAAAGAACAATCCAATACTCGTAGCAAAGAGAATAATACCTACTTTTTTGCGATTGTTCGTTGTAGTTTGATTGTTCTTTTTTAAGTATTGCTTGAATTTATCTGTTAACTTCATTTAGTCCACTTTCCTTAAATTGCCGTCATCGATCGACAATCCATTATCCTCAGCAATCTTTTGGATGCGCTCGGTTTTAGAAAGTTCATTTTTCTCTTGTTCCAACTGTTCTGCTTGTGTTGTTTTTTCATTGATATCCGATTGGATCAAAGAAATATCGTGTTCGACTTGACTGATATTGGTTCGAATATTGATGGTCAAGATCGCCAACGTCAATACAGAGATGATCACAAAGGCAGCGATCAGTTTTTCCAGAGTAGAAATGCTTTTTAACCGACGAGCCGGAGATGCTGGTACGCGGATGACCTCAGGACGCTGGGGATCAGTAGGCAGTTTTTCAGTTGTCGGTTCAGAGTGTTCCATAGGTTGTGATTCAAGTGGTTCTCTGAATTCATAGTCATGAACTTTTAGTTCTGCCATAGTTGTTACCCTTCGCTTTCCTTGATTTTTTCCGCGATTCGCAGTTTCGCACTGCGAGAACGATTATTTTCAGCTACTTCTTCCTCAGTTGGAAGAAGTGGTTTTCTTGTTATAAGTTTAAGTGTTGGTTGGAATTCTTCTGGTATCATCGGCAAACCTGGCGGCATATCCTTCGGTGTGCTGTATTCCTTGAACATCGATTTCACGATGCGATCTTCTAAAGAGTGAAACGTGATGACACTCACACGTCCGTTGACTGCTAAAAGATGAATCGCTTGTTCAAGTGATTCTTCAATCACACCTAGCTCATCATTGACTGCAATGCGAATGGCTTGGAAAACCCGTTTTGCAGGGTGTCCGCCTTTTCTTCTTGCTGGCGCCGGAATGGCTGTTTTGATGATATCGACCAACTCACCCGTTGTTTCGATTGGATGATCTTGTCGCACCCGCTCGATTTCACGAGCGATTTGTTTCGAGAATTTTTCTTCTCCATAACGGAAGAAGATTTTGACTAATTGGTGGTAGTCGAATTGATTGACTACTTCATAGGCAGTCAATGTTGCAGTTTGATCCATCCGCATATCCAGCGGTGCATCTTGGTGGTAGCTAAAGCCGCGTTCGGCTTCATCTAATTGGGGTGAGGAAACACCTAAATCGTACAAAATCCCATCGACTCGGCTCACACCGTGTTGATGCAATGCTTCCTTTAAATAGCGGAAATTACTTTTAATGAACGTAACCATTCCTTTAGCAACATATGGTGCTAAACGTTCTTTCGCATGATCGATAGCAGTTTGGTCTTGATCAAAAGCAAAGAGATGTCCCTCTTCAGACAGTTGCGACAATAAATATTCACTATGACCGGCTCCACCTAATGTACAATCGACATAGACGCCTTCTGGACGAATCTTTAACCCATCAACGGTCTCCTGTAGCATAACGGTGTAGTGTTGAAAATCTGCCATGTGTTTTTTCCTCTTCCTATCAAGCCTATAAGCCAAAATCAATCATTGTTTCAGCAATTTCATCAAAGTTTTCTTCTGCTTCTTCAGAGAATGCTTGCCAACGCGTTTCATCCCAAATCTCGATTCGGTTTGAAACGCCGATGATCACACAGCTTTTGGTAAGGTCTGCATGATTTCTCAATGTAACAGGGATATTGATTCGTCCTTGTTTATCGATTTCGCACTCTGTTGCAGCAGAATAAAAGAAGCGGACAAATGTCCGAGCGTCCTTTTTCGCTAAAGGCATTTCGTTTAGTTTTTCTTCAAGTTTTTCCCATTCAGATAAGGGGTAGCCAAATAAACAGCCATCTAATCCACGTGTCACAACAAATTTTTCTCCGAGTTTTTCTCGTAGTTTTGAAGGGACGATTAGTCGGCCTTTTGCATCTATCGAATGTTGAAATTCACCCATAAACATCGATAAATAACCCCCGATCTCCACCTGATATTCACAGTCTACCACAATCCCCCACTTTCTACCACAAATTATATGAAATTTGAAAGGGAAGTTGTTTGACTTTTCTTTACCAAATGAGGAAAAAGAGGAAAACCGACTACTTAAAGTTTTTAAAAAAACTTTAAGTGAAAAAATGGGCGTTTATCAAGAGTCAAAACACTATAAGTAACTAACAATATTTAGAATGATCAAAACGACATGAAAAATGATCGTAAATAGAAAAATACTACGCCAATACATCTTTAAATAGCGACCATATTGGATCTCCTCATAGTAATATGCCTGAAAAACTGCCAGCAGAATCCCTAATAAAAAAATGGAGATCAAATAATACAATGTGATCGCTTGATCAAAAGTATACTTTGATAATTGATGAATCCCGACCATCAAAAACGGTACTGCTAAATCCGGTGCCTTCACGTGGTAACGATCATTCAAGGACAACGCGGAAACAATAAACCGACAGGCGAAATAGACGAGCACAGGGAAGATATACCAAAACAAAACGATTGGATTAAATCCAGACATACAGCAAAATCCTTTCTAACAACTAGTGTCACTATACTTTATTTTCTTTACATCCGTGTTTCAGTTCTTTTAAAAATCTGAGCTGGAATAAGACAGTCATGAAATTTTTTAAGGAGCCTCTTTGTTCACCAACTGACTTTTGAAAGTCTTGAAGAATGCATTTCTTTACCTATTAAAACAGAAGGGCGTATCTTCAACAAGTCTATCTTGCCATTCTAATGATTTTTTTTGTCCTGAAATTGAAAATTTCTTAATTTCTCCTTGGTTCAACTTGAGTTCTTGTGTATTTGAGGGTAAACTGTCACTAGAATAACTCTAAAAGGTGGATTAGAATGAACGAGAAAAAACCAAAAAGTACCTTTGCAAAAATCACGCAAGTCGTGATCTGGACCATGCTTATTCTCACTGTTGGCTCGATTTTCTTAGCAGCATACACAAGTATTATGGGTTAATCCTATTAAAAAAGTGCCCTTTTCCAAAATGATGGCTTCCATCTTTTGGAAAAGGGCACTTTTTTTACAGCAAGGGTGACACAAGGCGTGCCAAGCCTTCTTTGATTTTGATCGTCAGCTTTCTTTGCTGATACGCTTCGATCGTTAAGTGCTTGGAATCGATCGAATCCGCCAGAAACGCTTCCTTCGTTTGCGTTGCGAGTTGTGCATCATAGATGATCGTATTGACCTCAAAGTCTAAACGAAACGAACGAACATCGATATTTGCTGAACCAATCGAAACGAGCCCACTGTCAATGATCATCGTTTTTGCATGCATAAACCCTTTCTCATAAGTTTCGATGACTGCCCCAAAATGCAGCAGCTCAGCCGCAAAGGAATAGGTCGCCCAATATACCAAGGGATGATCCGGTTTGTTAGGGATTTGTATATGAACTTTCACCCCAGAAAGCAGTGCCAACTTCAAGGCATTGTGAATGGCTTCATCCGGAATATAATAAGGTGTTTGGATCAAGATTTCCTTTTTGGCTAAGTTGATCATTTTCAGATAGGTCATTTTGATTTCTTCATGTTCCGTATCAGGACCACTCGTGATGACTTGGGCTGCAATTGTCCCGACTTGTTTGATTTCAGGAAACAAGGAAGGATCATATTTGATCTCCAACGCATGTTGTGAATTCCAATCCATCAAAAACCGATTTTGCAGCGAATAGACAGCGGAACCGGCAATTCGCAAGTGATTGTCTCGCCAATAACCGAATTTTTCCACTTGCCCTAGATATTCATCTCCCACATTAAAACCGCCTGTATAGCCAATTTCTCCATCGATCACCACGATTTTCCGATGATTTCGATAATTGATTCGCGGATTGACATAAGGAACGAATAAAGGAAAGAAGAAGGCAATTTGACCGCCATGTAGACGCAACTCATCAAAAAACTTCAATGATACTTGGGTGCTGCCCCAAGCATCTAATAAGACTCTTACTTTTACGCCCCGCTTCGCCGCGCGCACCAGTGCCTCTTTGACTTCATTTCCCAATGTATCACTGCGATAAATGTAATATTCCATATGAATGTGATTTTTTGCCTGTTCGATATCCGCGATCAAGGCATCAAATTTCTGCCGTCCGTCAGTATAAAGCGTCATACTATTCGCTGTCGTATACAGGGATTGCCCAAAGACTGTCAACAGGTAGACCAGCTTCTGCACTTCTACCTGCGCGGTCGGCGGATGCGGAAACAGCTGACGAGCGAGGGCTTGTTTTTGTTCTTCTAATTCAACATTCAGCCCCACCTTTGCCTGTGAGCGCATATCAAAGATCTTTTCTTTAGAGATCCCTCTACCAAAGAAAAAGTAAAGCACAAAGCCAACGATTGGAATGAACATCAAGACCAAAAGCCAGGCCCACGTTTGAGCAGTCTGCCGCCTTTCTCTGAAAATGATAATGATTGATAACAAAATATTGACTATAAATAAAATGGTTACCAAATTATCCATTACAACCATTTCTCCACCTCTTCCCCGATTTCCCGCTACTAAAGCATATCAAAAAATAGTACCTAAAGTAAAGAAACACTGTGATGAAACAAAAAAAGCCGATCTTGACGATCGACTAAAAAAACATCGGTTTAGAATTTTAAGAAACGGCGCATTGATAAGACGGAACCAAGTGAACCGATCACGATCCCAATCAGCGCCATTACACCGCAAACTTGTAATAGAAACATATTTGGTGCAATTAAACTGTAATTTGAACGCAGTAAGGATGGATTGACCATTGCATAAACTTGGTGGTAGCCGAAGTACATTAATGCAATCGGAACGATCGAACCTAAGAGTCCGATCCAGCCGCCTTCAAGGAAGAATGGCCAACGAATGTATCCGTTTTTCGCCCCCACCAGACGCATGATCTGAATTTCTCTTTGACGAGACAAAATCGTGATCCGAATCGTATTAGAGATCAGGAACATTGCCACAAAAATCAATAAGACAGCAGCAGCTAAGCCCCAAGTCCGCACAGCAGCAGACAATTCAAAGATTCGGTCAGAAGAATCTCCGCCGTAATCGGCTTTGAAAACATTTGGCAATTCGCCAGCTTGCTCAGCGATCTCTGTCGTATACTCTGGATCTGTTGCACTGACGACAAACACGTTATACAGCGGATTGCTGTCGCCTTCGAACAAGTTCCATGAATCCCCCATTGCATCTTGGATCTTCTGCAATTCTTCGTCTCGGCTAGAAAATTTCACTTCTGAAACGTTCGGCAGATCATTTAAGGACTGTTCCAAAGCATCCATGTCTTCTTGTTCCGTACCAATATCAACGAAAACCGAAACGTCCACATTCTCGCGAATGTCTTCGGCTAGTTTTGTTGCATTTAAGATTACACCTAGAAAAATACCGACTAATGTCAGTGTGATCGTAACCGCACTCAATGACGCAATAGTCATCCAGCCGTTACGCTTTAAACTTTTGATACTCTCCAGGAGATGACGGAAAAATGTTCTAATCATCGTAACCATATTCTCCTTCCGCTTGGTCGCGAATAATGCGGCCATTTTCAATCGCGATCACGCGATGACGAATCGTATTTACGATCGTACTATTATGGGTCGCCATAACGACCGTTGTTCCTTGGGCATTGATCCGATCAAGCAGCTTCATGATTTCCCATGAGTTTTCAGGATCTAGATTCCCCGTTGGTTCATCCGCAATCAATACTTTCGGCGTATTTACGATGGCACGAGCAATCGACACCCGCTGTTGTTCCCCACCGGAAAGCTCACTTGGAAATACCCGCACCTTATGTTTCAGGCCGACCAAATCTAACACTTCCATCACCCGTTTTTTGATATCACGAGGTTTGCGGCCGATAACTTGCATTGCATAAGCAACATTTTCAAAGACCGTTTTCCGTGGTAAAAGTTTATAATCCTGAAAGACCACGCCGATTTCCCGACGCATCAATGGGATCTCGCGGTTTTTCATGCCGACCAAATCATATCCTGCGACATTCAAAACGCCTTTGGTTGCTTTTTCTTCCCGATACATCAATTTGATAAAGGTTGATTTACCGGCACCCGATGGGCCCACGACATAAACAAACTCTCCTTGATCAATTGAAATCGAAAGGTTACGGATAGCAGTCGTACCATTAGAGTACTTTTTCATTATATCTTTCATTTCTATCATACAGCTATCTCTCCATCTCAAATTTTCATTCTGGCTTATTATAGCATGAATATATTTCACCTTGCTTGCAACAGATTACAATTATGTTTCAATCTGTTTAAGTCACACAAGGTTATTTTTGATTCAGTTTCAGCTTCAAATACGCGTCGATAAAGCCATCCAAATCGCCATCCATGACTGCCTGTACATTCCCAGTTTCGAAATTCGTTCGGTGATCTTTGACCATCGAATAGGGATGGAAGACATAAGAACGGATTTGCGAGCCCCAACCAATTTCTAACTGCTCGCCTCGCAAGGCTGCTGCCTCTTGCTCTTTCTTTTCCACTTCTAATTGATACAGCTTGGCTTTCAACATCCCCATCGCTTGCTCACGGTTTTTCAATTGTGAGCGCTGGGCTTGGCTAGCAACGACCGTTCCTGTCGGAATATGGGTGATCCGCACAGCAGATTCGGTTTTGTTGATGTGCTGTCCACCCGCACCACTTGCGCGGTACGTATCGATTTTCAAATCATCTGAGTTGATTTCCACATCGATCGCCCCATCTAATTCTGGCATCACATCCACCGAGCAAAATGACGTGTGCCGTCTCTTGGCTGAATCAAAAGGTGAGATCCGAACTAAACGATGAACGCCTTTTTCCGATTTCAAATACCCATAGGCGTTGTGGCCTTTTACAAGTAAAGTGACACTTTTGATCCCCGCTTCATCACCAGCTTGATAGTCGAGGGTCTCTACTTGATACCCGTGTTGTTCGCAAAAACGAGTATACATCCGTAACAGCATGCTGCCCCAGTCTTGTGATTCGGTACCGCCTGCACCAGGATGAAGCTCGATGATGGCGTTATTTCGATCATAGGGTTCATCTAACAGCATCGACAATTCATAAGACGCCATTTTCTCGTTTAGCTTCGTGATCCGTGCTTCAAGTTCTGCTTCCATTTCTGGATCTGCTTCTTCTTGAATCATTTCCAACATCACTTCCAGCTCTTCCAATTCTTCTGCTAACTGATTGAACTGATCGTAGGTCTCTTTGTTGGCATTGTTTGCGTTAATGACTTGTTGAGCTTTTTCTGAGTCATCCCAAAAGGTGGGATCTGCCATTTGGTGTTCCGCTTCCGCAATGTCCTCTTCTAACTGATCTAAGTCAAAGAGACCCCCTAAAACTGATTATTTTTTCATTCATCTGGGTCAATTGATTCCGAATATCTGCGATTTCCATTAAAATTCCTTCTTTCTTTTTTTCTTACAAACGAAAGTAGACTGGACAAAAACGTCTGCCAGCCTACTCTCAACTTTTTCAAAACGTGTTACATATTTTTCCCGTGGCAATTCTTGAATTTTTTCCCGCTGCCGCATGGACAAGGATCGTTACGACCAACGTTTTTGAAACTTGGTGCTTGGGCAGCAGGTGCTTCTTCTACCCCTTGTGCTTCCCCTTGAGCAACTTGTTCCCGTTGAACGTTTTGACGAATCTCTGCCTTCATAAAGAGACGAGTTACTTCATATTCGATCGCTCCAACCATGTTCTCAAACATATTGAATCCTTCTGTTTGGTACTCAACTAATGGATTGTTTTGTCCATAAGCCCGTAACCCAACCGATTGACGCAGCTGATCCATAGCATCGATGTGGTCGGTCCACTTCGTATCGACAACTCGTAAGATGACGACTTTTTCAAATTCCAGTAATTGTTCTGGACTATTAAGTTGTGCTTTCTTTTGTTCAAAGACTTCTTCTGCCCGTTGGTTTAGGTAGTCTTTGATCTCTTGAGCTGATTTGCCCTTGATGTCCTCGATACTGATAGTATCTTCATGAACAAGTGCATTCGCCGCAAAATCAACGATTCCTTCGTAGTTCCAATTGCTTTCTTCTAATTGCGTATGACTGTCGACGACTCGGCTGATGGAACGTTTCACCATATTCATTAATTGTGGTGAAAGATCCGTTTCTTCCATGATCACTTCTTGACGTTGTCCGTAAATAACTTCCCGCTGTTCTCGCATCACGTCATCGTATTGCAAGACGTTTTTCCGAGTATCGTAGTTATTGCCTTCCACTCGTCGTTGGGCAGATTCTACTTGTTTTGAAAGCATCTTGCTTTGGATCACGGCGTCGCCTTCATCGATCTTCATCCGATCCAAGAACACTTTGATTCGTTCAGAACCAAAACGCTTCATTAAATCATCTTCTAACGACAAGTAAAATTGCGACATCCCTGGATCTCCTTGACGTCCCGCACGTCCCCGCAACTGATTATCGATCCGTCGTGATTCATGACGCTCAGTACCGATAACTGCCAAGCCGCCTAGTTCTGCAACACCAAGACCTAACTTGATATCCGTTCCCCGACCAGCCATATTGGTCGCGATCGTTACAGCACCTTTTTGTCCCGCATTCAAAATGATTTCTGCTTCTTTAAAGTGATTCTTGGCATTCAATACTTCATGAGGAACTTTCTCACGATCAAGCATCGATGACAGTAATTCAGAAGTCTCAACAGCGACCGTCCCTACAAGCACGGGTTGTCCTTTGCGGTGACGCTCTTTGATGTCTTGAACGACTGCTTGGAATTTGCTCGTAAGCGTTGGATAAAGCAAGTCCGCACGATCATCCCGTAAGATTGGTTTGTTTGTAGGAATCTGAATGACTTGCATGTTATAGATTTCTCGAAACTCTTCTTCTTCCGTTTTTGCTGTACCGGTCATCCCAGACAGTTTTTTGTACATCCGGAAGTAGTTCTGGAATGTGATCGTCGCCATCGTTTTGGTTTCATCTTCGATTTCGACACTTTCTTTCGCTTCGATCGCTTGATGGAGCCCATCAGAATATCGGCGACCATCCATGATCCGACCTGTAAATTGGTCAACGATCATTACTTTCCCATCTTGCACGACATAATCGATATCGCGAATCATAATGTAATTCGCTCGTAGTGCTTGATCCAAGTGATGGGTCAATGCCGTGTTTTCAATATCATACAAGTTTTCTAAGCCGAAGGTCTCTTCCGCTTTTTCGATCCCACGTTCTGTCAAACCGATCGTTTTTGATTGGATATCGATTTTGTAGTCTTCTTCTTCCGTCAAGCGTTTGACAAAATTGTCGACCCGATTGTAAAGCGCAGTTGATTTTTCTGCTTGTCCTGAAATGATCAACGGTGTTCTCGCTTCATCGATCAAGATCGAATCGACCTCATCGACGATGGCATAGTTTAATGGACGCTGTACCATTTGATGACGGTAAACCACCATGTTGTCCCGCAAATAATCAAACCCTAATTCATTGTTTGTACTATAAGTGATGTCACAAGCATATGCCGCACGTTTTTCTTCTGCTGATTTTGAGTTAATGTTCAAGCCGACCGTCAACCCTAAAAAGTTGTACAGCTCCCCCATCTCAGTCGAGTCACGAGTTGCCAAGTATTCATTGACAGTTACGACGTGGACACCTTGACCGCTCAAAGCATTCAAATAAACAGGTAATGTCGCCGTCAAGGTTTTCCCTTCACCCGTACGCATCTCTGGGATATTCCCATCATGCAAGACGATCCCACCCATTAATTGGACGTGGTAAGGATAAAGGCCCAAAACGCGTTTTGCAGCTTCACGTACTACTGCAAAGGCTTCAGGTAATAATTTATCCAAAGTCTCTCCCTCTTGGAAACGACGACGAAATTCATCGGTTTTCCCGCGTAATTGTTCATCAGATAAAGCGGCCATTTCATCCGCATGTGATTCAACTTGATTCGCAATATGGTCAAGACGTTTTAATTCTTTTTTGTCGTTTTCGATTAATTTTCTAAAAAAATTGGCCATACCTTAATAATTCTCCTTTTACTTCTGCATTATCCTAGCTGGAAACTCTCCTAACTATTTTAGCACTAGTTCACCATAAATGAAATATTTTTCGATAGAACTATCGCATCAATCTTGCGTGATAAACGGATTCTTAACCTTTTTTCACAGATTTTAAAGAAACGCGGGAAAAAAAACACGCAACAAGCCATTGATCGGCGCTGAAAGTCCAGCACACGCCCAAACGTCTTGTTGCGAAGGTTTGCAAATTATGCCGTTTTAAAACGGGTTTTTAAGAAAGCTAAGAAGAGCATCAGTAGCATGCCTAAAGACTGAATCCCGATCATCAAGACGATATCAGCGCCAATAAATCCTGCCAACATCGCAACGAGAGAGCCTGCCCCCAGTGCATTTAAAATCACGTTCGTACTTTCTTTGAAGCTGCCGATTGTCGATAGTCGTGATTTTTTCGTCAACCAAAGGAAAAACGCTGCGCCTATGACTAGAATACTATTCATTGCCACCAATAAAAATGCCACTGTGATCGTCTGACTGAAGAAAATCGCTGTCTCGTTGTTGCGATAGAAGCCGTCTTCGATTGCTTTTTGAAACGAAGCCGCATCATCTACTTGATCAGGTGCCATTTCCGCCGTGTAACGCATTTCATAGTGATAAGTTTGTCCATCGATTTCTTCTTTGATGGTCCAGTCTGTTTCCCGAAAATTGATGGCGTATTTTGCTTTTTCAAGAGCCGCTTCTGAAAGCGCAACGCCTATGATCCCCGCTTCTGTTTGGGAAAAGACTTGTGACTCATCCGCTAAAAGTTTGCCATCTTCCAGCTGCAACTCATTGTATTTTGCTGCCGTTTCTGCCGTCACGAGTGTTTTTGCATGGGGAAAAAATGCCGCAAAGGCTTGATCCGTTTGCTTGCTGATCATTAAGGTCAACGGGATCATCAGCAAGGACATCAAGAAAACATAGACGAACACTTGCTGCCAGCGATTTAATTTTTTACGCCATGCATAGACTTTTGTTGGAGAAAAAATGGCCCCAAAGTACGTTAAGGGAAATCGTTGTTCAGACATCCTATCATTCCTATCCTTTTGTTCCGCCAGAGGTCAAACCTGAAACAAAGTATTTTTGTAAGAAGAAAAACAGTGCAGCGATCGGTACGGCGATCAAAATCGCCCCTGCCGCAAAGAGTGCGACCCGTTGGTTACGGGCATCATTGATAAAGGTTTGTAGCCCGACTGCGACGGTCAAACGCTCTTGTGAGCGAAGCAAGAATCGCGCCAGCAAGAATTCGCCGAATGGTCCCATAAAGGCCCACAATGCTTGGACGGCAACCATTGGTTTTACGAGGGGCAAAACGATTTGCCAAAAGATACGAAAATGCCCTGCACCATCAAGTTTTGCTGATTCATCCAAGTCGATGGGTACCGTATCAAAGTACCCCTTCATCAGCCAAGTATTCATCGGAATCCCACCACCGATATAAATCAGTGTCAAGAACCAGAAGCTATCTAGACCGTTTGCTAATAAGCCCATAACATAAAAAGCGGTCAACGCCGACATTGTCGGTACCATTTGAACGATCAAGAACACCATCAGACTACTTTTACGACCAGCAAAACGGTAACGACTGTAAGTATACCCTGCTAACGTTACGATCATTACTTGAATGATCATCGTCGAAACGGCCACGATCAAGGTGTTTTTATACCATGTCAAATACGGGGTTTCATTGAATAAACGTCGAAAGTTGTTCAATGTCCAATCCGCATCAAAATCTAAGCGAAAAGCGATCATGTTCCCTGCCTTGAAGGCTGAGGTTGCGGTAATCAACAAGGGATAGATGATAATGATCGATAACGCGATCATAAACAAGTAGGTAAATAATTTGCTGAAAGAAAACTTCTTCTTTTTCATCCTCAATCCTCCATATTAAATGCATTCGTCTTTTTAAACACCAGTAATGAAATGGAGATCACCACAAAGGAAATGATCAAGGTCAATGCAGAAGCAATCGAATATTGTGGTGAGCCGCCGGTCGTCAGTTTGTAGATCCATGAAATCAAAATATCTGTCGATCCAGCATTTCCGCCTAAACTCCCTGGTCCACCTTCGTTAAATAGATAGATCATCGAGAAGTTATTAAAGTTCCCTGTATATTGCGTAACGAAGGTTGGGGCTGCTACCAAAAAGATTGCCGGCAGCGTAATGTTCCGAAAACGCTGCAACGCATTGGCTCCATCCATTTTTGCTGCTTCATACAAATCTTCGGAAATGGATTGTAAAATCCCCGAAACCATTACATAGATGTAAGGAAACCCTAACCAACCCTGAATCAAAATAATCGCCGTTTTCGTCCAAAACGGATCAGTCTTCCAAGCAATGTTCCCAATATCCACAAAAGGCAGATTGTTCAATAGCGGGATCACCTGCGTATTGATCGCTCCTGCGGTATCATTAAACATATTTGAAAAACTCATGATTGTGATAAACGCTGGCACCGCCCAAGGAAGCAAGAAAATCACCCCAAAGACGCGACGAAACTTCACAAATTTTTGGTTGGCAACAACTGCTGTCAGTATGCCGAGTGTAATTTGCAAGGTGGTTGCTAAAACGGTCCAAATCACCGTCCAACTGAATACTTTTACAAAGGTGTCGCGGTAAGAACTTAAGGTGAAGATATTCGTGAAATTCGAAAAACCGATCCAGTCGATTAAGTTTGCTGGCGGAATGTGTCGAAAATCATAGTTGGTAAATGCCATAAAGAGCGTCACCATTACTGGAAAAATAATTGCTACGATCATTACCAAGTAGGCAGGGATCGTCAGTAAGTACGCGAACCCATCTTCGTATAATTTTTTGAAAAATTCTTTTCTCGTAACAGCTACCGGGAAGCCTTTTTCAATGCTTTGCCGAACCTGATAAGCATCTTTGATATTTAAAACCCAAAAGATAATGAAAATAACGGTAACGATGACCTGCAGTGTTCCTTCAATCAACAAGAACAAAGAGTTGTCTTCCATCGGTACTGATCCGAGTGTGACAAAGTTATAAAGTGCTTGTCCACCAAACAAAAGCATTTCGACCAGAAAAATCAGAAAGGCTGCAAAAAAGAGACCCGCTTTGAATTTCTGACCATTTTTGAATTGTCCCCCACCAGGGATGATTGAAAGAAGCGCTGTCTGCATGGCTTGTGAATTCGTCCTCATATGTATCCTCCTTAAAATCGAAAGTCTGCCAAGCGGCCGACGATCGATAGAAAACAATCTCGTCAAGCAATTTCTTGCGTGCTACGTTGCAAGGAATCCTTTTGACAAACATCCTCTATAGAATCGTCGACATGAATGACAGACCGTAATCGGCTAATTATTAGTATTTCTGCTCAATCGCTTCTTCGATTGTTTTGGCAGCATTATCCGCTGCTTCTTGAGGAGTCATATTGCCTGAACCTGCATCAAACAGCATGTTTTCAGCCCCTACCCAAACCTCAGACATTTCAGGGATATTTGGCATTGGTTGTGAAACACTGTATTGCTCAATCACTGCTTTTGCTACTGGATCATCAGAAGCAGCGACTGTTTCTTGAGCCATAATGTTCGCTGGAATATCATGACGCATGTCATACAATTTCTCTTGATTGGCTTCGTTGGTCAAATACTCGACAAATTGTTGAGAAACGTCTTTGTTTTGTGAGTAGTTAGATACCACCCACGCTTTTCCGCCGCCAAATGTTTCATAATCATTGCCATTGCTCAGCGTTGGGATTTTCGCTACACCATAGTTGATGCCTGCTTCTTCAAAGCCGTTCACGCCCCATGGTCCATAAATGATAGCTGCTGTTTTGCCTTGATTGAAGTAATCCAACATCAAGTTTTCGTTGGCTGATACATCAAGCATTCCTTGCGGCCAGACATTTTGGAACCAATCAGTTGCATACGTGATTGCTTCAACAGAACCTTCATTGTTCAGCCCTAGATCAGATGGATCTGTTCCTTCATCACCAAAGACATACCCGCCATGCCCCGCTAATAGACCATACGTATAATAAAAGTCCGTCCAACGAGCTAAGAAACCAACATTGTCATCGCCTTCTGCAAAACGATCATCTTTTGCTAGTTCTTCTAAATCAGAAAAAGTTGCTGGTGCTTCATCGATCAAGTCTTTGTTGTAGAACATGACAACCGCTTCGATCATTGCTGGTGCGCCATAGATCTTATCATCGATGGTCACTTGTTGCTTGTCTGTATCGCTGTACCGTCCATCATCTGGCAAAGTCATTTCTGCCAAATGCCCTTGGGAGCCTACTTGACCCACACGGTCATAAGGAGACATCGTAACATCTGGGCCTTTCCCAGCAGGACCGTCTAGTTGAAGCGCATCCATTTGATCGAACATGTCCATTTCCACAACGTTGATGGTGACATCATTTTCAGATTCAAAGTCAGATTTCACTTCATTGATATAATCAATATAGTCTGCGCCTACAGAGACCGTGATCGTTTTTTCATCGCTACCTGAACCTGCATCTGCATTACTACCATCGGTACTACCGCCGTTGCCGCCACATGCTGCAAGCGCTAACAATGCACTTCCTGAAACTAATCCTAGAGCTGCCTTTTTCCAATTCACTTTCATCCTGTTTACCTCCTGCAATTTGTAACTCTATTATGCAACCGGTTTCTTAAAATGGCAAACATTTTCTAAATGTTAGCGATAACAAAAATTGAAAAAGCCTTTAAATTAAGATATTGAGGAATTGAAAAGAAATTGCGCAACCATTTGCTTAATTTTTCACCTTGTGGATTCACGAACCATGAGTTGCGGTAAAAAGCGCTGTTGTCGCAGGCTCGTATCGTTCTGTTCAATTTTTTGAATCAGTAATTCACCACAAGCTTCGCCCATCTCAACGATGGCTTGCTTCATAGTCGTCAACTTGGGCGAGCTGACCTGATCCAGGAATACCCCATCGTAGCCGACAATCCCAAAATCCTTTGGTATCTGCGCGCCAATCGACTGCAAGCCTTGATTGATGCCTAGTGCCAAACGATCCGTCGCACAAATAAAACAAGTATTTTCCGCAAATTGCTCCTTCTGTGCTGTGATAAAGGTGCGGGCTGCGGAAGAACGGTTCTCAAAACGATGGATTTTTGGTGCTTGTCCTGTTTTTGTGACTGTATCTATGTACCCTTTTTCTCGGCTTTTCGTAAATGCTTCTTCCAACTCTAAACCAATATAGACCAAGTGTTGATAGCCAGTATCGAGGGCGTGTTTACAAGCAGAAACGATCCCTTGGTAGTTGTCACTATCAACAAAGCTGAATCCAGCTTCATTTTCACCAAATAGAACGACGGGTTTCTTTAAATTTTTTATCCAGTCCATATCCTTTTGGCGAAATCCCGTAATGATACAACCATCTGCTGGGCCACGATCCACCCCATCCGTCGTAACCAGCTGCAACGAATAATGCGCTTTGCCGATGGAACGAGCGATCCCCACTAATAAATTCATATAGTATGGCTCCGTCGTGTCCATCTCCTCTAAGATATACACTTTGATGATATGAGAACGCTTGGAAACTAATGATTTGGCAGCAATATTCGGTTGATAATCCAGTTCTAGCATTGCTTGATGAACGAGCTGCTTTAGCTCTTCGGTCACTTTATCTGGATGGTTGATCACTCGAGAAACGGTCATTGCGGAAACATTTGCTTTTTTGGCGACATCTGCTAACGTAGTCATGATTCACTCTCCCTGTATGATTTCATCTATAGTATAACACAATAAAACAAAAGAGAAACAAAGCCAACTTTTATATAGAAAGATTTCTTGCTTCATTCCAAAAGATAAAAAAACAGAGCAGCTTCTCAGCTACTCTGTCAAAAAAGACTTTTTTTTGGGGTGTCGCCAAAAGGATCCCACACGTGTTAATCCGTTTCGATCAACCCGTATTTACCATCTTTCCGACGATACACAATGCTCGTTCCATTCGTTTCCGCATCTTCAAAGATAAAGAAGTTGTGTCCAAGCATGTTCATTTGTAAAACAGCTTCTTCACTATCCATTGGTTTTAAAGACAAACGTTTTGTACGTACGATGTCTAAATCAGAACCATTGGTTTCTTCATCGTTTGCTTCAGTTGTGAACAAATCACCATCTGTTGGCGGAACCAACGCTGTCTCACGAGATTTGCGATTGATTTTTGTTTTGAATTTGCGGATTTGGCGTTCCAATTTGTCAACAACCAAATCGATACTAGCATATAGATCAGGTGAAGTTTCTTCCGCACGTAGAACTAGGAATGGTAAAGGAATCGTTACTTCTACTTTTGCAGTTTTTTCTGTATAAACTTTCAAATTAACGTGTGCTGTCGCTTCTGGCACATCATTAAAATAACGTTCTAATTTACCTACTTTTTTCTCGACGTAATCACGGATCGCTTCTGTTACCTCGATATTTTCGCCACGCACATTATATCTAAACATAAAAATTACCCCTTTCGTCTACCAGTAAAGAAGGAAAAGGACCACTCTTTTCTTCTTCTTAACTCTATTATATCGAACTCTTGGTCATTTGCCTAGTAAATCGAACAATTTTCTTTAAGCGTTTTCAAAATAACGTTTCAACGAGCAATAGAAAAAGAACGAATCGACTGGGGGCCAAAGGACTGCAGTGCTTCAGCTGCATGATATAACGTTCTACCGGTAGTATACACATCATCGATCAACAATAATTTTTTCCCTTTGATTTCACACGCTACATCTGGCTTCACTGCAAAGGGTTGCGCCTCTACTAATCGTTGCCTGCGAGAACGTTGTGCCTGTGGTGCGGTATCAACAACTTTCTCCAGTAACTCTTGAAATCTGACTCCGGCGGCTTCCAGCACAGCGGTGACTTGATTAAACCCTCGCTGTTGGTAACGCTCTGCCGATAGTGGGATGGGAATCAAACACTCATAGTCAAACCTGTTGAGTTTCTGTTTGATCACAGGCGCAAACGTCCCCCGCAACTGATAGTTTCCCATCAGTTTGTATTCGTGAAGCCAATCCTTCATTCCTTGATCGTAAGCAAATAGCGCTCGGTGCTGCAATTGTATCATGGGACACGTTTCTTCCCAATAGAGACAATCGCTGCAAAACTCAGTTTCTTTTTTTCCACACGAAGGGCAGCAGGTTCGCCAATCGATCACTGAAAACTGTTGGGCACATTGCGGGCACAATTCATTTTCTGGGATACGCCAAGGAGCCAACACCTCAATGATCGTTCGTTCTCTAGGAAAAGTCCTTTTACACCAACTACACACCATCGGTCAGCCAGCTTTTTGCCAATTGGTTCATTTCCTTGATTTCGTTGAGTGCTTTTCGGATCGCTTCCGTCATTTGGTCGTAGAAAAAAATGACCTCCCCTTCCGTATAGGCCCCTTTACGATCGACACGACCAGCAATTTGCACGAGCGCCGATTTTGTAAAGACTGGATGATTAGCACCCAATACGATGACTGAGACGTTTTCAAACGTCACCCCACGCTCTAAAATCATCGTTGTAAACAACACCTTGTAAATCTGTCGACGAGCAGACGCTACTTTTTCGCTCCGTTTTTGATCTTGCGACGAAACGCTAGTCAAAGACCATGACGTGCCTTGTCGGCGGACAGCCGCTTCTACTTCCTTCATCAGCGCAATGCTTGGACAAAACACCAAGACAAAGTTTTTTTGAAGCAGCCGCTGCAACTGCTGCAGCAATGGTCGCAGCCAACGTTTTCTGCGATAAGCCTGCGCCCAGTGACTATAATGAACAGGTTTTGGAACGATCAATGGACGCTGATGAAACCGCAGCGGCATTCTCAAGACAGCGAATTTTCCACGAATTTCTTGCAGCAGTCGTTCTGAAGGCGTCGCACTTAAATAGATCAGACACCCGTTTTTGGCTAAGGCATTGTATAATCCGTAACGCAGCTGCGCATCGCCCTCGTAGGGAAATGCATCTACCTCATCCACCACGATCAGTTGAAAGCTCCGATAAAAATGCAGTAGCTGATGGGTGGTGGCAATAAGGATGTTTGTGTAGCGATAAGGCTCTTCTGATTTTCCATAAAGGAGCAAGCTTTCCTCTTGTGGAAATGCTTGCTGAATCCGCGGAAACAATTCACGACAAACATCGATCCGAGGTGAGACGATCGCCACTCGACCACCTTCTTGCCGAACGTAGCGGATCGTTTCAAAGATCATTTCGGTCTTCCCTGAACCCGTGACCGACCAAACAAGCGAGGATCGCTTTTGTCGACAATTAGACACCAATTGCTGGGAAATTTTTTGCTGGAACTGCGTCAATGCTCCTGGCCAGACGATGTGGTGATCAATGGCTGGACTATCCGTAGGTTGAATCACCAGTCGCCTATTTGATGTGATCCGACCATAGCGAATACAGGTTGGACAGTAATAGCTGCCTATCGGTAATTGCACCGACGGCTTGCGGTGGGAAGAACCGCATCGCTGACAAACGATTCTCTGCCCCTGCTCGAGCATTGCCGGTCGAGAATCAAAGGGTTTTCCTACATTCATTGTTTCATCTAAAACAAAAAATTGTCTTCCTTTTTGATTGGTCATAACATACACCTCAGTTTTAAGTACGCAAAAAAATCGGTTCAACTACTTTTTGAAAAGTACTTGAACCGATTACAGGTTTCTTGTTTGCTTCAACAGCAGGTCTTGCTTATTCGCCGATCAATGTCAAAGCTTGATCTAAGACTTTTTCGCCGTTCATCATGCCGTAATCTGCCATGTTGATTACTTCTAAAGGAATTCCTTTTGGCGCTAGACGTTTCTCAAAATCGCCTTTCATGAAACGAACTTGTGGTCCTAATAATAAAACATTTACGTCTTTGCTTTCTAAATGTTGATCTGCTTCTGAAGCGGAAACTGCAAAAATATCTGCTTCTAATCCTTTTGCTTCAGCTGCTTTTTGCATTTTTGTTACTAATAAGCTTGTACTCATTCCTGCAGAACAAACTAACATAATTGTTTTTTTCGCCATATCGAACACTCCTTGAATTTTAAGAATAAGATAACATTTCCTATCTCTAGTATAGAACAAGTTTGAAATTTGTCAACGCTTTCTATCCAGCAGCCAGTTTGATTTTACTAAACGGTTAAAAACGACATACTCTTTTTTTAAATTGACGAGGACTACCTCATAGCCGGCATTCAGCCACGCATAGGCCCCGTTTTCAGGATGTCGGTAATCATTTGCCCACCAATCCGTACTCTTGCGGGCACTTTTGGGCAAGCCAGATGCTGGGAAAAGAAATTCATCAAACTGTGTAAAGGTTAACGTAATTTGTGAACCGCCGTTGTTTTTTAAATAGTGCGTGATCGTATCGTACTTTTTGCGTCTACCCAAAGCAACTGCCTCCTCTTTTTCAGGTCTGTGTTGGTGCCTTTTTCTTTCTTCTATTTGTAACTTTCCTTCCGATTGCCTATACTAGAAACATAAAGGAGGCGATCGTACGCGTGACTTATCGAACGATCCGACAAGATGGAGAAACGGAAATAGAAATCAAAAAATCGCGTTTCATCTGTTCGTTAAAACGAATCCAATCAGAAGATGAAGCCAAAGCGTTTATACAAGCCCTCAAAAAAGAACATTGGAAGGCGAATCATCATTGCAGCGCCTATGTATTGGGTGAAAACCATGAGATCCAACGCAGCAGTGATGATGGTGAACCTAGCGGCACCGCTGGAGTACCGATTTTAGAAGTATTGAAGAAAAATGACTTGATCAATATGGTCGCTGTCGTTACCCGCTACTTCGGTGGAACGAAACTTGGCGCTGGCGGATTGATCCGCGCTTATTCCAGTTCAGCTTCCGCTGGCATCAAGGCGGTGGGAATTGTCGAAGGCGTTTTGCATCAAGAGCTTGCATTGACCATTGATTATCCCCTTTTAGGTAAGCTGCAAAACTATTTAGAACTGCAGAACATCTACGTAAAAGACATTGCTTATACCGAGAAAATCGTTGTTACCTTAATGATTCCCGAAGCAACGCTTGCCGACCAAGAAGCCGCTTTGATTGATTTGCTGCAAGGGCAAGTGCAGCTAAACAAAGGCAAGACCGAATATGTAGAGCGCCTCATCGAGGAGCCAACCGAGTAACTATGCAGGGCAAGCACCGGTCAGGTTTGCTTTTTTCCTCAAAGCGGGGACCCTTATGCCGCTTGCTGCAGCGAATGCAGGAACGCCCAATCGTTGAAAAACCGAATTGACCGATGCGGAGCAACAGCACGTATGCTCGCAGTGTCCTTTCGGCTTTTTCGCGTCTTTTTTGTTTCCAGCCGTCTCAGGCAGCTTATTTTTCCATATAAAATTCGAAACGATTGCCGACATATTGGGTGCGCACATATTCAAATGGTTGCCCATCTTCAAATGAAGTGATTTGCCGCATACGTAAAATCGCATCGCCGCGTTTGATTTGTAAATAATCAGCAATTTGCTCGGAAGCGACCATAGCTGAGATCGTTTGCGAAGCGCCGCCGATTTTCCGCTGTCCTTTTTCTTCCAACACTTTATAGAGGGAAGAGATGATCTCCTCCTTGCTAAAGTCATGAATAAACTTTTCAGGGATACTCGCTACTTCAAAACAGATCGGCACATCATCCGCATACCGAATCCGCTCCATCCGTAAAATCGTTTCGTGTCCTTCTAATTGCAGCTTTTCCATCTCACTGGAGCTAGGTGCCGTCAAGAAATAAGCGACCGCTTTGCTGGAAGGCTTACGACCAAGAGAATTCATAATTTCGGTAAAACTCGTCGTGCCCGTCATTTTCTCCTGTACTTTTTGGCGAGCCACATAAGTGCCAGAACCGATTTTGCGCTCAAGAATCCCCTCATCCGCTAAGGTTTGGATCGCTTGCCGCAACGTCATGCGACTCACGCCGAATTGTTTTGACAACTCCCGTTCTGAAGGCAGACGATCCCCGATTTTGTATGTATTGTTTTCGATATTGGCTTTGATTTGATCATGAATCTGGATATAAACAGGTAATTTTTCCACCACTACACATTCCTCCGTTCCCCTCCTATTATAACTGGTATATACCTAAATAGCTAATAAAAAAAGCAAAAACTGCTCAGTTTTTCTCAATTTGTGCGAACTCTTTCCCCATTTTATAGGCAGAAAAAGAAGTTATCACAAATTGTCCAAACAAGAGCAGTCTCTTTGCTTTTAAATTGGTTCGGTCGCTGGCTTGAGAATTTATTCAGCCAGCGCTTTATTGGCAGTTGCCATCAGCAAGCGGATACGATTCAATTGATTGACGATCGAGACACCTGGATCGTAATCAATCGCTGCAATGTTCGCCTGCGGGTATTGATGACGTAATTCTTTCATAACACCTTTTCCTACTACATGGTTAGGCAGGCAGCCAAATGGTTGCAGACAAATGATATTGTTGACATCATTTTCCAACAGATCAATCATCTCACCGGTCAAGAACCAGCCTTCTCCCGTATGATTGCCGATGGAAACAATCTCGCTCGCTTGCTCGGCAAGCTGATGGATCGAATGAATGCCCTCAAAGCGCGTTGACGCCCGCAACGCTTTATCCATTGGTTTTTGGAGCCGTTCAATCGCCATGATCGCAAAATCAGCGATCATTTTGCTTTTCTTCGCCATCCCCAAATGCTCGTAGCGCCAAATCTGATTGTAGAGGGAATAATTCATGAAGCCGACAATATCTGGTACGACCGCTTCCGCTCCTTCTGCTTCTAACAGGCGAACGACATCATTATTGGCAGTCGGTGAATACTTCACTAAAATCTCTCCCACGACACCGACACGTGGCTTCTTGATAGCATTTAACGGCACTTGATCAAAGTCTTGAATGATTTTCTTCATATTGCGATTAAAGAGGCTGAAGGAGCCATTGCGGACATTTTTGGCAATTTTTTCCAGCCATTCTTGGTGGAGCCGATCGACAGCCCCTGCTTCTTGCTCATATGGACGGGTGCGATAAACGACCCGTTCAAAGAGATCTCCGTATAAAAATGCCACCGCCAAGCGTTTCATCATCGGCAAGGTAAAGCGAAAGCCAGGATTTGATTCAACACCAGTATTGCCCATCGAAATAGATACCACCGGTACTTGCGGAAATCCTGCATCGTTCAATGCTTTACGTAACAAGGGAATATAGTTCGTTGCGCGACACCCACCGCCCGTCTGGGTCATCAATACGCTGGTGTTTTCGACGTCATATTCCCCGCTTTGTAACGCTTCTACCAGCTGTCCAATGGAAATGATGGCCGGGTAGCAGGCATCGTTATTGACAAAGCGCAAACCGACATTGACTGCTTCTCGATCTTCACTGGACAGACAGACCACTTGATACCCGGAAGCCTGCAAAGCGACATCTACTAATCCGCTTTGGTGGATGGGACTCAACATCGGCAATAAGAGCGTGTGCTGCTTTCGCATTTCTTTGGTAAAAATAATCTTTGCTGGTTCCTCGTATTGCTTTTTAGGAACAAAGTGCTGTTTATCCCGTTCGTTGACTGCTGCTTTCAAGGAACGCAACCGAATCCGAATCGCCCCAAGGTTTGCACCCTCATCGATTTTCAACACCGTATACAGCTTGCCATATTGCGCCATGATCTCTTCGACTTGATCGGTGGTCACTGCATCGATCCCGCAGCCGAAGGAGTTTAATTGAACCAATTCCAACTGCTTGTTTTTCGCCACCACTCGTGCAGCCGCATACAACCGTGAATGATAGACCCATTGATCCACGACCCGCAGATCGCCGACATTTGCTAAATGAGCAATACTGTCCTCGGTCAGTACATGAAAGCCTTCTTGGGTAATGACTTCCGCTATCCCATGGTTGATTTCAGGGTCCAAATGATACGGTCTTCCAGATAAAACGATCCCTTTTTGGTTGGTCGTCATCAGCATTCGCAGCGTTTCTTCTCCCCGTTGCGCAATATCTGCTTTGAACTGATCTAGTTCCTCGAAGCCGCTGCGCAGCGCTTGGGCAATTTCGTCTTCAGAAAAACCAAAATCTTGAAACGTCTCCATTAAGGTTTTGACCATTGAGGCTTCATCTGCCAGATTTAAAAATGGACAGCGGTAGTCAACCGCCCCTTCACGAATCGCATCGACGTTGTTACGAATCACTTCTGGATAGCTTTGTACGATTGGACAGTTAAAATGATTTTCAGCGGCAGTGTTCTCTACTCGCTCAAAAATGACTCCTGGATAAAAGATCAACGGTATGTTTTGATCGATCAGTGCTTGGATGTGTCCATGGGCTAGTTTGGCTGGGTAACAAACGGTATCGCTAGGAATCGTTTCGATCCCTTGCTCATATAGTTCTTTATTAGAACGCGGCGACAAGGTTACTCGAAATCCTAACTGGGTGAAAAAGGTATGCCATAGCGGATAATTTTCATAAAGATTCAACACTCTTGGTAAGCCGATTTCCCCATGGAGGGCATCTTTTTTACGCAAAGAACGGTACTTGAACAAGCGGCGGTATTTTTCATCCACGAGATTGACTTTGCGGTCTTCTTTTTTGATTTTGATCCGCGCACCACGTTCGCAGCGATTCCCCGTAATGAATTTTCGACCATCCGAAAAGAGGGTCACGGTTAATAAACAATTGTTTTCGCAAAGACCGCAATTTGTAAATTCTTTTTCTGCTTGAAAATCGGCCATTTCTGCAGGAGACAACAACGTACTGACATCGTCGATCGCCGCTTCTTCTAACGCGATCAACGCCGCCCCATAAGCGCCCATCAAGCCAGCGATCGATGGTCGTACGACTTCACGGCCGCTGATCAATTCAAAGGCGCGCAGAACCGCTTCATTATAGAAAGTCCCTCCTTGGCAGACGATTTTCTCGCCAAGATCTTCGGGGCGCCGAACCTTGATCACTTTATAGATAGCATTCTTTATGACCGAGTAAGACAAGCCAGCCGAAATGTCGCCAACAGAGGCTCCTTCTTTTTGGACCTGTTTGACTTTTGAGTTCATAAAGACGGTACAACGCGAACCCAGGTCAACCGGCGCTTGGGCTTTTGTCGCTGCCAGCGCAAATTCTTTAACATCCTGATTCATAGATTTGGCAAAGGTCTCAATGAACGAGCCGCATCCTGACGAACAGGCTTCATTTAGCTGAATCGAAGAAAGTGCACCGTCTTTGACTGTCATCGCCTTCATGTCTTGCCCACCAATGTCCAGGATAAAATCAACCCCTGGCTGGAAATGTTCAGCAGCTTTGTAATGGGCCATTGTTTCGACTTCACCGATATCGACCTTCAGTGCATGTTTGATCAGATGCTCACCGTACCCTGTGATCGTTGACTTTGCGATGTAAACGTCAGAAGGCATCTGACGATAAAGCTCTTGTAAAACCGCCATCGTTGTCGCTAACGGCTCGCCTTCATTGTTGCCATAAAAAGAAAACAACAAATCCCCTGCATCATTGATCAAGACAACTTTCGTTGTCGTTGATCCAGCATCGATACCCAAATAAGCAGCACCTTTATGCTCCGACAAAGGTTTTTCTGTAGCAACCGCTTGGGCATGGCGGGCACGAAAAACAGCCAGTTCTGCTTCGTCTTTGAATAAAGGATCTAGCGTATCTGTTGGCGCAAGTGTGCCGTCTTCTTCATTGGCTAAGCGGTCGCATAGTACAGAAAGCTGCTGCGCTTCTTCTGCATACAGTGCAGCCCCCATCGCCACAAATAGTTCTGGATTCTCGGGAAAAATGATATCTGCTTCTTGCAGGTTCAACGTATCGATAAATCGTTGACGCAATTCCGACATAAACGTCAGTGGACCGCCTAAGAAGGCTACCTTGCCTTTGATTTTACGACCAGCTGCTAAGCCAGCAATCGTTTGATTGACCACCGCTTGAAAAATACTCGCAGCAATGTCCGCTTTTGCCGCTCCTTCATTGATCAGCGGCTGCACATCAGTTTTGGCAAAGACCCCGCAGCGTGAGGCAATCGGATAAAGGGTTTGGTATCCCTTGGCTAGCTCATTGACCCCATTGGCATCCGTTTTCAATAAAACCGCCATCTGATCAATAAACGCACCGGTCCCACCGGCACAACTGCCATTCATCCGCTGCTCCAACGCACCTTCAAAAAAGGTGATCTTCGCATCTTCACCACCTAATTCGATCGCCACATCCGTTTCTGGGATCACTGTCTCGACTGTTTTGGTACAAGCGATGACCTCTTGGACAAAAGGGATCCGCAAAACTTCCGCCAGCCCCATTCCGCCTGATCCGGTAATCGCCAGCGCAACTGGCTGATCTTGGATTACTGCTTGCGCTTCTTTAATAATTTTTTCCGCTGCCTTTTGGATGTCTGCATAGTGTCGTTCATACCTTGAAAAACACGTTTGATTGCGTTCATCTAACAGAACCATCTTGACCGTTGTTGAACCGACATCGATGCCCGCCTTATATTTTTTCATTTGTTGCCTCCATCTAAACAACACTTTGTTGATTATCTAACAAGCCGTTTGTTATAATACTTATGTTCATTTTAATTCTTTTAATTGATAATTCAACAAACAATTCCAACGAAGGTGTGGGATAAACAACAATTAGACGTTTTTTGTCGTTTATTTTGAAAGGAAATTCACAATATGAAAAAATTGGATTTACGTGTTAAACGAACCAATAAGTACATTATTGAAGCCTTTATTCGCTTAGTTGAAGAAAAAGGCTTCGAGCAAGTGACTGTCCAAAATATCGCAGACGAAGCCATGATCAACCGCGCGACCTTCTATGCCCATTACAAAGACAAGCAAGACTTGTATGAAAAAATATTTGACTTGGCCGTCGAATCTTTTACCTCGATCCTTGACTTTGAAGATTTCGTTCAAGGCAATCGAATCAAGATCCGTAAAATCGAAGCGGCCATGACCGAACTTTTTATACACATTCAAAAGAATCGCTCTTTTTATTTGACGATCATGGATGCCTCTGCCATTGAGATCATTCGTAAAAAACTGGGGCTAATTTTAACGGAACGGTATCAAGAGATCTTTTCAACCTTGAAGATTACAGAAGGCGATCTTGAAGTGCCCTTAGACTTCATTATTGATTATATGACCTCAATATTTGTTGGCACGCTGCATTGGTGGCTAACGGCAGAAACAACGATGCACGCCGACCATTTAGCAAAACTCGTCATCAAACTAGTGGCAAACGGTCACCTAACTGTCTTGGGGATTGAAATTGAGGAATAAAAAAAGAAACTGCCTATATGCAGTTTCTCTCATGCTAATTGCCCTTCAATCAATGATTTTTTGCGCGCCATTTGATCGTGTCTTTTGTCTTACGCTGTTTTGTTACTTTGATTCCTTTTGGAGCCACACGAATCGCATAGTCTTCCTTTTTGACAACGTCATAGACATGCTCGGCAACTTCCGTTACTTTTTCTTTTAGATTCAGTTTAAATTTCATGTGTTTTCATCTCCCGAATGCTTTACTACTAGCGTATCGCAAATAAAAAAAATCTTCAACTTATAGCCCTTCCTCAAACCAAAAAAAATAATGGTTAAATAACGAAAAAAAACAGCAAGACTACTTGCTGTTTTTTCTGCGTATTCATCTGACTGGGGTAGCTGGATTCGAACCAACGCATGACGGAGTCAAAGTCCGTTGCCTTACCGCTTGGCTATACCCCAATAATGGTGGAGGAGAGTGGATTCGAACCACTGAACCCTAAGGAACGGATTTACAGTCCGTCGCGTTTAGCCACTTCGCTACTCCTCCAAAAGGTTTTTCTCAAACCTGACAATAGTTATAATACCGAAAAAGATAACAAATTGCAAGAGCAAAAAGTAAATTTTTCTAGAAATTATTCATGTAAATTCCATTGGCGAATAATCATCTCGATCGCAGCTTCTAAACTTCTGCTTGAACCTAGATCTTCATCCCCTAAAAAGCTTTGAAATTCTTTCGGTCCAGTCGTTAAAATCTCACCGATACGTTTTTTACCAATAAATAATTCATTGACGGTATAGTCTTTGCCATGAATGGCTTTCGTTGTTTCTTCAATACGGACTTCGATATCTTTATTTTTCTTAGACATGATTGCACCTCTTTCTTTACAGCACCTTCCTATTTTAACAGAAAACCAGCAAAAGAAAAAGAAAATCTCATCTGGAACGAAAAAAAGTAGTCAATCGTTGTGATCGACTACTTTTGCTGCTTTGTCTCATTTCTGGTTCGTCAAGACAGCACTGGTTACGGTATACCCCGCATCGCTTAAGATTTTCTCAATCGCTGCGACTTGGCGCGACTCTACTTGGATCTCAACAATCGTTTTTAGCGCCATCCGATTGACTACGATGGTCAAAATACTCATCTGATGATCGGCAAGCAGCTTGGTCACGTCTGCTAACACGCCTACATGGTCATCCGTGATCTCGATGGACACTCGGGTTCCACCATCATGGTAGCCAGTGATTTTCAAAAAGGCATAGAAAATATCATTGTTGGTAATGATTCCCACTAGGGTATCATCATCCATGACTGGTAAAACCCCCACGTTTTCACTACGCATGACGGAAATGGCGTCCTCTAATAGTGCATCTGGTTCAATCGTGGTCACTTTTTTCAACATGATATCAGCGACAGTCGTTTTATTTAAGAGATAGTTCATTTCATAAACACTTAAGCTTGTCGCTTTTGAGGGAGTTGCTTCAGCGATCGTTCCTTCTGTGATCAACCCTACTAATTTACCATCGTCAACGACGGGCAGACGGTGGATATCGTGCTGCTTCATTAAATCTACTGCATCAAAGATCGGTGTCTGCGAATCGACGGTGACGACCGTCTTCGTCATAAAATCACTTACACTCATTGTTTAGCCTCCTAGATACGCTTTTCTTACTTCATCACTTGCTAGTAATTCTTCTCCAGTACCTTCTAAAACGATTTTCCCCGTTTCTAATACATAGCCGCGATCGGCAATCGATAAAGCCATTTTTGCATTTTGTTCAATCAGCAGCACAGTCGTTCCTTGCTGCTTGATTTCTTGAATGATTGAAAAAATTTCTTTGATAAAAATCGGTGCCAAGCCCATCGAGGGCTCATCCAGCAAAAGCAAGCGCGGTTTTGACATCAATGCCCGCCCCATTGCCAACATCTGCTGCTCACCGCCAGATAATGTCGACGCATCTTGCGAGAGACGTTCTTTCAATACAGGAAACTTGCGGTAAACTTGTTCATAGTCTTCTTTGACACCACTGTCTTTACGCAAGAAGGCGCCCATCTCTAAGTTTTCTTGAACCGTCAATCCTGAAAAGACGTGCCGCCCTTCTGGCACTTGCGACAAGCCGTTTGCGACGATTTTTTGCGGTGCTTCTTTCTCAATTCGTTTTCCTTCAAAAGTGACTGAGCCATTTGAGGGGCGGATCAATCCAGAAATCGTCCGTAAAATCGTGGTTTTCCCTGCACCATTGGCACCAATCAGTGAAACGATCTCCCCTTGATTGACGTGGAAGGAAACATCATGGACCGCTTGGATCATGCCGTAGTGTACACTTAAATTTTGAATTTCCAGCATCAGATTTCCCCTCCTAGATAAGCTTCGATCACCCGCGGATTGTTTTTGATCTCTTCTGGTTCACCGTGGGCGATGACTTGGCCGTATTCCAGCACATAGATCCGTTCGCACACTTCCATGACCAAACTCATATCATGCTCAATCAAGAGGATCGTCAATTGAAAATCTTTTTGGATCTTATAGATCAACTTTGTCAGTTCTGTTGTTTCTTGAGGATTCATCCCCGCAGCCGGCTCGTCAAGAAACAGAATTTTTGGTTCTGTAGCCAATGCGCGTACGATCTCTAACCGACGCTGCTCGCCATAAGGCAAATTTTTCGCTAACGTTTGACTTTTGCCATCCATATCAAAGATCCGTAATAGCTCTAAGGCTTTTTTCTTCATGGACGCTTCGTTTTTGTAGTACTTTGGCAAACGCAGGATGCTAGTCAGCAGTCCTTCTTTATGCTTACTGTTCATAGCGATCAAGACGTTGTCCATCACAGTCAAATTTTTAAACAAGCGAATGTTTTGGAAGGTTCTTGAAAGACCTAAATCCGCAATTTTATAGGGCTTCACGCCATTTAAACGTTTTGGCTTACCTTGGGTCTCAAAAAGCACTTCCCCTTCACTAGGTTCATACACACCTGTCAGGAGATTAAAGAGCGTTGTCTTGCCAGCACCGTTTGGTCCAATCAATCCGACCAGCTCATTGGTATCTAAATGGAGGTCTACATGAGAAACAGCAGCTAAACCGCCAAAGTTTTTCGTTAAGCTTTTAACTTCTAATAGAGGCATCGTTGTCATCCCCCTTTTTTCTAAATTTATCCAGCAGTCCTTTTACGGAGAATTCCCATGTCCCTAAAAGTCCGCTTGGTTTAAAGATCATGATGATGATCAAAGCCAATGCATAAATGATCATGCGCAAATCAGAGAAGCCTTGCAAGTACATATTTAAGATTCCTAGCACTACTGCCGAGACAACTGCTCCTGTGGTACTCCCAAGCCCTCCAAAAACGACGATGATCAATACATCGATCGATTTCATAAAACCGTAATCTCGTGGGAAAACCGACTGCTGATAGCTGGCATAAAGGGTACCAGCAATGCTTGCCATCACTGCCCCCATTACAAACGCAATTACCTTGTATTTCGTTGTGTTGACCCCCATTGATTCTGCAGCGATCTCATCTTCCCGAATCGCTAAAGTCGCCCGACCTGATCCGCTATGGATAAAGTTTGACACGACAAGAATCGATAAAACGGCAAAGAGAAAGACGATCTGCCAATTACTGAATTGGGGCAATCCGAAAATTCCTGCAGGACCATTGGTCAAGCCTCGTAGGTTCACCAACAAGATCCGAATGATCTCTGCCACACCTAGGGTAGCGATCGCTAGATAGTCGCCTTTTAAACGGAGGGTCGGAATCCCAACCACTAATGCGACTGCACCAGAAACCAGCACCCCCACCAGTAAACCAGTTAAAAAGCCACCAAAGGTTGGATTGCTTGCCGACAGGATCGCGCCAGCATAAGCACCGATTGCCATAAATCCAGCATGTCCTAAGGAGAATTGCCCTGAAAAGCCGATGATCAGATTCAAACTGACTGCCAAGATGATATTGATTCCGATATTGACGATGATGGCATCAGAGAACAAATTGATCATTCCGCCATTGTAGGCTGCAAATAATCCAAAATAAAGAATAGCTGCCAGAGCGAGCCAGATTAAGTTGTAACGTAAATTCTTTTTCATTTCTGCCACCTACACTTTCTCTTTGATATTTTTGCCGAGGATCCCAGCTGGACGAACCAACAATATAATTATTAAAATGACATACACTAAAGCATCCTTATAATCAGAAAAACCAAGCGCTGTCGCTGCTGTTTCCACCAAACCGATCACAAAGCCACCTAAGGCTGCTCCAGGAATGATCCCGATCCCGCCGAGAACCGCTGCAACAAAAGATTTCAGACCAGGAACGACGCCCATTGATGGATCAATGGAATTATAATACAAACCGATCAGCATCCCGCCAGCTGCAGCCAAAGCCGAGCCTAAGGCAAAGGTAAAGGAAATCGTTCGATTGACATTGATCCCCATCAAACGCGCTGCATCTGCATCAACACTTACTGCCCGCATCGCTTTTCCCATACGGGTCTTTTTCACGATCAATTGCAAGAGAATCATTAAGGTAACCGAAACAGCCAAGATCAATAACTGGACATTACTTACTTGAACAAACCCGATGGAATAAGTTTGTCGTTCAATCGCTTGCGGAAAGGGGCGCACATTGGCTGAAAAGAAAAAGATCATGACATTTTGCAAAAAATAAGAAACCCCGATTGCCGTGATCAGTGCCGAAATTCGCGTGGAATTGCGTAAGGGACGATACGCTAAAAATTCGATCGTTACCCCAAGAGCTGCACTGGCGATCATTGAAATGAACAACGCGGGGAAAAACCCTAATTGCCATTGATTGATCAAAAAGTAACCGATAAAACTACCGATCATGTAAACTTCTCCGTGGGCGAAGTTGATCAACTTGATGATGCCATACACCATCGTATAACCCAACGCTAACAAGGCATAGATACTGCCTAGAAACAAGCCGTTGATCAATTGTTGGATCATCATTTCCATATACTCACTTCCAATATCATTTATTATGGTCATTCTTTTAGAGAAAAGAAACTGAGACAAACACATCAGGTCTGTCCCAGTTTTCACTGCCAAACAACTGCGGGTTTTTTAAGGTTCCACAGTGTCTGCTGAGGTTTCTTTCCCGTCAGTCAATCCTAAAACAACTGCTGATTTTTCAGGGTTATGATTTTCATCCATCGTGATTTCACCGGTCACACCGACAAAGTCTTTCAGTTCAGACAAACCAGCTGCGATCGCCAATGAATCTGCTGAGTTTTGATCTTCGATCGCTTGTTTGATCATATAAACAGCATCATAGGCTAATGCATTAAAAGCAGAAGGTTCTTTGCCATATTTTTCATTGAAAGCTGCCACAAACGGCTCAACTTTGTCGTTTGCTGGTGCTTTGGTAGAGAAGTGACCTGTATAGTAAACATTGCTGACATTTTCTGCACCAGCTGTTTGAACCATTTTTTCATCACCGAATCCATCCGCACCAATGATTGCTTGATCAATTCCTAATTCTCGCGCTTGCTTGATGATCAAACCAGCTTCTGTGTAGTAGCCTGGAATGAACAAGACATCGAAGTCGACATCTTTGATTCTTGTAAGAACTGCTTGGAAATCTTTGTCGCCTTCGGTAAAGTTATCCTCTAAGACGATTTCGCCTGGGTAGCTTTCTTTAAATGCTTCCGTCAAACCAATTGCGTAGTCACTTGAGTTATCACCCAAGATTACGGCTTTTGAAGCATCCAAATTTTCTGCTGCATATTTTGCCAAGATTGTTCCTTGGAAGCTATCTTGGAAACAAGAACGGAATGCAAATTCTTGGACTTTTCCACTGGTGTAAGTAATCGCATCATCGGTACCTGAAGGAGTGACCATCGGTACTTGGGCTCTCGTCACATTCGGTAAAGCCGCTTTTGTGGCACCTGAAGTTGCTGGTCCAATAATGGCAACGACTTTATCGTTGGTTGCTAAGTTGGCTGCTACTGTCGCAGCTTCATTGTTATCTGATTTGTTATCTTTCGAAATGATTTCAATTTGTTTTCCAAGAACGCCGCCGGCAGCATTGATTTCTTCGACTGCCAAGTCGATCCCCTCTTTTTCAGCCGTCCCATAAGCAGCAACTGCTCCAGACAACTCTAAGTTGGCACCAATCTTAATGGTATCTCCCTCTTGTTTATTGCCACCTTCAGCAGCACCACTGCTATCCGTTGGTCCACCTGTTGGTCCTGCACTACAAGCTGTCAATAAAAACAAACTCGCAAACAAAAATGCAAATTTCTTTTTCATAATTTTCCTCTCCTTTACTTCCCCTGAATATGTTATCCAATATACTGAAAAATCTAGGAAATGTCAACGAATTATCAGAATATTTCACCTATTCAGAATTTATTTTTTTCGCCGATAAAAAATGGTGTTTTTAAAACATTGATCCAGCAACAATGGAATCGCTTTTCTAATTTTCGAATAAAAAGAAAAGCAAGCAAAGTTTTTTCCCCTTTGCTTGCTGCTGGTATGCTTTGATTCGCTACTTTTTTCATCAAACGGACGTTTGAAAACATTACATCCTCATGTTAGCAGCTGTTTCGTGGATACAATGCTTGAAAATTTGCCGCCGCCCCAACTAAATTGGCATCATTGCGATAGTCACATAGCTTGATCAGTGGGACGAAATCATTTAATGCTTGATCCGCCAACATTTTTTTCAAGCGCTGGTCAACTTCTTCTAACAAGCCTTTTTTGGCACTGACACCACCGCCGATAATGATCACTTCAGGATCAAAAGCAAACTGAATACTGAACAGTCCTTGTGCTAAATAGTTGTAAAATTTATTGACTTCCTCGATCGCAATGGCATCGCCATCTTCTGCACGTTGAAAGACCTCTTCACCGGTAATCGTCGTTCGATCCACTCCGATCCGATCACAATACCGCCAGGCCATCTGAACCGCTGTCCCTAGTTGCGAAAATGTTTTGCCTTGATCTAGGATCATCAACCCAAATTCGCCACCGTATAAATGTGCCCCACGGACTAGCTCACCATTTTGAAACAGGGTACCGCCAACGCCTGTTCCGATCACAACGAAGGCTGCTTGCTGATACTCTTTGCCCGCTCCTTGATAAAATTCAGCCATCCCAGCGCAATTGGCATCATTTTCGATGGTTACGGGTACCCCAAACGCTGCTTCGAGTTCTGAGTAAATATCAAACCCATGGATATAAGGGATCGCACTAATGCCGTCGATCCGCCGTTCTTGGGCATTGACCGCACCTGGCGCACTGATTCCAACGCCTTCAATCTCTTCATCTACACTTGCCCTCACTTGCTGCAGCTGTGCTTTCATTTCCTCCCAAGTATTTGGAGTAGTGAACTTCCCTTTACTCACCAAAGAATCTTGTGCCCAGACGCCATATTTTACTGCTGAACCACCCATATCAAAGACTAAAATCACCATTTTTTTCCCTCAATCCTTTATTATTCTGATACTGTCTATTTTACCGCAAGTCGGCGCTTGAAGAAAGCGATTTCCGAGGACAAGAAAAAACAGTCTCATTCACTTAGACTGTCTCTTCATCCATTAGAGTTGTTTTTCCAAAATCACTTGATCGAACAGCTGCTGCCCATTCTCAAAAATCGGTTCGACATAGTGGGTGGTGAAATAATTCTTCACCCGCTCTTTTTCAACATAGCCTTGCTTTTGGTACAAAGTCAAGGCTGCAGAGGGCAGACTACCAGTTTTGATCACTACGATCGGCCGTTTTGCCCCGAGGTGCTGACTGAGGATCGCTTCTTCGGCAGCTTGTAGCAATTGACGACCGATGCCCATTCCTTGCTTTTCTGGAGAAACAGCCACATTCATAATCTCCCAGTTCTTGCCTTGATTTTGATAAACTAACACACCAATCATTTCTCCAGCTTCTTCATAAACAAGTGTTTGGCTATTATATAGATAGCTTTCTACGACTGCTTTTTCAGGATCTGCATCCAGCAGCAACGCCCAAGGATACGCTTCATTAGGGGTGATTGGACGAATCATGGCTTTTTGGCTCCTTTTTTATATTTCTGTTGATTCCTTTTAACTTTTCCGATAACGGTACGTTGGTTTGACTTTGTCTTGCGTATTTCGTTTTAAAGTAAACGTCTGGGGTACGTAATCTATTCCGCCTTTTACAAAGGGATGGCAGCGTAAGATACGAGCTACCCCCATCAAACCTCCTTTGGCTGCTCCATGGACTTGGATGGCTTGGATCATGTATCCTGAGCAAGTCGGATAATAACGACAGCTAGGAGGAAATAATGGGGAAATAAAACGTTGATAGAAACGAACAAAGCCGATCAAAAGTTTACTCATTCCTTGCCAGCCTTTCTTTTTAGCGTACGATTCAGTAAAGATAGATAGAAAAAACTAGGACTCAGCACGTGGCGTAAGTCCTAGTTATCGTTTATTTCATAAACTCAAAGATATGATTCCAAAGACTTGGAGAGAATACTTTAAAAGGACTGCCGTCACCGATCACTCCATAGCCGATCATCGTTCCTGCTAGGAACAATAAAATAGCTAATAAAATGACGATTAGAATTTTTATCAAGCTAGTTAAAATATAACGGTTCAACTTCACTTTTTTTCTCTCCTACTCCTATTAGGCGTTAACTGGTACGACTTCTTCTACTGCGTCAGAAACTCGTTCAACAGATGCCCCTAATTGTTGCAATTTTTCGTGGAATTTGTAGTAGCCGCGATCCAAATATTTTAGATTGCGGACACGCGTCCGTCCCGTTGAACGCAGACCTAATAAAATCAACGCTGCTGCGGCACGTAAATCTGTCGCATAGACCAGCGCGCCTTGTAATTCATGACCGCCTTCGATCACTGCAACGTTGCCGTCAATTTTCACATGGGCATTCATGCGACGCATTTCTTCTAAATGTTGGAAACGATTCTCAAATACCGTTTCATTCACAACACTCGTTCCTTGCGCTAATAATTGAATAGCAGACATTTGCGCTTGCATGTCCGTAGGAAAACCTGGATGAGGCATTGTTTTTACATCTGTTGCCTTCAATTGTTCAGGTCCAACGACACGAATCCCTTCAGCGACTTCAGTCACTTCTGCGCCCATTTCGATCAATTTTGAAATCAATGGACGATTGTGCTCTGAGATCGCATCTTTAATAATAACGTCTCCTTGAGTCATCGCTGCTGCAACCATAAAGGTTCCTGCTTCGATACGGTCTTGCACGATCGAATGATCTACTGCATGCAGGTGTTCGACACCTTCAATACGCATCGTTTCGGTTCCTGCACCAAAGACCTTGGCACCCATTTTATTCAAAATGTTTGCTAAATCAACGATTTCTGGCTCACGAGCGACGTTTTCGATGATGGTGATGCCTTTAGCTTTTACGGCAGCCATCATGATATTTTGCGTTGCGCCGACACTTGGGAAATCCAAGTAAATGCTATTGCCTTTTAACTCATCGGCGATCGCTTCTATGTATCCATCTTTTTGGATGATTTGCGCGCCTAGTGCTTGAAATCCCTTCAAATGTAAATCAATTGGTCGTTTGCCGATTGCACAGCCGCCAGGCATTGCCACTTTGGCATGTCCATTACGGGCTAACAAAGGCCCCATGACTACGATTGAAGCGCGCATTTGGCTCACATATTCATACGGTGCTTCGATTGCTAATTCTTGTGACGCATCGATCGTCATTGTGTTGTTTTCTTCTTCAAAATCGATTGCGACATTTAAATGCCGAATCACTTCTTTCATTGTTAATACATCGGAAAGGATCGGTACATTTGTTAATGTCGTTGTTCCTTCTTCCGCTAATAAGCTTGCCGCTAAGATAGGTAGAACAGCATTTTTTGCCCCTTCGATCTTCACTGTTCCAGTTAATCGATTACCACCTTGAACGATCATCTCTTCCATTTATGTTCCCTCCAAATAATGCAGTGACTCACACAAATCTTGCCAATTATAGCATAATATTCGGTGTTTTTGCATATATTAATGAAATTCTTAAAAACCTGTTAAAAATAAATTACGACATAGCGCAATCAACTCAAGGAAAAAAGTACTGGCGGTGTAGCCTAATGCAATCGCAAGAAACACCATGACCATTCGTATCTGAGTCGTTCGTAAGGCTTTAAAAAAAGCATCGATCCGCACAGATTGCAATGCCCAAAATGCTAAATAGATGAACGCTAAATGACTCACGATTCGAATGATTGCATCAATTCCATACACTTGCATACTTTCTGCTCCTTTTTTCATAATTGAACATTCCTATCATACCACAAAGATGTCAAGATAAAAAATAATCTTTCTTGAAACCTTCATGAAAAGACTTTAAAAAGTTTTTAAAACGTTTTCTTGGAGAAACAAAAAAACAAAGGCAAGATGCCCTTGTTTTTTAGGAATGTTTTGACACGTTGATTCGATTGATGGCGCGGTGCAAAGCAACCGTTGCGCGCCGAAGCTGATCGATATCCTCGACTTGTTTGGCTTCTTCGATTTGGCGTTCTGCACGCTGTTTTGCTCTTTCTGCACGTGAAACGTCGATGTCACGATCACGTTCCGCACTATCGGCTACGATCGAGACAACATTGTCTCGCACTTCTAATATACCGCCGTTGACAGCGACCCAGTCGACATGGGTATCTGAATCGATCCGTTTGACCCGGACTTCATCAATCGTCAATGGAACGATGATTGGGGCATGGTGTGGCAAAATACCGATCTCACCATCTGTCGTACGTGCAACCACGATTTTCGCGTGATGATCGTAAACCAAACCAGCAGGTGTCACCACATTGACTGTTAAAAATTGATCCATGAGGTTCCCCTCTTTCTTCAAGGCTGGTTAATTAATAGCCAATTTTTTTCGCTTTTTCAATGACATCTTCAATTCGTCCAACACTGCGGAAGGCTTCTTCTGGAAGATCATCATATTTTCCTTCAAGAATCTCTGCAAATCCTTTGATGGTTTCTTCAACTGGCACATAAGAACCAGGTTGTCCCGTAAACTGTTCCGCTACGTGGAAGTTTTGTGACAAGAAGAATTGAATGCGGCGTGCGCGGGCAACTAAGGTTTTTTCATCATCAGACAGTTCATCCATCCCTAAGATGGCGATGATGTCTTGTAATTCCCGATAACGTTGCAACGCATGCTGTACTTCAGTCGCTACTTCATAATGTTTTTCACCAACGATTTCAGGTGCTAACGCACTAGAAGAAGACGCCAGTGGATCAACGGCAGGATAGATCCCTTGTTCGGTCAATTTACGTTCCAAGTTGGTTGTTGCATCCAAATGGGCAAAAGCAGTCGCAGGTGCTGGGTCTGTATAGTCATCGGCAGGGACATAGATGGCTTGAATAGACGTAACGGAACCTTTTTTCGTCGATGTGATCCGTTCTTGTAATTGCCCCATCTCAGTTGCTAATGTTGGCTGATACCCAACGGCCGACGGCATCCGACCTAGTAAGGCAGATACTTCAGAACCTGCTTGAGTGAAGCGGAAGATATTATCGATAAACAAAAGCACGTCTTGTCCTTCCACATCACGGAAGTACTCGGCTAATGTCAAACCAGTCAAGGCTACCCGCATCCGGGCACCTGGTGGTTCATTCATTTGTCCAAACACCATGGCTGTTTTTTCGATAACGCCAGATTCTTTCATTTCATTATAAAGGTCATTTCCTTCACGTGTCCGTTCACCAACACCTGTGAAGACAGAGATCCCACCATGCTCTTGGGCGATGTTGTGGATCAATTCTTGGATCAAGACGGTTTTACCAACACCGGCACCACCGAAAAGTCCAACTTTCCCCCCTTTTAAATAAGGAGCTAACAAATCAATGACTTTGATCCCAGTTTCAAGGATCTCCGTACTTGTTGACAATTCATCAAAGTCAGGTGCTTTTTTGTGAATCCCACTGCGGGCTGCCTCTTCAGGAAATGGTGCTTCTAAATCGATGGTATCGCCTAGGACATTAAATACCCGTCCTAATGTTTCTGTCCCAACTGGAACAGAGATGGAGGCGCCTGTATCGATTACTTCCATTCCTCGTTGTAAGCCATCTGTTGATTCCATGGCAATCGTACGGATAACGCCGTCGCCAAGTTCTAGGGCAGCTTCTAACACAACTTTTGTTTTCTGCTCATCTTTTTTGTAAACAATCAACGCATTGTTGATATCTGGTAATGATTGGTCTAGAGAGAATTCCACGTCAACAACGGGACCAATGACTTGAACAATCTTGCCTGAACTCATTCGTATTCCTCCATTCGTTCTTGAAACTATTCTAACGCGGATGCCCCCGCCACAATTTCAGTAATTTCTTGGGTGATCGCTCCTTGGCGCGCTCGGTTGTATGAGATCGTCAAGTCCCCAATAATATTTTTGGCATTATCTGTTGCTGTTTTCATCGCTGTCATTCCGGCAGCATGCTCGGCTGTTTTTGCGTCAACAATCGCACCATAAATCAAGCTTTCAGCGTATTGAGGCAGTAATTGATTCAAAATCGCTTCTCTGGAAGGTTCAAACAAGTATTCTTGTTCATAACTTTCGGCTTCTTCAGGATCTAAATCGGATATCGGCAACATTTTCTCCACACGAAATTGGCTAGTCAATGAATTGATGTGATGGTTATAACACACATATAATTCATCGAAGACTTCGTTTTGGTACATCGTGGTTGCCAATGTTACGATTTTACGTACCTCATCAAAGCTTGGTTGATCCGAAAGGTTTCTTAACTCGTACGCCAAATTGATGCCCCGTGCTTTGAAAAAGTCAGCGCCAGTTGCACCAATGGCAATCATGACATACTCTTCTTCTTTTGCATGGTCTTCATCCAGCATGGCCATCATTTGTTTTAAGATGGAACTATTATAGCCGCCCACTAGACCGCCATCAGAAGTGATGACGATATAGCCTGTGCGTTTGACCGGGCGACTAACCAACATACTGTTATAGTTCACACCATCTTTAGGACCAGAACCTGCAAGATCGGAAAGCTGCTGCGCAGTCAAATGCGTAACGATTTCACGTACTTTGTTGGCATACACTTGAAACTGTTTCGAATGAGCTTCAGATTTTGTTAATTTTGCAGCTGAAACCATTTGCATGGCCTTTGTGATTTGGCTGGTTTTCTTTGTTGAGGCAATTCGTTGCTTGATTTCATTTAATGAAGCAGCCATTTTCTCTCACCTCTTTTATGCGTTTTGCATTGTCGATATTTTATCTTGCGGTGTCACCCGAGAACTGTTGGATGCCATGAAAATATCTTTGAATGCTTTAATGGTGTCATCTAACAAGCTTTCTTCTGGCAAGTCTTTCGTTGTCCGAATGGTTTCAAAAATCGTTGCTGCGTTTGCTTCGATATACTCAAATAATTCTGCTTCAAAGTCCAATAGTTTATTGACAGGTACACTATCAATGAATCCATGCGTCAACGCATAAAGAATCACGACTTGTTTTTCGACTGCCAATGGTTCATGTAGTTTTTGCTTTAAGATTTCAACGGTGCGACGACCGCGGTTTAATTTGGCTTGTGTCGCAGCATCTAGATCAGACCCAAATTGTGTGAAGGCTTCTAGTTCGCGGTAACTTGCCAAGTCCAAACGCAAGGTTCCAGCAACTTTCTTCATCGCTTTGATCTGTGCAGAACCACCAACCCGTGAAACGGACAATCCAGCCGCTACGGCAGGACGCACACCTGAATAGAACAGGTCATTTTCTAAGAAAATTTGTCCATCTGTGATAGAAATCACGTTGGTTGGGATATAGGCTGAGATATCCCCCGCTTGCGTTTCAACGAACGGCAGTGCCGTCATTGATCCGCCACCTAGTTCATCACTTAATTTCGCTGCACGTTCCAATAAACGAGAGTGCAAGTAGAAGACATCCCCTGGGTATGCTTCACGACCTGGCGGACGGCGTAGAAGTAGAGAAAGTTCACGGTAAGCGACTGCTTGTTTTGATAAGTCATCAAAGACGATCAAAACATGTTTGCCGTTATACATGAATTCTTCCCCCATTGCTGCCCCGGCATAAGGCGCGATGTAAAGCAATGGTGCTGGTTGTGAAGCACCTGCTGAAACAACGATCGTGTAATCAAGTGCACCGTAACGGCGTAATGTTTCTACTTGTGCACGAACCGTTGAGTCTTTTTGGCCAATAGCGACATAGATACAGATCATGTCTTGCCCTTTTTGGTTGATGATCGCATCGATCGCAATCGTTGTTTTCCCGGTTTTCCGGTCACCGATGACTAATTCCCGTTGGCCACGTCCGATTGGCACTAAAGCATCAATAGCTTTCAACCCTGTTTGCATTGGTTCCGATACGGATTTCCGTTGCATTACACCTGGTGCGGCTGCTTCAACTGGGCGTGATTTGTCTGTTTCGATCGGACCTAAGCCATCGATCGGTTGCCCTAATGGATTCACTACCCGGCCAATTAATGCATCGCCGACAGGAACTTCCATGATTTTACCGGTTCGTTTTACTTTGTCTCCTTCACGAATGGTTTCAAAATCACCTAGGATGATGATCCCGACGTCGTTTGATTCTAAGTTTTGTGCCATCCCATAAGAACCGTTTGAAAACTCAAGCAATTCTCCACTCATGGCATTTTCTAAACCGTGGGCGCGGGCGATCCCGTCCCCAACATATGTGACAGTACCGATTTCTTCTACAGAAAGTTCGTTCTGATAATTTTTAATTTGCTCTTTGATCAAGGCACTAATTTCTTCTGCTTTGATGGCCATCCGATTCACCTCTTATCTCTTGTTTATCTGCCGATTTTTTGTCGCAGATAATCCAGTTGGCTCTTAATACTACCGTCGATCACTTGATGATTTGCTTCAACGATGACTCCGCCTAAAATCGTTGGATCGACCGTTTCTTTCAATTGTGCCTGCTTGTACCCAAGCTTATCGGCGATTTGCTTTTCGATTTTGCTTTTTTGTTCTGCTGACAAAGCAACAGCCGTTGTGATCGTTCCGAGAACAAGACCTTGATATTCATCGTAACGACGTTCGTATTCATCAATGATCAGCAATAGATCATCCATGCGATCATATTCATAAACGATCTCTAAGAAATTTCTGACCAAGCCTTCAAAGCCCTTCAGCAATTGATCGACTAATTGTCTTTTTTCATGGAGATCCAAGCGGTTATCCGTCACGATCTGACCGAATGTTGGAATCTCCTGATAAATCTGACGCAAGGTCATTAATTCTTGGTAAACTTCTGTCAAGCGCTGTTCTTCCATCGCCAATTCGAACAAGGCTTTTCCATAGCGTTTTCCCACTGTGAATTTATCGAGTTTCATTAACTGAACCCAATCCTTCGATATATTGATTGATTAGGGATTCATGATTTTCGGGAGTCAATTCGCGTCCTAAGATTTTTTCTGCGATTTGAAGCGAAAGTTCTGCAACATCATCTTTCACTTCTTTTAACGCAGTTTCTTTTTCAAGGGTGATATCTGAGTTTGCTTTTTCTTTCAAACGAGCCACTTCTTCTTTGGTCTCGCTCAAAATATTTTGTCGACTCAATTCCCCGCTATCTTTGGCGCTCTTGATGATCTCCGCAGCTTCAGAATGAGAACGTGCCAATTTTTCTTGGCGTTCTTTTTCTAATTTTGCTGCATTCAAGCGTGATTGTTCCGCTGAATCCAAATCATTGGCGATTTTATCTTCCCGTTTTTGCATCATGCTGCTGATGGCATCCCATGCAAAATGTTTCAATAAGAATAGCAAAAGAAGAATTGATCCGCTGACAACGATAATATTGCCAAGCATTGGATTTTGAACTTCCGCTATAACCAACTGATTTAGCATAACGATTCTTCCTTTCTGAAAGTCATTGTTTCATTAGAAAAAAGCAAAAACGAGTGCAATTGTTCGTTTCTGCCTTTTCGTGCTTGTCTTATCGGAAGACTAATAGCAGCGCGATAACTACCCCTAGAATCGGTACAGCTTCGACTAACGCGACCCCGATAAACATTGTTGAACGTAGTTGACCTGACATTTCAGGTTGGCGTGCCATTGATTCGATCGTTTTTGCGATTACTTGTCCGTTACCATACCCTGCACCAATTGCTGCTCCGATAATTGCTAATCCTGCTCCAATAAAGTTCATTCTTTTTTCCTCCTAATTGTATGTCGATTCGATTAATGTTCTGCCACGATTTTGTGGCTCATAAATACCATGGTCAATGTAACAAATACATAAGCTTGGATCGCTCCAATAAAGAGTGAGAAGCCAATCCAGATCATTTCTAGCGGCATCACGATCGGTAATGACCACCAACCAAGACTAATAAACATGTTGGCAATCAATCCTAATAACACTTCCCCCGCGAATATATTTCCATATAAACGCAAGCCTAACGTGATGACATTCGTAAATTCTTCGATGATTTTTAGCGGTAATAAGAACCCCACCGGTTTCAAGTACGAATTGATCAAGTAATTTTTGAAGCCCAACGACTTGATCCCAAAGAAATGTGTCAAGGAAATAACCATAAGTGCGAGTGTCAGTGTAACAAACGGGTCTGCTGTCGGACTTTTCCATAAGGTAATGTCATCTGTCGTCACGATTTTTGTGACTAACCCGATCTCATTTGCCACAAACACAAAAAGAAACATTGTTACACCGAGCAAATGAAAGTTGTTCACTTGAGATCCTGGTAGATTGTCCGCTACGATACCGCGAACAAAGTCAATGACCCATTCAATGAAGTTCTGCTTCCCTTTCGGTTTCATTTGCAGATTACGTGTACAAATAAAGACCACCAAAAAAACAATAATACAAGAAATGATTGTCATCATAGCTACAGTTCCATCAAACCATATAGGACCGATATGAAACATAAGCGATTTATCTTCCAATCTTTCTCACCTCTTTTCCTGTCATCTCCAGAAAAAAATCTGGTGTTACAATGCGTTTCCTCTCATAACAATCGGTATCATACCACCACGAATGGAAAATTTCAAAGCATTTTCAAGAAAATTAGACAAAAAACTCACAATGCCAAAAATCCTAAATTAAATGAAAAATTCCCGTGTCGCTATGTGGAAGAAAAAGCCTGTTATATCAACAGCTTTCCCTTAAATGCTACCAAATTTAGCGCGATTTTCAAAGCAATAACCTCTATCGGATTCTAAAAGAAGTTCTTAGAAAATTAGAAATTTCTAAGAACTCGGTCAATTTGTCTTTCTTGATCTTTGCGTTTCAAGGATTCCCGCTTGTCATATTCGCGTTTTCCTTTCGCTAAACCAATCAAAACTTTGGCATAACCATCCTTGATATACACCTTTAACGGAACGATCGTCATGCCTGTATTTTTTGTTTCGCCAATCAGACGAGCAATCTGCTTTTTATGCAGTAACAGTTTTCTTGTCCGTAGTGGATCATGATTAAAAATGTTTCCTTGCTCGTATGGGCTGATATGCACATTGACTAAGAATGCCTCACCATTGCGAATGCGTACAAAGCCGTCTTTCAAATTGATCCGACTGTTACGGATCGCTTTGATCTCTGTTCCCTGTAAGACGATCCCCGCTTCGATCGTATCGAGGATCGTGTAATCATGGCGGGCCTTTTTGTTTTGGGCGATTAATTTCCCTTCTCCTTTAGGCACGGGCCATCCCTCCAATTATTTTTTCTTGATTCCTTTGTAAAAAGGTTTTTTCTTTTTCACTTTGCCAGCTTTCTTTGACTTGCCTTTACCGGTTTGTTCAAAGCGTTTCCCTTGTTTTTTCTCAGGGTTGTGTTGTTTTTTCCCGCGACGGTTCGCTTCATTTTTTTGATGGTTGTTTCGTTTGTTGGCTTTTGGTGCTTGCAGTTTTTCGACTTCTTCTGCTGCTACCAATTCGAAATCGATCTCTCTTGTTTCAGGATCAGCTTTCACGACTTTGATACGAACTTTTTGACCAATTTTAAAGGTCAAGCCTGTCCGTTCACCTACAAGTGCCAGATGGTTTTCCAAATAATGGAAGTAATCTTGCTTCAGATTATTGATATGGATCAGCCCTTCAATCGTGTTAGGCAATTCAATAAACAAGCCAAACTTAACGACGGAACTGATGATACCGTCAAACTCTTCTCCTACTTTATCGGCCATATACTCAGCTTTTTTAAGCGCATCGACTTCTCTTTCTGCATCGACTGCTCGTCGTTCCATTTGGGAGCTGTGCATTGCGATGTCAGGCAAGATTTCAGCCCATTTGTTTTGGTTGGCTTCAGAGACATCTTCACTGTAAGAACGAATCAAGCGATGCACGATCAAGTCGGGGTACCGACGGATCGGTGACGTGAAGTGGGTATAATCTTCCGCTGCCAAACCATAGTGGCCGACGTTTTCTTCTGAATACTTCGCTTGCTGCATACTTCTGAGCAGCATCGTATTGACAACCATTGCCTCTGGCTTATCTGCGACATCTTCAACCACTTTTTGCAGTTGTTTTGGTGAGATCGAGCCGTTGGTTTGTTTGACTACAATCCCTAAAGCAGAAGCAAAATCAAAGAAGCGACGCATTTTCTCTTCTTTTGGTTCCTCATGGATCCGATAAATAAATGGTAAATGCTTCCGATTGAAATGGCGCGCCACGGTTTCATTGGCTGCCAACATGAAGGACTCGATCAATCGTTCGCCGACGCCACGTTCTCGCAGAACGATTTCTTGCGGGTGTCCTTCTCCATCGACCAAGACTTTCGCTTCGCGGTCTTCAAAAGAAACCGCCCCACGTCTGATCCGCATCGTTTCTAACACGTGGTGCAAGGCGGCCATATCATGGAACATCGGTACTAGTTTCGCATATTCTTTGCTGGTTTCTGGATCATTGTCTTCAATAATTTGATTGACTGCCTGATAAGTCATGCGGGCACTTGTTTGAATAATACTTTGGAAAATATTGTAATCCGTGACGATCCCCTCTTGGTTGATCCACATTTCACAGCTCATGGCCAACCTTGGGACATTCGGATTCAACGAACAGATCCCGTTTGATAAACGTTGTGGGATCATCGGGATCACTCGATCCGTTAGATAGACACTCGTTCCCCGCTCAAAAGCTTCTTTGTCCAACGCACTGTTTTCTGTCACATAATAAGAAACATCTGCGATATGCACGCCCAAATAGAAGCTGCCGTCAGGCAATGCTTTTACCGTCACCGCATCATCCAAATCTTTGGCATCCGCTCCATCGATCGTTACGATCTGTTGATCTCGCAAATCCCGTCGTTCTGGAAAGTCAGCAGGATCGATCGTATCGGGTACTGCATCTGCCGCTGCCAAGGTTTCTTCCTCAAATTTTGTGGGAATCCCATTCGCCACGACGATCGATAAAATATCCATTCCAGGATCGTTTTTATGCCCCACAACTTTTGTGATCAACCCCTCTAAGCTTTTCGAATAGCCTTTTTCTGGATAATGGCTGATCTCAACGATCACGATGCTGCCGTCTACTGGACGAATTCCTTGGGCGCCGATAAACACCTTTAAATCGCTTAGTTTTTTATCTTTAGGTTGAACAACGCCATATAGATCCGATTCTTCGATCTCTTTTTCGTCAAATAATGTAAACTCGCCGACCAACTGACTGATGGCGCGTTGCTTGATTTCTACGACCTTTCCCTCTGCGCCGCGATCTGAAAAAGGATCGGCAACATGCACGATGTCTACAGCAACGGTATCGCCGTCCATGGCATAGCCTGTTGCTTCTTTAGGGATATAAATATCGTCTTCTTCTTCATCCAACGTGACAAAGCCGAAGCCCCGCTCGTTGGCACGGAAGGTTCCTTCCACAAACACTCGTTTCATTGGTAATTTCACTTTGCCTTTTTTGTTAAAAATCACACTGCCTTCTCGTTCCATCGCCGCTACTGTCTGGACAAGATTCTTAAAGTCTGTACTTTTTTGAAGTCCTAGACCTTCAGCAATTTCTTCCATTGAAAAACTTTTTTTACGGCTTTCTTCGAGAAACTGAATAATTTTTGTTTTAATCGTTTCTGTCATAACTCACTCTTTCCAAGCAAGTGTTTCTAAGAAAGCAAACACATCCTGCTCTAATTTTTTCCGTTCTGGTCCAACTGTCACCACATGACCACTTTGAGGATACCATTGAAGCGTATAGGGAACATGGGACAATGCCGCTGCGGTTTTGAAAACCGTCTGTGGATCGATCATTTGGTCCCTTCCTGCTTGCGCCAGGAAGATTGGGCGCTCGATTTTTCCTAAATGCTCGGCTGTGGTTTGTCCGACTGTTTCGATTCCTTGCAGTTGTTCTCTGACCTTGCGAGGGACTTCTGCCAATATTTCTTTTTGGGTCGCCTCATCTAAATCAGCGTAGGGTATGACCATTTCAGCATACTTTTCAAAATTGACTGGTACTTCGTTCTTGGTTTCAAATAACGGTGAGCAAAAAAGACCGCCGCCCATCAATGTTGGGTCTTGCGTCAAACGATCCATCGCTAAAATCCCACCCATCGAAAGTCCAAGAACGGCAACTTCCTCATAGCCTTTTTCTTTCACATAAGCAACTGCATCCGCAGCATCCTGCTGCCAAACAGTCATTCCTTGATTTAAGATATCATCTGGATTCGGTGTACCATGTCCAGTAAACATCGGTGTATAAACCGTGTAGTCTTTTTGTTCTAACGAACGACAAAGCATGCGCACATCGTTAGGACTGCCTGAATAGGCATGGAACAAAATGACCGCTCGTTTGCCGTGTTCAGCAAAAACCGGTTTTGGTTGATTAAATGTTTTCATGTTTCCTTTCACCTCACGTCCAATTCTACCATAGTTAGCAAGAATACTTCGACAAATGCGATCAAAATCTTCCCGTTAAAAAGAAAAAAACCTCTCTTTACGAGAGGTTCGCTAACAAAGTGATTAGTTTGATGAAAGAAAAGCCAAAATAAAGAGCAAGACCATCCAAACAAAACCTAAAATGGCCGTTGAACGCTGCATCACCGCTTCAAATCCACGGGCTTTTTGCTTACCAAACAATTGATCTGCACCGCCAGTAAAGGCACTAGCTGCACTATTTTGCTTGCTAGGCTGCATCATGATCGTAATGACCATTAAAATCGAAATAACGATCACAGCAGTTAATAAGATGTTATACACGTTAGCTCCTCCTTGCTTGCTAAAGTCGTCCTTTCCATTTTAGCATTTTCCGCTGGAAATTACTACTCTCTTTTTGTCATTGACCGTTGCAGGACGGTTTAAAAAAAGACTGTCCTTTCTGACAGCCTTTTTCTCATAAATCACTTTCGTTCAAATCAGCGAACGAGTACGTCATCGTATTCTGGTTTTTCTTTGAACTCTTTGACCGCAAAGGAGCAGACAGGCATAATTTTTTTCTCTTCCCGTCTTGCTTTTTCAACAACCGCTTTGAGTAATTTTTGCGCCAATTGCTGGCCGCGATAATCAGGATTAACGAAGGTGTGGTCTACTTCTAGAACATCATCTGGCGTTTCTTGCCATGTGATTTCTCCCACCTCTTTTTCTCCATCATACAAAGCAAAACGTTTATTTTCTTCTTTGATTTCCATTGCTTTCTTCCTTTCTATCAGACGATGTCTGTATTTTGTTTGATATTCTCAATGAATTGCAAAACGGTTGGCCAATATTCTGGTGCATCTTTAATTGCCTGTAAATGTCCCATATTCGCAAAGAGGACTTTTTGTTTCGGTCCAGCCGTTGCTTCCATTAAGGTATTGATCTCTTTTTCCGAAAGAAACGAATCTTTTTCTCCTTGTAAAAACAGCACAGGTAAATGGTTGCTGCCGACTTGTCGGGTCACCGAGATCTGCAAGAAGGGATAACCGACTAATTGTTTGCTATAGCGATTCGCTAAGCGCAAAAAGCGTTTGATCGGTAACCGAGAAAATTGCGGCAAGCTTGATCGGATCGCACTGTAAACAGACGTATAGCTGCTGTCTGAGATCAACCCAGCCACTTGTACCGGCATGACTTCTCCGCTAGCCAGCAGCAAGGTCGCAGCCCCCATTCCTAAACCATAGAGGAAGATTTGTGTTTGTGGGTCTTTTTCCAAAATCTTATCGATCCACAAAAGCAGATCCATCCGATCTAGCCACCCTAAACCGATCTCTTTGCCTTCACTGCGGCCATGTCCACGCAAATCAGGAACTAAAACATTGTAACCAGCAGACCAGAATTTCTCGGCCGCCTCTTGACAATCTGCTTGCCCATCACTGCGATACCCATGCAAGCAGATCACCCACGTTTTTGCACACTGATCAAAGACTTTCGCTGTTAGGATCAGATCATCGGCGGTCGTTACCGTACATTCCGAACCTTGTGCCCAAAAAGCCGAACTCTTTGTTGCGATCCGCTCTTTGTATGGAATCCCCAGTTTCTTTCTGCCTTCTTTTTCATACCATTCATTGTTTCGCATAATGATCGCCGAAACAAAATAGCGTACGCCCTTTTTCAAAACAGACGTGCGATATACATAGTACACCAAAAAACCAAAAATAAGCAGTAGTAGCAATAGCCAAACCATAGGATCCCCCCTTAATTTTAGTTTACCATTTACAATGGATTTCAGCCAAAGTTTTGTCGCATGTCTTAATTAAGTCCTATACTTTTAAAAAAACTTTGCCCTGACTTCTAGCAGAGAAGCAGGACAAAGTTTTGATTGGTTAACTATGTTTTCGTCGATAAAGTATCCCAACGCTTGTAACGAGTAAAATACTTCCAAGGATACTCCACACATAAGAAGAGCGCTCGTTTGTCTTAGGCAATCGTTTTTCAGTAGTCGCATGGTTTGCGTCATTCTTGTTGTCATCTTCCGGTTGTTTAGATGTATCTGGCTTTTTAGGTGATAACGGGACCTGCGGCTTTTTAGGATCACTCGGGGTTTTCGGTGTCTCTGGCCCTGTATAAGTGTTGACTAAGTTATAGCCATTTATTTTGGTGGTGTAATCTGGAACTTTTACTTCTTGGATCGTGTAGGTATAGGCTTTTCCTTCGGCATCGTATTTTGGCAGCTTATCAAAGCGATAGGTCCAGTTGCCTTCTTTATCTGCTTTTACGATTTGATTGTCGATCTCTTTACCGTTTTGCATTAATTCGACAGTAATACTTTCTGGTCGGATATTGAGCTGATTGTTGTTATCATTCCATGTTTTCGTACCTGAAACTGTTGTTGTTTCCGTATTGCGGTACGTATTGACTAGATCATAACCGTTGATTTCACTGGTGTATCCTGGAACATTTTCTTCTTGGATCTTGTAAGTATATGCTTTTCCTTCGGCGTCGTATTTTGGCAGCTTATCAAAGCGATAAGTCCAGTTGCCGTGGTTATCTGATTTTACGACTTGCTTGTCGATTTCCTTATCATTTTGTATCAGTTTGACAGTGATGCTTTCAGGACGGGTATTGAACTTATTTTCATAGTCATTCCATGTCTTTGTTCCTGATATTTCTGTCGTTTCGGTGTTACGGTAGGTGTTGACTAGGTCATAGCCATTTACTTTGGTGGTGTATTCTGGAACATTTTCTTCTTGGATCGTGTAAGTGTAGGCTTCTCCTACGGCATCGTATTTAGGCAGATTGTCAAAGCGATAGGTCCAGTTCCCATCTTTATCTGCTTTTACGACTTGCTTGTCGATTTCCTTATCATTTTGTATCAGTTTGACAGTGATGCTTTCAGGACGGGTATTGTACTTGTTGTCGTAGTCATTCCATGTCTTTGTTCCTGATACTTCTGTCGTTTCAGTATTGCGGTAGGTGTTGACTAGGTCATAGCCGTTTACTTTGGTGGTGTATCCTAGAACATTTTCTTCTTGGATCTTGTAAGTGTAGGCTTTTCCTTCGGCATCATACTTAGGCAGATTGTCAAAGCGATAGGTCCAGTTGCCGTGGTTATCTGATTTTACGACTTGCTTGTCGATTTCCTTATCATTTTGAATCAGTTTGACAGTGATGCTTTCAGGACGGGTATTGAACTTATTGTCATAGTCATTCCATGTCTTTTTTCCCGATACTTCTGTCGTTTCAGTATTGCGGTAGGTGTTGACTAGGTCATAGCCATTTACTTTGGTGGTGTATTCTGGAACATTTTCTTCTTGGATCGTGTAAGTGTAGGCTTCTCCTACGGCATCGTATTTAGGCAGATTGTCAAAGCGATAGGTCCAGTTCCCATCTTTATCTGCTTTTACGACTTGCTTGTCGATTTCCTTATCATTTTGAATCAGTTTGACAGTGATGCTTTCAGGACGGGTATTGTACTTGTTGTCGTAGTCATTCCATGTCTTTGTTCCTGATACTTCTGTCGTTTCGGTATTACGGTAGGTGTTGATTAGGTCATAGCCATTTACTTTGGTGGTGTATCCTTCAACGGGTGTTTCTTGAATTGCGTAGTCATAGGTCTGACCAGATTCGTCGGTTGTTGGTAGATCGGTAAATTCATAATGCCATTCCCCCTCTTTATTTGGGGTAACCGTTTTTGTTTGGAACACTTCACCGTTTTGCAGTAATTGAACCGTAATGCTTGTCGGACGGGTATTAAATTTGTTGTCATAATCGTCCCACGTTTTGGTTCCGCTGATTGTCGTTGTATCAAGAGACAGCAGGTGATTCATTGCAGCTAGTTTGATTATCGGTACAACCGTTTCATTGGCTTGAAGATCCCAGCGGTGGGTTTCCGCATTGACCAATACCGTATCAGCAATGATACTACCGTCAACATTTTGATGGACATCAACTGTATCACCAACAGCCAAAATCGTTCCTTGGAAGGGACTATTAATCGAAAGCATTTGATTTTCTGGCTGATTAATAAAATTCCATAGTATAACGGCATCATCAAAATCTTCTGTTTCATGACTATTGCGCGTCGTACCATCTGTATATTCTAGTTTGATTTGCGACTTGATATTAACGGTACTTGCTCCTTCAGTATCCACATTGATGAGTACAGGAGACGTGCCTTTTGTTAGCCCTTTGATGGTAATGGGTGTATCTTTTTCTAACTCTGTTTTTGAAAGAGTAACGACTACCTTTTGATCTTCCTCATCAATAGTGTCTGCCGAAAAGGAAATTGGTTTCTTGTCGATTAGATAACCGTCTGGCGCTTCTGTTTCAACAAAGGAATAGTCCCCTTCTGGAAGATCCGTTTCGATTACTTGTCCATCATCATTTGTGACCTCTTCATCAACCTCTTTATGTGTCTTTTTATTTTGAAGTTCGTAGACACCGTCATCAAGCGGGTTTCCTTGTTCATCCGTTAAGGTCAACACCACCTCTTGCGTATCATTTTCAGCACGGGCGGTATTAATGACCCGCTGATTATTATCAGTAAAATCTTTGGTTACACCGGGTGTTTGCGGATAGGCTCCTAGCCTTTCTGACGTCGCCTGTAACGTTGAAAATACCTTTTTAAAATCTATATACGGTTCACTTGCAGATTGATCTTGGAAAACTTCGGAAGTTTTCAAGTGATCCATTCTCTGTCCATTTACAAAAACGGCAGGTTGTTGATTTTGATCTGCTAAATCTACTGTGACTGATGGGCCAAAGACAACTTTGTTTTTTCTGCTATCAGTTCCTGACACAAAAGAAGAATTTGCGATCGTATTGACCTTTTGAATATAATTGATTTCTGTTGCCAACGAACCATCCTGAATACTGGTTCCAAAATTGACATTTCCATTTAGTTCTCCCACTGCTAAGTTTCCGTTCGTGTGGGTATTTAGCGTCGCATGGTTAGCAAAAATATGAAAATATTGGGCTTCTCCTAGAAGTGCGTCATCAACTTCTGGCACATCATTTTTAAAGCTGCCGCCACTTGATAGTTGTACAGCTGATGGCGCACTTACTTGTGTATCAGTCGTTGATTCTATTGCTGTTGATGCGGTAGTTGACTCTGCTTGTGGTTGTGGTTCGCTGCTTTTTGTTGCAGGCTGTTTTTCGGAAGCTTCTGTTTGTTCCTGACTGTCAGCAAGCACTGCTTCGGCACTCGTTGCTTCTGTGGATTGATTGTCAGGTAGAACAACTGCTACATCTGTTGTGTTGATAATGTCTTCTTTCACTTGTCCATTTTCTTCCTCTGCTTGAAGAAATGCGGATTTGATTGTCAATGTTTCAAGAGCTTTTGTTTGAAACGTTAGCGTCATTTGGCTAAAGGAGCTGCTAGTACTTTCTTCCATCAGCTGCTGTCTTTGCGGATCATATGTAAATGGCGTGCCGTTGCTTTGGATTGATTCTGGCAGAACCGTTCGTTCTCCTTCACTCAAGCTGAATGCCAGTTGATTAGCAGCAGATTGCTGATTCTTTTCTACCTCGATCGTCCAAGTGATTTCTCCTGTCGTAGGATTTGGTGATGAGGTCACTTGCGCTGTTCCTTTTTCATTTTGAAATAGGATTGTTTTAGGATTCTCCTCGGTGTCTGCATTGGCTGTGATGACTGATAATAAAGGCGCCAAATAGGATAACATAAGTAAGGACAGCATGAACATTGGGTAAGCTATTTTTTTCACATAAGTACACATTTCTCTTCCTCCAAACAACAAATTTTACTCAGGTGATTATCCTAATCGGAAAAAAGAGAAAATGCAAAATGACCCAAATTTTGATTCTGTGAGAAAAATGAGAGCAAAAACCGAAAAATGGGTCCTGCTCTCAAGGAAATTTGTGAAAATGAAATAGGATTTCTTTTGTTTGAAAAACAATAGAATATTTTTTTCATGATAAATACTCAAAATCCAGAAAGAATCTTTTGTTTGTGATAAAAGTTCTTTCATTGAAAACTCTTAAACACCAAGAGTGATTGGCTACTCGCTAAAATTTCACTTGTCAAAAAAAAATAATTGTAAACTGAAAATGAAAATTTTCATAAATAATCATATTATTTTCATTTTTGGTTACAAAAATTTTAGCAGATTCTTTAAAATCTTATTGTTATTTCCCCTCTATTAATAAGTTCTCTTAACTTTTCAACTTACATTCTATAGAAAAAAACTGTTCCTTGTTCATCTACTAGAAACAGATTTTTTCTATATAGCTTTCATTCACTTTTAATTACTAAAAGTTTGAACAATCTCCTCTTGATCAAAGTCACAAGCCACATCCAAGGACAAAGAATCTGCAGTAGCCAATGCACCCCATGACAAACAAAATCTTAAATCAGCTGGACTTTGATTCCCCTCAATATAATAAGCTGGGAATCCCGAGTCAGATCTGTCAAGTTGATATACACCCCCGGATTTTTTCAGGAAACACTCATCGTCATAATATTGAGTTACAGCAAAATTAAGGTTATTGGCAGATTTTTTTAACAAATATTGCGCGCCATAGTATCTTTGCCCACTAACGATTTCAAAATCACGGAAAGAGTGTCGAGGAAGATTCGTTTTTATCTCAAGTTTTCCCTTCCTTTTGATCATTTTTAAATTAGGCAATAAGATAAAGCGACCGATTATTTCGTTGACCCAATCTGGATGACTTTCACCGTAGTCACTCGAAAAATTGCTATGACCATCGATTACTTTAAAAGAAATCGGCTCCCCGTTAAAGGTTAACCACCAGTTGCCAACAGTTGTGGGTAGCAACTGTTGACTATAAAGATCGCCAAACGATCTGTCTGGTCTTTCATCACATGAATCAGACACAGCTATATCCTTACAATGCTTTTCTATATATACCAATAGATCTGTATCGTCTGTAACGACAGAATATGAGCTACCATCATCAATGATTAATTCTAAGCTGCCTAATGTATGCTGAATGTACGGAAGATCTACATCACGATTCCAGCCTTCCCACTCAGGATAAGAATCAAAGATCAAAAGATCATCCAAAGAAATGCTGGGTAAAAAACCAGTTAGCACCCCTTCATAAAGATAAGTATCTTTGATTGCATCCAATAAATTATGGCCGCTCAGCCAAATAAGCGACTTTCCATTTTTCTTCTTTTCAATCGAATGCAAAATACTTATGTCACCTGAATAATCGGTAATCAGCCAATTATACTGGAGGATCACTTCTTTTGGAAATAGGTCAATAATTCCTGCAGCCGAAACAATATGTTCTACTTCCTTTGATACTACATTATTTATGTACAATTTTTTCATCAGCGTTCTCTCCTAAAATACTAAGTTTTCCTATAGTCTATCATACAATTAGCATACCGATAAAACTCGTAAAAAAGTCCCCCCATGTCAATTACACATGGGGGGACTCTACCATAATTTCAGTACAGTCAAACGAAAATGTTTGATCAAACTAAAATTATTTATTTTTTAAGTTGTAGAAAGCTTGCAAGCCTTTGTATTCAGCAACTTCACCAAGTTGGTCTTCGATACGTAGTAATTGGTTGTATTTTGCAATACGGTCAGTACGTGAAAGAGAACCAGTTTTGATTTGGCCAGCGTTTGTTGCAACTGCGATATCAGAGATTGTTGAATCTTCTGTTTCACCTGAACGGTGAGAAACGACTGCAGTGTAACCAGCTTCTTTCGCCATTTCGATAGCATTGAATGTTTCCGTCAATGTACCGATTTGGTTAACTTTGATCAGGATTGAGTTACCGATACCGTTTTTGATTCCTTTTTCAAGGATTTCAGTATTTGTAACGAACAAGTCATCCCCTACTAATTGAACTTTGTCGCCTAAGCGTTCAGTTAATAGTTTCCAACCATCCCAGTCGTTTTCATCCATACCGTCTTCGATAGTGATGATTGGGTATTTGTTAACTAATTCTTCTAAGTAGTCAACTTGTTCAGCAGCAGTACGTTTTACGCCGTTTTCGCCTTCAAATTTAGAGTAGTCGTAAACACCGTTTTCGTAGAATTCTGATGATGCACAGTCAAATCCTAGGTATACATCTTTACCTGGTTCTAAACCAGCAGCTTTGATTGCTTCTAAGATTGTTTCAACACCGTCTTCAGTTCCTTCAAAACGAGGAGCGAAACCACCTTCGTCACCTACTGAAGTTTCTAAACCACGTTTAGACAAGATTGATTTCAAAGCGTGGAATACTTCAGTACCCCAACGTAAGCCTTCTTTGAATGTAGGTGCGCCTACAGGCAAGATCATGAATTCTTGGAAAGCGATTGGTGCGTCAGAGTGAGAACCACCGTTGACGATGTTCATCATAGGAGTTGGCAATACTTTTGTATTGAATCCGCCTAAGTAGTGGTATAAAGGTACTTCTAGGTAATCAGCAGCTGCACGAGCAACAGCGATAGAAACACCAAGAATCGCGTTTGCGCCTAATTTGCCTTTGTTAGGAGTTCCGTCTAAAGCGATCATTGCTTTATCGATAGCCATTTGGTCACGTACATCGTAGCCGATGATAGCTTCTGCAATGATGTTATTTACATTGTCAACTGCTTTCGTTACACCTTTACCGCCATAACGAGCTTTGTCGCCATCACGTAATTCAACTGCTTCGTGTTCACCTGTTGAAGCTCCTGAAGGAACCATTCCGCGGCCGAAAGCACCTGATTCTGTGTAGACTTCTACTTCGATAGTTGGGTTACCACGTGAGTCTAAGACTTCGCGTGCGTAAACATCAGTAATAATTGACATGTTTTGTCTCTCCTTTGAGTTTGTTTTATCTTAAGGGGAAAGCCCCTTGCGAACAACTTAATTGTAGTGAAAAAATCACGATTCTGCAAATGTTATTTTCATGAAAATGAAATTATTTTACAGCATCTAATAATGCTAGGAATGAATCAGCTTGCAAGCTTGCGCCGCCAACTAATGCTCCGTCAACATTTTCTTTTGCCATGTATTCAGCAATGTTTTCAGGTTTTACAGAACCGCCGTATTGGATACGCACGCTATCTGAAACTTCTTTGCCGTATAATTTTTCAACGGTTTTGCGGACAACGCCACAAATTTCGTCTGCGATGTTTGCATCCGCTGATTTACCAGTACCGATCGCCCAGATTGGTTCGTACGCAATCACAAGATTACTTACTTGACCGTCTGTTAAACCGTCTAAGCCAGCAGTAATTTGTCCTTCGATCCACTCCGCTGTTTTGCCAGCTTCATAGGTTTCTAAAGATTCACCACAGCATAGGATTGGAATCATGCCGTTTGAAAAGATTGCTTTGGCTTTTTTGTTGATGTCTTCATCTGTCTCATGGAAGTATTCACGACGTTCTGAATGACCAATGATGACATAGTCAACACCTAGATCTGCTAAAGCTGCTGGTGAAGTTTCACCAGTAAAGGCACCTTCATTTTCCCAGTAGCTGTTTTGAGCAGCAATTTTTAATTCTGTTCCTTCAGCAGCATTCACTAATGTTTCTAAGAATAGAGCTGGCGAACCGATCACAGAGTCAACTGTATCGTTGCTAGGAATTTTTGTTTTGACTGCTTCAGCAAATTCTTTTGCTTCTTTCGCAGTTTTGTTCATTTTCCAGTTTCCGGCAATAATTGGTTTGCGCATGTTCTGGCACTCCTTTTCGTTATCAAGCGTGCAAAGGAGATCCTTTGCACGGCTTGTCATTGATTATTTATCGTTGATCGCAGCTAGGCCAGGAAGTGTTTTTCCTTCTAGCAATTCAAGGCTGGCACCGCCACCCGTTGAGATGTGGGTAAATTTGTCAGCAAAACCTAATTGTTCTGCTGCAGCTGCAGAGTCACCGCCACCGATGATCGTTGTTGCATCTTCAAGGTTGGCAATTGCTTCACAAACACCGATCGTACCGTTTGCGAAGTTAGACATTTCAAACACACCCATAGGTCCGTTCCAAACGACTGTTTTTGCGCCTTTTAATGTTTCAGCAAACAAAGCGATGGTTTCAGGTCCAATATCTAAGCCCATTTGTCCTTCAGGAACATCACCAGTATGTTCTTCTGTTGGAACATCATTTGAAAATTCAGCAGCAGTGATTGAATCAACTGGTAATACTAATTTATCGCCAGCTTTTTCGATCAATTCTTTTGCTAATTCTACTTTGTCTGCTTCCACAAGAGAATTACCGATTTCCATACCTTTTGCTTTGTAGAACGTATACGTCATTCCGCCGCCGATCAAGATTTTGTCTGCTTTAGGAATCAAGTTTTCGATTACGCCGATTTTGTCAGATACTTTTGCTCCACCAAGAATCGCGATCATTGGACGTTTTGGTTCTTCGACTGCTTCACCGATGAATTTGATTTCTTTTTCCATTAAGAAACCAGCAACTGTTGGGATACCTGTTGAAGCGATCCCTACGTTTGAAGCGTGTGCGCGGTGTGCGGTACCAAAGGCATCATTTACAAAAACATCGCCTAAAGAAGCCCAGTATTTACCTAGTTCAGGATCGTTTTTGCTTTCTTTTTTGCCATCGATGTCTTCGAAACGAGTGTTTTCAAAAACAACGACATCGCCATCTTGCATGTTGTTGATCGCTGCTTCTAATTTTTCGCCACGGGTTTCATCCACGAAAGTTACTTCTTTGCCTAACAATTCGCCTAGACGTTTCGCAACTGGCGCTAAAGATTTTCCAGCTTTATCTGCTTCTTCTTTCACACGACCTAAGTGTGAGAAAAGAATTGCTTTTCCGCCGTTTTCGATCACGTAATTGATTGTTGGTAATGCTGCTTTGATCCGTGTATCATCTCCGATCACTCCATCTTTCAATGGAACGTTGAAGTCCACACGTACAAGAACTTTTTTATCTTTTAAATCGATATCTTGAACTGTCATTTTCGCCATGAACAGATTCCTCCTAGCATAATTGTTAAAAAAAGCGGAGAAGCGCGATGCTTCCCCGCTTTCTCTTGCGATGGTTTAAATTAAAGTCGTTCGCAACTCTTATAGGTTAGCGAAGTATTCTAAAGTACGTACTAATTGTGCAGTGTATGACATTTCATTGTCGTACCAAGCAACAGTTTTAACTAATTGTTTGTCGCCAACAGTCATAACTTTTGTTTGAGTTGCATCAAATAATGAACCGTAAGTCATACCAACGATATCAGAAGAAACGATTTCGTCTGTGTTGTAACCGTAAGATTCGTTTGAAGCTTCTTTCATTGCTGCATTGATTTCATCAACAGTTACTTCTTTGTCAAGAACAGTAACTAATTCAGTTAATGAACCAGTTGCAACAGGAACACGTTGAGCAGCACCATCTAATTTGCCGTTCAATTCTGGGATTACTAAGCCGATCGCTTTAGCAGCACCAGTTGAGTTAGGCACGATGTTTGCAGCAGCAGCACGGGCACGGCGGAAGTCACCTTTAGGGTGTGGTCCGTCTAGAGTCATTTGGTCACCTGTGTAAGCGTGGATTGTAGTCATTAATCCTTCAATCACACCAAATTTGTCGTTCAATGTTTTCGCCATAGGAGCTAAACAGTTTGTTGTACATGAAGCACCAGAGATAACTGTTTCTTCACCTGTTAAAGTTTCATGGTTTGTGTTGTAAACGATTGTTGGAACATCGTTTCCACCAGGAGCTGAGATAACTACACGTTTTGCACCAGCTGTTAAATGTTTTTCAGCAGCTGCTTTAGAAGTGAAGAATCCAGTACATTCTAACACGATTTCAACACCTAGTTCGCCCCAAGGCAATTCTTCAGGGTTGCGGTTAGCTAAAACTTTGATTTCGTTTCCGTTCACATTGAATGAACCTTCGTGAACTTCAACTGTACCGTTGAAACGTCCTTGTGTTGTATCATATTTTAACAAGTGAGCTAACATTTTAGCATCTGTTAAGTCATTGATAGCCACAACTTCGATTCCTTCTACTTCTTGGATACGACGAAATGCTAAGCGTCCGATACGTCCAAATCCATTAATACCTACTTTAACTGTCATTTAAGATTTCCTCCTTATGAAAATCATAAAAATATTTATTTTAAAGGGTTGCCCCTTTTAAAATCTCATTTGCGCAAGCTTCATCGGTGATGAGCCAGGTTTGTTTTGGTGCATTTTTCATGTATGCATTGACCGCTTTGGCTTTTGATTGTCCGCCAGCGACCGCAAAAATGATTGGGACTTTTTGCAAATCTTTTAATTGAAGTCCGATGCGAGGAACTTTGTAGACGACCTCGCCAGCTTCGTTAAAGAAATACCCAAAGGATTCTGCAACTGCATTTTTTTGTTTTAACATCAGAATTTCTTGTTCTGACATTTTTCGTCGAGCCGCCATATGCAACGCCCGTCCAATACTATGAATAACACAATTCGCTTGACTTATCAAGTTTAAGACATCAACGATGGCGGGTTCTTTCAAGAGAAACTCGTAGGTGTTCATGCTTAATTGTTCTGGTACAAACAAGGAGCGATAATCGCCGTTTGTCTGCATCGCCATTACTGAGCTGACTGAGTTTGCTTGCACGTTGACTGATTCTCCGATACCGCCACGGGCTGGAACAAACAAGTTATGACGTTTGGCGGTTTCCAAATTGCCCAATTCCTCGGCAACTTTCGCCATTGTCGTCCCTCCCATCACTGCGATGGTGTTTTTGCCTTCTGGCAATAAGAGATCCAACGATTCATTCAGCAACTGGCCAAATTCAGCAATCACTTTCGGTTGTCGATCACCATCGCCGCTCGCAATCAAACAACGTTCGATGCCAAAGGTCTCTGATAATCGTTTTTCGATTTGGTGCATTCCGAACAGCTGATCCATCAGTGCACCGATCTTCGTGTACACTTCTTCTCCATAGGCGGTCAATTGCATGCCGCTTTTTGAAGAGTCGATCAGTTTTAGCTTTTTAAGGATATCTGTTTCCGTCCTCAACACGCGTTCCGTCATTGATAAACTTTCCGAAAGTGTCCGGCGGCCAACGGGCTGCATCCAATAAATATTTCTTAAGATACGGTAACGTTCCTGGAGTACAGCGAGAATATCCGGGGTGATTGCCTCAATCAATTTTAATTCATCGAGCATTTTATATCCTCCCGTTGGACAATTTTCGTCCTACAATGACTTAAAATGACCCATCGATTGCAAAAAAAATTTAAATCTGTTTCCTACACCAATAATAGTAGCACTTATCGCCTTGATACGCAACTATTTCAGTCACAAAATCTTGCTTTTCATAAAATCGTCATAATTTGAAAAAGAGGAAAGGATCGATAAAAAAGGAAAGGCTTTGCTGCCTTTCCTACTCGTTAATAGTACGTTTTGCTTTACTCGAATCGTTTCCGCTTGGAAGAACCAGGGATATTCATGGCTTCACGATACTTTGCCACCGTTCGTCTGGAAATATCGATACCCTGGGCTTTGAGAGCATCTGTCAACTTTTGGTCTGACAATGGTTTGTTTTTGTTTTCTTCATCGATCAGTGCTTTTAGCAGCTGTTTGATCGATGCCGTCGTCAGGTCATCACCGCTTTCTTGTGTCGAAACTTTCTGTCCAAAAAATAGTTTTAATTCAAACACCCCAAAGGAGGTTTCCAAGTATTTCCCATTGACTGCCCGGCTGACCGTTGATTCATGAATGCCTAACTCTTCGGCAACTTCTCTTAAAACCAATGGCTTTAATGGGCGATCTGGTTGAGTGAAAAACTCCTTTTGCCGCGCAACGATCTGCACGCCGACACGATAGATGGTATCTCCTCGTTGTTGCAAGGTCTTCTTTAGCCACTCGAACTCTTGGGCTTTATTGTCTAAATAACTTAAAACCTCTGGATCACCGCTTTGCTTCAATTGGTCAAAGTACTGCTGCTGAAAGCGAACTTCTGGTAAGGCGCGCTTGTTTGATTTCACGATTGGTTGTCCTTTTTCAACCGTCACTCGCAGGTCAGGGACGATGTAAAGCCCATCCGTTGAACCGAACGCCGCCCCTGGTGTGGGAGTCAATGTTTGAACATAATCAAAGACCTTTTGGATCTCAGTTAAGGGAATCTGCAGTGCTTTGCTGATTTTATCCCACTTGCGCTCTGCCATTTCCGTGAAGAATTCTTCTAAAATGAGATAGGCCATTGGCGGCGCATAATCATCTCTTTCCGTTTGTAGCATCAAACACTCTCTTAGATCACGAGCACCGACGCCTGCTGGATCTAGCTGCTGGATCAAGGTCAAGGCATCAAGCATTTGGATTGGGGTCCCACCAACAAGTTTTCCAGCTTCTTCCAGATCAATCGTCAAAAAGCCGTTTAAATCAATGTACTCGACTAAAAATAAAACGATCGTCCGCAAGAAGGTATCTCGGTAGTTTAAATGCACTTGATCGATGAGGTATTCGAATAAAGACGTATGCTGGTCAGGGATCTGGCTTAAATAATCCATCAATTGTTCTGATGAGCCATTGCTTTTGCTTGGTGTGATGGGCGAATCATATTCCCCCAGATCAATCAATGGATTTTCTAATGCTTGGTTATCTATGAAGGACAATAATTCGTCTGCAGAAAATTGCAGCACTTGGATTGATTGCTGTAATTTCTGCGTCATAGCAAGCTTTTGCGTCTGTTTTTGTTGTTGTGAAAATTGCTGTTGAAATTTCATCATTCTACCTCTTGTTTTTTTCACTGAAATTGGTTAAACTAATATTTGTGCTTCGCGCCTTTAGTGTAGTGGATATCACGTAAGATTCCGGTTCTTGAGACGGGGGTTCGATTCCCTCAAGGCGCGTTTTTTCTTTTCGTTACAAGTATACTCGATTCAAATCAATAATTCAAAAGCACTTAGGGACCGCTGATGCGGTTCCTTTTTTTATTTGTATCTATGTAAGAAGACGAAATCGTCCTTCAGCGATTAAAAGCTGCTTGCAGCCCAAAGGCGAAAAAAAGAAGAGGATTACTCCTCTTCTTCCTCTTCATCCGCAAAATCATCTTCATCATCGTCATCGATAATGGTTAGATCTTCCTCAATGCTGTCAGGTAATTCTTCTTCATCATCGGTGCTATTGTCGGCGCCGATTTCTTGCAAGTCTGAATTGTATGCCGAGATTTCTTCATCCTCGTCATCATCATCATCAAAGAGATCATCTTCTTCGTCATCTGACAAATCAGTATCCTCAGGATCATCATCGTTATAATCGATTGCGTCTTCATCATCGTTGATAAAGGCATTGACTTTTTTACGTTTGCGACGACGTGGTGTATCTTCATCCTCGTCTTCGATGCCATGGTTGACTTCTTCATCGATCGAATCAATGGCGTACCATGAACGTAAGCCCCAACGATTGTCGCCTAAAGAAATAAAACTACCGTCGATATTCAAGTCTGTATAAAACTGCGCCAATGAATCACGAATCTCGCTGTCTGAAGTTTCAAGATAGTTTTGAATTTGGTTGACCAAATCAGAAAAATCCATCACGTCACCGCGCTGCTCTAAAATCGCATGGGCAACTTCAATCATCGACAATTCGTTTTTATTTACACCTTCAAATACATTAATTTCCAAACGGGACACGTCCTTTCACAGTCTACTCCTAATCATACAAAATTACGTCTCAAATTGCAATTTTTTCTTTCAATTTCCCTTTGATCAAGCGGTAAATTCTAAAGATAGTTTGTATTCGCCGACTTTGTCAGCAGCCATGAACAAGTCATAATCGATATCGATCTTTCCCGAATATGGACGGTCTTTCAAGCTAACGTGCAAATGATTGGTGAAGGTGTGGAACATCATCAAGCCATACGGGGTTTGGTAGCTCGTCTCTAAACGTTCCTTATAAGAAAATTTCAAGCGCATGCGCATTTCCCCTGAGCGAATCAATTGAATCAATCCGTCTGGCATGATTTTCATCGTGACGGGAACGTCGGTACCGTCTGGCTGGATCTCTTTGTAACGGATATATAAGGTATCACCGATCTTGACTGCTTGTCCTTGCAGATCAAACAGAAAGTTCTCTGTTTCCCCTGCTTGTCGTACATTGGTTGTTAAATGAATCGAGATTGGGATTCCTTTTGATAATTCTTGCATGTACGTGTGCCTCCTTTGAAGATTTCAGTTTCATTCTTGCTTTTTTTCATTCGTTTGTCAATCATTTCAGTTGATTCTCCTTGGTCTATTTCTTCATTGAAAATAAAAAAGCGAAAACAAAAGCAAGTTTTCATTCTTTTCTCCAAGTAATTTTCCAAGAATCGTATATAATAAGGATAACAGTTACTTTTAAAGGAGTTTAACCGATTTGACTATCTATATAATGGATCAAACCTTACCACGTATCCACAATCCTTATGAGCCATTTGCCTTCACCGATGTTGCCACCGAAGCTGCTGGCAAACAGGAACAAGTTTATTGTCATTTTTGGCAGTTGTCCGATACGATGATTTTAGGAATGAAAGATACCAGGTTGCCTTTTTTGACAGCTGGTCTGCAGGTTTTGAAAGAAGCTGGCTATGCCTCGATCATCCGCAACTCAGGCGGGCTTGGGGTCATCAATGATGCCGGTATTTTGAATGTCTCCCTCATTTTCCCTAAACATTTGGCTGCCACTACGGATGCAGCCTATGAAATGATGGCGACATTGTTGCAAACAGCCTTTCCTGAGCGGACAATTTTGGCTTATGAAATTGCTGACTCGTATTGCCCAGGCACCTATGACCTGAGTATTGATGGGAAAAAAATTGCTGGTACAGCACAACGACGGATCAAAGACGGCGTGGCTGTCATGATGTATCTGAGTATCAATGGCGACCAACCAGCCCGCGGCTCTCTCGTTCGTCGTTTTTACCAAGCAGGTTTAAAAGAGCGCTTTGGTACGGATGGCTATCCAGCCGTCAATCCTGCGAGCATGACCACTTTAGAAGCGGCTCTCGGCCGTAAGTTTACCACACAAGAGGTGATTGACCGCTTGCAAAAAGCCCTGCTTTTCTTGATCACAGACCAATCCCTATATCCGCTTGAGTCACTGGATCAATGGCTTTCAGAAAATGACCTTAGCGAACAAATGCAGCAACGCTTAGCTGGCATGGAAAAGCGAAATCACCCAATAAAGGAGTTTAGCGATGAGCCTACCATATAAATATCAAACCTTAGCGATAGAAAAAGTGTTTCGTGACCCTGTTCATAACTATGTCCATGTGCAGCACCAAGTGATTTTAGACTTGATCAATTCCAAAGAAGTGCAGCGTTTGCGACGAATCAAACAACTAGGGACTGCTTCTTTCACCTTTCACGGAGCAGAACACAGCCGCTTTTCTCACTCCTTGGGGGTTTATGAAATCAGCCGCCGCATTTGCGATATTTTCCAACGCAATTATTCGATTGAAAAAGTTGGACCGAACGGCTGGGATGATAAGGAGCGTTTAGTGACCTTGTGTGCAGCATTGCTTCATGATGTGGGCCATGGTCCATACTCCCACACCTTTGAGCATATTTTCCATACAGACCATGAAGCCATCACAGTGGCGATCATCACTTCTCCTGAAACGGAAGTTCATCAGATATTGAACCGAGTGGAGGCTGGATTTCCTGAGAAAGTGGCAAGTGTCATCACTAAAACCTATCCAAATCCCCAAGTCGTTCAAATGATTTCCAGTCAAATCGATGCTGATCGGATGGACTACTTGCTGCGCGATGCTTATTTTACCGGCACTGAATACGGCACGTTTGATCTGACCAGAATTTTACGAGTGATTCGTCCGTACGAAGGCGGTATTGCTTTTTCTATGAATGGCATGCACGCTGTGGAGGACTACATCGTCAGTCGTTACCAAATGTATGTGCAAGTTTATTTCCATGCGAGTTCTCGAGGGATGGAAGTGATCTTAGCCCACTTGCTGGATCGTGCTGCAGAACTTTATCAAGTGGATCAGGAAATGTTTCAAAGCCATTCGCAACTGCTTCTCCCATTTTTAAAACAAGAATTCACTTTAGATGAATACTTGAAACTCGACGATGGCGTGTTGAATACCTACTTTACCCAATGGACGGAAGAGAATGATCCGATCCTCAGCGATTTAGCCAAGCGGTTCTTAAATCGTAAACCGCTAAAATCCGCTCGCTTTGACGATGAGACACAGTTGCCGATGATTGAAGAAATGCAGGGACTGGTGGAAAAAGTCGGCTTCAATCCCCGCTACTATACTGCCATCAATTCAAGCTTCGATCTGCCTTATGATTTTTATCGACCAACTTCTGGTAAGCATCGGACACAGATCGAATTACAGGAAAAAGATGGTTCCCTTGTAGAATTATCCCAAGCCAGTCAACTTGTTGCAGCCTTAGCGGGACAAACCCAAGGTGACCAACGCTTTTATTTTCCAAAAGAAATGATTGACCCCAACATCCAAAATCACTATGATTTATTTGGAGAGACGTATCAAGAGTTTGCCAAGCACATTCGCAATGGTGCTTTGATCAAACCAAGCCACTAGGAGGAACTTATGAGTATCAAACTGATCGCCATCGATATCGATGGTACCCTGCTGAACAACGACCGCAAGATCACTCCAGCAGTTTACAAAGCATTAAAAGACGCAGAAGCACAAGGCGTGCGCATCGTTTTGTGTACGGGACGCCCCTTAACTGGTGTCCAAGATTTATTGAAGGAACTAGACTTATTTACGGACAATGATTTCGTGATTACCTACAATGGCTCTTTGGTTCAAAAAACCAAAAATCAAGAGATCATCTCTGAATTCGGCTTGTCCCAAGATGACTATCTCTTTGTTGAGATGACTGCGAGAAAATTAGGGGTTCACCTTCATGTAGAAACTGAGGATACCATGTATACCGCTAACCGCGATATCAGTCCTTACACGATTTATGAAGCCTTCTTAGTCAACATGCCATTGAAATATCGGACACCAGAAGAAATGACTGCTGACTTGAATATCATCAAAATGATGATGATCGATGATCCCGCAATACTGGATCAGATCATCCCACAATTGCCGAGCAGTTTGACCGACAACTACAATGTGGTTAAAAGTGCTCCATACTTCTTGGAAGTCCTAAATAAACAAGCCCATAAAGGAGCTGCTGTCAAAAAATTGGCGGAGCACTTAGGCATCAAACAAGAAGAAGTCATGGCGATCGGCGATAATGAAAATGATTTAACCATGGTGGAATATGCTGGTATCGGTGTGGCGATGGCCAATGCTACTGAAAACGTGAAAAATGCCGCAGATGTCCTAACCGCTTCAAATGAAGAAGACGGTGTAGCAGAAGTAATCAACAAGTATGTTTTAACAAATAACTAAGTGCAAAAAAGTCAGGTTTCCTTTTTATCGGAAACCTGACTTTTTTATTTTGCCAACCACTGTTCAACTGCCCATTTATGGCTGCCGCGTTTCAATCGTTGGATCGCTTCTTCTGGCGTGTGCCAAGACAATTGATTGGTTTCTTCTGTCGGTTCGCAAACTTTTTTCCACTGTGTCATTAAATAGAAATAGCCCGGGTGATGGTAAAATGTATCGCGATGGCGCGAATAGAAGTATTCAACTGCCTCCCCTAGATACTCAGCAATCTCCCCTTCAAATCCAAGTTCTTCAATCAATTCTCGTTGGATCGCTTCTTCTTTGCTCTCATTTGGCTCAATTTCACCACCGGGCAAAAAGTATGCGCCGTTGGGTGCTTGCACCAAGATCACTTCATTTTTTTCGTTTGGAAGAACGACATACGCCCCATATCTTGATTTGTATGGTTTCCCCGCTTCTTTTTCCCCGAACACAATTTCCTTTTCTGGCATGATTCCCTCCACCAACACTTTCTTTCCATTTTACCCTATGCCAATAGTCTGGACAAGCTGGAAATAACGCTCGGTTGTCTTTTATTCGTTACAAAAAGAGAAAATATGTTATCATACAACTATCAAGATCGAAAGGATGATTTACCCATGAAAATGGCTCACACATGTGTCCGCGTCAAAGACTTAACGGCTTCTCTATATTTTTATCAAACTGCCTTTGGTTTTGAAGAATCTCGCCGTCGTGATTTTCCTGAACATAAATTTACTTTGGTTTACTTAACTTTGCCTGGTGATGATTACGAGCTAGAGTTGACGTATAACTATGACCATCCTGGCTATGAGTTAGGCGACGGCTATGGCCATATCGCCATCAGTACCGATGATCTAGAAGCGCTTCATGAGAAGCACCAAGCGGCTGGATTTGATGTCACTGACCTGAAAGGACTCCCAGGAACTTCTCCTTCTTACTATTTTGTGAAAGATCCTGATGGCTACAAAATCGAAGTTATTCGCGAAAAATAAAGCGAAGGTGATCGAAAAAAGGACCCCGTGTCCTTTTTTCTTTTTCGATTCATTTCGATTCATTTACTAGTAGAAAGGTTTGATCAAATGAAACCCATTATCGGCATCGCTGCTAATGAACGACCAATGATTGAAGAAGCAGAACATTGGTTGTCATATACACCCAAAAATTTTGTGACCCATATCCAACAAGCCCAAGGCATTCCCCTATTATTACCAATGGGTGTCGTGGAAGATGCTGCAACTTACATCAGCAAAATCGATAAACTATTATTAGCCGGTGGTCACGATGTCTCCCCTGTTCACTATGGCGAAGATCCTCATCCCTTGATTCAAGGCATTCATCCTGATCGTGATGTCTTTGAATTGGCATTGATCAAAGAAGCAGTGGCTCAAAACAAACCGATCTTTGGAATCTGCCGCGGCATGCAGTTACTCAATGTCGCATTTGGTGGGAGTTTGTACCAAGATCTCTCTTTGATCGATCACCCAACGATCAAACACGTGCAATTGCCGACGTTCTTTCAATTCCCTACACATCGGGTAAAAATCAAGGCAGACAGTCGTTTGGCTGCTCTTTTAGGCACAACCTATCACGTCAATTCTTTTCATCACCAAGCGGTCAAAACAGTTGCGGATGATTTCAACGTGATTGCCACCGCTCCTGATGGTGTCGTTGAAGCCATTGAATCCACTGCCTATGGCGCACCGATCTTAGGCATTCAGTGGCATCCTGAGCTAGCCGCTCACAAGCTGCCTTCTGAGCAATCGATCTTCAACTTTTTTGTGCAGGAATTCTAAAGTCTTGCCCCTTGTTTTCTAGATTTTAGCGAATAAAAAACGCCCGATCACGAAAAGGATCGGGCGTTTTGCTTATTTCTCGTTTTTCATTAACACTAGTGATTGTTTCAACGTTGCTAAAATGCCATTGTCGTTATAGATCAAGACATTTGATTTGTACATTTTTGCAGAAACCAGCATCAGGACAATTGTGGTAACAGCAAGAATCCCTACTGAAATCAATGCACCGCCGATACCCACTGTATCATTAGCAAGCCGTACTGGCATAATGAAGGAAGATAAAAATGGTACATAGGAAGTTACTCGCAAGACCACGTTATGAGGATCCATACCGCCTAGCACGATTCCAAGCATATACCCGCCTAATGAAAGATACGTTACTGGAATGATGGCTTTCGCCGTATCTTCTGCTTTGTTCACTAACGACCCGCAAAGGGCTGACAAGACCGAGTAGATCAAAATTCCTAAGAAGACGAAAACGATCGCAAACACCAGGAAGGGACCAAAAATGCCATCTGTCGAAAAGTTTGCCAACAAGTCTTTTACCATTGGGTTATCCTTGATCCAGAAATAGCTCCCGCCAAAAATCGCAACATAAGCAACTAGCTGGGTCGCTGCAACCATGATTACACCAGTCAATTTGGCATAGTAATGGATTTGCGCCCGTGTACTAGACAAAATGACTTCCATGATGCGTGTTCCTTTTTCAGAAGCGATCTCTTGTGCAATGATCTGTGCGTAAGTAATGATAAAGAAAAAGAGGATGATTGTTGCGATCATACTTACTAGTGATTGCATCGCGGTATTGTCTTCCCCATAAGTCATTTCGCCATCTTCACCGAAGGAAACTTTTTGACGATCAAGCGGTGCGACTTCACTAAGGACTGCCACTTGCTCAGCAGTCAAGCCAAGCTCACTAGCTCTATAGGAAGACTGCAAACCCGTCAATAACTGTTGGATCGTCAGCTCTAAAGCTTGCCCCATCGAGGACTCGCTTAATAATTCCCCTTGCAGCGTATCCCCAGAAGCAGTAATAAGTAACAAAGCATCAGCATCTTTGTCTGCCATCTGTTGCTGCCCTTGTTCTTCGCTGTCAACAATTTCAAATTCAAAATCATCGCCGCTTTGGTCCACAAAGGTCTGCGCAATGGCTGGTTCATTCGCATAAACGGCAATTTTGTCGACACTGTTCATACCATCAGCAAAATAACCAATGAGATAAAATGCCCCCGTTGCAATAAATGGCACGAGAATCATAATCAAAAACGAAATTGATTTGATATTTTTTTTATAAACATCTAATGCGATTACCCAAAACTTACTCATTTATTTTTCCCGCCTTCCGCTTAAAGATTTCTTCTAACGTTGGCGGTTGTTGATTGAACATAGGGATATAACCATCCGCCGTTGCTAAATCAAATAAGGTTTTTCCTACTGCAGGATCAGCGATCGTAATATCATAGCTGCCATCTTCTCTGGCAAGAACTTCCTCGACACCTGCCACTGCCAAGAGCTGTTCTTTCGTCAAGTTGGATTCTAAATAGACTTTCGTCCGCCCAAAGGATTCACGAATTTCATGAACTTTTCCGTTTAAGACAGTTTGACCATCCCGCAGCATAATCAAGTGATCGCAGATTTTTTCCACATTATCCATATTATGACTGGAGAAAATGACACATGAGCCATTTTTTTTCAGTTCAATGATCCCATTTTTCAACAGTTCTGCATTGACGGGGTCTAACCCACTAAATGGTTCATCTAAAATCACCAATTTTGGTTCATGGATCAACGTTGAGATCAGCTGAACTTTTTGCTGATTTCCTTTTGATAGCGATTTGACTTTATCGGTTTTCTTGCCCTTGACTTTAAATTTGTCCATCCAATAGTCGATTTTTGGTACGATGTCTTCTTTCTTCTTGCCTCGTAACCGCGCGAAATAGATCAATTGATCTTCAATCGTTACTTTTGGAAACAAGCCGCGTTCTTCTGGCAGATAGCCGATAATATTGTATTCTTTTTCACTAATTTTATGGCCATCCCACAATACTTCCCCTTGATCGGCTTTCAAGAAATCCAAGATCAATCGGAATGTCGTCGTTTTACCAGCACCATTTTGACCAATCAAGCCCATGATCTGTCCATCATTGATGGTAAAGGACAATTGATCGACTGCTGTATAATCGCCAAATGTTTTTACTAATTGTTTTGCTTCTAACACATGCTCACCTTCCCTATCTAATAAAATATATCACTAAAGAAAAAGCCGATAACGGCGCCAATGAGCGCTCCGACAAACATCAAGATGACGGTATCGCGGATCACTCGTTGACGCTTCGCCAGTTTCTCTGGTTCATTGTAATAACTTGCTCGATTTTTATATAAGAATTTCATCAGGATCGTGGTCAATCCTACCCCAATCGGGATAAACACCAGCCCCGTAATCAATCCTAGTCCAAAGGACCAAAATGGATTTGTGCGAATATTGAAATAACGGATCAGAAAATAAATTGCTGCTAATATCACTAAACTGATCACCGAAAGTAGAATCGATTTTTTCATTAAATACCGTGTTTCATTATCGATCCGTTCTTGATAGCTTTCTTGGTCACTGAAAATCGCTGGTGTGTCAGGAGACGCTTTAAAATAAAAATAGCGATCTTTATAATTGCTGATATAAGTCCAGCCTCCTGCTTGATACATCGCTAAGTAATCAACGATCTCAGAGGGCTCTCCTTCGAAAAAGTCTACTGCATATTTGGTCGTTTCTGGGTCTCCTTTGATAAACTTCAAAAACCCTAACCGATTCATCTTCACAAAGTGCCACCCTAACGACGCTTGTTTTTGCAGACGAACCATTTCCTTTTCTGGGTAATAGGCTACACCAAGTGAAAGAAGGTATTTCTTATTGATGCCCATCTTGCTCTCCCCCTAACGCTTCGAAAACCTGTTCTCCGATTTGATAAAATAATTTGCGCCGTTGAATATCTCTCTCCAGAACTTGTCTTCCTTCTGGTGTAATCTGATAGATTTTTTTTCGGTCAACGCTCTCCTCTAAATCGATCCACCCCTTTTTCGTCAGCTTCTTTAAAATCGTATACATCGTTGCGGGACCAATCTCAAACGTCCCTTGGCTTAGCTCATGGATCTGTTTCATGATGAGATACCCATGTTTCGGCTTTAAAAGCGCTAATAAAATCAAATAGGTTGAATCTGTCAATGCCTCATCCATTTGATTCCTCCGTCCCACTAGCTATATCACTTAATGATATATTATCGAATGATATAACCAGCGTCAATCTTTTTTTCTGATCTGCTAACATTGCTGGAGAATGACTGCTTTCTTAATGTTCATTCTCACTTTTCTCGTTAGCAATTGAGTGAACCCCAGCAGCAGTGCATGGAACAAAGAGTAGAAGTTAGAAACGTCAAAGGCATTCTTCAAAGACTTTGTCCCCAAAATAAAAAAAGCAATAGCCACTTTCGGCTATTGCTTCAAAAACGTTTCTTCTATTACATATGTTCCGCAACTAAAGCTTTCAATTGATCTTTTGTATGCACCCCAATTGCTTTATCAACGACTTGGCCGTCTTTTTTCAACAACAAAGTTGGAATAGACATGATCCCGAATGAAGCTGGTGTTTCAGGATTTTCATCCACATCCATTTTCACGATCTTCAATTCGTCTTCTTCATATTCGTTCGCTAATTGTTCCAAGATCGGCGCTTGCATCCGACATGGACCACACCAAGTTGCCCAAAAATCAATAAGGACTAAGCCTTTATCGGTTTCTTCTGAAAAAGTTTTATCAGTAATTTCTTTTGCCATCGTACTTCCCCTCCATTTTTAAAACTAAAAAAAGTATACCACGTATCGGAAGTTTTTTAAAATCGTCTGCTTACAAAAGGTAAGGGTTCTTAAAGGTTAGTTAAACTTCACAATGGTCGCCCCATTGCCCCCTTGATTTGCTGGCGCAAATTCAAAACTTTTCACCGAGCGATGATTTTTCAAATAATCGGTAATCCCTTGACGCAGCGCACCGGTTCCTTTTCCGTGGACGATCGTCACTTGCGGATAGCCTGCCAAAATCGCTGCATCTAAATACTGATCCACTTCATTGAGGGCTTCTTCGTACCGCTTACCGCGTAAATCCAACTGATTGACCACTGGACTGCTGTCAGCAGAACGAATCGTATTGACGATACGCTGTGTAGGCTCCTTCACTGGCGCTGCTGGTTGGAGATCTGTTTCTGGCAAATTCATTTTCAAAATACCGATTTGGACTTGCCATTGATTTTTGCCTGCTTTTTTCAATAAGACCCCGCGCTGACCATAAGATGTTACAAGCACTTCGTCTCCTTCTTTCAGCGTCTTGGCTGCTTTGGCTTTTTGCAGAACCTTGTTTTTTTGCAGATGTTCTTCTTGTTGCAGTCCTGATAACTTGGTGCGCGCGTCGATCAGCTCGTGTTCTTTGACCTTCGTTTGACCGCCGGCTAACTGCATTTTACGAATATCGGCAATGATTTTTTCAGATTCTTCTTTGGCTTCTTCAACGATCTGATTGGCTTTTTGCCGAGCTTTCGCCAATTCTTTTTCACGTTCTTCAAAGAAATAACTATAGGCTGCTTCTAGCTCTTGGTGCAAGCGGGCCGCTTCTTTTACATGATGACGGACTTCAAGATACTCGGTTTCCGTCATTTTTCTTCGATTTTCTAAATCAGCGATCATTTCATTCAGGTCTTGGCTTTCTCCATCCATGATCTCTTTGGCTTGATCAATGATCGTATCTGGCAAGCCAAGTCTTTTCGAAATCTCAAACGCATTGCTTCGTCCTGGAACCCCGATCAACAAGCGATAGGTCGGACTTAAGGTATCAACATCAAATTCCATAGAGGCATTGATCGTATTGGATCGGTTATAGCCATAAACCTTCAATTCAGGATAATGGGTCGTCGCCATGACATAAGCCGACTTAGCCCCAAGTTCGTCCAAAATCGCAATCGCTAGTGCCGCCCCTTCTTGAGGATCGGTTCCTGCGCCTAATTCATCAAAGAGAACTAAGCTTGTCTCGTCGACTTTTTTCAACACTTCAACGATCGTTGTCATATGAGAAGAAAAGGTCGATAGACTTTGCTCAATGGATTGTTCATCCCCAATGTCCGCAAAAATCTCATTGAAGACACCCATTTGGCTTTCTTCTTCTGCCAGAATTGGTAAACCAGCTTGGCCCATGATCTGCAATAGCCCTAATGTTTTTAAGGTGATGGTTTTCCCACCGGTATTCGGCCCAGTAATGACAACGGCTTGATAGTCTTTTCCAATCGTAATATCGTTAGGAACGACTTTTTCTTGATCGATCAATGGATGACGTGCTTGCTTAAAAAAGACATGGTTGTCTTGATTGATCGCTGGTACGATTGCCTTCATCTCTTTTCCAAAACGAGCCTTGGCATTCATGAAATCCATGATCCCGATCACATACGCATTATGGAGAATCTCTCTTTGATATGGGGCTAACTCTGCTGACAATTCTGCTAGAATACGTGTAATTTCATCCCGTTCCGCAATTTGATGCTGGCGCAAACGGTTATTTTGTTCCACTACTTGTTTCGGTTCGATAAACAAGGTTTGACCAGAGGAACTTTGGTCGTGGACTACCCCGCCGAAAACACCTCGGTACTCTTGTTTGACTGGAATCACATAACGCTCATTTCGCATGGTTACGATCGTATCACTTAGATACTTTGCATTGCCACCTCGGACGATGCCATCCAATGTCTCGCGAATCGTCCGTTCTGCTCGTCGGATCGATTGGCGAATTCCACGTAGTGCTGGAGAGGCATCATCTGTGACTCGGCCATCCTCATCGATAGCTTCTTTCAAGCGTCGATTCAAGGTTGGCAAAGACACCAACTGTTCTTCCCAGTGATACAAGCGGGAAAATTCAATCTCGCTTTCAGACAAATCAGCAAAAAAGCGTTTCAATTCCTGCGTAGTTGATAAGACACGGGCAACTTGTGCCAACTCAATGCCATTTAAATCGGCGCCAATTTCGATCCGTTTCATTTGGGGACGAATATTCTCAATCTTTGGTACAGGGATTCCGCCTCTTAAACGTTGGATCTTGATCGCGTCTTCTGTTTCTGCTAGCCAAGAGGAAATGACTTGCATATCACTTGATGGCGCAAGCTTTGCTAAGGCTTCTTTTCCTTGGGCTGTTACAATATACTGACCGATTTGACTCTTTACTTGTTCAAATCCTAAAACATCAAGGATCTTAGTATTCATTCTTTTCTCACCTGCTTTGTTTTAACTTTTTGTTCCTAAGAAAAAGGCAGAATGGCTCTGCAACCATCTGCCTGCTTTTTACCCAATCACATCTGTGATCCACAATCGATAGAAGTAATCTGAGAGAATCGGCGACCGATCAACGATGAAATTCGCAGTTCCGCTCGTTTCAAACAGATTTTGAATCGTGGCAAACGGGATCATTGAGAGAATCATGAAAAACATGTACAAATTGATATACATCAAGATAACATTCAAAACACCCGCAACTGCCCAGTCATAACCACCTAAAAAACGTAGGCGTTTGTAACGCAAACTGTCTGCAAAAATCACCACTAGTTTTGTGATCAGCCATCCAGCAAAGAGCACCATCACAAAAGCGATGGCTGCATAATAGGCTTTGTCTAAATCTAAAGCCAGTTCCATATCGTAGTATTTTAACTTTGAATCCGCCGTTACTGACATATAAGGAACATAGAGCTCAATTTTTTTCGCAATTTCTTGGTAATTCGCAACTGCAAAGAAAAAAGAGATCAAATAGCCCAAAACTGAGACCAATTGTAAACTGGTTCCGCGCCGCGCGCCGCCATAAAAGGCTGCCAACAACAAAACCAAGACAAATAATCCAATCATTTAGGAATCCTTTCTACGCCGCACTACCCATGGGCTGTCTTTTCTTGAATTTTTCGTTTCCTTTGTTCATTTAAGATCTGTTGTGCTTCCACATGATTATGGATCTCCACATCACTGCGACCTGTCTCATCGAGAACTTTCCGTGCTTCGGATTCGATCGCTTCGATCCGCTTGATGCGATTCTCAAGCTCCGTTGCTTTAATGGCTTGTCCCCGCAACTCGTCCACTTTTTTTTGTAGGACCAACAGCTGTTCTTGTTTTTTCAGCTGGTCGGAAACAGCGTTGATCGCTAATAAGATCGACGCTTGTTCTTGATCGGTTTGTGGCGATAATTGCATGATCTCAAGCAGTTGGTCATTGACCAATCTTGTCACCATATCCATGTGTTCTTTGCTTTCGCGTCCAATAATCGTGTAACTTTGATTCGCGATAACTGCTTTATAGCGTTTCTTTTGCTCCGTCATAGGAATATTTCCTCCCATTGCTTACATTCTGCTCTATTCTATCACTTATTGAACATGTGTCGCAAACTCTTAACTATTATACGTGATTTTCTTATGAATTTCCATGCCAATCGTTTGTTTGCTGATCGTCTTAGTAAAAAAGAATAAGAAGTATGGTAAAATCTTAAAGTATCCTTTTGTCTACCTAAAAAAAGACAAAAAATCAGGAGGAATCAAATGAGTACGATCGTTATCAAAGTACCAACTTCAACTATCCAAAAAATGCAGCAATTTTATCAACGAGAATTGCTGGCGAAGAAAGTTCCTTATACAGTGTTTGTCGCCAAAAAAGGGCCAACGACGATCACTGCTTATACGTCTGGAAAAGTCATGTTTCAAGGAGCGACTGCTGAAAAAGAAGCTTCCTTATGGGGCGATACGGCTAGTGCTGTACCGGATAAGAAAAAAGCGACTGTTTCAACCACTGCGTTGCCAGCAGGATTTAGCGAAAAAAGCGTCGTCGGCAGTGACGAGGTCGGCAACGGCAGTTATTTCGGTCCTTTGGTGGTCTGTGCCGTCTATGCCAAAAAAGAGCAATTGCCACAGCTGAAAGTCTTAGGTGTCAAGGACTCAAAAATGCTGACAGATCCAGAGATCCGTAAGATGGCGCCGAAAATCAAAGAATTGGTTCCTTACCAATTGCTCACTGTCACGCCCAGAAAATACAACGAGATCCAACCAAAATACAACACGGTCCGAATGAAAGTTGCTTTGCATAATCAAGCCATTCGTTTGCTTTTGCAAAAAATTGCTCCTGAGACACCAGATGCCATTTTGATCGATCAGTTCACGAGCGAAAAAAATTATCGCACCTATTTAAAGTCGGAACAAGCAGCGGTCACTGAAAAGCTCTATTTTGCGACGAAAGGGGAACAATATCATCTAGCAGTAGCGGCAGCCTCTATTTTATGCCGTACAGTCTTTTTGGATGAATTAGATGCAGCCTCCAAAGAAGTCGGTATGCGTTTGCCTTCTGGCGCCCACGCAGCTGCTGACCAAGTTGCAGCAAAATTACTGCAGCAAGGTGGCATAGCACTATTAGGCCAATATGCCAAACTGCATTTTGCGAATACCGAAAAAGCACAGAAACTCGCCAAGCTGTGAGTTATCGTATTTTCAAAAAAACTGCCGCTACTTCTGAATAAAGGAAGCAGCGGCAGTTTTTGTCCTCAGTACCAGTTGAATGCTGGGAATCAAAGCCCTAAGCCCGCTGCTTCGATTCCCATCGTGATCAACCCAGCCAAATAATTTTCTGAAAACCGATCGGAAAAGTGTAATTTTGGCAAGACGCCATATTGAAACACTGCTGCCAGCTGCTTTTCCAAAAAGGAGCGCGACACGAGCGCCTGCCATTCAGAGGGCAAAAACAAAATGACTTGATGCGGGTCCGTCACTGCCACGATCGCTTGAAGAGTGGCAGTCACTTGTTCTGGGATCGCCTCTGTTGCCAAAGGGTAAGAAGCCGTGTAGAGATGCGGCAAATGCTTGATTTCGCCACTTAAATGGTTGGCTCCTTTAAAGAGCTGTTGGTCGATGACCAGTCCCGCACCTGGCGGATAATTTTTCGGAAAATAAATGCCAGCCACGATTTTTTTCTCTTCTTTGAAATGGAATACCGCTGCATTCACGTCATTCTCAATAAGCGTTTTTACCGCGATCTCCTTTTCAATCAATTCCCCTAGCGCCATGTCCTTAAATGCTGGAGCATCCATGATCTTCAGTCTTCCAGCAATTTCCACACCAGGAATTCCCACGACTGCCAAGCTGATTTTCGGGTATTCCTGTTTTATCTGACGAATCACTTGCAAGAACTGCGGCAATCGGCCCTCTGCTGACTGCTCATGATGCAAAATGTTCCCGATGAGATCGACGACTGAAAAACGAATCACGATCTGCTGGTCTTCTTCGATAAACTGAATGATCAACAACAGTGTCCGTTGCGCATTGTACTGGTAAGCCGCAGCTTGACGTCCTCCCGTTCGTTGCGGTTGATCCGTCGTCAAAAGCAACTGCTTTTCAATCAATTCAGGAAGCAGCTTGTTGATCGTTACCACGCTTAATTGAGAGGCATCTGCCAGTTGGCGCTTGGTCATAGGCGCTTGCTGCTGTTTTAGCAAATCCAGCAATACTGCCTGATTATGTAATTTAATGGTCGTTGGCTGATAAGCTTTCATTTTTCTCCCCCTCAACGCTCCTATTTTAACAGATAAAAAGCTGGGAATATACCTTTATTAATTTTGTTAACAAAGGTATAATAGAAGCAACTTATTAAACAAAGTTTACTAAGTTCAAAAAAAAACGATTTATGTTGCTTATTAAAGGAGTTGTCGATAATGAAAATTGAACACATCGCACTATATGTCAATGATTTGGAAAAAATGAGGACATTTTATGAAACCTACTTTCAGGCGGTCAGCAACCCAAAATACCATAATCCGAAAACAGGCTTTCAATCCTATTTTTTGACTTTTGATTCTGGAAGTCGGTTAGAATTAACGACCAAGAAATTTTTAAGCCCTCGTGTCAGCGAGAGCTTAGGCTACACTCACCTTGCGATTGCAGTTGGTGATCAAGCTGACGTCGATCGATATGCTCAACGGTTTGTTGAAGATGGCTACCCTCTTTTAAATGGTCCTCGTACAACAGGCGATGGCTATTATGAAGCAGTTGTCCAAGACCCCGAAGGCAATTTGATTGAATTAACCACCGACGATTTACCGTCTTAGAAAGGATTTTGCAATGAAAGAAGACTTTGATTATCAAGCGATGTTGGCTGGTCAATTGTATCAAGCTGCTGGCATTCTCCCTGAGAATGGCTCAGCAGAGGGAAAAAAACGTGCCCAGGAAATCAACCATTTACCAGTCGATGACCGAGAAGGAATCATCGCCAAAGAAAAAGCACTCTTTGGCAAATTTGGGCAGCATTGCTTTGTCCAACCACCCCTTTTTGTTGATTATGGTCGCCATGTTGAGATTGGTGATCACTTTTATGCCAATATGGATTGCATTTTTTTAGATGTCAATAAGATTCTGATTGGTGATCATGTGATGGTGGGACCACGGGTCAGCTTCTATACCGCCGGTCATCCGATCGATTCTGTGGTCCGCAGTCAAGATTTGGAATTTGGTCTCCCGATCACCGTCGAAGATTACGTTTGGATCGGGGGCAATAGTACGATTTTACCAGGTGTAACGATCGGCAAACATGCCATCGTCGCTGCTGGTTCCCTCGTCACAAAAGATGTGTCGCCGAATACGATCGTCGGCGGCAATCCAGCCCGTGTGATCCGTGAGATTCAGCCGGCTGACAAAGAACATTGGGAAACTGCCGCCCAGCTCTATCATCAAAAACGAGCAGACTGGCAGAAGCAGCAAAAATAACGAAACAAAAGGAGACGCCATGATTTTTACAGACTATCACGTCCATAGTGATTACAGCGATGATTCTTGGTATTTGATGGAAGATGTAGTCAAAGACGCCATTAAACTAGGCTTAGCAGAAATCTGCTTTACCGATCATGTGGATTATGGAGTCAAAGAAGACTGGCAAGCGACGGATACGTACCTCGTCGGGGCCAATAAAGTTGTAAAAAATGTCTACTACGACTTGTATTTTAACGAACTGTCACGCTTAAAGGAAACATACAGTGACCAAATCAAGCTAAAAACTGGGCTGGAATTTGGGATACAAATGCACACGATCCCACAATTTACCCGTCTTTATCATTCGCATCCCTTTGACTTCATTTTACTTTCCGTTCATCAGGTAGACGATCAAGAATTTTGGACTGGAGAATTTCAAAAAGGACGCAGCCAACAGGAATGCTACGAGCGCTATTATGATGAAATGTATCAGCTAGTCACGACATATAAAGAGTATTCCGTCTTAGCCCATATGGATTTGATTCGTCGTTATTTAGATAAAGAGAAGGACGCTTTTGAACAAACGAAAGAACAAATCGCAGAGATCTTGAAAGTCGTGATCAAAAATGGCAAAGGCATTGAACTGAATACCTCTTCCCACCGTTACGGAATCAACGGGTATACGCCATCGATCGAGATCCTCAAGCTTTATCGTGACTTGGGGGGAAGCGTGATAACCATCGGCAGCGACAGTCATAAACCAGAACACCTCGGGTTTCAAATCAAAGAGGGACAAGATCTTTTACGGTCATTAGGATTTACTAAGCTCTGTACGTTTGAACAGATGCAGCCGATTTTTCATCGTTTTGCTTAACCTGCACAAAAGCTCGATCTTTTGCAAAAATCATCCCCTCGTCTTTCGTTATGAACCTAAGTATTTTAAACAATAAAAAGAACGACCGCTTCAATCTGCGGTCGTTCTTTTTTAGAAATCAGTTCGTCCAAGCAGCAACTTCTTCTGGGTGATTGGCTACCCAATCTTTGGCTGCATCTTCGGCTGACGTTCCGTCATTGATTGCTAACATGACTTCTTCCATGTCTTCTTGTGTCCAGTTGAAACGATCAAGTACTTCGTAGACTTCTGGCATGTCATCTGCTAATCCTTGGCGTACAACAGTGTTGATGCTTTCTGCTTCACCCATTGTTCCTTCTGGATCATCCAGATATTTCAGATCATATTTCGCAAACATCCAATGTGGAGACCAGCCAGTAATAACGATCTCATCTTGGTTCTTGATGGCTTGGCCTAATGCCACTGTCATCGCTCCTGAAGAAGAGGTAGCGACATTCCAATCGGAAAGGTTGTCATACGTTGCAACCGTATTTTCCGCTGCATTTACGACACCAGCGCCTGGTTCGATACCAGTGATGGTTTTTCCAGCTTCGTCAGAAAGGTCTGCGATGGAATCTACATCCATATAACTTGGTACAACGATCCCCAGTTTTGCCCCCTCTAAGTTAGGACCTAAGTTTTCAACTTGGTCTTGGTACTGTTCATACTGGGATTGATGCGTAGATGGCAGCCAAGCAGCAACCATCCCGTCAACTTCCCCTTTTGCCACCGATTCCCACATGATGGCATTATCCAAAGGCGTCGTGTTGACTTCGTAGCCCATTTGCGACAAGACTTCTGCCACCACATGGGTAGATGCAACTTCCGTATCCCATTCGACATACGCCAAGTTCACCGTGCCTTTGCTGTCAGAAACATTTCCAAAGGCAAACGATGCTCCAATCAAAGCAACGACTGCCGCTGCAGCAATCCCGCCAAAAAGACGTTTTTGTTTGCGACTTGTCTTGCTGGCTGCTTTTTGATGTGCCGAACGATTCAAATTCTGGGTAAAGCGATCCATGATAATCGCCAAAATAACTAAGGATACCCCACTGACAAATCCGTTACCGACTTGTGCTCGTTGCAAGGCGGACAAGACGCCGCGCCCTAACCCAGGAGCACCGATCATTGACGCGATCACGACCATTGATAATGCCAGCATCGTGGTTTGGTTGACCCCAGCCAAAATAGTGCTTTTGGCTAGTGGCAATTCTAATTTGATCAGTTTTTGCCAGCCAGTCCCACCGAAGGAATCAGAGGCTTCCACCAATTCACGAGAAATTTGGCGAATCCCTAAGTTCGTCATCCGAACGGTTGGTGGTAGAGCAAAGATCACTGAGGCGAAGACCCCTGGAACCATCCCGATCCCAAAGAAAGCAACCGCAGGAATCAAATAAACGAAACCAGGCATCGTTTGCATAAAGTCTAAGATCGGCGTCACGATACTTTGCGCTTTTTCGCTTTTCGCCATTAAGATCCCTAGTGGAATCCCAATGATGATCGAAACCAAACTCGACAATAAGACCAACGTCACGGTGTTCATCAAGTCTGTCCATAACCCTTGGTTATAGATGAACAGCAACCCGACAAAAGTAAAGGCTGGCAAGCCGAATTTTTTGCGTGAAACGAAAAAGGCAGCAGCCGTCAATAAGACGATCATTAATAACGGTGGTACAAACAGTAATACATTTGTAATAGCGTCCATGATAAATTGTCCGAAAGACTGTAAGGCTGAAAACAATCCACTGAAAGTTCCTGTTAGCCAATCAGTAAAGTTTTCGACCCAATCAGCCACCGGAATCGTATGTTGTAAGAAATTATCCATTTGTCACTACCCCTTCCTCTGCTTGAGCGGCTGAATCAGTCTCAGCCAATGCTTCAATCACACTTCCGCGGATCACGACTCCGATCAAACGATCGTTTTCTACCACAGCTAAAGGTGTAGGCGAATCATAGATCAAATTGAAGATATCCGTTACCAGCATATCTTTATCGATCTTTTTAACATTTTTATCAATAACTTCCTTCAAGGTCAGATTGTTTTTCCGTGCCTCACGAGCAGACTCGGCTGTCAGGCTTCCTTTTAGGTGACGACGTTTGTCGACGGCTAACAGCATGCTGACTTCTTCTTTCCGCATCCGGTTCAATGCTACGCTTGGTCCATCGATCTCGATGTTCGTCGTCAATGCTGGGACCATGATGTTTTGCGCAGTCAAGACTTTGGAACGATCGACATCTTCCACGAAATCACGCACGTATTGGTTGGCAGGATTCGTCAAAATATCTTCTCCTGTACCGATCTGCATGATCTGACCATCTTTCATTAAAGCGATCCGGTCACCGATCCGCAAGGCCTCGTTCAAATCATGGGTGATAAAGATAATCGTTTTTTGAACATTGGCTTGCAATTCTAAAAGTTCATCTTGCATTTCACGGCGAATCAGCGGATCTAATGCTGAAAAGGCCTCATCCATCAAGAGGATCTCTGGATCATTGGCTAACGCACGGGCAAGTCCTACACGCTGTTGCATCCCTCCAGACAGCTGGTCAGGGTATTGGTCTTTAAAAGAAAGCAATCCTGAGTTTTCTAACGCTTTTTCCGCTTTCGCTGTTCGTTCTTCTTTCGAGACCCCACGGACTTCTAGTCCGTATTCTGTGTTCTCTAAAATTGTCCGATGAGGGAAAAGGCCAAAGCTTTGGAAAACCATGTTGATTTTGTGACGGCGAACTTCTCGTAGTTCCTCTTTACTCATTTTGGCAACATCCACGCCATCTATGTAAATATCTCCGCCAGACGGCTCGATCAATCGATTCAATAGTCGAATCAATGTTGACTTCCCGCTTCCAGAAAGGCCCATGATGACGAAAATCTCGCCTTCGTTGACTTCAAAGTTCACATCATAGACCCCAACGGTGGCACCCGTTTTTTCTAAAATCTCGTTTTTGCTGCGTTGTTCTTTGACCATGGCAAGAGCTTGCTGCTTTTTCTTACCGAAGATTTTGGTTAAGTGTTCCACTTTAACTTTACTCAAATGATTAATACTCCTTTTTCTGAAAAATTTCACGAAAGTGACCATACTATCTTAACAAGATGTGGTCACTTTGTCAAAAAAAATTTCCCCATGCTTTTTCTTTTGCAAAAAAAGCATGGGAATCAGGAAAAAGAATTACGCTGAATGGTCCGTTGGATAGAAGAAATTGGTCATGCGCTGCAACGCCAATTCATTCCCGACAAAATAAATCGTATTGCCTGCACTGAATTTCGCATAAGGTCCTGGTGACAACAACAATTCTTCGGTTGTTTGGATCGCGATGACCGTCGCCCCTGTGGCCTGCCAAACATTCAATTCATTGATACTTTTTTCCAAATGCTGCGCCTGTTCCGTCAGCTGAAGCTCAAAGGGCACAAACGGACTCATGTGGTGTACCTTTTTGGTTTGCTGCACTAGCGTGTTCAACAAGTCAGAAAAATTATCCAGCTCTTGCTGCTGCCGCTCCACACTGTCTAAAATATCTTGTCTAATTTCTTGGATCGACTGCACATCTTGGTATTGTTCCACAAAGGCCTGTGCTTTTTCCTTTGAAGCAATATAGGCGCCGCTGCCATGACGGACGTCCATGATTTCTAAATCAACTAATACATTGATCGCTTTGCGGGCTGTTTCAGGAGAGACATTGAAATTGCTGGCTAACGTTGAGCGTGCATGGATCTTTTGCCCAACTTGGTAGCGATTTTCAACGATTCGTTCCGCGATCGCTACGGCAATCTGCTGATAACGAGGCAAAGCGACCTTCTTTTTATCTTGAAACTTATTCGTCATGATGAACTTCCTTTACTTTTTTTTCATCATAACAAGAAACATTGTTGGTGGCAACTATTCACTGGTTCGCGGATTTTTGATCAAGCGCACACGAATGATTGCCCCTGCCTGCTGCATCTGTTTTTGCAGATCTTGAAGCAGCGTTTCATTTGTCTCATCAAGATCGATCAAGGTATAGGCGACTCCGGCTTTTCTTTCACTTGTCAAATTATCGATATCCACGCCTGCTTCAGAAATGATCCGCAATAATGGGGCAAAAGCACCAGGCTTGTCGTGATAAAACAGCGCTAAGCGATACGGTGCCAAAAAAGGCAACTCTGCATGGGGGAAATTGACCGATTCTTGAATCGTCCCAGCGCGTAAATAGGCATGCATGCGATCAAAAACTACGTGATCCCCCTTTTCCAAGGCATTGGTAGTACTGCCGCCGATATGCGGATAACACAACACTTTCGGTTGTCCGATCAAGCCCGCACTAGGAAAATCAGTGATGTATTGTTTGAGCTGATTTTTGGCTAATGCTTCTAAGACGGCTGCTTCTTCCACGATTTCCCCGCGACCAAAATTCATCAACACTGCATTTTTTTTCATCTGCTGAATCGTTTGTCGATTCAGCATGCCTTTGGTCTCTTGACTTAAAGGGAGCAAGACCACCACAAAATCTGATTCGGTCAACAGCATTTGCAGGTCACTGACTTGCTCGTAATCGTGTGCTGCTTTCTTCGTTCGGGCATAGCCCAAAACCTCCATCCCTAGCTGATGACAGGCTTTTGCCACCCGTTCACCGATCTCTCCTAACCCTAGAATACCGATGGTTTTTCCAGCTAATTCTTCGCCAATCACTTCTTTTCGCCGTTCTTCAGCTACCTTCAACACCTCTTCTGCTTCAATTTGACCGGACGCTAGTTCTTCTTGTAAATCGGCTACCGTCTGGATCGCTTTGAATAAGGGGCGAACGCTGAGAAATAAATTGGATAGCACCAACTCTTTGACTGCATTGGCATTGACACCAGGACTATTGAAAACTACTGTGCCATTTTGAGTACACCGTGCCAAATCGATCGTATTGGTGCCTGTTCCTGAGCGAGCGATCACAGCTAATTCTGGAGTGATCAATTCGTTAGGAACCGTTGAACTGCGCACAAACAGCGCCTCTGGGGCCGCTTGATTTTTTAACGAGTATCCTTTTTTGATTGCTCGCTTAGCTATCGTTTCGGTCATCTTATCTAACTGATAAATCGACTCCATAAAGCAGACCTCCTTTTGTCTTTAGTGCGTATTAGTCAAATAGTACAAAAAAGTGCGGTAAAATGATAGCAATACGCAAGAGAGGATGATTTCTATGCACCTATCGATCACAAATTTTCCAGATGAACAGCCGATCGTTGGTAAAGACTCGCAGCTTCAAGACACAACTTTAGGAGACTATGTCGAAATTGGCGAAGCCAATCACATTGATCATTCTTCCATCGGCAATTATACCTATACGGGGCAATATTGCTTCATTCAGAACAGTCAATTAGGACGTTTTATCAGTATCGCAGCGATGGTCCGCATCGGCCCCACCAATCATCCCTATGAACGCCCTAGTCAGCATCTTTTTGCCTATAATGGCGAAGGCTATGGATTTGCGCCAAAGGACGAGTCCTTCTTAGAAAAACGCAAAGCAAAAACGACCGTCATTGGCAATGATGTCTGGATCGGCCACGGTGCCGTGATCCAATCTGGTTTGACCGTCGGTGATGGTGCCGTGATCGCCTCAAACGCAGTCGTAACCAAAGATGTGCCGCCTTATGCGATCGTCGGCGGGGTTCCAGCAAAAGTGATCAAATACCGCTTTGATCCAGAAACGATCACTGCTTTGCAAGAAATCGCTTTGTGGAATTGGAATCGTGCAGAATTAGAAGCACGCTATTTAGACTTTCGCCTCCCAATCGAAGATTTTGTAGCAAAATACACCCGTTGATTATGCACTTTTTCCGCTTACTACGAGGAATGAATGATAACACATCACAGTCATTCATTCTTCGAAAGTCTTTACCCGGATGATTTTTTAGAAATAAATAAAAAACACAAAATATCTATTGTATCGAGGAATTCCTGTGCTAAAATGGAGAAATCAAATGAAGTTTTTCACGAACTTTTAAAGGAGTGTTCTATTTGTCCATTTTAGACTATCGTCCATTGAATCTATACACCAATTATCGCGAAGCTGCTGAGACGTTTCCTGACACCCCCATCATCCATGATGAAGTGTTGCCAGCATTTCCTGAGCTTGGCTATCGTAGTACCTACCGTTCGAGCCATGAAATGATTTTAAAGCGTGCTTATCAACTTGCCTCACTTGGCGTGCAAGCAGGAGATAAAATCATTCTGTATAAATCTTCAAAATTCGATACGTATTTGTTAGCAACGGCTGCTTCTTACCTTGGTGCCGTTCCTGCTATGATCTCCTATCATTTTCCTGCTGAAACCATCGAAGTGTTTGTGGATCGCTTAGAAGATCCTTACATCTTATTTGATGAAGAAACCGAAGGCCGCGTCGCACAAGTGAAAAATAGCAGTACTGACAAACAGATCGCTGTTCGCCATTTGCTACAACAAACAGAGGAACCAGTGGAACAAACTGAATTACCGGTGGATCAAATTTCCTATATGACCCATACTTCTGGAACGACGGGTATTCCAAAATTGATTTGTCATTCAGCAAACTCCATGGGCTGGCGGACAAAATGGCAAAAAACGATCTTCACCAAGATCGATCGCACCAAAGCTGACTCTGATTTAATTGCGTTCCATATTTCACCGGTGCACTCCCGCTTCAATATCGGTATCTCCTCCTTGATGGCGATGGGCTTCCCGATGATGCCATTAGCCAATGCCAACGGTGCTCATGTCGTAGGCATGTTAAAAGAATACCCACCGATCGCTTTGGAAACTCATCCAAACAATTTTGTCCAATGGAGCTTTGTGGCAAAAGAACAACCAGATGCTTTTGCTAATATTCGTTACTATCACTCAACCTTTGATGCTATCAACAATCAAACAATGGCGACTTTTTTAAATACTTCAGCAACAAAAGAAGCACTCTTTTTACAAGTCTATGGCCAAAGTGAGTGCGGGCCAATGATTCTAAAAGCACATACCTTAGAAAGCATCACTACCAACGATGCCCGTGATATGGGTGTCGGTCTGGAGGACTTAACGAGAGCGCGGATCACCGATGCCGAGGGCAACGAGCTGCCAGCCAATACCGATGGGCACATCCATTTCCTTTCAAAAGGACGCGCGTTGACCTATTATAAAGAAGATCAGCGTTTTGCTGACAATGTCTATGGCGCTTGGTGGGACAGTGGTGATTACGGCAAGATGGATGATCAGGGACATCTTTACTTAAAAGACCGTCAAGTGGACTTGATCAAAAATATTGAAAGCAATCTTGCCTTGGAAGACCTTTTGCTGGATCATTTAGACTTCCTTGCCGAAGTCGTGATCGTTCGCGACAAAGAAAACTCACCGCAACCAATCATTGCTTTAGCACCAAATCGTCAAATGGATTGGGATGCTTGGTGGAAAATGGTGGAAGATCTCCCTCACCTCAATCAGCCAATTTTACGCGACTACGAAGATATCCCACGAACAGCAACCATGAAAGTCCAACGACTACAAATTGAAAAAGAATTCAAAAACGCAGAATAAAGCAAAAGAAATGGCCAGCAGATTTCCCTGCTGGCCATTTCTTTTATTTTTACTGTTTTTTCTTTGATGATGTTATTCTTTCGCTGATCGTTTTCTTGAGTAGATGCATTCTTTAGGTTGCCCATACTGACTTAGCTTTGTTTCTGCTAACGTGATGCCAAAGCCCTTTCCATCAGGTACCAGCAGCTTGCCTTCATGCAAAGTTGCAGGCTGTGTAATGACATCATCATAAAAGTAACGATCAGAAGCGGAAAGATCCCCAGGAAAATGGAAAATATCTTGACTCGCAAATTGCAAATTCATGGCTCGCCCCACACCAGACTCAAACATGCCGCCTAACCAAACGAGTAGTCCATGGGTTTGACATCGATCAAGGATTCGCAAGGCTTCGGTGATCCCACCGACACGGGGGATTTTCAGGTTGATCGCACGGCAGCTGTCCAGGGCTGCGACGGTATCGACGTCTTCTGCCGTTCGAATATCTTCATCCAAACATAGAGGCGTCTTCATCTGACGCTGCAGCTGACTGTGCCCCACCAGATCTCGTACCTTAAGGGGTTGCTCGATCATCACCAAGCCAAAGTCATCAAGTGCCAAAATGCGTTCTGGCTCACTCTGATAGGCTCCGTTTGCATCTGCCATCAAAAGCAATTCTGGAAAGGCTTGTCGAATCGCTCGCAAGGGTACCAGATCTTGCCCAGGCTTGATTTTTAATTTGATTCGTTGATACCCTTGGGCGACATAATCGGCAACAAGAGCCACTAGTTTTTCGACAGAGTCTTGTATGCCAAGACTAACGCCAACAGCGACACTCGGTCGGGTTGCGGTATAAAGCTCTTTCACACTTTGATGCGTTTGCTTGCCATATAGATCCCAAATCGCTGTTTCCAAAGCCGATTTTGCCATGTAGTTTCCTTGGACCGTTTGAAACAGCTGACAAACTTCTTGCGGATGCTCGATCTCTTGGTCAATCAATAATGGGATCAGTGCTGTTTCAATCACTTGTCGAGCAGAAAAGAGGGTTTCTTCAATGTAATCTGGCTGCTCAAAAGCGACCAATTCACCGATGCCCATCGTTTTATCCTCTGTTGTCACCAAATAAAGATCAAAAGCTTTTTCTGTTAATTGTCCATAACTTGTCACAAAGGGTTGTTTGAGGGGCAAGCGACAGGCGATGCGTTCAATTTTTTCAATCTTCATTGCGTTCTCTCCTTGTCAATCAGCTGACTGTGGCCCCGATCCTTTTACAAACCATTGATCGATTTCATGACGAACCTGTGTCGGCTGTTCTAAATGGATACAATGTCCAGCATTAGCAACGACTTTGATGGTCATCTCTGGTTGCAGCTGCTTCATTTGGTGGGCGATTTTACGAAACTTTACATCTTTTTCCCCCGCTAAATAAAGAATTTCACAAGCTAGCTGCGGAAGTGCCGACCAACAGCTTGGCTGTTTGCCAGTACCACCGTAAATCAAGCTTACTGCCAAGCCAAATTTGTTTTGCTGCAAGCGTCCTTGCCGTACAGCAACCTGCTGCGCTAAAGGTAGCTCCTTTTGACTAGCAAACAACGGCAGTTCTTGCCAGTAATCGACAAAATCGACCAAAGGCTCCCTTAGTAAGCGCAACGCTAAGCGACGATCGTGCCGCTGACGAGCGAGTCGTTCCGCTGGATCAGCTAACCCAGGTGAACCACTCTCAAGCAAAAGATGGGTCACTGCCGTTGGTTTCATGACCGCCCAGACAAGTGCGATTCGCGCCCCCATCGAGTAGCCATACAGGCCATAACGTTCAATCCCTAACTTCGCTAAAAGGTGTGCGAGATCCTCCACCAGTAAAGGAAGTTCATAACGCATGGGATGGACATAAATCGATGAGCGTCCATGTCCAATCAAATCGATTGCCAATACATTGTAAGAACCTACCTCTGCAAAAACCGGTCGAAAGCTTTCCGAAGAACCCGTGAAGCCATGCAATGCCACAAGGGTTGGTAAGGATGGTCGATACGGCTGCAGCCACTGATAAAAATAACTGACGCCATTTATCGTGTCCTTCATTGCTGCGCTCCCGCCTCGCTAAACTGCTGTTGGAGTGCTTGCCAAGTATTGACCGGATCTTTTTGCTCACCCTTCACTTCGATTATTTGAAAGCGCGGCTGTTGACTTGTTTCCGCTAAAATCGTTTGAAACTCTAGCAAAGAGGTCGGTGTGTGCCAATCTGCCTCATATAAGGCCGCCACTTTTTGAAACTCAAGATCTAACGGAGTACCAAAGAGCGGGACAAAGTCGTTTGGTTCTAAGGTGTTTTGTGACAGAAAGGAAAAGATCCCACCACCGTTATTATTCAGTAAAATGATCGTTACTGGCAATTGATACTGGCGCAGTAGTTGTAGGCCGTTCATATCATGGTACAACGCTAAATCACCAATCAACAAGTAGGTAGGCTTTTGACTGGCGGAAGCAATCCCAGCCACGGTCGAGACAAGGCCGTCGATCCCATTGACGCCTCGGTTTCCATACACTCGATAAGTGGAGGTAGTTTTGCTGCCGTAGCGATCAAAAAAACGGATCGCATTGCTGTTTGCCAAAAGAATTTGCGCTTCTTCAGGCAAACATTGTTGGAGCATGCGCACAGCGCTGCTCTCATCCCATTGTTGCAACTGGGGACTTGCAGCAATCACCTGATCTGCCCGCGCTTGAAGTGCTTGCCATTGTTGTTGCCACGCCGTATGTTTGACGATCGGCAACTGGGTGATGGCCGCCACGAAGGCGCTGATCGCTGCTTCGATCAAATAGTTTGCCCGATGCAGCTGATCTTGCCACTGCCCTGATGGATCAACAAAGAGCCACGTCGTCGTATCCGCTGCTTTGTTCAACCATAATAGGACATTTTTAGTGACTGGTAAGCGACCAAAACGCACGACCACTTCTGGTTGGAAGGCAGAAGTCAATTGCGGGAAAACAAGATCGGCTTGACTGATAAATGTTCCTACTTTGGTACCGGCTGTCGCCAGATTGGTCAATGGATCACCGACGATCGGCCAGCCTAATTTCTCCGAAAAAGCCAGCAACTGCTGCGCTTCTTCGATCGTAAGGCTTTCTCCAGCAATCAGGATACCTTTCTTATCAAAGTAAGGGGCTAGCTGGGTGATCATCTCTGCTGACAGCTCTTGTTGTGGTGCCAGATAGCTCACGTCTTGCTGCATACTGCATTGGCGACTAAAGTCAGGCAACAGCGGCTCCCGTAATGGAAAGTTGATTTGGACAGGGCCTTTCGGCTGTTTTTGCGCTTCGATCGTGCAAGTTGCAGCTTGCCAAAAACTATAACGCAACAAAGCAGGATCGTTTTCTGGCACCGTCATCTCTACCATCTTTTTGACATGAGAGGCATACAAATTCTGTTGATCCATTGCCTGTGGCGCCCCAACGCCCCGCAGTTCTGGTGGGCGATCAGCCGTTAAGACGATCAGTGGCAAGTTGGTAGCTTCTGCTTCACAAACAGCTGGATAATAATTGGCTGCTGCAGTTCCAGAAGTACACAGTAAGATCGTTGGCTGGAGATCAACTTTGGACATCCCTAAAGCAAAAAAAGCAGCCGAACGTTCATCGACAGCCACCGTACAGGTGATCTCAGGATCACGATGCAATAGTAGCGCCAATGGCGTGGAGCGTGAACCGGGACTAATGACTGCTCGCTTCGCACCCGCTGCTTTTAGTCCTTGGATCGCCGCTAATAAATAGTCTGTCATGACTGTCTGATTATTCATCTCCTAAGATCCCTCTCCTCATCGGTTGAAATTTTAACCGTGTTTCTTGACGTTCGGATTCCGCATCTGAATCGGCAACGATCCCACAGCCCGCATACAGCGTTGCTTGATTGCCGCTAAAGAATCCTGAGCGGATCGCCACAGCAAACTCGCCAATATCTTCTTGAATACCCAACCAACCGATCGGTCCACCGTACATCCCTCTGCTGGCTGGTTCATGGGTACGAATCCATGAGACGGCTGCTTCTTTCGGTTCTCCCCCCAATGCTGGGGTCGGGTGTAGTTTTTGCACGGCGGTCAGAAAGTTGACCCCTGCCTTTCTTTGCCCTGCTAAAGGAACAAACAAATGCTGAATGTCACGATTTTTGATCACGGAACGGGCTTCTGATTGAAAGCCGTCAGCTAACAAAGTGGCCAATGCCGTTTCTAAGCGATCGACAACTACTTGATGTTCATGGGTATTTTTTGCGTCCGCTAAGAGGGCTTGTGCCAGTGCCTCATCTTCTTCTTTGGTTTTGCCTCTTGGTGCGGAACCTGCGATACTTACCGTTTCAAATTGATCGACAGTCGCTTTTAGCAAGCGTTCTGGCGTCGCACCAGCAAAAACATGGCCCCCATGTTCGATGGCAAAAAGATAGGTATTCGGCTGCTGTTGCGCCAACCGTTGCAACACCGCAGTACTAATGATCGACTGCTTCGTTTCTACCTTCATTCGTCTTGCCAGAACCACTTTTTTCAACGGTGTTTCAGTTGAGCGAATGGCTGCCACTGTCTCTTCGACCGCTTGCAGCCATTGGGGCACATCTAGTTCCTCTTGTGCCTGAAAAGCAGGCGTTTCTGCTACAAGACTCTTGTCCGGGTTGGCATGCAACCAGCTTGCGACTTTTTCCTGTAAGGCAGCGACTTTTTGTTGTCGTTGTTCCTCGGAAGAAGCGGCTACTGTATAAACGACGCCACACTGATCGCCAATTTTGCGAACCAGTATTTCTGGCAACGCAAAGAGACCAGCACCTAGCTCAGCCCAATCCTGACTGACTTCTGCCTGTTCATCAAAAGCAAAGCCGCCAACTAACTGCGCCTGAAAAGGTGCCTCTGGTTGATAGTGGGCTTGCTTTAAGAGAGAGCGGACTTCTGAAAAGTCTGCAAGTTTGGGTTGCGAAAAAGTGGCTAACCAACCCAACCCTACTATACTGGTCGTTTCATCAGGGGTACGCCAGAAGTAGCGTTCCCCTCGATATTCTTGTGCCGCTGCATAAAGAGCCAGTAAGTCACACCTTTCTATAGGTTGATACTCACTCAAATAGGTTTTCCCGGCAGCGATCGCTGCCTCATAATTACTTGTTGATTTGCTGTTCAATGTAGTTCACTCTTTCTTCACTCAGCAATAGCCTTTTTAAAACTTTACCGCTTGCTGTGCGCGGCATTTCTCGCACGTGATAAAAGCGGCGCGGAAATTTATAATGGGCGATCTGCCCTTCTAACGTATCCAATAAAGCTTGGAAGTGGATCGGTTGATTTAACGTTAAATAAGCCGCGACAGATTGTCCCCACTCCTCGTCTGGTTCCCCCACCACAGCTGCCTCTTTGACCGCTGGATGCTGCAACAAGGCTTGCTCCACTTCTGCGGGATAGATGTTTTCTCCACCAGATATGATCAGTTCGCTTGCACGACTGACTACATACAAAAAGCCCTCTTGATCAAGATACCCTAGATCTCCTGTGGCAAACCAGCCCTCTTGGTCCCACTGCTGTGGACTGCGATCGTTTAAGTAACGGGTCGTGATCGCCGGTCCTTGCAGTTGGATCTCTCCGATCGACTGGGTACTTTCAGCAGTCTGATGATCTGCCATTTTCGCATCAACCGCAATTCGTAAATGGACACCTTGCAGGGGAACCCCTGAGGAGCCGATTTTTTCTGAAGCTTTTTCTGGCGGCAATGCCACCACTTGTGAACAGGTTTCTGTCATCCCATAGGATTGGATCACAGAAAGCTGTTTTTGCTGGCATTTTTCCAATACACTTTTAGCAATCGGACCGCCGCCTAACAGTACATAACGCAACGAATCAAAGCCTTGTTTGGGCACCAAGGGCAGCAAATCTGTCAACATTTTTGCCACCAAAGAAACGATCGTCCCTTTCCCTGCTTCAAGGTCTTTTGCCATTTCTCCAGCATCAAAGCGCTCATATAAACGAACACTCATCCCAAGTCGCAAGGACCGTAAGAGAATTGATAACCCACTGATATGATACAGCGGAACTGCACAAAGCCAACAATCCTCGCTAGTGATGGCTAAGTTTTTTTGCGTCGCTTCGGCACTTGCTAGATGATTCCCAAAGGTTTGAGGCACACCCTTGGGATTGCCAGTCGTACCAGATGTATACATAATTGAAGCCACTTGCTCTGCTTGATAGATTGCTTCATTAGGAACAAACGAAGGAACAACAGAACCGATAAAAGCCTCCGCCTGTTTGATCGCTTGTCCAAAGGTCAAGTTGCGAACACCCGAAACCGCAGCCTGATCCGCCGTGATCACCCAGTCGCAGTGGGCATCTTGCAATTGGAAGGAGATTTCAGCGGCTGTCAATCGCGTATTCAGCAGCTGGACTTCGATCCCCAACTCCCATAACGCAAGGATCGTAAAGACCATTTCAGGGGAGTTATTGCTAAAAAGAGCTACCCGGTTTGGCTGATCAACGAATTGGGCTTGATAATAAGCAGCGTAAGCATAAACCTCTTTTTGCAAGGCAGCAAACGACCAGCTTTTTTCATGCCAATAAAAAGCTGGTCGTTCTGGATGAAGTTGTGCTTGCCTTTGCAGCCAACTCCCAGTCATTATGGGAATTTAGGGAATTGGTCGAAGTCTGGTTGACGTTTTTCTTTAAACGCGTCACGACCTTCTTTGGCTTCATCCATCGTGTAATACAATAAGGTCGCATCGCCGGCCAATTGCTGAATGCCAGCTAATCCGTCCGTATCGGCGTTCATTGATGCTTTGATCATGCGTAACGCCAACGGGCTCTTTTGCAGCATCGTTTCGGCCCATTCCATCGTTTCATCTTCTACTCGATCAAGAGGAACGACTGTATTGATCCAGTTCATCGCCAATGCTTCTTCGGCAGTATATTGTTTTGTCATGAACCAAACTTCCTTGGCTTTTTTATGTCCGATTGTCCGTGCAAGATAGCCCGAACCATAGCCACCATCAAAACTACCGACATTTGGTCCTGTTTGACCAAATTTAGCGTTATCAGCGGCGATCGTTAAATCACAAACCAATTGTAAAACATTTCCGCCGCCGATCGACCAGCCTTTGACCATGGCGATCACCGGTTTTGGTAACGTGCGAATCAAGCGTTGCAGATCCAATACGTTTAAGCGAGGAACCTGATCTTCCCCAACATAGCCACCGTGACCACGGACTTTTTGGTCTCCGCCTGAACAAAAGGCTTTATCGCCAGCGCCTGTCAAAATAATCACGCCGATGCCTGGTTCATCGCGACTGATCGAAAATGCATCAATCATTTCAAACACCGTTTTTGGTGTAAACGCATTGTGGACTTCTGGGCGGTTGATCGTGATCTTCGCCACTTTTCCATGTTGTTCAAACAAAATTTCATCGTACTCTTTTAAGGTTTTCCATTCTCTCATTACTTGTTCCTCCTCAATTCACATAGCTCTATTATACACATATCTAGTCGCTTTTCGTTAGAAATTGCTTTGGTTAAGGGAATTTCTTAAGACTTCTCCCCCTGTTGCCGACTTTCTGAGATCTTCGGCTATTTCTACCAAAACTCGTGCTATAATCATGGTAACTTTCTTAGAAAAAGGAGTAAAAAATGAATTTACTGGAAGCCTTAGAAATCGAAGTAGAAGCAGCAACAGCCGATTTTGTTCGTTTACGGATGCCGATCAAAGCGCAGCACAAACAGCCTTTTGGTCTCGTTCACGGTGGTATTAACGGTGTTTTGATCGAGACCGCCTGCAGCATCGGTGCCAATCAAGCCTTGGCTCAAGAAGAGGCCTTTGCCGCCGGCGTTGACCTGCAAGTCAACCATCTAGCCGCCGCCCAAGAAGGAACTCTGATCGTAGAAGCTAGTCCTGATCGCATCGGCGCTCGTATCCAAACTTGGCAAGCCACTATTTGGTTAGCTAGCGGGTTAAAAACTGCCGTTGGGCGTTGCACCTTAACGACTGTACGCAAATAATCCTTTACGCTCCTGCATTGTGCTCACGGGAGCGTTTTTTGGTCTGTTTTGAAGAAAGAGGTCACCAGTCAACGCCTTATTAAAGATATTCTTTCATTATAAAGCTATTGAGAATGTGAGCGTGGTTTTTTCGAAAGGTACGTTGTTTTTTTACAGAATGGGGGTCTTTCGTTATAATGTAGCTAAGAAAGCGAGGCTTATTATGAAAAATAACCGATTGATCCACTTTTTAGGCAGCAAAACAAGCTATTATGTCTTAGGACTGATTATCTTGTCGGCAGTTGCTGTCTTTTTGCTAAATCAGATTTCTTTTTTATTTACACCCTTTTCAGCCATACTTACAGCTATTATCCCACCCTTTTTATTTGGGCTGATCCTTTACTATCTGTTTAACCCGGTGGTCGATAAATTGGAATCGAAAAAAATTCCCCGCAGTGTTTCGATTGCTGGGATCTATCTGTTGATTCTTTTGTTGATCGTCTTTGCTGGTTTCCAGCTTTATCCGATTTTGGAGCAGCAAACCACCGATCTGATCAATAGCTTACCAAGTTTGGTCAGTGACTTTGAGAAAAACGCGACCGCCTTTTTAGAAAATACCCCATTTCAAGATGAGATGGTACAAATTACAGACACACTACAAAATATCACCAGTAATATCATGAGTTTTATTGGAGACTATTGGCAAACTGGTGCCGCTGGGCTCAGCAGTTTGTTTTCAACCATTTCGACCTTGTTCATTGCTTTGTTTACTGGACCGATCATTGCCTTTTTTTTATTGCGCAACCCCAACAAGTTTTATTTTTCGGTCCTCTCATTAGTACCACCTCGTTTTCGCAAAGACTTTAATGAAATCGTCAAGATCTCTGACTTACAAGTCGGTGCCTTTTTGAAAGGACAAATCATTTCATCCTTGATTTTAGGGGCGATCTATTGGGTCGTTTTCCTATTGATTGGCTTAGAGTATGCCAGTATTCTGGCGATCGCCGCTGGTCTGCTTTGTATCATCCCCTATATTGGACCTTTTATCGTCTTTTTCCCGGGGCTTTTCATTGCCGCACAAGATTCCACCGGGATGTTGGTTAAGTTTTTGATTGCTTGGTTTGCTGTACAGCTGCTTCATGGCGATTTAGTCGTGCCCCGTGTGATGGGTGACCGATTGAAAATCCATCCTATTACGATTCTGGTTGTTTTATTAGTAATGGGTGATTTGATGGGGATCGTTGGGGTGATTTTCGGAATCCCGATTTATTGTCTGCTAAAAGTTCTTGTCGTTTACGTGTTCCGCAAATTCAAGCAGCGCTACAACCGCTATTACGGTCAAGAGGGCAAATACTTCCACAGTGCCTTCACTAGCAAAGATTACCTAGGTGACGAAGACAAAGACACCAAGAAAAAAGCCTAAAAAACTGCCGCGAATCGTTGGTTCGCGGCAGTTTTTGTCTATTTTATTTCATCTCATGTTCCAAAAAGAAATGATAGAGCGCCCCTAATAAATTGGCGTCATTTTGAAATTTGCAGGCTTGGATTTCCGGCTTCGTCAAGGTCTGCTGCAAAATCGGTAAACTAGCCAGCAGTTGTTGATACTGACGGTCGATTTCTTCCACCACGATCGCTTGGGCACTGATGCCACCGCCAATCACGAAGCGCTCTAAGTCGATCACGGCTTGAACATTGAGTATGACACACGCGATTTCTCGGCAATACGCTGTAAACAGCGCCCAGACCTGGGGCTCTTTTTGATTGATAGCGTCAAAAACTGCTTCACCATCCGCAAGATCAGCTAAGCCTAGCAGTTGGGCGCTGCGGCGAATCATGGCGACCGCTGAACCGCTAAAACCTGCCAATTGCTGCAGGGTCAATCCCTGATTATTTGGTTGCTCAGCGTTTTCTTGAGCATCGCTTCTCTTAGTGGCATTTAGTAGAAAACTTAATTCCCCTGCTTGAAAATGTGCACCTTGGATCAGTCTTCCTTCAACGATCACACCACCACCCAAACCAGTACCTAATGTTATGGCAGCCCCATTTTGAATCCCTTTAAGGTTTCCTAGCCACCATTCAGCTAATGCGGCTGCCTTGCCATCGTTGGTCACAGCCAGCGGCACTTGGTACTTTGCCAGCAGTTGTTTTAAGGAGACTCCATCTAAAAAAGGCAATGCCCCGCCAAACGAGATCGTCCCTGTCTCTGGGTTGACTTTTCCTGGGGTACTAACAGCAATGCCCCGAATGCTTCCATGAACGTCCTCAACGATCGTTTCAATCCCTGTCAGAAATTCCGTAAGATTTTTCGGCGTATCCATCCGTCCTCGCGTCAGAATATTCCCCGAGCGATCAATGACAGCCGATTTGATTTTCGTGCCGCCGATGTCGATGCTTAAATAGTTTTTATTCACTGAATCCCACCCTCTGCTTCTACTGCCCATCGCAGGACGGTTTTGGCTTTATCTGGTGAGACTTTTCGCGGATCAGACAAATAGATTTCTCGATGCTGGAACGTGTCCATCGTTGGACGGATCACTAACTGTTCTTGTTTTAACAGCTCCTTCATTTTCGCAAATGTTTCCGCTTCAGTGTCAAAAGAACCTGTATGCATCGCTTGCAGACACAATCCTTCTTCATAGCGCTCAAAGATAAGCTTTTCTAGATTTGGATTGTCTTTCTTCTCTTTGACTGCCAAGAGCTGTTCTTGAAACAGTGTTTCCGTGACTGGTTCTGGTTGGCGAATCATGATTTTGTAGATCAATTCTTCTTTGTTGACGGCACCGTCTGGCTTTGTCAGAGAGGTCCATACGCCTTCTAAAGGAAAGACCGTGTATTCAAAGGGTTCATTGCCAAAAGCCCCTTTTTTCAATCCCATCCTGAGTGAATAAGAAATCGTATATAAAGCGGCGATCTCTTCGCTGAATTCAGGACGATTCGGATTGCCGCTGCCGCTCAAACTGATAAATTGATACGTTGGCACCTCGATCACTGTTGGTTTTTTGGGAAGATAGAGCTCTTTTTCTAGTTTGCGCCATTCATACTTCATAAGGACCCTCCTCGATTTGCTTTTCTTTATTTTACCATGAATCACTTGAACCAAACGAATGAAATATAGGCTGTTTAAGTGAAGGAAAATAATTTGGGCAGCACCATTTTCATACTAACAACTAGTTTGACATTACAGAAATTCCTCTATCTTCCTTGCCTTCGCTCATTGTTTTACTATGAAAATCTCCTTTCTTCTATCTTCTCAAAAACAAAAACTGCAGAAATCAATTCAAGAAGAAAGTGATTTCTGCAGTGATCGAGCCTCGGCTCTTTTTTTATTGTCTTACAGCCTCATTAGCGGCAAAGCGTTTTGAAAAATGTTGTTCTAATCGCTTTTGCCCGGCTTCAATCAAAATGCACAACAGCCAATAGATGATGGCAACTAGCACATACATGGACATGTAATCAAAGGTTCGTCCGCCAACGATCTTAGCTTTTTGAAAAATATCAGGAATCGTGATCATTGCTGCCAAGGAGGTTCCTTTCAGCAAATCCATTGCCACATTACTCAATGCCGGTACAGAAATACGAAAGGCTTGTGGCAAAATAATCAGACGCATCGTTTTCGTAAAGGATAACCCTAACGCATAGGCAGCATCAAATTGCCCACGATCCACACCAGCAATTGATCCTCGGTAGATTTCCCCGATAAATGCGCTGCTGGTCAATGTAAAACAGATGATCGCAGCACTGAGCGCCGACAATTGATAAGGCAAGCCAAAATACAGTAGGAACAACAAGACCAACGCTGGGACGCCTCTTAGAAATGAGAGGTAGCCCCGCACGAACCCTCTAATGAATGGATTTTCCAACATCCCTAAGAAGGTGAGTGTGATCCCTAATACGTTGCCTCCTAGAAACGAAACGACAGCAATGCCGACCGTATAGGACAAGCCCGACAGCAAATAGGGCAATGACTCCCACATCAACGGCAAATCAAGGGTTGGAATATACATTAGTCTGTTTCAACCGTTTGGATCGCTTGATCAGATTTTACTGAAATATCGGTTTGAAAATACGTTTCCGCAAGTTCTTTTAAACGGCCGTCTTCTTTCATTTCTGCTAAAACAGCATCCACTTTTTCCTGTAATGCTTGATGATCTTTCACGAATAAGAAGCCCGTTTCATTCGGATTAAAGTAGACATCTTCCAAAATTTTTACAGGGATATCTGGCAAAGCAGCGACTGCCATTTTTTGCAAATAGTAATCATTCAAGATCACATCCGTTCGACCATTCGCAACATCTGTCAAATACTGATCATTCGTTGCGTTGTCGTAAGTCACTAATTCTGCCCCATAGGATTCCGCTAAGCGCATGTAGCTGGTATTCGGTTCACCAGCAGCTTTTTTGCCATCCAAATCTTCTAAAGAAGCAATCCCAGAGTCATCACTTTTTCGCACGATCATACTATCGAACGAGTATTTGATAGGCGTTGAGAGACTGAATTTTTCCGCCCGTTCATCCGTCAAACCAAAATCGTTGGCAGCAAAATCAGTTTCTCCACGTGTTAAAGAAGAAACTTGTCCATCGACATTGTACTCTTTAAATGTGATCTCTACGCCTAATCGCTTGGCGACTTCTTTTGCCACATCGACATCATAGCCCACTAATTCATTTTCATCGTTATAGTAAGACGATGGATACAAGGTTCCCGAAGTAGCAACAACCAATGTTTTGGCTTCTTCCACCTTGCTTAGACTGGTGTCTTCTTCCGTTGGTTTGCTGCAGGCACTTAACAAGACTCCCGCAAATAAACCTAAAAAGCCAACCATTGCAACGATTTTCCCTTTTCTAACTTGTTTCATAATATCCTCCTCTTAGTCTCCTTGTTTTGGCAACAGAAATCGTTGCTGTGTTTCAAATAAATAGCCGACTTGGAAAAGTAGATCTTCTCTGCCTTTAGACGCCATAAATTGGATCCCTAGCGGCAACCCTTCCTCGCTAAGAGCAGTTGGCAAGCTGATGGCTGGCTGCCCCGTTAAATTGGCTAATTGAGTGTAAGGTGTCAGAGCATAGCTCTTGGCAAACATTTCTTCGATCAACTCACCCGCAGCACTTTTTCCAAGCGATTCGATCTCATGCAGTCTTTGGCGAATGCTATCGCTTTGTAAGGCTTCCTCAATCAAAGGGGCTGGATAAGCCGTCGTCGGGGTCAAAAAGAGATCATAGGTTGAAAAGACTTCTTCCATTTTTTCTGCCAATTGATCCCACCACTGCAAGGCAAGAACGTAATCGGCGGCAGGCAGTTTTTTGCCATATTGGTAAAGTGCCCAGGTCATCAATTCCATCTCTTCCCGTCTGACCGGTACTTGACGAGCAGCATTGATCTCAGCAAACATCGCAGCTGTTTCGCCGCCATTCATGGCGTAATAGGTGGTCATCATTTGCTGACCAGCCACTGGATAGCCCACTTCAACGACTTCATGCCCCTGCTTTTCTAAAAATGCGGCTGCACTTCGGACTGCTTGGATGGCGGTTTCAGACACTTGGCCACCGGTCGGCGATGCGGTAGTAAAAGCAACCTTCAACCGCGTTTTTTGACTCGCTTGCTGATGATGCCATTCTACTTGCGGTGCCTGATAAGGGGCAGTCGGCTGTGACGTCCGCAACGCATAAAACAACTGTTCCGTATCACGCATGGAAAGCGTCAACGCAAAGTTGATAGAAGCGCCTTGCCAGCTGCGCCATTCACTAGGACCCACTGGCATCGTGCCACGGGTTGGCTTCAAACCGATCAATCCGCTAAAGGATGCTGGAATGCGGATCGATCCGCCGCCATCACTGGCACCCGCAATCGGAAACATCCCCGAAGCCACTGCCGCTGCCGCACCACCACTGGAACCACCAGCTGAATAGGCAGGATTCCACGGATTACGTGTAGGCCCATACAATGTTGGATCAGTGATATTTTTGAATCCAAATTCTGGTGCATTGGTTTGCCCTAACGGCACAAAGCCTGCCTCTTCTAAACGAGAGACAAAATGTGCCGTGCGGCTGGCTCGTGCTTTAGCAAACAGTTTGGCTCCTGACGTTGCTGGCCACCCTGCTTTGGTTTGGCCGAGTATTTTTAACGGCATGGGTTGTCCCCCAAAAACCGTTTTTTGAAGATGCTGCTCGTAATGCTGGATCGCTGCTTGCGGATCAAATGTTACAAGCGCATTCAAAAGCGGATTTTGTTGATTGACTTTTTCTTCGATCATCGCCACCCGCTCTGCAAAACTGATTTTTCCTTGCCGCAATTGTTCCGCCCAATAGGTCGCATCTTGCATGCTTGCCCCTCCTTTTCCTCAAACCCTCAAACAATTATCTAAACTGTAACACATGAAAAATTCTTCTTTATATAGACTACAATATACCAAACACTAGGAAATCTTTCAACAAAAATAGAACAGTTTTTAAACCTGTATCATATCGTTATCAAACGTTCCCATCTTTTTACTACCAGTTGTCGACCAACGCTTCTTCTTAGCTGTCCCCATCATTACCTAACAAAAACGGCACATCGCCAAACGATGTGCCGTTTTGATTTACTTATATTTTTCTTCCAGCTTGCTCATCCAAAGACCTAACCAAGCCCCCAAGACAAACAAAATAATTCCGATGACAGCCGTTACCCAAGTAAAGCCGCTATAGTTTGCCACCGGAGGAATCACGATCAATATCGTTGAGGCAATAACGATCCCTAAAATGAAGTGATAGACTTTTGAATGATAATGGGTCAATAGCCACTCCATCAATTTCGAAAACAGCAGCATCACTGCCAAGCCGCCAATGGCGATCGGTAGAAAGACCCCCATGATGTCAAAGCTCTTAAAGCCTTTCAACATCGGATCATAAAGTCCCAAAACGAGCAAAAGGTTTGAAGGACTCAAGCCAGGAACCAAAACACCTAACGCGATCAGACCGCCGGCGATCACAAAACCTATGAAATTGGCAGGGATCGTTCCTAAGATATCACCCATAAAATAGAGGAACAAGAAGCCGATGACCATGCTGCCGAAGAACCAAAGCAGGTCGCCGGTTGTCCGTTTGCTTTTCAAGGTCGATTCTTTAGCAAGTGCTGGTAACGTCCCAATAATTGCCCCCGCAAAGCCCCACAAAACGATGATTTGATAGTTTTGCAGCAGCCACTCTAATGGCTTTGATAAAAGCCCGATCCCTACGATTCCCCCGATCCCTACTGGCAGGAAAAAGAGGAGATTCTCTTTAAAATTCTTCGTCAGATGTGCCATAAAGCGCAGCATCCGCTCATAAATGCCTAAGATGGCTGCCAATACGCCACCTGAAACACCAGGCAAGATAAAGCCCAAGGCAATCACCACGCCTTTAAGAAAACGTGACAAAATACTTTCGTTTCTCTGTTTTTCCATTTACAATTGCTCTCCTTAGCGATGGTTTTCACCAATCGTTCTTTTTTCATCAATCCCTTTAACTATACTTGATTGCCAAAAAAATGGAAAGTAATTTCTAATTCCTCATACAAAGGCAGAATTCAAAGTTCTTTCAGCATCAAGAAATCCGTCTGCTCATCATCCCCCATAAAAAAGGAGTGACTGCCAACTCTTTCAAAGCCCATCGTATGATAAAAAGCCAACGCATTGTCGTTAAATTCCCAAACGCCTAACCAGATCGACTTTTTCTGCAGCTCTTTAGCGGTCTCTTGGGCAAACAGCAGCAGTGTTTTGCCATAGCCTCTGCGCTTATGTTCTTTTTTAATATAGATTCGTTCAATTTCCAACCCCTCTGGGGCGATTGCTTCCGTTTGCGCCTCACCCCAGTTAAGTTTGATATATCCTACGGTTTGATCATTATCTTGTAAAAAATAAAACGCCGACTGCGGATTTTCTAACTCTCGGGTCAGTTTCGGCAGATTGTAGGCTTCTTCTAGATAGATACGAGTATTTTCCTCCGTATTGAAAGGAGCAAATGTATCGTAATAGGTGGATACGCTGATTTCTCCCAATTCTTCTAAATCTGCCAAAGTACATCGTTTGATAGCCATCAAAACGCCTCCTCATTTTTTCAAGCTATTCTATCACATCTCCATCATCCCTTGCAAAAGCAAAAAGGACAGACAGCTTTCCCCACTGTCCGTCCTTTCATAGACTTACTCTTTTATAACCAAGAGCCAGAAAACTGATGGATCACCATCGTACTCGGATCTTCCTCGACCTCACCAGTGATATAGCTTTTTGGTGAAAACGTCATTTGCGGGAAGATTTCTACACCCTTAACGGTTTGTCGTTGATTATTCAATTCTAATCCGTGGTTTTGCAACAGTTCCGTCACTCGGATCACATTGGTGACGACATCTTCCGTTTTTTCTGCCCGGACAAATTTTCGGTCATCGTAATCGTGGTACCATTCTTCCATAAAGGGATGATGCGGCACCGCTCCAATGATCCCAGTAGAAATCTTGGTTTCGATCTCAAAGCCCATAAATGCCTCCAGTGTCAAGAGCTCATCTAAAGGTTTGACCACCTCGATATCGGTATCCATATAAATACCGCCTTCTGTCACTAACGCATACAAACGAACCACATCTGACACAAAGGCCCATTCTTCTTGGTCATAGGCCTCTTTTAGATAAGGACCGAATTTTGAAAGGTCGATCGTTGATTCATCCCAACGTTTGATCTCATAATCCGGACAATATTTTTTCCAGGTATCCATGTATTTCTTTTCTTGTTCACCTAATGGATTGCCGCCAAACCAGCAATAATGAATAATTTTTGGAATCATCAATCTCTCTCCTTTAGTTTATTGGTCTCTTTTAAGTGTAGCTGATTTTGCAATTGTTTCAAAATCATATACACTTTTTTCAGCGAAAGCAGTTGCTCCTGCTCCTGGGCATGATCAGAAAAATCCATTAAAAAAAGCACCAGAATCAGCGATTCTAGCGCCTTTTTGAGGGATTACTTATAAATAGCGATTGTCCCGTAAAACGGCTTTTTTAATATCTGCCACCGTTTGCGTCCCCGCAAGCTGCATGACCATCTCCAATTCTTTTTTGAAGAAATCAAAGACTTGTTGAACACCGGTAGCACCACCTAGAGCCAACCCATAGATCACTGGGCGGCCGATCGCCACTAGATCTGCTCCGCAAGCAATCGCTTTAAAGACATGCTGTCCTCGCCGTACCCCGCTATCAAAGACGATCGGCGCCCGACCTGCCACTGCTTCAGCCACGATCTGTAAGGAATCAAAGGAAGCTGGACCACCATCCAATTGGCGTCCCCCGTGATTTGAGACCCAAATCCCTTGTGCACCTGCCCCTAAAGCTCGTTCCACATCTTCTTCTGATTGCACCCCTTTGACATAAACTGGCAAGTCAGATTCTTTGGCGATAAAAGCGACATCCTGGGGACTTAATTTTTGTTTTGAGGAGCCGTAAACGGCATCCATCGTTTGTCCGATCCCTGATTGATAGGCCTGAACGATCGGCATTGCCAACGGAAAGGTGAAGCCATTGCGGCGATCCGTTTCTCGATTGCCCCCAACAGTTGCATCTGCGGTCAAAACGATCGCTTTGGCGCCATTGCGTTTTGCCATCGCCAAGATGTCTTTATTGATGCCATCGTCTTTACTCATATAAAATTGGAACCACTGCGGCGCTTCTTGACCACCAGCTGCTCGGATTTCTTCCAACGTACAAGAGGCATACGAACTCGCCGTATAGATCGTGCCAAAACGTGAAACACCTTTGGCTGACGCTTGTTCTGCCGCAACATTTGCTAAGCCGTGGGCGGCAACAGGCGCCATAATGATTGGCGCTGACAACGTATCGCCGCCAAAGGACAACGTTGTGTCCGGTAATTCAATGTCCTTTAAGACATGAGGAATGATCAATTTGTGATTGAAGGCGCGTTCATTTTCTTGATAGGTAAAAATATCCCCCGCACCACTGCTGATATAGCCATACCCACCTTTAGGAATCACTTCCTCTGCCGCGATCTCCAAATCGCGCATATTGATAAAATCGATTGCTCCTTCTGCGGTACTTGCTTGATAAATTTTTTCCATGCCTTTCCCTACTCTCCAATAAGATAACGTTTACATTTTCATCCTACCCCTGATTGCAGGATCACGCAACTCATTCGCTCACTCCTGTCAAATAGGCTTCTTTTACTTTCCCACTCAAGACAGCCCTCCATTTGAGTGGGCTGAATTATTTTTTTGTTCGTACGAAATATTCTGCCAATAACAACGGCTGAATCGTTGGATATGTCCAGTTGGCAGGCGGCTCTGCCATTACATAGATTGCTTCGATCTCTGAGGTCAATTCATCCTGCAAGTCCGTGATCTGGGCTTCAAACACCAAGCCGTAATCGGCCTCCCCGTTTTTTTCTAAACCATAGATAAATAACGGTTCTAGGGTAAAGTGCTTGGCGCCTGTTTCTTCTTTTAATTCACGGGCAGCACACTCTGTGATGCTTTCTCCTAGTTCTCGCTTGCCTCCAGGAATCTCCAAGGTGTCTCGTTCTTTGTGTTTGACATAGACGAACTTTTCTTGGTACTTGCTGATGATCACGGCAAAAACTAGCTGCTCTTCTGCGATCTTTTCAAGCTCGAATATCGTTACGTTACTCATTTTTCTCATTCCTTTCAAAAAAGCAGACATGCTTCTAAAATAAACAGTCGTTAAATCAAAAAAAGTGCTGATCCCTTATGGAAAGGGTCAGCACTTGCAACTTATTACTCTTCTTCTTCCGCCATGAATGTGTTGAAGACTTCTTCAATCATATCCCATTCTGCTTCTGTTTCGATCTGTTCTAATTCACCTTCAGAACCGTCTTCGTTTTCAATATAAGCGTACGCTTGTAATTCAACGTCTTCTTCTTCTGGTACGCCTGCTGGATAAAGCAAGACGTAGTTGCGGCCGAATTCTTCTGTACCGTCAACCGTTAATAGAATTTCGTATAAGGTTTCATTTCCTTGATCATCGATTAAAGTAATGTGTTCATGTCCTTCATGATCGTGATCGTGGTTATGATCGTGTGTATGTTCTGACATTTATTTTCCTCTTTTCTGTAAATTAAAACAGCTGTTTCCCAGCACCATCTAAATAATTCTGCAAAATCATGACTGCTGCTAATTTATCAATCACTTTTTTTCGTTTGGCACGCGATGTATTCGCCTGTTCTACCAGCATTCGTTCTGCTTGAACGGTCGTCAGACGTTCGTCTTGGTAAACGACCGGCAAACCGAATTGCTGTTCGATCGCTGCGCCGTAAGCCATAGAAGCCTCCGCTCTAGGTCCGATCGTATTATTCATATTTTTAGGTAGTCCTACCACAAAACGTGAGACTTCATATTCTTTCACCAATTCAGCAAGTCGATCATAACCGAAATTGCCTTCATCTTCATTGATGCGAATGATCTCGATCCCTTGTGCTGTCCAGCCCATTGGGTCACTGACCGCCACGCCGACTGTCCGCGAACCAACATCCAATCCCATGATTCTCATTATAGGTTGATCCCGTGATTGCCTAAATAATAACGGATCAGAACTTCCATGATCTCATCCCGTTCGTGACGACGAATCAAATTCCGGGCATCCCGATAACGAGGAATGTAAGCCGGGTCGCCAGAAAGGAGATAACCGACGATTTGATTGATCGGATTGTATCCTTTTTCCTCTAATGCTCGGTAGACGATAGCTAATGTTTCGCTGACTTCTTTTTTACGGCTATCATCAAAATCAAAGCGAACTGTTTCATCTGTAAAACCCATTTCACGACACCTCTCTTTTGTATAGATTTTAGCATATGTTCCTACTATATTGTACTAAACGTTTGATAAAACTACAAACATATGCTTAGATTTTCTCCATTATAACAAAGGTTTATGATGTTTTTATGAACTTTCTTAAAAAAAGCTAGAAAGCGCGGTAGACATACTGGTTTTCTGGTGCTTCAATCGTCTTCTCTTGGTCTGCTACCACCATCGGTAAGTCTCGTTTAAAGGGTTGATAGTACTTCGATTGGATCGTCCCTTCTACATGGAGCCACTGGTTATTTTCTGCCGTTGTTTGTTGCGGTAATTCCACTCGCAAGCCAAAAACGCCTGAATCAGCCACACAATGGATAATGCCAAAACGAAACAAAAAGATTTCATTGGCATCATCTTGATCTGCATGGTACACAAATCCATCATAGGTGATTTTCTTGCCAATAAATTCGCTCGGGTACGTATAGATCAACTCCATGACTTCCAAGTAATTTTCTTCCGTTACCGCAATCGTCTCATCTTTGGCGTAACGTGCCAACGCTGCATCCATCTGAGTGTCATAATCTTCTTTGTTAAAATAAAGACTTGTATCGGGTTTCAGATATTGGGTCGTCATTTCTGGATCCCCCACAGATTCTTCACTTAGGGGGAAATTAAACCCTTTTGCTTCAACGATCGTCGTATCCAAGCTAACGGTGGGGAAAAAGAGACCCACGATGATCGGTAAGGCTAATAGAAAATACGCAATCACTCGTTGGTGTTTTTTCTCCAATCCATGCTGATGCTCATCGTCATGATGATGCTCAGGCTCTTGTTTGACCCAAAAATACAGCTGGACCAAAGCCAATAATAAAGAAATGATCATGGATAAAATAGCGAGATAGCGATAATGAATGTTGATAAACTGATTGAGTTTGCCCGTCACTTGCAAGTACATCATCAATTCAAAATAGCCTGATAAGATCAAAAAACGAACCATTCTTTACACCACCCATGCATAAATTGAAACGACGATTGCGACTAATCCAACTAAAGAAGCGATAAAACGCCCCGAAAAGTACCGCTTCATCATCAACAGGTTTTTAATATCTACCATTGGACCAAAAACCAGGAAACCGACGACTGGTCCAGTGCCGAATAAACTCAACAACGAAGAGCCGATAAAGGCATCTGCTTCGGAACATAGGGATAACGTTAATGCTAACAGCAGCATGACGAAGACCGCTAACAGCTTCGTGGAGCCTAATGTCAGCATCAAACCAGTTGGCAGATAGGTCTGCATCGCTGAGGCGATCAACGCACCAATGATCAAATAACGCCCAGTATCGAAAAACTCATCCAAACTATGCTGCAGCAAATGACGAATCTGCCGAAGGAGCGGATGACTGCTCTTTTCCGTTTGATGGTGGGCGTGATCATGCCCCTGATGGTGTGGGTGAGCTGCCTGCTCATTCCCGCCACTTAATTGATTGGCAAGCCGTGTTTTTAAGACCTCTTGTTTGTTAAAATACGCCAGCCAGATCCCCACGACCATTGCGACCAATAAGCTGCCCAGTACACGCAAAAAGGCGAACTTCGCGGAATTTCCAAAGGCAATGAATGTAGAAAAAATCACGATTGGATTGATGATCGGTGCAGTCAGCATAAAGGCAAACGCCGTATACACTGGCACCTCTTTTTTTACGAACTGATTAACGATCGGTACGATCCCACATTCGCAGGAAGGAAAAAAGACCCCCAGACCACAACCAACTGTGATCGATGCCAATTTGTTTTTTGGTAAGAGTCTCGTGACTCTTTCTGGTGTCAAGAAGACTTGTAAGGCACCTGAGATCAAGCAGCCCAATAGGACAAACGGCAAGGCTTCAATGACGATAGATAAAAAAATAACACTCATTTGCAGGACAGAATTCGGTAATGCCTGAAACATAACTTTAACCTTCTTTATCAATAAATTCGAAACGCTGGAATTACTATACGTTTTTTCCTTTTTTTATACAACGTTTTTTTTAAAGCAGCCTATTTTTTTAATCGTTGCTTTAGATTTCCCTTATCTTTGAATCCTTCTTACTCACCTAAGCGATCAGCTGCTAGCAGATATTTTGACTTTTCCTCAAGAACAGCGTACATTTTCCATGGAGGAATGACTTATGCAAAAAAATCAACCGATCCAAGAGCAGCTCGCCCAACAACCGTTGGCACTACTCTATCTCTCTCAACCGAATTGCAGTATTTGTGTTGCAGACAAACCACGCATCCAAAAACTGGCACAATCCCAGCAACTCCCCCTATTTACCATCAATACGCTGGCAGAGCCAGAAGCAGCCACTTTATTTTCGGTCTTGACGGTTCCTGTCGTCCTCTTGTTCGCGAATGGGAAAGAAGTGCATCGTGAAGCCCGCATCATCGATTTCACACGTTTGACTCAACAAATCTTGCGATATCAAGAAGCGCTCACAAGCGTTGAAGAGCAAGATTCCTACGAATCACTTTTTGACCAGTTAGACGAGTAAGATCAGTGGTGAAAAAGCAAAAAACAGCTGTCAGATCGTTGTATATACTACGATCTGGCAGCTGTTTTGTTGGTTCCTATTTATGTGATGCGATTATTCGCTTAGTGATGGTTCTTCTACTGGTTCTTCATGGGACAAGACGTTGCCTGAATGCAAGAAATAAATCAACGTTTGCAATTCATTGGTTAAGTCAACGTTTTGAATCAGCACGCCTTTTGGTGCAGTGATCCGTGCAGGTGTAAAGTTCAAGATTCCTTTAATGCCAGCTTTCACAAGCTCGTTCACTAAATCTTGTGAATGTTGTGCGGGAACCGTCAAAATAGCCACATCGATCTGCTGGATCTTCACTTGTTCCTTCATGTCATCCATTGGATAGACCGGCACACCATCTACGATTCGACCAACTAGATCTTCGTTGACATCAAATGCGGCACTGATCCGAATGCTGTTGCTTTGGTGAAATTTGTATTTCAACAAGGCGCTCCCCAAGTTTCCGACACCGACTAAAGCTACATTCGTCATGTGGTCTTCGTTCAATGTCTTCGCAAAGAACTGCATCAAGCTTTCAACATCATAGCCATAGCCGCGTTTTCCTAATTCACCAAAGTAGGAAAAGTCGCGGCGGATCGTCGCACTATCAACTTGAACAGCTTCACTTAGTTCGGTCGAAGAAACTTTTAATTTGCCAGCTTGGTGCAAAATACGCAAGTAACGATAATATAAAGGCAATCGCTTCGCTGTTGCCTTTGGAATTTGATGATCTTTCAAAGAATACTCCCCCATTGTGAAAAATTCACTTGTGATGAAGCTATCATAACAAATACATTGTTCAAAAATCAATTTGAATGCTCATAATTTGAAATATAAATTTTATAATGGTAAAATCAAACTTTTTCCCAATCGCCGTTTCCCTTAAAATATGATAGACTTGTAGTATTGCAACCTTGATACAGACAAGTTTCTTAAAGATAGGAATGACATATACATGATTTTATTACAAGCCAACCAAATCGCCCGTCTTTTCGGAGCCGAGGTTTTATTTGAAAATATCCAATTAGAGATTGCCAGCAATTCCCGAATCGCGCTTGTTGGGCGCAACGGTGCTGGTAAATCAACGCTACTGAAAATTATTGCTGGACTCGAAAGTCCTGATAAAGGAACGATCGCTAAAAACAAGACCGCTACGATGGGCTACTTAGCTCAAGATACCGGACTTGCTAGTGAGGCCACCGTTTGGGAAGAAATGCTAGGAGCTTTTGCAACGGTTCGGCAGATGGAGCAGCGCATGCGTACCTTAGAGATCGCCATCTCCGAAGCAGATCCTGCTGCTGACTCTGGCAATCTCCTGAAAGAATACGACCAGTTGCAACATGAATTTGCAGAAAAAAACGGTTATGGCTATGAAAATGAGATTCGCTCCGTCTTGCACGGTTTTCAGTTTGATCCTTCTTTTTACACGCAAGCTATCAACACCCTTTCTGGTGGTCAAAAAACCCGCTTGGCATTAGCAAAAATGCTGCTGCAAAAACCTGATATCTTGATCCTCGATGAACCGACCAACCATTTAGACATCGAAACGTTATCTTGGTTGGAAAACTATCTGCAAGGATATGCCGGTGCGTTGCTGATCGTTTCCCATGACCGTTACTTCCTAGACAAAGTCGTCAACGAAGTCTACGAACTGAGTCGTCAAAAAATGCGCCATTACAAAGGCAATTACAGCCGCTATTTGACCCTGAAAGCGGAGCAGTTGCAAAGTGAATGGAAAGCCTTTGAAAAACAGCAAGAAGAAATCAATAAACTGGAAGACTTTGTTGCCCGCAACCTTGTCCGTGCGTCTACCACCAAACGCGCGCAAAGCCGCCGTAAGCAATTAGAGAAAATGGACCGGCTGGATCGCCCGCAAGGAGATGAAAAATCCGCCCACTTCCTTTTTTCTATTGAAAAGCCTTCAGGAAATGTTGTGATGCAAGTAGAAAATGCCGCTATCGGTTATTCTGAAGAAGAAGTTTTATCGGCGCCCATCGACTTAGATGTTCGGCGCAAAGATGCGATCGCTTTAGTGGGACCGAATGGGATCGGCAAATCAACCTTATTGAAATCGCTGATTCATAAAATCCCCTTTATTCAAGGAAAGGTGCATTTTGGCGCCAATGTCTCAATCGGGTACTATGACCAAACCCAATCCGATCTGCACTCAACCAAAACGATCCTCCATGAGCTTTGGGATGACCACAGTACCACACCTGAAGTCGAGATTCGCAATATATTAGGCAGCTTCTTATTTTCGGGAGAAGATGTTGAAAAGCCGATCACGCTGTTAAGCGGCGGCGAAAAAGCCCGTGTCGCTTTGGCAAAATTAGCCATGGACCATGACAATTTCTTGATTTTGGATGAGCCAACCAACCATTTAGACATCGACAGCAAAGAAGTCTTAGAAAATGCCCTGATCGATTATGAAGGCACTTTGTTCTTCGTATCTCATGACCGCTACTTTATCAATCGAATCGCCACCAAGGTCGTGGAACTGTCTGAAAACGGCAGCAAGCTCTATCTCGGCGATTACGATTATTATTTAGAAAAGAAACAAGAAGAAGCTGAAATCGCAGCGATGTTGGAAGCAAAAACAACCGAAACCACCCTCTCAGCGGGCAAGCAAAACTTTGTCCAAAGCAAGGAACAGCAAAAAGCCGTTAGAACCTTACAGCGAAAAGTCACCCAAATCGAAGAAGAACTTGCCGCAATAGAAGAAACGATCCAACAACTGGAACAAGACATGACCGCACCAGATGCGTTGAATGATCATGTCAAATTGACCGCGTTGAATCAAGCGTTAGAACAAGCCCGCACTGAACAAGAAGCTCTACTAGAAGCATGGGAAAATACTAGCTTAGAACTAGAAGCATTTGACAGTTGATCGAGGAATCGGTCTGTAGGCCGATGACAAGCGCCCCCTCCTTTGTTTTACTTAAAAGAACAGGATGAATACGTACGATTCGTAAAACAAGGAGGGAAAAATGCAAAAACAGACAGATGTTTATCGAAAGCGTCGGCCAATGGTTGTTTTGGCAGGATTGGTGTTGATTTGGATAGGGTTCAATCGAATCTCTCATCACGTGTTGTACGGAGAGTTGTCTGAACACGTGCATACCGTCGTTGCCTATGATGAGAGTTATGACGACGAATATATTTATTCTCAGGCTATCTTTAGTGATGACATCAATGCTTATTTATGGGAAATGGACATCACGACACCGATTTTCTTGCAGACGAACGAAGATTGGGCCGATAGATCCTATGGCAATGACGGCAGCCAAACCTTAGCAGAAAACGGCTGTGCGATTGCTTCTCTTGCGATGGTTCAATCCTATCTTGAAGGCTATCCCATTTCGCCACTGGAAGTCCTCAATTGGGCAGGAGATCATTATTACGTTGACGGCCAAGGAACGGACTGGCGGATTTTTTCTGATTTTGCCGATGCAAACGGCTACAACTACTATGATCTTGGCACAGATCTAGCCAGTGTTGAAGCTTACTTGCAACAAAATCATCCGGTCATCGTTTCTGTGACTCCAGGGGAATTTACAGATGGCGGCCATATTATGGTCTTAGGTGGAATGATGGACGATCAAGTGTTTGTCTTAGATCCAAATGATGATCCAGAAAAATCCCATTACGCTATCTATTACACACTAGATGAAATCGCTGATCAAAGCTTACGCTTTTGGACCTTCAGCTGATTGATCGAAAAAAGTCCCCTTTCGGGGCTTTTTTCTTTGTCGTGGCGTAGGCAGCAACTGGATCTTACTTTTTTAATAAAAAAACCATTCTTTCTCCCCTTAGGAATCCGCTTTCTATTATAATGGAAGAAAGAAAGGTGTGAAGTCTATGAAAATCGGTATCCCAAAAGAAATCAAGAACAATGAAAATCGTGTGGCATTGCCGCCCTCGGGAGTCTATGAGTTAGTCCAAGACGGACACGAAGTCTTCGTTGAACAAGGCGCTGGTGCAGGATCAACCTTTTCTGATCAAGCGTATCAGGAAGTCGGTGCTACGATTGCTACCGTTGAAGAGGTTTGGGCCTCTGAATTGGTTATGAAAGTCAAAGAACCTTTACCAGAAGAATACCCCTTTTTGCATGAGGGACTGGTTTTATTCACCTATTTCCACGTAGCCGCCAATCAACAGCTTGCTCAAGCATTGATCGACAGCAAAGTGATCGCTGTTGCTTATGAAAACGTCCAGCTGGCGAACGGCACCCTGCCTCTGCTATCGCCTATGAGTGAGATCGCTGGAAGAATGTCTGTTCAAATCGGCGCACAATTTCTCGAAAAAATATATGGCGGAAAAGGGATCCTGCTTTCAGGTGTTCCCGGCGTCCGTCAAGGTCGGGTAACGATCATTGGTGGTGGCGTTGCCGGTGAGAATGCCGCGAGAGTCGCTGTAGGTTTAGGCGCACAAGTGACGATTTTAGACGTTTCGATCCCACGCTTACAAGAGCTGGATCGACAGTTTTCTGGTCAAGTTCAAACCTTGTATTCCAATCGCTTGAATATCGAACGAACGATCCAATCCGCAGACTTGGTGGTAGGAGCCGTCTTATTGCCAGGACAAAAAGCCCCGTGCTTAGTGACCCGCGACATGGTGAAACAGATGCCTGAAAAATCCGTGATCGTCGATATTGCCATTGACCAAGGCGGAATTTTTGAGACCGAAGACAAAGTCACTACCCACGACGAGCCAACCTATATCCGGGAAGAAGTTATTCACTATGCAGTCGCGAATATGCCAGGTGCTGTGCCGCAAACGGCAACCATCGCATTGAGCATTGCCACCTTGCCGTATGCCCAGCAGCTAGCGAACGATCCTTTAGCAGCGTTGCGAGAAAATCAGGCACTTGCCAAAGGGGTCATCGCCTATGAGGGCGCATTTACTTCAAAAGAAGCCGCTCACGATCTGTCATTGCCTTTTACCGATCTATCGGAATTGATTTGAGCCACTCTCCCACAATAAAACCAGCAGCCGCGCAAGTAATTCGCGGCTGCTGTTTTGCTTTCTATGAGAATTTCCTTTTTTGGGTAGCATGGGCTTTGGAAGTATGCTATATTCATACTTAAAAAAATTCGACCTAGACAGGAGGAACACTGTGCTTACTCAACAACAAATCCAAGCATTTCCCAAAGTAGAACTTCACTGCCACCTCGACGGTTCCATTCGTCCAGAAACATTGATCGCCATCGCCAATCAGCAAGAACTACCGATCGAGCAAGACATAGAAGCTGTGAAAGCACAGATGCAAGCCCCCAAAGATTGTCATGACCTGAGGGATTATCTTCGCTGCTTTGATTTCGTTCGGCCGTATTTGCAAACACAAGAAGCGTTAGCAGCTGCCGCCTATGACGTGATGGAACAAGCCGCTCAAGATGGGGTCGCTTATATTGAGATCCGCTTTGCTCCCAGCTTATCGATGGACAAAGGACTCACTTGCAGCCAGACCATCCAAGCCGTGATCGAAGGCATCGCACGAGCAGAAGAACGCTACCCAATCAAAGGCAATGTTTTGGTCATTGGGATGCGTCAAGAAGACCTACCAGCTATTACGGCGATTTTTGATGAAGCGATCGCTCTTACCGATGAAAAAGTCGTCGGCATTGATCTGGCAGGTCCAGAAGAAGACGGGTACGTCCCTGATTTAGCTGCCAGCTATCAAGTGTTCCTCAAGGACCAAAGTGTCCAGCTGACCTTACACGCAGGCGAATGCGGCTGTGTGCAAAACATTTATCAAGCCATCGAAAGCGGTGCGCAGCGGATTGGCCACGGCATCGCCTTAAAAGGAGATCCTACTGCTCAAGCGTTTGTTCGAGAACAAAATCGCTGTATCGAAGGCTGCCCTACCAGCAATGTTCATACGCGTGCGATTCCCACATACTCGGCATACCCATTAAGAGAATGGCTGAAAGCCAAGGTCCCTTTTTGTTTGAACACCGATAACCGAACGGTCTCAAACACGACATTGACCAATGAATACCTGCAAATGGCTCATCATTGCGACATGTCCGAATCAGAGATGCGCTTCTTAAACGAAACTGCCGTTCAGCATTCCTTTGCGGAAGCTTCCGACAAAGCGGTACTCTTGAAAAAAATTCAAGAATGGCAATTCTAATAAACATGGACGCTAGTGATCCCCACTGGCGTCCATGTTTTATTTCCAAAACGATCAACTTTCTTTCCTTCACGCAAAGAAGAGCCGATCGATCCGTGTTAACCCCAAGGCATCGATTTCTAAAAGAGCTCTTTCGTAAATTTCTGTATTCGTTAAAGCAGCACTCTCGTGGGCATCGATCCCAATAATACAAGAGCAGCCGACTTCCTTGGCGATCTTCCAAAATTCAGGATGCGGATAGCCACCGTTCGTATAGCCTGCCAAATTATACTCCAACGGCAGCTGATACTCTTTGGCTTTTTCACATAGGCGGTAGGCAACTTCTTCACAATGAGAATCGAAGGTTTTATAGCCCCGCATGAACACATCTGGGTGTGCCATATAAGCAAAAATTTCTGATTCAATTCCCTGTAAAGAAACACGGAGATAATCTTTGATCGCTTTTACCGAATCCCCGGGTGTATGGTCGTAATAGTGATTGCTTTCGATTTCAGGAAAGTGATTGCCAAAAATCAAATAGTCGATCGACAGCCTTTCTTTCTCTGCAACTAGCCAAGGGATCATTGTTTCAAAATATTCACACTCTAATCCTAATTTCACATCGATTTGTCCTTGGTACTTTTCCTGTAAGCTTCTCACCGATGAAACGTAATCTTCCAATTGCGCAACATCCATCCGCATGAGGGAGACATACCCAGCCTCAAAGGGCCAGGGACAATGATCAGCGAAGCCAATTTCCTTAAAGCCAGCTTGGATGGCTTTGATTACATAGTCTTCATCAGAATCCCGTGCATGTTTGCATCGAGTTGTGTGGGTATGATAGTTTGCTTTCCACATGGTTAATCACTCCTTCATATTACATTTAGGTTAATTTGTTCTTGTGATCGCATTTTAGGTACGCTCTTCTTGAGGCGTTATCCTTCAAGCCGTTCGCTATTTTACAGAACATTTTGTAAGCGGAACCATTTTTTTAAAAATATTCCTAGCTATCAACACCTATCACTTAGCAACTTCATCAATCTGGATTTATTCCAGTCCATTTCATTATAGAATTGCGGCTATCCCAAGACAATCAAAAGAAAGCTGCAAACGGTTGCTTCTTTTCCCATCACTTCCATTGAGTCGTTTCTCTTGGGACAAATGAATTTTTCAAGAGGACGTGTCTTGGTGCGGTTTTGTCTCCTTGTACCTCTTGAAAAAGTAGCTGGGTCGTCCAATCCACCATCTCCTCTAAAGGTCGTGCGATGGACGAAAGCAAAGGGCTAGTACAAAGACAAACATTGGTGTTTTCATAACCAATCACTTGAATCGCTTCACCAACCTTTTTATCCACTGAATGAAGGGAACTTAAAGCGCAGGCTGCCAAAAAATCGCTTGCCTCAAAAATGCCATCGATAGAAGGCCATTGACGAAAAAGTTGATCAAAGGATGTTTGCGTGACATTTACAAAATCGAGTATGACCTCGTGAACATGGATCTCTGGGTATTGGTCCATCACTTGATAAAAACCAGCTGATTTTTCTTGAACGGAATGTAATGTCTTTGGTCCATTAACGAAGAGGATCTCGCGACAACGATTTTGGATTAAGATCTGTGCTGCCAACTGTCCACCTGAGGTATTATCCGCAGAAACGGAGGATACTTCATCGCTAAGGACTCTACCCACACTCACTAGAGGTAATTTGAGAACCTTTTGCAACAACGGACCTTGCGTACAAAGGTTGGTACATAAAATTACCCCATCAATATTATTTGCGAGAAACAAGTTCAAAAAATAGGCTTCTCTTTCAGGATTTCCTTGTGTGGTACCAATCATCAAACTATAGCCTTTCTCAATCAGTTGCGACTCGATTCGGGTAATAAATTGATTATAAAAATCATTTTTCAAATCATAGATCAGCAAGCCGATCATCTTTGAAGAATTGTAATAAAAGGATCGTGCTAATTCATTTGGTACATAATCAAGTGCTTGAATTGCTTCTAGCACAACCCGCTTTGTTTCTTCATTCACGTATTTTTTATTGTTGATCACTCGTGAGACGGTAGTCACGGATACATTGGCAAGTTTTGCCACATCTTGCATGTTTGCCATTGGTCCCTCCTTTCTCTCTTTTTCATGTCTCGTAATTGTTAAATCCTTTTCCATTTGATCTATTATCCGAATGCAACACTCTAAAATGCTTTCTTTTTATTCTATAATAACAAACCTTGCATCATATTTTCTGTTTTTATGAAAATAAAAAAGCTGTTTAGATGAAATCTCACCATAAACAACTTTTCTATGCTCGATAAAAGTTTGCATTAATGTCAGCGTCTTTGAAGAAAACAAGAAAATCACTCCCGTGTTCTCTTAAACAATCATTTACAAAAGCACCCAGCTAATTTTTTAAATCTAAGCCTTCAATCAACGCCACCGCACGATCGATCCCAGCGTCTTTTGTTTCTTCTAACACCACGTAACAGTATGGCTTGTGTTTGATCAGAAGCTGTAAAATTTCTGGATACCGTATTTGTCCTTCACCTAACGGGACAGGGATCACTTCTTCTCTCGAGAGTTGAAAATCCTTTAGGTGCAAGCAGACGATTTTCTCGCCAAAAAGAGTAAACGCTTCTTCTACCAATGCAACTTGATCAGCAGCCGTTTTTGCGGTGATCAAATTCGTTGGATCGTAAATGATCCCTAGATAATCAGAAGGAACACGTTCAATCAGCTCGGCGATGCGCTGATTCGAATACAACGGATGATTCATTCCTGCTTCGATCCCTACCATGGTTTTATGTTTTTCTCCTACTCGAACGAGTCGCTGGATCACATGGATCAAGTCTTCAAAAACCTCATCCGAAAAATTCTCTTTGCTATATCCCAGCGCGGCAATGACTGAGCCTGTTTCTGAAGCCACCATGCTGGCACCAAAATAACGGGCATGGAATAAGTAGCGCTCAAATTTCTGTAAGATTTTCTCTCGTTCCTCTGGTTCGGGATGAATCAAGTTACTATAACAACTTAACAAAGCGATTTGAACGCCTTGTTCTTGGAATTCATTCTTGAAGAAGGTCCCCATACCTGGACTCATTTTTTCAGGAGCACTTAGGTCTGGAAAAGACGCATTCAAGGCAAACTGAACGTTTCTTATTTTCTTTGCTCCTACCGCTTGTGCTAGCTGCTTGGGTGTATATTCTCCTGAGAGGTCATGCCCTCGGATGGCTAAATGAATCATCTGACTCCTCGCTTTCTACTGTTTTTTCCCATTCAATAATCAAATTTTCATAAGGTTCTAACCTATGGTTACCCCGCGCCAGCGCTTCACCTGATAAGCGTTCGAAACCGGGGAGATGTAAGGTAAAGTCAGCTGTTGTCATCCCTAAGTTACTGATCCAGAGTTGGACATGGGTCGCTGACTCTCGGCGATACTTCATCACACCTTCCGAACATTTGATCAACAGGCGCTCTGATTCATAAGGGAAAAGTTCTTTGTGACAAAACGACTGCCATATCAAACTGTCTGTTAAATTGCTAGGTAGCGCACCTAAATAGATGATCTCTCCTTGAGCCAGTTGTTTCTTAGCTAGTAGCGTTTGGTCATTCCCTCGTCCGATCGTTTCCCAATCTTCTGGGCAATGAAAAACTGTGACCAAATGATCCAAAGGTTCTTTTAGGCCGTCATAGGTTAGCTGATAAGTCAGTCCTTTCACCGTAAATTGCTGGATTTCGTCAAACCCGAGCCATTCTCCTAAACGATCTAAGCCATTTGTCGCTGGCCACGCCAGCTCTTTGGTCCGATCCCCCGTCATCGGGCCTAAAATCAGCTTACCTCCTGCTTCAGTAAAGGCGGCAAATTTTTTCAACAAGGTAGGACTGATCCAACGAACAAATGGGGCAAGAACAACATCATACTCTTCTAACGGACTATTTTCTTGAATGATTTCTACACGAATCCCTTGGCGAATCAGACTGCCGTAAAATTCGGTAAACAGGCTGCGATAATCATAAACACCCCCATGATCGATCGTGTAAAAACGTTTCGAGTAATCCGAGTAGATAATGGCTATTTTTGCCGATACATACTTCGTTTCCGCTAAAAGTGGTGCGATCTGTTGTCTTAGTTCGCCAATCCGAACTACCTCTTCATACCCACAATCTGGCTCTCCCCAAGCAGTTAACACGGCACTATGGGGTTGCTCCACACCATAGCGATGTCCACGAAAATGCCAAAAGCAGAAGGATTTCAAATGACCAGCATAGCCAATGAACGCTTCACTTGTGACAAACCCATGAGGACGAGGAGTCGCATAATTTTCAATATGACCAGCATTGGCAGTACAAGTTTCTAACAATAACATTTCTTTGTTGCGCGGTTTGACATTCCGCCAACGATCCAAGTTCATCGTATACGCTGGGTAGTTGTCTGCCGGTGCATACGTATCAAAACCGGCAATATCTAAATCAGCAAATAGCTCATCATTTTGCAAGTTAAAACCAAAAGCGGAGTTATGGGTAATGGGTAACGCGGTCTCCATTCGGATAAAATGACAAAGATCATGCGCAAACTCATTCAACGTATCGGTGGTAAAGCGGCGAAAGGCATTCATCAGGGAAGAATTATGCAAAAACGGGGTCGTTAGTGGCAAGACGACATCCTCAAATGCGTCATACCACTCACTCCACACCTTCGTGCCCCAACACTCGTTGAGGTTGGTCACGGATTGATAGTTGTCTTTTAAATACGTATGCCAACGCGTTTGGCACGTCGTACAGTAACATAGATCGACATGACATTTAAACTCATTGTCCAATTGCAACATAACGACATTTTCATGTTTTTCGGCAATCTCAGCGATTTTTCTCGTCAAACGATAGGCATAGCGGCGAAAGTCCTCGTTGTTGGTACAGACATGCTGTCTTGAGCCATGATGCATCTTCGTCCCATCTTGATTAGTGATTAAAGCTTCTGGGTACTGTTTTGTAAACCAGCGGGGCGGAGTTGGCGTTGGAATACATAAGCAAACATCGATGCCATTTGCTTGGTACTGTTCTAGCGCACGTTCCAACAACGCAAAATCATATTCTCCAGGTTGAGGCTCCAAGTCACGCCACATGAATTCCCCAATTCTAGCAAAATTCATGCCCAACGTTTTCATCGTTTGACTATCACTTTGCATGATTTCTTCCGACCAGACTTCTGGATACATGCAGGCGCCGTAATAAATATCAGGAAACAGTGGTTGCTCATGGAAAAACGCCTGTAAACGAATCGCTACATAGCGAGCGATCATATGCGCCCCGACCTTTGAAAAGTGAGTATCATCTGCGAGACCTGCAGGATAATTGGGGTGCTCATCCGGTGCTAACCAAACAAAGAGCGCTTTGGAAGCTTCTAGTCCTAATGTGTCATAATAATGATAGGTATAGCGATTTAAATCAAACAAATCCACTTCTTCCGTTCGACTAAGTTCTCTTAAGACCGATAAAAACGCTGACAACGTATGCGCCAGTCGTCCCTCTTCCCCTACACGTCGTTCAACAGGTGTACACAGGATCGGGATTCCTGCTTTTTCTTTGATTTGACGGATCATGTCTGTCAAATGAGCAATGTACGCCTCCATCGTGACATGATTTTTCTCTTTTTGGTCATTATGTCCAAATTGCAGTAGGACGACTGTATTCGGTTCGACTTCTTGCAGGAGCTGCTTAAACAACCCTTCTTCGATAAACGAACGAGTCGTACTGCCGTTTTTCGCAAAATTGTGTACGTCTACTTCTGGGGACAGATAGCTTGGTAAAGCTTGTCCCCAGCCCATCATTGGCTGTTGATCAAGGGGATAATCCGCCACGGTTGAATCTCCGCCTAGAACGATTTTCATTTCTTTTCTTCCTCCATCTATTTACTATCAGATTTCCAACAGCTTTGACAAGTCCGCTGGTTTTCTTGCTGAACTTAAGCTGCATTAGAAATCGCTTTCTTTTCTATTATACAAAACATTGGCTGACGAAAACATGGAAAAATCAGAGCAAAAGCTGCGAAAATACGAGCTTTTCCGCAGCAACCAACAGTGATCAGCTCTGACCTTTTCGATATTGTCCTGGGGTCATTCCCGTGCACTTTTTAAATAAACGATTGAAGTAACTGGGATTATACCCAAGGTTTTCTGCGATTTCATTGATTTGATGATCGGTTTCTAGCAACTGCCGTTTTGCTTCTACGATGCGAACATTGGTTAAATAATCAATAAAGTTGACCTGCTTGGCACGCTTGAACTCCTTACTCAAAAAGATTGGGTCTACTTCGAAACGATCCGCAACATATTCTAAGGAAATTTGTTCATTGCGAAAATCAGATTGGATGTACTCCGCTACTTTTTGGATCATTTCACTATAAGAATTAGCGACATTTTCTTGCCAGAGGATGGAGACGGGCTTTAAGAAATGATGGTACAAAAAGGCTTGGATCTGATTGATGGCTAAAAGTCGTTCGATTCGCTCTAACACAACCGTTTTCGATACATAATCCGTTCGTGAGACCCCATTTTCATTTAAAAGGTAATCGACTTGATCATACAGTCGATTGACCACATAGATCACCGCAGCCTGTTGATTGTTTTCTGCCACGACCTGTTCCAAAAATCGCTGGACACTTCGTTGCAATTCTTCATGATAGCCACTTTTCAGCGCTGTTAAAATCAAATTTTCTTGCGAAAGAGAATACTTCGGCAGCGGGCGCATGTTCTCTCCTTGAAGCACTTGATTTTCGGGAATCAACCGTTGCAGATGGATTTGCTTTTTGAGACGTTGGGCAACTTCAGGCAACTTGCGAATCTCAGTTTCTTGTTGCGAACTAACGATGGTGACATAACGGCAGACGATCAAATTGATTTGCTTGGTGACCATCGTGAAGTAATCTGTCAGTTGCTGCTCTTGATTGACCACAAAAACCAAAATCCGTCCTTCATTTGACGAAACGATGGTTGATTCTGGGAAAAACATAGCTGTGACATCCGCTATAATGTTTTCTAACGCAAACAAAATGTGGGTTTCATCTTGGGAATTTGCTTGATTGCTTAATAGATCATTGAGTTGGAAATAAAACAAGCGATACCCTTGGTAACTTAAGCGCCAGTTTTTTTGCTGCAGTAATTGTTGCGATTCTTCCTCTGACAAATAGCCATAATACCCTTCCATCAAATGTTGGATCACTTGTCGCTTCAGCGAATCTTGAAAGCGTTCCGCCTGATTTTGTAACAATCCTTTTTCACGACTTAATTGTTGCCAACGGTCCACCAAAAACTCCAGATCGTTTTCTTTTTTCCATTGGGTATTACCAAAGAGCTGATCCATTGTTTTTTCAAAAGGTTGGTATTGTTTTTTGGCTAAAAAGAGACTCATGACTGCCACACAAGCAATAAAAAGAATACTTACGACGATCAGCACTCTAGCCAAATGAGTGACTGGCTCGGTAATCAATGCTAAGGGAACAACGGTATAAAAGGTCCATATTTGGTTGAGCCGCGTACTGTTTACGGCGATCATGCTATAATCATTGCCATTGATCGATTCGACCCAGGTTCCTTGATGCTCTTCACTCAGTGGTTGGATAACATTTGCTAAGTTCTGATCGCCAATAAAACGAAAACTCTCATGATTAAAGGAAATCGCTGCGAGTCCATTTTCAATTTGGGTATCATAAAAATACTTTAATAATGATTGCTCGTCGATCGTTGCAACTAAAAAAATTTTAGGCTGATCTTCGCCTTGGCTATCAATGTTTTGTACAAAAATCAATTCATCCTCTTCTTCAATGATCTTCCACTGGTACTGCCTACCATTATCGATCCGATAGCGTTCAAATGCTGTTTTGGTTTGCTCGAGCGTTAATTCATACGTGCCGCCACTTTCAATCCCAAAAGGCGTCTCGCCTAGTGAATAAATACCGATTCGATTGACATAATTGGAGCTATTTGTTAAATAAAACAATTCTTCCGACAGCTGGATCAGCGTCTGATAATTTGTCGTTTCCAATAAATCTTCTTGGTAGCGCCTTTGAAACGATTGCCCCCAAACGCTTAAAGTCACTTCCAGCTGCGAGAACTGTTGGTTGATGTTACTAACGATTCCTTCGACTTGGCGATTATTTAGTTCTTGATACGATCGTTGTAATGGTCCGATCAAATAGGCATGCAAAAAGATTGCAACGGCTAATAGCGGCACGACGATCCATAGACTGGCTAGCTGCAGTTTTCGATGAAAACCGCCTGTTTTAAAGTACTTCATTCCCAAACACCCTTGTAATAGATTTTATGTAACAAATTGTCATGCGAAAAAACGCATGACAACCTATCCACAACTATTGAAGTGTATCATCCTTTGACGGATCCAATCAGCATTCCTTTGGCAAAATGTTTTTGCAAAAACGGATAGAAGATCAAAATTGGCAAAGTCGCCACAATGATGACTGCAAATTTGATTCCTTGTTCAGGCGGCACATAGTTTGGGTCCATACTTGCTAACGCATTGGCACCACTGGAGGCCATCGTGATCTGTCTTAACAATAACTGAATCGGCCATTTTGCTGAATCGTTGATATAGAGCAATCCACTCATGAAGTCGTTCCAGATACCAACGGCGTAAAAAAGGGTGAAGGTCGCGATCACTGGTTTTGATAAAGGCAAAATGATTTTCCATAAGATCCCTAGTTCCGTACAGCCGTCCATCTTGGCGGATTCTTCCAACTCGATCGGCATTTCTTGGAAAAAGTTTTTGATGATCATTAAGTTGAACGGATTGATCGCGATTGGCAAAATCAATGCCCAATAAGAATTGATCAGTCCTAAATTTTTCACCACGATAAACGTTGGGATCATCCCACCTGAAAAGAGCATTGCAAAAATCACGAGATTCAACAAGGTGTTCCGTCCTTTTAGGTGCTTGCGTGATAAAGGATAGGCAAAGGTGAAGGTACAGAAAAGCTGCACCAGCGTGCCAACGATGGTAACGCCGACCGTTACAAGCAAACTACGGATAAAGGTGTTGGTTGAAAAAATAAAGCGATAGGAGTCGAGACTGATCTCATTTGGCCATAAGAAAAACGAACGTGTGGTCAATTCTAACTCCGTAGCAAATGAACCGGCGATCACATAAATAAAAGGAATCACCATGAATAACCCAATCAATGCCAAAAATAGCGCATTAAAAATGTCAAATATTTTCCCTGCCTTCGTATTGTGTAAAGTATCCATCTTTTTCCTCCTTAGTATAAGCCGCTTTCGCCAAAGCGTTTCGCTAATTTATTGGTACAAAGTACGAGGATGATCCCAACGATCGATTTAAATAATCCGACGGCTGTTGAGTAACTGTAAGCGCCATTGGTGATCCCCATCATATACACATACGTATCAAAAACATCTGCTACTGTTCGGTTCAACTGATTGGTCATCAAGAAAATCTGATCAAACCCAGTAGACAAAATCGACCCGATCCGCATGATCAGCATAATGATGATCGTCGAACGAATCGCAGGCAAAGTGATGTGCCACACACGACGAAAACGTCCTGCACCATCCATGATCGCGGCTTCGTATTGTTCCTGATCCACACCTGATAAGGCAGCTAAATAAATAATGGTCCCCCAACCGATCTCTTTCCAAATCGATTGCATTACGATCATGGGGCGGAACCATTGCGGGTCTGAGAGAAAGTCGATTTCAACGCCTGTCAACGAAGCGATAAATTGAGTGATCGCTCCATGATCGATGTTGAATAAGATATGCCAAAGACTAACGACGATCGTCCATGAAAGAAAATGTGGTACATAGACGAAGGTTTGAATGGTCCGCTGAAACAGCTTGTTGCGCAATTCATTCAGTAACAGTGCCAAAAAGATGGGTGCTGGAAACGAAAAGAAGATGTTTAAAAAGGCAATCATCAACGTGTTCCACAAGATCCGAAAGAAATCAGGATTATTGAAGAAATCCATAAAATTTTGTGTTCCGACCCATGGACTATCTGCGATTCCTAAAAAAGGCACATAATCTTTGAAAGCAATGATCAACCCATACATCGGTGCATAACGAAATACTGCAAAATAGATGATCCCGGGAATCGTCAAAATATAGAGCCATTTATTTTGTTTAAAATGGTTGAGAAAACTCCCCCATTGCTCTTTCGTTTTCGGCACTTTTTTTATTGTTGTTTCCATTCATTCTCCTCCTCTAACTCCGCTCCGATCAGTGCTAAACAACAAATCGTATTTAGACCCCACTGTGACAACACATTGGTCGATACCCACGGCATTTCTTTTATTTTTTTCCACGTTGTCGCTGCTTCAATGGTCGCTTCGATCGGCAATGGAACACCCGATTTGTCATTATCAAGCAATAACTGCCAAGCCCTTTGACTGATTGCTTGATCGTTACGCACTCGCCCAGCAAAGGCCATCATCGTCGACGCAAACATTGGCCAGGCAAAATGAGGTTCCGTCAGTCCCCCGTTTGATTCTTCTGCTTTTCTCTCAGGACTCAAGCTATAAAACCAGCCAAACTCCCCTAACATCTCTGTCCACTCGGGGTCTTCCAGCACTTGAGCAAGTTCTAACCAAACTTGCGGCGCCCCAAAGGAGATGACCATGTGATAGCCGCCAAAATTCCCAGTTCCCATATAAGATAAGGTTTTGTCTTGTGGATCAAATAACACTGTGGGACCAGACAATAGGCGCTGGGGCATGGCTTTGATGCAGGTGATGCCCGTGCGAATTTTTTCAAGGTAAACAGGATCATTCGTCCGTTCCCACTGGGTAAACCAGTTCGAGACTAGCGCAGCCCAATCTGGTCCGATGCGAATCGGTATCCGCTTCGTTTCTCGTTCATAAAACTCGCGCATCGGTGGTAACGCATCAAAAGCATAGGTTTCATTGTCTTTGACTTGTTCCATAATCTCCCCAATGCGTTCATCCGCTGTCAAATAGTAGTAGTAGCGATGGAGACCCGCCATTGAAATTCGAACTTCTTTTGCTTGGCAGCCCCAATGAACGACATTATGCCGTGACCCTAATCCTTTGTATTCACCAGCATGATACTGATCGACTTCTGAAGTATGTCTCGTCATGCTTTCAGCCAGATAGTAGACGCTTGGATCACCAGTCCGTAAGAAATCTAGCCAAAGCCACATGTTAGGGACCAATTCAGTGTTTTGCCAAGCGTACCCACCAAGATCGTAGCGCCATTGGTGTCGAAACTGATCATAGGTATGCATGACATCACCATAGTTCCAATAGCCATACCAACTTCTTTGTTGGACTTCTGCTAAATAGAATTGACGCATCTCAGCCAATTGTTGCTCCAGCAACTGTTTCGTTTTCGTTGATTCATCTGGTAAACTGATCCTGCCAAAAACCTTCGTCTCTTGATAACGCTCTGGCAATGAAACGATCTGGGCAGGTTCTTGGTTTTCTTGAGCTAAGCCCAGCAACACTTCTTCTGACGGGGCTTCTTCATATAGATCCAACCAACAACGCGTCGTATTTGCTACACCAACTGCGGTCGAACGAATCTCTTCCATTCCTTCGTATCCGCTAAGCATATGATCCCGTTTGGAATAGTGCTGAAAATCCATTGGCTTGGCATTCGGTGACCACTGCCACATCGTGATTTGGGTTTCTTTTTGGGTGATGCCTGTCACCTCGATCGCAGATGGTGCTTTTTCCCAAAATTTCTCCATGCTGCAAGCAACGCCGCCGGTTTCTCCCCCAGCGTAAAAGGTACCTGAATAATGCTCGCCATCCCCAATGGGCAACCAACAGTACCCAGCTTCGGTCTGTTTTTCTAATTCAAATGACCGATGATTGATTTGATTGACCCGAAAATTGTCCCAAATAGCATTTTCCACCGCATGAGACAGCATCGGCTCGTCCGCTGGGGTCAATGAAACGAGCTGGCCACTGGCTTGTTCTTGATAGGGAATGTTTTGCTGATAGTGTCGCCGTGAAAGTAACAATTGCGCCGCTTCATGATACACAGCATCTGCAATAAATTTGACTTGTCGATTCCAATTTTCACCTGTGAACGCATAATCAAATGCTATCCCCATGCCTTCATAAACAAGTGGTTTGATGATAATGACCGTATGAATGATTTCCAATTTGCTGATTTCGCGAAAGATACGGAACCGTAAAATAAACTCTTGCACCACTTCTTGATTGATCTCAATGACGCCCGATACTTTGATAACGGCTTTCTCGGAACCATTTTCTTCCAACATCAAGTCCGTTACTTTGGACTGCACCTTTTTGTTTTGGTATTGCAGGATTGCGTGAAGATCTTGCAATTTTTTCTGCCCATTGACCGCTACCCAGTCCAATACATTTTTCCCTTCCCCATGTTTCGGGAAGAAGCCTTTGATCGTACCGTTGTCAAAATAAATACCGTTGTAAGCTTCCCTAGCAATCGCCTGTTTCTTCTGGACACGCTGTTTTCTTTGAAAAAGTAACTGCGTCGTTTCTGCCACCAGACCACTGTGTCCTGTCCATTTCACACTGCCATCTGGCCAGTAAGCCAGTACTTTCGTTTGCAGCGGCTCCTCCCCCAGCAAAAACAGTTCCTCCCTTAGAACCTCAGGTTGTAAAGCCCCTTTTTCCCATGGATACCCAAAACTCAGCCCACGTTTTCCCTTAGGTTTATTTTTGAGCCATTTCAATGCCATGTTCGATCTCCTCCTCTTCCCTCTCTGCAGGTTGAACTGCATCGTTTTGTTGCTTTAGCTTTTGTTCATTTTCATCAAATAATTTCAAGTAAATCCCCATTGTGCCAATGATCCACATCCCAATACTTAAAAAAGGAAGGAGACCGGGGAGAAAAAAGCTGATCGTACTACAAATCCCAAACCAAAGGACGCCTAAAAAGGTGCCAATAGGTTGAAAAAAAAGAAAGCGTAGCGAAGCGCCTAGGTACTTCTTCGTTGGGAGCACATAATATTCGTACATGCTATGCAATGTATTGATCACAGCGATCGCGACGCATTGGCTAACGATCAATAGGATCAAGCCTGTTTGAGTCAATGCCGCTAAAAATCCTTGCTGGATCACCACCATGGGGCACAAATAAAAGAGAATGATCGGTAAGCCCAAGCGATTCGATCGCCAAAAGTTCCTGCGGTAATACCCAAAGAACGTTTGAAAAAAAGGCGGCGATTCCTGTTTAAGGGTTTTCTTTGCTACGTGGAATCCTGCTTGTACGCTAGGCGCCAGTCCAAAGATGATCCCACCTACTAGTGCACCTATAATAACGGTTACATTTATCAGCAAACAATAAAAGACAAAATCTGCTGCTTGATATGCTTTCTGCCAATTCATCACCGTTCCTCCTCTAAGGAATATACCTTTAAGTCTTTATAGCGGGCCTTCATTGGCGCCATTTGCCGAAATCCGATCGCTCCTTTGGTTAATACGGGACCAAACTGTTCCTCATCAAGGTACCTTAACACCAATAAGTCGTTGATCCAAAAGGAAATCGTTGCACCTACCTTATCGATTTTTAGGTGATAAAACCCTCGGGCATTTGCTACACTCGGAAGTGGATCTGCGCCTTGGGCGACCAGATGAAACCCATGGCTTTTGCGCAAATTACACGTTTCAAACGCCCGTTCCTCCTCATACTTTCTTCGAAAATAAGAAAGGTGGTAAGCATTGATCCCTCCAGAATGATACTCGGGATATGCCCCGGTTCGTTTGGGTACTCCAGAATCGAAGATCGAGCCACCCTTGCGATTGGCTGCTGCAAAAAAGAGCATACATAAGCCTGGTTCAGCCAGTGGTTGAAACTGCCAGGTGATTCGTAGGTCCGCTGGAAATTGTTGAGGCAGCCATAAAACAAAATGTGGTTGTTTGTTTGATTCTTCAGAATACGTATTCGCCAGAATCATCCCGTCTTGGAAAGTAATCTTGGGCTCTCCTTCAGCAATAAAGTGTTGAATATCTGCTGCTTGATTCAGCGGATTTTCATAGATCAATTTCGCTAACATTTCTTCTTCTCCTTTTATGCGTATATGAGCTACTTTTCTCTTTTCATAGTAAACTTGACCTACATTTCTAACAATTGACTTTTTTTGAATTCCTTGATATCAAGCGTTAGATCAGGGTTTCCACTTGTTTTTTTCCATTTTTTCTTTTCTGATTTCTTACTACCTGTCTCGTCTCACCTGACTATTACTCCATTTTATTAGCTGAAAAAAATCATTGAAAAAGAAAAAGGTTGAGAGCAAGATCCACTCAACCTTCTTCGACTGTCGTTATTGTGCTTGATGAAGGGCATTCGTTTCTTCCATCAGCTGCGTGCCTCCTTGATTCTTCCAAAGTTCGATCGCAGCTTCCCAACCCGCTTCATCGATTTGTCCTGCAATAAATTGAACCCGCGCATCACTAATGATCTGATCAAGCTGTGCCCCTTTTGTTACATACGTATCTGTATTATAGGAGGCTGCTGGGTTAAAGACAGCGTGCTCTAAATCAGCTTCCATCAATGACAATCGTTTTTCATAGCTTTCAGTAGCCGCTTCTGTATCAGGCTTAGCAATATAGTACAGGGTATCTTCCGTTACATTCATCCCAATTTGTGAGTACCCTTTGACCGCATTGGCTAACGCTTCAGCTTCTGATCCTTCTAATGCGACGGACATTCCATCCACTACTTCAAAATTGATTCCTTCGATTCCGTTGTTCAGCAATACCTGTGCTTCTTTATCATTTAATTTATCAAGGAACGTCAACACCTCTTTTAGATGTTCCTCTGTCTGGACACTCGACTTAGGAATCGCCAAGAAACCAGAATAGCCATCTGTCGGTAACTCATTCATCGTACCGCTATTATCTTTTAAATTCCCTGTAAAGACGACGAGGTCTTCTTCTCCAGCTTGCAATAATTTATTACTGATTTGTGCTGCTCGTGAATACGTATCAATAATGATCCCACCACGTCCATTGATAAACGGCTCATCCCATTTATCTGCTGCCATAGTTGCAAAATCACGATTGACATAGCCTTGTTCCACCATATCTTTAACAAATTGCATTGATTCTAGGTATTCTGGTTGCATAAAGGATGGCTCTAAAGTGCCGTCTATTTCTTTCCAAGCATTTCCTGCCCCAAACCAAGTAGCTAACACATCGTAAGGACTATTTGAATTGATCGAGCCAGGCCATTGGGGAATAATCAAACCAAACGTATCATTTTCACCATTCCCATCGGGATCGTTCTCAGTAAATGCTTTGGCAACCTCATAGAGATCATCGATCGTTTCTGGTACATCTAAGTTTAAGTTTTCTAACCAATCTTTTCGGATGATCACCGCCGTCCGCATCGCATCACGTTTCCGATAAATTCCGTACACTTTGCCATTCACAGAAGAATTACGCAAAACATCCTCGTTAGATTGAGAGAGATTAGGATAATCAGCTAAATAGTCGGTCAAATCCCAAAAAGCGCCATTTTCTGCTGACTTGATAAACCCTCCTGATTTTCCTTGAATGACCATCACTTCTGGAATATCATCCGAAGCTAACGTAATATTCATTTTATCCTCGTAGGATGTATTGGGTGCCCAGGTAATATCAATGTTTTTGCCAGTGTAAGCTTCTAATTGCTTCAAAATCTCGTTGTCACTTGCAGGTGGTTCAGTTTCAATGTACGGCGATAAAATCGAAATCGTATCATAATCTGTTGTGGAACCTGCTTCCTCCTTCCCACATGCCGATAAAAAGGCAACTGATAGTAACCCCAAACCAAGAATCGTACTTAATTTTTTCACTACTTTTCCTCCTTAGATTTTGTTGTTGAGCCCGATTAAATAAACCGCTTTCAATACCAAAAGCATAACGAAAAGCAGGATTTCCAGCAATTGACATTTTTTGTTAATCGTTGATATATGGCTAGATAGGGAGTTTTGCTCTACATTTGCAGGTATCGTAAATTATAGGAAAAAGAATAAATAGTTCTTCGTGTTCTTAGTTCGCTCAATCAATCTTATTATCGCAGTTTTTCTGATTCCTATCATTCTTAAATTCTAGTTATAGAAAGCATAGCCTAAGTACTGAAGTTCTTATTCGTTAGAGCTTTGGGAACATCTTATCATGAAAAAAAGACCAACTCATTGGTCTTCTTTGATAATTCATCAGTTTTGTAGTACTAAGCGGATCACCACTTATTCATATTTGACAGAAAGAGTACTACCGCTCATACACATCATTTTGATCCAAGGTTGGCGCTAACGCAGTGAACTTCGTTTCCACCATCTTTAAGTTCTCAACCCCTGCAATCTTGCCGAACTCATCGGCATGGATGGAAAGATTTTTCAATGTTAGATTGCGGATCGGTTCTGCTGGGCTGGCCTCGATGAAAAAAGCACGCACGCTTTGTTGTCCTGTTTTGGTAGCTTGCACGTTTTCAATAGTAATGTCGCAGACCTTTGCTGGACCTACTGGAACAGCCGGTTGTGCCATCAATTTGTGCCAATAGTCGGGAATCTCTTCCGCATAATCAGCTGGCAGTTCTGGATAACTATAATCTGGGTACCAATTTGTTTGTAAGAGAAAAGGAAAGCCAACATCCTTCATCGTTAAATCCGAAGCAGTGACCTTGCGTATAAATCCACCTCGATTGTTGGCGGATTTGATCCGAAACCCTGCGCCAGTTTGCTCAAAGACGACTTTTTGGATTTTGATCTCTTCGATCCCACCTGAGGTTTCACTGCCAATGGCAATTCCTGAACCGTACCCTAACTGACAGTCTTTGATCGTGATTTTCCGACAGCTTCTTTGCTGGGCTAAGGCTTCTGCTCCACGTCCCGCCTTGATCGAGATATTGTCATCGTTGCAGGAAATGTGAGCATTTTGAATCGTGACTTCTTCACAGGAATCAATATCGATGCCATCGGTACTAGGCCCTTTCCCATTGTCTATCGTGATGCCGTCGATCAATATGTGGTGAGAATACGTGAGTTGGGTATTCCAAAAACCCGACTGTACCGACGAAATATCTTTGATGGTTACTTGCTGACTTTCATAAACAAGGATATTCCGTGGACGCTTGCAATCATAATCTGCTGCCCAGCGTAAGCCTCTCTTTGCGTAATCCGCCATCATCCCGCTGGCTTCATCTGTTCCCCAAAACGTTTGCCACCATGTTTCTCCACGACCATCAAGTTTTCCTTTTCCCGAGATCATGACATTTTCTGCGTGAAAAACATTGATCATCGCTGCAGGCCACTTCATATTGATCCCTGCGACCCGATTATTTACTTCGGGATAATCGGTCAGTTCTTGACTACCATACAGAATCGTATCCTCTGAGACAATCAAGTGCACATTGCTTTTTAAAAACAGTGCGCCGATTTGATAGGCGCCGGGTGGTGTAATCACTGTTCCCTGCACAGTTGATGCTTGGTCAATTTCTCGTTGCAATAATTGCGTGATGTCTTCCATTCTTGCTTTCCTCCTGCGCTTTTGTTTTACGCTACAAATAGGTTTGTCGATATCCATGACTTTGAAAAATTTGCGCATCGCCAACCTTTTTTCATCTATCGTTTATTTGGATAGAACTAAGTGCTTCTTACTGGCGCTGCCCATCAAGTAAAGCGTTCCTCTTGGCTCATCTCGTTGTCTTTTCCCATGTATTTTTGGCGTCTTTTTTCTCTACATTCTTTACTATAGTCCCCTTAGCGGGAAAAGAAAGTTCTTTTTGATTTCTGGGAATCGTCTTTTTTTGCAACGTCCTTTCTTGTTAGAAAAATGCGCCTTTTTGTCTACAAAAGCAAAAAGGCGCAACCTGTCAATGGAGGAAATAAGGTGCTTACCTAACTGTTTCTCATTGGGAGAACCAACGCAGATCATTTTCAAAAGCTTGTTCTACGTGCGTTTCTTTTGCCCCACCATGGATAGTTCGACTGTTTCTTGGCAACTTATTGTGTCACTTATGGCCGCTCGATCAATGATCGCTGCCTCTTTAAAGCTGACCTCCTGACACTGTTCAAAAATCATTTTCTTTTGCCCTTTAGCTGATTCAAAGGCAACTGACTCAAAAACAACGCGTTGGATAGGTGAAACCTGCTGTGTTTGTTCATCGACAAACCCTTTTAGCTCGACCAAAGGGTTCTGCCCTACGATACGGGTATTCTTGACCAAAATATCCGAAATGATTGGTAACTGTTGTGCTGCCTGACCATCGGCATTGTAAGCAACAGGATGAGCCATGAAACGATCCAACAGGCAATCGATGATTGTCACTTGACGAATATAGCCACCACGATCATTCTGCGCTTTCAATTCTAGCCCATAAAGCGTATTGGTCAGCTGGCAATCTCGAAAGGAGATATTTTCGACACCACCAGATTGCTCACTACCAATCGCGATGCCATGTCCCCCTCGAATAGCCAAATCAAACAGCCGAATATTTTTCGCTGGTCTATTGATCTGATTTCCTTCTGGATTTTTGCCAGATTTGATTGCGATACAATCATCACCCGTATCAAAAACGGTGTCAAAAATCAGCAAGTTTTGCGAAGAATCTGGGTCCCAACCATCGCCATTGTCGATGCCTTTGGACTGAATATTCACCCCGTGGGTCACAACGGTGTCACAATAAATCATATGGACAGTCCAGCATGGTGGGTCACTCAACGTCAGCTCTGTCAAATGGATGTTTTTGGCCTGCATCATACAGATCAAACGTCCCCTTACTCGTCTTCCAGGTTTTCCATCAGAAACATATTCTGGATACTGTTCACGGTCTGCATAAGAGTTTCGCATCGCCAGTCCTAATGGATTCCCGCCACCAATGATCGTTCCTTTGCCACAAAGACGGACATTTTCACAAACGATACGCCCTCGATCGCCTTGATCGATATACCCAATGTTGATCAATGAACGAAAGCAAAACAATTCCCAGCCTTCATAACGGCTTAATGGTAAGCCCTCTTGATTCACGCTTCCTAAATACTCGTGAGGGGCAACCCGATACGTTTCTATGTCGAGGCTTGCTTGCAATGTGCCATCTACCTGAAAAATCATATTGCTTTTTAGCTCCAAAGCACCAGAAAGGATCACCGCCCCTGTTGGGATCCAGACAGTGCCATTGCTAGGGCAATCGTTGATCGCTTGCTGGAGAATGGTGGTACTATCTTCTTTGCCTGCGCTATCAGCATGGTAGGGTGCTTGCGTAACATCTAACAAAACACTTTTTTTCTTTGTACGAAAGGTCGTCGTGACTGCGGTATTTGTAAGCAGGCACCCCTGATGATCGAGGCAGATGATCGTTACTTGATACGTTTGATCGGCAGATAAGTTTGTCAACGTCCAATGCGTCTTGTTTGTTGGTCTGGTTTGGATCAAATCGTTGTCTAAAAACAATTGATAACCAAAAATAGCTTGGGCGTGCAGCGGCTTCTCCCAAGTAAGGGTCGCTTGATGAGCGCCGATCGTGCTTGGTACGACATGAAAATCAATTACTTGAAATGGTTGCATCGGTTTGTCCTTTCTTCAACGAATTCATTCAATAGAAAAAAGATATTCCAAAACAGCGAATATCTTTTTCCACACTTATTTAAGACCAGTCGTGCTGATGCCTTCAACAATGTATTTTTGGAAAATAAAGAAGATGATCAACACAGGCAGCAAGGAGACGACAGACATCGCGAACATCGCTCCCCAATTGGAGGTGCTGCTAGCATCTAGGAACTGCTTTAAGGCAATCGATACCGTGTAGTTTTGCGGACGTGTAAGGTACAGCATCGGCCCGATCAGTTCTTCCCATTTCCAATAGAAAGAGAAGATCGCAGCGTTTGCCAAGGAAGGCTTCATCAACGGTAGAATCACACGGAAGAAAATACCGACCCGTCCACAGCCGTCCATTTTTGCTGCTTCATCTAAATCTGTCGGGATCGCAGAGACGAATTGAACCATCATGAAAATAAAGAAAGCTTGTCCGAAGTATGAAGGAACGGTTACCGGACGAATCGAGTTAAGCCAGCCTAATTGATTAAACCAAAGATACTGAGGCACCATGATGATCTCTTGCGGCAGCATCATCGTGACCAAGATACAAGCAAACCAAAAGCCTTTTCCTTTGAAAGGAATTCGACCAAATCCATAAGAAATGACAGCCGAAGAACAGACCGCCCCTACCATTGAAATCAACGCGATTTGCAACGAGTTGAAAATATAGCGAATGAAGGGAATCCCTGCGATCCCTTCAAACCCTTTGGTAAAGTTTTCTAACGTCCAGCTTCGGGGGATCAACTCCGTTGCCGTTCGAAAAATGTCACTACTAGGTTTAAAGGCACTAAACAGCAGCCAGAAAATCGGATAAAGCATCAGTAATGCAGCAACTAAGATCACGGCATCAAAGAAATAATTTTGTTTTTGTTCACGCATCAATCAAACCTCCTCGTTTTCTTTAAACACCCAAAATTTCGATGTTGCGAACAACAGAATCGTAATCAACCCAACGATGACCAGTAAAATCCACGCTAAGGCTGAAGCATAGCCCATTTTGAAATCGGTAAAGGCTCGTTGATACATGTACAAGGAATAGACTAACGTGCCGTTACGAGGTGAACCCGTCCCATTCGAAATGATAAACGCAGGTGTAAACGTCAAAAAGGCCATGATCGTTTGATAGATCAGATTGAAAAAGATGATTGGTGTCAGGACTGGAACCGTGATATTGAAAAACTGTCTGATTTTTCCTGCCCCATCAATTTCCGCTGCTTCATAATAATCTTTCGGAATATTTTTCAAACCGGATAAGAAAATCAACATCGACGAGCCAAATTGCCACGCTGCTAATAAAATCAAGGTCATCAACGCTAAGCCAGGACTTTTAAAGAAGTAGATCGGGTCTAAGCCGATCGCCGCTAGTACGCCATTGATCAACCCTGAATCGCCAAAAAGATTCCGCCACATGATCGATACCGCCACGCTCCCACCTAAAATCGAAGGGATATAAAATAATACCCGATAAGCACCGCTTAATTTCGATGGGCGGTTGATCAGCATCGCCACTGCTAATGCGACGATCAGCCGTAAAGGGACTGCCAACACAACATATTTCAGCGTAACAGTCAGTGACTGAACAAACTTGGGATCATTCGTAAAAATCGTCTTAAAGTTATTCCAGCCAACAAATTGCGCCTCTGTCAATAAATCATAGTCGTGAAAAGACATAAAAAGAGAAATCCCCATCGGGACGATAATAAAAGCAAAAAAGCCAATGATGAAGGGTGAGATAAATAAATAGCCTGTAACCATATTCTGTTTTGATTCTGGTAATCGATTAAACCAGCTTTTGAGTTTCCCAGGCTCTTTTGCCGTGGGTGATTTTGATTGTAGTTCCATAATTTTCACTTCCTACCTCCTATAGTTGATTACGCTTACAAGTTGATTTTAACGAAGTGCTTCTTAAGAATGAATAGAAAAAAAAGCACAGAAATGTGAAAAACTAGAGGACCTATATTTTTTGCCTCCATTGTTTCTCCTAAAAAAACGCCTTTACTGAAAAAGTCAGTAAAGGCGCCACAGCTATGCTTATTGATAGTTTTCTGCAAAAATTTCTTCGCAGCGTTGCGTAAAGGCATCATAAGTTTCTTCTGGTGTCATCGTGCCATAAGTGATCTCTGCGTACAGCTCTTTAAAGTACGTGTTGATTTCAGCAAACCCAATTGGTGGGATTGGGGATGGATCACCGACGATGTCTGCAATATCATCTAAGAAATCAGAGGACTCTTGTTCTTCTGGTGTCATGTCGGCATAAAGCAATTCTTTGATGGCATCATTGGAAGGAATCCCCCGCTCAGTACCGATGATCTTATTGGCTTCTTCACTATTCACTAAAAAGTCAACAAACTTCGCAGCTGCTTCTTTTGATTCAGAAGCATTCGCGATCGAATAAAAGAACCCTGGGCGATACGCCATCGCCCCGTTTTCTGAGTCGAATGGACGAGCCAAGTTGATTTCGACATCTTCTGCGGCGGAGGCCTTATAGGTCAAGTATTGATTGGACCAAGTCATCATATAGGCTGCTTTTCCTTGTGAAAACGGATATTGATCCATACTGTTGGCATTGCTAGTCACTTCTGCGGTTGGCATTGCTTTGGCTTCCGTAAGGTCCGCGATAGCCCCCATAAATTCAACCCAGTTTTCTTTGGAAAAACCGATCTCTGGTTTGCCGTCTGCATCGTATTGGTATAGATCTTCGCCTTTAGTACGTAAAAAGTATTGCAAAATCGTACTGTTGTCATTGTTATCATTCCAACCATAATCACCGGTTGCTTCAGCGATCGCTGCCGTACTTTCTACAAGGTCATCGAAGGTATAATTGCTAAAGTCGATCCCAGTGCCCCCTTGTTCTACCAATGATGGATTGTAGAGCATCGCCATCGTATTGACAGAAGTTGGTATGCCAAAAACTTTTCCATCTAACTCGCCAGTTGCTAAAATCGATTCTTTGATATCATCGGTTTGAATCTCATTGCCGATAAATTCCGACATATCTGCTAATTGATTTTTCGTTCCATATTGCGCAATGTACTGCACATCCATCTGGATCACATCAGGTAATTCTCCAGAAGCCGCTTTTGTTGCTAGTTTTTTCCAATGGTCATCCCAAGAACCATATTCATATTCAACTTTGATGTCAGGATTTTGTTTCTCAAATTCTTTGATCGATTCGATATACTTCTCGTGTCTGACTTCTGAGCCCCACCAGGTAAAGGAAATCGTCGTTTTCCCATCTGCATCAGCTTCTGAGCTTCCGCTACTATTGCCGTTGTTGCCACAAGCTGCTAAGGTCGCACCAAGAAACAACAAGCTCGCTGCTTTTAAAAAAGTTTTCTTCATTCTTCTACACTCCTTTTTGTTTGCGCTTACAAGGTGATTGTAATGGAAATCCTCGTTAATTAAAATGAAAAAACAAGAGCAAATATGTGAAAAACTAGACTGCCGTTTTTGCTGAAGGCTAAGCCTTCACCGGCAATAGCTAGAAAAAAATAGAAAAACAGATGAAAAATGTAAAAAAACAGACATGCTCTATTTTTTCCAATATACTATGCTATACTAGCGTTGAAAAGGCTTACTTTTCAAAAAACAAGGTAGGTGGAAACAATGAAAAAAATACAAACCGGACTGTTTCGTCTTTTTACGGTAACAGCTTATTTTGCTAAATTAAACCTTTTATGGCTTTTCTTTACCCTTTTAGGGTTGGGGATTTTTGGCTTCGGTCCTGCCACCGCTGTCACGATCAAATGTTTACATGATTTTCGTAAAACTGGTCATGACTATTCAGCTGTTGCCTTCTGGCAAGCCTACAAGCAAGCCTTTCGCACCTTTTCCCTTTTTGGCATTGGACTATTAAGTACAGTACTCCTGTTGTTGTTTAACTTACGGATTACTCATTTTTTCCCGACTGAAATGGCTTGGCTGCGTCCTGTCTATTTACTTTTAACGATTCTCCTCCTTTACACTGCATTCATCAGCTTTATGACCTATGCCAAAGCCGAACAACACGCTTGGAAACAGACCTTGTACGTCAGTATCTTTCTAGTCTTTCGCTACCCACTGCAAGGCCTTGCCTTGTTGTTTACCTGGTATTTATTGTTTCTCTTATTGACTGCCAAAACCTCCTTGTTACTCGTCTTTGGACTGGTGATTTTCTTGTTTTTCGCTGAATTTTTTCATGGTCAGATGATTGAAAAAACCAAACAATTGCAAGCAAAGCGAGGCAGTGTCCATGAAGTCCCAGAAGCTGATCAATCACTTTAAAAAGCAGCCTTTTGAGCGACAGTTACATTTTGTCTTTTTTGCGACGGTGGCAATTATCGTCTCATTGGCTGTTCTCCTGACCTTAGTTTGGCGACAAGTCTACATGGCGCAGCTGAAAGAAGCCGCGTATAAAGATGTCTCGATCATTTCAACAAATATTGCCAAACGTTTAACTGCCGTCGAAACCCTCTCTTTTCGCATTATCGATAGTGCACCGATCCAAAATGGCCTGCAAAGGATCTTGGCACAAGATTCCTTGCAATCCTTAGAGGCGATCGACCAAAAGAATGCCTTAAGTGCAGAAATCAACGCCCTCGTACGCAATGAATCAACGATTCAAAACGTCTATCTCTTTACCCCAACGAACGAAAACATGATCAACTTTCTAGCCGAGACCGACCATATCTTTAATGGCCAAACCATCAAAGATATGATCGAGACTTTGCCCGATAAGCCTGCCAAAGGGAGTTGGTTTTTTGCAAAAGACCTTTCTCAAGGTGTCTACCTGCGAAAAATCTATTCAACAGCCGATCTTTCTTTAACCTATATTGGTACGGTGATATTTCTAGTCAATACGTCCTTCTTTCGTAACGAGATCGAAAGTCTTCCTATCGTCTCTGAACAAAACCAATTTTTCATGGCGTATCAGAACCAATTTTATAGTACCGCAAATGACGAGCAAACCCTCGCTGCGGATCAAAATACCTTGCAGCAGAAAATGGGAACCTTCCAGCGATCGATCGGCTCCATGACGTTTGATAATCGCCAGTACTACTATGCAATGGATCGGAAGACGATGCCGAATATGACCTTCATTTATTTACTGCCTGAAAACCAAGTCTTAGCGGATCTTTATAAACTACAAGGCCTTTCCATCGCTGTGAGTTTGCCTTTTTTATGTTTGATTATTGTTGTGATTCGGAAAATAAGCAATCAGCTGACCCGCCCTTTAGCTGACTTGGCTTCGCAAATGGCCGTTCTGCGGAAAACGAAAAAACTGGCCTCTTTAAAGACCCTCGCTGTCCCAGAAAATAGTCAAGAAGAGATCATGGTCCTTTATGAAAGCTACAATACGATGATCGATGAATTAAATGCCTTGATCAAGGACAATTATGAAATGCGTATATTGTCCCAAGAAATCGAATTTAAAGGATTGCAAGCGCAATTAGATCCACATTTTCTATACAATACGTTAGACTCGATCAACTGGATCGCCATTGAAAATCAGCAGTGGCAGATCTCAGAGATGGTCACCTCCCTTGCCTATTTGTTTCGAAAAAAAATCGATACCAAGTCTGACTTCACAACGCTACAAGATGAATTAGATATCGTGCACGCCTATATCAATATTCAAAACGTTCGCTTCGGGAAACGGATCGAGTATATCGAAGTAATTTTGGTGAATGACTTGTCCTTTAAGATTCCTAAGTTACTGATTCAACCATTGATTGAAAATGTCTTTAAATACGCCGTCAATGATATGAAGGAGACGTGTCGCCTCGTCCTTACGATTGAACAACAAGCAACCTTTCTCCAAGTCAGTGTCTCTGACAATGGCCCTGGTTTTAAAGCCAACTTCTCGATTGAAAAAGAAGGCGGCATCGGATTGACCAATATTCAAAAACGATTGCAACTGCATTATGGTGATCAAGCGTCCTTAGCCATCGTCTCCTCGATTCCCTTCAAAAAGACGACGGTGCGCTTTGTGATCCCCTTAAAAGGAGTGAGTGAAACATGAAAAATATCCTCGTTGTTGACGATGAACCCTTGATAGCAAATGGTGTGGCTAACCTCGTTGCTTCTTTTGATTTCCCATTAGTGGTCAAAGGAATTTACACAGACAGTGAAGAAGCCTTGGCATTTTGTCAGCAAAACACCATCGACATCGTGATTACCGACATCAATATGCCTAAAGTCAATGGACTTGCCTTGATCAAAAAATTAAAAGCCATCAATCCTGCGATTCAAATCATTATTTTGACAGGCTTTGGCAGCTTCTCCTTTGCCAAAGAAGCGATGGCTTTAGGGGTCAAATTTTTCCTTGAAAAACCTGTTTTTCCGAGCAAGCTTTCAGAAGCGTTGGCTGAGACGATCGAACGTTCTGAACGTCGTCAAATGGAATCTACCCTCTATTTAAAACAACAAATTGAACAATACATCAATAGCTGCGGAGAAGAACCGCTGCCTGAATCGTTCGTTTTTCCATTTTGTATGTACTTATTTGATTCGAAATTCTATCACGCCATCGCCAAGCGGATCGAAAGCTATGAGAACCATCACGAGTTGGTGATCGGTCATCAAAACAAAGTTGGCTATATCCTGAACTTCAGTACGGAAAATACCTTTAATCTTTTTTTTAAAACGAAGGTACAGGCTGCGCATCTAGGAAAAGGGATCGCCATCAATTGCTGGGTCGAAACCCCCGAAAAATTTTTACTCAGTTATCATTTAGGCAAGCGGAACTTGGATAAGGAGTTTTATTTTGATACCTTTGAAGTCATCCAAGAAGCCCAAATCTCACAAGAAAATGTCTATGAAAATAGTCTCTATATGGAATACCGTGAAAAACTTTTGGCATTGATCGACAAAGGCGAACTGACTTTAGCCCAAGTTCTTACGGAAAACTTTTTTTCTACCTGTCGCATGGAGCTTTACCCTGTCCAACTATTGCGGCTGCAGGTCAACGATTTGTTATCGGCAATTTTTGAAAACCATCGCATCAAAAAAGACATCTACTTTGATGACTATTCCCCAAAGATCATGCTCTTGAATAATTGGCACGAACTCCAGTTTATGCTGCTTCACTGTATCGATTTGATGCGGGGCAGCTTAGACGATAGCGAGAACATGCAGCTGTCCCAAAAAGTCAACCTGATCATCGAAGAATATTATGACCATGAAGCATTGTCATTGAAATGGATCGCCGCCCATCTTTTGTACTTAAATCCTGAATACTTAGGAAAAACCTATTACAAAGAAACCGGGATTCGCTTCAATCAAAAATTAGCCGAATACCGCATCCAAAAAGCACAAGAACTGCTGAAGAAAAACTACAAAGTCTACGAAGTGGCAGCGATGACGGGCTTTAGTAATGCCCCCGAATATTTTGTTCAAACGTTTAAAAAGATTACCGGTATGACACCAAAGAAATTTTTGAAGCAGCAAGAAAAAGCACTTCTCTCTTAACGTTTCTTCTATCCGAAATGACTGTGTTGCTATTTCAACAAAAGAGGTAGTCCGCTCACATTCGTGAGCGAACTACCTCTTTGACTAACCAGTAATTGATGTCAAACAATTGATGCGACCGTGTTCGTTTTAAGAAATAAACATTTTTGTCTAGCTTACAGCGTAAAGACTTCCTTTAACTCCTGTGTCACTGGCGAATCATCCGGATTTGTTTCCATAAGTTCTGCCATGTACTGCCACCATTTTTGGTTGATCTCGGTTGCCGCTAACTGCTGCCAGCGGGTTTCATCTTCAATCTCAAGGTAGCCAAACAACGCAAGGCTTTCTGGATCTAAGAAAATCTGGTAGCTTTTCGCCCCGTGTGCTATGAGCTGCTCTTTTAGTTCTGGCCATAGTTCGCGATGCCGTTTTTCATATTCTGCTTCATAACCAGGATGTAGCTTCATCCGAATCGCTTTTTTGATCATCTTTGTCTGCTCCTCTCTTTATTACGTAAGGTGTTCTGCTTAACAAAATGAAACCAATAGTTCAGTAAATGCTAAAACTGTCAGTGATTGCCCGTAAGGCATTGCTGTAATCGCGATGTTTTTGTAGTACGCCAAGTCTTCTCCCATTCCAGTACCGATGGAAACATTTTGGACTTCTCCATCTTCTGCGACTTGTTCGATCAAACCGGCTAACGCTTTATAGGCAACATCTTCCCAAGCTTTGTCAATGTAACGCTTATGAACGGCTTTTAAAATCCCATAGGCAAAACCAGCCGTCGCAGAAGCCTCCACATACGAGCTAGGATCATCTAACAAGGTGTGCCACAAACCACTTTCATCTTGCATTTCTTGCAAGGCAGCTAGTTGGTCTAAGAGGGTATTGATCAAGAAGCCTCGTAACGCATCTCCTTCTTGCAAGTCGAGAATGTCAATGATCTCAGGAATCGCAATGGTGATCCAGCAGTTGCCTCTTGCCCAAAGCGCTTGCGCATAATTGTGGCGTTCTTCAAAGGTCCAGCCGTGGAACCAAAGACCAGTTTTTTTATCAACTAAGTATTTGATATGGATCATAAATTGTTGTTTTGCTTCTTCGATATAGGCCGGACGATTCAGCAACATGCCAATTTTCGCCAAAGGCAAAGCGGTCATCATCAAGGTATCGTCCCAAAGCTGGTTGCGATTTTCTGGTCCATAGGTCGCATGCTGCAGACCATTTTCATCGGTTCGCGGCATATCATGCATGACCCATTCCGCCCATTGTTCAAGGTACGGCAAGTAACGAGAATCTTTGGTGTCTTCATAAAGATACGCCATTGCCAAAAGCGGCGCCATCGTGTTGACATTTTTAGGCGGCGCGCCTTCTAACATCCGCTGCTCAAACCATTCTTCCACAACTTGGAGCGCTTTGGGATTTTTGGTGATTTGGTAGTTTTTATAAATGCCGTATAGTCCCACCCCTTGCGGCCAGTTCCAAATCCCCCAGCTTTTATCATCAACGATCAAGCCGTCAAAGTCTAATAGAAATTCGCCATTATCATCCTTGATCGTCGTTAAATTTTCGATCATGCGATCAATTTTTTCTTCTACAACACGTTTTTCCACAAATAACTGTTCTAAAATCACCATTGGGTTCATCCTCTCATTTCTCTTTGATAGATTGATCGTAACACGCTTACATTTACACAAAAATAGCAGTTATTGACATTTTACTATCTATTCTTGTATGATAAAAACAAACGAGTACGAAAGGAGCCAATCATGGAGAAGCAAAGTGCGGATACGATGATCAACGATCGTTTTGAGGCCTTTCATATCAAAGACATCGTAGAAGAAAACAATACCCTTTATCATTACCATAGTTTTTATGAGATTCACTGTACCTTAAAAGGATCAGCGGTCTTCTTTATCGATGGCGGAGAATTCCCTCTAGAACCTGGTACGATCATCTTGATTCCTCCGAATGTCTTGCATCGAATCGTCCATCAAACTTCTGATTTTTTCGAGCGAACCTACCTGTATATCAATCCTAGTTATCTCACTGCCCTCTCCACTACCCAAACAGATCTCACTGCCTGTTTTCGTAGCAACGGCGGCATCAACAGTCGTATTTTATCGATCGATGCCGACCAACTAGACCAGCTATTGCGACCTTTGCGCAAAAAAACGGATAGCAATTATGGCACCGACTTACTTTATCAAAATCATTTGATCGCGTTTTTGATTTCCATCAATACGATTGCCTATCAGGAAAAAGAACCGCTGTTTTTATCCGACTCACTCTATAAAAATAAAGACATTTTGGCTGCCATTACCTATATCAATCAGCATTTGACCGCTGATCTCTCCTTAGAGACCGTCGCCAAAGCCCTTTTCATGAGCCCATACTCGCTTTCGAGGACCTTCAAAAAAGAAACTGGCGTCGCCTTTCATGCTTATGTCGTCAAGAAACGACTCTTAAAGAGCAAAGAAATTTTACGTAAAACCAGAAGCGCCACCGCCACCTTCGAAGCTTGCGGCTTCAACTCCTATACCCATTTTTTACGATGCTTCAAACAAGAATTTCAGCTGACACCTAAAGAATTTTTACAAGAAGAAGCCCAAAATCAGTTTGTCCGTTTTGCGCATTTTGTAGGGAAAAAATAGCAAGCCGTTGCAAAGCGCCAATCATTGGCTCGTGAAAAAAGAGTTGTTGCTTCCCTTTCCTGATGTTAGATGACACAATACAAAAAGAATGACACGAGGAAATGTGTCATTCTTTTTGTATGCTATAAAACTTCCCCATTTGAAGCGATCACTTTTTTATACCACTCAAAGGATTTTTTCTTGGTTCGTTTCAAGGTGCCGTTGCCTTGATCATCTCGATCCACATAGATAAAGCCATAGCGTTTACTCATTTGACCGGTACTGGCTGCTACAAGATCAATACAACCCCAAGTAGTATAACCAAGTAGTTCCACGCCGTCGATCATCACCGCATCTTTGAAGGCTTGAATATGTTTTTTTAAATAGTTGATCCGATAATCGTCTGCGACAAACCCGTTCTCATCAGGGGTATCGATCGCCCCTAACCCATTTTCTACGATAAACAACGGTTTTTGATAGCGATCATACAATTGATTCAATGAATTTCTCAGTCCTAACGGATCAATCTGCCACCCCCACTCAGTCGATGGTAGATGTTCATTTTTAATTGATGGAAAGAGATTCCCGGTCGCTTGCGCATAGTCTTCTGGATGGGCACTGACCGTTCGCGAACAGTAATAAGAAAAACTGACAAAATCAACAGGAGAAGCCGCTAAAATCGCCTCGTCTTCAGGTGTCATTTTGATCGTTAAGCCTTCTCGCTCAAATTTTTTCAAGGCATAATTGGGGTATTTGCCTCGGGCTTGCACATCGATAAAGAAATAGCCTTCGCGATCACGATTGATTGCTTCTTGGTAATCTTCAGGTCGGCAAGTATAAGGATAATGACTGCCGCCAGCCAGCATACAGCCGACTTTATTGGTCGGATCGATCTCATGAGCTTTTTTGGTTGCTAAGGCACTGGCGACTAACTGATGATGCGCTGCTTGGTATTTGATTTCTTGACGATTGTCCCCTTCTTTAAAGACGATCCCGCCACCTACAAAAGGCTGATGCAGCAAAATATTGATTTCATTGATCGTCAGCCAATATTTGACCAACCCGCGATAGCGCTGGAAGACGGTTTCCGCATAGGTCACATAGAAATCAATGAGCCGACGATTTTTCCAGCCCCCAAATTCCTTGATCAAATGCAGCGGAACATCGAAGTGGGCAATCGTGACCAATGGCTCGATTTGATGTTTTCTCAATTCTTTGAAGATTTTCTCATAAAAAAGCAGTCCTTCTTCGTTGGGCTCTTCGTCATTGCCATTTGGAAAAATCCTTGACCAAGAAAGTGACATCCGATACACTTTAAAACCCATTTCGGCAAAAAGGGTAATATCTTCCATATAATGGTGGTACATATCAATGGCCGTTTGGGCTGGATAAAAAGAATCTTCCTGCCATTCTAACATCTCCAACTCACCAGCAGCGACTCTTGCGCGATCAGGACCAGTTGGTAAGAGGTCGACATTTGATAAGCCACGTCCTCCTGCTAATACACCACCTTCTGCTTGATTGGCAGCCGTTGCACCGCCCCATAAAAAATCATCTGATAATCCCATGTTATTTCCTCCTAAACTTTGACTACAAGTACTTCCTCTTCTTTAGCTACCAAACCTTCTTTCACACGTTCGACTGCGGTATATTGTGGTGTATTGGTAACGATGATCGGTACTTGTGTGACATATCCTGCAGCTTTTATCTGCGGTACATCAAACGTCAGCAATCGCTGCCCTTTTGTAACTTTTTGCTCTGCTTCTACTAAAGCATCAAAATACTGACCATTTAGTTCCACTGTGTCTAAACCGACATGGATCAACAATTCGATTCCGGTGTCTGAAACCAAGCCAATCGCGTGTTTGGTAGGAAAAACAGCAGCGACTTTTCCATCAAAAGGCGCAATGACTTCACCGATGGGTTCATCGACCGCAAATCCTTTTCCGAGTGCTTCAGAAGCAAATGCGTCATCTTTGACTTGATTCAACGGAATCACGATTCCCGGTACAGGATTGATCAAGCCGGTATCTTCTAGTACTACTGCTTTCATCTCCGGAACATCAATTGTCACTTTTGTTTCATATTTGAAACTTAAGACATAGGTAACGGCCCCACTCACCACAGCTGCAATCACCAATGCGATAATGATGTTCCAAAAATAGCGCATCGTATCATCACCGATATATAGTAAGACTGCTGGGAGACCAGACGAACCGGTCGCAAAGCGATGCGTATTGGTCAAGCCAGCATACAAACCACCAGAAGCCCCACCAATCATTGCCGCAACCAACGGATATTTTTTGGGCAAATTGATGCCATATAAAGCGGGTTCGGTAATCCCCATGTAGGCAGTGATTGCCCCTGATACCGCCAACTGCTTAGTTTTTTTCTCTTTCGTACGCAATGCGACAACTGCTACTGCGGTTGCTTGAGCAATGTTTGAGACCAATGCCCCTGGACCAAAAATACTGTCATACCCAAGTTCTGCCATTTGCATCACCCCTAAAGGAGCAATCCCATTGTGCAATCCAAACATCACCATGATTGGCAAAAAGCCCCCAATCAAAACCGCTGGAACCCAGCTAGCATGGACACTTAAGAAGGTAAAGAATGTTGCCAAATAACCACCCAAGATACTACCGATCGGTCCAAATAGCGAGAAGGCTAATGTACCCATTATCAAGAATGTTAGCATCGGAACAAAAACCAGCTCCACTGATTTTGGAATCACTTTGTTCAAAAACTTTTCGACATACGATTGGAAAAAAATCACGATCAGGATCGGAATGACTGATCCCGTATAATTTGCTAATGTAAAAGGAATAACCCCAAAAAAGTGAACGGGTTCGCCTGCTGTGACCAAGGCACCCCAATTAGGATGCATCATCATAGCAGCCACTGAAGCCGCTAAAATCGGATTGCATCGCAATTTTTGTGCCACAGTGAAGGCCAGGATCATTGGTAAGAAGAAGAAAACACCATCTGCAAAAAGATTCAGCATGTAATAGGTTTGCGAATCAGCCGTGATCACATCAAAAACTATCAATAAAGCCAAAACTGCCTTAACCATTCCGGCACCGGACAGTGCGGGAATAATTGGTTGAAACGTTCCTGCCACAAAATCGATCACTGCAGCTACTGGTCCTTTTTTCTCCCCAGGTTCCGACGCCCCTGATGATTGAAGCGAAACCAATTTTGTGACTTCTTCATAGACATCTTTGACATGTGTTCCGATCACGACTTGATGTACCCCTGCGTTATTGATGTATTTGGCAACCCCATCGAGCGCCTCTAGTTCTCCTTGATCTATACGCTTTTCTTCATTGACTTTAAAGCGCAATCGGGTTTGACAGTGATAGGCATCCGTGATATTTTCTTGTCCCCCCAGATACTGGACGATTTTTTTTGCTAATGATTGATAATTTTCACTCATACATTCCACCCCTAAATAAATTTCAAAGAAAATCTATGTTGTATGTGCTTACCGGTATAACATACTGTTCTTTCTGCCAGCAATGTACCATTTATAGATAGCGTTTCCAATATATTTTCCCAAAGACGAAATGGATTTCATCTTTTCATTAAAAACCGCTCTTTTTTCGAAATCCATTCCATTAAAAGACCAAACATCGCCTTGACGAAGCCACTAGAAACAATGATATAATTTACTAGATGATTGTGTTACTTTTGATTTATCGCGATCATAATAGGCTTTTTCAACGTAATGGACCCACCAACCGAAAAAGAACGCCCCGATGATCCCGCAACAACGGATCAAACCACTGCTTCTTCCCCCAACCATTGAAGCAATCCTTACTGAATCAACGATTTGGTCTAGCCTGTTATGAACGGCTATTCTAGGTTGGATTTATAAAAAACAGGCGAAGGGAACGAAGAAACATGACAAACGTGAAACAAGCAATACCCCCAAAAACGATTTTCTTTCATGAAGAAGCTTTTCAAAAAACAGATCAAACGATCATTCGCTGGTTAGGAAACTCCGGTATTCTTCTAAACAGCCGTGGTACATGTATCATGGTCGATCCGGTCTTAGAAGGATTTGACCTGCCGTTACTGATCGATCTGCCAATCAAACCGGCGGCAGTCCCTCACTTAGATGCGGTATTGATCACCCATTCAGATAATGATCACTACGGCATTCCGACGATTGAAAAATTAGTCCCGGTTACCGATAGCTTCCATGGACCCAAATATGTTGCCGAACTTATGCAAGAGCACTTTCAAGTTGCTGCCCAAGGTCACGAAATCTATGATTCATTCACCGTTAAAAATTTGGAGATTTCTTTAACAAAGGCGTATCACCTTTGGCAAAATGAGACGACAAAATTTGACCGTGTCTTCCAAATTGAGGACTATTGCGGCTTTTGGATCGATACTCCGGATGGTTCCTTGTGGATTCCTGGCGATTCTCGTCTTTTACCAGAACAATTAGAGATGCCTCAACCAGATGCGATCTTGTTTGACTTTAACGACAACGCTTGGCATATCGGCTTTGAGAACGCCGTGAAACTGGCAAATACCTATCCTCATGCTGAATTGATCCTCTCCCATTGGGGATCAGTGGATGCTCCGCATATCGATGCTTTTAATGGGGACCCTGAAGCTTTGTACGATCGGATCGTCAATCCGAAACGGATTCGTCTAGTTGCTGCCGGTGAGCCGATCGAATTGAAATCAACCACTTCCAACAATTTAGAATAGGGAAAAAGGACCACACCGTTTTTGGTGTGGTCCTTTTATTCTTCTGCCATCTCTTTAAACGTCGTTTTGCGGCTCGTTTCTAAATAACGAGCGTTGCTGATTTTCATTTGGATATTCTCCTGATAATCGAGGGAAAAAATCTGAGCAAACAAAACCGTCAAAAGGAATTGAATCGATTCTTCTGTGGAAAAATTTCCGATTTTAGAATATAGTTTTTCTCGGCTAGCAATCGTCAAGACGATCGTCGAATAGTCCCGCAAATAGTTGTCCCCACCACTCGTAAGACTGATAATTGGCACACCATTTTTCAGCAATGTTTTCACATTTTTCATAGGATAGGTCTCTGAATTATTGCCAGAATAAGAGATAAGAATGGCACAATCCTGCGGGGTAAGCGTTTGGGAGATCAAGCCCGCTTCGTCCGTATCCGCAACAAAGGCTTTTTTATGAATCGTGTTTAAGTTGCGTTTAAACAGCTGCCCGAAATACGAATTTGGACTACGCCCATAGATGACGATGGTTTGAGCGCCATTGATGAGTCGAGCGGCTTGATTCAGGTCTTTTACCGTCATAAGTGCCGCTGTTTCTTTAATCGTCTGCATGCGTAAGTTCGCCAAGTTTTCAATGATTTCTAATGTGTCTGCCGCCTCACCAAAAGGGATATTCACATCGATCGTTGCTGAGCCATCATCAAAGTGTGCCAGTTCATGCACGAAGGCATACACAAATTCTTTCCAACCGGAAAAGCCAAAATATTTTGCAAAACGGACTAACGTCGGCTTTGAGGTATGGGTCAGTTTTGCGATTTCTTCCATAGTATACTCACTGACTTTTTCCCGATTGCCTAGTAAAAAATCACCGATCGTCCTTCTTGCATCATTTTGTTTAAACGCTGCTTCTTCAATTTTTTGAAAAAGATACATCTGGTTCTCCCTTCTGATTGCTGCTGTTAGTTTTACACGTCCCATTCATTCACGTTTCTTTCTATCTAAAAGCACTGAAAGTGATGAATTGAAGACAGAAAAGCGTGGAGCACGCCAGCGTATGCCTACCCTCGTTCAAAATACAAAAAGAATTTATTTCCCAAAAGGGCGATCATACCAATCAGACATAGCATGCCCCCTGATAAGATCATCTGTATCCCTGCTGTTTCATTGCCGCTGACTAGTATCAGCAAGCGTGATGCATAAGGTGCTAACGTGACTCCTAAATTGTAAGCAACGATCGAGACGATCGTGCCAAACTTAGCTTCCGCTTCACCACCAGTCGTCAGCAAGTGGGTGAAAAAAGGCATGATGCTGCGAAAGGCAAAGCCTAGTAGTAAAGAACAACCCAAGAGCAGCCCCACCGTCTGCAAGGGATAGGTTAAATAGATGCTGCTTCCTGCAAGCAATGCCGCAACGGGCAGCAACCAGCGATGTAGGCGGCTATATATCAAGCCAAAGGCATTGCCTGCGATAAATGCCCCCGTCGCAATGGCGGCGATCATGTTACTGCCATCGGTCGCATCACCGATTCCTTTTTCCAACAACAACGGGGTGATCTGCAGATTGTAGTTGATAAACAAGACAACGATCAGAAACAAGAGCACACCCAAAACAAATGACTTTTGTTTCCGTTCTGTTGAAACCGTGACGTTCGCTATCAGAGCCTCATCAGTGATCCCTTTTGTTTCGTTGGGAATAAATACCTGAACAAAAAAGAGACTGATCAAGGCAAAGCCATAAACGAAGAAAGAGATCTCCCAACTGATCTTCACTAGCTGTCCTACCAGCAAAGTCATAAAGATACCGCCTAAACCACCGACGGCACTTTCTAACCCAAGAGCCTTGGCTTTCTTTTGCGGCTCATTTTGAAACAACAAACTAATCATTTGAATCGCCAAACGATTGAATAAGCCGATCCCAAAGCCAAGAATCGCGCGCGAAAGAAACAAGACGGGAAAGCTCCCCTGATACCATGCCGGCAGCGTGCCAAAAATCGCCACAATGACCAAGCCGGTGACCATCGTGTATTTTTTGCCGATCCTTTTTTCGATCATGCTAGTAGTAAAAATCCCTAGCAAAAGAAACAATGACGGAATCGTGGTCAGTAACCCGACGTAGACCGCATCTACTTCTGGAAAGCTTGCCGCAATCGCGGGAACATTGGCAGAAATCGCCGGTGCCGAATAGACGACCATTGCCACCGACAACAGTGCCAGCAACTTCATTGAAAAAAATTTCATAGTTACCCCTTTTCTTTTTACAAAATACTTTTTTTGTTTCTCTGAGCTCAACCGGATAAGACACCAAAGCAATCTTTTCCTACCTCTTTATTATTTGCTGGATCGCCAGCTTTTGACCAATGCTTCCTACGCTGAGGCTTTATGCTTGAAAAGCATTGGTTTTCTGCATTTGCTGGAGATCGTCACCGATTGTTTGCGAAAAAACCTTGCAGTTTGTTTTACTGCAAGGTTTCCTTCGATCATTCATTTTTTAACAATCCTATCAGCCACACAAGACACCCTAAGAGAACTTATTTCTGCAGCTGTTCTATGACATCTTTCGTAATTGCCTCAGCAGTGATACCAAGTTCGGATAAAACGTCCGCTGCTCGGTAGTTATCATAAAATTTCTTTTCTAAGCCATAGTTTTTGACGGCAATCTCACGATCACCAAGATAGCTGGCAATCATTTGTCCATAGCCGCCCTCTCGTATGCCGTCTTCCAACGTGACAACGAGTTTATGCGCTCGTGCCACAGCATCCAGCAACTCTTTGTCGACCCCTGAAATAAACTTAGGATTGATCACCGTTGGGGTAATTCCATGTTGCATTTTCAATTGTTCTGCGATCTCTTCCGCTAGCGCATAAAAGTTTCCGACCCCGACGATGGCTACCTGCGTGCCAGCTTGAGTCACCTCATTTTTTTGATCGCTGTAGTCAGTAGAGGCTGCTCGTACCGTTTCGTTGACAGGTCCAACCGGTACCCGGATCGCAACTGGAGCGTTGGTTTGTTCCAGCGACCAATCCAACATTGCTAGATATTCTTCTTTAGAGGTTGGCGCAAGATAAACAAGGTTGGGAATATGTGCCAAAAAGGGGATATCAAAAATTCCCAAATGGCTCTCGTCATTCATTCCATGAATCGATGCACCGTATACCAGAATCGTTCCAGGCAGATGATTTAAGGCCAAATCATGGGAAATTTGATCAAAACTACGTTGCATAAAGGTAGAAAAAACGGCCCAGACAGGTTTCGCTCCATTTTTTGCTAACCCAGCAACCATCGATACCGCATGTTCTTCTGCAATACCCACATCTACAAATTGTTTACCTGCTTTTTCTCGTTGTTCTGGAGAAAAAAGCAGCATCGGTGTACCAGCATTTACTGCCACGACTGTAGGATCTGTCGCCATTTTTTCTAATAAATAATCCGTCGTTAAGCTGTTGTAGGTTACTTGATTGCCCCCAACAGAAATATATTCGCCTGTTTCTAAACGAAAGGGACCGCCTGCATGAAACTTTTCACGATTTTCTTCCGCAAACTTGAAGCCTTTGCCTTTGATCGTATGAATGTGTAATAAAACAGGATGATCAATGTCTTTCACTTTTTCAAATAAACCAATCAATGCAGCGAGGTCATGTCCTTCATCTAAATAGTGGTACTCAAAACCAATCGCTTTGAACAGATTGTCTGCTGCTTGCCCCTTGGTTTCCCGTAATGCCCGCAAATTCTGATACATCCCTCCATGGTTTTCCGCGATCGATTGGTCATTGTCGTTGAGGATCACGATAGTATTGGTGCCTAATTCCACAATATTGTTCAAGCCTTCAAACGCTAAGCCACCTGATAGAGAACCATCGCCAATGACGGCAACGACGTTATACGTTTCATTTTTTAGGTCACGGGCTTTCGCCACACCATTTGCCAACGAAACTGAGGTGGAGGTATGACCGACCGTAAAGAGATCGTGCTCGCTTTCTTTCGGATTCGTGTAACCAGAAACCGCATCATACTGCATAGCATCAAGAAAGGCATGGGCGCGTCCCGTCAGCATTTTGTGGATATAGGTCTGATGAGACACATCAAAAATCAGCTTATCGGTGGGGGAATCAAAGACTTTATGCAACGCGATCGTCATCTCGACCATCCCCAGATTGGGGCCATTGTGCCCCCCATGGTGACTGATTTTTTCCAATAAAGCAGTTCGTGCTTCTACTACCAGTTCTTGAAGTTGCCCACTGGTCAATTCTTTTAACGCTTTGGGGCTTTTGATTTTTTCTAATAACATGTACGTACCTCCTGTAAAAATGTTTGAATGGTTCGTGTGTTTACTCACAAGGAAAAAGACACGAAGTCGAAATGAGTGGATCGTTTTCTGGAATGAAAAAAGCGGCAATCGGAGCTGGACGCTCTTTTTTAAATTCCTGTCAAACCGTGAAATAGCAAGTTATCCTAAAGGGAAATCGTAATTTTTCTGAGTTTCAACAATCGCTGCTCATTTCTTCTATCTAAAAAGATACCACCTAGAGTTGACTTTAGGTCAAGTGGTTTTTGAAACATTTTGAATAAAACGAGGTTGATTTTTTCTAATTATTGAAACAATTGCAGGTTTATTCTCTATAAATTTTCTTTTCTAATACATATTCCTAGAGGTTCATTTGATATGTCATAGTAAATTATAAAAAAACTGCCATTAAACAGGATCCATTCCCTGCTTAATGGCAGTTTGCTTATTTCCGATACATCTTCAATTCCAAGAACAAATCATTATAGATGCCCAGATACTCAGCACCTAAGTTTTCATAGACTTCGAGGTGTTCCATTAATTCATCGGATGGATAGAATTGTTCGTCTTCGGTGATCTCGTCAGGCAGTAATGCCATGGCTGCTTGGTTAGGTGTGGAATAGCCGATGTATTCTGCGTTTTGTGCAGCGTTCTCGGGTTCCAGCATAAAGTTCAAGAAGGCGTAGGCGCCGGCTTCGTTTTGTGAGGTCTTAGGAATGACCATATTATCAAACCACAGGTTGGAGCCTTCCGAAGGGATCACGTAATGAATGTGCTCGTTTTCGTACATCATGTCGGCTGCTTCCCCAGAAAATGTGACCGCAACCGATGCTTCTTCATTTGCCATGTACATCTTGATTTCATCTGCGACGATGGCTTTGATGTTTGGGGTCATGGTCCGTAGCTTATTGAATGCCTCTTGCAGCTGATCGTCGTCTTTACTGTTTAGAGAATAGCCTAAGCTGTCCAAACCTAATCCCATCACTTCACGCGCGCCATCGATCAGCATGATGCTATTTGCTAATTCGGGTTTCCAAAGATCGTCCCATTGGGTGATCTCACCTTCATCAAAGAATTTATCGTTATAGACGATCCCCAGTGTTCCCCAGAAATAAGGGATGGAATATTGATTGCCAGGATCAAAACTCAAGTCCAAAAAGCGAGGGTCGATATTGTCTAACCCTTTGATTTTACTGTGATCCAATGGTTTTAAAAGATTTTGTTCCATCATTTTCTCAATCATGTATTCACTCGGTATGGCGATGTCATAGGACGTACCGCCTTGTTGGATCTTCGTGAACATCGCTTCATTTGAGTCAAAGGTTTCATAATTGACTTTGTAGCCTGTCTCTTCTTCAAACTTACTGATCAAATCAGGGTCGATGTAGTCGCCCCAGTTGTAGATGTTGACGACCTCAGCGCCTGCCATACCAGAGGAGCGTTCCAATTCACGGACACCAAAGAGCAAGATCAGGACGATCGCAACAATACCGATAATCAGAGATTGTAGTCGTTTCATCGCAGATTTGCCACCTCCACACGGCGGTTTTTACGCAATTTCTTCGCGCCGTTTTCTTTACTGATAAAGTAATAGCCTACCACCAGGATCATGGAGAATAAGAAGACAAGTGTACTTAATGCATTGATTTCTAAACTGATTCCTTGACGTGCTCTAGAATAGATCTCTACCGATAAGGTACTAAAGCCATTGCCTGTCACAAAGAATGTCACGGCAAAATCATCGAGTGAATAAGTAAAGGCCATGAAATAGCCGGCGATGATGCCCGGTGTCAAGAAAGGCAAAATGATATTTTTAATGACTTGAAAATTATTCGCGCCTAAATCACGGGCAGCATCGATCATTGAATCGTTCATCTCTTGCAGTTTCGGCAAGACCATCAAGACCACGATCGGGATACTAAAGGCGATATGCGAAAGCAATACGCTGAAAAAGCCTAAGCTAAACCCACGGAACAAGTTGCCGATCATCGTAAAGAAAATCAAGAAGCTGGCACCAATGATGACATCTGGTGAAACCAACAAAATATTATTCAAACTCAACAATGCCGTTCTCGTTCGACGTTTGCGGGTATAGTAGATGCCCATCGCTCCAAATGTGCCGATGATCGTTGCCAGTAATGCTGATAAAAATGCCAGCATAAAGGTGTTCAACACGATGATCATCAAGCGGGTATCTTGAAAGACGGATTGGTAATGTTCAAAAGTGAAACCCGTAAAAGCATTCATGGTGCCTCCTTCATTGAAGGAATAGAAAATCAAATAAAAGATCGGCACGTACAAAAGAATAAAGACGACGATCAGATAAAGATTCGACCAGCGAAATTTTTTCATTTACGTTGCCCTCCTTTTTTCTTTTCTCCCGTAAACAGCATCACGAGGAACATGGCGATGATCAAAATGACGCCGATGGTCGAACCCATGCCCCAGTTTTGGGTAACGAGAAAGTGCTGCTCGATCGCCGTACCAAGCGTGATCACGCGATTGCCCCCAATCAAACGGGTCAACATGAAGAGGGAGAGCGACGGAATGAAGACGGCTTGGACGCCGCTTTTCACCCCGTTTAACGACAGAGGGAAAATCACTCGTCGAAACGTATCATAGCTGTTTGCCCCTAAATCGCGACTGGCACTGATCAAAGAGGGATTCATTTCTTCTAAGGCATTAAAAATCGGCATGATCATAAAGGGCAGTTCGATATAGACGGCAACCGTCAAAAAGCTAAAGTCGGTAAACAAAATCTGCTTTGGTCCAACACCCATGATTTCTAGGAAGTTGTTGACACTGCCATGAATGCCGAAAATCCCAATAAACGCATAGGCTTTTAACAATAAGTTGACCCACGTTGGTAAGATGATCAACAGCAGCCACAAATCTTTGTGACGCAGCTTAGTTAAGAAATAGGCTGTCGGGTAGCTGATCACTAAGGTAATCACGGTGATCAAAAAGGCATACCAAACCGAGTTTAAGGTCATGATCAAATATTTGCCAGAACCTAAGTAGCTTTGATAATTGACCAGCGAAAAGTTGCCGTTCATATCAAAAAAGGATTGGTAGATGATCAATAGGACTGGTGCAATAACAAATAGCAATAACCAAAAGACATAGGGTATCGCATAAAAACGACGCATTTTCGTCATTAGCTTTCCCTCCTAATCTTCGTAGCTCTCTAAACGAGCATCAAAATCTTCTTCGGACTCATTGAAACGCATGACGTGGATATCTTCTGGTTCAAAGGAAAGACCGATCTTGCTTCCTTCAGTGGCTTTTCTTGTAGAGTGAACCATCCATTCGTTGCCTTGTTCATCGTAACAAATGATTTCGTAATGCACGCCTCGGAACAATTGCGTGTCTACTTCAACGACCAGCTTGCCTTTTTCAACGGTCGTCAAATTCAAATCTTCTGGACGGATCACGATCTCAACGGCTTCATTCGGCCGCATCCCGCCATCGACACATTCAAATTGCTTGCCGACAAACTCCACTAAGTTGTCTTCGATCATCGTACCTGTGACGATGTTGCTTTCACCGACAAAATCCGCCACGAAATGGTTGATTGGTTCATCGTAAATATCCACTGGTGTGCCGCTTTGGACGATCTTCCCTTTGTTCATAACGAAAATCTCATCACTCATCGCCAACGCTTCTTCTTGGTCATGGGTGACAAAAATAAAGGTGATGCCTAGTCGCTGCTGCAATTCCCGCAGCTCGTATTGCATGTCAGTTCGCAATTTCAAGTCCAATGCGGACAATGGTTCATCAAGAAGCAATACTTTGGGCTCATTGACGATCGCTCGTGCGATTGCGACCCGTTGACGTTGGCCTCCTGACATTTCGCTGATTTCACGATTCTCATAACCAGGAAGTTGTACTAGCCGCAACGCTTCTAAGACTTTTTTATTCACTTCATCTTTTGGTAATTTTTTGATTCGCAGACCAAATGCCACATTTTCAAAAACGTTCATATGTGGGAATAAGGCGTAATCTTGAAAGACAGTATTCACTTGCCGTTGATTGGCAGGAACGTCATTGATTCTTTGTCCATCAAAATAAACGTCGCCTTCTGTTGCGTCCGAAAAACCCGCAATGATGCGTAAGATGGTTGTTTTTCCACAACCTGAAGGACCTAACAATGTATAAAAGCGACCTTCTTCAATATCAAAACTCACTTTTTTCAAAACTGTTTCATCATCATCAAATCGCTTCACCACATTGTTGAATGAAATTATTGTTTTTCCCACACTCTTTCCTCCTGTACTATAAATAAGAATCTGTCACGACTACAAGCACACGGCTTTTTTTGCCCGCAATATTTTTTAATTGATGCGGCTCAGTCGCCTGATAATAAATCGATTGGCCTTTACGAGCCTTGTACTGCGTTTCTCCTAGTGTCAAGGCCACACTGCCCTCTAAGACATAGATAAATGTTTCTGCTAACGATGGTTCAAAGGTCTTGTATTCGCCCGCTTTATCAAAGGTCAGCAAGACTGGCTCCATTTCTTTTTCATTGGAATCGGGAATCAGCCACTTCAATTCATAGCCATTTTCTTCATCATAATAAAGCGTGCTGTCTTCTTCGCGATAAACCACTTGATGCTGCGCATTTTCTTCTCGGAAAAATTCCTCTGGTGTCACGCCTAAAACTTCTAAGATCGTAAAAAAAGTTTCCATAGAAGGCGAACTCAAATCACGTTCCAACTGTGAGATATAGCCTTTCGTCAAATCGGTCCGCTCGCCTAATTCTTCTTGGGTCAAATTCTTTTGAACGCGCAAATTGCGCAGCTTCTCGCCAATCTCCATGTTCATTCCCCCTTTGATTGACACAACTTCAAATAAAAAAGTTTGCTATAAGTAAACTTCATGTTTAATTTCACTTTTTCTAGTATACAAATAATTGCAAAAAACACAAGCCTTTTTTCTTCATTTTTTTGAATTCTTTTCTCCCTGATCAAAAAAAGGAGTGACGCTAAACGCTTGTGTTATAAAGGAAACGATTGGTGGTCCCGGCATTTTCGCTTTTTAAAGGTTTAAAAGAACAACTTCTATTTTAACGAAGAAAAGGTAGATTTAATAATGATCTGTTTTTGCTGATTTTTTGATAAGAAGACCTGCCTTTTCTTGCTTCACTGGTTAAAAAAATAAAACTTATGGTATTATGAGTACAAACCATCAAAGGAGTGTCTGAAATGACGAATTTCTCTACCTTTCGTGTCATGAATGAACCAAATTTTACTGCTTCACTCACAACTGCAACCCTTGACGAGCTGCCAGCAGGCGATGTGCTTGTCCGTGTTGATTACTCAGATGTCAATTACAAAGATGCCTTGGCAGCAAAAGAAAATGGCGGCGTGATCCGCACGTATCCGATGACGCCGGGAATCGATTTAGCAGGGGAAGTCGTGGACAGTCAGTCTGCTGATTTTGCCCCAGGCGACCAAGTCTTAGTGACAGGTTATGGCTTAGGGGTTTCTCACCCAGGCGGTTACAGTCAATTTCAACGGGTCCCAGCCGAGTGGCTCGTGAAACGTTCTGCTGGTTTTTCAGCAAAAGACAGTATGACCTATGGCACTGCTGGGTTCACAGCAGCTTTAGCGGTGCAAGAATTAGAACAGCTGCACTTAGCAAAAGACGCTGCTATTTTGGTGACAGGCGCTAGCGGTGGCGTCGGCAGTGTCAGCATTGCTTTATTGAAAAAACTGGGCTATACAAATATAGTGGCGCTATCTCGGAAAACCGATGCGCAATGGTTGTTGGACCTAGGCGCAGCGAAAATCGTCAGTCCTGATGACGTGGTACCAGAAAAGGACAAACCATTAGCAAAACAAACGTTTGCAGCGGTCATCGATACAGTTGGCGGTCCATTGCTTGCGGCAGTGCTTCCGCAAATCGCTTATGGGGGCGGTGCCTTCTTATGCGGCAATGCTGGTGGAATCAAAATCGAAACGACTGTCTTACCATTTATTTTGCGTGGGATTCGCGTAATTGGGATCGATTCGGTCAATGTTTCCCATGAGATCCGCACGGCATTATGGGAGAAATTAGCGGGTGAGTGGAATGTGATCGATCAGCTTTACACGAAAGCCATCACTTTGGAAGACTTGCCAGAAACGTTGGCAGCTTTATTAGCAGGCACGCACCAAGGACGGACGATCGTTGAGGTGTCACAAGCGCAATGAGAATTTTGATTACGGCTGGCGGTACTTCCGAAAAAATCGATGATGTCCGTGCAATCACGAATCATTCCACGGGCTCACTTGGTCAAGCCATTGCCAAGGAATGGCTGCAATACCCTGAGGTGGCCATCGATTACGTTACGACGAAAACTGCCAAACAACCGCCGACCGATCCATGCGTTACCTGTCATTTCATTGAAGGGACCACGGACTTGTTGACGCAGTTGACCGATTTATTGACGACCCATTCGTATGCTGCTGTGATCCACAGTATGGCAGTCAGTGATTTCACCCCTGCTGCTCATTTTTCAGAAGCAGCGTTTTATGAAGCAATCAACGATGCCCTACCAGCTTATGACAACCAGGTCACTCCGGCATTGATGGCACACGTGCTCTCACAATCTGAATCAACGGCAGGCAAAGTTTCTTCCAATACTGATCATTTGTTTTTAGTGTTGAAGAAAACCCCGAAAGTGATCCAAACCATCAAAGCATTACAGCCGACAACCTTATTAGTCGGATTCAAATTATTAGTAGACGTAGCGGAAGCCGAGTTGTTTGCGGTCGCACGAAAAAGTCTGCTGGCTAGCCAAGCGGATTATGTGTTGGCCAACGACTTGACGCAAATTTCTGGAAACCAGCATGTCGGACACCTTTTGACACAAGAAGGACAAATCGGGACTGGCCGCACAAAAGCTGAGATCGCAACCTTGATCGTTGACACATTACGCAATGACCTGCGTGCTTAGCTAGATGTTTTTTAGAAAAGGAGAAAGAAACATGAAACAAAAACACGTTCTGCTTGGCGTCAGCGGCAGTATCTCTGCATACAAAGCAGCCGACCTAACCAATGAATTAACCAAAAAGGGCTATGCAGTGGATGTCTTAATGACTCAAAACAGCACACAATTTATTACGCCTTTGACGTTACAGTCATTATCCAAACGCCCGATCCATGTAGATGTTATGCAAGAACGTCAACCAGATCGCATCAATCATATTGAACTAGCCAAACAAGCCGATCTTTTCTTGCTCGCCCCAGCCAGTGCCAACAGTATTGGCAAGCTGGCGCATGGGATAGCCGATGATTTGATCTCAACAGTTGCCTTAGCGTTGCCGTTATCCGTGCCCCGCTTGATTGCGCCAGCCATGAATACCGTCATGTACGAAAACCCGATTGTTCAAAGAAATTTGGGGATTTTGAAAGAAGTCGGCTTCCAAGAGATTGAACCCCGTGAAGCGTTACTGGCTTGCGGTGATTTCGGCAGAGGCGCATTAGCAGCAACAGAAACGATTCTCGAAAAAGCATTGACTGCTTTGGAAGTACGGAGTGTCTAACAATGAAAAAAATATCAACTTTTGAACTTGTCTTAACAGCTTTCTTTTTAGGAATCTTGATTCTTTTAGCATCGGTTCCCTTTCTTGGGTTTATTCCCTTAGGACCAATCAATGCGACAACGATGCATATTCCTGTGATCATCGCTTCTATTGTATTGGGACCTCGGATCGGCGGCTTTTTAGGCGGCGCCTTTGGGATCATCAGTATGGTGCGTTCGACCTGGATCATCACCCCGCTTTCTTTTGTCTTCTCCCCTTTCGTACCGATTTATGGGAGTGATCAAGGAAGCTGGAAAGCGATCCTCGTAGCGTTGATTCCTCGTATTTTGATTGGTGTCGTTCCTTACTTTGTGTACAAAGGCTGTCAAAAAATCTGGAAAAACAAACAGCAAAGTCTTTCGCTACTGATTGCTGGTGTTGCTGGAGGCTTGACGAATACGATCCTGGTAATGAACTTGATCTACTTCTTGTTCCAGCAAGAATATGCGAAGGTTGTGGGGAAAGCTGGCAATGCTGTCTATGCAGCGATTTTGGGTGTGATCTTCGCTCAAGGTGTACCTGAAGCCATTGTAGCGGGAATCGCCACGATGGCAGTTGGAACCGTCCTTTTGCGCTTAGTCATGAACCGCAAAAAAAATCGTATCTAAAAAAATAGCGACCGCCCAAAGTTAGCTTTTTGGCTAACTTAGGCGGTCGCTTCCCTTTTGAGTGTCTTATAAACTTTGTGTCACTTGGAGTGCTTCGACAAGCTCTTGATACTGCTCTTGGGTCAAATACTCTTCATAAAATGTCAGATAATCATCGATATCTGCTTGGGTCAAATAAGGCAGCTCTTGCTTGATTTGCAGCAGCAGTTCTTCAAACTCCTCATCCGTCAGCATATAAGAAGACCAATCATCGGTTTCATCATAGCTATCCCAGTACTCATCATCATAATCATTTTCATAGCTGTCATCCCAACCATAATCATAGGGAGAAAACAATTCTTCTGGGTCAATCAATTCTTCCGCTGTAGGGATTGCAACAGCAGTATCACTTTTCTTCCCTGTAAAAGTCACCGTGGCTCCGATAGTGGTTTGCAGCTCATCCGCTTGCACGAAGTGAAAAGCCATTTTCTGCTGATTTGTTTTCGTATTGACGGTCATGGTTAAGTCAAACTGCTCGACTTCTTCCAACATCGTTTCTAATTCGGCGACTTGCTTTTGATCGGCGCCTTGTTCTTGGGCATAATCTGCATAATTTGCCAATTCTTCTTTGGTAAACGTGTGGCTGATCGTATCTCCATCTCTTTTGAAAGCATCCGGTTCAAAGGTTTTCAAATAGTCTGCAAATGTCTCATTATGAAAAAGACTGTTCATGGTAAAGAGGTTTTCAGGCTCTTTTTCTGCTTCGGTTGTCCCCTCGCCGTCCTCTGCAAAAGTTCCTTCGCCAAAGTAAGAATCTAAGGTTTCTTGATCGATGCGCAGGTATTTGCCTTCATATTCCGCAGCGTCTGGTTTTGTCCCATAACTGTCACTACCAAATGCGCTGATATACCCTTGCAGTGTTTCATAGATTTCAGCTGACACATACGCTTCTTGTTTTTCTGGATCGACGATCAGCTTGATCGGCAGCTCCTGCCCCCCAAAAGCGACTGCCAGATTGAGTAAAATCGCTTTGGTTTCTTTGTCCTGGACGAAGTCCCCTTTAAATGACGAGCCGACTAACTGTGACATCAACATAGAGGCATACCTATCGGCTTCTTGACCGTATTCGCTGCTGCTGCCCATCTCAAAGGTATCGATCGTCGCTTGGAATTCACCAGCATTCGCTGCTTGCTGATTCGTCAACTGTTCGGCAAACTGTTCTTGCGGTAATTTCGTACAACCGCCGAAAAGAAAGGCGAACCCAACAAACAAAATGACGCGTCCCCACTTTTTCATCCTGCTCACTCCTTTTCGTTTATTGTACCGAAGACTGAGAAAGCTTACAAACCTAAGCTCTTTTTTATCAGCTCTCATAAAAAAAAGACTGCCCCTCAGGACAATCTTTTCGCTATTCTATTCTTCGCCGATGATTCGGACTTCTGTTTCTAAGGTGACATCAAAGGTTTCTTTGATGACTTGTTGGATATGAGCGATCAGTTCGACGTAATCCGTTGCAGTGGCTTGATCGACATTCACGATAAAGCCCGCATGTTTTTCCGAAATTTGGGCTCCGCCCCATTTCAATCCTTGTAAGCCTGCATCTTGGATCAGCTTGCCGGTAAAATGACCGACTGGACGTTTAAAGACACTCCCACAAGAGGGGTATTCTAGCGGTTGCTTCAATTGCCGCAATTCTGTCAGTTCATCCATCCGCTTTTTAATTTGCTCTTGATCGCCTTTTGCTAGATCAAAGCGACTGCTTAAAATGATCATCTTTTGCTCTTGCAATTTGCTATGACGATAAGCAAATTCCATTTCTTCCTTGGTATAAGTCACGATTTGACCATTAGCCAGCAAAACGTCGCAGGACGCAAAGACATCTTGGATCTCGCCATCATAGGCGCCAGCATTCATAAAGACGGCACCGCCGACACTGCCAGGAATCCCGCAGGCAAATTCAAAACCAGTCAACGATTCATGCAAAGCGACATAGGTGGTATCGATCAACTTTGCTCCAGCATCGACGATCAAAGAAGTGCCGTCTACCACGATTTGGTTCATTTCTGATAGCATGATCACCACGCCACGAATACCACCATCACGGACGATCAAGTTGCTGGCATTTCCTAAGACGATCCAAGGAATCGCTTGTTCTCGGCAATAATCAAGCAGCTGTTTGGCCTCTTCTGCTGTTTTTGGAAAAGCCAAAATGTCTGCCGGTCCACCAGTTTTTGTATACGTATAGTTCAATAAGGGTTCATCTTTTAATAAGGCAATTTCAGGGAATTGCACAATCATCAAGTCTTTATTCACGAGAAGGTTTCCTTTCACAATAAACATCTCACTTATTTTAGCATGTTCAAGGAAAAGTTGCTACCTCTGGTGAATCAAAGAAAAGCTTAATAATCGAATGACCTGATTAATAAAGAGTAAGCTTCAAAAAAAGTGTTTTGTTATTTCAGATAATCGTTCTTTCATCTCCGTAGTGACTTTATCGACTACTTCTAAGTTGCTGCGATGCAAGAAGTCCACACTGCAAATATGCTGACAAAGAATCGTCCCTTGAACTTTACTTTATTGTGTTTCGGTAACTGTTTGAAACGCATTCGATCGAGCAAATTTTTCTTCTACATATTTTTTGAGCTACTGAGTGGCATCACTAAGACGTTATTGAAACTCTTGTTATAATAATCATTACTAACCACTACACACGGTCTTTTTTTGCCATTTCATTTCCTTTGGTGGGATTTAAGTCAATAAAAGAATATCTCCTTGCCTTACCATTCAATGTTCTCCTCACCTAAATCTTTTTCAAAAAACATCTCACCTGTGTCAAATTTCCCCATTTCTTCTATGATCGCTAATTCTTGTTTCCAAAAATCTTCAAAAGAAGGTGCTGCTTTTTCGCCTCTTACCTTGATCTCACCTTCTGGGGTAAATTCAAAAACTACCCAGTGATTCTCTTTTAAGCCTAGTATTTGCCGCACACTTTTTGGAATAGTTATTTGATTTTTCGAAGTCATTTTCGCTGAAACTTGCGCTTTGATCGTCATGAAACTGCCCCCTTTTCAAAATGACTGTATCATAAAATGGAAGTAAACGTAAGAAGCCATCGTTCCTTTTCCGTACTACAAACGAATTTTCTCTAGCATCCAAATTTAATCCTCATTCTTCCTCCTTGTTTTCCTTATTCCGCTCACTTGCTTTGCGCTTCTGGCTTTTTTAGGTAAAATGGGAGGCGTAGTGGAAAATAAGGAGGAATCTCGATGAAATTTATTTCTTGGAATGTGAATGGTTTACGGGCCATCGTTAAAAAAAATTTTTCTGAAGTGTTTGAAGCCCTCGATGCTGATTTCTTTTGTTTACAAGAAACAAAGCTGCAAGAAGGTCAGATTGAATTGGATTTACCAGGCTATCATCAATACTGGAATTATGCGGAGAAGAAAGGCTATTCTGGCACAGCAATTTTCGCAAAAGAACCTGCACTATCGGTCCGTTATGGATTAGGGATCGAAGAACATGATACGGAAGGTCGCGTCATCACGCTGGAGTATCCTGAATTTTTCTTGATTACTTGCTACACACCGAATTCCCAAAATGAATTGCGCCGCTTGGATTATCGCATGACTTGGGAAGATGCCTTTTTGGCTTACTTGACTGAATTGAAACAACAAAAGCCAGTGATTCTCTGCGGTGATTTGAATGTTGCCCATAAAAATATCGACATCAAAAATTGGAAAACCAATCAAAAAAGTGCTGGGTTTACACCTGAAGAACGGGAAAAGTTTTCGACTCTTTTGGCTGCTGGCTTTACCGATACGTTCCGCTATTTCTATCCAGATGCAGAAGGTATTTATTCTTGGTGGAGCTACCGTTTCAACGCTCGCAAAAACAATGCTGGCTGGCGCATCGATTACTTTGTCGTTTCGGATGACTTAAATGAGCGCTTGCTAGACGCCAAGATCCATACAGATATCATTGGTAGTGACCATTGTCCGGTGGAACTGGATCTCAACTAACCGTAAGAAAACTTCAGTTTTTCTTAACGTTTGTTCGCTTTTCATTCTTTGATTTTGTGCTAGAATGGCAATGAGGTGAGTCTGATGAATTTTATCGCAATGGACTTTGAAACAGCAAATTATCAAAAGCATAGTGCCTGTTCCCTTGCACTAGTCATGGTACAAGATAGCAAAATCGTGGGCGAATATTACACATTGATCCAACCGGAAACGGAATTTTTTTGGAAAAACATTCAAATTCATGGCATCCGTCCAGAAGATGTACAAGAAGCGCCTAAGTTTCCTGACGTATGGAAACAAATCCAACAATATTATCAACTGAACAGTTTGATCGTTGCGCATAACGCTGGTTTTGATACTGGGGTTTTGGCGGGATGTCTTGATTATTATGGGTTGTCACAACCAAATTATCTTTCCTTATGTACGGTGCGAACGAGCCGCAAACTGTATCCAGAGTTTACAAATCATAAATTAAACACGGTTTGTGAGCAATTACAGATTCCTTTACTAAACCACCATGATGCACTAGAAGATAGTCGGGCATGTGCCCAAATCTTATTGCGTCAAGAAGAAGAATTTGGTATCGATCCATTAAAAAAATTGGTTTTAGTCAAATAAATAAGAACGTGCGTCCTAAAGTCAGCATTGCGCTAGCCTTTAGGACGCACGTTTTCATTTAAGAAAGGATTCATTTTAGGTCAGATCGATCCAATAATGACAGATTATAGCGCCATCTTCAGGATCAAAGACTTTTTCTGTCAATTTACCTCCGTTGTTTTCAATGACTTTGGCGGAGGCGCGATTGGCTTCTTCACAGGTTACTAACACGTTGTTCAAGCCAAATTGTTTGGCACTTACCAATGACTGTGCCAACATTGCCGAGCCGATGCCTTGCTTTCGATGGTCTGGGTGCACCGAATACCCGATGTGTCCGCCAATTTGGCGCAAATACGCATTAAGTGTCAGACGCAGATTCAAGAGACCGATCACTTTTTGATCTTGGATAGCAAGATAGGTACGGGCGGGAACGAATCCTTCTGGTACCGTTTCTGCTGTTTTAAAATCCGCCAATCCCTCTAGCCAGTCTTTGGCTGTGGGACTTTCTACAAGTCCTGCCCCACCGTGAATGACTTCTTGATTCTTCTCGAAGGCTTGCCGATACGCTTCGATTTGATCGCAGTCTGCGATCGTCGGTTCCCGAAACTCCATTTCCTTCACTCCTTTTTATGATTCAAAAAGACGTGCCATCATCAAGACGTCAACTTTTTGCCCCTCGCGGGTTTGCACCGCTTCTTTCATACAGCCTTCTGTTAGAAAACCAAATTTTTGATACAGATGAATCGCCCGTAGATTTCTCGCTTGGACGGTCAACTCGATGCGGGTCAATTCGCCAACTTCTACTACCCAGTCCAGTAATTCTTCAATCAGGAGCGAACCTAAGCCCAAGCCCCAATAGTCTTTTAAAATCGAGATACCGATCTCCCCGACATGGGCTAATTGCCAATCTTCGTGGCCTTTGACTGATGCCATGGCGATCAATTGTTCTTGATCAAATGCCAACAACAGCAAATAGTCATCCCGTTCATAGATAGCGTCCAGGTGTTCTGCCAATAGGGCTTCTGGTAACGCCAAGCCGCTTTCGTCCATCAAGAGAAAATCCGTTTCTTCTCCTAGCTGTTGACTGACTGCTAACACAGCTTTGGCATCAGCACCCGTGGCTTCTTTGATCTGTAATTGGATCTCACTCATGGGCTGCCTGCCATTTTGTTGTGATCCGTTGCAAAAAGGCGGTTGCTTTGGTGCCATATGCATGACATTTCACAAGACGTTTTTGTTCATCTGTATCATCTTTTTCCAAAATCAGTTCTAAATAATCCTCTGGCAGGGAGGCTTCTAAGAGATTGCCCCATTCGATCACACACAAGCCATCCCCTTCGAAATAATCATCCAGTCCTAAATCTTCTGCACCGTATTCCACCCGATAGACATCCATATGATACAGCGGTAGCCGCCCATTGGTATATTCACGAATGATCGTATAGGTCGGACTTTTGATCAGTTGCTCGATTCCTAGCCCCAAGGCGATGCCTTTCGTCAAGGTTGTTTTGCCAGCACCTAAATCGCCCGTCAATACCAGATTATCCCCTGGCTCGGCTGCCTCTCCAATGATTTTTGCAAATGCTGCGGTTGCTTCTAAGTCGTTAATGGTAAACATAGTCCCCATCCTTTGATCAATCTAATTTACTAGTTGCTAGTATAGCTTGTTTTTCAAGGAATTGTAAAGAAGGAGCTTAGGAAAAATTCCCCAACGATCACTGGATCGTTGCTTTTGCGCACACTTCCTCCTTTGCTGCCCTCAACTTTCCAAGAGCAAAACAAAAAACTGACCCTCAAGGGATCAGTTTTTCATAAGTGCAGCGATTGGCTGCTTATTTTTCCATTAGTGTTTGTGCCGCAGTAATGATTGATAATTTGTAGACATCTTCTTCATTTGAACCACGAGACAAATCAGAGATTGGTTTGTTCAATCCTTGTAAGATTGGTCCAATCGCTTCAAAGTTACCGAAACGTTGGGCGATCTTGTAACCAATGTTTCCTGATTGTAAATCTGGGAAAACAAAGACGGTTGCTTTACCTGCTACTTCAGATTCAGGAGCTTTCAATTGCGCAACTGCTGAGATATACGCAGCATCGAATTGCAATTCTCCATCGATTTGGTATTCTGGTGCCAATTCTTTGGCGATTTTTGTTGCTTCAACGACTTTATCTACTTCTGGTGCTTTCGCAGACCCTTTCGTTGAGAAGCTTAACATAGCAACTTTTGGATCGATTTCAAATAATTCAGCGGTTTTCGCTGAGTCAACAGCGATTTCTGCCAATTCTTGTGCAGTTGGGTTTACATTGATGGCACAGTCTGAGAACAAGTATTTTTCTTGGTCACGACCACGAACCATTAAGAAAGCACCACTTGTACGGCTCACACCTGGTTTTGTTTTGATGATTTGTAAAGCGGGTCTTACTGTATCACCCGTAGAATGGATCGCTCCTGAAACCATTCCTTCAGTAATGCCCATGTAAGTCAACATTGTTCCGAAATAGTTGACATCTTTTAAGATTTCTTCTGCTTGTTCTTTCGTTGCTTTGCCGTTGCGGCGTTCCACAAAAGCTTCAACCATTTCATCCCAACGATCATAATTTTCAGGATCTAAAATTTCAAAGTTTGATACGTTGATTCCGCGAGCTTCCGCTGCTTTTTCGATTTCAACCGGGTTACCGATCAAAACAGGTTCAATTAATTCTTCTGAACGTAAACGGCTAGCAGCGCCTAGGATACGAGGATCTGTTGCTTCAGGAAAAACGATTTTGATATGACGACGCACGATTTTAAATTTTAAACTTTCGAATAATTCCACGGGTAAAGACCTCCAGTTTTTTTATACCTTTCCATTGTACAATAATTGCGAAAAAAAGAACAGATAAAAATCCTGTATTAGTCGATTATTTTAAATATCGTTACCTTTTTCACAAGTTTGCTCATTCTAAATAACACAGTTTTACAACTGTGTTATTTTTTCCGGCAACGCCCAGGAAATCGGTTCTTCCCCTAACGCCAGCAATGCTTGATTGATCTTAGAAAAAGGCTTCGAACCAAAGAATCCTCGATGCGCTGATAACGGACTTGGATGAGGCGCTGTTATAATAATATGTTTGCTAGTATCTAGCAAAGCGGCTTTCTTTTGGGCGGGTTTGCCCCAAAGCACAAAAATGACCGGTTCTTCTCGTTGATTCAATTTTTCGATGATCGTATCAGTCAGCTGCTCCCAGCCATGCCCGTGATGTGAATAGGCTTGCCCTTCACGTACTGTCAACACGGTATTCAACAATAAGACCCCTTGTTGCGCCCAAGGTACGAGATAACCGTGGGACACAGGTGGAATCCCTAAGTCATCAGCTAATTCTTTGTAAATATTCCGCAACGAAGGCGGTATTTTGACCCCCGGCTGTACGGAAAACGACAGTCCGTGGGCTTGGTGAGGGCCATGATAAGGATCTTGACCTAAGATGACAACTTTTACGTCATGGTATGGTGTCAGTTTTAAGGCTTCATAAATATGATCCATTGCTGGATGGATCGTTTGCTGGGCATATTCTTGTTTCAAGAAAGTCCGCAGTTGTTGGTAGTACGGCTGCTCAAATGATTCCTGCAATTGTTCTTGCCAATCATTGTCCAATATTCGTTTCATGGCGAATCTCCTTTGTTTTCTTCTAGGATAACAAATCCCTCCCCTTAGAAACAAGAATTACTCTTCGAAAGAAAAAAAATGCGCGATTTATGGTACACTATTTGTAGAAACGATTAAGAAAGGACGCTGACAATGATCAAATTAATTGCTTCTGATATGGATGGTACGCTTTTAAATGCTAGTATGCAGATTTCAGAAGAAAATATCCAAGCAATCAAATATGCCCAATCCAAAGGAATCGAATTTATGGTCGCAACTGGCCGTAACCGCAAAGAGGCTTTGCCGCCGCTGCAAGAAGCCGGGATCGACTGTGCAATGATCACCTTGAATGGTGCCCAAGTCTACGACGAAGCGGGTAATTCATTATTTACTGTGCCGATCAGCCATGAACAAACTCGTTCGTTGATCGACCTACTCAAAGAAAACGACATCTATTTTGAGATCTCCACGAGCAACGGGATCTATTCGGAAAGCCAAACACGTCGGATCGAAAATTTTGCGATCCACACGGCAGAAGCAATGCCCCATTTAACCCATAAGATGGCGATTGCTATGACAGCAGCCCGTTTGGAATTTTTACCGATCAATTATGTCGATGATTTCAGTGAGTTGTTTTCGATCGAAGAATTAGAATTTTTGAAAGTGATCTGCTTCCATCAAGATGGTGCGCGGGTATTGGGTCCTATCACGAAAATCATCGATGGGTACGGCGATCTAGTGGTGACTTCTTCTGGACAAAACAATATTGAGATCAACCACCGAAACGCGCAAAAAGGAATCGCAGTGGCGCATGTCGCTAAGGATCGGATGATCTCACTGGAGGAAGTGATGACGATCGGTGACAACTTAAATGACGTAAGTATGCTGCAACTGGCAGGCGTTAGTTTTGCAATGGGAAATGGCGAGTTAGAGGTAAAAGAAGCCGCGAAGTATTTGACGGACACCAATATTGAGTCTGGTGTCGGCAAAGCGATCGTTCGGGCAATTGATGAAAATCTTTAAATCACGCAGCTTTTTGGGGATACATGAGGAGGCGTAAGTATGTCAGAATTTTTCATCCAAGACAGACAACTTAGCAGAGTCACACGCACCATTGTCAAAGATGAAACAGGCAAATCACTGTTTTTAATGGTGGGCCGTTGGGGAACTAAGGGCGATGCTCTTTCCCTTTACCGCTTGAATGGGCAAATGGTCGCTAGTATCAAACAAATCAGTTTTACTTTTGGTACGCGCTTTGAGATCTATAAAGACTTTGAGAAAGTCGGTACACTGCAAAAAATCTTTAACTGGCCGGGTGATTTCTACTATATCCAGCAGCTTCACTGGGCGGTCCACGGCGATATCTACAATCATCGCTATGGGATCCATCATTTCAATAAAAAGATCATGGAAATGGATAAGGCGACCTTATTGACGGGGGATTATTATGTACTGGATGTCGTTGATGATCGGGATGCACCAGTCTGCATCTGTATCGCTGCCGTCATGGATTACTGGCTGTACAATCGGCACCGCAAGAAAGACCATCCTCTTGAGCTTCGACTAACAAATGGAACCAGCTGAAAAATCAGCTGGTTCTTTTTTGCATATGGTCGTATAGGTGGCCACTGATCTCTCTTTGGGCCACGACTTCAAAGCCATGCTTTTCATAGAGCCGCTTCGCATGGGGATTTGCTCGGTCAACACTCAAGCCGATCACCTCATAGCCATCTCTAGAAGCAATTTTCGGCAACGCTTCTAATAAGGCTGAGCCGACACCTTTGCCGCGAAATTTCTCAGCCACACAGATGGTATCTAAGTACCATTCATTTGGTAAGGTTTCTTCATCGATAAACAGCTTCATGTCTTTACTTAAGCCGTACTGTTCCAGCACTTTATCTAGAGGCTGATCGATCGTCGCCTCTTCTTTGTCTGGGTATCCAAAGGCGACCCCAGCAACCTCCCCGTCGATCTCATTGACCAACGCACGGCGAAAGCCGTAACGATAGTCGGGTTCTAGCATGGCATCTGCCAAAATCTCTAAGGTCTTTGCTTCACCGATCTCTTTGACAAAGGGCAATTCCATATCCTTTAAAATGACTAAAACGAGTTCAGCCATGACAAAGCGATCTTCTTTTTTTGCAAATCTTATCACGTTTTCTCCTCCTTGCTTCTATACATAGAATAACAATTCTCTCAAGAAAAACCAAGTTGAATCGACAAAGGTTCAACACAAAGTTTTCCTTATTTATTCATGCAATTCCAACGGCAAGCCGTCTGGATCTTGGAAAAAGGTCATTTTCTTATTCGTAAAGGTATCGAAACGAATCGGTTCACACGCAATTCCTTTGGCGGCTAACTTTGCCACGACTGCTTCAATATTTTCCACCGCAAATGCCAAATGCCGCAAGCCAGCTGCTTCGGGGAAACTTGGTCTTGCTGGTGGGTTTTCCACCACAAACAGTTCTATTTCTGATTCCCCAAAGCGCAGGTCGATTTTTACATCTTTCTTTTCTGGGCGCGCATGTTCACGAATCACTTCAAAGCCTAATTTCTCTACATAAAATTCTTTGGTCTGCTGGTAATCACTGGCGATGATCGCCACATGATGCATTTTTGAAAACATTATTGCCACTCCTTTGTATTGGACTCCTCTCTCAGTTTAAAGCCTTTGGCTGCATTTTACTAGAAAAGACTGCCGAAGTTCTCCTCTTTTCATAAATGGTTTCTGTTATACTAGAAAGCGGAAGGTGATGAAAAAAATGAAACTACTTTATATTTCAATCTCTGGAAATACCCGTGCATTCGTCAACCGCTTGTTGGCCTATGCGGATCAGCAAGACACTCCGAGTACTTGGGAAGCCAAAGAAATTCATGACAATAGTGTCTTTGAACAAGAAGACGAACCTTATGTGGTTTTTGTCCCTACCTATTTAGAAGGTGGAAATGGCGTCGATAACGGCGATCAGGAGATCCTCACAGAAACCATGCGGGAATACATTGACTATGAAAACAACGCAGCTCTTTGCTTAGGCGTGATCGGCAGTGGCAACAAAAACTTCAATTATCAATATTGCTTGACCGCAAAGCAATATGCGGAGCAATTTTCGATCCCGTTCTTAGCGGATTTCGAGCTGCGAGGCACGACCCAAGATATTGAACGGATCTATGCTTGTTTGAAAGAAAGCGATCCTGCCCACAGCAACACTTAGCTTTAGCCAGCATTCATTAGCCATTAGGAGGACTTTTGCATATGGAACCACAAACGATGATCATTTTGATCATACTCGCCAGCATTCTCATCTTGACCGCACTAGATATCTGGAATCGATACAAAGTACGCCGTTACGTTCGGCTTGCTTGGGGAAAGCTTCCCCGTCAGCCCCGCTTTGATAAAGAAGCGAGTTTGAAAAAGGCTTGGCTGACTGAGAAGAAGTTTCACGATTTTGATAGCGAGGTCGATGACATCACTTGGTATGACTTGGATGGCTTTTCGTTGTTTGAGTCCATTAATCTGACGTTTTCCAGTGTTGGTTCAGAAGCATTGTACCAGCAATTACGCAATTTTCGCTTCAAGACGGACAAACAGCTGACCAAATTGATCGACTTTTTTGCTGCTGACAGTGCCGCACGCGAACAATCCCAATATACGTTTGCTCGTTTAGGAAAACAAGATGATAATTTTTCGAAAGCCTACTTGGCCAATGAAGCTGCGCAATCGATCGGCTCTCTGCCGTTCTTTGTCTTTTTAGGTGTGCTGCCGTTAGTCGGCATCTTGCTGCTCCTGCTGGGGTTTGTCCAAGGCATCCTGTTGACGTTGGTTAGTGTCGTTTTCAATACGATCTATTACTCCATCAAAAAAGCCAAGCTGGAAACAGAACTGAACAGCATGCGCTATTTGGTTCAAACAATTGCCTGTGGCAGTCAGATCGCTAAAATCAACACGCCCCTCCAAGATGAGATCAAACAATCCTTGGCACCATTAAAGAAGATCACTCGTTTCGCTTTTTCGTTTCGTGCCAAAAACGGCAGCGAAGGAGACATGTTGTTTGAATACATCAATATCATTTTTATGCTGCCGTTTATTTCCTATCAAACGGTCACTACTACCCTGGCAAAGCACCAACAAGCAGCCATCGATCTGTGGAATTTGCTGGGAAAATTGGAAGTCGCAGCCGCCATTTTAAATTTTCGCACGTATATGCCCATAACTTGCTTACCGACCTTCCAAACAAGCGGAGGTGTACAAGCAACGGGTACGTATCACCCGCTTCTAAGTGAAGCAGTCATGAATGATGTTGCTTGGACCCACAATACCCTCGTGACTGGCTCCAATGCCTCGGGCAAATCGACGTATGTCAAAAGCATCGCCATCAATTGCATCTTGGCACAAACGATCCAGACAGCAGTTGCCGAAACCTTTACGATGGTTCCCGGTCACGTCATTACCTCGATGGCTGTCGAAGATGATTTATTTGAAGGCGACAGCTATTTCGTAGCAGAGATCAAATCCATCAAACGCCTGCTAGACACCGTTGCCACAAACCAGCGCTGCTATTGTTTTGTTGATGAGATTTTAAAAGGAACCAATACGGTGGAACGGATCGCTGCTTCTGCCAGCATCATCCATTGGCTGCGAGCCTACCCATCATTGGCATTTGTCGCCACTCATGATATTGAGCTGACTGAAATATTGAAAAATGACTGCTGCAACATCCATTTTTCTGAACAAGTCACGGAAGATGACGGCATCTCCTTTGATTACAAGGTCAAATCCGGTCCTGCCTTGAGCCGCAATGCAATCGCCCTCTTAAAAGTCATGGGCTACCCTGAAACGATCGTTCAAGACGCCTATGCCGCCGCCAATGATTTTGATCAAAACCGTAAATGGCAGGATTTATAACTTCCTACAAACAATAGCGCCTTATCCTGTGACTAACACTGGGATAAGGCGCTATTTTACATTTCATTTAGTCAAACAAACCAGTCGTTAAACTGTATTGCTCTCCTTGTAACACATCGTATTGGATCAAATTGTAGGCATCATAGATTTCTTGGGCTTCTTGATCCAATGCAAGGGTCGTCTGCCATTGCCCGCCTTGATAATATTGACCCATTTCAAAAGCTGGCAGCTCATCTTGCAAGGCCAATAACAACTGGTAAAACCCGCTCGTTGGTTGGTCACTGGCTTCTAATAGGTTCGGCGCAAAGTAAAAGGGACTTGTTACAGGTACATCTTCTGGGGCAAAATTTCCTTGCGAATCGACCATCAAAAACTCCGTTTCATGCAGGGCAGCCGTTTCATTTTGCTCCTTGATCTCATCGGCATAAATGCCTGGTAAATGATCCCCCCAAAAGACGACCAGCGTTCGCCGATCCAGCTGTTCTAATTCAGCTACAAAGTTTTTCAATGCTGTACTGCTGTAGGAGATATCCTGCAGGTAGTTTTCCAAAGAAGCCATATTGCCCGGACCGCTTGCTTGGTAATTCAAGGTATCGTATTTACCAGCATACGGCATATGGGTCTGCATCGTCACTAAATGGACAAATTGCGGTTGCTGATCGTTTTCCAACAATGCCAGCACTTCTTTGTAGGCCGCCTCATCAGAAATGTAAGGATTATTTTCGATTTTGTCGGTATAGGTCATCGTCTCTTGATCGATAAACTGTTCAAACCCCATCACGCCATAGACATCCTTGCGTTTGTACATCGATGTATCGTAAGGATGGATCGCCGTTGCCGTATACCCGGACTGTTCCAAGAAAGAAACCAAGGATGGCAGTTGCGTCAATTTCGGCACCAGCATCGTGTAAGGCGTTGTCATCTGTGGATTCAATAGGCCCATGGCAAAACCAGTCAACGCTTCAAACTCGATGTTTGCCGTACCGCCTCCATAATTTTGCGAAAGCATTTTTCCGCTGATGGTTTGATCGGCGACGTGGTAATAGTCTTTCAACGGATCGCCGGTGATCGACAAGCCATTTAAATGGCTCGGGTCGGAAAAGCTCTCGCTCATCACATAGACGATATTTGGTGCTTCACTTTCACGGTCTTGATTTTTCTCCGCAGCCTGTGCATTGTAGGTGTCCGCAATCGCTTGGATCGCTTCTTTTGAATACCCCTCAGGCTTCGTCATGGCATCTACCCGCAGGTTGTACAAAAACCCACCGATGAATCCCGTATTGTAATAGTTCATTTTTTGTGAATACGGAATCCAGAGCGCCGTCTGATTGTAGGCTTTGCGTAAAAGGTTGTTGCTGTCATTGAAGTGAGAAACATAGACTAAGCCCAGCGAGCATACGACCAGCACCGCTCCTCGCATCACTTGCAAACGCAGGTTTAATTTGCGGCTGCGATAGATACTCCAGCCGATCGCTCCGATCGCAGCCAGAGCGAAGAGGATGGCTAAGAAAAAGGCGCTATTGCCGATCATGGTTCGTAGAAGGTCGAATTGAGTGACCATCTTTAAATCATCGGGATAGATTGGTTCTTGGCGATAGACCATCTTTGTGTGGTTGGCATACCCTAAGATTCCGATGACAACACTATAAAAGATGCCCCCGATCAGTACCGAACCTGCCAAGCTGGCAAACACCCCATACACCAGCAGTAGCACCCCACAAGCCAAGAAAAACTTTGCTGTATGCCACGAAAAGGCAAATTTCAGAGCTAATTCAACGGAAAGATTGTTTTGACACCATTGCAAATATAAATTACTGAAAATGATCAACAGGACGATGGCGATGCCTTTTAATGCGATTTTCAGATAAGGATGGCTATTTATTTTCACGAAGGAACATTCCTCCTTTTCTACACGTTCTAGGTACCCTCGTATTTTATGCTTTCGAGGCAAGAAAGTAAAGCCGAGGTAAGAAGCTTTTGTTATTTTTAAAGAAAGCAAGCCTCATAAAAAAAGAGTCTAAGGTTTCTTGCCCCCTAGACTCTTCTTTCTATCCGAATGGAACTCAATCATTGGTTTCGTTTATTTCCAAAAATCATCAAAAATCGTGACTGGCAAGTGGCGTTTGTGTTGCGTTTTATTCCACCAGTTTTCAATGGTTTGTTGGGCTTCAGCCGAAATTTCCTTGCCTTCTAAATAGTCATCGATGTCGTTGTAGGTCACTCCTAAAGCTGCTTCATCTGCCACTAAAGGTTTGCCATCTTCCAAGTCCGCAGTTGGGACTTTTGTATACAACGCTTCTGGCGCGCCTAAGTATTGCAAGAGTTGACGGCCTTGGCGTTTATTCAAACGAAACAGTGGTAAAATATCGGCTCCGCCGTCCCCGTACTTCGTAAAGAAGCCGGTGATGTTTTCCGCAGCATGATCTGTTCCCAGAACAGCCCCTGCTTTTTCACCCGCAATAGCATATTGCGTGATCATCCGTTGACGGGCTTTGATATTGCCTTTGTTAAAGTCGGAAACCGCTAACCCTGCTTCTTCCACCGCTTGTACTTGCGCATCGACGGCGGCTTTGATGTTTACCCGCAGCTCAATGTCTGGTTGGATAAACGCTAGTGCTTTTTTGGCATCTTCTTCGTCTGCTTGTTCCCCATAAGGTAAGCGTACCCCTATGAACTGATAGTTGGGATTCCCAGTTTCGCTGCGCATTTCCTCCATCGTCAATTGCGCAAGCCGTCCAGCTAACGTCGAATCTTGTCCACCACTGATCCCCAAGACAAACGTATGCAAGAACGGATTCTTTTGCAGATACGCCTTTAAAAAATCAATACTCTTACGAACTTCTTCTTTCGGGTCGATGGTCGGTAAGACTCCTAATTCTTTGATAATTTCTTGTTGCATGGTCATAGAAACGCCTCCTCTTATTTTTTGAAGCAGCTGACTGATCCTAGGACCAGCGCAGTTGCGGATTACAAAATCGCGCCATTGGTTTGTTTGCGTACTTTTTCAATCGTGCGCATTTTATGATCCCAGCATTCTTGCGAAAGATCGACTGGGTATTTCTGTGGATTCAAGTCACGTTTGTACTCGTCCCAAAGGGAATCCAAGCAATTCGTCGCATAGGCTTTGATGTGTTCTAAGTCAGGCACTTGATACACTTGCTGGCCATCTACAAAGATGTCTTGCAATAATGGTCGCGCATCAAAGTTCGTCACTGTTTTGTTGATAAAGGTATGAACAGGATGGAACATGAACAGTTCGTCTTCTGCTTGTGGATTTTCTTCCCATAGCGTGACATAATCGCCTTCTGACTTGCCGTCAGATTTACGGGTGATACGCCAAACTTGTTTTTTCCCAGGAGTCGAAACCTTTTCAGCATTGCTGGATAATTTGATGGTGTCGATCATTTCTCCCTGCTCATTTTCGATGGCCACCAGTTTATAAACCGCGCCTAATGCCGGTTGATCGTAAGCGGTGATCAGCTTGGTGCCGACACCCCACACATCGATTTTCGCCTTTTGCATTTTCAAGCTTAGAATCGTATTTTCGTCTAGATCATTGGAAGCATAGACTTTGGCTTCCGTGAATCCCGCTTCATCCAGCTGTTCACGGACTTTTTTCGAGATATACGCCATATCGCCGCTGTCGATTCGCACACCTAAGAAATTGATCTTATCCCCCATCTCTTTGGCCACACGAATCGCATTTGGCACACCTAAGCGCAATGTATCATAGGTATCGACTAAGAATACGCAATCTTTGTGGGTTTGGGCATACGCCATAAATGCATCATAGTCATTGCCGTAGGATTGCACGAGGGAATGGGCGTGGGTTCCGCTGGCTGGGATGCCAAAAATCTTCCCTGCCCGCACATTACTCGTCGCATCTGCTCCGCCAATATAAGCCGCTCGGGTCCCCCAAATGGCTGCATCCAATTCTTGTGCCCGCCGTGAACCAAATTCCAACAAGGGATCCGTGCCGATCACGGATTTGATGCGGGCCGCTTTCGTGGCGATCAGTGTTTGGAAATTGACCATATTCAGTAACGCCGTTTCGATCAACTGTGCTTGTGCCAACGGCCCTTCTACTTGAATGATCGGTTCATTGTTGAAGACTAAATCGCCTTCTAACGCAGAACGAACGGTACAAGCAAACTTGAACTCCTTTAGATACTCTAAAAAGGCTTCTGGATAGCCACCGATTTCTCGCAAGTAGGCAATATCCGTTTCTGAAAAGGATAAATCGTTCAAATAGTCGATCAATCGTTCCAGACCGGCAAAGATCGCATAGCCGTTTTCAAAAGGCATGTCACGGAAATAGCATTCAAACACCGCATTACGATCGGCTCTGCCTAACTCCCAATAGGTTTGCATCATGTTGATTTGGTAGAGATCGGTGTGCAGCGTCAAGCTGTCATCTTTAAATAATTTCTGCATGTTCTTACTCCCTCTAGCTTACTTCTTCTCATTATAGCAAAAAAAACACAAAAGACAGAAAATCTTGTTTTTTCAAAAAAAAGTTGGGTTTTTGCTAGTACAAGGCAATCCATCTGAGAACAAATTGCTCAAAAGCATGGGTCAGCCTCCTACTTATTGGCGCATCATTCCTGCGCGCGTGTAAGGTCGCCCCTTTGTTCAACGTTTGATTGCTCTTGCAACGTGCATGTCCCAACTTCTTTCAACTACTATTCTTTCACAGGCAATTGAACAAGAATGACATCTTTCCTCGGTTTAGAAAAGGTGATGCCTCTTGCTTCCATTTCTTTACGAATATTAACATTGACGGTCACGTCTTTGCGATCGACCTTCAGCAAACGATGAATCGCTGTGTCGACTTCTTCCCGACTGATTTTCTTTTTATTGTTGATCAATACTAAAGAAATCGTATCAAAACTATCCACATAGAGAATCTGCGTCCGATCAAGCGAGTACAATTTATAGTATTTGATCGCTATTTTGTCGAATAGATACTTGGAGATGTTCGGGTAAAAAGTTTCCATATTTAGATTTTGGTTTACTGGGGTTTCAATCAACTTCATGCACAACATCCTCTCTCGAAACTAATTCTGTTAAAATAAAGCGGCCAACACCGCCGTCTTCCGCGCGCTCAATGGTTCGATCACAAACTGCTTTGATCGCTGGGCTGGCATTTGCTACAGCCAAAGAAACATCCACCGCTTCAAACATCGCAAGGTCATTTTCACCATCACCGATCCCGTAGCTTTTGGCAGCGGGAAAAGCTTCTAAAAAGGAACGGATCGCGGCACCTTTGGTCGCCAATGGATCAACGATCTCCAGTGTTTGGACAAAGGATTGAAAAATCGCAGCCGTTTCTGATTGGATCATCGCCCGCAGTCGTTCTCTTTTTTCGTCTGACGCTTCCATCAGTTCGATTTTGATGACCTTTATCTCTGGATGTTCCTTCATAAACTGCAGCACGTCGTCTTTATGAAGACATTCGTTGTAAAAGAACTCATATTTGTAGTCAGCGATGATTTGTCCTCGCTCCCCTAACTCCGCGAATAACTGCTTGCGGCTTTCTTGAAATTGCGCTTCATACAAATGCGCTTGTGGGGAAATGATGCCATGGTCAGTATGTAAGAAATAAAAAACCTCTTCTGTTTCTAAGATACCAATCACTTGCGCCAATGTCTTATAGGGCAAGGTATGCGTCAAAACAGGCGCTTCTCCTTTTAACATCAGACCAGCGCCGTTTCCAAAAATCACATCGCAGGAAAGGCCTTCTTCCGCCATCATATCTTGAACAAGCTCAAATCCGCGCCCTGTGACAAACACAAAGTGATCCCCTTGGGCTTGCAAACAACGGATGGCTTCTTTATTGATCTCATGAATCGGGTGCCCCATTTCTTGGAACGTCCCATCAATATCAGAAAAAACTATTTGCATCTTATCTTCCTTTCTTTGTTATAATTATAGCACATTTTAAAAAACGCAAAAAAATTTTCTTGACTTTGTCGTTACGTCAACCTTTAGGATACAGGTGTAAGGAGGGAAAAGCCGATGGAATATACGATCAGTGCCTTAGCTAAACTGTCAGGAGTCAGCAGCCGTACCCTGCGGTATTATGATCAGATCAAGTTGTTACAACCGCAACGCACCAACTCAGCTGGTTACCGTATCTACGGGAGACAGGAAGTTGATCGCCTACAGCAGATTTTATATTTTAAGTCTTTTGGGCTGTCATTAGAAACGATCCGCGGAATCTTGGATGAGCCACAGGAATCGATCCAAACGGTCTTGTTGCAGCATTACCAACAGCTTTTACAAGAGCGAGCAGCCCTGGACAGTCTTTTGACCACCTTAGCGCAAACAATTGATTATTATGAAGGAGAAAAGACGATGACCGATCAAGAGAAATTCCGTTATTTTAAGGAACAAAAAATTCGTGAAAACGAAGCGAACTACGGTGCCGAATTACGAGAAGCCTACGGTGAGGAAATCATCGAACAAAGCAACCAAAAGTGGCAGCAGATGACCCAAGTCGATTATCAAGCACTGACCGACAACGAAAACCGCTTGTTGCAGCTGATAAAAGAGCTATTGAATGAAAAGGAAGGGAAACGAATCCCTTCTGACAAAGCCCAAAAGGCTTTTGCTGCGCATCAAGCATGGCTTAAACAAGCAGCGCCCTTTTACTCAGCAGAATATCACCGATCTTTAGGGGAAATGTACGTTCAAGACGAGCGTTTTACCGCCTATTACGATCAAAAAGCAGGCGTCGGCAGCGCGCAGCTGTTGAAACAGATCATTGACCATTACACCAAATCCCATTAAAAAAACGATGCGCAAGCACTGCCCGCTCAGGGGCACTGTTTGCGCATCGTTTCGTCTGTAGCTATCGTTTGATGAACTCATAAGGCATGCGATAGTTGCCGCTTTTTTCCATTACCGCCAATTGGACGGCAGTCTCCCCGCAAGCTTGCAAGTGATGATCGATCGTTGAAAGCTGCAGCAGCTCGCTGATGTATAAATTGTCCCGTCCAATCACGAGCCATTCTCCCGGCGCCTGCGACTGGATCCCAGCAGCAACATGATCCCCATTGGTGAAAATCGCTTCGACTCCTTTATCTGCAAAATAAGCAGCCGCTTCTTTGCCATCTTCTTCCGTCAAACAATCCCAAAAAATCAAGTCTTCGGAAAAGGTCGAAAAATAGTCATGAGCCAAACGGACCGTGATTTTTGAATTGCTGCTGAGCTTGCGGCTACGTCCCAATGTCACGCCGATTTTCTGGATGCCTTGTTCCTTAAAATACGTGAAGACCTCCTTGATCGATTCCTCTCGATCGATATAGGTGCAGCCGTCAGTCAAATACGAGATATTTTCACAAAAGACGATGCGTCCGTATGAACGATAAGGCAATAATGTTTCGATCGGATTGGCCCGCGAGGTAATGATCAAAGCATCAAAGCTTTTCGCCGCAAATTCTTGCAAATATGCTTCCTCTACTTGCGGATCATAGTTCGTGGCTAAAAGCGTCACCTTATAGCCACGAGCAAACGCTGCTGTCGTGATGCCGCTCAATAATCGATCAAAATAGGGATGATTGACAAACGGCAGGATCACACCGATATTTTTGGTTATGCCGACACTTAATGCCCGCGCCGTGTAATTCGGAATATAGTTGACCTCTTCCATGACAGCCAGGATCTTACGACGCTTTTCTTCACTGACATAAGGATTGTTATTAATGACTCGTGAAACCGTTGAGACCGAATAGCCGGTCAAGCGTGCAATATCCCGAATGTTTGCCATGACTCACTGCTCCTTAAACGAATAATTGTTCTTTCATATAGTCTATCACACTTAGCCCACATGTATAAAATTCGTAGTAATCGTTGTGATGAATAAATCCGATGCGCTGAGACCCGAAGTGTTCATCACACGTCAAGTGACTAATCTCATCCAAAGGAATTTCTACTAACCGTTCTTGAAAGAACCCTTTTGGCTTCGTCAATACCAGTTGTTGTCCATCAAATGCCAACGTCACATAACAACATTCCGCACCATTTTTCTTCATGTATGTATTCATGTTTCCATCCCGCCTTCCTTTTTATAAATCAAGCATACTGTATGAAACGCGTCTCAGAGCAAGTCATTTGTTTCACTTTTTGACAAAAACCGATCGACCTTCATGTGAATCACTTCGCATATTTTGCTTTTGTTGGTACAATAAAAAGAGAACAGTGCGAAAAAAAAGCGCTATTTTTTAAGGAGGACCGCAAAGTGACATTAGAAGAAGCTTTTTTATTAGACACCTTGCGTTGCCGCTTCAAATTTTTAAGAGAAGAACGCGGATTGAGCCCAAAAGAAGTATGCCAGCATCTCGATGTGTCTTACCCCGATTACACCTTATACGAAGCAGGCGATCGCTTACCCGATGTATTGACGCTGCTACATGCAGCTTCCCTCTATAATGTTTCTGTCGATTACATATTAGGACAGACAGAACGACCAGAACGGTATTCATGCTAACAATCGACTTTATCGAAAAAACGATCAAATGGTCGTTTTTTCTTTTGCCTCTTTCCCACTTTTCATCGATTAGCAACAATTGTTATCTAATCAAATGAAAAAAATCAAATCATGCGGTTCTTCTTGAAAAAAATGATAGAATAAACCATCATACATAGAAGGAGTTCAAACAAACATGACCTATGCACTAGAACTAACCGATTTACGCAAAGTCTATGCTACCGGCGTTGAAGCGTTGCGGGGCATAAATTTGACGGTGGAAGAAGGCGACTTTTATGCCTTGTTAGGCCCAAACGGCGCTGGAAAGTCCACCACCATCGGCATTATCACCTCTCTTGTCAATAAATCTTCGGGAAGCGTCAAAGTCTTCGGCTACGATTTAGACAAAGAATTGGTCCAAGTCAAACAACAGATTGGTCTGGTTCCCCAAGAATTCAATTTCAATCCCTTTGAAACGGTCCAGCAGATCGTCGTCAATCAAGCTGGGTATTATGGTGTCCCCCGCAACGAAGCCATCAAGCGCAGCGAAAAATACTTGAAGCAGTCGAATTTGTGGGAAAAACGCAATGTTCGTGCGCGGATGCTGTCAGGCGGGATGAAACGCCGTTTGATGATTGCTCGTGCCCTGATGCATGAACCACGGCTATTGATTTTGGATGAACCGACGGCAGGTGTCGATATCGAATTACGGCGGGAAATGTGGAGCTTTTTGCGGGAGCTAAACCAAAAGGGCACAACGATCATTTTGACGACCCATTATTTAGAAGAGGCGGAAATGCTTTGCCGCAACATTGGGATCATCCAATCTGGTGAACTGATCGAAAACACCAGCATGAAGTCCTTATTGGCAAAACTGCAATTTGAAACCTTTCTTTTTGATATCGCACCGATCAAACAAGCACCAACGATCACTGGGTATCCGATCCAAATGGAAGATGAACAGACCATCGCTGTTGAAGTCGCTCGAGATCAAGGCGTCAACGATCTTTTTGCCCAATTCAGTCAGCAAGGGATCAATGTCCTCTCCATGCGCAACAAATCCAATCGCTTGGAAGAACTATTTTTGAAAATCACCGAAGAATCACACGAAGCGGAGGAAAACCATGTTTAGTCTTTATTTTACAGCCTTAAAAAGTTTAGCGGTCAAAGAGACCAACCGCTATTTACGGATATGGGTGCAGACCCTCGTCCCACCCGTCATCACTACTTCCTTATACTTTATTATCTTTGGGAAAATGATCGGCAGCCGCATCGGCGAAATGGGCGGCTTTTCTTATATGGAATTTATCGTTCCTGGGCTGATCATGATGTCGACGATCACCAGTTCTTACTCTAATGTGTCTTCTTCCTTCTTTTCACAGAAGTTTCAAAAAAACATTGAGGAACTCTTAGTGGCGCCGGTCCCTACCCACGTCATCATTTGGGGCTTTGTCTTTGGCGGACTTGGACGTAGTATCTTGGTGGGCACATTGGTGACCATCATTTCCCTTTTCTTCGTCCCATTACATGTTTATTCTTGGGTCATCGTTGTCTTAACCATTGTCATGACCGCCATCTTATTTTCATTAGCAGGGTTGCTAAATGGGATCTTCGCCCAATCCTTTGACGATGTTTCCATCGTGCCAACCTTTGTTTTACAACCATTGACCTATCTTGGAGGCGTCTTTTACTCCATCAGCATGCTGCCGCCAATTTGGCAAACGATCTCCAAAGTCAACCCGATCGTGTATATGATCTCTGGTTTCCGTTACGGCTTTTTGGGCACCATCGATGTCCCGATTTTCCTCTCCATCGGTATTTTGGTCTTGTTCATTGTCGTCTTATACAGCGTATGCTGGTACTTGATCCAAAAAGGCCGCGGGCTGCGTAGTTAATTGAACTTAAAATTTATTTTATAGCTTCTTAGCGATTCCCAGTGGGGGTCGCTTTTTTTCATTTAATTTCAGAAACTACTCCTAAAGACTGATTTATTGGCAACTATTTGTGATAATCTTAACTTATTAACGTTTTTAGAGGAGGAATGTAATGATCGTTTTGGAAACAAGAAAGTTAACGAGGGTTTATGGAAAAGGAGAAACTAGATTCGATGCCTTGAAGGGCATTGATTTAAAAATCTATGCGGGTGAGTCAGTGGCAATTATCGGTAAAAGTGGTTCAGGTAAGTCTACATTGATGCACTTATTAGCCTTGTTGGACCAGCCTACTAGCGGAGATCTATTTTTACTTGGAAGAAATGTCAAAGGAAAAAAGGCTGCTGAATTAAACAAACTGCGAAACGAAACCTTTGGCTTCGTGTTTCAGCAATTTTTTATGAACGCCAAAGATACGGTTCATGACAACGTGATGCTGCCATTGAAAATCAGCGGTATGCGTCGAAATCAACGAAAAAAACTGGTAGATGAAGCACTACAAGCCGTAGAATTGGGTGATAAAGCAAAAAATAAAGCATCTGACCTTTCTGGCGGTCAAAAACAACGGGTCTGTATTGCCCGAGCACTCGTCAACAAACCCAAAATCATTTTTGCCGATGAGCCTACTGGAAATCTTGATTCAGCGACGGGAGAAAAAGTCGAAGAGCTATTATTTGATCTTAACGAAAAAGAAAATATCACCCTAGTCATCGTCACCCACGATCCTGATCTAGCTGCCCGCTGTGATCGGCAGATCCATATTAAAGATGGTTTAGTGATTGAGGAGGACGATAAATGAAATTCAACGATTTGTTAAAAACTTCTGCGAAAAATCTGTTGCGAAACAAAGGCCGAACACTCCTGACGATCATTGCTATTTTTATTGGTGCCTTTACCATTTATCTAACGATGGGTATCAACACCGGTATTAATAATTACCTCGATCAACAAATTACAGCTGCCGGTGACAATAGCCTACTAGCAGTCTACAAAATGGATGGCAGTAATAATATAATACCAGCGTCCACTATTCAAGAATACGATCCAGAGAAATCCTCTGCAGAAGCTAACGTAATTACACCTGCAGATATGGAAGTAATTGAAAGTATCGAGCATATTGATACCGTTAAACCAATCAGCTTTTTAGTAGCGGATTACATTCAGGGGAGTTCCACTACGAAATATCAACTCAACGCAATGGCTTCTGGTGATATCGATTTAGAATTAGAAGCTGGTCGACAAGTCAATAATGAAGTTGATGGATTTGAAGTCATTCTTGATCAAGATTATGTGGAAATTTTAGGCTTTAAAGATGCCAAAGAGGCTTTGGAAAAAGAAGTTACTATTGGAGTGTCTTCTCATGCAACTGGTGAACAAGAAACCGTCACAGCAACAATTGTTGGGGTTCGCCATTTCAGCTTTATTCAAGCTGGAATGACTATTTTTAATCAGGCTTTGAGTCAAAAAGTGTTGGAAATTTATGAAGTAGGCTTACCAGAAAACTTAAAAAACCAATCTTTTGTTGTACAGGCATATCTAGAAGAAAATTTATCCAGTGAAGCAATCGATACCATCAAAGAATCTTTACAAGAAAATGGCTTCCAAGGAATGACTGTGGAAGATGAAATCAATATGTTTCGTATGGTAATTGATGCGATTACTGGCGTCTTGACTTTATTTGGGGCAATTTCACTGTTAGCTGCCAGCTTTGGTATTATCAATACATTGTATATGTCTGTTCAAGACCGAACCCGTGAGATTGGCTTAATGAAAGCCTTAGGAATGAGCCGCAGCAAAGTTTTTCTGACCTTTAGCTTCGAAGCACTCTTAATTGGTTTCTTCGGCGCTTTCAGTGGGATCGTCGCCGCTTTTAGTTTAGGAAATATCATCAATGACTATGCTTCAAGCACGTTTCTTGAAGCTTTGACCGGATTTCAATTGATTGGTTTTTCTTGGTCGAACACGCTGACTGTTATGGGTGTCATCTTATTGATTGCCTTTTTAGCCGGCACATTGCCTGCTAACCGAGCAGGTAAACTAGATCCAATCCAAGCTTTGCGTTATGAATAAACATAAATAGTTACTGGACAAATAAAAAAAGATGAACTTCGTTAACGAAGCTCATCTTTTTTCTTTTATTAGGCATTCAAGACGACTTTTTCCAGCAATGCACCGGCTTGGTGTCTGCCTTCTAAATCAGTACTTCCAGAAAATTGTTGCACGCGATCCATGTTGGTGATCAAAACGATCACCATGGTTTCTTTGCCTTGCTGTTTGATAAAAGGCAGATCCATTTGTGCCAGTTTGGTTTGCGGAGTGACTTGCTCCCCAGCTTTGACAAAGACTTCAAAGCCTTGACCGCCAAGGGAAACTGTATCGATCCCCATATGCACAAGAACTTCAACGCCGTTTTGGGTCTTGATCCCGACGGCATGTTTTGAAGGGAAAACAGTGGTGACTTCGCCACTGACTGGTGCAAAGATTTGGCCATCTTGGGACTCGATGGCATAGCCTTCTCCCATCATTTTCGTTGAAAAAACTTCATCTGGTACATCTTCTAATGGGACGTATTCACCATGGGTCACGGCATGCAGATCCACTTCGTTGGTGTAACGATCGCCTTCTGCTGCTTGATTTGGTACCAAGAACCAGCTCATGGCAAAAGATAAGCCGATCGCCAAGATGATCCCTAGAACGGCGTAGACAAAGTATTCCCCGATATAGGCTGGCAAACTAAAGATACTTGAAAGAATGTACCCATAAATACGAACACCGAAGAAACTGATGAAGGCAGAAGCTACAGAACTACCAACTGTTGCTGCGATAAAGGCTTTTTTATACTTCGACAAAATCCCGAATAACGCAGGTTCTGTGATCCCTAACAAGCCTGAAACCGCCGACGATAGAATGATCGATTTTTCTTCTTTGGTTTTGACTTTGAAATAAATAGCTGCTGTTGCGCCGGTGATTGCCATATTTGCCATAAACATCATTGGCATCAGCATATCATATCCTTGATTGGCAAAGTTTTGCAAAGCGATCGGGGTCATGGCATGATGCAGTCCCGTGAAGATTGCGATTGGTCGAATCGCCCCTACCACGATTCCTGCTAAGACAGGCGAGATAGTGAATAATCCAGCCACGCCAGCAGCCAATAAGTTTCCTAGATGGATACTGATTGGGCCAATGACCGTTAATGTCAAGATACCAGCGACAAACAACGAAATCGTCGGTGTAAACACGGTACGCAGCACTTGTGGTAAGAGTTTATCGACCCAACGGTAAATATAGCTGAGTGCCAGCACGGCAAAGATAATGGGAATCACTGTCCCTGCATAGTTAAAGACGGGTACTGGCAAGACGCCGAACAAACGAAAGGCGGAAATGCTCCCTTCGGCTACCGCATTGGTCATCGTTGGAAATTGCAGCGTTGCCGCGATTGCGATCGCTAAATATTGATTGGTTTTAAAAATCCGAGCGGCAGAAGCAGCAACAAAAAATGGCAAGAATGTGAATACGCCGCTCGCAATCATGTCGATCACTAAATAGGTATCTGTTTGATTAGAGATGACATTCAATGCTACCAATCCAGCCATCAATCCTTTGATCATTCCTGCGCCAGCGATAGCTGGAACGATCGGACCAAAAACGCCAGAAACGGTATCCATAAATAAGGAAACGGCTCCTTTTTTCTCTGATGTTTCCCCTTGGTTCGCTTCATCAAGTCCTAATTCTTTGGCTAAAGGTGCATAATAATCAGCAACATCCGTTCCTATCACTACTTGCAGCTGATTGCTTTGATATTTTGTTCCTACGACTTTGGGTGTTTTTTCTAACGCCGCATAGTCGACTTTTTTCTCATCCTTTAAATCAAAACGCAAGCGAGTCATACAGTGCCATGCATTGTTGATATTGTCTGATCCGCCAACATCTTTAATGATCTGTTTTACGATGTCTTCTTTGGTCATCTTTTTTTCCCCCTGTTGTTTGCTAACGGTCCTGATCCTTTTGACGGGCGCCCTTTCAGGTGTTTCCGTTTTCACACACATAGTAGCATGCTCACACAGACTTGTAAAACCAGTCCTTTTTTGATAAAACCAGAATAAAAACGCTATATATCAACGTTTTATTATAAAATAGGCAAAAATTGGACTGGTTTTATGGTGTATATCCAGTTTTTATTAGACCAAATTGACAGCGGTTGCCAAGCATGTTTCAATGGCTATAGCAACTAGAGACAAAAATTGGAGTGAATGAAATGACACCAACGATCATCACCGACGTCAAAGCCTTTGCGATCAAACCTGATCGTCATAACCTTGTTGTCGTTAAAGTAGAAACGAACAAAGGCGTATCTGGGTTAGGTTGCGCAACCTTCCAGTTTCGCCCACTAGCCGTAAAAACCGTCGTTGACGAGTATTTACGCCCCCTCTTACTTGGCCGCGATGCCAATCAAATCGAAGATCTTTGGCAAGTGATGAATGTCAATTCTTACTGGCGGAATGGTCCGATCACCAACAATGCCATCTCAGGAGTCGACATGGCTTTATGGGACATCAAGGGACAATTAGCCGATATGCCATTGTATCAACTGTTAGGTGGAAAAGCGCGTACGGCGATTCCCGCCTATACCCATGCCGTGGCAGATAATCTCGAAGACCTTTATCAAGAAATCGATCGCTTCTTGGCTGAGGGGTATCGCTATATCCGTTGCCAATTAGGCTTTTATGGTGGAAATCCTAGCCAACTGCAAACACCCGATCAGCCCATCGCTGGTTCCTATTTTGATCAAACAGACTACATGGACACAACACTGAAAATGTTTGCTGCGATCCAAGAACGATACGGCAATCAATTTCAAATGCTGCATGACGTGCATGAACGGCTGCATCCAAACCAAGCGATTCAATTTGCAAAAGCCGCTGAGCCTTTCAATCTCTTTTTCCTAGAAGATATTTTGCCGCCGGATCAAAACAAGTGGCTGCAGCAACTCCGCAGCCAGTCGGCGACCCCGATCGCGACCGGCGAATTGTTCAATAATCCGATGGAATGGCAAGAGCTAGTCAAAAATCAACAGATTGACTTTATGCGTGCCCATGTCTCACAAATCGGTGGGATCACGCCAGCATTGAAATTGGCTCACTTTTGCGATGCGATGGGCATTCGGATCGCTTGGCACACGCCGTCTGATATCAGCCCTGTCGGCTTAGCCGTCAACACCCATCTAAATATCCATCTCCACAATGCCGCGATCCAAGAAACGATTGCGATCCCAGCAAATACCCAGTCGGTCTTTGGTGGTAGTCCACAACCTGAAAACGGCTATTTTTATCCCATCGAGAAAAGTGGGATCGGAATCACGTTCGATGAAGCAGCAGCTGCGGAATTTCCCGTGGTTTACCGTCCTCACGAATGGACCCAGAGCCGTACACCAGACGGCACTTTGATCACTCCTTAAAACACAACAAAAGACATCCCCTGTCCAATCGACAGGGGATGTCTTTCTTCTCTCTGGGTAAAGACGACGCAACTGGCACATTTGCTTTCCTAAAAATCAATCGATGCGTGAGCGATGGATCTCACGGTCAAAGGGACGGATGTAGGTCACGGCATAATCAATGGCAACGATATTGCTGAACTCATACACGCGGCCGTCTTCTAAAATCGCCCGATTGCTGATCTGCATTGCCGGTGTTCCCCGCTTGCACAATAAAATACCCGATTGCGCGGTCGATGTGGTGATGGGGGTATAGCTTGTGATGTAGTGGGAAATGCGGTATCCGCAGCTTTCGACATAGCGTTGGATCGAGTGCTCCACGATTTCTTGTGTCAATTCAGGAAATAGGCTGACGGGCAATTTAGAGGTTTCCAGCTGTTCGATTTTATAATTGACGATCCGCACTCGTTCAAAGGTCCAGACTTCCTCGTCTGGGCCTATTTGGAAAATCTGCTGTTCATCCAACGTTGCTACCGCCTTATTCAAGGAAATCATTTTGGAATGGATGCGGTCATAAGGGGTGCGGGTCAAGGAATTAAAGATCATTGGATTTTTGACCCATTTTTCATGGATAAAAATCCCTGAACCTTGAACCACTTTGACGATCCCGATCTCTTCAAGGTTTTTGATTGCTTGCTGGATCGTAAACCGAGAAACACCATAGGTTTGCGCAAGAGTTCTTTGGTTGGGTAGTTTGCCGGCAGAAAATTCTTCCTGATAGATTTTACTCAACAGATCTTGTACGATAAATTCACGTTTTTTCATAACGGCTCCTTCATTTGAGCGGGAGCGATCTCGCTCATGGACCAACTGCAAGCCTTCATATCGATACGACCACTGGCTTTGAAGACCACCCCTTCATCGACGAGTGCTGCTTTTCGCACATTGGCGGAGGGACCAACTAAGACGCCATCTGCCCGCACGACACGATGGGCAGGGACATCCTGAGGGCTCAAGCGCATCGCTCGACCGACTGCTCGCGCGCCGTTGATTTGTCCCAATTTCCACGCAATCTGACTATAGGAGACGACTTTACCAAAAGGGATCTGCCGCGCCAGCGCATAGACTTCTTCATAGAATGGATTCATATTGTTCGCTCCTTCTTTGATTCTTTCTATCATAGTACTGGATTCCCTGCCAATAGTAAATGAACAGACGCAACTTTAGCAATAGCCATACAAACACTCGATTCGTTCTCTAGCAAGCCAAGAACGAATCGAGTAGTCATTAGTTTGGAAAATCAAAGTAGGTTTTCGCATTGTGATAAGAGATATCTGCGACGATCTGCCCTAAATATATTTCATCTGCTGGTAGTTGTCCGTCTTCTACCCATTCACTGATCACCTGACACAAAATCCGCCGGAAATACTCGTGGCGAGGATAAGACAAAAAGCTGCGAGAATCCGTCAGCATGCCGACGAAGTTTCCAAGAATCCCGCCTTCTGCTAGGGTCGTCAACTGATGCCGCATACCAGAATACGTATCATTGAACCACCAAGCAGAGCCTAATTGCAGCTTGCCTTTGCTCTCTTCTTGGAACGCCCCCATCAGCGCAGTCAACACTGGATAATCTTTGGGGTTCAGTGAATACAAAATCGTCTTCGGCAATAAGCTTTCCGCCTGAAGCTGCGCCAATGTCCGACTTAAGCCGCTCGCTAGACGATCGTCCCCCATCGCATCACCGCCGCTATCAGGTCCTAGTTGTTGGAAAAGTTTTTGATTGTTGTTGCGAGTCGCCATCAGATGCAATTGCGCGGTCCAGCCTTGCTTTGCGTATTGGCGCATCAAGTCAATCAGCAAGCCGGTTTGAAACTGTCTGATTTCTTCATTAGTCAGTGTCCCAGTGGTCAAACGCTTCTGAAAAATCGCTTCAAGTGCAGCGGTATCGTAGGCTTCCTCTCCAAGACGTGACAGACTGTGATCTGCTAAACGACAGCCCCGTTGCTGGAAGTAGGAAATACGCACGGTCAATGCTTCAACCAGCGTTTGATAGCTAGTGATTTCTTTGCTCGCAGCTGCAGCCAATTGCTTAAGGTATGCTGGAAATTCTGAATTCTGCAGATTAATTGCTTTGTCAGGACGAAAGGTAGGATACACAGCAAAGGATTCTTCTGCCAGCTTTTGATGATACGTCAACGAATCAATGGGATCATCCGTCGTACAGATCACCTCAACGGCCATCTTTTTGATCAGCCCTCGTGGTGAAAATTCCTTCGTCTGCAACTGTTGATTGGCTTTTTCCCAAATGCTTGCTGCATTGGCTAGTGTCAACCGCTCATCAATACCAAAGATTCGCTTCAATTCCAAATTGGTCCAGACATATAATGGATTGCCAATGCAAGCCTCCAAGGTCTGCGCCCAAGCACAGAATTTTTCGTAGTCATCAGCATCGCCAGTGATCAAAGATTCTGCAACACCATTGGCTCGCATCAAGCGCCATTTGTAATGGTCCCCCGCCAGCCACGCTTGGGTCAGATTGGTGAAGTTTTGGTCTTCGAAAATCTCTTTCGGATCTAAATGGCAATGGTAATCAATGATCGGCTGCTTTTTTGCATACCCATGGTATAACTCTTTGGCAAAGCTGTTTTTCAAAATAAAATCGTCAGTTAAAAACATTTCTTCGCTCCTTTTCTTAACGCCCCACGCTCTTGTCGATGGCTTCCCACAACCCTAATAAGTAGGAAGCGCCGATCGCCCGATCATATAAGCCATAGCCTGGACGTCCCGTTTCTCCCCAGATCATTCGCCCATGATCTGGTCGAATATAGCCGTCAAAGCCATTTTTGTACATCGCTTCTAGGATCTGATACATGTCTAACGAGCCTTCAGAGGAGAGATGCGGTGCTTCATAAAAGTCTTTGTCATTGCCCAAGTATTGAATGTTACGAACATGGGCAAAAGGAATTCGATCCCGGCGACAAAACTCAGCCAAAATCTCATAGACATTATTGGCTGGGTCTTCGGCGATACTGCCAGTACAAAGTGTGATACCATTTGACGGACTGTCGACCACGTTACAGACCCAATCCAGATCATCACGGTTTTTAACGATACGCGGCAGACCAAAAATCGAATAGGGAGGATCATCTGGATGAACAGCCATCTTGATGCCGACCTCTTCGCAGGTGGGAATGATGGCTTTTAGGAAATAAGCAAAGTTTTCTCTTAATTTGTCATCATCGACATCCTTATACGCAGCAAACAATTCTTTGACATGAGCCAAACGTTCTGGTTCCCAGCCTGGCAAGGTATAGCCAGAGCTTGACTCCTCAACTTCTTTGACGATCTCTTCTGGGTCTTTGTCGATCCCTGCTTTTTCAAATGCCATCGTAGAAGAACCATCGGCTAAGCGATAATCGAGATCCGTTTTGATCCAATCAAAAATCGGCATAAAATTATAGCAGATCACTTCGATCCCGTATGCTGCCAAATTACGAATCGTTTCTTTGTAGTTTTCGATATACAGGTCTCTCGAAGGCAAGCCAATCTTGATGTCATCATGAATATTGACACTTTCGATCACCTTCAGAGAAAGTCCAGCTGCTTCGACTTCTTCCACGAGCGCCTTGATCCGTTCTTTGGGCCAAACTGCTCCAGCAGGCAAATCAAAGAGTGTACCGACGATGCCTTTTATCCCAGGAATTTGACGGATATCTGCTAACTTGATTTTATCGTATTCTTTTCCATACCAACGAAATGTCATTTCCATTTTTTATTCAATCCCTTCTACTGTTTCATGTAATGTTTTACGGACTGCGCCGGTTCCTGCTAGCATCTTAGCGAACAAGTGACCCACGTTTTCAGCGATTCCTGCTTGATAGAGATCCAACCCGAAAATCTGCGGATTTGCTAAGATTGGGCGAATGATCCCTTGAACATCGGCGGCTGTCCCTAACTGACACTCCCGTAAAATCTCTTGCAATTCTGCTAAGAGGGGATCAGGACTTGGGACAAATAGATGGCCTTCATTATCGATCGCTAAGAGATAACGCAACCAGCCAGCAATCGCTAAGGGAATGAAAGTCAGCTCAGAAGCCGAGCCTTCTTTCTCCACATACTTTTTGATGGTTTCGCCAAAACGGATGGCGATTTTCTGTGAGGTGTCTGCGGCGATCCGCTGTGGGGTGTCAGGAATCAGCGGATTCGGTAAACGAAGACCGACCACCTCATCGATAAATTTCTTTGGCTGAATGATCTCAGGATCTTCCACTACCGGTAAGCCTTCACGATAGCCGATTCCTTTGATCAAAGCGACAATATCTGGATCGGTCATTTCCGCAGCAATGGATGTATAGCCGAGTAAACAGCCGAACAAACTCATTGCCGTATGCAGTGGATTCAAACAAGTTGTGACTTTCATACTATCGGTTTTGTCTACGATCTCTCGACTCGTCAAGATCACCCCCGCTTTGTCTAAATTCGGGCGACCGTTCGGGAAATCATCTTCAATCACTAAATAATGAGTCGCTTCTGTGTTAGCAAACGGAGCGATCGTCGTTCCTTTATCGGTCCGAATGACTGGCAACTGCTGAATGCCAGCTGCTGCTAATTCTTCTGCAACTGCTGTTGAAGGATTTGGCGTAATCCGATCGATCATTGACCACGGAAACGTCACTTGCGCGTTGTTTTCTAAGTATCGGACAAACGCTTCTGAAACATGCCCCAGCTTTTGCCACTCTTTTGCGATGGTGACAATCGCCGCTTGGAAACGGAGCCCATTTTGCGAAAAATTGTCGGTAGAGACCATAGCGATCGGAAGAGCCCCTGATTGAAAACGATCCCATAAAAAGCTAGCCAAAATGCTCATTGTATGGTTGACCTGATGAGGACCCGCAGCGAGATCCGCTTGGACGACAGGCAAAAAATTCCCCTGACTGTCTTTTAAGCCATAACCTTTTTCTGTGATTGTTACGGTGACCAATTGTAGTGACGGCTCACGAAATACTTTGCGTATATGCTCATAACTCGCAGTGCGGGAAGGATGGCAATAATAACTAGCCGCCGTTGACTGGAGCAATTTTTTCTCCAACCGTCCCCCTTCGTGCATGATCACTTCTAAAATGTCATTCTCGTAAGGCGCGTACACTTGATCGATCACTTGTTCATCAAAGGTTTCACACACTACGATTCCTTTTGACAACGCTTGTTGATTGATCAACGTTTGGGCTACTTCTGCGTGAAATGCCCGATACAAATTTCCCCCACCAAAGTGTAACCATTGAAACTGAGTATCTGATTGATCCCTCACTTCTTTGGGAACGACCGGCATCGTAACTCCTGCCTGCTTCAAGGCAGCAAAATCAAACATCCTACTTCCTCCTTTTCCTCAAAACTGATATATTAGTATTCTAGTTCATTTCGTGCTGAATTGCAAGCCTTTACAAAAGGTTATTCAACTTATATACTAGTTTTATTACTCAAAACTATCCCTAGGCACTTTCCTTCAGAGTTTTTCTTTCGAAGGGAATTGAATGCCTGATACAGAAAGAAGCGTTTATGTTGAACCCTACAAATTTTCAATCACAAGCTTATGAATCAATCAAAGAGTTGATCTTAACCGCCAAGCTGATTCCCGGTCAAAAAATATCTGAAAAGGAATTGGAGCAACGTCTAACCATCGGCAGGACGCCGATCCGTGAAGCAATTATTCGTCTGCGCCGTGAAGCATTGATCCATGTCGTTCCCCAAAGCGGCACCTATATTTCTAAAATCAGCATCAAACAAATTGAAGAAGCTCGCTTTGTCAGAGAGACGCTTGAAAAAGAAGTATTCATAGCGGCCTGCCAAGCCGTTACAGAAGAACAGCTGAAAGAACTAGAAAAACTCGTTATTTTGCAGCGGACCTATGCCCAATTGAAAGATGAAATCGAGTTTTTCCAACTCGACGAGGCCTTCCATCAGTTGATTTATAAAATCGCCGACAAAGAGAATGTCTGGAATTGGCTACAAACGATCAATCTGCCATTAAATCGCTTCCGCTTCTTACGTTTAGAGGTGGAGGAATTGTCTTGGGAAATTATTTTGCGAGATCATGAAGAAATCTTAGCAACCTTAAAAGAAAAAGACCAAGCCAAAATTGCTCCCTTGGTCGGACAACACATTGATGTCATTGATAACGATTTGGTTTTTGTGGAAAAAGCCTTTCCCGATTATTTTACGGAGTAAAGCTATTTGAAAATCATGGACCTTAAAAACCACCCTCGTCGAGTAGATAGCCTACTTGACGAGGGTGGTTTCATATGCTGAACAAGCGAGAATACGATCATTCAATCGGGTGATAACTAAAACCTTGCCCCAGTACTTCTGAGACATTATTGACGATCACAAACGCTTTTGGGTCAATAGTCTCAATGATTTGTCTGATCTGCATAAACTCTTGGTCGCTGGCAACGATCAGCAGCACTTGCTTGTCGGCTTGCTGGTAACCGCCTTGGGCAGCCAACAGGGTCGCACCCCGAGCTGTTTTATCAAAGACCGCTTCTCGAATCTCATTCACGTGGTTCTCACTTAAGATCATGATAGATTTCTTTCGGTTAAAGCCGGTTTCAATGTAGGTCATCACACCAGAGGTGATCACGATCGATAAGATCGCAAACAAGAACTCTTCAAACCCGAAAACGAACAAGTTCATGGAAACAACGATCGCATCGGTCGCCAGCAAGCCAATCGCTGGATTCAAATTAAAGTATTTCTTGAAAATCAGCGGTGGAATCGTTGTGCCGCCGCTGGAAGACTGATTTTTGTACAAAATCGCTACTCCTAAAGCAAAAATCGCACTGCCAAAAATCACGGAAAGCAACCGGTCTTCAGCCACCATATATTCCGGAACTAAAGCAATTGCTACTGGAAAAGCAAAACTACCATAGAGGACTTTCATAAAAGGCCCCTTCCCTAAAAAGGCATAGGCAAGAATAAGCATGAGAATATTCAAGACCATGATCACAGCCGCTCGATCCCAACCGAGTGCTGACTCTAATAAAATACCGATTCCGCTGACACCGCCAGCTGCCACATGATGCGGTCCTAAAAATAAATTGATGCTTGCCGCTAACAAGAAAAGTGCTGCGGTGATTTTTCCATAGGTTTTCAGAATTGTCATTTGTTTCCTCTTTTCTCTGTCATTTAAACGGTTTATTCAAGCTGCTTTGCAGCCATTCTTACTCCTCACTATACGCCCATTTGATGTCACCGACAAAATTTATGTTTAGCCAGAGGGAATAACCGGAAATCTGTTGGCTGATTGCTTGATTCAATCGTTCTCGCAAGGGATCTTGCTGACCTACTGTATCGAGAGGCGTTGCAGGTAAAATCACTACATCTAATTCCACAATGACTTGATTACCGACTTTGGCGGTACGTAACACAAAGTCCACCACTTCTTCTGCGCGCAATTCTTTTTCAACGATCGTCATGATGGTCTCCCTCAGTTCTTCTTTTGGAGTAGAAGAAGTCAATTCTAAAATCGCTGCTTTCAACTCTTTTATCGAAAGCTGGATAAAGAACAAGGTGATCCCGATGGAGATGATTGGGTCGACATACATCGCAAAATTCCCATAGGGACTGGCTTGGATCAGCCAGGACACAAGAAATGAACCGACGACACCCAGACTAAAGAAAAAGCCGAAACGCCATTGTTCTAGTTCCACCCAATAAAAGGGATGGGTCAGTGGTTTCTTTTTTAAGTACAAGTAAAAAGAGAAACAGTAGATCGTACCAACCAGCGAGAAATACAAACCGATTGGATCAATCATGCCATCACTGACGTGTAATAAACTAAAAGCAGATTCAATGATTCCATAAATTGAGATCAGCAGGATGATACTATATTGAATAAATACCACTAATGGCATCAATGCCTCTTTACCGAATGGGAAACGTTCAAAATCTTGGGCTTGGATATATTTTGCCACGTACAAAGCAATCAGTGACATCACTGCCCCAATCAATGTATAGACCCCATCTAACAAGAGGACGTTATAACTGACCAGCAACCCAAAAAGCAAGGCACCGCCACCATAGATACTCCCAGCGACAATCGATGCCAACAAAAGCTTGCGTATTTTTTTCTTTTCACTCATGATACTCCTCATCTTTCATAAAAAAACTATTCTTTTGATTGCGTTGTTCTATCTATAAGCCTATCTTCCCATATAAATAACATGAAAAACAGTCAATTTTTTCATACAAAGCGGAAAAAAATAGTGTTGCTGTCAATCATTCACTCTATTCTCTAATGACGTATATACGGTTTTCCTCTTCCTCTCTTTTTACATTCTGGTGTAAATCCCCTTGACTACACAGATTGATTCCCTTATCATCAAGGGTAACCATATTCAATCAGAATTTTCAGAATATTCCGTTATATTTTTCATGACGGCGATTCATTGGAAGACAGGGAGGATGAAGAGAGTGAAAGAAACAAAACAAGTCCCATGGACAGGAGAACCAAATCAACGTGCGATCAACTATTTGAATGAAGAAGGCAAAGTGATCGTTTGCCCAACCAAAGTCGGCTATATCATTGCCGTCTCTGATAAAAAGGGGCTGGAACGCAAGTTTTCAGCAAAGAATCGCAAGCGTAACAAACCAGGCGTCGTTCTTTGCAGCTCATTGGAACAGCTACATGAATTAGCCGAATTAAATGCGGAAACCGCCGCCGTTTACGAAACTTGCTGGAACAATGACGTGTTATTCGGTGCGATTTTGCCTTGGAAAGAATCAGGAAAAGCCTATATCCCAAATGATGGTTCAGAAGAATTGATGACGGACGTTCGGGGAACCAGCTGTTTTGTGATCAAATTCGGTGTCCCTGGTGAGCAGATTTCAAAAGAACTTTGGGATCAGAAAAAGAAATTGCTTTTCGCCAGCTCAGCGAACCCTTCAGGCAAAGGAAACCGCGGACTTGTTGAAGGGATCGGCGAACAAATCGCGCAAGAAGCCGATCTAATCATTGAAGGCAACGACTATGTTGCATCGATCCAACCAGACAAAACGCTGGAAACCCGCTATGAACAAGGAGTCATGGTTTCTTTCGTTGATAAAGACGGCAACTTGATTCCAGAGCAAGGAGACCAACGCTCCATCACTCCCGCACCTGTCTTGATCCGTAAAGGACTCGATGTTGAAAAAATCCAAATGTACCTTTCTGATCACTTCAACTCATGGGACTATCGCCACGGGGAGTACTATTGATCTTTCATTGTCAACAAGGAACCGAAGAACCAGCTAGCTGCCCTCCTTTTCTAGGAGAACCGCTCAGCTCGTTCTTCGGTTTTTTAATTGAAAAAAATACTTTTCTTCTATCGTACTTCATAAGAAAAGCGATCATGCGCTCAGCATCATCACTTTCCTGTTTTCCTAGTTCAAAAATAGAGCAATGTAACAAGCGACAAAGAGCCTTATTGTTTGCTCAATCCTCTTTGATTTAAATACTCTTTCATAAACAGTCGAGGCAAGCGGGAAAAGCTGCCTATTGCTGTTGTAGACCAGGAGCGTTCAGCATTGGTTTTTGTCCGTTTCGCATAATAGCACTTTGTTTCATCATCATAGGCATGAATGATGTCTTCTTTATTGCGAGAATATGTATTTTCATGATAAATTCCTTCAAATGGTATCCGTGGTTTTTTTTCATTTGTTTCAATAGGATGACCTATAGCGATTCCAAATACAGGATAGACATAATCAGGTAAATCTAGTAGCTCAGTAATTTCGATGATTGCATCTCGCACCCCGCCGATATAGCAAATACCTAACCCCATTGATTCCGCAGCTATCGCCAAATTTTGGGCTGCCAGAGAAGCATCAACAGCACCCACTATTGAGGCATCAATTCCTGACAACGTTTCTGTCAAATCGATTCCTTTTGCCTCTGCCATCTTTTTTATGCGATACAAATCAGCACAAAAAACAAAAAAGTGCCCTCCCTCTGCAATAAAAGGTTGATTTCCAGCGACTGCAGCAATCTCTTTCATCAGACGTGGATCTTCAACACCGATGATTGAATAAGATTGTTGATAGCTTGCGGTCGAAGCTGCTTGAGCCGCTGCAACGAGTGTCTTGATTTCTTCCTGTGTAAGTTTTTGCTCACTAAACTTGCGAACTGATACATGATTAAGAATCGTGCTTACTGTTTCGTTCATAATACCCTTCTTTCTCGAATAGATACATTTTCTCTCGACCTATTCTTTATTTTCACATCGTACTTGTGTGTCTTTGTCATTAGCAAAGCTTGTGAAATTACTAGATTGTTGCTTAGAAATTGGACCACTACAATAAATTCTTTATCGTAATTTCAGCAATTTGTTGTGCCATCGCCTTGTTTCTCATCGAAGCATTCAAGGTTCGCAGTCCATAATAGGCATTAAGGTAACAAAGAGACAGTTCTTTGGCTGTCTTTGTCGTTTTGATCTCTCCACTAAGCAGACTTTTTTCTATATGCTTTTCAACTTCTGCCTCAAGTTCCTTTGCATGTTGTTCGGACCATAACACCACGGCTGGATCAATACTGCCTCTTTCCATTGCTGCATTGATCAAATAACAGCCATTGCTGTTTTCTTGAAAATCTACTTCAATTGCCCAATTTAATAATGCTGTTAATTTTTCTAAAAGCCCTTTTTCCTGATCCAATAATTGCTTTTGCTCTTGAATCCAGCGCTCATGATATACACGCAGTGTTTCTACGTATAAATCGTGCTTACTACCAAATGTGTTATAAAAGCTACCTTTCCCCAACCCTGTTTCGCGACATAGATTCTCGGTTGAGCAGGCTTCATAGCCATGGGACCAAAATTCATGCATAGCAATCTTCACTGCTTCTTCCTTATTGTGTTTTTTAGGACGTCCTCGCATCTTTCCAGCTCCTTTTCTTTACCGATCAGTACATAAACAGAATATCATTTATGTACCAACCAGTCAAATATTATTTTGAGTTTTCACCTGCCTGTCCCTTCTCTTTTACACAAATGCTATTGTTAAGCTTCATTTATTAGTTTATTTCTCGTGTTTCTTTCAAAAGCTGAATGATCTCTGCCTGCTGTTTGATGATCGTATCTTGTTGCTTGATTTTAATCCAGTTTTGATCGATTTGGATAGCTGCTCCGAGATTTTTGTAACTAAGGTTGGGGATCTCCATGAAATGTATTCGGTGTGCAGATAAGTCATTAAAGATCTGGACAGACAGACCATCACTCAATTCATGGATCTCTTTTTCTTCAAGATATTGGTTGATCAGATTTTCTACAGTCAAACGCTTTTTTCGTTTCTTGCCTTGTGTACCATTCGAATTTTCGGATTTCTTGTTCGTACCAAACATTTTTGTTCTCCTTTCGTTAGGTCATCCTTCCTTCATTTTGTGATTCCGTGTCTCTTCTTCAGTGACCAAAATAAAATCGAGCGAAACCTACATGTAAATATTTTGTCACAAAATAGCATTATTATCTACATATTATTGTTTTTAACGATAAAAAAGGAATGAATTACGATCAGGTTTCATCTGTCTTAGAATTCCAACTCTATTTCTGCTATAATACCCTCGTAAACACATAGGAGGTACTCGATGAAAAAGCATTCCTCAATTGCTTTCTAGGGGACGACGCCAATGACAGTGACTTTGGACTACACTTACTGCTGGGTTGTGGGCTGCCGCAACACAGTGCTTAGCACAAAACGAAAAAACTAAGCGTGGTACGGATTGCGAAATCGCATGAAGCTGGAAGCAGAAGTAATCGTTACGGACGGTGAATGTGTCCCTAGCCAAAGAAGCCTGATGAAGAACGAACGGAACCCTTTTCTCTCAAAAGAAATCATTCTTTTGGAGGAAAGCAAAATGAGAAAAGATGAAAATACGACCTTTGTTTGTAAAAACTGCAGTACGCCTGTGGCACCCTTGACCAATGGTTCTTACCGCAACCATTGTCCCCAGTGTCTCTACTCGTTACACGTGGATATTCGCCCGGGTGATCGTCAAAATACTTGCCATGGCTTGATGCGACCGATTGACTATCGCCAACATTCCAAAAAAGGCTATCAGCTGCTGCATGAATGCACCCGCTGCAAAAACCAGCAGTGGAATATCGTGGCACAGGATACGCAACAGCCAGACCATTTTATTGAGTGGTTGACTCAAACCGCTGCGTATCACTAAAAAACCAAAGAAGACCATGCTTAATGAAGCGACCCCCAAAAGTTAGACCAGAAAATCTAACTTTTGGGGGTCGTTATTTGTATGGCAAAATATCCTTTTGAATTAAAACTAAAAATCGTTAAAGAATATCTTAGTGGCGTGGGCGGATATCGGTATCTTGCCAACAAATACGGTATTTCAAGCAAGTCTCAAGTAAGTAATTGGGTGAATGCCTATCGTGAATACGGAGAGGAAGGTCTATTGAGAAAACATCAAAATCAGAAATATTCTGTTCAATTTAAGTTAAATGCGCTAGAGTTATATCAAACAAGTGAGATGTCCTATCGAGAAGTTGCTAGCACTTTAGAAATGAACAACCCTGCGCTTATTGCCAATTGGATGCGTAATTTCAGAGAAGCAGGTATTGAGGGGCTCTCAAAAGAGAAAGGGCGACCACTTACTTTGACTAGAAAAAAAGAAAACAAAAAAGAAAATACAACAACTGAAGAACGCGATCGTATCAAGGCATTAGAAAAGCAAGTCCGATCCCTTCAAATTGAGAATGCCTTTTTAAAAGAGTTGAGGAAGCTGCGAAAACAGGAAGCCCAGCAAAGACGCAAGAATCAATCGCACGAATCATCGCCAGCCTCCGAGGATCATTCAAACTAGTTGAGCTTCTTGAAACATTGAAATTTCCTAAAGCAACCTATATGTATTGGCAGAAACGGTTTGACAGACCAAACCCAGACCAAGAAATTGAAGAAAAAATGCTTGAAATTCGCAAAGAGCATAAAGATTATGGCTGTCTGCGACTAAAAAAAGAATTAGAGAATCAAGGGATTCATGTCAATAAAAAGAAGATTCAACGTCTGATAAAAAAACTAGGTATCGAAGTAAAGTCTTACACTCGAAAATCTCGACGGTACAATTCTTATCGTGGGAAGGTTGGCACTGTCGCCAAAAATCGTATTCATCGTCGGTTTTATACAAATATCTGTCACCAAAAAATTACAACTGATACCACAGAGTTTAAGTATTATGAAGTAGACACCACAGGTGTCGTTCGTCAGAAAAAGCTGTATTTAGATCCTTTCATGGATTTCTACAATAGTGAAATTCTATCTTATCGGATTTCTGAAAAACCAAACGCACTAGCCATAATGGAAGGATTAGAAGAAGCAATCCAGATGACAAATGATTGTCCATTTCGTAGAACCTTCCATTCAGATCAAGGATGGGCCTATCAAATGAATGCTTATAAGAATAAATTGAAGCAGCATAAAATCTTCCAGAGTATGTCTCGTAAAGGGAATTGTTTAGATAACTCACCTATGGAAAACTTCTTTGGTTTATTAAAGCAAGAGATTTTTCATGGAGAAGTCTATCGGAGTTTAGATGAATTGAAAACAAAAATTGACCAATATATCTATTATTACAACCATAAACGCATCAAAAAGAAATTAAATTGGCGAAGTCCGGTTCAGTTTCGAGAAGCTGTAAAAACAGCTGTCTAACTGTTAATTTTATCGTACAAAAAAGGAGTGGATTTCTCCACTCCATAAAAGTCTAACTTTTTGGGGTCACTACATTAAGGCTGGTCTTTTTTGGTTATCAGAACAACGGACCCCTTATACCACTAACTGCTCATAAACATTGTCGTCATAAGAAGCGCTTGCTTTAACCTAAAAAAACAGCCCGCTGTTTCGTCGATTGGTTGACGAAATTGCGGGCTGTCCTGCTAGTGTCTTCTTGATGATTTTACGTTGGTTTGCGCTTATTCAAAAACGAATTGATTGTGATACAGTTCCGCATAAAAGCCATCGGCAGCCACCAATTGATGGTGATTGCCTTCTTCAATGACTTCGCCGTCCTTCAAGACAACGATGCGATCGGCATTCAAAATCGTCTTCAAGCGATGGGCAATCACAAAACTGGTTCGTCCTTTGATCGCTTCATCCATTGCTCGTTGAATTTTCGCTTCAGTCACGGTATCAACGTTACTGGTAGCTTCATCCAAAATCAACAATTCTGGATTGGTCAAAATCGTTCGGGCAATACTCATCAATTGTTTTTGACCAGTACTGAAAAGATTATTCTCTTCGGTGATCTCCGTGTCATAGCCTTTTTCCAACGTCATAACAAACTCATGGATATTGGCTTGTTTCGCTGCTGCAATGACTTCGGCTTCAGTCGCTTCTGGTTTCCCAAAAGCAATGTTTTCGCGAATCGTCCCTGAGAACAACACGGATTCTTGCAAAACGATTCCCACTTGAGAACGCAGCAGATCCAAGTCTAGCTCCCGGATGTCGATGCCGTCAAAGGTCACAGAACCACCATTCACATCATAGAAGCGATTCAACAGGTTCATGATGGTCGTTTTTCCTGAACCCGTCGGTCCGACTAATGCGACCATTTCGCCTTTGTTGACTGTGATCGACACATCTTTTAGGACCAATTTTTGACTGTCATACCCAAAGTCCACATGATTCAAAGCAACCGCCTCTTTGATGCCCTTCACTTTGATCCCGTCTTTTGGTTTGACCTCATCGGGTTCATCAAACATTTCATTGATTCTGCGCGCACCGGTGATCGCCAATTGAATCATGCTGTAACCAGAAGAGATCTGCATCAATGGTTGATAATACTGCTGCGAATACTGGACAAAGGTCACAACTAATCCTAAAGCAACGGAACGTTCTAAGTCACCGTTTAATGCTAACCAGCCACCAAAGAAAATCACGATTGCCGTGTTCAACAAGGACATCCCTTGCATCAATGGGAAAAGCAGCCCAGAGTAGACTTGCCCTTTGTAGGTAGCTTCGCGGACTTGTTGGTTGTGGACCAGAAAACCATCGATGGTTTCTTCTTGCAGTCCATTGGTGATGATGATTCGTTGACCACTGATTTTTTCATCGATATAGCCGTTTAATTTTCCGACTTCATCTTGCTGCAGATCGACATATTTGCGGGCTTTTTGGATCACGATCACCGCGATTAAGACCGCAATCGGGGTAGAAGCAATCGTTGCCCATGCCAATTCAACGTTTTGACGGAACATCATGATCAAGATTCCCACCATTAAGACTACATTGGTCAGCACTTGCAACAATGCTTGGTTCAGACTGTTTTGGATGTTATCCAAGTCACTGGTAAAACGGCTCAAAATATCACCGTCTTGATGAGAATCAAAGAATTTGATCGTCAATTTTTCCAGTTTATTAAATAAACCGATCCGCATTCTGTTGGTTGATTTCCCCACCACTTGCGTGAACAAGATACTATAAACAAAATTGGCTGCACTGGCTAAGACATAAAAAATCAACAATTTCCAAATGATCGATAGAAAAGCTGATTTATCATCGACCCCTTGCATCAAACCACCAACATAATTCGCCAACTCTTGGAACGCTTCTCCGACAAAGACTGGCGCTTGCACTTGCAGATACGTTGCCAGAATCACCGTCACAAAAATGAATAGAAACGACCACTTGTATTGTTTTAAGTAATGGTAGAAAAATTTACTCGCTTTGAACAAATCTGTCATGGTTACTCCTCTCCTTTCTGTGTTGCGAAGATTTCTTGATAGATGGCATTGTTATTGGCTAAAAATTCATGGCTTCCTTCACCAACCAGACGTCCATTATCTAAAACGAAGATGCGGTCGGCTTTCACAACAGAGGCAATCTTTTGCGCGATGATGATCGTTGTCGTGTCTTTTAATTGTTTTTCAAACGCTTCGCGAACCAATTTTTCCGAACGAGCATCTAATGCACTCGTACTATCATCCAAAATCAAAATTTTCGGTTCACCGATCACCCCTCGAGAAATCGATAAGCGTTGCTTTTGCCCTCCAGAAAAATTGCTGCTGCGCTCGGAGACCGGCGCTTCAAACCCAGCGGTCAATTTTTGAATAAATTCACTGGCTTGGGCGATTTCCGTTGCGCGAGACATCTCAGATTCTGAGGCGTCTTTTTTCCCTTGCCGCAAGTTTTGGGCAATCGTTCCTGAAAAGAGGATCGCTTTTTGCAAGACAAAAGCGACCGTTTTACGCAAGCTTTGTTCATTGACTTCTTTCAAGTCAACGCCGCCAACTCGCACGACACCTTCCGTTGGGTCAAACAAACGGGGAATCAGCTGCGCCAACGTTGATTTGCCGGCACCAGTCGCCCCTACGATCCCAATCATTTCGCCAGGTTTGATGGTAAAACTGATAGCCGTTAGGGCATTTTTTTCATCCCCAGGGTAACGGAAGCTGACGTTTTCAAAAGCGACACTTCCAGACAACTCTTGTTCTGGGACATCTTGGTATTGCAGATCCGGTTCGGTATCTAGAATCTCTTTGATCCGTTTTAGCGAAACTGCAGCCCGCGATGTCATCATCATCATCATGCCGCCGATAATGATCGCCATCATAATTTGCATCAAATAATTCATGAATGAGGCAATTCCCCCAATCAAGGTTGGGTCATCTTTCGCTAGATCACTGACAAAGAAGATCGCGCCGACGACGGCTAAGTTGGCTGCCAGCATAAAGGAGGGGATCATTACAGAGAACAAGGTTCCTACGATAATATTATGCTTCGTTAACGTTTCACTGACTTTGGAAAAGCCTTGTAGCTGGTTTTCTTCTTGAACAAAAGATTTCACCACACGAATCCCCATCAAATTTTCTTTGGCAATCCCATTGATTTTGTCGATCAAGTTCTGGATGATCATAAAGTGTTTGCCCATCCGTGTAAAGGAGAGTGCCGTAATCACTAGGACAGCGATAATTAGTAAGACGATGATCCACCAAAGTTGCGGCATGGTTGTCATCGCTAAAATGAAGGCACCGATAAATAAGAACGGGATGCGAAACAACGATTGCAGCGAGATCATCACTAAGTTTTGAATTTGCGTGATGTCATTGGTCAAGCGCACCACTAGGTTTCCTGCCGAGAAGGTTTCGATATTACCAAATGAGAATGTCTGGATTTTCCGAAACATCTCTTCCCGAATATCGGCACTAACGCCTTGCGCCACTTTCGCAGAAAAAATCGTGTTGATAATCCCTGCAACAAGGCCTAGCAATGCTAGCCCAATCAGCTGCACACCAATTTTTTTCATTTCATCATTGTTTTCGGTAATAATTGATTCTAGCACTTGCTGCAAGAGCTTCGGCTGCCATAATGCAGCAACGACCATTAAAATGACCGATAATAAGGCAATGCCGGTTGCCGCTTTGTACTTTTTGACATGGCGTAAGACCAGATCCATATACGTACCACTCCTTTGTGTTTAGCAGAAAAGACTGCCAAAAAATTTCGGTTGCACAACAATTTACCATGGATCACGACGGGAAACAAGCGAACAAATAAAACAAAAAGAGCTTTCATGAAAGCTCTTTGAAAATATTGCATAAATGTTGTCGAAAATAACGAATAGTAAAGGGATTATGATGATCCTCGATACTGGTTTCATTATTTTTTGTCGCTAAATCTTTGACTTACGATTCGCTGTTTTCCAGCTCACTTTTTTGTTTTTTTGTCAGTTTTTGTTTGACTAAATCGTAGGAAACCAAAATCATTTGTTCGATGTTTTCTTCCATCAAGGCATCAGATGCCAACTTGATGGTATTCCAATGGGTCTTATTGGCATAATACCCTGGAATGATCACGTCAGGAAATTGCTCTCGCAGCGTTTCGTTGACCTCGGGCAGATTTTTCAAAGTCAAAAACGCTGTTTCTTCTGGTTGTGGACTCATGATTCCAAACTGCTTTCCTACTAAATCAAAGTAGATTGCATCCCAATCTTCGCGATAATAGACTTTGGCTCCCGGCAAGCCTTCCCCAAATGCTTGAAATCGCTGCATTTTTTGTGCAATTTTTTCTTCAATCGATGTACTCATTGTGTTTCCCCCACTTTCTGCTATCAAAATCGCCATTTTCTGTCTCAGTTTTGACAGATTGAATCGCTTTCTGCTCTATTTCCTACTATTATACATGGTTGTCGTGGAAAAAGGGATTTTTTATCAGTGGCATGTCGACTGATAATGACGTTACATGCAGCTGTAAGCGGCGTTACATTCATTCACCTTTCTCAGAAGACACAAAAAAGCCCTCATCAGCGAGTAAGTTGTACTCGCCAATAAGGGCAACTGATTACTAGATGTCACGGACAAGATTCATTTGAGAATCTTAGTACCAACCATTTGCTTCCCAGAATGCTTTGGCAGCAGACCAAGAACCATAACGTGATGCAACATATTCATCGGCAACCTTTTCTTGGTTAGCAGCTGAATAGTCACCATTTAAGTAAGAGTTGGTTAATTGGTAACGGCCATAGTATTGTCCGTTTGTCGCTGTGTAAGAACCACCAGATTCTTTGTTGGCGATCCATTCTTTTGCTGAAGCTTCTGAGCCGCTAGCTGAAGAGCTGTAGCTTGAGCTGCTTTGTGTGCTTGCAGCAGATTGTGTGTTGCTTGATTGTGAAGCTGCTGGTTCACTTGGTTGTTGTACACTTGCTGCAGCAGTCGTGCTTGCAGATTCTGTATAAGTTGCAGTGCCATCTGTAGGGATGATCAATGCTTCCCCAACAAAAATCAAGTTTTTATCAGCAATCTCGTTTGCTTCAACGATCGCATTGATCGTATCATCAGAGCTATAACCATAAAAGTTAGTAGCGATTGTTGATAATGTATCACCAGATTGAACAGTGTATTGTTCGTCTGCAAAGGCGTCTTTCCCACCTAAGAAAAGGCCGAAACCGGCAAGGACAGCTGTACTAAGTAAAACAGTTTTTAAAGACTTCATATAATTAAATCTCCTTCTTTGAAACTCATTTTGCGTCATTTGAGATGACTCAAGCGCATAAACAAGTCTAACATCGAAGAATATTTCATAGGTAAAGAATTCATTACAGATGATTACGAAAACGACAGTTGCCTTACGTTTCGTAAGAATTTGAGAATCCTATCATATCAAGCTTTGTTCTGCTGTAATTTTTAACATTACAGTTATTTTGTTTTCAGGTAAACCAGTTAACCTTAGAAAACCTTTCCTATATTACAAAAAACCCTCTTTTTACACAGGATTGTAACAAAAGAAGGAACGAGACAAGGTCTCATTCCTCATTTACTTTCTATTTTTTCTTCACTGGGATCAATTTATTCATGACGATCGCCGCAATAGCGCTTAAAGCAATCGGTGAATCTAATAAATATTGTAAGAATTGAGGCGCGGATTCTTTGATTTCTGCTGGCATAAACAACAAGCCGATGGCAATAATCAACGGTACCCCGATAATATACAACTCCCGCTCGGAAAACTCTTCATTCTTAATGACCCGAAAGCCGCTCAACAAAATAATGACGCAGACGACCGCGAACACGCCGCCGATGACAGCAGAAGGTACTGCGTGAATCAAGGCTGAAAGTTTTCCCATGAAGGACAATATGATAAACCAGACGGACGCCATCACAAAGACTTTTTTACTAGCAACCCCTGTGATCGAAATGATCCCTGCATTGGTAGAATAACCAGTTACAGGGGTCGTTCCAACTAAGGCGGCAACCAAGCAGCCTAACCCTTCACCGATCACGCCTTTATTGATCTGTTCATCCGTAACAGGTTCTTCTGTCACAGAACTGACCGCGTACCAAGTTCCTGTTGTTTCTGCTAGGAGAACCATATAGATCACTAGCATCGTTAAGATCGCTGAAACATCAAAATGCAGGCCATAGTTTAGAAATACCAGTTTTGGCAGACTAAAGAAAGAAGCATCCGCCACCGACTGAAAATCAACGCCTCCCATAAAGGAAGCAATCACGGTACCGATAACCAAAGCAATAATGACCGAACTGATTCGGAAGTATTTTCCCATTCCTGGAAAATAATCGCCTAACATGGAAAACAAGATCAAAATCGCCGCAGTAATCGCAGCTAGCAACATGTTTTGATTGGCACTTAGTGTTTCAGTGGCAGGATAGATATTGCTAGTAAATGCCGTTGGCAACAGCGTCAAACCAACGATCATGATGATCGTTCCACTGACGATCGTAGGAATAAAATGACGAACGATATACTTATAGATGCCAGTAAAACCTAGTAAAATGACTGCTGCGGCACCAACAATGCTGGCACCTAACACCGTGTCCATGCCGTTGGCACCAAAATAAATACCGATGATCGCTCCAACGGGTACAAAGGATGGTCCTTGACATACGGGTAATTTCAAGAAAAAGAGGACTTGGATCAAAGAAGCGATCCCTGCTCCTAAAAAGGTCGATTGGATCAAACCTGATGCGTCTGAAGAGGACATCGCCACCGCGGTTGCGATAATAAATGGCGGCACATACACGTCCATTGCCAACACATGCTGTAATCCTAAAAGTACTGCTTGACCAAAGGGAATGTCTTCATTCATTCCGATCGTTAAATGTTTGTTTTTCGTTGATTCCACTGTCTCATTCTCCTCATTTTTCGTGTACTTTTTTTCCTTGGACCCAGACTTGGCGAATATTTTGCATCGTTGCTAAGTACAGGATTTTTTGTAATCTTGCTTCGGGTGAAGTAAACACACCGAAGTCAGGCAAAGGATTTTCTTTTTGTCGCGTATCGATCACTTGCACATCAAACGCGTACCCTTCTTTGATGACACCTACTGGTAATCTCAGTGCCTCACCGCCGCCTATTGTCGCCAATGAGAACGCATCGATCACGGATATACGAGAATCAGCTACTCCTCGTGTGTTTTGAGGAAGCGTGACATCCACGCCATCTTCTAACATTCTCGAAGACATCACAGCTTGTTTGATGTTGTCATACAAACTCGGTGAAAAACCGCCGGAGATATCCGTTCCTAAACCAATCGTGACCCCTTGTTCTTTCAAGCGCTTGATTGGGATCACGCCATTGGCAAAGTAGGCATTTGAGATGGGACAGTGCGCAACTGCGGCGCCGGTTTCGACAAAACGGGCGCCGTCAGCTGGGCTGATGAAATTGCCATGAGCCATCACTGCTTTTTCACGCAACAAGCCAAAATCTTGCAGCACTTCGGTATCCGTTTTACCAAATCGTTCTTGAACAAAGTCATGTTCCCATTGCCCTTCACTGCAGTGGGTCTGAACATGAACATCATATTTTTCAGCCAATGCGCCTAACCCTGCCAAGCCTTCATCGGTACAGCTGGGGACAAATCGCGGAGTGACCACAGGATAAACGCCTTGTGGTGCGGTCTTTGCGATTGCTTGTACTTCTTGAATAAAACGTTCTGTATCCGCTAATGCCTCTTCTGTTGACGCGTCCCGATAAAAAGCAGGATTGGCTTGGGGATCGTCCATGACGACTTTTCCGACTAATCCCCGTTGACCAAGAGCGGCACAAGTCTTCGCCAATTGAAGACTCGCTTCTAGATGGATCGTTGCAAAATAAAGAACCGTTGTCGTTCCTCTTGCCAATAGCTGTGCCACCAAATCTTGATAGACAGCTTTGGCAAATGCTGGATCGGCATATTTTGCCTCCAGCGGAAACGTGCATTCATCTAACCAGACATTTAACGGTTCATCTAACGCGATCCCTGCTTGCGGCCATTGCGGTGCATGGACATGCAGATCGACAAACCCTGGTAAAAAGCACTGGCCTTCAGATAAAGCCTGAAGATTCTCTGATGCTTTTGCCAGCTCTGCCTCATACCCTTGATCTGTTTTGGCAGTGACTTTCGTGATGATCCCTGCATCATCGACTTGAATCAATGCATCTTCTATATATTCTAGTTTTCCATCAGTTGGCGTATGGAAAACATCTCCTTTAAAATAGCGAATGGTTGCCATTTGTTTGATTTCCCCCGTTCTCTAAGACATTGTCAGGAAAAAGCCGTTCATTTAATGTTCCTTTTTCACTAACACGATGTTCTTATTTTAACGCTATTCGAAAATAGTGCAATAAAATTCACTATCATAAAGGAAGATAAAACGCTGAACGTTCGGTTTTTATGCGATTTCAAAAAAAGACACCGTCTAGAAATAAGACAGTGTCAGTTAACGACGCTTATACTTTTGTTTTCTTTAATTGCCGATAAAATACCACCAGTCCACCTACTAGCAAACAGAGTACTCCTGCAATCGAGCCCCATTTTGCTGGCTCTAAAAAGCTTTGGATCCTTGAGGTCTGATTCGTTGCCGTCGTTCCTGATAGCTGAAACAAGAAAGCCAGCGGCTGATGTTCAAAACGAAGAATGACAAACAGGAGTGTCATCAAAAGAAATTGATGTACCAGACTCCCTTTGCTTTGTGTGGCATACTTGGCTAAACTCTGCTGCTCGATTGCTTCGGGTTTTGCCGTCAAATACTGTTTCGTGAGCCATTGATTCAATCCCGCATTAAAGAAGCTAATGACGAATAAACTTATTGGAATCAGTGTGTCGCTGCTGAACAGAAGAACACCTGCCATCAGCCCAAGTAAATATGTTGGTACCAGCTGTTTTTCTAAACGATGAGCGAGTTTTCCTCCGAGAAACATGGCACCAAAAAGGCCCAGTGCATATGGTAAGTAAACGTGCGTGCTTAGCGCTTGTGCTCCAAATCGACCGGTAACATACACCGAGCCGAAAAGAAAAAGAAAGTTTCCGATCACCCCACGAATGAAGGTGAGCACATTTAGATGAAGTGGCTGTTTCCACCAGCGGCTGCGTTTCGTTAAAGTGATCAGCAGCAAAGCAAAGAGAAACAAGAAGCCAGTGATCGCCCATTCAAACAGGGCATTCGACTTGATCAGCCTTGCTGCTCGCAAGCCAAACAGTAAGAGAAAGAAAAAGAAATACAACAAAAACTGCTTGTTGAATAACTGGTTGCGCTGCATCAACGGTCTTTTTGGGAGGTTGTTGAAGGTTTGACTACTCTTAGCCGCCAGCACAAAGAGTGCAAAATAACTGCCAAATAGACCAATGCCTTGAAGGTCATCAGGCAACCGTAAGGCAAAGAGTAAAACCAAAAGATAGAACAGCGCCTCCTTCCAATCATTTTTCAGCGGCTGTTCAGTGAGCTTGGCTTTTTGGCGTACCATCAGATCAGCTGGCGGCAGCCAAGAAGCACTGATCCCCAACAAACCAGCAGCTGGCAAGAGTGCCACGCTCCACCAAGTGCTCAAGATACCCACCAATGCGCCGGCACCGCCGATCAAGACACTTGCTGCTAACAGCGATGGTGCGAAAAGCGCCGTAAGCGTCTGTAAGAAAAAGACCCCTGTCATGCGAAAGGTATAAAACAGCGCAAAGGCTAATGCTGCACTTAGCGACTGCTCTTTGCTCAAAGATAAAAAATAAAGATACGGAATGATCGTGATCGTATTGCTGATGATCAAAAGTGCGGTATGGGTTTTGAAAGCTTTCATCGTCCGACTCCTTGGTTTGATTTAAGGCTCCATCTTTCTTCTATCCTACACCTTCAAGCAATCCTGTCAACGTGCGTACCAAATTTAAGCAAAAAGAAACCAAGTGTTTTGTCAAAGGACTGACACTTCGTTTCTTTTTCTTATTGCGATTTTCGGTTAGGAGCCAGTAGACTGAATCGTTTGCTTAATTGCCTGAATTTCTTCATACAACCCTTGAAACTCTTTTGCAAGCTCACTCATGATGTCTGCGCTCATCAAAAGATCTTCCGCATGACTTAATAGTAAGGACATCCAGACTTTTTCCCCTTGGGCTTCTTGTTGAACTAACTTCCGATGTGCCAAATGGGCTTCATGATAATGTTCTTTTCCTTTTTCGATTGCTTGCAGTGCAGCCAGATTCTGGGCTTCTCTTCCTTTTTGAATACTTTCAAAAAAGCAACTTCTTGCCATACCCGCTTGCGAAATAATCTGAAAACAAATTTGTTCTTTTTCTTCCATTCTACTCTCCTATTAGTTCAAGTGCTTGTTCCAATGCTTTTTTTCCATCCATCATGCCATAGGTGCGCATGTCGATACTGGCTGCTGGACAAGCAACTAAACCTTGAACTTCATTTAATCGGTATGAAACTTGCGGTCCTAACAGTACGCAATCAGCATCTTTTGCTGCAGTCGTTACTGATTCAATGGAGAACGCATCGATCGCCACCGTTTCTCCTTTTTCTTGCGCTGCTTTTTTCATATTATTTACTAAGACACCAGTAGACATGCCGCCAGCGCAAACTAATACTATTTTTTTCATCATTGTTCCTCCATTTTCTCGTTATTTGTTACTCAACGACTGTCGCTTGGGTTTGCAGATTCTTTTCTTCAGCTAGTGCTGCTTTGTCTTGCAGACGCATAAAAGGGATATAGATGAGGACACATAAGACAAATTGAATCAATTGTGCAATGATTCCTTGCCAGCCATTCACTAAGAAGCCACCGAAAATAATCGGAAATCCAGTTGGGATATTGACTCCATTGTGATAAGGCAAAAAGCCCACAATTGTTAAGAGATATGCTGACAACACGGAAACAGCCGGTGTTAACATCAAGGGAAGCAGCATTCTGATATTCATCACCTGAGGAATCCCAAATTTGATTGGCTCAGAAATACCAAACATGGAAGGGATCAAACCAATTTTACCAACAGCTTTTAGTTGCTCTGATTTGCAGCCAAAAATAGCCAGTAAAGCGACTGCAAATGAGCGAGCCCCGCGATTGTTCAAAATAAACCCAATCGTAAACAAATGTGGTAATGCTTGACCGGCACTGTACGCCGCCAGATTATCAAGTCCTGGTTGGTAAAAGACCAGCATCAAGATCGGATAAACAGCCAACACTCCGTGAATGCCAAAGAACCAAAGAAATTCGATAAAAGCCACAATGATCATGCAGGCAAGAATATTCGCTCCTAGCAAGGTCAGTGGAGCTTGTACCCAAGTATAGATCATATCTGTCAGCGTGCCATAAGGGGTTGCCGCCATGCCCACGTAGATGATGCCCATAATGGCTGAAACAATAATTGCTGGCACGATCGCTGCAAAGGATTTGTTGACGATCGGCGGTACCGAATCCGGCATTTTGATCATCAAATTCTTCTGTACACATAAAATGTAAATTCTGGCACCCAACAATCCACCAAACATGGCGACAAACATCCCACCGGAGCCAAGGGTCGACAACTCCATCGTACGAGTTTCTTCTAAAGTCGAAATCGGACTCAAGATCAAAAATGAGACCAAACTCATGATACCGGCATTTAGTTGATCCGCATTTAAATGTTCGGCTAATTTATATCCAACTAGAAAGGCGACATAAACGGAAACGACATCGATCGTCATCGCGTTGACTTGGGTTAATAGTGCTTTCAAACCAATTTGTTCCATTATCTGTTGCGTTGCCCCAATATCGATCGCATTGATCAAGGAAGCAATGGAACTGATCATCATGACGGGCATTAAGCCCATCATTGCATTGGCAATGGCTTTCATATAAATATTGTTTTGTACTTGAATGGCTGCAGCTAGTATTTTATCTTTCAGTGTATTCATAAGGTCCTCCTTCACTTAATCCCGCAAGTATTTATCTTTAAGCAGCTGGATTTTCTGCTGTGAAAAACCCAGTTCTTCTTTTACATACGTTTCAATCCCCCCATGAGCCTCAATCAAATCCAAAGCGGTTTGTAAAAAGCACCGATCAGCTTCTTTGAAGTATCGCATTGCTGCCACAAAATCGGGGTTGTTCGTTTCTTCTTGTATCTGCTTGAGACTCTTGGTATTTTTCTCTCTTTTGTACTCGTTGGTCAGCAGATAATCTTCCATGACCTCTTCATAACTGACACCCAACAGTAACTGAATCAGGGCAACCCCATAACCGGTGCGGTCTTTGCCACCACGGCAGTGCTGAACCACTGCACCTTCAGCTTCCAAATGAATGTCCAATACTTCTTTAAAAACGGTCTTGCATTGACTGTTTTCAACAAATTCATGATTTTGCCGAATCATCAATTCTTTTGCAACTTCGGCGGTGATTTCTTCTGCAGAAAGCGCCATTGGCTCCCCTTCTTCTGAAGAAGCTAAAGCAGCAATATCAGCAATCGGTGTCAAATAAAGCACCTGAGCATTCCCAATGGGTTTGTCTTCATTGTCTACTCTTTCTTGGGCATTACGGTAGTCAATAATTTTCTCGATTCCCAGAGCTGCTAATTTTTTCTGATCGGCTTCTGTCAATTTGCTCAATTCGTCTGAGCGGTATAGTTTTCCAGTCACCACATATTTTCCCTCTTTGGTCCGATAGCCGCCAAAATCGCGAAAATTATATGCACCTTCTAAGGTTACTTTTTCATTTGTCATATACTACTCCTTTAAATAATTAATGAACGACATAAAGTCCGTTGTTGCAGCTAGTTTGTTAACTTTATCCAACGAAGAACATTGTTTGATCAAATGATCATTCAGCGGTTTCACTTTTAAGTGATCTTGTTCAGCTATCACTAATAAGAAAACGAGACGAACCGACTGTTTGTACCAGAACACTGGCTTTTTCAAGTTTGCAACAGCAATCACCGTTTCTGAACCAATCAGTGCATTGGGATGAGGGAAAGCGACCGACGGTAAGAAATCGGTTCCAAAAAAGGCTTCTCGTTCAAAAACTAATGTTTCAAAATTCTCAGGCATTGAATACTGTTCTTTGATTTGTTGGCATAAAAAATGCAATACCGCTTCTTTTGTTTCAAATTCTTGTTCACAGATGAATAATGATTCCTTAAAGTAGTTCAAAAGCACTTCTTCTGTGAAGACAGCGGCCAATGCGGCTTCGATCTTTTTGATCATATCCGGTTGCATAAAATAATCAACATTCATAACAGGAATCGTTCCTTCGTAAGGAAGGGGAATCGAAGAAAAGATGAAATCGAACTCCTGCTCTTCGATCATTTGCAAAAATTCATATTGATTGCATACCGTGACTTTCTTGATATAATTGCGAAAATAAAACTCAAATTTCTCTTTAAGGAAGGTATTGGCCGCTCGGCCTAGGTCATTGACCACTAAAATATACTTGCGCTGTGTTTGCGAATTTTTCTTATTTAAAGCCACATCAAAGTGCATCGCCAAATAGCTGAGTTCATGATCACTGATGGTCTTTTCAAATTGCTTTGCAATGACTTGACCGGCAATGATGGCTAAATCATAAGCGACATTACAGTGTACCTTCACCTCATTCAACAAAGGATTTTTCAGCTCGATCCCCAATTCGATCCGATCGATCAGCGGAGCAAAGTGCAACATCAACATCGTTTGCAGATCCAAGTCTTTGCTGAAATCGATTTGGCGGCTTTCCTTGATCGCTTTTAAAATTTTGCTGACCAATTCTGCTGCTTCATCTGAAACAGTCATCTTTTCATTTCTAGGGACTACTCGTTTGCCAACGATTTGCCCTAAAACATAATTTCGCTCGTATTCGGTAAAGTGTACAGCACATTCTTTTTCAATTCTGGCTATGATTCGCTCTCCTAGTAACGTCTGTTCATCATTGGTCCTGCCGCTGATTGGCAGATTTCGATCCAAGTAGCGGCCGCTTTGCATGCGTAAGACAGCGATCGCTAAATGATTCACCAGATTGTTCAAAATAGCCTCCGACATGGGGTAGGCTTTTTGCGAAAACTCCGACGAAACGATCGCTTTTATCTGCTGATGAAGAAGCGACGGTGTATCTTCGCTGATTGTGCCCTCTTCTAACTGCTTGATATGGGTTCTTTGCAAATAATTACTAGCCATAAACCGTCTCAAGTCAAATTCGCTGCCGCTAAGTTTCATTCCGTAATACGGCTTCGTTTGAATGGAGAGCTGGTAATGGCTTAGTATACGTCGCAGCTTTTTCAATTCTTGAGATAGCTTACTCTGAGAAATGAATAAGCGTTCGCAAAGCATTTCGGACTTAATATACGTTTCTTCTTGAATAAAGAATTCAATAATTCTAGAAACAAAGTCGTCATTGTGTGACGCTTGTTCTTTACTTCGCTGAAAAGCTTCTTCGTTCGTTATTTGTAAATACAACCCACTCCCTTTTTTCGCTTGGATCATACAACCGTATCGTTCTTGATGCTGGTTGATTTCTTCTGCATAACGGCGAACGGTTTTCCTGCTAACACCCAACTCGGCAGCAGCCGCTTTACTCGTCATAAAACCGTCATGCTTCGAAAGTGTTCTTAACAACAATAGGCTTAATTTTTCCATCTCTCTCTCCCTCGCTTACTAGTTTAGAGTCAAACTCAAGCAACCTCCATAGGTATATCTTCCCTTTCATTAAGGGAAATTTCTACAAGAAGATTTATGGAACGAGTCAAAAAAACCGCCGCAGGCGAAAATCCTTGCGGCGGTTCTGGTTCTATCCGATTGATCAGTCTTCTTACGGATAGGCATCGATAGTCGTGGTGTGTTGCTGAATCCAAAGTCCATGCCCCTCTTTGACAATACGCAACTTGCTGTCAGGCAGCAACCGGCATTCGATTTCTCCCCCTTGAAGCTTCACTCTGATTGCTTCTTGCTGATAAGTGATCGTAAAGGTCAGTGATTCGATTTTCTGTGGCAAATGATTCGCCAAGTGAAGTCCGCGATCATAGGTCAGACCAGCAAAACCATAAATCAAACTCAACCAGCTGCCGCCCATATTGGCAGCATGAACACCGTCTACAACATTCTTTTGCAAATCATTGAGATCCATCAGTGCGGTATCCATGAAGTAGCGATACGCTTTTTCAGTGTCGCCGATTCGGCTAGCCATCACACTAAAGATGGAACGAGACAACGAGGAGTCATGGGTCGTCACCTGCTCGTAATAGTCATAGTCTCTTGTTAATTGATCTGCTGAAAATTCATGGGTAAACAGCATCTCTGCTAAAACAGTATCTGCTTGCTTGCATACTTGATACTTATAAATGATCATTGGATGATAGTGAAGCAGAAGCGGATAATTCTCAGCAGGTGTTTCCTCAAATGGCCACAGCGCTTGATCTAAGAAGGAATCATCTTGTTTCGTTAGCTGCCGCTCTTCATCGTAACCGAAGTACATCAAGTCAGCTGCTTTTTCCCAATCGGCAATCAATTCTTGATAGACATGGTATCGGTTGGCCAATTCGACCGCATAGCGTAAGTTATTTTGTACCATTTTGTTTGTATAAAAATTGTTGTTTACCAAAGCGCTGTATTCGTCTGGTCCTGTCACTCCATGAATACAAAACCGCTCTTGTCCTTCTTTTACAACAAACGTGCCATAATGAAACCAGAATTTCGCTGTTTCAAAAACGACTTCTTTACCAATTTCTTCAATAAAGGGTTGATCACCCGTGATACGTTCATATAATTGAAAACCATAAACGATATCGGCATTGATATGCAGTTGTGCTGTACCTGCTGGATAATAGGCACTCGTTTCATTACCGTCAATCGTACGCCAAGCAAACAATGCCCCAGCTTGATTCAATTCTTTTGCTCGTTTTTTGGCTTGCGGCAAAATACTTGCACGATAGGAAAGCAAGCTTTTGGCTATCTCGGGGTTCGTATAAACGAAGAAAGGCAGTAGATACATTTCTGTATCCCAAAAATAATGTCCTTCATATCCTTCACCCGTCAGCCCTTTTGCGGCGAAATTCGTTTTCCCATCACGCCCTGCACCTTGGTTCAAATGAAACAAATTGAAACGGATCCCTTTTTGCAAATAGTCATCCCCCACGATTTGAATATCGCTGGCTTGCCAGAAAGATCGATAGTAATCCGCTTGTTCTTTTAATAAGACAGAAAACTCGTCGACTTTCTGCTCAAATGGTGTCTCACCAAACCTTTGCAGCAATTTGACCTGAAAAATCGAAGTTGACGGTTCTCCAACTGTCAAATACTGCTTTTCTTGATGCAGCCGAATAGCGATTTGCTTTTGACTATTTGGTGCTGTCCATACTTGGTATGCGCCCATTTGTTCTTTTTCCAATTGATGATTCTTACTGGCAACTCGAGGATCATCTGTTTTATTGACAGAGAATTGCTGATTTAATTTGTGGGATAGTTCGATCGGTTCTGAAAAATCGGCTGTTATCACTTCATAGCGGCAAACATAGAGTTCACTACGCGTCATTGACGCAAACGAAGTTAACCCCAACTCAAAAGACTTTCCGGTCGGAGTATTGATCCGATAACTTTCCGTCAGAATCCCGTCAGCTAATGCAAGACTCATTTGCGTTCGTTCGACTTGCCATTCCTCAACCGAAGAATCCTCCTCGCCGATTTTCAAAATAACTCCACGCAAGTTTGGCAATTTGCAAATCGTTTGATGTTCTTTTGCATACCCATAAGCCCATTCGCCATACTGAATCGGCTCGCTGTCAAAAAAGCCGTTGACAAACGCCCCAGGATTTCCTGGATACAGTTGATTGACCTTCAAAGGATGCCCTGCACGGACGCCGATTTGCCCATTTCCTAAAGCGAACAATGTTTCTAGATACTCCATTTTCTGATGGGACAGCTCATCAGCTGTCAATAGAAAGTCGTTTTTCTTCATCCTTTATCCTCCAAGTCTTTTGGTTTATTCCTCGTTATCTTCACTTAGTTTCTATCCTACACTTCTAGCCAATGATTGCAAGGCTCAGCTCTTAGTCCTTTTGCCACAAGCATCTCTTTAGAGCCGAGCAGCGAATGTATGATACCATGAAGCAAACACGAAAGAAGGCGATTTCTTGGATTTATGGCTTACAAATGTTCAACTTGAGACGAGTTATTTAAAAGAAGGCGACTGGTCTTATGGAACCAAAACAGAAAATACAGCAATCGGGATCAATGATGGAAAAATAGCGGAGATCGTGCCGATGACTGAATGGCAGGCATCAAGTGAGGCGACGATCATTGATGGGGAAAATCAGTTATTGTTGCCAGGATTGATCGAAAAACATTGTCATTTGGACAAAAGTAAATTAGGTACTCCTTGGCGTCCAGTAACGCCAGCAGCTAGCTTGGTGGAACGATTTGAAACTGAGATTCCCCAATTAGATGCCTTACCGTTATCGATCAAAGAACGCGGACAAGCGCTGATTGATTTAGAACTACCTCACGGTGCGGTGATGTTCCGCTCACATATCGATATTGAACCAATGACTCAGCTGCGCTATTTTGATGCGATTACCGAATTAGTCGCCGAACAACCTTTTGGCTCGGAGTTGGTCTTATTCCCACAACATGGCTTATTGCGCTCAAATGCAGCTTCTTTGATTGAAGAAGCCTTAGCAACGGGCAAAGCTTCTTATATTGGCGGTGTTGATCCTTATACACTCGATCAAGATTATAAAACTTCCTTACGAACAACTTTTGAACTTGCTCAAAAAGGGCATGTCGGTATTGACCTCCATCTTCATGATCGGCAAGAAGCTGGCAGAGCGACCGTTAAAGAAATGATTCGTTTGACGAAGGAATTCAATATGCAAGGAAAAGTGGCGATCAGTCACGCCTTTGGTCTAAATGACTTTGAGGGAGAAGAACGCAAAGAAGTCTTTCAAGCCTTAGCAGACTTAGAGATCCATATCATTTCAAGTATTCCCATCAGCCCAGGAACGATCCCGCCACTGAAGGAATTGCAAAGCTATGGCGTGGCTGTTCATATCGGTTGCGACAATGTCTATGATTCTTGGTCTTCTCTTGGCGACGGTTCTTTACAAGAAAAACTGGCGCGCTATTTAGAGATGTTTGCCGTCAAAAGTCAGGAAGACTTGACGCAAGCCCTAGGTCTGGTTACTGATGGCAAAGTGCCATTAGATAAAAACGGTACGCAGCAATGGCCTAAGGTTGGTGATTCGGCTGATTTCTTGCTGACACCAGCTGCTTGTACGGCAGAATTTGTCGCCCGCAAAGGCTTCGTCAGCAAAAGTTTTTATCAAGGAGCGGTTGTCTTTTCAGCTGAATAAACTATCTGATAACAACGAAAAGAAAAGCCATTGTCTGAACTCAGCAGACAATGGCTTATTTCTTTCGATCATTAAACGTTTCTCAAAAATTCCATTTTACCCAATCAGCAAATAATTCTGGCCAACGGACAACCGACGCTTCGATCCCGTGTTGATCGCTGTTGGCGGTTTCTGGCGTTCCTAAACTTAACCCGTGACCGCCCCGAGGGAAAATGTGTAGCTCATAAGGTATATTAAATTTGCGCAGCTGTTCGGCAAAAAGGAGGCTGTTTTCCGCCAAGACTAATCCATCTTCTAACGTATGCCAAAGAAACGTTGGTGGTGTCTGTTCATTGACTAAAGTCTCTAAAGACAAGACGGCTTTTTCTGTTTCGTAACGATCTGCTAATAATGAACGGAAGGAATCTTGGTGCCCAAGTTCTCCACTAGATAATACTGGGTAGCTCAACAGTAACCCGTTAGGCCGCCATTCTTCATTGGCTCCTTGTAAAGCCTCTGCTAGAAAAGGTTGCTGCCAAGACACACCCAAGTTAGCAGCTAAATGGCCACCAGCTGAAAAACCAGCAACGATGATTTTTTCAGGATCGACGTGCCAGGTGTCATGATTGGTGCGGACAAGACGAACGGCAGCAGCCAATTCCTTTAAGGCTAACGGATAGACAGCCGGTTTGATACTATAATGCAACACAAAGGCTTGGAAACCAAAGCTCATCATTTTGATGGCGATAGGTTCCGCTTCTCGATCCGACAACATTTCATAGCCGCCGCCAGGACAGATGATGACAGCTGGTCGGACACGATCTGGTTCCATTTCAGGAGAATTTTCGATGACATAGGTAGTTAAACTTGCTTGGCTTTCTGGTAAAAGTGCAGATCTTTTTTCATGTATCACGGGTTGCGCCTCATTTCATTGTAATTTTATAGACAATTGGTTGGTCGGTTTCAATTGGTTCAAAAGTTAGTTGCAAGCCTTCATCGGTCACTTGCCAATCAACAGGCTGTTCTTCGTATCCTAGAATCGTGACGGTTTTGATGATGCCGTGAAATTCTGGCAAATTTTGGTCTTTGGATTGTGCCAGTGCTTGGATCCTTGCGTGTCCATTCTCAGGACTTGCCATGCCAATCGCATACAACGCATCCCCCTGAACCGTAAAGCGGAAATCCTGGCTCGTGTATGTCGTCGCCTGTGCTTCTTGAAATTGGCCCGAAACTACGGTCGTGGGCCCTTCCCCTGCTTTGCGCCATGGTTTCGCTTCATAAATGGCTTCACCATTTACATCCAGCCACGCACCGATTTCTTTTAAGATCGCTTGATCTTTTTCTGGGATCGAACCATCCCCTTTCGGCCCGATATTCAAAAGGAGATTGCCGTTTTTACTGACGACTTCGATCAAATCCTGTAAAATCTCACGTGTTGTTTTATAATCCAATGTCGTGGTATAGCACCATGAATTACGAGCGATTGCTGTGTCTGTTTGCCAGTAAAAAGGTTGTGGTTCGGCAAATTTCCCCCGTTCAATCTCCACGATACCGCTACCAAACATCATGGCATCGTGCTTGTAGCAAATACCAACTTGTTTGCCCCATTCAGCCCCACGATTGTAATAGTAAGCAGCGAAAAGTTGCAAATGCTCCTTGAAGGCTTCATGTTGGATCCACCAATCAAAATACAGCAGCTCTGGTTGATAGTTGTCGACGAGTTCACAGGTTCTAAGCAGCCAATCATCTAAAAATTCTTTTGACGGGTATGGCTCGCTAAAGAGACTTTCATGGTCTGGCTCTGGCATCGCTGGCCAGTAAAAGTCGCCTTTTGCCAACGGCTCCTTCATATCACTGTCAAAATCCTTACCGTGTCCCATAAAAAACCAATGTTCGGCACGATGAGATGAGGTACAAAAATGCAGGCCTTGCTCCTCTGCGGCTTCTTTTAGTTCCCCAAGAATATCTTTTTTCGGCCCCATAACTGACGCATTCCATTCAGACAGTTCGCTTTTATACATCTGAAACCCGTCATGATGTTCTGCAACGGGAAAAAGATAATTGGCACCGGCTTGTTTGATCAAGCGAATCCATTCATTTGCATCAAATTTATCTGCGGTAAACATCGGAATAAAGTCTTTGTAGCCAAAGTTTTTTTGTGGACCATAGGTTTCAATATGGTGATCATATTCTGGATGGCCTTTGATGTACATATTTCTTGAATACCATTCATTGTGAAAGGCTGGAACACTGTACAGTCCCCAATGAATGAAGACCCCAAATTTTGCTTTGCGGAACCATTCCGGTAGAACAAAAGCGCCCAATGACTGCCAATTTGGAAAAAAGGGGCCTTGATGTGCGACTTGCTGGATCGTTTCTACTGTGATCATTGTTTTTCCTCCAAAATACCGACTGTTTCCAGCCATGTTTTTGCAATCAACACATGTCCTGCAGTCGAGGGGTGCACGCGATCACTGCTTAAGACATAGGATGATTGATAAAGCAAAAAATCATCAAACTTTTCCTGCGTATCCCCTAAAAGGATACCATACTCTTGCGCTACTTTGGCAAGCACTTGTTGGTAATTGGCAAGCATTTTTCTTAATGGATCTTCTTTGTTGGCTTCAACCATAAACGGGCTCAAAAGAATCATCCCTTTGACATTTGGCAAGGTCTGCTCGATCAAATCACGCAGCTCTGATTCAAATCTCTCGATCCCCACTAGTTCCGTTTGAGCAAAGGTTCCATCAAAATGCCGCCACACATCATTCACACCGATCATGATCGTTACCCAATCTGGTTGAAATGCCAACACATCATCCTTCCAGCGCTTCTTCAAATCGACAACCGTATCCCCACTGACACCCCGGTTGACGATCATTAATTCCATTTGCGGGAGTAATGCTGTGGTATAGGCGTTGATCAGATGAACATAGCCGTCCCCCCATGAAGACCAACCTGCGGGTATCGCTTGATAATTTCGATTGCTATCTGTGATCGAATCCCCCATAAAAAGCAAACGATCTTTTTTTTCCACTATCATTGTTTTCCTCCTTAAAGAAAGAAGACTGATCCGCTGGTGCTGGATCAATCTTCTTAAGTGATTGCTTATCCAAAGGCTGTATACTCACTTTTGCCAAGGAACCGTTGGCAAATCACTCGAGCGATTCTTTGTTTGTTTTTGATTAGTCCCCAAATTCTTTCGCTACTTCTATCCGTTTTTCGTTTTGATCTTTTGCATTGTTCATGTCAAATTCCAAAACGGTTTGATAGCCAAGACCATCTGCTGTTTCTTGCATTTCTTTTAGCAATTGATCAAATTCTGCTTCATCTTTGGCAAAAACCATTCGCCAAGAGTACTCGATGATCGTCGCTTTGGCTTGGTTACGCAACGTAGAGATCTCTGAACTATCTTCTGGCGCTACATAGCTGGCACCAGGGGCAACTAACAATTGGTCGTTCTCCTCTAAATAGCCAATGGTGGATTCTGCACTACCCATATTTTTTGACCAATCTTCTTTTACTGGATCGGTTGTTTCATTTTGATAGCTTTCCCACATTGTGTAAGCATATGGGAAGCCGGTATCAGGATTGATATCGATCGGTAATACCGTATTGACGTTGAGTGCAGATACGCCATCTTTGTAACTTCCGCCACCGTATTCTTCTGGCACATCCCCATCACCATCTAGCAATGCTTGTTTTCCGAACTCAGTTAAGACAGGCTCGCCGTCTTTCATTTCCCAAGTCAAGCCTTCTGGACCACTACTGCCGCTTGTTTGAGAAGAATTTGCTAACACACCTTCTGAAGAGTAGAGCCAGTCAATGAAGGCTGCGATTCGCTCTGGGTCTTCGGCATTAGAACCGATCCCGATAAATTGTTTGCCACCGTATACTTCCGCACCATAAGAGAAGATTTTTTGATCTTGGATCGGTGCCAACATAAATCCTTTTCCTTCAGTCAAGTTCGTGGTCGTATTAAAGGCCGCTTGACCTAACCAAGGCCACCATGAGAATAACACTTGTCCTTCTTGGAATTTTGCAAAAAGTGTATCGTAATTTTGCGTCGTTGATTCTGGGTCAACTAAGCCCATTTGATTGGCTTCGAAGTAAAACTTAAGTGCACGAATATATTCAGAGTCACTATCGAGAATGCTTTGATAATCAGATCCATCGGCTTTTGCCAAGACAAATCCTGATTCATCGTACCCATAGTAGGTGACAAGCTGTTTGCCTGCATTCATCATGTTGCCGTCCCAATCGCTGAATAGAGAAAACCCATACACTTTTTTGCCAGAATCTGTTGTTGGATTGTCTTCTTGCATTTTTTGAATCACAGGAAGCAGGTCTTCCAATGTCCCGATTTCTGGGTATCCTTGCTCCCCATAAAGATCCCAACGCACATAAGCACCAAATGTAGGATCTAATCCTTCTGAAGGATCGGTGGCCTTTAAGGTAGAAACAGAAGTTGGAAAGCCATACAGCCCATCGGCATCTTTGTTTAGATTTTGAACAGCCGCATCGAAGCGCTGAACGTTTTCCATAGTTTCATAATACTCGCTCGCATCGGTCAACAAACCTGCTTCAACCAATTCGTTGTATTGTTGGCCATTATCAACAATGATCAAATCACCCAAATCGCCTGCTGCCGTTCTCGTTTGATAAAGGGTATCACCGTTTCCAGCAACGTTTGGTGCGATGATGTTCAATTCCATATTGAATTTATCCCGCACGATTTTGGCAAACCAACCTTCTTGCATTCCCATATAGTTGGCTAGCCCATTATAGACATCGATCGTGATCGTTTCATCGTAGCCACTTTCACTGGAAGCAGCATCTGTCTCAGATTCAGCCGCTCCTCCACAGCCGGCTAAACTACCTAGCAATGTCATGCCTAACAAACCTGTTGTTACATATTTGGACATTTTTTTCATTTTCTTCCCTCTTTCTTTTTATTAGCCTTTCACCGCACCCAACATAATTCCTTTAACAAAATACTTCTGGAATAGCGGATAAATGAACATGATTGGTAAAACAACAATGACTGAAACGGTCATGCGGATCGACGTCGGCGTCTGCGTTGTTGCTGCTGAAGCGATGCTAGAAAGTGATCCCGATGTATTTTTGACCATTTGTGCTAACGAATTGGCTTGATTGATATACGTGTAAAGAAGGTATTGCAAGGAGTAGAGACTTTGATCCGTAATGTAAATCAGTGTATCCTGGAAGGAATTCCATTGACCCACTGCCGAGAAAATCGCTACTGTTGCTAAAATCGGGGTACAGTTGGGTAAAATTACCCGAAAGAATACTTGAATGATGCCAGCTCCATCCATTTCAGCTGCTTCTTGCAATGATTTGGGGATCGACTCAATATAGGTTTTCACCAAGATGATATTAAAGGGCTGAACGACAGCCGGCAAAATATAGACCCAAAAGTTATTCGTTAAACCTAATGTCTTCATGGTGATGAATAATGGAATCAACCCTGCATTGAAATACATTGTAATTACGACAAAGCGATACCAAAATTTTCGTTTCCACATTTTTTCTTGGGTAAACATGAAGCCTAAAAACGCTGAAGCTAAGACAGTCGCGGCGGTACCAATCACCGTTCTAGCCACCGAAACTGTTGCGGCTAGAGGCAATCCTTTTAGCTGTAACACTTGACTATAGTTTTCAAAATGGATCTCTTGTGGAAAAAAGCGAATTTGGCCTAACGCACTCAACTCATTATTACTGATTGAATTAATGATCAAGTAATAAAAGGGATACGCGCAAATCAACGTAATCAAAAAGAAAAAGGTATAATTGAGGATACTAAACGTCAGGTTTTCACGTTTGCGTACTTTTTTCGCCTTTTTCTTTTCACTAATCGATAGTTCCATTGATATCCTCCTCTTCTAAATAATGGATGTCCCCCGAATTTTTTTCGAAGCAATATTGACGATGGCTAACAAGGCAACAGAAATGACACTTTTTAGCATACTGATCGCGGTCGCTAGCGACAGACTATTTCCGCCCATCCCTAAATTGTAGACATACAAATCAAGGACTTGGATCGTATTTCGATTGAATGCATTTTGGAAGACAAAGTACTGATCCATTCCGTTGTTCAGCAAGTTGGCGATAGACAGCATCAACATCACAAGGAACGTCGGCATCAAGGCAGGTAGTGTGATATGACGCATCAGGTGGAAACGATTCGCCCCATCGATTCGTGCCGATTCATACAATTCGGGGTCAATTCCTGAAATACCTGCAAGATACATGATGGCACCCCAGCCCAAGCCTTTCCAAATATTCCAAAGACACATCATCAGCCACGTATGATTGCCGCTATCCAAAAATTTGATTGGATCGGTAACGAAGCCCCATTCTTGCAGCAACGTGTTTACCAGCCCTGTTGAAGAAAACAAGCTAAAGGCAATCGTATACACCAAAACCCAACTGATAAAATTCGGCAGCGTGGTCAGCGTTTGGACCAAGTTTTTAAACCATTTGCACTTGATTTCGTTCAGTAAAATGGCGAAGCCTACTGGTAGGATCGAAGTGGCGATCCCTAAAAAACTCATGGCAAAGGTGTTTTTCATTACTTGTACGATCTGATCCACTTGTGTTGGACTAGAGACAAGAAGTCGAAACCATTTGAAGCCTACGAACTCGCTGCGCGCTAAACCTAATGCTGGTTTGTAATCATAAAGTGAATAAATCCATCCGTGCAAAGGAAAATAAGAGAACAAAAACACGAGAATCAGAAAGGGAACGATACATAAAAACAAAATCTTCCCTTCTCGTGTCACCCGCTTATTTTTTCTTGGGACACTGCTTAGTTTACTTTCCATTTTCCTCCCCCTTTTTTTGTAACCGCTTTTACATTTTTAATACTAGCACCTGAATGCTTATTTGCCACCTGTGAAAAATAGAGGTCAATCCGTACATTTTAGACTTCATTTTTCTTTTATTTATAAAGAACGTTGATCTATCAATGTTATCGATAGAAATCGCTCAAATGGTAAGGCTTTCAAAATTTGTTTTTTGCGAGTACTATAGGAATATATCAATTTTGGAGGGATAAAAATGAAGTACAATCCTGATGGTCAACTTTACAAAATAAGCACCGTTTTTTCACAATTCACATTGTTAAATTTACTATATATCATTAGCTGTTTGCCAATTATTACAATTGGTGCTGCGACAGCTGCCCTTTATGAAGTGACGATTCGTTATGCGGATGAGGAGCGTGGTGAATTGATTGTAGGCTATGTGCGAGCGCTACGAGCAAACTTTATGAAAGCCACCGGTAGTTTTCTCCTTCTTGGGCTCCCCATGGTAGCACTACTGTATAGTAGCTTGTTTTGGTTTTCCTCAAAAACCATTCTTGCCAGTATTTTTGCTTTCGCTCTAATTGTTACAACTATTTATCTGTTTATTGTGTTAGTCTATTGCCTTGCGTTAATTGGACGTTATGAAAACAGCTTTAGGCAAACACTAAAAAATGCGTTTCTGTTACCGATCGCGGACCCTATCCGTTCGTTAGCCCTCGCACTTATTCCTATCGCTGCGTTTTGTTTTGTTGTTTTATTTCCGTTGTTTAAATTTCTCTTGTTGATTTTTGGCTTTTCTTTTGTTATTTATTGTAGTTCGTTCCTGTTGCTTTCTATCTTTCGTAATCAACAAGCATGAAAAGAATCAGTCATCTCTCACTTTTTCGTCGTCTGAGTCAGTTTTCCATTCGGCGACAATTGTTCATTCTTTATCTACCTGTTGTTTTTTTATCCACAGTGACTATAGGTCTCTTATTGGTCTACGATTCAACTAAACAGTTGACAGGCAATTACCAACACTTGGCAGAGTTGAATGCTCAGCGTGTCAAATCTGTTCTTTTTGATACAACAAACACGCTGACAAACACGGCGAGTTCCTTATCAAACGATACCCATCTACGTCAACTTTTAACTGCCAATTACCTTGACGACCAAGAAGCGATTGTGTACATCAATAGCTATGATCAACTAGATGAGATCAGAAATCTTCAAACCTCGATTGCGAAATTAACTATCTATACGACGAATCAAACCATTCCGAACTATAAATATTTTCAACAGGCAGATGACACGATTCAAGCGACCGCCTGGTACCAACGAGCTCTCAAGCAACCCGATGCTTTTTTGATGACGATGCCAGAGGATTACAAAGCAAATCGTTTGAGTCTTTATAAGACGTTGCCTTTGCCTTTATCAAAAGAAACAGCCGTTTTGGAGATCCAAGTCGATTACAATTATCTCAGTAACCGACTTCGTAATTCATCCTATGAATTGGAATTACAGTTAAATGATGATGTCATCTTTTATAGTGACAAAATCAATCAAGTTGGGGAACCGGGACAGCTGACAGCTCTTTCTGAGCCGCAAACGAGTGCTGCCTTTTTAAAAAATGATGGTACCAAGGTGATGCTCACCAAAAGCACCTTACCCATGAGTAACAAAGAAGATATCATCACGATTTATAGTGCGGATACAAATGCCTATCGTAATCTACGCGCCAATCTGATCCGTTGGAGCACGATCGTTTTGGTGATTTTGATCACTACTTTCATCATCGTCTTTCTCTTTGCTCGATTCTTTACCAAACGAATTTCTCAACTGCAGCAGGCGGTCTACTTTGCCTCGATCGAGGATTATGATTTCTTTCAAAATATTAGCGGCGAAGACGAGATTTCACAGATTTCTCTTGATTTCCATAAGATCATTCAACGAATCAAGAAAAAAGAAGAAGAGATCTACCGTTCGCGTCTGGCACAGCAAGAGCTATTGACTCAGCAGCAGCAAATGGAATTTAATATCTTAGCGGGGCAGATCAACCCCCACTTCTTGTTCAACACGTTAGAAACGATTCGCATGATGGCGCTGACTTCCGGCAATTCAGACGTCGTTTATGCCATCAAATTACTAGCAAAATCGATGCGCTATACGCTAGAAGCCCACGGAACCAAGCGAACGAGTTTAGAAGAGTCCTTAGATGCCGTTCACGTATATGTCAAGATCCAGCGGATGCGTTTTGGTGATCGAGTCAACTTTTCCTATTCAGTCTCCAATGAGATCGACCAAAAAGAAGTCCAAATATTGCCCCTCCTGATTCAGCCATTGGTGGAAAACGCCATCTCCCATGGCTTGGAAGGCATCACCTATCCAGGATTTGTCCGTTTGACAATCACCAAAGACGGCCATGATCTGGTGATCGTGGTACAAGACAACGGCAGCGGGATACCGCCAGAAAAACTCGAACACTTGCAGCAAAAAATCAAGACGCCCTCCACCCATGCCAAAAAGAACATTGGGCTAGCCAACGTCAATCATCGGGTCAAAATGTTTTATGGACCTGAATACGGCTTGACGATCGAGAGTGTGTTGGGCAGCGGCACACAAGTCACCTTGCGGATCCACGATCTAAGCCAAGATTCATCTTCTCCTCACTAAAACAGCAAAGCCCCCCTTCGATTCCTGTTTCAGAAATCGAAGGGGGGCTTTTGATTGATTAGAAATCCCGCACACGAAGGGTTTGTTGGGATGAAGAGGCGCTGGCATAGCAGCCTACCATGATCCCAGTAAAGACACCACCAACTTCAGTAGTCAGATATTTTGTTTCTCCCCTACCTAAAGGCTGTGCTTGTCCTTGCTCATCAACAACAGAAAAACGATAAGTTTCTTTATTGGCGCTCAGCTGCAAGGTGACTGTATCTGCTGCATAAGGCAGTTTCTTTTCCACTTTCCATAGGGAACCGATTTGTCGGCGGAAAACTAGCTGCTGACTGGACGCCGTTTTTTCCAAGTAGCCCTCATAGTGATGGGTGGCATTTAAGAAAACCGTCAATCCCGCTTGTCCATCCGTTAGTTGCCGACAATCAAAGGTTGCTTGAAATTGTTGATCAAAGGCGGTTTGCCGTTGGAACACAGCCGCAAGTTTGCCTTGATCAGACAGACCCGTCTGATTAGGATGCAGCAAGAAGCCATGCGGCTCTTCTTCAATCAACGTCGGGTCCCATTCGAATAAAGTCACGTAATCAGGCTTGCTGCTCTTCTTTTGTGTTTCCTTTGGTGCCGCCGCTGTGTCTACCTGAATGGTTTCTGGTAGATGACCTTCCTCGCCAAACACCGGCCATGGGTTTGACCAGTCCACTGGCAGCAGGCATGTTTCCCGCCCTAACAAATGCCTCAAAGGATAGCTGATGGGGCGTACTGCTAGACAGACTGCCCACCAGTTGCCTTTAGTATCTTGCACGAGATCCGCATGCCCTGCGGCTTGCAGTGGCAGATTCGTACTGCGATTGGTCATCACTGGATTGTTGGGGCATGCTTCATAGGGTCCCGTCAAGGAACGGCTGCGGGCCATGGTCAGCATATGCCCATAGGACGTTCCGCCTTCGGAGATCAACAGGTAGTAATAACCGTCTTTTTTATACAAGTGGGGGCCTTCTGGATCAGCCGCTCCGCTGCCCGTCCAAATATTTTGCCGCGGGCCTAGTTCTCCAGAAGCCAAATCGATCGTCCGCAGATAGATCTCCTTATGGGTGCCTAAGTAATAGGTCTGCCCATCGTCATCTACGAAAATCGTCGGGTCGATCCCAGGGGTGTCCAGCCAAATCGGGTCAGACCATTCACCAGCGATGTCATCCGTCCAAATCAGAAAATTGCCTTCTCCTCCTTCGTTTGCGCCAACGTTAGTACAAACGAGGTAAAAGCGGTCCTTGATGAAACGCAAGGTTGGGGCATACAGACCAAAAGCATTGGGGTTTTTCGTCGATAGCTGCAACTGCTCAGGTCGCGAAAGTCCATGGCCAATCAGCTGCCAGTCTGCCAAGTTTTTACTGTGATAGATTGGTAATCCAGGAAAATATTCAAAGGTACTCGTCACCAGATAAAAGTCTTCACCGACACGGCAAATACTGGGATCTGGATGAAATCCAGGTAAAATTGGATTCGTGATGGTTCGCATGGGCATCTAGAACTCCTTTATCGTGGTTTGGTCAGCCGTCAGCTCATGGCTCGTTTTTCCAGCAGTCGTGTGTATCTGCAAGGATGCTTGCTGGATGCCAGTCAGCTTGACGATCAGTTCTTGATCGACTCTTTCGACAGCCACCTCGCCAAGCCACTCACCGTGGTGATCATAGATAGCGGCAGCGGTCTTGTCTTGCGGATCAAAAAGATGGATCGTTGGATGTTGGGCATAGTCATAGACTGCTTTGGTTTGTTCATGGCCTTCGATAATGACTTGATTTGGTCGGACTAACAGTGGCAAGTGGAAATAGTCATAGGTTTCTTGGTACCAGCGTCCGCCCTCGTAGGCTTTGCCAGATAAATAGTCGATCCAATGCCCCTTCGTTTTCGGTACGTAAAAGGAGACTGTTCCTTGATCATTAAAAATGGGCGCCACTAAAAGGTGTTCCCCCAGCATGTATTGGCGATCCAAATGATGGGTCATCTCGTCTTCAGGAAACTCTAAGACCATTGCCCGCATCATCGGAATCCCCGTTTGAGCGGTTAGCACCGATTGGGCTTGCAAGTAAGGCATCAAGGACAATTTTAACTTGGTAAAGGCTTTAGCTACCGCCACGGCTTCGTCGTCATAGACCCATGGCACTTTGTATTCCCAGCTGCCATGGTAACGGCTATGGGAAGACAGCAGACCAAATTGTGTCCAGCGCTTGTAGAGGTCTGGAGTTGAGCCAGCTTCAAACCCTGAGATATCGTGGCTCCAATACCCAAAGCCGCCTAATCCAAAGGATAGACCGGCTCGCAGCGACTCTGCCATCGATGGATAATCCGAGGTACTGTCGCCGCCCCAGTGTACAGGCAAACGTTGCGAACCAACCGAAGCTGCCCGCGCAAAAACGATGGCTTCTTCTGCTCCCTTGACTTCTTTCAGCAAGTCAAAGACGACCTTATTGTATAGATAGGCGTAATAATTGTGCATTTTTTCTGGATCAGAGCCATCATAGTACACCGCATCGGTGGGAATCCGTTCACCAAAATCCGTTTTGAAGCAATCCACCCCCATGTCTAATAAGGTACGCAGCTTGCTGTTGTACCAAGCGACCGCTTCAGGGTTGGTGAAGTCGACGATCGCCAAACCTGCTTGCCATTTGTCCCATTGCCAGACATCTCCATTGGCACGTTTCAAAAAGTAGCCATTCGTCATTCCTTCATCAAACAAGGGTGATTTTTGCCCAATGTAAGGATTGATCCAGACACAGATTTTCAATCCTTTGGCTTTCAAGCGCTGCAGCATTTTTTCAGGTTCTGGGAAAGTTCGTTCATCCCACGTGAAGTTGCACCACTCGTATTCTTTCATCCATAAGCAGTCAAAATGAAAGACCTCAAGAGGGATATCACGTTCTGCCATACCGTCTACAAAAGACGTCACGGTTTGTTCATCATAATCCGTCAAGAACGAGGTACTTAGCCATAACCCAAAGGACCATGCAGGCGGCAGCGACGGTTTTCCCGTCAAATCAGTGTAGCGCTGGATCACTTGTTTCAGCTCATCACCAGCAATCACAAAGTATTGTAGCGATTGTCCTGGATTGCTGAATTGAACACGCGAAACTTTTTCACTCCCCACTTCGAATTGCACCCGATTTGGTGAATTGACAAAGACGCCATACCCTTTATTACTTACATAAAAAGGAATATTTTTATAAGCTTGCTCTGTACCAGTCCCCCCATCGGCATTCCAAATATCAACACTTTGGCCATTCTTCACGAAATTAGTAAAGCGTTCCCCTAAACCATAGATCGTTTCTCCCACATCCAGAGTCAACTGCTCGCTGATATGGGTATTTGCTTGCGGATCGATCACTAAGGCTTTGCTGCGAGGCTTGCTTTGGGTAATCAGCTGTTCTTTGTAATAAAACGAAGCTGTCACATTTTCCTCTTTGGTGATTACGACTTGCAAGTCTCCCGAGCGAAAAACATAGGATTGCTCGTCTTCTGAAATATCAGGAGTGATCGCTTCTGTCATCAATTCAAAATCGGGGGCTTTGGCTTGGACCCCTTTATAGTTATAGAGGGTGATCCCAATGATATTGCTTCTAGGGGTAGTGACTTCCATCGTTAACAATCCGCCATCCAGCGTTGCCCCTTTATGTCCGACATAGCTATAAGGCAGATATAAAACCAATTTGTTTTCTTCTTTACGGGCATCGTAGACATGCACCGCAAATTTCACATCAAATCCTTCACGAAATAACCAACCGCCATCTGAAAATTTCATTTTTTTCCTCCTTGTTGGATCAATGTCAACGCCCCTAACAGACCAGAATCATTATAGTAACGACAAGTCTCGATCGGCACTTGGAAATCTGGCCAATGGGGGTTCTCATTGATTGCTTGTTTGATTATAGCTAATAGATCAGGGTGTTGGCTGATGCCGCCGCCGATCAGTATTTTTTCGGGATTCATCGTGACAGCTAGGTTGTAAATCGCAAGTGCGACATAACGTGCCCACTGATTCAGGATCTCCTGCGTTTCAGGATCACTCGACCGCTGTTGCATGATGGTTTCGCCTAAAATCTCCTCTGATTCAGGAATCGCTTTTGCCCGCCGATAGGCAGCAATCAGTCCTCTCGTTGAAGCTAGATCATGGAGGGTCGCAAAAGAAGATGCTTGAAAATCAGTGATCATCATTCCGAATTCTCCTGCCCGAAACCCATGTCCGTGAATCAACTGGCGCTGATGAACGAGCGCGCCACCAATACCGGTGCCTAATGTGATCATGACAAAATCTTGTACGTCAGCAGCATTGCCGGTAGAAAGTTCTGCTAAAGCAGCACATTTCGCATCATTTTCGATCCAGATCGCATAGGACTTGTTTAAACGCTGCTGCAGCTCTTGTACAACAGCACAGCCGTGTAAAGGAGCCAACGCCCCCGCCATGATCGCTCGGCCATTGACTGAATCAATGAAACCAGGAAAACTCAGCCCGATCCCTTCGATGACATGCACTTGCTCGACTTCTTTTATTTTGGCAGCTAAGGTAGCAAAAAATTCATCCCGCGTATTACTCGGGGTTTTGATTTTGCCTCGGTCCAGCCATTGATTCTTCTCGGTAAAAAACCCGAATTTGATATAGGTCCCCCCTACATCAAAGCACAGGCGTACATCTGTCATTTCTCCTCCTCCGTTCGAAAAGCGCTTACAGTTTTCATTTAAATTATATAAAAGAAAAAAAAGAAAGCCTACTTCTCAGAATAGACTTTCTTACTATAAAAATTAGCTTTTTCTGCCTCCGATAGGCCATAGGATACTTCTTTTTTATTTCAGCATTGCTCCATTTGAAGCAATGACTTCCTTATACCAATCAAAAGAATCTTTCTTGATTCGATCAAACGAACCATTCCCTTCATTGTCACGGTCTACATAGATGAACCCATATCTTTTTCGCATTTCACCTGTAGTAAATGAGCTGAGATCAATACAGCCCCATGCTGTATAGCCAATCACATCAATGCCGTCTTCCTCGATGGCAAGCATCATTTGTTTGATGTGTTCTGCTAGATAGTCAATCCGTTCGGGATCATGAATGCCGGTTTCTGTCATTTGGTCATTAAAACCAAAGCCATTTTCCACAATGAAAATCGGCAGTTCATAACGATCCTGCAAGAGATTCAGCATATAGCGCAAACCAATGTGGTCAATCGTCCAGCCCCATTCCGTCATCGTTGCATAAGGATTCGTTGTCAGCACACTGCTGCCCAACAGAGGATCATGTAAATAGTTTGCATCTGAGCGAGTAGATACTGTATTGCTTAAATAATAAGTAATCCCGATATAATCAACGGTGCCCTTTGCCAAATCATCAAGATCGGCTTCTGTTACATCGATCGTGTACCCTTTTTTCTGCCATTCATTGAGAATTCTTTTTGGGTAGTGTCCGCGAACGTGTACATCTGTGAAATAGAGTTGATTATTATCTTCTTGTTGTGCTAACAATTGATCACGAGGATCAGAAGTCAGCGGGTAATTAGGTGTGGCAGCTAAACAGCAGCCAATTTGAAACTCAGGATTGATTTTTTTCGCAGCTGTGACGACCCGAGCTGAAGCAACAAACTGATAGTGAGCGGCTTGGTACATGCCTGCTAGTTTCTCCTCATCCTCGTCAAAGATCACACCAGAATTGGTAAAACTGTAAATTGGATTATCGATGATCCGCTGATTGTTGATCTCGTTAAATGTTAGCCAATACCGCACTTTTTCTTTGTAGCGTTCCATTACAGTTTGCGCAAAACGTTCAAAAAATCCGATCATCTTTCTGTTGCGCCAAGCCCCATAGGTTTCAACTAAATGATAGGGCATCTCGAAATGAGACAACGTCACAACAGGTTCTATTCCATATTTTTGCATCTCGTCAAAGACCTGATCGTAAAAATACAGCCCTTCTTCGTTCGGTAGTTGTTCATCTCCTAAAGGAAAAATTCGTGTCCATGCGATACTGATTCGCAAAGCTTTGAAACCCATTTCCGCAAAAAGTTTGATATCTTCCGGGTAACGATGGTAAAAATCAATGCCTTCATGATTCGGGTAATATTCCTCAGGCAAGATTGTGTTGGTAATTTTCCGAGGCCGGTCTTTCGTTCCTGCTGTCATCACATCGGCAATACTGATCCCTTTCCCGCCTTCTTGCCAAGCACCTTCCACTTGATGAGCGGAGATCGCACCGCCCCATAAAAAGTTTTCTTTCATTTTCAAACTCCTATCCTTCGTTGTTTACGGTAAACAGAATCCCTTCTGCTTCAATTGTTCCGGCCGTTGTTTCGTACTCGATTACTGTATCTGGTCCACAATTTGTAACGATCACGGGTGTCGATAATTGATAGCCTTTATCCAGAATCGCCTGCCGGTCAAAGGTCAACAAACGATCTCCTCGTGCAATTGTCGCACCATTTTCGACGTTAACATCAAAAAACTCACCATTTAGATTCACGGTATTCAGCCCGACGTGGATCAATAATTCAACCCCTTGATCAGATTTGATACCAATCGCATGCTTAGAAGGGAAAACAGCAACAACAGTGCCCGCAAAAGGTGCCCGAATGATTCCTTCATCGGGGATGACCACAATTCCTTGTCCAGCGATCCCGCTGGCGAACACATCGTCTTCCACTTCTGCTAAAGGCATCACTTGTCCTTTTACCGGTGAGTAAATCGGAGTTGCTGCATTGGTTAAGATACTTTCTACCTCTGATTCAGGCTCTGCTTCAAATTCTGTCAGTTCGCTTTCCTTCACGCCGAAGAAATAAGCCAGTAAAGCACCTGACAACAATGAAACGGTGATTCCGATCAGATAGCCCACCAAAGGACTGTAAACAGGCAAGGAAAAAATATTATGGAAAACATACGCATTCATCGTCACACCAAAAGCGCCTAACACCGCTCCGCCTAAACCACCGGAAATAGCTACGATCGGCAAAAGTCTTTTGTAACGAAGAATAATCCCATAGACGATGGGCTCTGTCACGCCGGCAAAGAAGCCAGTCAATGCAACAGGGCCTGCCAAAGCCCGCATTTTCGAATGTTTTTTCGCTCGTAAGAAGAAGCCAACTGCAATCCCGATTTGAGCAAAAACAGCGGCCAATGCCATTCCTTCAATGGGGTCTCCACCTAATCTTGTCAGATTATCTAACGTTACAGGTGTAAAGCCCCAGTGCAAACCAAACATAACCATGAAGGTCATCCCGCCCCCTAAAACGATGCCTGAAAGGATTCGGCTTTTTTCAAATAACCACATTACACTTCCTGATAAAAGATCCCCGAAAAAGGTGCCGAATGGACCAAAAAGGATAACGGTCAATGGAATCATGATCATCAAACTAAGCATTGGTACGGCAAACAATTGAATGTCTTTATAAATAATCTTTTTCAAAAATTTATCTACAAATTGATAAATGAAAATAGCCGCAAAAATCGGAAATAGGGTTGTGGCATAGTCCACGGCTTGAACTGGTATCCCCAAGAAATTTGTATTTTCCACGCCAATCAACCCAGTAAACTGAGGTTCCAACAATGCTGCACCAATCACGCCGCCAACGTACATGTTGGCACCTAATCTTTTCGACAACGTGATCCCTAAGAAAATCGGTAAAAAATAAAATATTGCATTACTCGCGGCACTCAAAATGACATAAGTAGAAGATTCTGCTGATAACCAATTAAATTGGGTCAAAACCGTCAGCAGTGCTTTTAGCATCCCCGAACCTGCTAGAGCAGGAATTAAAGGAGAAAAAGCACCTGAGATAATTTCAAATACGGCGTTCAAATTAAAACCTGTTTTTTTCGAAGAACCTGTTTCTTGATCTGATAACCCAGCCATAGCTGAGATCGTCGCATAGTAATCTGATACATTGCTGCCGATTACGACTTGATATTGTCCTCCGCTTTGTACAACAGACATCACATAGGGCAGTTTTTGAAGTTCCCCTTTATTGGCCTTGGCGTCATCCTTCAAGCCAAAACGCAATCTCGTTGCACAATGAACCAAGCTGTCGATATTTTTTTCACCACCGATCAAGCGAATGATCGCGGCACTTTCGTTTTCAAATTTCATAGTTATTCTCCTTTTGCGTATAATAAAAAGCGTGATCTAGAATACACCTCAAACAAAAGACTCGTTTGAGTACTCACTCTAGGTCACGCCTGCTTTACCAGTAACGATCCGTTAAGATGCCAATCGATTTAAATGTAAGGTTAAATACAACACTTCATCTTCAGTGATTTCCCACTGATACCTATTTTCCAGAAATTGCTTGATTTTCATAGCACACTCATAATCCAACGGATATTTCAGTTGAATCACATCTAATAAACTAGACGCTGGTTGAGCTGGTAGCTCATTGCTCATCTGTCGTTTAACAAAGTAGCGAATGTGAGTGATGAATCGGGAAAAATAAATAGAGTCTTGTCTGAATTCTTTACCATAATGATAATTGATGATCGTCAAAATATCTTTCATGACTTTGGAAATCAGCATTGTTTCTTCCATTCCGTTGTTATCGCCTAAAAAATTCACGAAATGCAGCGTAATAAAAGCAGCCTCATCTTGCGGAATATTCAGATGTGTTCGCTTTTGCATCAGCTCAACCGCTTGAAGACCAATTTCATATTCTTTCGGGTACACCTGCTTTAATTCCCATTCTAGGGGTGTTTGAATTTTCATCCCTTCTCTTGCCCTCGTCAGAGCAAAACCGATATGGTCTGCAAGTGCCACTAGCAGTGCAGGATTGCTTTCGCATTGAAACGCTTCCTCAAACAATTTTAAAATATCGCTGGCCAGTTGCAGATCACGATATTCAATCCGTTTAAGCAGCTGTTCCAAATCTGCAATGCTTTTTTGGTCGTTAATGATGAATCGCTTTTCTATTTTCTTTTGATCGACAGTGTCGCCTGGCTTCAAACCAAAGCCGATGCCACTCCCCATCACAACTTCTTCTTGGTGATTGTCGTTCAGGACTAATGAAGCATTATTATTAAATACTTTGACGATTTCCATGGTCAACACCTCCTAAAATAAAACAAAAAAATAACGTCACCAACTAGCTATGATCTTTTTCCAAAACAAACGAATGGAGAAAATCTCATACCTGTGGTCACGCCTGCATTATCAGTAACGATCCGATGCACTTACTATACTTCAAAATGAAAACGACGTCAATAGCTTTTTTAAAGCATTTTCTTGTATGAGCTTCTGACGAGATTATTCAAAAAAATGGCGACAAAAAAAGACGTGTTGTCTCTTGCTGCCGCCATGCGAACCTGTAATGCCGCTTTTTCTTTTCACAAATTTCTCTTTTCATTGCCTATGCGATGGACTGTTTTCCTGAAAAATAGCTGCTCATGTATCAGCGAATTTTCTTATGTTTTTCGAAACTCATTCGGTGAAACCTGATGGTATTGTTTGAACTTTTTGTAGAAATAATCAACATTGCTGTAGCCCACCAATTCAGCAACTTCGTAGACCATTAGATTGGAATGACGCAAGATTTCCACCGCTTTTTCCATTCGAACTTCATCCAAGAACGCCAAATAATTTTTCCCAGTTTCTTTGCGAAACTTCTTGCCTAGATAGGCACTATTGTAATTGAAACGTTCCCCGATTTTTTTCAAGGTCAAATCTTCTTGATAATGCTTTTTCGTGTATTGGATCAATTCTGCAATGATATCGATTTGGTTCAAACTGCTGGCGACTGTTGCTTGCAAGTCTGTTAGTTTTGCGGTGATCACCTCTTGCAGCATTGGAAACGTCTGGGCGAGAAAAATCTGCTGATGCACTTCGTCTGTCGACCATTCGATTGCTAAGGCTACTTTTTCACTGATTTGATGCTGCAGCCATTCGATGTCACCATTGATTTGCCATTTGATCTCTTCTTCCAATGCCAATGAATGATAAAAGGTTTGATAATAGCGGGATAACGGCTGTTCTAACGGATCGTTTGCCAAAATCGCCTTAACTAATTCTTCACGCAAATCGCTTCGTTCTTCTGCTTCTTGCGTCGTATCCAAAACATGGTGAGAAATGACTTGATTGGGAAATAAGAAAATCAATTTACTTAATGTCTGGATATCGATCATCAATGGCTTCAAGTTATCTTGCGCCGCAAACCAGCGGGAGATCAAGATTTCTTGGTGAGCCATTTTTTTACGGCACCATGCATCGATCGCCTCGTCGGGAAAGCGCTCCTCGTTTAACAAGACCAAATACCGATGATGCCGATGGATCAAGGTGACGACTTGCGCCACTTGCTCCTGCAATTTCTCAACCAGCTTTTGGGCATCTGCCTCCTCGGAAAGACGCAATAGCTTGATGGCTTGTGCGTCTTTGATTCCCGTTTGATCCCCGCCAAACAATTTCTCCATCAACTGACTCTTCTGATTTTTCTGCTGATCGGTCTTGGCTTTTTGATCGATTTTCGTCAAAATACCGATCAGCTCTTCTTCATCAACTGGTTTCAGCAAATAGGTCACAGCGCCCAGTTGCAAAGCTTGCTTGGCATAGTCAAAATCTGAGTAGCCGGATAAAATAATGGCAAAAAACAAAAGCCCTTCCTCCGATGCTGCTTGCACCATCTCAAGACCATTTTTTCCCGGCATACGGATATCAGCGATCACAACATCTGGCTTCAATTCGCGGATCATTGCCAAGCCAGCTTCGCCGTTTTCCGCCGACCCGACGATTTGATACCCCAGACGTTCCCAATCGATGATCAGAGGTAGCCCATTTCGGATCGATGCTTCATCGTCAACGATCAACACTTTACGCATTTTCCAACCTCCATTTTCAGCTACTCCTTCATTACATCATGTTTCACTTGTCAAACTTGCCCCGTTGGTGCGAATCACCTCTTGATACCAATAAAAACTATCTTTCGGGATGCGCGCCAACTGACGTTCGCTTTGATTGTCGCGATCAACATAAACAAACCCATAGCGTTTTTTGTATCCATTCAACCAACTTAGTAGATCTGTAAAGGACCAAGCACAATAGCCGATCAGCTCAACCCCATCCGTGATGGCCTTTTGCAGTTCCACCAGATGTTCCTGCAAATAGGTGATGCGGTATGGGTCATGGATCTGTTTGTCTTCTGTCAATTGATCGATAGCGCCTAACCCATTTTCAGTAATAAAAATCGGCAAGTCATAATTGGCTTGGATGCGCCGCAAGGCTACACGGAAACCAACGGGATCGATCTCCCAGCCCCAATCCGTTTTTTTCAAGTGAGGATTTTCTGCTGTCGCAAACATGGTTTCTTCGGGTGAGAACTCACCAGTTGCCGCTTGCATCAAATACGGATCGACTTTAGAAAATTCTTTCTTTTCAGCTGACTGCTTTTGCAAATTGTTTTGCTGGGCCGTCCCACCGTGATAGTAATTGATTCCTAAGAAATCAGGTTTTGCCTGTTTTAATAGTGCTTGATCTTCTGGAGTGACTTCAGGAGCCAAGCCAACTTTGGCTAATTGCTTGTAGACAAATTTTGGGTATTCGCCTTTGCAATAGACATCTAAAAACCATGCGTTGTTGAAGGCTTCGCCATTTTCTGCTGCCAGCACATCTTCTGGGTCACAGCTAAACGGATACATCGGTCCATAGCCAAAACTTGGACCGATCTTGCCCTGAGGAACCAGCTCATGGAACAAATTGATCGCCTTAGCATTGGCAAGGTTGATGATATGATTGGCTGCATACATCCGTTTTAAGTCCTTCAAGCCCGGCGGATGTGCCGCCCAACGGTACCCAAGAGAAGTGAAGACATTTTGTTCATTCATGGTGACCCAATAGGTGACTTTCTTTCCTAGGCGTTCAAAAAGGATCCGGCAATACCGTTCAAATGCTTCTGCTGTTTCTCGGCCTTCCCATCCTAAGTATTTGTCTTGCAAAGCCTGGGGAAGGTCCCAATGATACAGCGTCAAAATCGGCTCTACTCCTTGCCGAAGCAATTCGTCCACCAGCTTTTCGTAAAACGCCACACCCGCTTCATTGACCGCGCCTTCGCCATCAGGCAAGATTCGCGACCACGCCACGCTGAAGCGATAGGCTTTCAAGCCCATTTGCTTCATCAAAGCAACATCTTCTTTGTACCGATGGTAATGATCGATCGCCACTTTGCCGTTGGTTTCCTCAAAAGTATTGCCAGGAATTTGGGCATAGGTGTCCCAAATCGACGGACCTTTGCCGTCTTCTGCCCATGCTCCTTCAATTTGATAGGCCGCCGAAGCTGCCCCCCATAAGAAGTTTTCTGGGAAAGGATCTAAGTTTGTGTGAAACATCAAGTTGCCTCCTTCATTTCCTAAACCGAAATAAATCGGTTACATTTTATCGTATCATAAGTTGGTTGATTCGTAACAATTGCCAAAAGATATTTTTAGGTGAAAAAACTGCCGCTCCTCAGAACGACAGTCGTTTCTTATTAAAACAGGTAATCATTCAAACGAGATTTCACATATTCAATGTGGCTGGATTCTAATTCGATTTGATCATGCGCCAATGCGTAATCTGTCAGTGTTTCTAAGTTTTCCTCATCAGCAACGATCTTCGCTCCGATGCCTTCTTGGAAAGAGGCGTATCGTTTTTCCTTCAATTCGTCTAAGAAGCGGTCTTCTTTTAGTTTCGCTGCTGCTTTCAACGCTCGGGCATACGTATCCATACCAGCGATGTGGGCTAACAACAGATCTTCCATTTCAAATGACGAACGACGGACTTTAGAATCGAAATTGATTCCTCCCGGCGCAATGCCGCCGTTTTCTAAGACTTCGTATAAAGCAAGTATCGAGTCAAAGACGTTGGTTGGGAATTCATCCGTATCCCACCCTAACAGCATATCTCCTTGGTTGGCATCCAGTGAGCCTAATGCGTTATAGCTACGGGCAACGGCGATTTCATGTTCAAAGGTATGGCCAGCTAAAGTTGCATGATTGGCTTCTAGGTTTAATTTGAAATCTCCTTCTAAGCCGTAGTGCTGAATGAAGGCCATCGTTGTCGCTGCATCAAAATCATATTGATGTTTTGATGGTTCTTTTGGTTTCGGCTCTAATAAGAACTGCGGTTTATGACCGATTTTTTCGCCATAAGCGATCGCCATTTTGAATAGACGGGCGATGTTGTCTTGTTCAAATTTCATGTCTGTATTCAACAAGGTTTCATAGCCTTCACGGCCACCCCAGAAGACATAGTTTTCGCCGCCTAATTTTTTCGAGATGTCTAAGCCTTTTTTGACTTGGGCTGCCGCATACGCATAAACTTCTGCATTATTGGTGGAAGCAGCGCCGTTATTGAAACGAGGATGTGAGAACATATTTGCTGTATTCCATAATAGTTTGATTCCCGTTTGTTCCATTTTTTCTTTGATCAAATCGGTGATTTCGTCTAAGTTTTGGAAAAATTCTTCTAACGTTTCCCCTGCAGGTGCCACGTCAACATCATGGAAACAGAAGAACTCTGCCCCTAATTTTTCGCAAATCTCGAAGAAGGCTTCTACTCGATTTTTCGCCGTTTCCATTTCGGTGTCACCGATCCACGTCCGTTTGTTGACAGGTGCGCCAAAAGGATCAGAACCGTCTTGCGTCATCGTATGCCAATAGGCGATTGCAAAACGTAGATGATCTTTCATTTTCTTGCCTAAAACAACTTCTTCGGCATCGTAGTGGCGAAATGCAAACATATTGTCTGTTTTAGGACCTTCGTAGCGGATTTTTTCGATCTCTGGAAAATAAGTCATTGTTGTTGCCTCCATTTTATGTTTTTTAGTGTAATAAACTAACTTACTTGTTTCCAATCATTTAGAACCAAAAACGATTCCTCGCTTTGATCAAGTAGATTGCCTGCTGCCATTACGCTACTCGATTTGCGCCAATGCATGGCAGATAGGGGCGGTTTGTTGGTAGACGGTGCGGTAGATCGCATAAATTTCTTGGTATTTGGCGACATTTTCAGGAATCGGTGCAATGGCCTTGCCGTATTTGACAAAGGCGTTAACACAGGCAGCTGCATCTGGATAAATGCCACTGCCGATTGCTGCCAGCATTGCTGCGCCCATACCTGGACCTTGCTCAGTAGACAAAGTCAGCATTTCTGCATTAAAAATATCGGCTTGCATTTGCAGCCATTCGGCATTTTTCGCACCGCCCCCCACAGAAACGATCTGGGTGAATTTCCGCTGTGCCCGTTCTTCCATGATCATTTGGGAATCTTTCAAAGAGAAGGTGATCCCTTCTAAGACCGCACGACTGAAATGCTTTTCGCGATGCCGTGTGTCGATGCCGATAAAACTACCCCTGATTTGGCTGTCGGTATGCGGTGTGCGTTCGCCCACGATATAAGGCGTAAACAGCAGGCCTTCTGCCCCTGGGTTTACCTCACTGATCGCTGAAAGCAATTCCTGAAACGATTGGTTGGGGGCAAACGTATCACGATACCAGCTTAAGGAATTTCCAGCGGCTAACGTGACCCCCATTGAATACAACTTGTCTTTGATCGCATGACGGAAAAGGTGTAGATCTCCTTGATAATCAACCTCTTGCGCTTCTTCAAAGGATAAGAACACACCGCTAGTGCCAATCGACACCATGCCGACACCTTCGGCGATGATCCCTGAACCTAATGCAGCACAGGCATTGTCTGCGCCACCTGCATAGATCGTCACCTCTTGTTCAAACCCAAAAGCTTCTTGCAGCTCTTTTCGCATTTGCCCTACAGGCGCTGCTGATTCAAAAAGCGGCGGCAGTAAATCCGATGCGATTGCGAATTTTTCTAGAATGGCTTCAGACCAGCACTTCTTTTCGATATCCAGCAGTAACGTACCCGCTGCATCGGAATAATCCATCGAATAGTTCCCAGTCAGCCAAAAAGCCAAGTAGTCTTTTGGCAGCATCATGTGACGAACTTGTTGCCAATGTTCAGGCTCGTGTTCTTGGACCCATAAAATTTTTGGTAAGGTGAACCCTTCCAAAGCAACATTCTTGGTGATTGCTTTTATTTCCTCTCCAAAGGATGCCATGATCGCTTGGCATTGTTTGGTGGTCCGAACGTCATTCCATAATATTGCCGGACGAATGACTCGGTTTTCTTCATCCAATAAAACAAGACTATGCATTTGCCCAGAAAAGCTGATGCCGATCAATTCCTTTTGCAGCGTTGGAAGCTGCTGGATCAAGGTTTTGATCACCTTATCTGCCGCCTGTTGCCAGTGCACCGGCTCTTGCTCACTGAACCCCGGTCTTGGGGATGACAATGGATAGTCAGCACTTGCTGTTCCTTGGAGTTCCCCGGTTTGATCAAAAACTAAGCCTTTTAACGCACTTGTTCCTAGATCCAACCCTAAAAAATAAGCCATCTCTTCTCTCCTTCCTCTGTTTGAAGCAGTTAACCATTGACTCTTAAACGGTTAATTAGCATTCAAAACTAACTAATTGGATAGTAAACGATTCTCGCATTCCTGTCAAGCGCTTTCAACGAATCTTTCATGGTTTTTCCTTCTCAAACTGCTGCTCCTACATTCTGCGTCTTTTCTTTATTCTTCAGCTTGCACAATATTAATTTGCACGGTAAACTAACACTAATCACATCTACGAAGAGGAGAACACATGATTATCAATAAAATGGGCATACGCGAACAAAATGAAGCGGCTGTATTGAAGACGATCATTGACAATGAAAATGTGTCACGAGCGGAAGTGTCAAATTTGACCCATCTCAATAAAGCGTCTGTTTCTCAAATAACCAAAAAACTGATCGACACGGACTTCGTGCGCGAAGTCGGCATTGGTGATTCCACTTCGATCGGTGGTCGCAAACCGATTCAATTGCAATTCAATCACCGTAGCAGCTTAGCTGTTACCTTTGACATCGGCTATAACTATGTTCGAGGGATGCTCTCTTATATCAATGGCGAGATGATCGCCTCTGCCGACCATTCCCATGAATTGATCACCAAAGAAAATGTACTGGCGACGATCGATTCCATGATGAAAGAGTTTTGGCCGCAAATGCCGCAAACCACTCATGGATTAGTAGGAATCTGTTTGGCGATCCACGGCATCGTTCACAATCAGACGGTCACCTTTGCCCCCTACTACGACTTGGAACACTTTGATTTGATCGCCCCTTTGAGCCAAAAATACAATACGGCGGTCTATATAGAAAACGAAGCCAATCTGACGGCTTTAGGCGAGTACTGTTTTTCTTCTGATTCCACGAATTTACTGAGCGTCAGCGTCCATAGTGGGATCGGTGTCGGAATCATCGTTGATGGGCAGCTGCAAACCGGTACTCACGGCATGGCGGGGGAAGTTGGTCATTCTACGCTCTTTCCTCACGGCAACTTGTGCCCTTGCGGCAATCGAGGCTGCTTAGAGCAATACGCGTCGAACAAAGTCTTGTTTGACACCTACAGTCACTATACAAAAACTGCGTTCGTTAATTCGGATACCTTTGCACAAGCCTATCATGCCGGAGAAAAATCAGCAGTCGAGTTGGCGCAACAAAATGTTGAGTTTCTTAGTATTGGGCTAAACAATGTCATCACTTTTTCTGATCCCGAAGAAGTCTATATCAACAGCTCGGTCTATCGCAAAATTCCTGATTTATTACTAGCGCTGCAGCAAAAATTGACCAGCCAGTTCACCAAAAACACGAAGATCAAAAACAGTCGATTAGGCGATCAGGCCCCGCTGTTTGGCGGCAATGTTTTAGTGGCGAAACATTTCTTGAATATCAACGATTTGCGCTTTGCGGCACTTGATCTCTCCCGTGTGATCCGTTAAATGAATGCTGGACTGAAGACTCAGTCCAGCGTTTTCTTTTGGTAAAAAGGTCTCGCTATCCTTTGATTCCGCCAGCCGTCACACCGCCCACGATGTATTTCGATAGAAACAGGTAAATCAGCAGTAAAGGAATAATACTTAATGAGATCCCTAGATACATACTGCCAAATTCAGTACGGTAAACATCGGTTTTCAGCAATTGGACCAGCATCGGCAACGTATACTTTTCCGTATCGTTGATCAAGATCAAGGGCATCAAGAAATTATTCCACGAGGTCACGAACGAGAAAATCGCCATGGTGGCTAAGCCCGGTTTCATCAAGGGCAACATGATGCGATGGAAAATTTTGATTTCGCCGGCTCCGTCCAAACGAGCAGAATCTGCCAAATCAGGATGATAGATCGTTTCTAAGTATTGCTTTAAGAAAAAAACGGTAGCAGGTGATGCGATCGCTGGTAAAATCAATGGCAGAAAATTATTTAAGAGCCCTAAGCGATTCATAAATTGATAAAAACCGATCATGCTGATTTGCTGAGGAATCATGATCAGCCCAAGAATGACAGCAAACAGGACTTTCTTGCCACGAAACTCATAGGCGATCACGCCATATGCTGTCAATGCCGAAAAATATACATTGAGAACGGTAGCGCCAGCCGCAATCAAGAAACTATTTTTAAACCCATTGAAAACATTGAAGCCTCTGCCCATTAAGACGGACCAGTTGTATTGGAGATTACCGCCTGGCCACAAGGACAGCCCTTGCTGGATCTGTTCTGCTGAACGGGTCGCATTGACTAAGACGACCCAAAAGGGCAGAATACTTAAGATGGTCAGCAACACCAAAAAGACATAGATCAACAATCGTTTTGCTCGATAGCTATTTTCCATTTATTTTCGCCCCACTTTGCTGTTTTCTTTGAAAAATTGAAACAATAACGTGCTTAATACGATCGAAAGTACCAATAATAGCACCGACGCGGTTGCGGCAACGTTGAAATTCCGACTCCCGGTAAAGGCTTGGTTGTAGATAAACATCGTGATCGTTAAGACACTATTGTTGGGATTGCCGTTTGTCAGCAAAAAAGGAATGTCGAACATTTGCAAGCCGCCAATCAAGGATGTCACTAATGTATAAAGCAAGATTGGTTTTAACAAAGGCAGCGTGATCTTGCGGAAAATTTGACCATCATTGGCTCCATCGACCATTGCTGATTCAAAAAGAGCATCATCAATGCTCAAAATGCCCGAAACCAAAACGATCGTTGTCTGACCATACCACATCCAAAATTGGATAAAGGAAACGATCAGCCGAGTGCCCGTTTCACTACGGAAAAAGTCATAGGGCTGGTCCAAAACACCGAAATGCTGCAAGACTAGGTTGATCGGACCTAACGGAAAACTGAACAAAACGAAAAATAAGATTGCTACTGAAGCGGCAGTAATGATGTTGGGTAAGTAAAAAACGACTTTGAAGAAGCCTTTCCCCCGCAAGCGCAACTTGATATTGGTAAACCATGCCGCCAGCAACAGAGCCAAGCCAATTTGAGGGACAAAGTTTACGCCCCACAAAATAAAGGTATTGCTGATGGATTTTAAAAATAACGGGTTGCGAAAAATCGCAAAATAGTTATCCAGTCCGACAAGATTGGCAGCTGGATTCCACCCTTTTAGATCCGTAAAGCTTAGGTAAATCGTATAGAGAATTGGATAAAGCTGAAAAACCAAGAATGCTAGAAAAAATGGTGCGATAAATAATAGCCCATAGCGATGATACTGTTCAAATCTTCTCTTATTCTGCATCGTAATCCCCCTGATATTTATTTCTTCTACTGCCAACTTCTGCCTGTAAAGACAAGCCATTTGAGCAGCGCATAATACCTAGAAAAGGTTGAAACCGCCCCCGTCTTCGGTGCCGGTTTCAACAACACCTAATCTACTTGAACATCTGGATAAGCATTGACGACCGCATCTTTAAAGTTTTGGATCGCCGTTTCCTGATCCACTTCACCTTTTGAAAATGGTGTCAAACAACTATCCGTAAAGAGGGTTTCAATCGTCTGGTCATACTCGGTCAGAATTTTCGCATTGATGTCTTGAACCATATCGGCAAATTCTGCATAGTGGTTTTGACCGCCTAAAAATTCCTCTTCATATTCGCCTTTAATTTCTTCAACGACTCGCTCATTTGATACAAAATCACCGGTATCTTCGGCCCATTGTTTTAAAAATGCTTGATCTGTGGTCAAGTAAGCCACCAATTGCGCAGCTTCTTCTTGCATCTCAGAATTTGCTGTAGCACCGATCCATGTGCCGCCCCAGAACCACGACGACGGTCCTTGGATCATGCGCCAGTCCCCTTCTGTTGAGCTGGAGTTATCGGCAGCTGTCGCATTTGGTTTTAACCAATAGTGCAGCCCCCATGTCGGCAAACTATAACCGAATACATTGTCGCCATTCATTCCAGCAAACCAAGCTTCTGATTGTCCTTCTGTATCTTGTGTCAGGCCTTCTTCTACAAATTTTCGTGATACATCCAACAAGTCATACAAACTGTCGTCGATCACTAATTTGCCGTCTTCAACCCAGCCATGTTCGCGTTGACCATAAAAAGGCTTTGCCAAATCTTGGACACTAGAGATCATATAGGTGGTTCCACCACTTTTTTCTTTGACTGCTTTGGCTTGCTCATAGAACTTGTCGTAGTCTGACAATGCCGATTGCGCAGCCGCTGGATCATCGATCCCTAGCAGCTCTTCTGCCATCGATGCCCGGTAATAAAACCCGCCAGGAGCAGCTTGCCAAGCCAAGGCATGAAGAACCCCGTCTTTTGAAGTCCCTACGTCTTTGACATATTGATACGTATCTGCCGCGGCTTCATCAAGCCCCAGTGAACCAAGGTCTGCCATCATGCCTGATTCCACATATTTTTTGACAAAGGCAGATTCTAAAGCAATCACATCTGGTGCATCTTTGGAACCGAGAATCGGATCGAGCTTGGTCTCGAATTGGTCAGAAGGAATCTCCACGATCCGAATGTCATAGGCCAAGTCGTCATGCGCCGGCAAATAGTAATCATTGATCATTGTTGATAATTCTGAAGTAAAGGTCCAAACCACGAGTTCATCCTTGCCACTACTTCCCGTTGCGCTATTATCTGAGCTGCTGTTTCCAGAACCATTCCCGCAGCCACTAAGCATAAAAGCTGCTAAGCCCGCTACTGACGCTGTTTGTAAGACCCGTTTCCAATTTTTCATCTTTCTTCCTCCTCGATTTTTTGATAATCAAATGAATCAAAATCAGCCGCCAAACGATTGCCGGTCGTATCGATCGCAAACATCCCTACAAAAGCCCCTGTAAAGAATCCACCGTAATGTTCTGCTACATAGTCGTCAGACAATTGCAAGCTGTCAAATAGCTGATCGATGACCTGCCACTCTTTTTGATCAAACGAGTACGCGTATTGATAGTGGGCATAATGAACGATCGTTTTGAAGTAGACTGTTTGTACATCGGCTGGTATCACAACTTCTGGTGCTTTTTGACTCTTCAGTTGGCCCTTATCGCTTGCCAATACAGTGATGATTCTGCCTTTCGTCTCATCATGAGTGATGCAGATCGCCGACCAGTTTTGTGTATTGTAGTAATTCGTCATGCCTGCCAACTGTAGAAACGAGGTCGGTGAAAATTCGACGGCAGTCGTTGCTTCGAAACGAAAATCGCTCCATCTTCTTGCCACTAGTGCTTGATGGAACAAGGAATTGAACGACTCTCGCCCATACAAGCGCAAGTACCCTGGTCGTGCGGTCAAACTACCGATTTTCTCAGAAAAAGGAATCCGCAAGGTTTGAAACACTGGTGCCAACGACGCCTCTTCAAAATCATCAAAGCCTGATTCTGTTTCCCACGGATGTTCGGGCAGCTGTGGCTGTGGGACTTCCTCTTTTGGAAAGTTTCCGCCTGTGATATACGGCCAATCATTTTCCCAATAAACAGACTGGATCGCTGTTTCTCGTCCGAGCGGGCAATAACCGCGATTTTCTAAGAGGGGCGTTTCTGGATACTTCAGCGCTCGCCCTGTTAAGTGAACAAAATACCATTCATCGGTCTGCGTTTTCACAAATGAACCATGGCCAGCTTTTTGTAGCAGGATCTCTGGCTGTCCCCAGGAACTGATCAGAGGGTTTTGAGGATGAACTTCATAAGGCCCTTCGATGTGCGTCCCACGAGCGATGGTACTTGCATGTTCAAACTTGGTGCCACCTTCTGCCGTCAATAAATAATAATAGCCGTTCACTTTATACATAACCGGTGCTTCCGTCAATTTGCGCTCTGTTCCTTTGAAGATGATTTTGGGCTGCCCCACCAATTTCTTGGCTTGCCAATCAAACTCTTGGAGAGCGATCCCATAAAAGGAATGGTTTGTCGGACGATAATCCCAAACCATGTTCAGAAAATATTTTTTGCCGTCGTCGTCATGAAATAACGAGGGATCGAAACCAGAAGAATTCATATAGATTGGTTCTGACCAATCCCCATCAATGGTTTCACAGGTGATCAAATAATTGTTCACATCTTTCCAACTATTAGATTGTGTTTTGACATCTGAATAAATCAACCAAAAACGACCATCACTGTAACTTAAGTTTGGCGCCCAAACGCCCCCAGAATCTGGGTTTCCCAGCATATTCAACTGACTGACACGATTGACTGGTGTACTGATCAAGCGCCAGTTCTTCAAATCCTTCGAATGGAAGATGCGCACACCTGGAAACCATTCAAAGGTCGACGTAGCAATGTAATAATCTTCACCTGCACGACAAATACTCGGGTCTGGATGAAAGCCTGTTAGTATCGGATTGGTAATCAAAAAAATTTCCTCCTCTTTCCCTCTTTGGCATTTTGTGGTTCAACTGAGTGTCAGTAGGAATGAGCTTCATTCAGTTAGTAAGTTTTCTTTACTAATATACCTAACAAAAAAAAGAAACTTGCTGCTGCAGCTCATTTTAAAAATATTCACTAATCATTGTTCTATTTACTTTCTTCAGCTGAACTGTCATAATTATAGAATGAAATCGCTATCATTCACAGGACGATTTCCACACATCGATAGACAAAAAATGGAGGATAGATCGCGTGACCATTTTAGAAGAATACCATTTCGGCGAATACCTAGGCGTTTCCAGTTACCATCCCTACTCGCTTAATTACATGGAACATTTTCATCGTTCCTTTGAATTGCTTTTTTGTAGTGATGGCGAAGCGGTTGTCAAAATCGAAGAAAGTCCCTATGTCCTTACGACAGGCCAAGTGTTATTAGTCATGCCTTATCAGACTCATGCCATTGAAACCCCTAAGGAATCACAATTGCATATTCTTGTGTTTTCACCTGAGTATATTCCAGATTTTTACGCCAAAACGAAAGATTTCGCTTTGTCAGATCCGGTGATCACCATTGATTCATCTGTTGCCAAGCAGCTCTACTATCCTTTATTTGAAACGGATTCCCTCTATTTACGAAAATCGGCACTGTATCAAGTCCTGTACCTTTTTGAACACCAAACGACTTTATTACCAGCCAAAAATCAAGAGGATATCCTGATCCAGCTACTTGTTTACATCGAATCCCATTTCAAAGAAGAACTGACGCTCGAAAAACTAAGCAGCAGTATCGGTTATAGCAGCGTCTACGTTTCCAGAATGATCACCGATAAATTGAAAAGCACCTTTCCTCGGCTTTTGAATCAAGCAAGAATACGCCATGCCTCTTTTTTGCTGACCCATAGTCTCTTGCCGATTACGGAAGTAGCAGAACAAGCAGGCTTTCAAAATGTGCGAACCTTCAATCGAAATTTCAAAGCATTGACCTCACTGACGCCAAAAGAATACCGTTTAAAACACAATGCTCATTTTTCGTTGCTGAAGGAATAGCGTAAAAAAGCAGCTTCACTTAGCTGTAAAGTGAGCTGCTACAATCTTACTCGTTTTTCTAGTCAGCCTTTTGCCTCATTCCTAGAAACTAGTGAAAAACGCTCTAACTTCCCCTTCTTCATAGAGAAATGAGCAGGAAAAAACCAATTGCAAAAATGAACCTTTGTTGTTTTACTGATTCCACAAAACTATGCCTGTTTTAAAACACCGTACTTTTTAGCTTCATACCCTTTTGCTTTGTTGATACTTCTTGGAATATCGATCAATCCCAAGAAAAATGATTCACGACGAGCCAGTCTTTGACTTTCGTCAGATCAGAAAAAGTTTTCACCTGTGCAACTACTTCTTGCTCAAGTTTTGGCTGTTTAAGCAAAGGATACTTCCCATTTTTCTTGACTGGCAAAGCACTCAAATCATCCGCAATCAGAAAAGCTGGGATCTCGGCTTGTTTTGCGGCTTTTATGCCAGCTAGAGAATCTTCTAATACCAAGGCTTCTTCAGGCTTTACGCCTAATTGTTGGCAAGCTGTTAGAAAGATTTCTGGATCAGGTTTGCCCTTTCGCACTTGATCCCCAGAAACCACCGTATCAAACCAATCTGGCATCTGTTCCATTTCAAAGTACGCCTTGATTTTTTCTTTCGATGAAGAGGATGCCACGGCTATCAAGCAATCTTGTTTTTTTAATGCTTCCAACAGGTCAAGAAGGCCGGGCTTTTTGAACACCCGTTTTTCTTCAGCTAAAATCACTTCTTTCTGACGATTCATCGCTTCTCGCCACCGATCCGTTGGTACTTGATTGCCATAAAGTTCCTGCATCCCTATACGAATATCTGCTTCCGTTCTGCCAGTCAGGTAATAATAAACTTCTTGGCAAACTTCAAAATCATATTCCTCCGCGGCTCTTAAATAAGCGCGGTAAGCTAGACGACCTGTTTCAAACATCAAACCGTCCATATCAAAAATCACCAGTTTTATCTTTTTCATCCTATAGCCTCCTTTACTTTTCTGCGAATAAAAAAGCAATGGTACCAAAATCCTTTGGCACCCATTGCTTCACCTTGTTTATTTACAGCTGACTGCTCAACTTAGCAATGATTTTACATGCGCCAAATGGCTGTCAGCCTTTTCCCGACCTTCTTTTATTAATGATTCTGAAAGAATGAAGGAGCCGCCAACTGCTAGCACCTGCGGATCAGATAAATAGTCTTGCATATTTTCGAGGTTGATTCCGCCAGTTGGGACAAATCGAATATCATAAAATGGACCCCTGAGGGCTTTGATTGCCGGCAAGCCCCCGTAGATATCCGCGGGGAAAAATTTCACAACTGATAAGCCATAAGTCGCTGCTCGTTGAATGTCATTTGGGGTAGCTGTTCCTGGAAACACTGGAATGTTTTCGGCAAGACAAAATTCCACCACATCAGGTACAAGAGCAGGGGAAACAATAAAGCGCGCCCCTTTCTCAACTGCTGCTTTCGCTTGTTCTAAGGTGCGCACCGTGCCTGCGCCGACGATCAATTTGCCTGATTGAGAGAGTTTTTCAATCGCTGCTAAAGCAAGGTCACTGCGGAAGGTCACTTCAATAAAGGGTAGTTCATGTTCGATCAACAGTGATTCTACTACTGGCAAATAGGTAAGATCTGTTGCAGTGTAAAGAGGCAATACCCTTGTTTTTGCCAATTGTTCATCGAGTGTCATACACTCTTTCCTCCCTTCGTTTCCTTCGATTGCATTTGTTCTTTCAAGACGGCTTCATGAAGCCCTTGAAGATAACTGATACCAATCGCGCGATCATACAGACCATAGCCTGGCATCGCCACTTCCCCCCAGATCGTCCGCCCGTGATCTGGACGGATGACGCCATCAAAACCGACCTCAACCAAGGCTTTCATGATGGCATACATATCTAATGATCCTTCGGTGGACAGATGGGCGGACTCTTTAAATTTACGTTCTCCCATAAACAACACATTGCGGAAATGAACAAAGTTGATGCGTCCTTTTAAGGCATGAACGATCTCCACCATGTCGTTTTCTGGATCGGCACCTAACGAACCGGTGCACAACGTTACCCCATTATAAGGCGAATCCACGATGGCCATGATTTTTTTCAAGTCCTCTAAATTTTTGGTGATTCGTGGCAAGCCAAAAATTTCCCAAGGTGGATCGTCGGGATGGATCGCCATTTTCACATCTACTTCTTCACACACAGGAATGATCCGCTTTAAGAAATAGCTTAAGTTATCAAAGAGGATTTCTTGAGTGACCCCTTCATAAGTTGCCATCAAACGCTGGAACTTTTTCAGTCGTTCTTCTTCCCAACCTGGCAATTGAAAGCCTTTTGATTGGCTATGGATCAGCGTATACATCTCACTAGGTTCCATATCATCCACAACGGCTTGATCATAGAGCAAGGAGAAGCTGCCATCCTCGTTTTGATAAAATAGATTTGTTTTGGCCCAGCCGAAGATTGGTTTGAAGCTATAGCAGATCATATGTACATCACAAGCTGCTAAATTCCGAATCGTTTGAATATATTGATCGATGTAGTGATCCCGTTCCTCTGTTCCAGCTTTGATCGCATCGTGGATCGCCACACTCTCAATCCCTAATAGCGAAAGATGCTCTTTTTCAATTGATGCTTTTAGTGCGTTGATTTCGGAAATCTCCCAGACATCTCCGGGCATTTTATTCAGAAGTGTTCCTACAATGCCGTGCATTCCTGGAATTTGTCGAATATTCGTTAACGGGATCGTATCCCCTTCCCCGTACCATCGAAACCCCCATTGCATTTGCTGTCATCCTTTCGTTTTTAAAAATCATCGTCCTCATCAGTTTCTTCGCTACTATCACCTGCTGAAGAATTGTGCCAAAGCGCTACACTATTTTCTCCTTGCTGGATCACTGCTGCCACCGCCTGTTCAATCGGTGTTGCCAAAAATTGGTGATTGATCGCTTCTAATACCATCGGCAGATTCACTCCGCCGATCACATACGTCTTTTCCTGAAGAGATTCTTCTAATTGATTGATCGTTACAACCGACTGATTGTAGGGACTCGCACTCAATAGATCAGCAAACACCACTACACCGTCCCCTTGATCTGTTTCGTGGATCGCTTCATGGATTTTGTTTCCCAGAAGTTGAATATCCTCTCCGTGGTTCAAATTAACGACCGCAATATTTTCGACACTGCCCATGATCACCTCTGCAGCATCTTTAAAACCAGTACTCAGCTGTCCGTGAGTTGCCAATACGATTCCTAACAAATGTTGTTCCTCCTTTTTCGCTTCCTAACCAAATAACGCAAGGACTTTTTGCATATTCCTACTATTCAGCTCTTTTTGCTTTAATTGTTTTCTAGGCAACACATACGTCTGATCCTGCTGCTTTTCTGCACAAAACAGATAGTTGATGCTGCCCATCGCTTCACTACTGTGTTCGATCGCCAGCTGCTGCAGTTGCCCTTCATTGAATTGCTTGCCGATAGCTCGAATCGGAGCATCGGCGCCGATAGAATCTAAATAATAAATCTTCGCATTCGGCCCTACTGAATCACGTAACACTTCCAACCCGCGTTCTCCAAAACTTCCTTCATCAAGAAACGCAAAAGCAGTCGCTGTTTGACTGTTTTGACTGATCAGTGACAGCAGCGCTAAGATAGAGGACGTATTGCGGGTCAGATTTTGCTCAAATCCTGCCCCGCGGCTTACGCGATTTAATAGCAGAAAATAAATACCGACTCCTAAAGCAAAAAGCGCTGTTTGCCATGACAACAAGGGAAATCTCCCTGATGCAAAGTGGATATAAAGCCAGGTACCCAACAACCCAAAAAGAATCATCACTGCTGAAGCAGTCAGAATAAATTGATTTGTTTTACGCCCTTGCTCCTGCCGATCAAAAAAATGGTAATCGCCAAAATGCTGTGGCGGTGTATCATAATATGTGCAGATGATCCGTTTTGCTTTGGTCAGATCGCCAACATACAAATTGCGTGAGGCGTTTTTTTTCGTGTGATCATACTCAATCACCTGAAGATCTTTGCGAAACGGAATGATATCTGCGATGAGTGCCTTCAAAAATCTTTGTTTGCTTTTATCCGTGGAACGCGATCGGTAGACATACCGATAACGAAAAAGCCAATCACGAAATGTTTCTGTTTGATTCATGGCGGACTCTCCTATTCACAAATTACTGACAAGGAAGGAGGAACTCTATTTTTTATAAGATCCTCCGCCTTCCTCTTCAACAGATGACGAACGCGCTCATTGATTACAAATTGAACTGCTTCAACACATCTTTAAGGGTTGATTTCGGTGCAGAAGGTGTTGCTTGAAAATAGATTGATTCCACACCGTACGCTTCGTTCATTTCTTTGAGTTTTTGCGCATCAGCTTGATTTAAATAAACAGATTTCGTTACCAAGAGATCTTTCTCGGGATCTTTTTGGGCGATACCGCCTATGTTCAATTCTTTCATTGGCACGCCGTGTTTTACTAAGTCGTACATCACACTGACGGTTTTAGCGATCAAAATACAGTTGTAATCTTTGAAGTTGTATTCATCCCAGTAAAATTTGGCTTTTTCTGGTGTAACGACGATCGTTTTTTGCCCTGTGCGGCTACCGGCATTTTTGTATAATTCCCGCATGAACTTATCCTTAGCTACTACCTCATCCACTACAAAAATCGAGTTAACTCCGCTTTTTTGTGACAAGGTCATCATGACCTGCCCATGGATCAATCGTTCATCTACTCGTGCTAAATTTACTACACCCATTTTTTCCACTTCCTTTTCTTATAAAATACCGACACCGGCTAAAATAATCAGAATCAAGGTCAGCCATAGTAATGCTTGCGTGACTTTTAATCCTTTCTTTGTATAGAACCAGTAGACGCCCATTACAACTGCTAACGGCAAGATCCCTGGTACAATCTGATCAAGGATATCTTGGATAATAAATTCTCGTCCAGAAATATCAAACTGCAGCGAAGAACTGACTTTGACATAGTTTCCAGCCAGAACCCCCATCATAAACAAACCGAGAACCGACAGTGTTTCAATTGCGGTTTGGACGCCTGTACTCTGCATCAAACCAGTTGCATTGCGCCCCATCGAAAATGCTTGACGGGCGAAAAACATTCCTAGAGAAACTTGATACAGTGCAAAACAAATGAATGGGAACAACGCACCTAGTGGACTTCCTTGCTGTGCCCAAGGAACAGCAATCGCAATAAAGATATATTGAACGGTTCCTGAGTCGATGGCATCTCCGATTCCTGCTAAAGCACCCATCAAACCAGCTTTCGTGTTGTACATTAGATCATCTTGCATCAAAATCTCTTTTTTCTCATGCTCTTCCTCGGCCCGCTGTTGTTCCATTGATGACATCAGCCCAGTGATGACTCCGCCCCCCCAACTCAGCTGGGTATTGAAAAACAGCAGTTGGCGTTTGTAGGCAGCTTTCAGTGCCTCATCGTCTTTGTAAAGTTTGCGCAAAATCGGCATCATGGCGTATAAAAGCGAGGGTGATAAATACCGTTCAAATGAATGCGGGATCTCATTGGCGAAATGCCATCTTAGGTATGCTTTTGTGACATCTTTCTTCGTGATTTCTTCTGGTGCGCCTTGCGCTTTTTGAATTGTTTCGGTCATTACTGCTCCTCCTTATCGATTAGAACCCGTCATCATAGTCATCGTCATCATCAAAGGATGGTGATGCTGTATTCGTTTCTGGGGCTGGGACCAATTTTCCTTTTTGTGACTGAACAAAAATCAACGCGATCAAAATGCCAAAAATCGCATAGGTGACCATGGTAATTTCCAGCGAACTGAAAACTACACTCATGAAATAGGCCAAGAAGAAAAAGACCATATAATCTTTTCGACCGATCACATAGACGGTAGTTGCAATCCCGATCGCTGCCAATCCTCCGCCGACTACTTCTAAAATATGAATAACGACTGTCCCCTCAAGAGCATTGATGACATCAGCAATCAGCGGAGCGCCTAAATAAAGTGCAATAAATACCAGCGGAACAAATAAAATAAATGAAGCCAGCGTTGGGTATAAAATAATTGAACGCGTCATTGCCTTGGCATTAAGATCTTCTACTGCTTTATCCGTATACTTTCCTAAGAAGGTATTGATAAAGAAACGGAACTGATACAAATAACTCCCTAGCAACCCAACAGGAACGGCAACAGCAATCGCTGCTTCTGGTTGCAGATTTCCTAGCAAAGCTACCGGTACGGCAATCGCCGCAGCAATTGAAGGTTCCGCTGGCATGGATCCGCCAGGAGAAAATACCCCCATGTAAATCATTTGTAAAGCGGCAGTAACGATCATGGCTTGAGCCACATTTCCCATCACCAGTCCGACAACTAATCCCGTCATCAATGGTGAAAAACGTAAAGTCAGTGTGGCGCCTCCGCCGAGCCAACGAGACATGACTGCTGCAACCCATAGCGCAATCAGTAAACTTTGTGTAACACTTAATGTATCCATTTTTCCTCCTCCTAAACTTCTTTCAAATAGTTTTCTAAATCAAGAACAGCTTCTTTCAAGCGTTCTTTGGTGATTAAGACTGGAATCAAGTGTACTTTTTCTTTCGAATCTATGAACTGCACCAACTGATCGATGACTTGTGCATCTTCAGGAAAAATACCCATTTGATGTAAACTCATTGGTAAGTGCAATTCTTGATAAAAGGGGATCAACTGATCGATGACCGTCCATTTTTCTTCAAGGGCTAATTGATAAAACATCCCATAGGCAACCTTTTCCCCGTGAAGAAAACGATGACTTTCAGGCAGATATTTACTGATGGCATCATGCATCGCATGCGCCGCTGCATTGCGGGCATATTTATCGCCTAGCCCGCCTACCATTCCAGCAACTGCAATAACGATCTCCGACAAGTGACAAAAGGCGTCTGTCACTTCCTGCCGCTTCATATCTTCAATCGCTTGTTTCGATTGTGTCAAAATAGCTGTTTCGCATAATTTTGCTGTATAGCCTGCCATTTGCAAGAAGGGCTCATTTTTCAAATGTGGTTGGGCTAAGATTGCTTCCGATTCAATCCACTTTGCCAACGTATCTGCTAAACCGGCGATGAAGTAGGAGACTGGTGCATCGATCACTAACGTCGGATCGGTAATCAAAAAAGCAGCCTGTCTTAAATAGTGTTCCGACTTTCCTTCAGATTCTCCCGACTCTTTATACATGACAGACAAGGGTGTCCATGGTGCACAATTACTGGCCAATGTTGGGATCAGTCCAAAGGGTCGATTGACTACATGTGCTGCATATCCCACTAAGTCGGCTAACTTCCCGCCGCCAACCCCCAGAATAAAATCGATCGCCAGTTCTTCAACAAGATCAGCAATCAGCCCAGCGCCATAATAGCTGCATTCTCCCGTGTAGCGATGATAAAAAATTTCCAAATGCGCATCTTCTAAAAAGAGTAATTTTGGTTTTGCTTTTTCCCATGAAACCGTTCCATGTACGAGCAGCAGTCGTTTTACTTTGTACTCTTTTAATACTTCCGGCACATAGTCGATCGCGCCTTCATGGTAACGATAAACTTGCGGTCCAACCTTTACTTTTAAATCCGTTAGCACGAGTTTCACTCTCCTTTATACAGCCAAAAACCGACTTTCCGCTTGAACAGCACGGTCTGGCAGCAGCCCCTTAACGATTCGTTCAATATCCGTTACACATTTGTTTCCCATCTCTTCTAAGCATTCCATAGTATAAGCCGATGTATGCGGTGTCATAACTACATTTTCAAAAGCTAAATACGGATGATCTTTATGACCAGGCTCTTCCTCTAAGACATCGGTGGCAAGACCAGCGATTTTCCCACTTTTTAATCCGCTTACAATTGCCTCTTCATTCAAAAGTGCGCCACGGGCACTATTGGAGAGATATACTTGATCTTTCATTTTTGAAATTTCTTCAAAGGAAATCATATGATAATTTTCCTCCGTCAAGTTAGCACATAGACAAATAATATCTGATTTTGCTAGCAGCTCGTCTAGCTCGACTTTTTTTCCGCCATAGCTTTGAATATGCAAAGCGGACTTATATGGATCGTATGCCAAAACCTCGCAGCGGAAACCATTTCTCAATATTTCTACTACACAACTTCCAGTATTGCCGACACCGATCACCCCTACCGTCTTGTTAAATAATGCGCGTCCGACAAAGTTCGCTCGTTTTTCCCATTGATCTTCGCGGACCTTTGTATTCGATTCAACTGTACAGCGCAGAAGCGCCAATAGATTGGTCACATTATTTTCTGCTACTGCATCTCGCTCGACCAAAGCTGGAATGATCGAAACAATCGTTTGGTGGTCCTTCGCTGCTTCTAAATCAATATTGTTATAGCCGATCCCGTGGCGTGTGATCAGTAGCAATTCATCTTTATACTCAAAAAACTCTTTGGTAAAAAATGGGGTAACACTTGCTATAATGATGTTGTATCCCTTAAGCTTTTCTGCCAATTCTTTCCCATTGATTTCGCTATCGAACGTGAAATGACTGACAGTTCCGATTGCTTTCAACCGCTCGATATGCTGCGGAAAGATTTTTCCAAAGCTGCTGGAATTCACTATAGCGATCTTAAACTGTTCCATATTCCTCCTCCTTACTCTTTTGCAACAATCTCGTGACCACCAAAACCATTCCTTAGCGCAGAGACGACTTTTGCTGAGAAACTGTCTTCTTCTTGGGACAAATTTCTCATAAACAAACTCATAGCGATCGTCGGTACAGCAACATTCATCTCCAAAGCCGTTTCCACTGTCCACCTAGCTTCACCAGAAGCTGCAACAACCCCGCGATATTCCTCCAACTTAGGGCTCTCATTAAATTGGGCCGCTGCGATTTCCATCAGCCAGCTGCGAATAACCGATCCATGATTCCATACCTCTGCGACGGAAGCCAAATCAAAGTCATAGGCACTTTGTTCAATCAATTGAAAGCCTTCACCGATGGCTTGCATCATTCCGTATCCGATACCGTTATGGACCATCTTTAGAAAATGACCGCTTCCTGATTCCCCTGCATAAAGGTAGCCTCCTAAAACAGCCACATCTGCAAACAAAGATTCCACCTCTGAAAAAGCGATTTCATTCCCGCCAATCATCAAACATGCATCTTTTCTAGCTCCGGAAACCCCACCAGAAGTCCCACAATCAAAGTAATGCACCTCTTTTTCTTTAAACCAGGCTGCTCGGCGAATCGAATCTTTGTAATTAGAATTTCCGCCTTCAATCACGATGTCTTTCGCTGATACAAGGGGCCATAGTTCTTCAAGAATCCCCTCAGTCACAGTTCCCGCAGGAAGCATCAACCATAAAACCCGTCGGCCGCTAAAAGAATTCGTCAAATCAGCTAGCGTTTGATAGAGTGTAATTCCAGCTTCTTGCGCTGTTTTCTGCGCATGTATCGAAAGATCCAGCCCTTTTACTTGATAACCTTGATCTTTTAAATTGAGGGCCAAGTTCAATCCCATTTTTCCAAGTCCGATAATTCCTATCTCCATGATAGCGCCTCCATTTCATACTTTCATTATACAAAAAAATATTTTTTTGTAAACATAAAAAATAAAAATAATTTTTATTTGCTTTTTTTCTTTAAAAGAGGTAACGTAACAATACAAAGATAATAATGTTCATATAAAGGAGGTAACCGTCTTTGACTGTTTCGATTCGCCTGCAAATAAAAACGCTTTATAAAGACTTAAGTCTCAAAGAACAAGCGATTGCCGACTACATTTTGGAAAATCCTAGTAAAGTCAGCCACAGTTCAATCAGTGATTTATCCAATGAATTAGGCATCGCTGATTCGACCTTTTTTCAATTCACAAAAAAACTCGGTTACAACGGATTTAAAGACTTCAAAATGGCAATGCTGATGCAGGAAAATGATTTTTCTGCCATTTCGATCCATGAAAATATCCAGAAGTCTGATAATGAATTGACTATGGCTCAAAAAGTATTTGATTCCAATATGACCACATTGACTGATACCAAAAATCTTTTGAAAGAAGAAGATTTAAAGCTTGCTGTTGCAATGATCAATCAATCTAAACGACTTTTTTTCTTCGGCGTTGGTGGTTCAGAGATCGTGGCAACCGATGCCTATCACAAATTTTTGCGCTCGCCGATCACTGTTTTTCACAGCAGTGATTATCACATCCAACTGATGGAGGCTTCATTGTTGACGCCAGATGATTGCGGCATTTTTATCTCTCATACTGGAAAATCAAGAGAAACCATTGAACTAGCTCAAGTTGCCAAAAACAATGGGGCCAAAATTATCGTCATTACTAGCCATGCTGCTTCCCCTTTAGCCAAACTCGGCGACGTGGTTTTCATCTCTATTTCCGAAGAAACTGAGTTTCGCTCAGAGGCATTGGCATCCAGAATCGCTCAACTGAGCATCATGGATTCCCTCTATGTCATCTTAATGTTTATTAATCGAGACAAAGCACAACAATCGATTGCCAAAATTCGGCGCTCCATTTCAAAAATCAAAGAACCCTGAGAAGGGAAGAAAAAACTTACATTTTTCTGCGTTTCGCTAATTCTTTTGTGAATCACAGTTGATATGCAAAAAAACTTGTGCTTTTTTCTGTACTCTTCTTTGGTTTCTTATCAACTTTTTCAGTTCTGAATCTCAAATGCGCTGAGCCTGCCAAAAATCTTGTCCCTTACTCTTGCTAATGTTCGCAAAAAAACCACATCACAAAGCTATCCGCTCTGTAATGTGGTTTTTTAAGACTATCTTTTTTTAGGTAAATCAATAACGACTAGACACAATCTCTGCTCCAAAGGGCATCAACGCTAAGCGCGCCATTTTCAATGATTGCGCCGCAAATGGAATGCCGATGATCGTGATGGCTAGAATGACTGCGCTAGCTAAATGGCCTAAAGCCAGTGGTATACCAGAAAAAATCAACCATAAAATATTTAGAATCACGGACACGCCACCGCCACGGTAAACGATGTCTTTCCCAAATGGTGCGAGTGACAACGTCGCAAACTTAAAACATTGCAGACCAATGGGAATGCCGATGATGGTGATACACCATAAACACCCAGCCAAAAACCATGAGATCGCACCGATCAAGCCGCCAAAGACAAACCAAATCACGTTGCCTAAAAAATTCATCTGATTGCCCTCCTTCTTTTTTTAATAAAGACTGTTCCTGTTTTAGCAAAGAAAGCAGAGGACATCGAAAGCACTCAGACGTGCGCTATCGTCTGATGCTCCGCTTCTCTTTTTTCTTAATACAAGCGAAATGTGTTATTTTGTAAAATGCTTATTGCCCAGAATCAACGGTTGATTCGCTGCTATTGTTAGACTCATTTGAATCATTGCCGAAGACACCGGTGATCGAAGACCAGATGCCGCTAAAGAAGCTCTTGATATTTTGCCAAAGGCCCTTAGAGGTTTCTTCGATTTGCTTGCGAGCTTCTGACAGATCCAATTCTTTGATGAAGTCATCGAAGATATTGTTGTCTCGCATGTCGCTCATTAAAGAGGTCAATTCAGAAATTTGATTTTCCGTAACGATTCCTTCCAGTCCGTTGTCCTTCAAGGCTTTTTCTACTGTTTCTTGAATATCTGCTTGGGTTAATTCCGTACCATCTGCAGTTTGAGCAGCCAAATCGGTTTTCGCTTGTTCTTGCGCTGCATTCAAAGCTTCATCGGAATAGCCTTCTTTATCTTTATTCTCTTCGGTGATCGTAGACAGCACATCCATCTCATCTTGAGCTACGGCTACTCGATTCTGATTGATGACACCGCCTGATTCTTCAACGATTTTGTATACCCCAGCTAAAGCTCCGGAACCGTCGATCGGTACAGCAGAAGCGACCGTTAGCTTCGCATCAGTGATCCCTGCCGTCAGCGCTGCATTTTGGTACTGGGCTGCAGTGATGCGGGTAATGTTATCTGGTGTCGCGATATCGACAGTGATTCCTGCCCCGCTTTCTAAAGTCTGCATTCTGACCGAGCTATAGACCGCCCAATCTGCAGTAAAGCCGCCATCGGGAATGTATTTCATCAAGTCATTACCGTTTGTCGTATAAATCGGTGTTTCGCCTTGGATGCCTAAGCGCTCAAGTGTGTAGTCTTCTTGTGCTTTCGTCAAGGCATTTCCGATCGCCACAGCATTGACTTGCAAACGATCTGAACTGCTGTCAGAGGTACTTGTTTGACTGTCGGTAGTGGCTGTCGTTGCGGTAGAACTGCTTGTTGCAGTGGAACTGCTCGTCGTTGAATTGGTTTCGTCAGCAAAAACTTGTGGTGCTGCTAATAAAACTTGGCTAGATACCAAGAGAGTCGCTAAAATCATCGCTGGTTTTCGAGTCTGTTTTTTCATCACTATATCCTCCAAGTGTTGATCTCTTTTTCAGGGATTTTTCCCTCTTACTGCTGTTATTGTACTATAGGTTTTCTTGCAAAGCCTACGTCTAGGGTCTGAAATGAAGAAAAACTTAGAACTCTGCTGCTATTTAAAAAAGGCGCAATTTGGTATTATCCTTGGTACAGCAATACTTTAGGCGCTTTTCTTTTCATCAACTGTTTTTTTAGCAAACCCAACAGCATAGGATTTTAAACGGCTGCCCACTTTCCTCAAGCCGAGAAAGGCTCCCGTTAAAACTATCGTATAAAAGAACAACGGAAACCCTCCTAGTGAAAAAAAGACTTTCCCGGATTCCAGAAACAGCGGGTGACTCAGAAAGATCAATCGACTAGCCTCAGCTGCTTGTTTTGCTTGCCAAGTCCGCTTTTGTGGTTGCTGCTTGATAAGACAAGTAAGGAAAAAAAGAGTCGTCGGCACAAAGAACAGCATGAAATTCTTATCGTCCCCCTGATTGAGATACACGAGTCGACCTTCAATACTTAATAAGCAAAGAGAGACCGCGAATTTTCTGCCAAGATGCTTCGTGAAAAAAGGACGTTTCTGGTGTTCACCTAAACAAAACCCGCACAGCAAAAAAAGAAACCCATAAAAAAGACCGTTTCTCGTTGTAAAAAATAGGGTCCGATAATTTTGATAAAATACCAATAAAGGTCCACTTAAATAACTGCTGTACGTTTCAAGACAGCCAATCACATACAAACTGATCGCCAGTAAAAACTGCCACCGATAGCCAAGAAAGCGGGTTTTCCTTACTAACCACATGCCAAAGAGCAACGCTGGAAAATACCAAAGATGGTACCAGACCCCTACTGTAAAAAAGCCAGTAGCCAAACCGATGACCCGTAATGAATCAGCAAGATTTTGCTGCCCTAAGTAAAACCAGCCTAAGGGAAGATACACGATCGACCAACGCAAATAAAGCTTGAGTTGTCGTTTGCACCATTGCTGCCATGAACAGGTACTCTTTTGAAAAAAATAGCCATTCAGCAGCAGAAAAAAAGGAACCGCCAAACGACATAAGAGACTCTTTAACAAAAAATGAAGCCCATTGTTTTCTGCCAGTCGGCCACAATGAACGAGAATCACCAATAAGGAAGCGATGAATTGGATGTAGCCAATTGGAACCATAGGTTGTTTTGTCTTCATTCGATCGTTTCTCCTTTCTCCGTCAAATTTGATCAAACATACTTCACTCTACTGGTCCTTTCTTTTTGTGACCAGCACGGAAAGCTTCCAAGATAGAAAGGCAGCGCAACAAGTAGAAACATTGATAAATAAAGGATGTTACCCTTTGTTGCATCGCTAATTTCATAGATCCTCGTTCGCATAGAAAAGAGTTTGCTATAATATAAGAAGAATGATGGAGGCAAAACAGACACATGGATATTGGGAAAATTATCAAAGAAGAACGCACCAAACGAAATCTCACACAAGAACAATTGGCGCAGGAATTTTTTGTCACTCGGCAACTGATTTCAAAATGGGAAAACGGCAAGAGCTATCCTGATCTAGACCAAGTAGTCAAGCTGAGCAGCTATTTTGAATTGACCTTGGACTATTTATTAAAAGAAGATCAGCAGATGGTCCAAGAACTTAATCTGACCACCCACCGCAAACGAATTGGCCTCGTATTGATCGCCCTTTTGACTATTCTCAGTATTAGCTTAAGTACGATTTTGTTGGCAGCATTTTGGATCGATCCAGTCTTTTTTACAAAAGAAGACCTAACGATCACTTCTATAAAAAAGTATCGCTTGCCTGCCACTGAGATAACGAATGAGGCAACCGGACAAGTGATTCAACTACCTGAGGATACGGAATACTTGATCACTTATACGATCGATCGGCCGCTGGTAAAAACGGATCGTCTGTCGGGTTATAAAGAATACAGCAGCGAAAATGCCAGCCAATTAACGGCTTTTGGTCATCGCGGTTTTCATTTTGGCGCGCAAACAAGCAAAATCGTCATTCGCAGCAATCGCGAAGACAATTTAGCTGCACCAGAATTAAATGCAGGCAAGGATCTTTATCTTCGTAATATGAATAAAGCGCGCGTCTATCAAAAATCAGCAGCTGGTGTCGCATTTTCTATCGAAGATGAAGGCGACCTCCTCTTTACTGCAGAAAAACTGGCGCAATTGCCCTTTGAACAAGGACAGCTGCCAGAGTAAACAAAAACCACCGAATCGTTTTGATTTGGTGGTTTTTTGCTGACTTTCTTATCCTAGCAAGATCATTGCGATCGCCGCCAAGGCGTTGTTAAGAAAATGCATGGCGATGGCTGTTTCTAGACGCTTAGTTTTTACATAAATCAACGCCATAATCAGTCCCATAGCACCGTAAATCAGAAACTCGACCAGATTGGTGACGGAATGGATGATGCTAAAAATCGCCACACTTGAAATGATCCCGACTATTGGGTATTTCTCGAATAAAAGGCCAATAAACCCACCACGAAAAACGATCTCTTCCATAATTGGCGCAGCAACAGCGATCAATAAAAAGATCAAAAGCGGATTTTCGCCTGTAAACAGTTCCCCTAACAATGCATCATTGGCGGTCGCCTCTTGATCGGATATATGCTGCAGATAGAGCGTTCCGCCAACTGCAACGACTCGACCTAAAACAAACCCTCCGACGATCCATAGCCAATTTTTCTTCGTTGACCAGCCAAAGTCAAAGGTGGCAAGTCCTAACTTTTTAGCCAAAAACATCAGTAGACCAATGTTTGCCAAAAGCAAGGCAATCAACCCATAGCTGATCATCGCAGGAATCGTCGGTTCTCCTGCTTCCAAATAATAGATTTTTACCACGCTAAATGCGGTCATCCCTACTTGACTAAGTAAGAATAAGCCAATCAAAATAAAGACATTCTTTACTGCTTTCATGCTCTCCTCCATTGTTTGCTCATTGCATTTTTCAGGATTGGGTTACGACAAATCATGACACAGCCCATCATTTGGTTCCCCATGTTTCCAGAAAATGCTTAGCCACTATCGGCTGCTTATAATGATACTTAGTTTCCTCATTATTTACAACTAATAAAAAATAAAAATAGTTATTTTGCTCATTTTATCGAATAAACCACGCTTTTTCATTCCCATTCTTTTCAAAAAAAATATAAGTAATGTTTGAAAAAAGCGCTCTCTTATGCTACACTGTTCCTACTTTTGTTTGGCTGACGAACCGCTGCCCCAACCATGTTCGTTTGGACCAACTCGTTGCGAGTATTCGATTTCGAATGCTCTTTTTGTCGCGTTTGTCAAAAGAAAGTGAGTGAATCCAAATGATCCAAGTAGAACACCTCAGCAAGACCTTCCAAGTATCCAAGCGAAAAAGCGGCTTTCGCCAAGCAGCCAAAGCCTTTCTTTCTCGTGAAACCACCACCGTCCATGCGTTGCAAGACATCAGCTTTACCATCAATGAAGGCGAAATGGTTGGCTACATCGGGCCTAATGGTGCTGGAAAAAGTACCACCATAAAAATCATGTGCGGGATTTTGACCCCTGATCAAGGCGTTTGTCACATCAATGGTCGTACGCCTTGGCAAGAACGTATCCAACATGTCAAAGACATCGGCGTCGTCTTCGGGCAGCGCAGTCAACTCTGGTGGGATGTCCCCGTCAATGACAGCTTTGATTTGATTCGTGATATCTACAAAGTCGACGCTGCTAGTTATCAACGCAACCTAGAAGAATTAGTCACCTTACTAGATTTAGGTGAGATCTTAAAAACCCCTGCTCGTTCCTTGAGTCTCGGTCAGCGTATGCGCTGTGAGATCGCAGCCTCCTTACTCCATGACCCCAAAATCTTATTTCTTGATGAACCCACCATCGGTTTAGATGCTGTATCAAAAATCGCCGTGCGTCAGTTCATCAAAAAAAGAAACCAAGAAAAAGGTACCACAGTCATCCTGACGACCCACGATATGCAAGATATAGAGGCGCTGACACAACGAATTCTGTTGATCGGCAAAGGGCAAATTTTGCTAGATGGTCGCCTCGATGAACTAAAGCACCGTTTTTCTGATGTCAAAACGCTGGAGGTCGACTATCAAGGGAATGAGCCCCATCTACCAGAAAACGTCCAGCTGCTTCAAAAAGACGTCGGTCGCCTTGTTCTGAAGCTTGATCCCAAAGAAGTGTCGGTCGCTCAGCTGCTCAGTCTGCTCAGCAATCAAGTCGAGATCACTGATTTGGCCGTTGCCAGTATCACCGCCGAAGAAATGGTCGCTAAGCTGTATCAGGAGTATCAAATATGAGGAAGTATCAGGCATTTTTCCGCATCCGCTTTATCAATACCTTGCAATACCGCTCGGCGGCGATTGCCGGGATGGCTACGCAACTAGCTTGGGGCTTGATGGAAATTCTGGCATTCCACGCCTTTTACCAAGCAGATCCTAGTGCCTTTCCCATGACCTTTCAACAAACCGTCTCCTATGTTTGGCTCCAGCAAGCCTTCTTATCCTTATTTATGTTGTGGTTCTTTGAGGCAGAAATTTTCAATACCATCACCACAGGGTCGATCGCCTATGAACTTGTGCGGCCGATGGATCTATACAATCGCTGGTTTTGCCAATCGGCTGCCAATCGCTTAGCAAAAGCCGTCTTGCGTTGCGGACCGATTTTTGTGATTGCCTTTTTACTGCCAGCACCTTATCGTTTAATTCTGCCAGCAAACATCGTTGCCTTGTTCTTGTTTCTCTTGTCTATGGCGCTGAGTTTAGGTGTAGTGATCGCTATGTCGCAGCTGGTCTACATCTCAACTTTTTATACATTATCCTCCATCGGGGTGCGGATCGTCATCAGCTCCATCGGTGAATTTTTAGCTGGCGGGGTCATTCCTCTGCCTTTCTTTCCGCAGCCTTTTCGCCAATTCGTGGAACTATTGCCTTTTGCTTCCATGCAAAACGTCCCGCTGCGAATTTACAACGGGGATCTGACTGGCTTTGCGCTTGTTTCAGCATTGCTCTTACAAGCGTTTTGGCTCGTACTTTTGATCGTGATCGGAAAAATTTGGCTGCAGCAGGCGCTCAAACGCGTCGTTGTGCAAGGAGGTTAAGGAATATGGTTTATTGGCATTATTTTTGTATTCATCTCAAAAGTCAGATGCAGTATAAAGTTTCCTTTGTGTTAACCGCTTTGGGACAATTTTTAGGTTCCTTTACTGCTTTTTTAGGCATTTGGTTTATGTTTACCCGGTTTCATCAAGTGAATGGCTTCACCTTTGAGGAAGTCCTGCTTTCCTTTGCGACGGTTTTGTTTGCCTTTTCGATTGCGGAATGCTTCTTTCGCGGGTTCGATCTTTTTCCGCAAATGATCAGTAATGGCGAGTTCGATCGAGCACTCGTGCGCCCTCGCTCCTTGATTTTTCAAGTCTTAGCTTCCAAAATGGAATTCTCGCGTCTCGGCCGTTTTATTCAAGCCTTGCTGTTGTTTGCTTATGCGATTCCTAATAGTGGAATTGCTTGGCATTTTGGAAATGTCCTGACTCTTTTTCTGATGATCGTCTGCGGCGCCCTCTTTTTCGCCCTATTGTTCTTAGTGTATGCCGCCATTTCCTTCTTTACGATCCAAGGACTTGAATTTATGAATATTTTTACCGATGGTGCCCGCGAGTTCGGCCGCTACCCCTTCAGTATCTACGGAAAACACGTCTTGCGTTTATTGACCTACGTCGTGCCGATGGCTTGGTTTCAGTATTATCCGTTTCTGTATGTCATTGGTCGCGTAACTAATCCTTGGTGGATCTTATCACCCTTGGTTTGTCTACTCTTTGCCTTTCCCGCCTTCTTCTTTTGGCGAGTAGGTTTGAAGAACTATATTTCTACGGGTTCGTAAATAAAAAGGAGCGCCTCTCTTTGAAACTAAGAGAATGCGCTCCTTTTTTATTCGGTTATTTCAAGTGAAAAACAGCTTCTCCTTGCTGAATATCGCCGTCAGTTCGCAGGCACTTCCCGCCTTGTTCCTCCATGAAGACAACGATCACCATGGTCTCTTTGCCCATTTCCTCAACTGCTGCTACATCCATTTCTGCCAGCAGCTCACCTGTCGTGACTGACTGGTTTTCTTGGACCGCGATCGTGAAGGGCTCCCCTGCTAACGCCACTGTTTCAATTCCCATGTGGATCAAAAGGGAACGGCCATCCACCAACTCAACGGTTAAGGCATGCTGTGTTGGAAAAATCGTTCGAACCGTCCCGGCTGCTGGTGCATAGATTTTTCCGTGATGATGAGAAACGGCAAATCCATTTCCCATCATTTTAGACGAAAATACCTCATCTGGTACTTCTTCGATCGGTAGCAGTCGGCCTGTTGCCGGTGCACAAATTTCTATTTTTCTTTTAAAAAGCATCCGTAATTCCTCCTTAGATTGCCGACAGTGTTCTCTGACAGCTAGAATAGATAAGAAAAGCTACGAAGGGCAATAAACCAAAGATAAAGATGGCAGTATCGAGGGACAGCACCTGCGAAAGAAAGCCGCCAGCTAATGGCGAAAGAAACGATGCCGCACCAATGTACACACTGATCGATATCAGTTGTCCAGAAGAAAAAACAGCTGGCGGTGTAATAGCACTGATAATCATTCGACTGCCGATGGTAAATGCCGGTACAGTGAAAAACTGCAGAAAACTGGCTGCCAAAAGTAAGAATGGGCTACTAGCAAGCCAATAGACAAAAAATTGTAAGGTTAAAAATATGCCTGCAATCAAAATCAAGCGCTCATTTTTCCATTTAGCAATCATGCGATTCAGCAAAAGGTACGCTGGAATTTCACAAAAGGATTGGATCGACCATTTCAGACCAACAAATTCACTGCCTCTTTCCATTGTAATCAGCTTGTCGATAACGACCGTATTGTTCGCAACGATCGTCAAGTACAAGAGAAAGAACAGTCCCGTATAAACCAAAAAGCGTCGGTCTTTGCATAACAGAAGAATGTCTGCCAGCGAGACACCGCTGTTTGTTGCTGTTCCTTGCTTTTGCGGTAAGGCGTTTTTCTCTGGGATCGTTCGTGAAAATGTATAATTGATAAGCAAAAAGAGGAGCAGCGGCAAACTAAACCAGCGATAATTATTGGAAAATAAAAAGAATGGCACGCAGACACTCATCATACTCCACCCTAAAGAGCCGTTTGCTTTGATTGAAGCAATTCTTTTTGAAGTACTGGACTCCGATAATACCCAGTTATCGAGCACCGTTGCTGTTGTATTGGCTAATCCACCCGCAATAGCCAATACCAGAAAATGGATCAGCCAGTGGTCTTTTCCTAACCAATAAAAACTAATGGAGAAGAAAACCAGAAAGATCATCAGAAGCATCGAAATACGTTTTAATCGTTTGCTCTTGTCCGAATAATAGCCGATCACTAACTGAAAAAGAATTGTCGTGATGCTGTAGGAGGCTAAAAACCAGCCTCTTTCAAGCGCATCATAGCCTTGCTCAGTTAAAAAAGGAACGATTTGTGTCATCAAAATCGCCATCGTTGCATATTGAACAAAATAGATTACTTGAAATTTGTGTTTGATTTCCATTCTTTGTTTATGATCGGCTGAAGGAAATTCCTTCAGCCGATCCCTTTCCTTTTTACCTGCTGGACCTATTTAAGTTCTGGCCAATATGGTTCGTTCGCCACAATCATTTCATCTAATATTTCTTTGGCGACTTTCGCACTTGGTACAGTTTTGTTCATAGTAAAGGACTGCCACAATTTTTGGTAAGACTCTTGTTCCCAAGCATCAACTGCCAATTTTTCAGATGCGATCTGCTGCTCCATCAATCCCTTTTGGAATGTTGGAATATCACCGATCGACAAGACTTCGTAGCCATCTTTTCCAACTAGACAAGGCAGTTCCACCATTGCATCATGGGCAAAGTTGGCAATTGCGCCGTTGTTTTCAACAATAAGAATCATGCGTTCTTTCGTATTAAAGGTTAGTGCGCAAGCAAGGTCTGTAATAAAGGACGCATGTTCGTTTGAGGCAAATGTTGTATCAACTGCTGTGTTGTTTGCAACGATTCGTCGGCATTCATCAAACACATACTTCTCTCGTCCGTCAATGATCTCATTGGCACGGGTATACTCTTTGTCCGCATGAGCCACCGTTTCATCAGCCATCAAATAATATTTCAGATAGGTATTCGATAAAAATTCTGGTTCAATTTCGTGCAGATCTTTAGCCGCCCACATCGTTTCCAGCCAACTGCTTTCTTTATGCTGGCCTTTTTGTGTTTGTTCGGTGTAGCCGTACTTTTGAACATGCGCACTGATTTGTGGCATCAAGTCATTGCCGTCATGGTCTTTGATGCTGGTCCACCAGCCAAAATGATTCAAGCCGAAATAGCTCGTCTCAAATTCTTTCCGATCCTTCAACCCAATCACTCGCGCCATGATATCTTCCAAACAAACTGGCATATCACAAATATTGATGATTCTTGAATTTGGTCGGAATCTTCTGGTCGCTTCGGCAACGACTGCTGCTGGGTTGGAATAGTTCAAAAGCCAGGCATCTGGCGAGTATTTTTCCATGTAGTCGACTAGTTCTAAGATCGGTCCAATCGAGCGCAGGCCATAAGCTAAACCACCAGGTCCGCAGGTCTCTTGTCCGACAACATTATGCCTGAAAGGAATTTTCTCATCTTGTTCCCGCATAGCATATTTGCCGACACGAAGCTGTGCCATTACGATATCGACATCCGTAAAAGCTTCCTTTGGATCGGTTGAATATTCGAACTGTACTTCTGGCGCTCGCTCGGCAATAATGATCGCACAAGCTTTTGCTACGGTTTCTTGTCGCTTTTCATCGTTGTCATAAAATTTGATTTTTCTAACTGGAAAGCGCTCTTGACTTTCTAATAACATCATAACTAGCGATGGTGTATAGGTACTTCCGCCACCTGCAATTAAAATTGAACTTTTTTTCTTACTCATGGTACTTGTTCCTCCTTGTGATTCTGTTTTATTCGGCCATTAGTTCTTCGAATGATTCTCTAACCGTTGGTACCGTTAATCCTACAATGATTTGAATGCCGCCATTTCCAGGGTTGACCAATCCTGAGGCACCTGCTTCTTGAAACTGCGTACTATCTGCAACTTTGTCGGCATCCTTAACAGTCAAACGCAGCCGTGTCGCACAATTCGTTACATCAATGACATTGTCTTTCCCACCTACCAAGTGCATATAGGCCTGTGCTTGCCGCACATGTTTTGGTAATTTTTCATCTTGCTTTTTGTTGTCATAATCTGCTTTTGTATACAACTGCATTGCTGCAGTATCATCCTCACGTCCAGGCGTTTTTAAGTTGAACTTCTTGATCATAAAGGAGAACACAAAATACCAGATAGCGGTAAAAATCAGCCCGATAATGATTTGGGTAATATAAGTTGAACTGTGAAATTTCCACAAGGGCAGCCAATTTAGACCTAACCAGTTGATCAATCCGCCGCCAAAGTCCCCGACAACCCCGAAAGCATAGGAGATTGTGGCGATCGAAGCATCCAGTAAAGCATGAACAAACCATAATGCTGGTGCAACAAACAAGAAAGTAAACTCGATTGGTTCAGTGATTCCGGTCAAAATAGCCGTCAATGCTGCCGGTGCAATCAATGCGATCACTTTTTTCTTTTTATCAGGCCGAGCCGCTTGGATCATCGCTAAACTCAGACCTGCCGTTCCAAAGACTTTCGACATTCCTGATAGTGAGAAACCGCCAAACGGATAGAGCTCTTTCAGCGAAAACGCAGTAGTTTGGAACTCGCCAATGTGGGAGGCCCAATAAACGGCCATTCCCCCTTCGACAACCGCACTGTCATAGGCAAACGGTGCATAAACAAAGTGATGCAAGCCTGTTGGAATCAGTATTTTTTGCAAGAACTGATAAATAAAGACACCGAAGTTTCCTGATTCAATGAAAAAGCCTTGCATGCTTCTCATTCCCTCTTGGATAACTGGCCAGACAAAACACATGAGTACTGCCAAAGGAACCATGGCAAAAAAGGAAATCATGGTTACAAAGACTGATCCGCTGAAATTCGACAGCATTTCTGGCAATTCTTTTTCATAGAAGCGATTGTGGAGATAGACAACGATTCCCGAAATCAGCAAGCCGCCCATCATGCCGGTATCTAAGGTGATGATTCCTGCAATCGAGGTCAACCCAGAACCAGCAGTTGCCCCTTGAGCTAAATCTACCGCAAATGATTCTGGCCACAAAGTTAAAATTGCATTTACAAAATAATTAAAAGCGATATAAGTAACGAGTGCCTCCATCGTAGCGCGAGCGGCGTATTTTTTAGCTAGACTGATCGGCAGCCCTACTACAAATAAAAGCGGTAATTGGAAGAAGGGCGTCCAGCCTCCTGCTGCGATCACATTCCAAAATTTGAACCAGAGGGTATCTGGTGCTGCGATATCCCCCATAATCGTCTGATTCGAAAATAGCAGAGAAAAGCCGATAACAATCCCAAAAAAGGAAAACAGCATGACCGGTGCCAGCATCGCTCCGCCGAACCTTTGAATTTTTTTCATCATAGTTTTTCGTCCTTCACGTTTTTTAGTTAAGCGCTTTACTGATTCTCATTTTACTATTAAAATGATGCTATGAAACCCTTTTCCGTTGTTTAAAAGTTTCTCACATTTGAAAGGTTTTTTTCACATAAAATGTGAATTGTCACACAGAATCAATGGAGAGATAAAATGAGGAGATAGCCTATGCTGCAAGACCGTATCACTACCTACCAGTCAAGATTAACCGAGAATGACTTTTTGATCTGGTCCTACATCACCACTCACAAAAAGCACTGCTTGGCAATGTCCATCAATGATTTAGCCAAGGAGTGCATCGTTTCTAGGACGACGATTATGCGCTTTTGTCAAAAAATCGGCTTTGATGGCTTTTCAGAATTCAAATACCATTTAAAGAACGAGGTACAACAAGAAAATGCCCTACTCTCTGAGATTGAAGGCGAAATTCTAGACAATCATATTCAAACGATTGAAAATTTAAAAAAGAAAGATTTTACAGCATTGTGCAAGATGATGGCTCATGCCAAACGAATCTTTGTCTATGGTTCAGGGGACATTCAAAACCTTGTTTCCAATTATATGAAACTCTTATTTTTGCCTAATGGACTACTTGTCTACGATTTTGGTGCGATCTCAGTCAATGAACAATTTTATCGCATCATCGAGCCAGATGATTTAGTGATTTTGATTACTTTAAACGGTGAGTCACCCACCGTTGTCAAACTAGCAAAGCAACTGAAACAGCGCAATATCAACACGATCGGGATCACGAAGCTGAGAAACTCAACGGTTTCTAAACTCTGTTCTGAAACGATTTTCTTTTTAAATCCAGAGATCCAGTCAACCGAAAATGCGATCGCTCCCTTTCAAACGACCGCCACACTTTTCTTTGTGATCGAGTACTTATTGTTAAAATATGATGCTTGGCAAAAACAAGCCGCAAGCGTCTCAGAGCCATAAAAGTTCTCTTGGTTTTCCTTAATTCATTTAACTTACAGTATTTTGCAAGACGCTTGAATAAGCCATTTTCAGCCAATTTCTGCTAGGAAAAGCAGCCAATCTCTGGTAAGATAAATAAAAACGTAAAAGAGGACCAGTTATGGAATATTTAGCGATTTTACTTGTTTTCTTTCTATTGAATGTAGTGATACTTGTACTTGGATTGAAGAAGAAACGAATCATGCTGCTTTTTCTGTCACTCTCTGGTTTATTGTTGGTTTGCTTGATTGCCATTTCTTACGTTTTCTTCTATTCAAATACACTTTAAGTCGTCAAAAACACGGGAAGCTGGCTACGAACCTACCGAAACAAACGAGGCTGTTTTAGTCATTACACCCGACGTATAGGACACATTTGTTAAAATTAATTTGAGAAAAAAAATGACTGTGACATAAGTCGCGAAAAAAGCGTAATGAATAACGGATATCCGTTCATTCATTACGCTTTTCTCTTGTTTTTTTTCATGATGAATAATTAAACGAGCTATACTCTCCACATGTTTCACAGATATAGTAATAGTTGCGTTTCTTCTTATTATAAAGTTTCAACTTCTTCCCATTTTTACAACTCTTGCATTCTTCTAATTCAGTCAAGGTTTTATAATAAAATAACTCACTGATCATTTCTGGATAAAAATGCGCAAGCAGCTCAATCAGCTTTTTTCTGTCAACCAACAGTAGATTATCACCGGCTATTTCTAATGCTTGATCTGTAAAAAAATGTGTAGTGATGAAAAGCCCATTGGGAAACCCTTTGTCTGGAAAAATCCCTTTAAATGCGGCAACGAGTGGCTTACTGATCCGCTCCGTTGTCTTTTGCGGATTCCAAGCTTTACATTGGACCGCTATTGCCTTTTTATTATTAGAAAAAGCATACACATCAATACCACCATCTTTGTAACCATCGATGTTTTGGACGGTATATCCCATCTTTTGTAAAATACATTCAGCAATATAATTCAAATCCTCAGATTTACAGGTTTCTAATTGAGCCACAATCTTTTTCAATTTTTTCGGGTATGTACGTTCATTAAAGTTGCTTAGTTCTGGTAAATTAATAACTTCCTTCTTTTTCTTAAATGAAAACATGCCTCTTCCTTTCTTGATTGTTTTGGATGTGATTAGTTAAAGCTTAGCTAGTAAGTGGTCTTTGATTATGTAGAATAAAACTGGTTCTAAGAGAGGAAAAATCTACTTTTCTCAAAAAATCGTTTGAATCCGGCGAAATAAGTCAAAATAAGAAACTTATATAGGGATATTATTAATTTAATGATAATTTTATTTAAGCTAAAAGTCAATTGAAGCTTGAATATTCAATAACAATCGAAGGTTAAATCAAATCACTCTTGATCACTGCTTCATTTAAGAAAATTTTTAGATAGGATTCGTTATAGTGCTAATTTCCACATTCTTGTCTTACTGATCTATTGAGTCCTCTTACTTTACTTGTAACAGATTCTGAATGGTTTCTTTCGCTTTAGCAGTTGAGTGTCTATTACCTATAAAAATAAAAAAAGGTTTCCCTCGTAAAAGGGAAACCTCAGAAATGTTGCCGAAACAACATTTGCAGTTATTTGTCTTATTCTGCAGCGTTTGTGTCTTTGAGACCGTATTTTTTGTTGAAACGGTCCACACGTCCGTCTGCTTGTGTGAATTTTTGACGTCCAGTGTAGAATGGATGTGAATCAGAAGTTACTTCGACACGGATCAATGGATACGTGTTGCCGTCTTCCCACTCAACAGTTTCTTGAGAATTCTTTGTAGAACCTGATAAGAATTTGAAACCAGTAGTTGAGTCCATGAATACAACTGGATGATAATCTGGATGGATATCTTGTTTCATTTCTTCTTCTCTCCTTTGCCCTGGCTCATTTGCTTCACCAGAGTTGATTTGTCGATTTTACAACATGACTATCTTACCATGTTTGGTTTTTAGATGCAATTATCTTTTTATATTTCTTTTTTGCCGTTTGTCTCCGAAATGGACATCATGAAAAGCCGCTAAAAATTCTTCATTGTTCTTCGTTTTACGCAAGAATTGAATGAATTGTTCTGTGAACTCCAAGGAATCCCCCAACATGTTGTTGCGTAAGCGCCAGGTTTCTTCCAATTGCTCGCTGCTCATCAGCAATTCCTCTTTACGGGTACCAGATTTCTTGATGTCGATCGCTGGGAAGATCCGACGTTCTGCTAAGCTGCGAGAAAGCTGCAGCTCCATATTGCCGGTTCCTTTAAACTCTTCATAGATGACATCATCCATGCGGCTGCCGGTATCCACCAGTGCGGTGGCAAGAATCGTCAAACTGCCGCCTTCTTCAATATTACGGGCAGCACCAAAAAATTTCTTTGGTTTGTACAAAGCAGCTGGATCGATCCCGCCGCTTAGTGTACGTCCGCTTGGCGGTACCACTAAGTTGTAGGCTCTTGCCAAACGAGTGATACTATCCATCAGAATCACGACATCACGCTTGTCTTCTACCAAACGCATCGCCCGTTCTAGTACCAATTCAGAAACACGGGTATGGTTGCTAGGCTGCAGGTCAAAGGTTGAAGAAACAACATCGCCTTTGACACTGCGTTCCAGATCAGTCACTTCTTCTGGGCGCTCGTCGATCAAAAGAACGATCAATTCCACCTCAGGATAGTTGTCAGTGATCCCATTGGCAATTTCTTTCAAGATGCTGGTTTTCCCAGCTTTAGGCGGAGCAACGATCAGTCCCCGTTGGCCAAAACCCACTGGCGACAGCATGTCGATCATCCGCGTAGAAAGGCGTCCTGACGTTGTTTCTAATTTTAAATGACGATTCGGATAAAGCGGCGTCAGCGCTGGAAAATGCGGACGCTCTTTGGCATCTTCTGGATCTTTGCCATTAACAGACTCAACGTGCATCAATCCATAATAGCGCTCAGATTCCTTGGGCGGGCGCGCCTTACCGGCGACTTTATCACCATTACGCAAACTAAACCGACGAATCTGTGATGAAGAAATATAGATATCTTCTGCACTCGGTCCGTAGTTGATTGGGCGTAAAAAACCGTAGCCTTCTTGGCCTACGATATCCAAGATTCCTTCCATATAAAAGAAGCCTTGTTTTTCCGCCTGCGCCCGTATCACAGCCAATGACAATTCTTTTTTATTCATCTGGCTGTAATAAGGAATTCGAAACTCTTTGGCAAAGGTGTAGATCTCTTTTAAGGTTTTGTTTTCCAACTCTGCCATCGTAAGATAATCGCTCATAATTACTCCTCTATCATTTGAATATCAGCTCCAAGAGCCGTTAGTTTTTCGATGATATGATCATAGCCGCGCAAAATATACTCGACATTAAAGACGCTGGTCGTGCCAGTCGCCATCAATCCGGCAATGACAAGACAAGCTCCTGCTCGCAAATCAGAAGCGACAACTTCTGCTCCGTGCAATTGGCTCGGTCCGCTAACAAAAATCATGTTGCCTTCTGTCGTTGCTTGTGCGCCCATCCGTGCTAATTCAGGAATATGGTTGACCCGTTTGGCGTAAATCGTGTCCATGATCTCCGACGTTCCTTTTGCTTTTAGCAATAATGGTGTGATCGGCTGTTGCAGGTCTGTGGCAAATCCTGGATAAGGATAAGTTTTCACAGTCGCTGGTTTCAAGTCTTTTGAGGGATGCACATAGATTTCATCTTCGCTGATATCCATCCGCACGCCGATTTCTTCCAATTTCGCAATGTAGCTTTCTAAATGCTCATAAATCACATTTTTGACAGTAATGCCTTCCCCCGCTGCTGCGGCTAAAGAAAGGTAGGTTCCTGCTTCGATCCGGTCTGGAATGATGGAATGACGACAACCGTGCAATTCTTCCACGCCTTCGATACGAATTTCATTGGTACCTGCACCTCTGATTTTCGCTCCCATATTATTTAAAAGGGTCGCAACATCAATGATCTCAGGTTCTCGTGCGGCATTTTCAATGATCGTTTTGCCTTTGGCTTTTACTGCTGCCAGCATCACATTGATGGTTGCTCCGATGGAGACCATATCTAGGAAGATACGTTCGCCAGTCAAGCCTTCTTCTTCGGTACGCAAATACATGGCACCATGTTCGTTGGTGACTTTTGCGCCAAGTGCTTCGAAGCCTTTAATATGCAAATCGATTGGTCGCGGACCTAAGAAGCAGCCGCCAGGCAACCCAACGACGCCTTCACCAAACTTCGCCAACAATGCCCCCATGAAATAGTAAGAAGCTCGTAGACTATTGATTTTTCCGTTAGGCATCGGGATCGAAACGATGTTTGTCGGATCGATTTCTAGCGTATTGTTTTCAAAATGGGTCTTCACACCCATGATTTCGATAATCTCAATTAATGAGTGCACGTCTTGAATGTCAGGCACTCCTTCTAAAATGACCGGTGAATCAGCTAAGATCGCTGCCGGGATCAATGCGACTGCACTGTTTTTTGCGCCGCTAATGGTGACTTCACCTTTTAAGGGACGATTGCCGTTGATGACAATTTTTTTCATGGAATTCCACCTATACTCTTTTTTAATTTATGTGTATCATTCCAATTTTAGCACAGATCACTCAAAGAAAAAAGATGCAGGATATTTTTGATCCCCGCATCAAGAATATTTTCTTGGAAAGCAAAAAAACTCTTAGAATCGGTGATTCTAAGAGTTTTGATCTTTGATTAAGATTAAGCTTTACCAGCTGAACCGAACCAGTCGATGTGTTCTTCTGCATCTTTAACGATTGCAGCAACACCTGGTGCTAATAATTTACGAGGGTCGAATCCTTTACCTTCTTTATCTTTGCCAGCTTCGATGTATTCACGAGTTGCTTTAGCAAATGATAATTGGAATTCAGTATTTACGTTTACTTTAGAAACACCCATTGAGATTGCTTTTTCGATTTGGTCTTGAGGAATACCAGAACCACCGTGTAATACTAATGGTACATCAGAACCTACTGCATCAGCGATTGCTTGTAAGTGGTCAAAAGCAAGGCCTTTCCAGTTTTCAGGGTATTGACCGTGAATGTTACCAATTCCGCAAGCTAGGTAATCAATACCAGTTGCAACCATTTGTTTACATTCTTCGATGTCAGCTAATTCGCCAGAACCGATGATTCCATCTTCTTCTCCGCCGATTGAACCAACTTCACACTCAACAGAAACGCCTTTTGCGTGTGCTTTTTCGACAACTTCTTTAGCCAATTTCAAGTTTTCTTCAAATGGTAAGTGAGAGCCATCAAACATAACAGAAGTGTAACCAACTTCGATACATTCCATTGCTGCATCATAATCACCGTGGTCTAAGTGGATTGCAACTGGAACAGTGATGTTCATTGAATCAACCAAGTTTGTAACGATGTCTTTAGCAACTTTGTATCCGCCCATATATTTGGCAGCACCCATTGAAGTTTGGATTAGAACTGGCGCTTTTTTCGCTTCAGCAGCTTTTAAAATCGCTTGTGTCCATTCTAAGTTGTTTGTGTTGAATCCGCCGACTGCATATCCGCCTTGACGAGCAGCTTTTAAGAATTCAGCTCCTGATACTACTGGCATAAAAAATTCCTCCTAAGTTTTGAAAAACTTTATTTGTTAAGCAATGCTTAACCGACAATGCTATTTTAGCAAAGATTTGCGGTATTTGCTACTAAAAAGAGGAATTTCTCTTTTCAAAAAAAGATTGCACAAATATAAAAATCCAGCATTTTCATCATCTTTTCTGAAAGTCTAGGATTCTGTAAGGTTTTGCTCTTCTGTCTGTGGTCGTTAGATAACAAATCGGCATGTGAAAATTCGAGAAAAATTTCACATATTTTTTCGTTATTTTATCATAATCTTCCAGCAAATCCTTTCTTCTTCTCTTTTGAGCATAAGAATAGCCTTGTGAAAGCGGCTATATTATTATGTAAAAAAGGAGGGATAAAATGAAAAAAGCGCTTATTGGATTTTTGGCAGTCATCGGAGTTCTTTTCTTGGCAAGCTGTAGCTCGGGGGCCAAGGAAGAAACCAAAACATTCACAATGGATCAAAATGGGGTTTCGATGGAACTGGTCTTCACTTATGAAGGCGATAAAGTAAAAACTCAGACTGCGAACAATGTCATGCCTTATTCAGCGATCGGGGTAACGACTAAAGAAGAAGCACAAACCGTGCTTGATCCGATTGCAGAACAGTATCAGCAAGTCAAAGGGTTGGACTATTCCCTCGACTATACAGATAGTGAAGCGACTGAATCATTGACCATCAATTATGATGAGTTGGATTATGATTCAGCGAAACAATTGCCTGGGGTTAGTTTCGAAGGAAACACCGAAAATGGGATCAGCATGGAACGTACAGAGGAAATGCTCTTAGATCAAGGGTATAAGCTAAAAGAATAATCCTCTCTAGGCACCAGCAAATCAACATGGGTTTCCCGCTGGCGGATTTCATTCAAACTGCTAGCGAAAAAAATAATGCATCAGCCAAAAACTTCCGGTCGTTTTGACGGAAGTTTTTTGTGTGCAGAAATGGATACCTTCTACCAACGCTCATGCAAGTTTCAACCTTTTACGGACTACTGGGATGGCGCAACTCAAAAAAACTCCCCATCTTGAGATGAGGAGTTTCGCACATTCATTGCTTGGTTTGCCGCTAGCGATTATTATGGTTGGCGGTTATCCAATGAAGCTCCAACAAAGGCTTTGATCAAGCGTTGTGGGCGAGTTGGACGAGAAATCAATTCTGGGTGGAATTGGCAACCCACGAAGAATTTGTTTTCTGGGATCTCAACGATCTCAACCAAACGATTGTCTGGTGATACACCTGAGAAAACCATCCCGTTTGCTTCAAAGATTTCACGGTATTTGTTGTTGAATTCATAACGATGACGGTGACGTTCTTGAACAACTTCTTCTCCGTCATAAGCTGCAGCTGTTTTGGTGCCTTTTTTCACTTTACATGGGTACAAGCCTAAGCGCAATGTCCCACCTAAGTTTTCGATGTTTTCTTGGTCAGCCATCAAATCAATGATGTTGTTGGCTGTTTCAGGATCGGTTTCTGCGGAATTGGCATTTTCCAAGCCAACGACATTGCGGGCATATTCCACACAAGCCATTTGCATCCCTAGACAAATCCCTAAGAATGGCACATCGTTTTCCCGAGCATATCGGATCGCTTCGATTTTTCCTTCAATCCCGCGATCACCGAATCCACCAGGAACGAGAATACCGTCTACTTCACCTAAGTAAGAATCCACGTTTTCTCGTGTGATTTCTTGGGCTTTGATCCAATCGATCTCGATGTCAGCATCAAAGGCAAAACCAGAATGTTTCAAAGCTTCGACAACTGATAGATAAGCATCTGGCAATTCCACGTATTTTCCGACTAATGCGATGCGTACTTTTTTCTTCAAATTCAGTACCTTTTCTTCCAATGCTTGCCACTCGGTCATGTCAGCAGCTGGTGCAGTCAGTTTCAAATGATCACACACGATTTGATCCATGCCTTGCGCTTGCAGTGCCAATGGGATCGAATAAAGGGTCTCAACGTCACGAGATTCGATCACGGCTTCTGGTGCCACGTCACAGAATTGTGCCAATTTGTTTTTCGTTGATTGTCCTACGGGTTGTTCTGTCCGAACGACCAAGATATTTGGTTGAATCCCTAAGCCGCGCAGTTCCTTCACACTATGTTGTGTCGGTTTGGTTTTCATTTCGCCTGCTGCTTTCAAATAAGGAATCAGCGTCGTATGGATGTACATCACATTGTCTGAACCTACGTCTGCTTTCATTTGACGCAAAGCTTCTAGAAATGGTAATGATTCAATATCCCCTACTGTACCGCCGACTTCTGTAATGATCACATCTGAATCAGTCATTTTGGCTGCCCGCATGATTTTTTCTTTGATCTCGTTGGTGATATGCGGGATCACTTGAACAGTCGCGCCTAAGTATTCTCCTTTACGCTCTTTCCGCAAAACTTCTGAATAGATTTTTCCAGTTGTTACATTTGAGTATTTGTTCAAATTGATATCGATAAAGCGTTCATAGTGACCTAAGTCTAAGTCGGTCTCTGCTCCATCATCGGTTACGAATACTTCACCATGTTGGTATGGGCTCATCGTTCCTGGATCGACGTTGATGTACGGATCGAATTTTTGAATCGTTACTTTCAAGCCGCGATTTTTCAACAGACGTCCTAATGATGCTGCTACGATCCCTTTACCAATAGAAGAAACCACACCGCCGGTTACAAAAATATATTTTGTCATAAACTGAAAAACTCCTTTAATCTATTTTACAGGAAAAGCATTTAGAAAATAATAAAAGCTCCCTATCCATAAATGAATAGGGAGCGAAAATTCTAAATCACTTTCTGACTCTTGTAAAGAGTGCCCAAACAGAATGATACATTCTCACCTAGCAAATGTCAAGAAAACTTTATTTGATTTTTTCAGAAAAAAACGAAGTTTCCAGACAAACCGCTTTACTTATTGATACAGCTGGTTCCTTCTTTTTCTCGACTAAATTCTATGATTATTCTTTCTTAAACAACCTTCATGTTTTCTGCACAACTTTTTGCAAATTTTTCATTGCTTCTTACGAAATCGTTGAACTCTCTTTGGCATAATACAAAGTGTAGATGAAGTCTGGCGCTTTACTCGTTTTGGTAAAAATGATCGGAACGTATTTCTGGTTATTTTTGGCAAAGACGAGGTGCAGGTTCGATTCCTGCCTTCTACGCTAGTGATGCGGTTGAATGGGAGCTCTGAGGATCAATCGCAGCAATCCTTAGACTATTGTTTCACCAACGAAACAAAATCAACGTTCGTCCAAGCATTTGCTGAAGCCTTGCTATAAACCCCGATTTCACAAACACCTGTTGTAATTGGAATGTCTTTGATTGTAATTTTTGTCCATTCACTGGTTTTATCAACCGCAGTATTTAGTTCCGCTCCACCATAATTTTTGATATATAACTGATTGGTATCAAACTCTCCCCCAGACATTACGTAGGCACTCAATGTGTAAGTTCCATCGCTGATGCCACTAATATTTTGATAAGCTGATGCCTCGTAAGCTTGGTCCTTCCAAAAAGTTAATTTGTAGTCTCCAAAAAAAGTCCCTGCTTCCGTTTTGATCGTACCTTCAGCTGTTCCTTGTTGAAACCACGTTTGCCAATCGGAAGGACTGGTCGTTGGTCCATCGCTCTCGAAACTTGCATTTTTAACCAGATTTGTTTGCGTCCCTGCTTGTTTAAACGCACGCAAGCTTGGCAAGGCGTTTCCAGCAAAATCAAACATCGCCTGGTTGTCCCATTCGTTTCCCATAGTGGATTGAACACCGAGATAATTCATACCTGCTTGTGTTGCCCAACTCACGTTTCCGTTGTACCAAAGAGGTTCCCAGTAAAAGAAGCCCGCCCCGCGATCATTCGGCACCGCTTGAATACGATCGGCTAGATCCAGCAAATACTCTGCTTGTCCTGACGGCGTTGGTTCATATCCCCCCGCCGCTGCTTCGGCTTCGCCAAAGACATTTGGCATAGTATCTGCATTCGCTGTTGTATGCCCATAAGCTGTTTCAACTACGATCACTTCTTTGCCATACCGTTGACTGATCGTATTCATATTGGTTTGAAGTTCATTCATTGAACCGTGCCAATACGGATAATACGATACTCCAATTAAATCAAATGACACACCCCGACTGGTGATTTCATCAAACCACCAAGTAAATGCTCCTGTATCGCCACCATCAGCTAAGTGGAGCATTACTGGAGTTGTTTTAGGTTGAGTGTCTCGAACAGCTTGGACACCAGACTTCAAAAAAGTAGCCAATCGATCAAACTCTCCCCCGTCTTCTCCCCAAGACTTGCCATAAGGCCAGAGCATGCCACTATTCAGTTCATTGCCGATCTGAACCATATCAGGATAAACGTCTAGCTGCTTCATTTCCGACAGAACGTTCTTTGTATAGTCATACAATGCCGTATTCATTTCTTCAAAGGTCAGATCTTGCCACGCTTTAGGAACATTCTGTTTCCCAGGATCAACCCAAAAATCACTGTAATGGAAATCTAGCAACACGTTGAGTCCAAGACTTTTTGCTCGTTTTGCAAGGGCAATCGTCGTTTCCAGATCATTTGTCCCTGCCCCATAACTTTCTCCGTTACTATTATAAGGATCCTGCCACAAACGCAGTCGAACATAGTTGACACCATTATTTTTTAGAATCTCTAAGGTATCTTTTGAAATACCATCTTCATAATATTTTGCACCAGATTTTTCCATATCTGACAAGATTGAAATATCTGCTCCGCGAATAAACTCGCTGGCAGATGCTTCAACTGTTTTTGAAACAGCCCCCAAAGTCCCTATCACAGCTGCAAATAAAGCGACTTTACGCAACCAAGCTCCCTTTTTCATTCATTTGCTCCTCCTTTATTGAAATTGGCTCAGAATAAATTGAACGGCTTTTTCAGGATCTCTCGTTAATCCGATATATTCTGCTCCTTTTGTCGCAACCAGCTTGATTCCTAAGCGATCGGTATCTTCTTTGATATCATCATAGTAAGAATTGACTTGCGGTGCTAAGACCACCATATCAAAATCCTTCAGCATTTCGTAATGAGAACCATAAGCACCCGCCATTGCACTGATCGGTGCTTTCGATTCAGATGCACCTTCTTTTAAAGCATTAGCTAACATCGCACTTGTCCCTGCTCCAGCACAAAGCACCAACACATTGATTTCTTTATTTGTATCGCTGATAATTTGTCTCGCTGCCACAGGTACTTCCTCACGTATAGCAGCAGAAGCACCTTCTTCGGTTGCGATCACTTCCGCTTTTTGTGCTTCTTGCTCTACTAAAACAGCATCGTATGCTTTACAAAATGGTAGATAGATCAGGAAGTCAACGACGATTAGAACCGCTGCTAAAACAAAGGCTAACACCCCCATGCCTGTTCCTAGAACCAAACCGATCGGTGCCGGAGTTGCCCAAGGTAAAACGTACATAAAACTGTTCATGCCTAGCACATCGACAAAAAACTTAAACAAGCAAACGTTTACAACTGGTGTTAACAAAAACGGAATGAAAAAATAAGGATTCAAAATCATGGGTGCTGCAAACAACAATGGTTCATTGACAGCAAAACTTACTGGAATAAAGGAAGCTTTCCCGACTGCCTTCAATTGTTTAGACTTAGCAAAGAGTAAGAAGATAAAAGGAACGACCAATGTGGCCCCAGTTCCTCCCATAGTTCCTACAAAATTTCCTAAACCGACTGTCAGTACTTTTGAAGCTTGCTCACCGGAATTGAACAATTGCAGATTGGTTTCCACATTGGCATAGATAATTGCTGCAATTGCTGGTTCCACGATCGACGGTCCATGAACACCGACAAACCAAAATAGCGCCATCGCTCCCCAGATAATAGCGATTCCTAAATAACCGTCGGCTGCTGTGAATAATGGCTGCAGCACAGTAATGATTGCTTCTGCAAATGAGATTTGGAAAATTTGCCGAATACCTAAATCAATTAAAACGGCCGCAAATACTGAAAAAGAGAAAGGAAAAATATCTCGGAAGGTTTGCGAAATCGTACCAGGAACTTCTTTAGGCATCTTAATGGTAATATCTTTCAGCACACAAAACTTATATAAATTAACTGTTAAAAATGCAGCGACAAAGGACGCCAAAAGCCCCTTTGTCCCCATGTATTCCGTTGAAAATCCGCCTTCGATTGGAGAGACGCTTAACAACAGGAAACTTACCACAGAAGCCAGCATCACAGAAGTCGTGTTGATTACTTTGTTTTTCGGTAAGCGGCGATTCATCGAATCAGCCAAGCAGCGAGCAGTGGTTGCTGAAACAAGTAACCCTACAACCCCCATCGAATAATTATAGACTTTCCACAACCAAGTGGAGACAGCTTCAGGCCATTGGTAACCAAAAATCTCAGGAACCGCAGCAATCAAAATGAATATGCTTGAGAATAAAATAGCCGGCATCGCTGTTAAAAATCCGTCACGAACGGCTCCCAGATAACTATTGCGTGAGATTTTTTCAAAAAACGGTTTCCCTTTTTCGATTTGTTTAATGATTCCATCCATAGCGTTCTTCTCCTATCCTTGATTCTGCTTGTACAGTGCAATAAAGTCTTGAATCAGATCTCTCAGCAACAAAGTGGTCATTAAATGATCCTGTCCATGGATAAAAATGAATCCCATCTCCATCTCTTTTCCCGATGCTTCTTCCGCTAAAATTTTCGTTTGCGAATTGTGTGCAAGGGTTAAATTTTCGTCGGCTTCTTTCAGTGCTGAATCAACATGCTCAAAGTTCCCTTGTCTTACTTCTTTCAATAATTTCAATAATGTACTGCGAGCGTCCCCTGAATAAGCAACGATCTCAAAACCAAGCATTTGTAATTCCTCTTTATTCATCTTTTCTTCCTCCATTATTACTTATTAAATAATCGTTTTGGTTTCACTAACTAATTTGTACCAGTATGCTGACTCTTTCGGGTAACGCTTCTGGGTTTCAAAATCAACATAAAACAAGCCATACCTTTTGTTATACCCATTTGTCCATGAGAAAAGATCCATAAGCGACCACAAAAAATATCCCTTCACATTTACCCCAGCTGTTATCGCCTTGCTTAAGGATTCCAAATAGACTCTCAAATAGTCGATTCTCGGCTGATCCATAATGATGCCATCTTCAAACTGGTCTTTATACCCCATGCCGTTTTCAGTGATATAGATTTTGTTGTAATGCGGGTAATCGCTTTTAATTCGCAACAACAAGTCATAAAGCCCTTCTGGATAAATCAGCCAGTCCCAATCTGTTCGAGGAATTCCTTCTTTATAAATGCGTTCTCCGATCCCCTTCACTTTATAAACAGAGGTCCCTTTTTCACCCGTGCCATTATGATGGATCGCGTTTTCTCCATCGTAAGCTTTGACAAAATGGCATTGGTAGTGATTGATCCCTAAATAGTCATTACGCGTGGAGGCTTTTTTCAATTCGACAAAATCTTCTTCAGGAAAATGATAGCTGGCCTGATTTGCTTCACATATCTCATCAAGAGCAGTCAAGGTTTCAGTTGAATAGAAGCCTAAATAAGTAGCATCTAATAAGAAGCGGATCGACAATGCATCGTCTAAAAAGGCTGCATGCTTATCTTCTGGAGCATCTGTTGCCGCATATTTCGTCTCCAATGAGTGAACGACACCGATTTCGCCTGGAAGTTCGTTTTCTTTGAAATAGTTCACTACACGTGCATGGGCAACCATCATATTATGAAGACAGGCGATGATTTTTGTAAAATCATATTTGATTCCTGGCGGGAAAACGCCTAACAAATATTGATTGGTCGCAACAGGATAGATTTCATTAAAGGTACTCCACACTTTCACTTCTTTGAATTCATGAAAACAAAAAATGGCATAGGAAACGAATGCTTCTATTGTTTCTCGATTCAAAAAATCTCCCTGGTCAAACAAACGTTTAGGGGTATCAAAATGATGCAATGTCACAAACGGCGTTACGTTTCTTTTCGCACATTCTTCGAACACACGATGATAAAAAGCGATTCCTTCTGGGTTCGGTTCCCCATCACCATCAGGAAAAATTCGACTCCATGCAATGGATAATCTTAGCCCATTCACACCAAATCGTTCACACAATTCAATATCCTTTGCATATTGATGATAAAAATCACTTGCCGGATCGGGACTGAATCTACCCTGTTCCTCTAAAAAATCATCCCAAGCAACAGCGCCTTTGCCGCCTTCCTTAGTGGCTCCTTCAACCTGATAGGCTGCTGTGGCTCCACCAAAAATAAAATCTTCTGGTAATTTAAGCATGTACATCTCTCCTCAAATCTATAATCAGTTTCCACACTTTCTAACTGATTGAATTGTAATCGCATCCAAAACATTTGTCAACAAAAACAAACATAAATAATCACAAAAATCGAAGAAAAAATGATAAAAACCATTGAAATAAACATGTATCACGCAAATAATTGTTTGTTTTTGTTTGAAACAGATTGACTGTTATCCGATTATATGGTAGATTATCCTTAAATTAGAGGTGAAGACGATGCTGAAAAAAGAAAGATTGTTTACTATCGTAGAAATGGTCAATAAAAAAGGAATCCTTACCGTTAATGAAATCATCAATCAATTAGATGTTTCTGATATGACCGTTCGCAGAGATTTAGATGAATTAGAAAAATCGGGCAAGCTGCTACGTGTCCATGGAGGGGCGCAAAGTCTTTCCTACACTTTAGATCAAGAACTTTCTCACACCGAAAAAGCCACTCTGCAGATTCAAGAAAAAAAAGAAATTGCTGCCGCAGCAGCCTCCTCAATTCAAGAAGGCGAAACAATTTTTTTAGGACCAGGTACAACAATCGAACTTTTGGCGACCCATTTACTGAACAAGAAAATTCGGATTATTACAAACAATTACCCGGTTTTTGATATTCTTGCGCAAGCAGATGGACCAGAAATTTTACTAATTGGTGGTGATTTCCGTAAAAATACCGGCGCATTTGTTGGACCAATCACCAACGACAATTTAAGAAGACTAAAGTTTACAAAAGCATTTATCAGTTCAAATGGCGTTCACAACGAAGCAATTTCTACTTACAGTACAGAAGAAGGAGAAGCGCAGCAGATCGCATTAAATAATTCTCGCAAGAAATATCTGCTCGTTGATAACAAAAAGTTCAATCGGGATGATTTTTATGTGTTTTATAATTTACATGATTTCGATTTACTCATTACGGATCGCCAGATCTCGCGAGAGGTTCAAGAGCACTATGCACAATATGTCGATCTGCAAATTGCTGATTCAACCGAAAATACCACTATAGGAGCGTAACTATGAAAGGGATTATTTTTGATTTCAACGGAACAATGTTTTTGGACTCTCATCTACATGAAGCTGCTTGGCTGCACATGATTCATGATCATACAAAAGATGGTTTATCAGATGAGGATATTTTAAAAAATATCCATGGTCGAACGAATACGGAGATTTTAAAACATTTCATTTCAGAACATTTGACCGCCTCTGAGATCGCCGTATTGTCAGAAGAAAAAGAAAGCTATTATCGTATGCTTTGCTTGCAAAATAAGAACGATCTCCAATTGACAAAGGGGCTTGAAGCGACTCTTGATCAGCTGACTGACCAGCAGATTCCATTAACGATCGCCACCGCTACTGTTAAAGAGAATGTTGCTTTTTATTTTGATACTTTCGATTTAGCTCGCTGGTTTGATTGGGATAAGATCGTCTATGACGATGGCTCTTTTCCTGGAAAACCGCAACCGGATATTTTTCTTAAAGCGGCTGGCAAATTGGGCTTAGCTCCTGCAGATTGTCTTGTTATCGAAGATGCTTATTCAGGTTTGCTTGCTGCCAAGCGTGCTGGGATTGGAACAATTATCGCAATTGATCCATTCGGTAAGAATAAATCAGTATTTGAACAGGCACAGCTAAATAAAGATGGAACCATCAAAGATTTTACTGATTTTTGGACAGAGCACCTGTCAAAAGTTTTCGTTAAATCATAATATTCCATACAAAAAGCGGCTCAACCAAGAAATCTTGATTGAGCCACTTTGTTATTATTTGTTTCCATTTTCTAATTCCGACGGTTGTTATTACCGAATAAAATAATCAAACGTAAGAGCTGCAATAAGGTTGCTACGGCAGCTGCGACATACGTCAACGCTGCGGCAAAGAGCACTCTTCTTGCTTGTGGTACTTCATCTTCTGTTAACAAGCCACCATCTGCCAAAATACGGATCGCCCGTTTTGAGGCATCGAACTCGACTGGCAAGGTCACTAATTGGAAAATAAACGCCAATGAGAAAGCCAACAAGCCTAAGTTGATCAGAAACGATCCTCGTAATAGGACCCCAATCAAAATCAATGGGATCGAGATGCTGGTTCCGATATTAGCGATCGGTACGATCGCATGACGCAAACGCAAAGGAAAATAACCTTTGGCATCTTGGACTGCGTGTCCACACTCATGGGCCGCAACACCGATTGCTGCTACCGAAGTTGATTGTGCAGTGGATTGCGATAAACTCAGCATTTTGTTGCCAGAATTGTAATTATCCGTCAAATCACCAGCGATCGCTTGCACACCCACATTATTGATTCCTTGGCTTTGCAAGATGTACTGCGCCGCTTTTGTGCCGGTAATATTATTTTTACTTCTGACTTTGTCATATTTGTTAAAGGTACTTTTGACGTACGCTGACGCTGCTAGTGAAATCACCATACCGATAATTACAAGAATGAAAGTCGGGTCATAAAAAAAGCCGAACCCGTATCCGCCCATACCATACACGATAAAATTCCCCCTTTTAATCTTTGACCTTATTTTACCATTAAAGTGGTGAAAAAATTATGAAGATGACTGGAAGATTTTGTTTTTAACCTTTTTTTACAAATTCTGATTTTAGTTTCATTGCGCCGAAGCCATCGATCTTGCAATCAATGTTGTGGTCGCCTTCGACTAATTTGATGTTTTTCACTTTCGTTCCTTGTTTGATGGCGCCAGATGCGCCTTTGACTTTCAAGTCTTTGATGACCGTTACTGTATCGCCATCGACTAAAATATTGCCGTTGGCATCTTTATATACGGGTGCTTCTTCCATCGCTTGTTGCTCTTGCCATTCGTTTCCGCATTCAGGACAAACAAACAGCCCGCGGTCTTCATAAGCGTATTCAGATTGGCAATTTGGACAGTTAGGAATTTGAGTCATAGTGTTGCTCCTTTAAAATATAATTTTCGCTGTAAAAAAACAACTCACCATCAGCATACCGAAAAACCATTAGCGGTGCAACCAAAAATCAGTGACCTGTAAGTAAAAAAAATCGCTTCTGTAGAGTAATAACAGAAGCGATAACTCAAGTGTATTCGAAAAGGAACTACAAAGCGTTGGGTATTATTTTGAGAAATGATTCGCACAAGCATCGCCGACCCACTGGATGATTTGTACCAGAAGAATCAGCAGGAGAATCACCACAATCAAAATCGCCGTTTCATAGCGATAATAACCATACTGAATTGCTAAATCGCCAATGCCGCCTGCGCCAATTGTTCCCACCATCGCTGAGTAGCCTAAAAGACTGATCAAAGTTAGCACAAATCCGCGAATCAAAGCTGGCAGACTTTCTGGTAAAATCACTTCGCGAACGATCTGTCTCGTCGATGCTCCAGAAGCGACGCTGGCTTCAAGGACGCCATAGTCGATTTCGGCAAATGCGGATTCAGCGATTCGGGCGTAAAAAGGAATCGCGGCAATCGATAAAGCAATCGCACCACCCGCTGGGGTATAAGGATCACCGATCAGCATCGCTGATAACGGAATCAGCGTAATCAATAAGATCAAAAATGGCAGCGAACGGATTGCATTGACGACAAAATCGGCCAGATGATGCAAGAAAATATTTTTATGAAAAAGGTTACTGCCGACTAAAAACAGGACTAATCCAATCAATAAGCCGAAAACTACTCCTATAATTGCTGAGGTCCCCACCATAAAGAATGTTTCCCATAGTGCTTGAGGCAGGTTTGTTTTTAAAATCTCAATCGTTTCAGCCATTTTTCTCACCTATCTTTCTTAGAGAAAAGACGTTCGCAGCTAAGTGTTCTCGGGCTTTTGCTGCTTCTTCGTCGGGTCCCGTCAAATAGATATACAAAATACCGATCACATCTTTTTTGATATACTCAATTTTCCCATGGATGATATTGATCGACACATCGTAGGCTTTCGCTACAGTCGAAATCAGCGGTTCTAACGTATACTCACCTTGGTAGCGCAATTCCAGCAAGTCGCCTTGCGTGAAAGATGCTAGAATCTCTTCAGGAAGCGTCAGATCCAAGTAGCGGCCTACCAGTTTTTTTGTAATAGGCTGTTTAGGCTGACTGAACAAGCCATAGGTCGTTTGTTCTTCAACAATGCGCCCCTTTTCCATCACTGCCACCCGATCAAAAAACTTACGGGCAACATCCAATTCATGAGTGATAAAGACGATGGTGATGCCTGTCTGTTCCTTGATTCGGATCAACAATTTCAAAATTTCTTCAGTCGTTTCAACATCTAACGCACTGGTAGCTTCGTCACACAACAAAATCTCAGGTTCGTTGGCAATCGCTCGTGCAATGCCGATCCGTTGCTTTTCTCCCCCAGACAAATTATTCGGATACTCGTGAATTTTGTGAGGCAGATCCACCATTTCCAACAGTTCCTTGATCCTCGCTTCTTGCTGATCTTTCGGATAATCACCAGCGCGCAAAGCAAAGGCTAAATTTTCCTTGATGGTTCGATTATGGATCAGATTGAAATGCTGAAAGATCATCCCGATTTTTTGTCGTACTTCACGCAAGTGTTTGCCTTTGGCTTGCGTGATGTCTTGACCATCAATCAGAATTTGACCGCTAGAGGGCACCTGCAGTAGATTCAACGTACGAACCAAGGTACTTTTCCCAGCCCCGCTCAATCCGACGATCCCGTATACTTCTCCAGCTTGAACGGAAAAATCAACGGAATCCACTGCTTTTTTGATTTGTTTTTTATGAGTGAATGTCACTGATACTTGTTTTACTTCTATTTTTGCCATAAGGTATGCCCTTCTTACTCAGTCCAAAATTTCGGTTGATCAAAGTTGCTGAACGGTGATTCGGCAATCGCTTCTTTAAATGCGTCACTTTCTAATACTTCCGTAACTGCCTTAGCAAAATCACTGTCTTCTTCTTCGGTGGACACCACAAAGACATTTTTATATTCTTCTTTCAACGACTCCAACGCCAAAGCATCTGCAGGATCAAGAGAAGCCGCCCAAGCGAAGTTTCCTGGTACTAAAGCTAAATCGACTGTATCTAACGAACGAGCCAATTGGGCTGCGTCTAATTCTTTAAATGTCAGATTCTTCGGATTTTCTTCGATATCATTCACCGTTGCCTTCGTTTCGTCGATATTGTCTGCGATGGTGATCAACTCATTGGCAGCTAACAGTTGCAAGGTCCGAGCTAAATTTGAGGCATCATTGGCAATCGAAACAGTCGCCCCGTCTGCTAACTCATCCAAGCTGGACAGTTGCTTCGAATAGATGCCCATTCCCAATGTTGGCACTTTTTGTAATGCCGTAAGAGATAACTGGTTATCTGCCGAAAATTTTTCTAGATAGGCCGTATGCTGAAACAAATTGGCATCGATTTGTCCATTCGCCAAGGCATTGTTCGGCTGAATATAATCATTAAACACTTTGGTCGTTAGTTGATACCCTTTTTCTTCCAGTAATGGAGAGATCACCTCTGTCACCATATCCCCATATGGTCCAGGTGCCACTCCAACGACTTTTTCTTCCACTGCATCTACACTATTTTCACCAGACTGTGTATCCTCCGTGCTGCTAGTATTGCTACAAGCTGCCAATGTAATTAAGACAGCAGCAGCAACTAACCCAACGATTCCCTTTTTCAACTGTTTCATTTTTTAGTTCCCCCTTTTTATAATAAAAAAACGTCCTTTCTCCATCATAGAGAAAGGACGAAACAACCATGTTCGTGGTACCACCTTTAATTCATTGGCACAAGCTGCCAACCTTATCAGTTTATCAACTGCTTTGCTGTAACGGGCAATCCCGCTGCACGCTTGCTTTTGCTCACGTCCAAACGCTCCAAGGCCATCTTCAGTCAAACGGCTGTGCTCTTTCTCACCAATCCGAGCTCTCTGATCCAATCGAAACTGACTTACTCTTCTTATCATCGCGTGTTTTTAAGTTGTGTTTAACTATACGATAGCCTCAAATGAATGTCAATTCTTTTTTTCACGAAAAAACCATCTTTTTACAATGATTTTCACGGCGTTTATACAGTCAAATTCTCATCTAAAATCAAGCCTTCAGAGACCATAACCGCATCACCGATCAATTCTAATGCGCCCTGATCAACATCAACTTCTACCGTTAACTCGCCACCTAACACGTGCAGCAAGACATTCGCTGCCGCTTGCTGGTGACGTTTGGTCACGACATACGCAGTGGCACCAGAACCTGTGCCGCACGCATAGGTAAAACCTTCCACCCCTCGTTCATACGTGCGAACGATCAGATCACCCTTGTCATCTTCTTCATAGAAATTGACATTCGCCCCTTTGGGGAAAACCTCCCAATAGCGTATCTCTTTGGCAAGTTCAGCCAGCTGTTCCAACTCAGTTTCTGCCAGACCAGGATAGTGAACCACCGCATGAGGAATTCCTGGATCACCCAATTCCACATAGTCCACGAAAGAAACCATTGGATTCGGGTACGCTTGATCAAATGTAGTCACGGTCGGTGGATTCAAGGTTACTTTGTAGTGTTTTGCCGACAAGCGCCATGCGGGGACATCGCCAGCAACTGTTTCGATGGTCATCTGCTCGCCAGCAATTCCCTTCTCAAAGGCATAGCGGGCAATACAGCGAGCGCCGTTGCCGCACATTTCTGCTTCGGTCCCATCAGCATTGTAAAACCGCATCCGAAAATCAGCGGTTCCTGTGGGAAAATCCACTGCCATGACTGCATCCGCGCCAACAGAAAATTTCCGATGGCAAACCTGAGCAGCAAATTGCGACAGTTGTTCATGGGAGAATTTCAATGTGCGGTTATCGATTACGATAAAATCATTTCCTGCACCTTGCATTTTTGTATAAGGAATCGTCATGTTGTCACCTGCTTTTCAAAATTTTACTTGCTGGAAGCTCCCTCTTTTAGAAACGAAGGAACCACTTCATTTTGCAGCATTTGCTCGTAGGACTGGCGTTTAACGGCTAATTCCGCTTGGCCGTTTTCCACAAAGACGACTGCAGGAATCTGTAAATTATTGTAGCTGCTGGCCATCGAATAGCCATAAGCTCCTGTTGCGAACGTAGCAAACAGATCCCCAGTTTCAACGGGCGGTAATGCAAGATCTTTTACTAAGATGTCCGTGCTCTCACAAGCTTTGCCAGAAATGGTGATCTTTTGTGTCGCAGCTTCGGAAGCGCGGTTGGCTAAGATTCCAGTGTATGTTGCTTGATAAAGACCTGGACGAATATTGTCTGTCATGCCACCGTCAATGCTGGCGTATGTTCTGATTCCTGGCAATGTCTTGATACTGCCGATGGTGTGCAAACTGATACCTGCTTCTGCGACGATACTACGCCCAGGTTCAATAACGATGGTCGGACGTTCGCTCTGGTGCTGCGCATAAAAGGCGTCGATTTTTTCCATCACAGGATCTAAAAAGTAGCTGTAGGGTTGGCGAATATCTGCATCTGTGTATCGAACGCCAAAGCCGCCGCCAACATTTAGTTCTTTGATCCAATAATCAAAGCGTTCATGAATGGTTTGGACAAGGGCCAAAGCCGCATCAACTGCCGCTAGATGTGAGCGATTGTCCGACAATTGACTGCCGACATGAAAATGCAGGCCATAGAAATCCAATTCAGGTGCTTGAATCACTTCTTCCACTAACGGAAATAAGATTTCTTCATCTAAAGGAATCCCGAATTTCGAATCTTTTTGTCCGGTCGAGATAAATTGATGGGTGCTGACCGAAACCTCGGGTGTGATGCGCAACAAAATTTTAGCAACGACTTGCTTTTCTTGACATAACGCGCGGATCAAGCCGACTTCTTGAATGCCATCAACGATGATCCGTCCTACGCCATAATCAAGGGCGGCTGCTAATTCTTCAATCGATTTATTATTGCCGTTAAACTCGATGTGTTCTGCTGGAAAATCAGCTTGGATCGCTGTATACAGCTCTCCACCGCTAACCACGTCTAATGAGAGTCCTTCTGACTTGATCACTTGCAGCATTGCTGTGGTGCAGAAAGCTTTAGCGGCATAGGCTGCCCGTGTCTTGCTGTAGCGCGTCAAAAACTGCGCCTGAATCTTTTGGCATTCTTCGCGAATCTCCGAAACGGAATACACGTAAAGGGGGGTTCCGAAGGTTTTTGCCAGCTCAACGGTATCACAACCGTCAATGTATAAGTGATTGTTCTTGATTTCTTTTGCCATCGCTTTACTCCTTGTCTGTCGGCTCGTTCAACGCCTCGATCAAACGAACGTAGCATTCGATGCCTTGCAATAGATTTTTTTCGTCAAAATTCATTTTGCTGCTGTGTAAAGGGTGGACATAGCCTTTTTCTTCATTTCGGGTGCCGACAAAGAAAAAGACACCGGGGATTTCCTTTTGGTACATCGAAAAATCCTCTGCCAACATATATGGCGGTGTTTCTCGGTAGCTCTCCCCGACCACTTTTTCCAACACTTCCACCATCTCAGGATCATTGTCCACGACACGATAAAGGTGCTCGAATTCGACATCCGCCGTGCAATCATATCCTTTGGCGATTTCTTGTGCGACGGTGGTGATTCTGCGCGTCATCGTTTCATAGACTTCATCTTCAAACGCCCGCATCGTTCCTTTTAAAACGACCTTGCCGGGAATGATATTTTCCGCATCTCCCCCATGGATCTTCCCAAAAGTGATGACCCCAGCAGAAAGCGGGCTGATATTGCGTGAAATGATCGAATGCAATCCTTGAATAATCGCAGCCGCGGCTAAAATGGCATCATGTCCTTGATGAGGCTGGGCACCATGGGCACTCGTGCCGTTGATCGTTAGATTGATCTCGCCGTTACGGGCCATCATCGGACCTTTCCGACTCGCAATGACTCCTTCGGGAAAGTCTGGGAAGACATGCAGCCCCACGATTTTTTCCACGCCAAAATCTCGTAAGATGCCTTCATCGATCATCAGTTGAGCGCCACCGGGGCTTTCCTCGGCTGGTTGGAAAATCAAAACGATCGTTCCACGAATCACTTCAGGATGCGTCGCTAAGTATTTGGCAAACCCTAGCATCGTTGCCATATGGCCATCATGCCCGCAGGCGTGCATTTTTCCTTCATGTTTGGAAGCAAAAGAAACACCGGTCTCTTCTTTGATCGGTAGTGCATCGATATCCGTTCGAAAGGCCAGTGTCTTTCCTGGACGCTCACTGCGAAAGACAGCAATCAAGCCGGTTTCAATCACTGGATAGATTTCTTTGATCCCAAAGGATTGCAACTGACGCAGCAAGTATTCCTTTGTTTTGAACTCAGTTAACCCTAATTCAGGGATTGTATGTAATTCACGACGAAAACGAACCACGTCTTCGGTTAATTCTGTGACTGTTTGCGATACTTGCATGTTAAAACACCTTTCTATACATTCCTTTTAAAAATATCCATAAAAACCAGCGAATATTCAGTTTTTCATTGATATTGTTTAATATTATAGTATATAATTCGAATAATCTATAGTATAAATTGTCGAAATGTTTCGATTTTTATTGAAAATTTTACCCCTCGTTTTGGTACACTTATACGTAGAGTAACGAAAAATAAATTGGTTGAAAGGATGTGTCGTAGTTTGACAATATTCAAAGGTTCTGGCGTTGCGTTGATTACCCCTATGCTTCAAGATGGTTCGGTGGATTTCGATAAGCTGAAGGAGTTAGCGGAGTGGCATGTGCAGCAAGGAACGAATGCAATCATTGCATGCGGTACGACCGGTGAAGCATCCACGTTAGACGATGAAGAACATATCGCGGTGATCGAAGCGGTGGTAAAACAAGTTGCTGGTCGAATCCCCGTTATCGGAGGAACAGGCTCCAACAATACCCAACATGGGATCCATCTTTCAAAAGAAGCACAGCGCGTTGGTGCTGACGCATTATTGGTTGTAACACCTTACTACAACAAAGCGACCAAGAAAAGTTTAGTCGCTCACTATGAAGCAATCTGTCAAAGCGTTGAGCTGCCAGTGATCTTATACTCCGTCAGCTCAAGAACCGGCTTAAATTTAACACCTGAAGCCGTGGCAGAACTAAAAAAAATCCCTAATATCAAAGGCATCAAAGAGGCCAGCGGTGATATTTCGCAAATCGCAGAAATCGCTCGTCTTGCGGATGATGACTTTGCGATCTATTCAGGAAATGACGATCAAGTAACCCCAATTTTAGCTTTAGGTGGCTCTGGCGTGATTTCAACGATCGGCAATATCGCTCCGAAACAAACGGCACAACTCGTTGCTGATTTCTTAAATGGTGATGTAAAAGCAGCCATCAAAGAGCAGTTGCGACAAAAACCGTTGATCGATGCGATTTTCAGTGAAGTAAATCCTGTGCCGATCAAAGCAGCGGTCTCCTTGCTAGGCAAATGCGAATTGCATTATCGTTTGCCTTTGGGTGTCCCGGAAGATGCGACCCTCGTTCATTTAGAAGAAGAAATGACCAATTACGGATTGCTGTAAGGAGGAGTTTTTGGTGAAACAAATTTTATTAAGTGGTGCAAACGGTCGCATGGGCAAAGTGTTGCAAAGCCTGATCGCAAAGCACCCTCAGTTAGAAGTGGCCGCCGGCTTAGATCGTACCGAGCAATTAGATGGTCCTTTTCCAATCTATGATCGTCCAGAAAAAATCACGCAACCGATCGATTTGGTGATTGATTTTTCTCATTATAGCAATGTGCCTGCCTTGTTGAACTATTGTGTCGAACAGCAGCTGCCAATCGTGGTTGCTACAACTGGTTTGACGGAAGACACGCAGATGATGCTGCCGTTGGCTGCTAAAGTGATTCCGGTTTTCTATTCTGCCAATATGTCGTTGGGGATCAATGTACTGATCAAAGCACTACAAAGTATCACCCCCGCATTAGAAGCTGACTTTGACATTGAGATCATCGAAAAGCATCATAATCAAAAACTTGATGCACCAAGCGGTACAGCTTTGCTGTTGGCAGATAGTATCAATGACAGCTGCGAAACAAAAAAAGAGTATCTCTACGGGCGTGAAGGCAGTGATCTAGTAAATGACCGCAAGCAGATGGGCATCCATGCCGTTCGCGGCGGAACGATCCCTGGGGAACACATTGTCATCTATGCTGGGCAGGATGAAATCATTGAATTAAAACACACTGCGCTCTCCCGCGAAATCTTCGCCAATGGTGCACTAAAAGCAGCGGAATTTTTAGCCGATCAACCAGCCGGTTTTTATTCCATGCAAAATCTAATCGACAAGTAAAGGTGGTCTCTCATGACAGAATTACAATTTTCCGATCCTTATCAATTAGCAAAATATATCAAAGAAGCAAATAAACAAACACCTGTAAAAGTCTATATCAATGGAGATCTTGGCGACGTCCAAGCAGATGGCATCCAATTGTTTGGTAACGGCACCTTCTATTTCGTGGTTGGTGACAGTCAAAAAGTAGCTGAGTTTTTAACCGCGCACCAAGACAAAATCACCGATCACTATCTGGAAAATGATCGCCGCAACTCAGCGATTCCTTTGTTGGACTTGACGAAAGTCGATGCCCGTATCGAACCAGGTGCCTTTATCCGGGACCAAGCCATCATTGAAAAAAATGCCGTTATCATGATGGGGGCAGTGATCAACATTGGTGCTGTGGTTGGTGAAGAAACCATGATCGATATGGGGGCGATTTTAGGTGCCCGGGCAACCGTTGGGAAAAAAGCCCATATTGGCGCTGGTGCTGTCTTGGCTGGCGTTCTTGAGCCACCTTCAGCAAGCCCAGTCATCATTGAAGACAATGTTTTGATCGGCGCAAATGCCGTCGTCCTTGAAGGCGTCCGTGTCGGCGAAGGTGCAGTCGTTGCTGCCGGTTCTGTGGTGACGGAAGATGTCCCTGCTGGAGCAGTCGTTGCTGGCTCACCAGCTAAAGTCATCAAAATGAAAGACGAGAAAACGAAAAGCAAAACCGAATTTTTAGACGATCTACGGGGGTAAACTTCTTATTTTCTCGTAAATACGCAACAAAAAAACGCAGTGCCGGTTCAGTGATGAGCCTGCGCTGCGTTTTGTCTAAAAAAGGGCGTGCCGAAAGCTTTTGGCACGCCCTTTTTCTATTGGCAAATGTGCTTGTAAAAGTGTTTATTCTGCTTGAAATTCTTTGATCGCTGCTTGGATCTCTTGATAGATCACTGCAACTTCTTCAAGGTCTTTTGCATTTGCTCCACTGGCAAGGGGATGTCCGCCGCCATGATGGCGTTTGGCGATCTCATTGATCACTGGACCTTTCGAACGCATCCGCACCCGGTAATAGCCTTCTGGTTGTTCGACAAAGATCGCCCAAGCCATCACTTCGTCGATTTTCCCTGGTAAGGAAACGACTGCTGAGGTTTCCGAATCCACTACGCCAAAACGCTGCTGCAATTCTTGTGATAGGATCACTCTGCCAGCACCAATCTCATCGATCTCGATGTTTTCGTAGACATACCCTGAAAGGCGAGCAACACTGCGAGAGACTTGATCCAATTGCCGATTGATCTTCGGTGCATCAAAACCGTAATCCAATAGTTCAGCCGCTAAGCGCAGCGTTGTCGCTGTCGTTGCCGGATATAAAAACCGTCCAGTATCACCAACAATGCCTGCATATAGCAGACGAGCCGCTTCTTGCGTCATCGTCAGCTCGTTTTGAAACATTTGCCAAAACGAAACGATCATCTCACTACAGCTGCTGGCTTTTGTATTGACCCAGACCAGCTCTCCGTAAGGCTCATCATTAGGGTGATGATCGATTTTGATCAATTTCGCCCCTTGATCATAGCGTTGGTCACTGACCCGTGGTGCATTGGCCGTATCTGTAACGATCACCAACGCTCCTTTATACAAATCATCAGGGATCGTCTGCATCAGCGCCAAGTAATCCAATCCTTCAACAGGTCCGCCGACTTGATAGATTTCTTTTTCGGGAAAACTAGCTCGTAAAATTTCTGCCAAACCCACTTGTGATCCTAATGCATCTGGATCAGGGCGCTGGTGCCGATGGATAATGATTCGGTCGAATGCTTTGATTGTTGCAAGTATTTCTTCTTGTACCTTCATGAATGGTCTCAACTTTCTCTCTAAAATTTTTCCATAAGTGCCGTTTTCGATGATTTATGGGCGTTCCATTACTTGGCATACCACGATCGCTTTTGCCACTAAGGAATTTTCGATCGATACTTCGATATCGATTTTCGCCGAACGTCGCCCCAGTTCTAGAATCTTCGGTTGAATGATGATCTCGCTTTCTAATTGGATCAAACGGAAGTAATGCAGATTGACTTGCTCGATCCAACTATTGCGCCGTTGATTCAACTGCATGGTACGTTTTGCCGTATTCGCGATCACTTCACTCAAGACACCAAAAGAGATCGTTCCGACTTCATTGACCATTTGAGGCGTCACCGCAAAGCTGAAATGCGGCTGCGGCAATTTGTTCCCTTCAAAATCTTGTTCGATGACTTGCATCTGTCCCGAGATTTGGTCTGAAATCGTATCTGAAATTTGTGTTTGTCGTTGGACCATCTGCATCGCTTTCATGATGTCTTGGCGTGTAACGATCCCAATCAAAGAAAGGTCATCTGCTACGACGGGCATCACTTCTAAGCCATCCCAAATCATCTGATGGCTGGCAGAGGCCACACTCATCTCTTTTTTTACGACCCGTGGTTCCCGGGTCATGATTCGTTCGATGATCTGCGTGTCAGGCTTTTCTAGGACATCTTTGGCTGTGATGATCCCAACGACCCGCATATTCTTGTTGACGACTGGATAGCGGGAGTGGTTGGTAGACTCCGAAAGCAGTTTGTAATCCTTGACCGTATCAAAGGTGTGCAGATACTTGGTTTTTTCCAATGGCATATAAATGTCACTCACCAGCATGATGTCCTTTTTGATCAGCTGGTCACTCAAGGCACGGTTGATCATCGTTGCCACGGTAAAGGTGTCATAGGTCGTTTGTAAAATCGGCAGCTCCAATTCGTCTGCTAAGCGACAGATTTCCTCTGAGGTTTCAAAGCCCCCCGTGATCAAGACGGCTGCGCCATCTTCCAGTGCCAACTTGTGGACTTCGTTACGGTTTCCGACGATCACTAAGGAACCAGGCGTGATGTAGCGTTCCATTGCCGATTCCTTCATGGCGCCGATAACAAATTTGTTCAAGTCTTTGTCTAAACCGGCTGCGCCGCCCAAAACATCGCCTTCAATGATTTGGACGACTTCGCCGAAAGTTAGTTTTTCAATGTGTTTCTTTAGTTTCCGTTCAATCCGAATGGTTCCCACACGTTGTATCGTTGAAACCAAGCCGATATTTTCCGCATCTTTGATCGCCCGATAGGCTGTTCCTTCACTGACATTCAAGTCTTTTGCGATTCCCCGCACCGAGATGCGATCGCCTACAGGCAGATTCTCGATATGCGCTAAAATCAAGTCGTGTTTTGTCGCCATAATTATCCCCTATTCCTACTACGAATCTTCCTGTTGCTTAAACTTCTAATGTCTCACCGACTGCAAGGATCTGGCCCACACCTGCCGGCAATAAATTCACGAAGGTTTGCGGATCTTGCTTGATCATTGGAAACGTATTGTAATGGATCGGTACTACTTTGCTCGCGTTTAAAAGCGCCGCTGCTGTTGCAGCATCTTGAACGCCCATCGTAAAATTATCCCCGATCGGTAAAAACGCCACATCGATATCGAAACGTTCACCGATCATCGCCATATCGCTAAAGAGGGCAGTATCGCCAGCGTGGTAGATGGTTTTGCCTTCTGCTTCTAAAATGATCCCCACTGGGTTGCCCATATAGATCATCGTTCCGTCTTCTTCAAGACCAGAGCTGTGTTTCGCTTCCACCATTGAGATTTTGCCAAACGGGAACTCAAAAGAGCCTCCCATATTCATGCCATGCGTCTCAGCAACGCCTTTGCGGGCTGCATAGCGGCAAATTTCAACGACACTGATCACTGGTGCTTCATTTCTTTTGGCGATCGGCACCATGTCCCCAATATGATCGCTATGACCATGCGTGATCAAAAGCCAATCGGTTTCCACTGTGTCTGCATCCAAATCAGTCAGAGCATTTCCAGTAATAAAAGGGTCAAACAACAATTTTTGGCCATCCGCTAATTGGATAGCAAGCACCGAGTGTCCGTGATACGTAAGTTTCATACAACATTCCCCTTTCCATCTAAGTAATACAGTCTAATATTTTTCATTATAACAGATAACGCCAGAAATCCAAAAGCACAAATTCTGGCAGCTTTATTACATCCGTCCTTTTTCTGGTTCTTATCAAGAAAAATAAAAAAACTGTTCTACCCTTTCTGAATAAGGAATAGAACAGTTCGACCTGATGACTTCAAGCGATCATAGCGTTTTCTTACGTCCACCTTGTTTATAGATGCGCCAGACTGTTAAGAATAACGCCGTGATACAAAGAAGGAACGCCCCAAAGAAGGTGATTTTCATGCCATAGGCAAAAATATCTGTCCGACCTGCGATATAGGTCGTCACATGCTTCCCATAGGCTTGACTCATTGCGGCATAAAGAATCGTCGTTGCTAAGGATATCCCTAAGACCATGCCCAAGTTACGGGCAAAGGAATTTAGACTACCTGCCACCCCAAGATTTTCTTTGGTGACGCTGCTCATCACCATCGTATTGTTGGGGGATTGGAACAACGAATTGCCTAACCCCATGATGGCAGTAGCGACGACATAGTACCAAATCGGCGTATGCTGATTCATAAACATATACATCAGCTGAGTGATGGACAGCAACGCTAAGCCAGCTAAGACCAAGATCTCCGGTCCTACACGGTCCGTCAGATAGCCGCTAAGTGGTGAACCGATGACCATCATCAAAGGAAAGACCATCATCAGCATTCCTGCCACACTCGGCGTTAAGCCTCGGGCACTTTGCAAGTAAAAGGGAATCACGACATTGACAAAAAAGTTTGCAGAAAAGATCAGCAACGCCGTGATCAGGCTCATGGTGAAAATTTTATTACGAAAGATCCCAAAGGTAATCAGCGGTTTGCTCACACGCGCTTCTACTCGCAAAAAGACGATGAATGCCACTAAGGCGATCCCCACCAACAGCAGCGGCAGCCACGTTAGAAAGCCACGCTCTTGTCCAAGAAAAATGCCGCCGAAGAAGCTGATAATTGCAATTGAAAACAGCACAAACCCGGTTTTATCGATGGAATCATGACTCATGGTGATATCTTTTGGCAACACCTTTTCTCCAGCAATCATTGTCAGAATACCGACTGGAACATTGATCCAAAAAATAAACGGCCAAGAAAAATGCGCCAAAATCACTCCGCCCAATCCAGGACCGGCGATGGAGCCTAACGAAACAAAGGCACCAATCATCCCTAAGGCGCGTCCTCGTTCACTCATAGGAAAGACTTCAGTAATGATTCCGGTATTCGTCGCCATCGTCATGCTGGCTCCGATCGCTTGCACGACTCGGGCAAATAGCAGAAATGCTAAGGAATGATTAAACCCGCATAACAGCGAACCGATAATAAAGATCAGCATCCCCAAGCGGAATACTTTGATCTTACCCCAACTATCCCCTACCTTACCGAATAACAAAAGGCAGGCACAAACGATCATCAAGTAGACGGATACGACCCATTCCGCTTGATTCATAGGGACACCCATATCTGCCGAGATCGTGGGCAAAGCGATATTTACGATACTCCCATCCAGTGTTGACATAAAGGTAAACATCGAAACAGCAATGAGAATCCACCACTTTCTCTGTTGTACTACGGGATTTTCTTGATAACTATTCACAAATCGACCATCCTCTCTTTGCTTGTTTTGTTCCTCTAGTCTTAGGGGGACAACTTTGTATTATTGATCGAAATCCATTCGCCGTCAATCCTTATCTGCTCATCACGACCAAAATAAGGGGCATTTTATAAAAAAAACGCCACCTGTTTTCTTACATAAAAAAAGACAAAAGCTTCGGTGAAAAGAAATCGGCCGTCAAACGGCTATTCTTTCACCTGCTTTTGTCAGTAGGTCAAAACGAATTATTTACGGTTGCGATTTCTTTGGCTTGATTCCATGATGACCGGCAAGATGACGGGACGGCGTTTGGTTTGTTCAAACAAGAAACGACTCAAACGATCACGGATATCTTGTTTCAATTTGCTCCATTCAAACTCTTCATCATGAAGGTGTTTTTCTACGATTTCTTCCACGATCTCGCCACTTTCACGAATCAGATCGCGGCTGGCTTTCACATAGACAAACCCGCGAGAAGTGATTTGTGGTGCAGAAATAATTTTCTTTTCGCGACGATTGATCGTCACTACCGCAACGAAGATTCCGTCTTCAGATAAGACTTTGCGGTCTCGCAGGACGATATTCCCAATGTCACCGACACCGATCCCATCGATCATGACGTTTTCAGCTGGAACCGCACCTGCGGCGATCATTTCGCCTTTTTTGTATTCTAACACATCTCCACGAGCAGTAATGAAGATATTTTTCATCGGAATCCCGACTTCTTGCGCCAAGTCCACATGGGCGGCTAATTGGCGGTACTCGCCTTGAATAGGGATAAAGTACTTCGGTTTCATCATATTCAACATCAGCTGCAGATCATTCGGGTTGGCATGACCAGAAACACGGAAATTATCCGAGATCTGTTTCACGGTACCGCCAGCGCGATAGATGATATCTTCCGTTTTCGCAACCACAGTTTCCATTGCCGTTGTCGGCGTTGTTGTGATGTAAACAAGATCTCCTTCTTTGATGCGCAGCGTCCGGTGAGAGCCGTTGGCCATTTTTTGCAACGCTTTGATTGGTTCACCCATACGACCTGTTTCTAAAATCAGCAACTGTTCGTCTGAGTATTTTTTCATTTCTTTTTGGGTGATCAGCAAGTCTTCGGCAGGTAATTTTAATTTCCCTAACTTCATGGCCGTTTTGATGATCCGACCAAAATCTTGCCCGGTCAAAACGACTTTGCGATCAGAACGAAACGCCGCATCTAATACTTGTTGCACCCGTTGCAAATTGCTGGCAACACTAGCGACGATGATCCGACCTTCCCAGTAACGGATATTGTCATAAACTTCATCTTGGATCGTCAATTCAGAAGCGATCGGCGTTGGATTTTCGGCATTTGAAGACGTGCTTAGCAATGCTAAGACGCCTTCTTTTCCAATTTCCGCTAAGCGGCCAAAATCGGTTTGATACATAGGGATCGCTGTTTGGTCAAACTTGAAATCTCCTGTATAAACGATATTGCCAGCTTCTGTTTTGACGCTGATCCCAACAGAATCAGGGATAGAATGGGTCGTACGGAAAAAGCTGATGGTCGCATGACCAAAGTCGATCTCCGAATGTTCATCGATCACATGAAAATCTTTGAAGCGCTTGGTAGCTTCATTTTTATTCACGGTCAATTTTGCTAGTTCGATCGTTAACTCGGTCCCAAAGACCGGTACTTGGATATTCTCCAAGAAATAAGGCAATGCACCAATCGCATCTGCATGCCCATGGGTCAAGAAGACACCCGCCACACGGTCGGCATTTTCTTCTAAATATGTGAAGTCTGGAATCACTGTATCGATCCCTAATAATTCATTTTCTGGATAACGGACACCGCAATCCAGCACAAATATATCCTCGCCAACTTCAGCAATGTACATGTTCTTTCCGTTTTCGCGTACACCGCCAAGAGGAATGATTTTTATCGTTTCCACTTTTATTCACCTCTTAATTTTTTTCTACTGTATTATTTCCCAAGCATAAGCCGTCCCTATTATTATACAACAAAAAAAAGAAAAGCGTGGCATTCACCACACTTTTCTGAAAAACTTATGGTTTACACATGAACTAATCCTTGCTGATGCAGGCTTTCGGCGATTTGAACGGAGTTCCATGCCGCCCCTTTCAGCAAATTATCAGAAACGACCCATAAATGCAAGCCGTTTTCGACATCCAAATCTTTGCGAATCCGACCAACAAAGGTTTCTGTTTTGTCCACACTGGTCAAAGCTTGCGGGTACACTTGTTGACTCGGATCATCTTGCAAGACAGCTCCTGGCGCTTCGCTGATCCACTGTCTGACTTCCTCAACACTAGCATGGTCTTTGGTCTCGATATAAATCGACTCCGAATGACCGCTAAACACAGGGATCCGCACACACGTAGCTGCTACTTTGATCTGCGTATCTTCCATGATCTTCTTCGTTTCATTGATCATTTTCCACTCTTCGTAAGTATAATCCTCTTCGGCAAAAACATCGATTTGCGGCAAGGCATTAAACGCGATCGGGTAGTGCTTCTTGTCGCTGCCTGCTGGTAAAATCTCAGGGTTTAGTTCATCAGCGGCTTTGCCAGCTAATAATTCTTGAGATTCACGAGTCAATTCAGCCAAGGCTTGGGCGCCAGCACCTGAAACTGCTTGATACGTCGAAACCAAGACCCTCGATAAACCGACTTTTTGACGAATTGGTTCTAACGCCACCATCATTTGAATCGTTGAACAATTCGGATTGGCAATGATTCCTTTATGTTGCGCTAATACATGAGGATTCACCTCAGGAACGACTAGAGGAACATTCGGGTCCATCCGAAAATGACTGGTATTGTCGATCACGACTGCACCGTGTTTGACTGCTTCTGGAGCAAATTGTTTTGAAATGCCGCCACCGGCACTGAACAATGCAATATCGACGCCTGCAAAGGAATCTGCGGTCAGCTCTTGAATAACGAGCGGTTCATTTTTGAACACAAGGGTCTTCCCAGCAGAACGTTTGGATGCCAACAACGTTATTTTTTTGATCGGCAACGTGGTCTTCTCCAACATCTCAATCATTTTTGTTCCTACTGCGCCGGTAGCCCCGACAACTGCTACGTGATACCCCGTACTCATCAAATCACTCCTCGAATAAAAATACATTTTTACTAGTTTATCATATCTTGTAAAAAAGAAAAGACCTTTCGTGGAAAGAAGCGCAAAAAGAAGGCAATACTGTCTAAATTTTCAATCTTTTTCCCCTTTGTAGAAAAATTCTACCTATATTTAAGGGTTATCATTTGTCACATTCAGGTGTTATAGGATATAATACCGACAGAAGGAATTTTGGGGAAGATTCTTTCCAACGTGCATGGGGAAATTAAAAATACCCAAAACATTGAATGAGGCAAGAATTGCATATGCAATTCTTGCCTCATTTTTATGCTTCATTCGATTCTTCGTTGTTTACTTTCACGATAGCAAAGCCTTTGTTATCAATAATCATCGTTTCATCTTCCAGTTGGACAAACTGTTCCATCAGGATCGAATCAGGACGAGAAAGAGTGATTTGGTCATCGCCCGTATTGAAAATACCGATGATCCGCTGTGCCCCTAACTCTCGTTCGAAAATGATCAGTCCATCCTCTTCCGAAACCCAGTTCCAACTCAAGGAACCTTCTGATAAGACTTTCTGGTTGTCTTTGCGAATGCTGATCAATGAGCGAGTGAAATGCAGGAGATCACGATCTTGCTTTTCTTCTTCCCAAATCATACATTTACGGCAATCCGGGTCCATATCGCCGGTCAAACCGATCTCATCACCGTAATACAGGCAAGGGACGCCTTGTTGCAGATACGTAAAGGCCATCACTTGGCGCATCAAGTCTTTGTCTCCTCGAGCCAAAGTTAACAAGCGCGGGGTATCATGAGAATCCAAGATATTGAACTGCACTTGATTGGTTTGCTCCCGATACAACATCAGCTGGTTATTTAATTCCGAGACCATTTTCGTCATGGAGATCTCGTCTTTGACAAAATATTCAATGATTGCATCCGTAAAGGCGTAATTCATTACTGCATGAAACTCGTCGCCTTGTAACCACCGTTGAGAAGAGTGCCAAATTTCCCCAAGGATATAAAAATCATCTTTGGCATCATCACACACTTGGCGGAATTTTTTCCAGAAGTGGTGACTGACTTCATTTGCAACGTCCAAGCGCCAAGCATCGATATCAAACTCTTCGATCCAATAACGAGCGATCTTCAACAAATAATCTTGCACGTCGGGATTTTCTGTATTGAGTTTTGGCATATGCGGCGTAAAGGCAAACACATCATAGGTGATGTCATAGGCATCTTCAAAGTTTTCCCCTTCTTTGTAGTTGACAGGAAACTCATTGATGTGGAACCAATCAGCAAAGGGCGAATCTTTGCCGTTTTTGATGACATCTAGCCATTGATGCGAAGTATCCCCCATATGATTGAACACAGCATCTAGCATGACTTTGATGCCGCGTTTGTGGCATTCCTCCACTAAGCGTTTAAAGGTGTCGTTATCCCCAAACGCTGGATCGATGGCTAAATAATCGATGGTATCATACTTGTGATTCGAATAGGCCTCAAAAATCGGACAGAAGTATATCCCATTGATGCCTAAATCGACGAGGTAATCCAAATGATCGATGACCCCTTGCAGATCCCCGCCGAAAAAGTCTTGGCGATCGGGATTTTTTGAGCCCCAAGGCAATACACCTTCTGGATCATTTGATGGGTCCCCATTTGCAAAGCGTTCAGGGAAGATTTGATACCAAACGGTTTCTTTTGCCCACTCAGGAATTTTGAAACGATCGGCTTCTTGGAAGTAAGGCATCCGAAAATAATTGTTGTTCATTTCTAAATATTGCTGCTCAAAAGGATAGACCCCGTGGTCTCCATAAAAGACATGCAACCCATCGTAACTTTCGATGGAAAAGCCGTAAGACAAACGGCGGAATTCTGCTCCGACCGATACTTGCCAATAATCATGCAAGTCCGTGGAAAGAATTTTTTTCATTTCAATTCTTTGCTGGTACCAAGCTTCTTTATACAGTGTGTAAGGATCGCCGCAAAGCAGCTGGACATGGCGGACGTCTTGACGGGCGGTACGTAAACGGATATGCATTTTATCCTTCTCGTACAAATACGCAAATTCACTTTCGGGACGATGATAAATGGCAGTAGTATTCATAGCAGACTCCTTTAACTTGTTTGATATACTCATTGTCGCACAAATCAGAAGTCAAAACAAGAGAAAAACGCAATCGGTTGCTTTATCTAAAAAGTCGATAATATAAGTTAATATGAAATTAATTCAGTAATTAAAAAGCAAACGATTGCTTCGCCCTTTTTTAATCAAACGGCGTATTTTTCTCACATTGATTGCCAGTCCGTAAAATGTCATATTTTCGCAAGATCCCCACTGCTTCCGTCAACGACTGACTCAACTGCTGGATATCTTCTGCAGCCATTTGAGCGGTTTTGGCATTCAAGCGGTCTTCCACTTGTTTTTTCTTTTGGACAAACAACTGCTTCCCAGCTTCTTCCAAATAAACATTGACGTTGCGGCGATTGACGCCGTTGGTTTTGCGGACCACAAAGCCAGCCTTTTCTAACCCCGAGATCGAACGACTGATTTGGACTTTTGACGTACCGATTTGCTGGGCCAACTCGGACATCGTGATTCCTTCATTACTAGAGATCACCACGAGTTCCAAGATTTCCATTTTGGTCAATTTTAAATCTTCCAGACCGATTTCTTCAAACAATATGTTTCCCATCAGCGAAAAGATTTCTGCAAATACCGCCATATTGAATGTTCCTAACGCTTTTTCCATACTCTCCCTCTTTTCTGTCTTTAGTTTAGTATAAATTATTTGTTTAAACAATGATAATCGTTGATTTTTGTTAACCATTATGATAGCGTGGTTACATAATGAAAATAATCGTGAAAACGGCAAGAAAAGAGTGACAGCATGTTAGAATTAAAAGATATCAAGAAGTATTATACGGTTGGCGCCAGTACTACAAAAGCCCTCGATGGTGTCTCCGTCGCCTTTCGTAAACAAGAGTTTGTTGCCATTTTAGGGCCAAGCGGCTCTGGGAAAACAACCATGTTGAACGTGATCGGCGGCTTAGACAATTACGATTCTGGTGATATGATCATCAACGGCAAATCAACGAAATCCTTTAAAGATCGTGACTGGGATGCGTATCGGAACAATTCGATCGGCTTTGTCTTCCAAAGCTACAATTTGATCAGTCATTTAGGCATCATCGACAACGTCGAGCTTGGGATGACCTTGAGCGGTGTGTCAAAAGAAGAAAAACGCGCAAAAGCAACCGATGCTTTGACGCGTGTGGGCTTAGCTGAGCATATGCACAAAAAACCAAATCAGCTTTCTGGTGGTCAAATGCAGCGGGTAGCGATCGCTCGTGCCTTAGCAAATGATCCTGATATCCTTCTTTGTGATGAACCAACAGGTGCCTTGGATTCAGAGACCAGTGTCCAAATCATGGAACTGATCCAAGAACTATCAAAAGAAAAATTGGTCATCATGGTTACCCATAATCCTGAATTGGCGCACAAATACGCTGGACGGATCATTGAGTTCAAAGACGGACGAATCATTAAAGATTCGAACCCTCATGTCGAAGGACAAAAGAAAGACCAATTCGAATTAAAGCACACAAAAATGAGTTTCATGACTGCCTTACGTTTGTCGTTTAACAATATCCGCACCAAAAAAGGGCGCACCTTCTTGACAGCCTTTGCTTCTAGTATCGGGATCATCGGAATCGCCATTGTTTTGTCACTGTCAACGGGATTCCAAAAACAAATCGACAATACCCAGTCAGAAACATTAGCTCGTTTTCCGATTACGATCTCGCAAGTAGCCACTGAACAAGATCCATCAGCGATGGGGACGCGGGATAAATCGGAAGATTTCCCTTCAGATAAAGAGGTCACTGCTAAATTAAGTGATGCGGATCGTGCAACCCATATCAACAAAATCGATCAAGAGTTTCTCGATTACATCAACGACATTGATCCTGAATTAAGCAACAATATCGGCTACACTCGTTCCACTTCCTTGAACCTTTTCCGTAAGATCGATGATACTGTGGAACAAGTCAGCTTCTCCAATGCATCACCTGACAATGAACAGACCAATGCCATGATGTCTGCCATGAGTGCCTCCACCGGGATTGGGGTTTCGACTTTCCCCGAGCAGTTATCAGAGGATAACGGCAATTTCTTAAAAGACAACTATGACCTTTTAGAAGGCAGCTACCCAAGTGCTAGCACAGATGTCGTTTTGATCGTCGATGAAAACAACGTAACGAATGTCAATGCATTGATCAATCTCGGTTTTGACATTGAAGATGGCGACAAGGTGTCCTTCGACGATATCGTGGGAACAAAAATCACATTGGCGTCTAATGATGCCTTTTACACCGAATTACCAACTGGAAACTTCATTCCAAATCAAGATTTAAATGACGTTTTCGATAACAGTAACAACAAAGAATTAACGATCAGCGGAATCTTACGTATCAAGCAAAACTCTACGATGAACTTGCTGTCAACTGGCATTGCCTACAGTGATGCCCTCGCGCAAGAAGTCATCAAAGAAAACCAAGACTCAGTGATCGTCCAAGCCCAAAAAGACAGCGACACCAACGTGATGACGAATGAACCCGTTGACGAAAGTGCTAAAGATTCATTGATCGCTTATCTTGGCGGCAGTGATTTACCAAACAGCATTATGATCTATCCGAATGATTTCAGTGCCAAAGAAAAAATCCTTGATTACTTGGATGACTTCAACAAAGGCAAAGACAAAGAAGACCAAATCGTTTATTCCGATTTAGCGGGTACGATGACTCAATTGACTGGTGGCTTGATGGATGCCATCACTTACGTCTTGATCGCTTTTGCAGGGATCTCCTTGGTAACTAGCATGATCATGATCGGTATCATCACTTATACCTCTGTACTTGAACGTACGAAAGAAATTGGGGTCTTAAAAGCATTAGGTGCTCGCAAGAAAGACATCACCCGCGTCTTTGATGCCGAAACCTGTATTTTAGGGATCGCTTCAGGAGCTTTAGGTGTCCTGATTGCTTGGTTAGCCACATTCCCGATCAACGCAATCTTATATAGTATGACTGATCTCGAAAATGTTGCTCAATTAGATCCGGTCCACGGCCTGATCTTGATTGCTGTCAGCACCGTCCTAACGATGATCGGCGGCCACATTCCAGCTCGAATGGCAGCGAAAAAAGATGCAGCGATCGCTTTACGCGCCGACTAATTTTATAAGAAAACCCAACAGACAGCAGCCATTCCTTTGGCTGCTGTTTTTTTTGTCCTTTCCTTCCGACTTCCAAAAGGTTTCTCTTGAAAAATCCATAAATGAGGAATACAATAGATTTGTTTTTAGGTATACCTAAAAAGATGGGACGTGAAACGATGAATGAAGAAAAAAAATTGATCCAAGCGGCCAACGGTCCTAGCTTGGAAGAAATAAATAATACAGTTGCCATTCCAAAAAACGGCAGCTTTTGGCGCAATCTCTTAACGTTTTCTGGTCCTGGGGCATTGGTAGCCGTGGGCTATATGGACCCAGGAAACTGGATCACCTCGATCGGTGGCGGTGCTGAATATGGCTATCTCTTACTTTCTGTGATCTTGATTTCCAGTTTGATCGCTATGCTGCTGCAATACATGGCAGCCAAGCTAGGGATCGTGACCCAGATGGACCTTGCGCAAGCAACTCGTAAACACACCAGCAAAGGCTTAGGCTTTGTCTTGTGGATCGTCACCGAATTGGCTATCATGGCAACGGATATCGCGGAAGTGATCGGAGGAGCGATCGCTCTCAATCTACTATTTGGCTTACCTTTATTAGTTGGGGTCATCTTAACGATTTTCGATGTACTGCTTCTGCTCTTTTTAATGAAATTGGGTTTCCGAAAAATCGAAGCGATCGTCATGACACTGATTTTGGTCATTATGCTGGTCTTTTGTTACGAAGTCATTATTGCTCAACCAAATTTGCCTGCTGTCTTGCAAGGCTTTATTCCCCAAAAGCAAGTCTTGAACCATGGGCAGCTGACAATGGCGTTGGGGATCGTTGGTGCGACTGTGATGCCGCATAATCTCTATCTGCATTCTTCGATCTCCCAGTCACGAAAAATCGATCGCAGCGATACCCAAGAAGTGGCAACGGCCGTGCGGTTCGCTACTTGGGATTCCAACATCCAGTTATCCGCTGCGTTTTTGGTCAATTGCCTGCTTTTGATCTTAGGAAGCGCCTTGTTCTTTGGTCATAGTGAAGAAGTCGGCACCTTCTCCGCGCTGTTTGATGCTTTGCAAGATTCCTCCATTGCTGGTGCTGTCGCCAGTCCAGTCTTGAGCGTTCTGTTTGCCGTGGCGCTCTTGGCATCTGGTCAAAATTCAACGATCACTGGGACACTGACGGGGCAAGTCGTGATGGAAGGATTTATCCATATGAAGATCCCTACTTGGGCGCGACGTCTGATCACCCGTGGCTTATCGGTGATCCCCGTCTTGCTTTGTACGATTTACTTTGGCGGCAACGAACAAGCCTTGGACGATTTGCTGATTTATTCGCAAGTCTTTTTAAGCATCGCCTTACCCGTTTCGATGATTCCGTTGGTTCTTTTTACCAGCTCAAAAAAAATCATGGGGGAACGCTTCAAGAATCCGCTATGGGTCTCTACCTTAGGCTGGATCTGTGCCATTGCACTGACGGTCTTGAATGTCCGCTTGATCATCGAAACACTCGGCAACTTCTAATAGCGAAAAAAGCTTACGAGCTAGCCTCGTAAGCTTTTTTTGGTTAATTCGTTTCTAAATCATGTAAAAACAGACCGCTCAACAGTTTTGGTTCAAACCAAGTTGATTTTGGCGGCATAATTTCTCCCGCATCAGCTACTGCCAAAAGATCGGCCATTTGCGTTGGATACATGGAAAAGGCCAATGTCCATTCTCCGCTATCTACCAAACGTTCCAATTCTTCTGGACCACGAATTCCGCCGACAAAATCAATGCGTTTGTCTGTCCGCACATCTTGGATCGCGAAAATATCAGCCAGCACGTATTGTTGTAAAAGCGACACATCCAGCTGTCCTACCGCATCTTGCGACACAGCTTCCGGTTTGATGGTCAACTCCCACCACGCATGGTTTAGGTACAGATGAATCGAACCACGTTGCGCTGGTTTCTTCCTTGTAGTTTCTCGAATCGTAAAATGTTGGGCTGCCTGCTCAAAAAAGGTATCTGGCACTGGTACCCGCAAAACCCGATTGTATTCCCAAATCGCCAATTCATTTTCTGGGAATAAGATCGCTAAAAAGCGGTCGCTTTCTTGACTGCTTTGGCCATCGGCTCGCTTTTGCAAGCCGACTTTGACTGCTGACTCTGTGCGGTGATGCCCATCCGCAATATAAAGGGCATCTACAGCTTGAAACTGCTGGGCAAAAGAGGCGACTAGCGCTGGATCATCGATCAGCCAAACACGATGTTGCACCTCATGATAGCTGACAAAATCATAGATTGGCGCATGCTCTGCTTGCCACGCATCGATCGCTTCTTTGACTGCTGCTGGTTGGCGATAGCTCAAGAAAATCGGACTTGTATTGGCATCACATGCCAGAATATGATTGATCCGGTCGATTTCTTTTTCTGGACGGGTAAACTCGTGTTTCTTGATTTTCCCAGCGACATAATCATCGATCGAGGTACAGGCGACAAGCCCCGTTTGGCTTCTACCAGCCATCGTCAATTCATACAAATAATATGCGGGCGCCGTTTCTTGAATCAACCAGCCTTCTTCTTGAAAAGATGCAAGATTTTCCGCCGCTTTTTGATACACCTGTGGATCATAAGGATCGATTCCTGGCAAGTCGATCTCCGAACGGTCGATGTGGAAATAGCTGTAAGGATTGCCTTGCGCAAACGCTGCGGCTTCTTGTGAATTGACCACGTCATACGGTAGCTCGGCCACTTTTTCTGCCAATGAGGCTTCTGGACGAATGGCTTTAAACGGAAATACTTGAACCATTAATACCCAACCTCCTGATTCTTGATGACCCGTACACGAACGATATTTTCGTTCTCCCGTAATTTATCGGCTAATTGATTCAATAAGGCTTCATCTTCAGAAGCGACATCGGCTAGGGTGTAAGCAAAGTCTTCCCGTCCACGATTCAGCATATTGTCGATATTGATCCCAGATTCCGCAATGATCGATGAAATCTGACCTAACATATTCGGTACATTGCGATTGATGATCGTCAGACGATAAGGCGAATGAAAAGCCATCTCAACAGTTGGAAAATTCACTGAGCGCTTGATGGTTCCAAATTCCAAGAATTTTTTCAATGTTCGGGCTGCCATCTTGGCACAGTTGACTTCGGCTTCTTCTGTTGATGCACCTAAATGCGGCAAGACGAGGACTTTTTCATTGTGCAGCAATTGTTCATCCGCAAAATCAGTCGTATAGCCCGCTAAACGGTCGGCTTTTAACGCACGTAAAACGGCATCTGTATCGACGATTTCTTTACGAGAAAAGTTGAATAGCTTCGTTGTTGGTTTCATTTTCGCAAGTTCGGCTTCCCCGACGAGATGATGCGTGTTTTCCATTAGCGGCACATGAACCGTAATAAAATCACAGGTTGAAAAGACTTCCGCAATATCATTGGTACGCTTGACCCGACGAGAGATCGTCCAAGCAGTATCCACTGACACGTAAGGATCATAACCGACTACTTCCATCCCTAGACGATAAGCATCGTTGGCGACCATCGCTCCAATAGAACCAAGGCCGATGATTCCTAACTTTTTGCCTTCTAACTCTGTTCCAGCAAATTGACTTTTTTGCGCTTCTGCTTGTTCTTCCACATTATCACCGCTCAAGGTTTGGACCCATTGGGCACCTCGTAAAATCGGACGGACACTTAAGAGCAGACTAGCGATCACTAATTCTTTGACCGCATTGGCATTGGCGCCTGGCGTATTAAAGACGACGATCCCTTTTTCAGTACATGCTTTGACGGGAATGTTGTTGGTCCCAGCCCCTGCACGGGCAATACCTAAGACACTTTCAGGAAAAGCGTAATCGTGCAATTTCTGGCTGCGCAGCAAAATTCCTTGCGGTTGGTCGCTTTCGTTGATGGCATACTTTTCTTTTTCTAAACGCTGTAATCCTTCTGGTGCGATCGCATTGAATGTTTTAATTTGGAACATTTATTTGACCTCCGCTTCAAATGATTTCATAAAGTCGACTAGCGCTTGAACGCCAGCTAATGGAAAGGCATTGTACAAGCTTGCTCGCATTCCTCCAACGGAACGATGCCCTTTCAAGTTCTCAAAGCCAGCTTTGACAGCTTCTTCATTGAAGCGCTGATCTAATGCTTTATCCCCTGTCACAAAAGGAATATTCGTTAGTGAGCGGCTGTCAACAGCCACAGGACTACTGTAAAGAGCAGAGGCGTCGATCGTTTCGTATAAAAGCGCCGCTTTTTGGCGGTCTTGTTCTAAAATGGCAGGAATGCCGCCTAATTCTTCCAACCATTCAAACACCAATTTAGCAATATAGATAGCATACGTTGGTGGTGTATTGTACAATGAGTCATTTTTAGCCTGGAGACGATAATCCAGCATTGGAGCGAAGACAGCATCATCATTGAGTAAATCTTCTCGGATGATCACTACCGTCAACCCTGCAGGACCAATATTCTTTTGGGCCCCAGCATAAATCACACCAAAGTCTTCTACGCGATAGTCATTGGCTAAAATATTTGAGGACATATCCGCTACGATCGGCACGTCGCCAGCCTGCGGAATCGTTTGAAAGGCCGTCCCTTCAATGGTGTTGTTCGTGGTGATATGCAAATAAGCCGCTTCTTGATCGATCGCATCTTCTGAAATTTCTGGAATATAGGTAAAGTTTTGATCCTCACTAGAGGCAACAACTTCCACCGTCACGTTTCCAAGCGCTTTTGCTGCTTCAATAGCTTTTTTCGACCAAGAACCGGTATTTACGTATAAGGCTTTTTTGTTTTGTGCAAGATTTAAAGGGATCATACTGAATTGGAGACTCGCGCCGCCTTGTAAAAACAGTACCTGATAGTTTTCAGGAATTCCCATTAATTTTCGTAAAAGTGCTTCTGCATCTTTAATGATCTCTTCAAACAAGGAGGACCGATGACTCAGCTCCATAACGGACATCCCACTTCCGCGGTAATTCAAAAGTTCGGATTGTGCTTTCTCCAATACGGGACGGGGCAATACGGCAGGACCAGCTGAAAAGTTATAAACTGTCATACAAAAAATCTCTCCTTTATGTTAGATGTGAAAATCATTATAACAGATAGCCGAAAATGAAAAAAGCCTTAAAAGAGAAAATAATTTTGAATTTTCAGAAAAGACTACCAATTTCTTAACGTTCGTCATTTCGGCATTTTTTCAAACAGCCAGCGAGAAATTTCATTGTAAACGATCTCGCGGTTGCGCTCATTCAAAATCTCATGCCGGCCCTGTTCAAGCAAATACATCGTCACGTCAGCATTTTGCTTCAGTTGCTGAGCCAATTGGCGGACGCTTTTGCCATAGTGCCCCACAGGATCGTCTGCACCTGAAATCAAGAGCAGCGGCAATTCTGGGTCAATCCTGCGCAGTTGATCCGGATCACTGGCAGCTTGCGTCAATGTAAAGAGATCCTTGTAAGCCGCTAAGGAAAAATGAAATTGCGTGTAAGGGTCCTTCAAGTAGCGATCCACTTGTTGCGGATCACTGGTCAACCAATCCTTGGCGGTCCGATTGGGACGAAAACGCCGGTTGTGCTGGCCAAAAACCAGCTGTTCCATTACGTGATAAGGCCATTGCTGAGCGGCAAACGGGCGCAACAAGTTCGTGACAAGTTTGCCTCCTTGCATCAGCACGGCTTTTTCCATCGTGGTGCCCATGATGATTGCTCCTGACAATGGATGTGGCTGACTAAACAAATAATTTCGCAACACCAGCGACCCCATACTGTGCCCTAAGATAAAGTATGGTCGGTCTGGGTAGCAAGCAGCTGCGTACTGATGGACCACTCCCACATCTGCCACTAAATAGTTGGCGCCCTCTTTTTCACCAAAATGCCCATAGGCCTGTGTTTCTTTCACGGATTGCCCATGCCCTAAGTGATCATGACCGACCACCGCATAGCCTTGCGCAGTCAAACATTCCGCAAACTCGTGGTAACGTTCAATGTGTTCGATCATTCCGTGAACGATTTGCACGACTGCTTTCGGCTGTTCTTCTGGCAGCCACGTTTTGACAAAAAGCTGATCCTTCCCATTTGATGAAGTCAGCTTTTCTTGATTCATCCTCATAGTTCGCACCTCTTTTGCTTTTTCTTTTCCCTTCGCCAAATAAAACGGTCGTTTTCTTTATTATACATGGAATTTTAGGCTATGGCGGTAGGAGTTGGGAATTTTCAAGGATAAAAAAATCCTGCCACATTGTCTAAAGACAAAGTAGCAGGAGTCAAACGATCATCACCCATCGCTTGGATTAAAAAAACTTCCTCATTATTCTTTATTGGAATTTGACGATTTCTAAACGATCAATACTTAGCGTGTCAACCCCAATCTCAGACGAAAGGGTGATTTCCTGCGATCCTTTCGGTAACTTCATGCGGACTTGTAGCGGTTGATAATATTCGGAAGGATAGACATCCACCACGTGACTTGCTTGTTTCGTTTCAATCTTGACCTGAATTGGGTCATTTAAGGAGAGATAATCAGTGGTTTTGACATAGGCAATCACCAGAAATTCATCTGATTCTTCAATCTGAGGGGTAAAGATAATTTTGTCAGTCGTTGATTCAAAGCCTTGGACGACTTTCTTAGAGAGTGCTGCCTCATCTTCGACAAGCGCTAAATCGCCTTCCAACAAAGCACGGCTAGCAGTTAATCGCAGTCGATTCGGCTCAGCTTTTGGCAACGCTTGAACATGCCACTCATCCAAAGGAGCTTCCAGTAGGACTTTATCCTCTTGATCCCAACCAAACTTTTGCAAGCGGATCGAACGGTCCCAGCCCGAATGATCCCACCGAGCAGCGTGATAAATCAACCAGTCTTCAGAACCATCTTTTGATTTGGCAAATCCATTATGACCAGGTCCATAGACAGTGTTTGTCTGTTGGAAAATCGGCTCTGGTTCCTTTTGCCAATTCGCTCTTTCTAGGGGATCATCAGCTACATCTAGGGTCATAAGACCAAGAGCGTAATCATTGTCCCAGCTTCCACTGGCAGAGTATACCAAATTGACTGTTTCGTCTTTGATAATCACTTGAGGGGCTTCATTGATCAATGGTGTTTGCCGCATTTCCCATTCATATTCTGGTTCTGAGATAAGCCGTTTCTCCCCAATCACTTCCGTAGGGGAGACCATTTCCGCTACATAAAGATTTTGCGCAACATTTTCATACCCTTCCCAGCCCGACCAAAGGAAATAGCGTTTGTCATTGATCTCTAAAACTGTTCCATCAATCGCAAATTTATCATCCATCCCTTTGATCTCTTCCAATTGCCACTCACCCATGTAAGGATCTTTTTGATGATTGACTAATGCGTACATACGATGCGTTTCTGAAGGACGATTAGCCGCGAAATACATCACCCAGCGATCATCTAAGTAATGAAGCTCGGGTGCCCAGATACTTTCAAATTCTGCTGGCATTTCCCAGATGACCTTTTTTTCACCAGCAGCAACGTGAGAGAGGTTTTCAGCACGCCAAAGCGTTAAATTATTCCCAGTCGTTTTGGTATAATAAAAGAACGCTTCCGTTTGCAAGATCCAAGGATCTGCCCCATCATTATCGATAATTGAAGTAAAATCGGACACTTCTTCCCCTGGATCAGTTCCAGTGCTACAACCGGTTATCATAAGCGCAGCAATCAAGATACTTACTCCACTGAGCCAAGCTGCTGATTTCCCCATCGGACATCGCCCCTTTCCTTACCAATCATTTTATTCTATCTGTGGTGGATGAAACTGCTCATTGATCTCTTTAATCGCTGCCAAATCAACTTTTGGTTGGCGGTCATAGGTCAGCAATCCATTGATTTCTTGTTCAACATCTGTCAACTGAGTGTAGCAATAGCCCCAGAGTCCGACAGAATCATAAACAGCTGTCATGATTCGCTGATAATCCTTCAAGAAATCTTGTTGATTTTCCACTGAGGTATAGCCCCAACCGGGTTGCCCCGAAACATCGAAGCCAATACCGCCAAACTCGGTCAATAAAATAGGCTGATCCTGATAAGAAAATCCTCCAGCGAAAATCGGCCATGGGGTCGATACTCGATTCACCAATTTTTCTCTCGTGCTGAGACTGTCTTTGAAGTATAGATATTTTTGCCGTTCAGATTCTTGCCCATGCGCATAATTATGAATCGCACAAATATCTGTCTCCGTCATCGCCCAACCATCATTTGAAATAACCAACCGTTGCTGGTCTAGCGAATGGATAAAGTGATACATTGCTTGAGAAAAATGCTGTTGCTGACGATCAAATGATATTTTTGGCACACCCCAGCTCTCATTGATTGGTACCCAAGTAACGATCGAAGGGTGACTATAGTCCCGAGTGATGATCTCTGCCCACTCTTGCATCAAACGCATCACAGAACGATCGGTATAGATTGCCGGCGCCGCACACTCTCCCCAAACAAGAAATCCTAATTTATCTGCCCAGTATAAAAAGCGTGGGTCTTCTGTTTTTTGGTGTTTTCGGCAACCATTAAATCCCATTTCTTTGGCCAATAAGATGTCTTGTTTAAAGTCCTCATCTGTTGGTGCAGTTAACAAGCCGCTCGGCCAATAGCCTTGATCGAGAACCAACTTCTGGTAGTAAGGCTTGTTATTTAAGTAAATCATACCGTTTTCTGTATGTATTTTACGCATACCAAAATAACTTTTTAGCTGATCGATGGCATTCCCTGCTTCTCTAAGCGTCAATTCAACATCAAATAATTGCGGCTTTTCAGGTGTCCAAGACCAGCCTTCGTGGTGAAAATTCGTCCGAAAAATTTCTTGCTGGAAAATATCAACTGCAAAACTCAACTTAGAAGTGATAAAGTCTGCCTTTCCGCTGGTAACTAAAGCATCTTTAAAATAGATTTGATATTCTAAGACTACTTGCGGCTGTAACTGGTTCAGTTCTACATCGATCTTCACGGCACCAGCATCAAAATCACTCGTAAATTTCACCTGTTGCAGATGGGTTTCAGCAACTACTTCAAGCCAGACTGGCTGCCAGATCCCTGTTGAGTTTGTGTACCAGATTCCTGCTGATTCTTCTTCCCAAAATTGTTTCCCCCGTGGAATGCTTTCATCAAAATGCGGGTCAAATGCTCGCACACTTAGTATTTGCTCTTGTCCAGATACTAGAGCATCCGTGATGTCTATAGCAAACGAGGTATGCCCTCCGCAATGATTTTTCACATGATTTCCATTGACAAACACATCTGCTTCATAGTCCACCGCCCCAAAATGCAAAAGCACACGACTTTTTTCAGGGACTTGCACATCGAAGGTCCGATAATACCATACAACGTCGTGCACTTCTCGATGATCAATGCCGCTCAATGCACTTTGATAGACAAAGGGAACATTGATCTTGTACGGATAGTTTGCTTCGTTTGTGTACCACTTTTCTTTTAAACCAAGATTTTGGTCATCAAAGGCAAATTGCCATTCACCATTTAAGCTTAACCAATTCTCTCTCTCAAATTGCGGTCTCGGGTATTCTTCTCTACTCATATTTCCTCCAAAAACAAATTATTTTATGCCACTTTGCAACGACATTGACGCCATAAAGCTTTTTTGCGCCACCAAATACAATAAAAAGGTAGGGATCAAGGCTAAGATTGCTCCAGCAGTTCCAATTCCCGGATAGGTCATGTATTGCCCTTGTAGCAATTGCAGCCCCGGTGTAATTGGCAATTTATCAATATCGTTTATCACGATCGATGGCCACAAGAAGTCATTCCATGAGCCAGTAAAACTAAATAACGCAACCACCGTCAATACAGGTTTGATCAACGGTAAAATGATATGATAAAAGATTTGAAACTCGTTGGCCCCATCGATCACAGCCGATTCATCCAATTCTTTAGGAATCCCTAAAATGAACTGCCGAACGAGAAAAATGTTATAAACACCTGCTGCTCCAGGAACGATGACTGCCAGAAATGTATTGGTCCAACCTAACGTATCAACGATTTTAAAATTCGGGATCAAATTGACCACCCCGGGAAACATCATCGTTCCTAACAATAAGGCAAAAATCAAATCTCTCCCCTTAAAGGTGAGTCGTGTATAGCCATAAGCCGCAAACGAGACGATCACCATAACTAACAGCGTATGTGAAGTTGAAATAATCATTGAATTCACAAACCAGCGGAACACAGGAGAAGAATCATTGCCTTGTAACAAGCCCAAAAAGTTAGCCAGCGTCCAATCTTGCGGAATCAAACTGAACCCAACCTTTTGAATCTCTGCCTCCGATTTAAACGAGGTAAAAATTGCCCATATCAAAGGAAAGATCCAAATCACACAGACGATCGCTAGCAAAATAAAGGCAATTCTTTTCCCTAGTTTGTTTTCTCGCATCTTCATCCCTCCTATCTTTCCATTTTTTTGATGACCATAAATTGCACAATCGAAACTGCCATGATTACAAAACCTAGTAGAATGGCCATCGCTGAAGAAATTCCTGCAACCGAGGTACTACTACCAAAGGCATTTTCTTGGATGTACATCATCAACACGCGAGTAGAATTGTTGGGTCCGCCTCCCGTCAGCATTAGTGGCTGACCATAAATATTAAACTGAGCGATGGTCGTCATGACCGTGGTAAAAACAAGCTGGTTGCGAATACTCGGCAAAGAAATACGAAAAAATTTCGTGATACTATTCGCACCATCTAATTCTGCTGCTTCTAACTGCTCTTTGGAGACGCCATTTAATGCAGCAACATAAATAATTAGATTCCCACCTAATGTCCACCAAATCGTCACGATCAAAATAGCGATCCATGCCCATGGTTGCGTGCCTACAAAATTGATGTCGATACCGAATACTTCTTTGATCGGTCCAAAAGATTTGCTCAAAAGGAACCCCCAAATAATCATGACGGCAGAGATTGCAAATAATGTTGGCAGGTAGAGAATCGATTGAAAAAAACGCATCATTTTTGGTTTAGCAGATAATGCAACCGCTAGCAACAAGGGAATTACAATACATAACGGAACGGAGATTGCCGCAAAAAACAGCGTATTTTTCATTCCATTAAAAAATTGCGTATGATACAACGAGTCTTGATCAAACAAAATCGTTTTAAAATTATCAAACCCGACAAAAATCGGTGTACTGAACAGATCCCATTCAGTAAAAGAAACATAGATCCCAATCACTGCAGGAACTAAAAAGAATAAAAGAAAAAGGAGCATATGCGGACCAATAAAAACGATTGGCCAGCCATTTAACCTTTTTTTCATCAATACCCATCCTTCCTTGTATTTCTAGTGCAGCTATCAACAAGAAACGACTGTGACAGCCCTTTAAGCCTCCCCATCAGAATTCCTACCCTATCAAAAAATGGACTGAATTCTTTTATGGTCGCTCTTCCTTCTGCCACAGCCTCCACGTGAGAAGATTATTTCATCTTTTCTTCTACAACTTTTTGGATCTCACCAAAAGTCGTTTGAATATCTGCTTTTCCTGTGATCATGTCCCATGAACGATTATCATATTCACCAAAGATATACGATAAGCCATCAACTGCGTTAACAGAAATTGCCGCTTGTCCTTTTTCTGTCTTCAATAAGAAGGATTGTGGCATCTCAACATATTCTTCATTGTCTAGCATTGCTAAGGAAGTAGGATTTGCACCTGATTTGACCCACTCTAATTGGTTTGCTTGTAACCAAGTCAGAAAGTCGACCATGCCACTTTTCTTTTCATCGGAACGTTCCTCGTTCGTTTTGAACATCGCAAACTGATCGACGCCTGAACCCTGAATGATATGTTCCGCATTCCATTGAGGAGTAAATGTTTGACCCCAAGTGAAGTCACTGATTTCTTCCATATTACTTAGCATCCATGTTCCTTCTGGAAGAAAAATCAGCTGCTGGTTTGCAAAAAGTTTATTTGCATCTTCACCATCTGGGACCATGTAGCCGGCATCGTATAGATCCTTAAACTCTTGAACGGCATTGTAAGAAAACTCATTATCGATATTGATGTTTCCTTGTGCATCTTGCCATTCCCCACCCATTTGTTGGTAGAGATTCGAATAATTCTGCATGCCCCATGTATAGCCAAAACTATAGATACCATCTGCTTTTGCTTTTTCCCCAGCTTGTCTGATTTCTTCATACGTCACTACGCCATCATCCAACGCTCCTGGAACATATTTATCCACCAAATCTTGGTTGTAATACATCACCCACGAACCCATGGTTGCCGGAATCCCATATTGACTATCATCCACTACACCAGTGTCCCAAGCAGCTTCTACGTAGTTTTCCCGTGCCAATTCTGTCCCATCGATCATGTCATCCCAAGTTTCAAGCATGTCTTGGTGTTTATACGTAGGCAAAGCTTCTGAGGCGATCAAAGCCAAATCAGGGACACCTTTCCCCGATTTCCCCGCAGTCGTCAACTTTGAAGTAAAGGTGTCACCTTGCATGCTTACTAACTTCACTTTAAAGTCTGGGTCTGTTTCATTGTATTGATCAATCGTTTTTTTGATTTTTTCACCGTCCGGTCCTGTTGTCGAAGACCAAAGCAAAATTTCTGAATTATTACTTGAGCTACCACTTCCGCCACAAGCAGCTAACAACACTGTACATAATAAGCTTGTCCCTACTAAAACAATTGATTTACTTACTTTCATTTTTTACACTCCTTTTAATTTAACTAAAAAGTAAAATGACATCCAGTTATCAATAAACATAATCGTTAGACTATCGTCGAATAATGTTTACACCGTAAAGTTACTATAAATATAAAGCGCTGTCAACATTATTTTAACAAGGGATAGCTAAAAAAATCATCATTTTACTATTTGGCAAATTCACAAGGTTGTGTTATAATTAAACCATCTTTTCATTAAACATTTTAGTATAACGAGGTGATTGCTATGGAATTGGATCTAACAAACGCATCTTTACCGATCTACGAAGCACTGGCAAATGAAACTCGCTTAGCGATTTTAAGAGAATTAGGCGATAAGAAGAAAAGCATCAGTGAAATTGGACAAAAATTAGCAATCAGCAATGCTTTGATGACCAAACATATCCGTAAACTCGAAGAAGCTCAGTTGATCAAAACAGAAAAAGGATCGGGGCAAGACTGGAAGAAAAAATATTTATCTCTAAAAACTGATTTCATCAATATCAATTTCCCAGCAAAAGTGTTTCCAGAAATGAATCTAACCTCCCAATCCGTGAAAATTGGCCACTTCACCGATTTTAAAGCTGAGCCTTCTTGTGGAATGGCGACCAAAGACCGCTTGATTGGCGCCTTAGATGATCCAAAATCTTTTCTGGATCAAGAACGTGTTGATGCAAGTATCATCTGGCTAAATAACGGTTTTTTAGAATACAAAATCCCAAATCCCTTGAAAAATGGTGAAAAAATCGAATTACTAGAAATTAGTATGGAGATCGCTTCAGAGTTCCCCATTTCGAATAACTATTGGCCCAGCGATCTTTCCTTTTACTTAAACAATCACTGCATCGGTAGCTATACCGTACCAGGAAACTTTTCGGATGTCAGAGGTTCTCTGACTCCGCAATGGTGGATCGATGAGTTCAGTCAATATGGATTACTTAAGCATTTACGCATCAATCGCTATGATACTTCCCTCGATGGAGAAAAATTAACCGATCACAACCTGAATGAAATCGACTTAGACCACAGTGATTTTTTCACCTTTAAAATTGCTGCACCTGCAACTGCCGAAAATGCTGGTGGTTTGACCATCTTCGGCGATCGATGGGGAAATTATCCTCAAGATTTATTGTTCAATTTTTACGTATCGGAGTAACTGTTATCGTTTCATTACACAAAAAAAGCACGTAGCGAAAAGAGATCACTCCCTCAGCTAGTGCTTTTTTTCTATTCTCTTACGCTGTGGCAAAAATGCGTTCGATCAACTGCATCACTGCTCGGACTTCTTCGTTTTTAACGATAGGTTCGGCACCGTTGCGTACAACGTTGTAAAAATTCTTGTAGAAAGGTTCAAAATCCGCTTCGGCTTTCGGGAAAGGAATTTCTTTGGCTGCCAATTCCGATGGGGGTGCCATCGTTTTCGTCAAGCCGACGCCTGCTTGGACTGGTTTTGGTGCTGCCACATCTTCGTGACCTGTTGCTTGCACCATTTCCCCATTTAAATCCCAATCGGTGATGGTGGCTGTTCCTTCTGTTCCTTTGATGTACCAGCGAGGCAATTGCGTGTAATTGGAGGTTCCAACTTCCACGATTGCTTTGACCCCATTTTCAAAGGTAATCAAAGCGAAGAACCCATCATCGACTTCTTCCCCCAACACAAAGCTAAGATCCGCTTTAACATCTTTCACTGGACTGTCGATCAGCCATAGCATTTGATCCAGCAAGTGAACGCCCCAGTCTAAAAGCATTCCCCCACCTTGTTTTTTCACATGGCGCCAGTCTCCTGGGATGCCGTTTGCCCCTTGGACCCGTGACTCTAATTGGAACAAATCACCGATCTGTCCATTACGGTACAGTTCGCGTACAAGTAGAAAATCAGGATCCCAACGGCGGTTTTGGTGAACCATAAAGGTATTGCCAGTTTCTTGGGCAACCGCCACGATCTCATCTAGTTCCGCAGTATTCAGCGCAACAGGCTTCTCGCAAACAACATGTTTGCCTGCTTTCAACGCAGCGATCGATAACTCTTTGTGCAAGTCATTAGGTGTGGCGATCAATACTGCTTCGATCGTCTCATCGGCTAAGACTTCATCATAGCTTTTAAAGATCTTATGGCCTTTTTCTTGGGAGATCGCTTGACGTTCTTCATTGATATCGTAAGTTCCTACGATGTGGATTCGTTCGTTTTCATTTGGTAAGATATTGTGGACATGGTACGCACCCATGCCGCCATATCCGATTACTGCAAAATTGATTGCACTCATGTCTGACACTCCTCGGTTTTCTTCTTATGCCCACCACATGGATGAAGCTTCTTCACGGATCATAATCGTCTTCAAGTTGCTGATGGCACGAGTCAGTCCTTCATCAATGGACATGATTGGATCTTCATGTTCAATACTCAAGACATAATCATACCCATAAATTCTAAGCGCAGAAATAATATCTGACCAGACTTGTAAGCTGTGGCCGCAACCGACTGAACGGAAGGTCCAAGCTCGGGTTTTGACATTGCTATATGGCTGCATGTCCGTCAAGCCATGCATGTTGATATTGTCTTGGTCCAAATACGTATCTTTGGCATGGAAGTGATGGATCGCATCGGCTTCCCCTAAGATTTTGACCGCTGCCACTGGGTCGATCCCTTGCCACCATAAATGACTTGGATCCAAGTTACAGCCGATGGCTTTCCCCGCAGCATCCCGCAGTTTCAACATCGTATAAGGGGTATGTGCCAAAAAGCCGCCATGAAGTTCGATCCCGATTTTCACACCAGCCGCTTCCGCTTCCGTGTTGATGCCTTTCCAATAAGGAATCAGTTTTTGTTCCCATTGATAATTATAATTGTCATCGTATTCCGTTGGCCATGGCAATACTGGCCAGTTGACTTGCGTATCTGTTGCATTTCCGCCTGAAACGCCTGAAAATCCATTCACAACAGGTACATTCATTAAGCTGGCTAATTTGATGGTTTTGCGCAAAAGTTCATCGGCTTCTTGCGCTTCTGCTTTTAATGGAGAGATTGGGTTGTTGTGACAGCTCAAAGCTGAGATTTCCAATCCTTTATCAGCTAATTTCGCTAAGTATTCTTTTCGCTCTGCTTCACTTGCTAGTAAACGGTCAATGTCTAAGTGGGCATTGCCTGGAGAACCACCGGTACCGATCTCGACGGTTTGCAGCCCTTTTTTCGCTACTTCATCGATCATTTCTTCAAAGCTAAGTTGATTGAATAACGGGGTAAAAACACCTAATTTCATTTTCTTTCCTCCTCAATTGCTTGAAAATGCCCATATGTTGGGTAACGATTTTCTGTTGGTGCACACCAGCGAGCCGCATTTTGGATCACTTTTTGCACTTTGGGATTGTAATAGCTTGGGAATGTCTCATGACCAGGCTGGAAATAGAAGATCTTGCCATTCCCACGGCGGAATGTACAGCCGCTGCGGAAAACTTCACCACCGGGGAACCAGCTGACAAAGATCAATTCATCCGGCGCTGGAATATCAAAGTGCTCGCCATACATTTCCTCTTGCTCTAGTTCGATCCATTCGCCGACTCCTTCAACGATTGGGTGGCTTGGATTGACATTCCAGATCCGCGCATGCTGATCGTCTACTCGCCATTTTAAATCGCACGACGTTCCCATCAAGGTTTTAAAGATTTTCGAAAAGTGGCCAGAATGCAAGACGATCAGTCCCATTCCTTCCCATACACGCTGCTGCACACGAGCAACGATAGCATCATCGACTTCTTCGTGCGCCATATGGCCCCACCAAACCAACACATCCGTGTCAGCCAATACTTGCTCCGTCAACCCGTGTTCTGGTTCATCAAGGGTCGCCGTTCGCACTTGGAAATCATCCTCTTCTAAAAACTTGGCAATTTGACCATGGATTCCTTCTGGATACATTTTTTGGACGGTCTCATTCGTTTTTTCATGACGAAACTCGTTCCATACCGTAACGTGGATCATTGGTAGACCTCCTCTACGATGTTTTTTAATTGCAGATAATCAATCCCGCTGGCTTCTAAAGAAGCGAATTTTTGAAACGCTTCCTGCTCGACGATCAACCATGGTAGTTCTAATGCTTTAGCTGCTTCTACATACGACTTGATTGGTAAAATCCCATTGCCGATCTCGGTGCTTTCCTGCGACTGCTCTTGCATATCTTTGATATGAACCAAGCCGACCTTCGTTTCGCGTTCCTTTAGCCAAGGTAAAACAGCCACGTTTGCAAAGGCTAACCAGTAAAGGTCGGCTTCCAAACGCAGTTGCGGATTGTCTTTGATCAGTTCATCGATCATAGATTCTCCAGCAACTTCAGTAAATTCATGGGCATGGTTGTGGTAGTAGCAAGTCAGCCCTTCTGCTTGCAACTTTTGGGTGATCTGGGTCAGCTCCGCAGCAAAGGCTTGCCATTTTTCCAAAGAATCAAAACTGGCATACGGAATGACGATCCGTTGATTGCCAATCGTTTTTTCAAAAGTGACGGTTTCTTCAAAACGATCTTGCAATGCTTCAAACGGGATATGGGAAGCCGCGACCGCCAAATCCAATTGCTCCAGCATTTCTTTGATCTGAGCAGCACTGTGTCCATGATAACCGGCAAATTCAACACCGTCATAGCCGTTTTGTTTAACTGTTTTCAACGCTTCAAAAAGATCTGTCTTGCAATCCTCTTGAATACTCCAAAGCTGTAAAGCGATTTTCGGTTTTGTCATTTATGCTCGCTCCTTTTCTTCCAGCAGTTCTTATAGGTAGACTGGCTCACCGGTTTGCGATGATTTGTAGATCGCTTCTAAAATCTCCGTCACGACCATTGCTTCTTCAGGTTTGACCACTGGTTCGGTATCGTTGATGATCGCATGGATCCACGATTGTGCTTCTAAAATTTCTGGCGTCTCGCCGTTTCCTTCATAAAAATCAACGCCGCCTGTTTCAAGTTCGATATTTTTTTCATACAGCAAGCTGTGGTCTTCTCCGTTGATGGTCAAACCGTTGTTCATATCCGCACCCGCTTTGCTGCCCATCAGTGTCGTTTTGGCTTCTTTCACATCCAAGCTGTTGAGCGCCCAGCTAGCTTCTAAGAAAATCGTTGCCCCATCTTCCATGACCACAAAACCAAAGGCCGAATCTTCTACTGAGAATTTCTCTGGATCCCAAGGGCCCCAAGCATTTGCGGCATTTTTGGTTTGCGACAACTCATGATACGCTTTTCCGACAACAAATTTTGGTTTGTAATTGTTCATCATCCATAAGGTCAGATCCAATGCGTGGGTACCGATATCGATCAACGGACCGCCGCCTTGCGCTTCTTCATCAAGGAAAACACCCCAAGTTGGCACAGCCCGACGACGGATCGCATGAGCTTTCCCAAAATAAATGTTTCCTAATTGTCCTTCGGCGCACACTTCATGAAGATAACGAGAATCTTTTCTAAAACGGTTTTGGTAGCCGATCGTGAGTTTTTTCCCTGTTCTATTGGCTGCTTCGATCATTGCTTTGGCTTCTGCCGCTGTTTTTGCCATTGGTTTTTCACACATGACATGACAATCCGCTTCTAGTGCGGCAATCGTCAACTCAGCATGTGAGGCGTTTGGTGTACACACATGGATCACATCTAGATCAGCTTGTGCTAACATTTCTTGATAATCGCTGAATACTTGGGCATCTTCGGTCCCAAATGCTGATTTCGCTTCAACTGCACGTTCAACTAGCAGATCACAAAAGGCAACCATTTCTACTTCTTCTACTTGAGACAAGGCAGGCATGTGCTTGCCGTTTGCGATCCCACCGCACCCAATGATTCCAACTTTAACTGTCATATCTTTCCTCCTGAAAACGCTTATTATTTTCTACCTCCTCATTATAGCGAAACATCGAAAGCAGTTCTTCCCAGTTTCCATTGAAAAAATTCCCGAAAATTATCTTATGAAACTTTAACAAAAAGAACCACTCCACAATTTATGAAAAGCGCTTAAAAAAACACTATCGAGAAAAAAATAGTGCCAAATTGACAAAAAAACAGTCGACAAGCAAAGGCTCATCGGCTGTTTCTATCAATTTTGATTCAGTTGTTTCTGGTACTGCAACGGTGATTGACCAACGGCTTCCTTAAAGACATGGTGAAATGTTTTGACACTGGCAAAACCTGCTTTTTCAGCGACTTCTGCCATGGGGATCTTTTCATTGGCCAAGATAAATTTGGCTTGATTGATGCGATATTCCGTCAAAAACTGCATGAAGGTCTTGCCAGTATTGGTTTTAAAGAAACGCGTGAAATAATGTGGACTAAACCCTACATGTCTTGCGGTGTCCTCCATCGTCAAGACTTCTTGGTAATGAGATTCGATGTACTCAAAGACATCATTCAGACGCTGCAAGGTTTCTTTGTATTGTGCGGCCGTTCGTTTTAGCGGATTGACGGCTTGTTTGCGCTTAGGCAAACTTTGATAGCACTCCCCAATCAACTGGTAAAGCAGCCCGAGAGTCAAATAACGCTTCCCAACAACATTTTCCTCTTCCAACTGATACAACTCGATCAAGAGACCTGTTATTTTTTCCGTAAAACTCGTTGGCCAATTTTTGCTGTGGGGCTCCCCTTCTTCAAAGAGTGTCATCAAGGATACTTCATTTTCTCGAAGCAACGGCTCTTCAAAAAGCTTCATATCAAATTGATAGACATAGCGTTCACTCTCAGGCGATGCTAGAAAATAGTGGGGTTGCCCGCTGGAAAAAAGATACAGATCCCCTTCCTCCAACTCAATGATCATATCGTCAACACCAATATTGACCGTGCCGCGCTTAGCGTAAATGATCTCGATTTCTTTATGGACATGGGGGTAAACGATGGTCAACCCATCATTTAGAAACGTTCGAAAACGAAATTCACTTTCAAATTCAGGAATTTCAAGGTACATACTCATGGCTGACCGACTCCTTCGCTCTATTCTTATTTATTATAAGCGAAAAATTGTCCAAGAGAAAACCTTTTCTCAGCCAATCATAGTTTCTTCTGCTTTTTTGTGGTATCGTATTCAAGAAAAGGAGTCTTGTTTATGAATTATTATGATCAACATCTGCATACATTTTTGTCTTTTGATTCAGATGAACAGTTTGAGAATTATCTTGCTTACCAGCCTGCCTACTTCGTTGCGACAGATCATTTCGATTTGAAGAACCCCTATTCGGGATTCCGTGATGATATTCCTGACTATGAATTACTAGTAAATACCCACCAGAAGCTGCAAGAGACCACAGCGACGAAACTCTTAAAAGGCATTGAGATTGGTGTCGTGCCTGGTCAAGAACAAGAAATCTTGCGCTATCTTGAAAGCCATCCCTATGACTTGAAATTGATCAGTATCCATCAAAACGGTACCTTTGATTATATGGACGATGCCGTGTTGAACAAGGACAAATTTGCAGTCGCCAAACAATACTTTGACCAAATGGCCCACGTGTTGGACTCGTTTTCTGACGGGCACATCGTGACCCACTTTGATTATGGCTTGCGTCGTTTCCAATTTACAGCTGAGGAATTGGCCGCCCATTTTGAAACAGAGTTAACGACGATCTTCAAAAAAATCGTTGCCCGTGACTTAGCGATGGAAATCAACGCGAAGAGCTTTGGCCCCTATCAAAATGCCCACCTTTATCAATATGCAATCCCGCTGTATCAAAGTGTCGGTGGTAAATTGTTCACCCTCGGCTCTGATGCCCATAAAGCCAGTGACTATCGGTTAGATTTTGCAGCGATGAGCGATCTATTGCGTTCCTTTGGTGTCAATCAATTAGCAGTCTTTCAAGGTAGCGAACGGTTTATGGCGGATCTGCCGACAGAATAAGCTTATTCTTTGACTATCATGCAAAAAAATTAAAAATGACCAGCCAAGGAAAGGAGGATTCCAGCTTCATTAGCAGTTATCCTTTCCTAGGTTGGTCATTTTAGTTGTGCGTATTATTTGATGGTTTTCAATTCTTGCACATTCAGGTCACGAAAATCAATAATCGTTTGATCCGCTGGCAGACCTTGCACAGGGAATGCTGGATTCGCAAAGCCAATACAGTACATACCCGCAGCTTTGGCAGCTTTACAGCCATTGATCGTATCTTCAATGACGATACATTGCTGAGGGTTCGCGCTCAACAACGACGCTGCTTTCAAGAATACGTCAGGAAAAGGCTTCGAGCGTGCTACCTCTTCACTACTGACGATCTCAGTAAAATAGTTTCGCAACTGCAATTGATCCAGGTTCTCCTCAATCTCTTTTTTAGGAGAAGAGGAAGCAACACCAAGCTGAAAGTTCGCTTCTGCTAACTGCCGAATCAATGTTTGCACATGAGGAATCGCTTTGACGCCATCACGTGTTATCAACGCTTTTCTTCTGCGATTCATTTCTTCAATGTACGCTGAAACAGATTTTTGTAACTGTAATTCTTCCTTCATTTTTTCCCACATAAATTCTGCAGTGGTCCCCATGAACTGATAGTGATATGACTCATCTACAAGGTGTCCTTCACTATGAAGCATCGCTGTTTTTGATTCTAAAAACGTATACTCAGAATCTACGATAACCCCATCCATATCAAAAATTACCGTTGTCGTCATTGGCATAACCCCTGAATCGATGGCGACTTAAACATCTCGACCCAGTCATTGTGAAAGTCCGTTACTGCTTTTTGAATGGAAGGCATGGCTAATCCTTGTCGATAGATGTCTGGATCAGCAGTGAGCGCATGTGCCCCTGCACGAATCGCGCGATTCATTTGCGTAGTGTTCTTAAAGCTTGCGGCAAGGATCTTACTTTGTGCTTGAGTGGTACGAATCGCTTGTGCCAATGATTCAATGACTGTTGGTGCATCAACATTAATATTTTCCATACGGTTATAGTATGGCGCCAAATAATCGACTCCAGCACCAATCGCTAAGAACCCCTGCAATTCGGTATAAATGGCTGTAGCTGTTAAGTTGAATTCACGCTCTTTTAAGCGTTTGATGGCTTCTAACCCATTTTCATTGACAGGGATTTTGACATAGACTTCTTTTCCCAGCTTATTGATAATCGTTTCTGCATCTAGGATCATCTCATCGACGGTTTCCCCAACCACTTGAACATGTAAGGATGCTTCTCCGATTCGTTCTTTCACTGCTTGCAAATGAGTAAAAAAGTCGATGTTCCCCGCAGCTTTCAAAATCGTGGGGTTTGAGGTTACTCCTGCCAGCGGGAGTACCTTTTGATAGTGGGTGATTTCCTCAAGATTTACTGTATCCAAAAAGAATTCCATTGCTTACACTCCTTCAATCTTACGTTTTACTAGACAGTTTCCTTACTTAATGCTGATTTTCGTTCCTTTATCAATCACAGGGATCGTTTTTGCTTCTACATAAAGTGTGCCTGGTAATTCAGAGGTCGAACTGCCGTCAAATTTAATCGTGATGTGTCCTAATTCTTGTAAATTTCTTGATACCACATCGCCTACCGAGGTAATTTGATAGCTTTGATCATCGATCCATAATTTTTGTTCAGATGTAATCGTGCCATTCATTGGCTGTACTTCAATATTGTAACAATAGTCAGCTAACGCTGCCGGTGCATCTTTGCCAAAAAGAATGATCATATTTTCTTGGCGAAATAATTCCGCCTCCACACCGATTGAAAGAACTGTCGTAGTAAAAACTGCCATTTCTGCTTCCTCCTATACTGATTTAACTATAAAGTCCAAAACTTGCAAGCCATGCTACGAAGACCCGTGGTACACCATTTAAGAAACGAGAATAAAGAACAGAAGGTACCCCAACCTCAACCGTTTCCGCTTCTGCCTCTTCTAATCCTAACCCAACTGGAATAAAATCACAGGCATTTTGAGTATTGATCGCAAATAATGCAGGTAGAGCAAGTTGTGGTGGAATCGTTCCTTTGCCGATCTCGACCCCAATCAGTGTCCCGATCACTTGACTGATCACTGCCCCTGGTCCAAGTAACGGGGAGAGAAATGGCAAGGAACAAATAAAGCCGATGATCATCAATCCCCAAATATTGCCAGCCAATGGCGCCATCACATTCGCAAAGAAATTTCCAACGCCTGACCCTTGAATGATTCCAATCAACAGGGAAACAAATGCCATGAAGGGAATGACGGTATTGATCATCGTCTGAACCCCGTCTCGTGCAGATTGGTTAAAGGTCGCAACGACTTTCCCGGCGCCCATCCCGATCTTGGCAATAAAATTTTGCTGCTCGGCTTTTTGCTCTGTGATTTTTTTCGAAGTATCGTAGGTGAATTCCCGCTTAGGAGCTGTTGCTTCATTGGCGGCGGTGGTTGCTTCTTGCTCTTCACTTAATGAAATTTGGTCGACCCCAACCGCCGAAACATAGATCTGTTCATTGATATATTGTGCTAATGGCCCACTTTTCCCCGTTGCGACGACATTGATCGTCGGAATCCCTTTTTTGGGATAAATACCGCAACGTAGCGTGCCACCACAGTCAATGATCGCTAATGCAATTTCATCATCGGGAATCGATGTTTTAAAGCCATTGACTGCTTCCATTCCCGTTAATTCAACAATTTTATCAACGATTGCAGGTCGCTCACCACCACCAGTAATGTAAATAAATTTATGTCTTTCTTCTGTCGGCGTGATCACTAAGGGACCGCCATAACCGCCACTGCCTTTGACTACTCGTATACTTTTGTACGTCATCTTGATTCCTCCTTATTCTGCCGCTAGTTTGACTGTTTTACTCAAAGTGATGCCTTGCTGCTTACACACGTAAGCAGTCGTAAAGTCGGTGACCCAACCGCCAATAAAGTTCATGATCATACCGACCAATAGATAACGAATCGCCAGCTCCATCGAGTTTAAGCCTAATGTTGTGATTCCTTGGGCAATACCTAACCATACAAAGAGTTCTCCAGGATTGATATGAGGAAATACCCCATTACTGGTGTGACAAAATTGCGCTTGTGAGGCATAATAGCTAGGCTTATAGTATTCAGGTAAAAAGCGAGCCATAGTAAACGACATTGGGTTTCCTAACATAAAGGCCGATAGGAAAGGTAAAAGCAAATAGCGAGTGAAAGGATTTTTTGAAGATAAACGTGCCACTTTGGTCACGCGTTCTTCTCCTAAGAAAGCAATCAACGTATTCATGGCGACCATCAGCATTAGCACCACTGGAACGATACCTGTCATCCATGAGATAAATGTCTCTGCTCCGGTTTGAAAAAGGCTCATAAAACCTTCAGCAAATTTTGTAATATACTCCATTATTTTGCACTCCTTTTTTCTTTCATATATATTTTTTCTTTCCATGTTTGTATTTGTATTTTCAACAGTGTTACAGGCGACACTCCCTGACTTTCGGTATAGTTCCCGGCTTCTGTGCGCAAATAGATTTCTCTGGCATTTTCCATTGCTTGAATCGTCAACTTGTTTTCTTTTTGCACTTTGGGATGGTACTTATCGATATAATGAATATCTTCTCCTAGATAGACCGGCAGCTCTTTAAACTTCGCCAACACGGTTACCCCTTGCATCTTTCTGGCATCAAGAATGATTCCTGCTGGATCGACCGCAAGTAAAACGATCGTTCCTGCTTTTATTTTCCCAGCTCTGCGTCCAATCGCTACCTTGCCTTTTTTGCGCAGTTGCTGATAGTTTTGATTAAAGTGTTTGATCTGTTTCAACCCAAAAAGAATTTGTAACAAATAGGCGCCTAAGGCAAAAATACCAAATAGATAAACAAAACTCATATAATCAACTCCTTCTGATAAAGCCATTCTTTCAATGCCAATAGATTTTCTTGGGCACTGATTTCTTCTCTGAAATCCGCATTGCCAGCAATCGCAAATAATTCATCATAAATACGCAACAAGTCTTGTTCGTTTTTCCCTGTCAATTCACTTGGAATCCCTAACAAAAAAATCAGTTTGATATTACCCTCAGGAGTAACCAATTTCCTTTTGAACACACCTATCGACAGAACGATTTTATCTGTTTGATCATTGATCGCATGGGGAAAGCCAATCTCAGAATCAAAAATCGTGGCATGTTTTTCCTCTCTTTGTCTGATTCGTTCCAAAAAGCACTCATCTACCATATGCTCCTTTGTTAATTCGACGATCATTGACTCGACATTCTTTTGATAGGTCAAGTCAGGATCTAAGTGGTTAAAGTGTAAGAGGATCGACTGCTTCCCTACTGACTGCAAGCGTTCGGCTTTTTCCCACTCATTGCGCAACCAATGATCGTCAAATAAGTTGGTCAATTTAATGATTGGACTTTTCACTTGCTCTAAATGTTTTAATGGAATCGTCGTAAAAATGGCGAAGTAATCGGTCAGATTTTCCTGATGATAGGCTTCCTCTGATAAATGGGTGATGCGAATATCATTGCCTAAGACTCGTTCCAATTGACGACGTATGATCATCGCCGTACCTCTGCCACTGTGACAAACTACAGCAATTTGCTTTTTGGCTGGTTCGTTTTGTTGGCTTTTCAAAGCAAGTTCAAAATAAAGTGCTAGATAACTGATTTCGACTGTGGGTATGGTTCGACCAACCACTTCTTCAATCTCTTGTAGACCGACTTTGGCTAATTCATAGGCAAAGGGATATTGTCGCTCGATTTCGCCGTAAAACAAATCGCTTAATTTTGCTTGGACCACGATTCGGTTGATCATATACTTTAAGTGTTCTTTCATTTCTAAAAACAAAACTTTCTCATTGATATCCAAAACGAGCGTGCGATGGATTCGCTTTAGCATCGCTTTAAAGTACTGTTCGACTGCTGTCGGGACAACCGTACGCTCAATTAAGGAATTTGCAGATAAATTTAACGGGAACCAGAGAAAGTCCTGTTCTGTTTGACTTAAAGTCACTCGGTATTTGGTCTCTAGATGATAGATCAACTGCTCGATTTGTTCTTCTTCTTTGATGAAATTTGTATAACAATTCGGTATCGTCTCTAAATAATTCCCTTCAATGATCCTTTTCATGGAAATAGAAATCACTTTATACAGTAAACGACCATAATACTGCGGAATCCCTGAGAGAGAAATGATTTTTTGGATCATTGCTCGTGTATCGTTTTCTAAATAATTTTCATAAAAATAATCTTGTACATAATAGATGTAAAGCAAACGCAGATTAAATTCACTTCCTTTAATCTGAATCCCTCTATTTGGCGTTCCAACTACTTCTGTATCAAAAGGCTTGAGTAGCTTTTTTAGCATCCGAAAATCATTATAGACAGTACTCCTACTGATCCCTAGCGCTTCAGACAGATCGTCAATTAAAATAAATGACTTTTCCTCGATCAATTGTTTTAGGATAAATGCTACCCGCTTACTTGCTGAGTTAAAATCGGTTTCTTTTTTTAACTTTCCAGCCAAAATGAGTTCAAATTCTTCAGCATCTTCTACCTCAATCGAATAGCTCTTTTTCCTTTGCACGATTTTCGCAATACCAATTAGTTCTTCATTAAGCAGATCAATACTACTCTTTACTGTTTTTGAACTACTGCTCAACTTTTTCTGTAAATCAATGATTGAAATATCCTTATGGGTTATTAACAAGTCTAAGATTTGATACCATCGATTTACGAATGCCATTTTATCCCCCTATTTCTATCCCCTAGTTTTTCCTCCCGCTACATTTGTTGTCACTCCTGTAATATAACTGGATCGGTCAGACAGGTAATAGCAGACCAAGTCAGCTACTTCTGTCAATTTGCCACTCCGACCTAGAGGAATTGTACTCGTTTTTGTGTATCCTTCTCGCAGTTTTTCAACTGTCGTCCCTCTTGTGTAAGCCAGTGCCTCCTCATAGGCAGACGTTCTCAAGCCCGTTTCTTCCATGATGCCCGGTGCAATACCCACCACTCGAACATTTGATTTTCCTAATTCTTTTGCCCAGGATCTTGTATAGCTATTGAGTGCCGCTTTGGTAGCAGCATATGCACTTTGCCCTTCAGATCCTTCAAGCCCTGATTCTGATGACATATTGATGATGACTCCAGATTTTTTATTGACCAATTCTCGGGCTACTGTTTGCGTCATTAGGAAAACGCCCTTTTGATTGATTGCACTCATCTTGTCAAAAATAGGATCTGATAATTCATATTTCCCATGAGGGTCTTTCTTATCTACTAAAAGACGTGGAATATTGATCCCTGCATTGTTCACTAAACCATCGACAGTTCCAAACCGCTCAATGACTTTTTCTACACCTGACTCCACCTCTTCCCTTACTGAAATATCCGTTTCAACAAACAACAAATTGTCATGTTGTTGCGTAGCTTCTGTAAGGTCAAAATTTGCCACATTCACCCCTTGCTCTAATAAACTTTCAACGATCCTCTTTCCGATTCCTGAAGAACCCCCTGTTACGATCACGGTTTTTCCAGCTATATTTAACCAGTCTTTCATACGTTCCCTCCTACAATTTGATTACGCTTTCAGTATAAGCGTTGACCAATAATAATTAAGACAGGATTTTTTCAAAGATCTGGAAAAAAAGTGTACGAATTTCACTGAATAATCTTCAGACCGTTTGCCTTAAAAAACAATGCAATTTTATTTTGCAACCGAAAGAATCATGTTGAAGCGACTTCTATTCTATCCTATCTTCTCCTTAGATGGAGTCATCCGCTCTTTTTTTAAAGGACGGTTTGTGAATGCGACTTAATTAATTGCTCTCGATTTTTCCACAACAAAGCCACTTCTAATAACATGCAGTAAAAGAAAGAAAAACTCCCACCTTTTTCTTCCACAAAAAAAGCTTAGGAAAGATTCCCTAAGCTTTTTGAAACGATTAAATTAGAGTGTATTAAAAAGGCAGAGATTGGTTGGTACGCTCCTTAAGAATGACCCAACTCGTTGACTTTTCCAAATAAAGACTTCGGCGAAAGTCAATCTCAGATATCCGTTTAACCGTCTGGAAGCCAGCACATGTTGACACCTTATTTCCCTAAGTTCAGATATTCCCATTGAAAGAAATCATTCAGTTGTTGCCTGACAAGAAGAAGCTGTTTCCATTAGCACCTCATTCAATGTTTCGATGTTTTTTCTACCGTCTGTTTGCATCCATTGTCTTGCAGCAGCTTCTCCTTTAGTGGCAAATACCTTAACACCATCTGCCCAAGTTGCTCGCCCGCATAATACACCATTGAAGGTTGAACCAGCTGCTTTGGCAAAGCGGAGGGTTTCTTGAAAAAGCTCTGCACTGACGCCTCCGCTAAGAAAAATAAATGGACAAGTAGCCATCTGGCTTTGTTCTTTAAAGAATGCTGCAGCCTCTTTTTGTGTATAGACAACCTCATTCCCTAACCCTTCAACAAACTTCATATTGACAGGAACTTCTACTTTCAAAACAGCTACGTTATAGCGCGACTCTGCAAAAACCTTCATCATTTGATTGACTTTATGTGGTTTGACCGTTGCGTATTCTTTCGATGTGTTATCCGAAATGGTCGCATCATAGGAGACTAGCTCTAAGAAAAAGGGCAGCCCTTCCGCCAGACATTCAGAACCGATTCGTTCTATATAAGCTTTCTTTTGATCGTTGATCGCATCGCTTTCGTCTACATCATAGTAGAGTAAAAACTTACAGGCATCTGCTCCTTCCTCTTTGAGCTTTTTGACTGACCAATAATTTAACGAGTCTGGGAGTCTCCCTGGCGTCGTTGCGTCATACCCCGTTTTTTCATAAGCCATCAATAGACCAGTATGCTGAGCACGTTGTTTTGCTGCCGGAAGTCCGTATTCTGGATCCAATAAAATAGCCGATGCATAGGGTGTTAGTTCTTCAGAGACGATGGTTTTAAATTGCTCGATCGCTGCATCCGACACATCTTTTTTATATTGACTTAGCATCCGCTTTAATGCGCCTCTTTGATCGATCGCCAATGCACTGATGATTCCTTTTGAATTACAAAGTTTTGTTACTGATATCGTTTGCTTCATTGTCGTAGTCATTTTTTCAATTCCCTTCTAGATACTGATTCATTACTTGTAGTAAAGCTGTTTTAGAAGTAGCTGCTTGGATCGCTTTTTTAAACCCTTCTTTCATCAGCATCCTTGCCACTTGAGACAAAATCGTAAGGTGGGTGGTCCCAGCTTCATTCTCTGGTATAAACATAGCGATGATCGTATGGATTTTTTGTCCGTCTAAACTGTCCCAATCGATTGCTTCTCTAAGTTTGATTACACTAATAAATGGTCGTCTAATAACACTGCTCTTCGCATGAGGAATGGCAAAGCCATCCATCATGCCTGTAGAGCCTTGTTCTTCTCGAAGGATAAATGCTGCTTCCACTTCTGAAACATTCGTAGCATCGCCTTGCCTCTTACTTTCTTTTGCTAGAAAAGATAGAGCTTCTGCTTTATTCTTTAGGAGGGAATCGACAAAAATATATTCTTCCGTAATCATGCTTTCACGTCCATTCTCTGTTTGGCAACTTTTCTTTTTTGAACCAATCCTAGCAACAACCCACCTGCGATCGATCCTGCCAAAATCGCACTTACCCATAAAAGACCATGAGTAACAACGGGTAATACTAGAAAGCCACCATGGGGTGCAGGAACTTGCACTTTGAAGAGATAGGTCAGTACAGCAGCAATCGAAGAACCTAACATCATGATCGGTAACACCCTCAGCGGGTCTTTCGCCGCAAAAGGAATCGCTCCTTCTGTAATATGTGTTGAGCCTAAGATAAAATTGACTAATCCAGCATTTTTTTCATTTGCATCAAAATACTTCCCAAAGAATAAAACGGCAAAACCTGTGATCAACGGTGGGGCAATGCACGCTGCGGATACTCCTGCCATGAAACTAGTATTTCCTTGTGCCAATAAAGCAGTACCTGTTACATAAGCTGCTTTATTGATTGGTCCTCCCATATCGAATGCGCACATACAGCCAACAATAATGCCTAATACAAAGGGACTAGAATTTTCGAAACCAGCTAAGAAGGACATCATTGCTTCGTTGATCGTTGCCATCGGTCCTGACACAAAGTCCATAATCAGTCCTGTAATCAAGACTCCTAAAACAGGATAAAGAAAAATTGCTTTCAAACCATCTAATGATTTAGGTAAAAGAACCAATGCCTTCATCAGCCCTAGCACGACATAACCGGCTAAGAAACCTGAAACGATCCCACCTAAGAAGCCAGTTCCGCCATCTGCCGCGATCAAGCCCCCAACAAACCCAACCACTAGTCCTGGTCGTTTCGCGATACTCTCCGCAATAAATGCTGATAGGATCGGGACCATCATACTCATAGCAAAACCACCGATTCCATTGAGTCGTGCAGCAAATTCGTTGTACTGAGCGTTAGTTGGATCCGCCGAATAAATCCCCCAAAGAAATGAAATAGCAATCAAGACTCCCCCACTGACCACAAACGGTAACATATGAGAGACACCATTCATTAAGTTTTTGTAGATCGTATGTCCAATCCCACTGACGGCTACTTCTTCTTTATCAGTCGGAACAGATTGCTTCGACTGTTTGATTCTCCCTGCACCATCTAAGGCATCAGCGATCAATTGATCCGCATTTCGAATTCCTGAGGCTACTGGGACATCAATGATTTTTTTGCCTACAAAACGTTCGGCTTGAACATCTTTATCAGCCGCGATAATGACTGCGTCGGCAGCTTCGATCTCTTCAGCAGTCAACGCATTTTCGATCCCAATCTGTCCATGAGTTTCTACTTTGATCGAAATGCCTCGCTTCTTAGCGGCTTGCTCTAATGCTTCTTGTGCCATATACGTATGCGCGATCCCCGTCGGACATCCCGTCGCAGCTACTATCTGAAATTTTGTCATTTATGGACTTCCTTTCTATGAACATGTATTTGCGCTTCCAATTCAGGGATATCTAAAAAGTCAGTCAATCCCTTTTTAAAAGCAGTTGAACTTCCCGCAGCAATACTTCTTTTCAATGTATGAGAAACCTCCTCCTTGCGAACCATCCCAGCAATAAAGGTCCCTAATAAGCTATCTCCCGCACAGGCTGTATTTACCACTTTACCTTTTGGGGCATTAGCGATCAGACAAGTTGCTTCATTTAAAAAAATCCCCCCCTCACTTCCTAAAGACAGCAACACATTTTGCGCTCCTTCTGCAATTAACATTTGACCGTATTTCTGATAATCTTCGGGTGCGATCGTGGCGACATCAAACAGTGTCGCTAACTCATCTTCATTTGGTTTGATCAAGTAAGGACGATACTGCAAACACTCCCGAACTTCCTTATAACTACTATCAATAATCAGCTTGACTTCTCGTTCCTGACAGATTTTACTGATCTCAATCAAAACCGTCGGTTGAACACCTTTTGGTAAACTCCCAGAAACACAAAGAAAATCACCTGGAACAAGAGTCTTGATTTTTGCTAACAATCGCTCCACATTTTCTGGACTGATCGCTGGCCCTTGATTGACCAATTTATATTCTTTGTTTTCTTCGTTGACTTGTGTAAAGACATTTATTCTGGTCATTCCATTAACCGCTACAAAATCGGTCTTGATGTGCTTTTCGCTTAAAAAATCTTCAATATATTTTCCTGTAAAGCCACCGCTAAATCCTAAAGCAGTGCTGGGAATGCCTAGCATCTTCAAAATAAGAGAAACGTTCACCCCTTTGCCATTGGCTTGGATCTCATCATCTAGTGTACGATTGACAACTTGAGGCAAAAGCTGTTCTGTTTCGATAAATAAGTCAATCGCTAAATTCATCGTGCATGTGTAAATCGTTCCCATAATTGTTCCTCCTTGCTGTACCTTAAGTATGCACTGTTTCTGAATGTACATGTTTTCTAAAACGATCCATTCTGTTGAAAACATTTTCAATCTTGTTTGATTCCATTTGATTTTCAGATACAATCACACTAAAATAGCGTTAAGAGGTGGCAAGATGGACAACAAATTAAGTGAAGCAGAACTATTTTTATGGAATTACATTACGCAAAACCTTTCAGAAATTCCGAGCCTTTCGATTATCAAACTAAGTGAACTGGCAAATGTTTCAACGACAACGATCGTCCGAACCATGAAGAAAAAGGGCTATGAGGGCTACACCTCTTTTAAACATCATTTAAAAGAGCAATCGAATATGACCTTGAATTTTTCAAACGTGGAAATGGTGGATGAAGAGATCCGTCGCTCCATTATTAAAAATGAACAAGAAGTCATTCGTACCTTAAATATGCTAGATACGGGCACTATTGAAGATGCGATCCAAAAAATATACAACGCGAAACGAATCGTTATTTTTGCACGGGGCTTTTCAGAATTGATTGGGGAAGAAATGAAGACAAAATTTCAGCTGGTGGATAAATATTGTGAGTTGTACACTGATCCCAATATTATCACTACGATCAGTAAGCGTTTACGCAAAGAAGATACTGTGATTTTTGTTTCATTAAATGGGGAGACCGAAGAATTAGTCATCGCGGCTCAAAATTGTTACGATAAAGAAATCGGATCGCTTTTGATCACCGCCTCAAAAGAAAGCCGCTTGCTGGAATTAGTCGAGCTTTCTTTGATTGGCTTCAAATCAGAAATTTCCTTTTTCCCAGATTATGAAGTCCGCTCACGACTGCCCTTATCGGTCATTGCTCGAATCTTGCTGGATTCTTATGCGATTCGCATCAAGAAAAAATAAGCAGACTCACTCGAAATCAATAAAAAAAGTCTTTTCGCCCTCATAGTGTTTCTTCTATGAGTGAGCGAAAAGACTTTTTTGCTGAATGATTTGGATGCAGTCTCTTGATATCGCTACTGACTGCTAGCGATTTTACGAGTTATTACCTTCGCAGAAGTGTTATTCCGCTGCTAAAATATCTTCCTTAGCATGGATCATTTGAGTCAAAAAGTCACAATAAGGCGTTGGCACTTGGTACTTGCGGCCTTTTCGCGAGATTGCGCCATTGATATAATCGATCTCGGTTTTGCGATGATTATTGATCAAATCTTGATACATGGATGGATAGTGCATTCCGATGCCTTCTGGATCATAGGTTTCTTCAATATGGTGGACTACTTCGGATACATCCAGTTCAACAGATTCATGGGCAGCAACTGCCGCAAATTCTTCCACGATCGTTTGGACCATCGCACGCGCCGTTGAGGTTTGTCCGAATTGGGCAATATTCACATTTAAAATCGAACACAAGCCATTTAGGGTGCCGTTGACACAGGCTTTGCGATAGATGGAGTAACGGATGTTCTCAGAATAAGACGCATTCAACCCAGCATCAGCCAAGACTGCCGCCAATTGACGGGCATCTTCTTCTTTCCCCGGTTCGATGTTTTGCAGTTCTACAGAACCATCCCCAAACAAGCGAACATTACCAGGACCAATCAAGTCCGCCGTCCAAATGGTATTTCCTAAAAAGATTTTATCCGTGCTGACATATTTTTCAATCGTGTCCTCATGACCGATCCCGTTTAATAAGCATAAGACTTTCGTTTGCTCTCCGATCATCGGTTTGATCGTTTGCATCATTTGATCCAGTTGCATCGCTTTAGTAAAGACCAGGATCAAGTCTGCTTGTACAGTCGTTGGGATCTCATTTTGCGAATAGATCGAAAAAGGGACTGCGATCTCTTCACCGTTTAAGTTCGCTCGTAATCCGTGTTCACGGATCGCTTCGATATGCGCAGGCCAGCCGTCGATTAACGTGACGTCATTTCCGCCTCTTTTTAGCATAATAGCAAAACGGCTGCCCATAGCACCTGCACCAGCAATAACAATTTTCATCTGAATTCCTCTTTCCTCTTCCACAATTAGGTATAGTTTACTCTAAAATCGTGAAATATGCGAGAGCCTTGCGTTTTTTCTCGATAGGAAAGAAAAAAGAACAATTGGAATAGTTAGATTTTTCAGATAATTAAAAAACAATCGTTTCCAATTCTGTCCATTCAAAAAAGCCGCACGGAAGGTGGAAAAACTGACTGAGCTAAGCCAGTTTTCGGACTCACGTGCAACTCTTTTAATCCTTCATTTCCTGTGAAACAGTTGTCGGTTTAGGCAGTGACTGTTTCATTTTTTGTTGCAAAGTTTTTTAACCGTTCAGCTTTTTCTGCTTCTGTGATTCCATGTTGCTCCACGTAACGGTTGTGTTCGTGGATGGCACAATCATAGCTGCAGGCACCTAAATGGGCAGCCTGATTTTCCTCAGAAGTTAAGAATTGGCGATTGCATTCTGGGTTGGCACAGTTTACATAGCGCTCGCAAGGTGTGCCATCAAACCAGTCGCGACCGATAACTTTTTTATCCACATGATTGATTTCCACACTAATGCGTTCATCAAAGACGTACATTTTGCCATCCCAAAGCTCGCCTTGAACTTCTGGGTCATTCCCATAAGCAAAGATACCACCATGAAGTTGGGCCACATCATCAAAGCCTTCTCGCAGCAACCAGCCTGAGAATTTTTCACAACGGATACCACCAGTACAATAAGTAACGACTTTTTTATCCATAAATTTTTCTTTATTATCGATGATCCATTGCGGCAACTCACGGAAGCTGCGGATATCGGGACGAACGGCTCCCCGGAAATGGCCTAAGTCATATTCATAATCGTTACGGGCATCGATCACTACGGTATCTTCATCTAACAAAGCTTCTTTGAACGCTTTAGGATCTAAATATTTTCCAGTCATTTCTAATGGATCGATGTCATCTTCCAGGTTCAATGAAACCAATTCTTTGCGCGGACGAACGAATAGCTTTTTAAACGCATGTTCTTCTACTTCATCGATTTTATAAAAAATCCCTTTAAAACGGGGATCAGCTTCCATTTTTTCCATATAGCGATTTGTTGCTTCAACCGTTCCAGAAAGCGTGCCATTGATCCCTTCATTGGCTACTAAAATACGGCCCTTGATGCCAATTTCTTTTCCAAATGCTAAATGCTCCTTGGCGAAGCTTTCCGGATCTTCAATTGTTGTATATTTATAAAATAATAAAACGCGGTATGTCAAACCAATTCCTCCTTTTTTTGCACCCTACAGTATAGGTTATCGCGTGACAAAAAACGAGTTTTATGCTTGTGCCTTTTCACACAATCTTTTTCTTTGAGCAAACCGTGTCATGGATTGGTTTTATTGAGCTCTGCCACGAAAAAAGCTGTGACTTGATCCATCGTTTCTCCACGCACCAGATGGCGTTCTTCTCGCGAGATAAACTGCAGATTTGCTTCTGGATTTTCTGCCACAAAGGCTTCCACATCAGCATAAGGAATTTTCTCATCTTGGGTACCATGCCAAAATAAAAGGGGACGCTGTCCTAATTTCTCTGGTTGAGAAGACAGATCGTAAGCATCCATCCAGCTTAAAAGCTGACCATAATCCTCGGGTACAAAGAACCCAGCAGCGCCGGCGTGCATTTGGATGCGGTCACGGTATTTCAACATGGAAGGAGAACCCATGATACAAGCTGCCGCTGTGATTTCTGGATGCTGGCATAATAAACCACACGTGGTCATCCCTCCCATGGAGACACCGCCAACTGCGATCTGACCGTTGACCAAACCAAGGTTTTCAAAAAAATCGACTAAGTAAGAAAACTCAAATAGATTGGTTTGGATACTTTGCCAAAAAGTTAAAGAAGGAATCTCCGATAGCTGGGTCTTGCGCTCCCCATGATTGGCTGCATCTGGCAAGACCACCCGAAAACCTTCTCTAGCCAACTTTCTGCCTTGTGTCAACACTAATTCTTTACTCGTCTGCCAGCCATGATAGTAAATAATCAATGGCAGCGGCTCATAAATCATTTCTTCTGGTACGACTTCTAAGACCGGAATATTCCCGATTTTTCTTTTTCGAACAGCTAATTTCATTCTTTTCCACCTCAGCTTAAGTATACAAAAAGTCGCCAAAAGCGCCACTGATACGCTGCAAAAAAAGACCATACCCAAAGAGTATGATCTTTTTTTATTTATGAATGTAAGACCGCTTCTCGAGCCAATGCCAAACAACCGAGGGTTCCAGCGTTGTCTTCCAATGCTGGGGTCACGATATATTTGCTTAACTCAGGCGTTTCGACATACCCATTGACCAATTTTGCAAATGCGTCGTGGACGTTTTGCAGCATATGGCGCTGTTTCATCACTCCACCGCCAAAAATGATCACATCTGGAGAAAACATCAAGGTTGTATTGTAGGCACATTGAGCAATATAGGAGGCTTCGATCTCCCAATAAGGATCATCTTCTGCAACCTCTTGTCCTTTTTTCCCTAAGCGTTTTTCGATGGCTGGTCCAGCGGCCATCCCTTCTAAACAGTTGCCATGAAATGGACAGCTGCCAGCAAAGTCATCTTTTGGATGAGGGACGACCAGCATATGCCCCATTTCTGGATGACTAAATCCTTCGATAAAGCGCCCTTCTTGTAAGGCACCGCCGCCAACACCTGTACCGATCGTGTAGTAAACGACACTACTCAATCCTTTGCCACTGCCGAAGACATACTCACCATAGGCAGCCGCATTGACATCTGTTGTCCAAGAAATAGGGATCGGAAATTCTTTTTTCATGGTACCGATGAAATCAAAATTTTGCCATGCCAATTTCGGGGTTGAGGTAATGTACCCATAAGTGGCAGAATCGCGATGGATATCGATGGGCCCAAATGAGCCAATCCCAATCCCTGCTAAATCTGCTTGGTATTGTTTGAAGAAATCAATGACTAAAGGCATTGTTTCCTCAGGTGTCGTTGTCGGAAAGCTCACTCTTTCCTTGATCGTCATTTCTTCATCGCCAATGGCACACACAAATTTTGTGCCGCCTGCTTCAATCGAACCGTATAACATGCACATCGCTCCTTTTTTTTCTAACTACTTGCTGAACTTGACGCTGCGGCATCATCTGCTTTGACGCGATCGATGGCTACCACTAATGCAATGATCAGGTCATCTAGATCTTCTTCATAGATCACGACTTCATAGGTATCGCCCCAAGAGATCCATTTTTTGTGGATCTCTGCGATTCGCTTACCGTTGCGGTTGACCACAAAATCCATATCCCACCAATTGCCTTCCACATCGATGCCTTCTGCACTGATGGAATAGCGGGCTTTAAAAAATGTGAAATGTTTTTCTAAAACGATCGCTTCTTGGCCGTGGACTTCCACAAAAAATTTTGGTAATAAACTGAACACTTTTTTGGTGATCTCCGCGATCGGTCGCTGCTGCTCATTGAAGATCGTAAAACTTTTCGGGATCTTAAAAAAACTGCCTTCGACATAATAGCGAGGGTTTTGTAAGTCATCGGTCACGGTAAATTTTTCGCCGATGCTGAAAACCTTCTGTTTGATGTAAAGTTTCTTCAAATGCTACACTCCTTTCTCTTTAACATCGCCCGTATTGATCACCGGCTGCGTGCCTTTATCGGTAATGATCGACACCAATAAATTATTGATCAGTTGGACTTTGCGGTCATCTGTGAAATTGATGTCCTGTCCGTCTTCGATTTGTTCTAACGCCATTTGTGTCATGGAGACGGCCCCTTCAACAATGATTTGCCGTGCAGATAAAATCGCTTTGGCTTGTTGGCGCTGCAGCATCGCACTAGCGATCTCAGTCGCATACGCCAAATGGTTTAAGCGAGTCTCCAAGACTTCGACCCCAGCAACAGCCAATCGTTCTTGCAATTCTTTTGCCAGCTCCTCCGAGACTTCACTTGTATTGCCTCGCAACGTCAGATCATCGTCATTGAACGTGTCATACGGGTATTGCGTCGCAATATGACGAATCGCTGTTTCACTTTGGATCTCAATGAAATCTTGGTAATAATCGACATCAAACAATGCTTTCGCCGTATCTACGACTTTAAAAACCACCACCGCCGAGATCTCGATCGGGTTTCCGTCTGAATCATTGACCTTCAACAGCGAACTGTTAAAGTTGCGGACTTTCAATGAAACATTGATTTTTTGGGTTAATGGGGTTGTCACGAACAAGCCGTTGTCTTTAATGGTCCCTAAATATTGCCCAAAAAAGAGGATCGCTTTGGCTTGATTGGGTTGTACGATCGTTAACGAACTAAGGAAAAGAAACGATACGATCCATAAAAGAATGCTGAGAACGATTTCGAGAACGCTCTCATTTACGAACCCATGATAAAACAATAACCGCCGCCAACCAATAACCCGATCAGCACAACCAGTGCTAAATACCCATTCACATGAAATGTCTGTTTTTCTGTCATTTTTATTCCTTCCCTTCTTGCTCTTATCTTACCTTGGTTAAAGCCGCTGTGCAAATGTTCTTGCGCATATCAGCGACGATTCCCAATCAAGCTATTTTGTTTTCTGCAACTTTCCCGTTACAATTAAGGTAGGACAAAATTTTTCTCAAAAAAGGGGTAATTCTTATGGCACAAAAAATTGACTTAGAAACGAGTAAATGGTCGTTGGAATCGATCATTAAAACGGTCGGCACCGATCTTTCCTCTGTTGTGGAGGTACAAAACAAAGACGGCATTGACGTTGTAGTGATCTCGAAAGACGAGTGGCAACATCTTTTGGAATTACTCGATGCGCGTCATGCAGAAGGCTATCGGTTAGAACAAGAGCTTCCTGAAGAAATTTTAGTTGACGTTGCCGATACCGACAACCAATACACCGAAGAAGGCGAGTTAGAAATGGAGCTGCCTGAGCGTGTGCATCCAGCACCTGATTTTGAACTGGATTCAGAAGAAATCGTTGAAAGTGATGACGTACTAGATTAAATAAAAAAGCAAAACGGCCCCGGGCTCGTTTTGCTTTTTTTATAGCTCTTTTTCTTGCCTTTTGGTAATGACTGCTTGCAATCGTTCGATGGCAGGCTGCAATTCTTGTAGCGCCTCTTCTTCGGGTTCTAACTCTGCACACCGTTGCAGTCGCTCTAACCACATTTCTGGTTCTTTGACGCCCAACTGGCCAATGGCCCAATAAGCCGTTCCTCGAATCACTGGGCGCACGTCTTCTGTCGCACAGCGCCAAATCGCTGGCAAGGCACTGCGATCCCCTACATTGGCTAAGGCGATGATGGCATTACGCTGCAACGGTTTTTTCCCCCGCCAAGAGCCAGATAGATGGCCAAATTGTGCCTTGAAGGCTTTGTTTGATAAAGACAGCATCGGTTGCAGTTTTGGATAAACGGTATCGACTTCAGGCTCCATCTCTTGATGAAAATGGAAGTCTTTCCCCCGATTATAAGGGCAGACCAGCTGACAAATATCGCAGCCGTAAATCACGTTATGCATCTTTTTGCGGTACTCTTCTGGCATCATGCCCTTCGTCTGGGTTTGATAGGACAAACAGCGCTGGGCATTCATTCGACCATCGCCCAATAACGCTTTGGTGGGGCAAGCCGTCACACAACGCATGCAATCCCCACAACCAAACGGGACTTCTTCATCTGGTTCAAGAGAGATATTAGTGACGATCTCCCCTAGATAAACAAACGAACCAAATTCTTCCGTAATCAGCAAGCCATTACGACCGATAAAGCCAAGACCCGCCCGCTGCGCTGCCGCCACATCCACCAATTCCCCTGTATCGACTTGCGGTGCGAAACGCCATTCGACTTGTTCTTCCATCGTTTGCACTTGTTCTTTGATAAAGGCGATCAAGCGATCCAATCGTTCTCGCAAAATATCATGGTAATCGATGCCCCACGAGGCACGGGCAAACATGCCGCGTTTTTCATCCCGCGGGACTTTCTCTTTGATTTTTGTCGGATAAGCTAAAGCGATCGCAATGATCGTTTGCGGATTTTCAAATGTCCGTTCAGGATAGATACGCTCTTCGATCACGGGATGCTCAAAACCAGAGGTATGGCCTTTGGCTTTTTGTTCCCGCAAGGAAGGCTCCAATGCCAAAAACGGCTCCGCTGAAGCAAACCCGATCTTGTCAATGCCAAGCCGCTTGCTTTCTGCAATAATTTTTTCTTTTAAAGACATGCTCGCTACCCTCTTTTGTCCGCTAAGCATCTGCTTCTCGGCTTTTTCTCTTCCCCTATTATACGTAAGCACCTGAAAAAAGTCGATGGTGCGGTTTGTTCCCCCAGTTTTTTTCTTTCTTTAAAAGAACACGTGTTGATTGTTTAAGATTTTAATTAATTTTATCGTTATTTTCCTCGCAACGATTGTATTGCCTTTTTCGAATGCTAGACTAGATAAAGGAATTAGAAAGAAATGAACAAATGAAATGGAGATGCTTATGACTCAATTACCCACCGGCTTGACTGCAGCAGAAGTCGCCAAGAAAACCCAAGAGGGGTTGCACAATGATTATGAAACAAAAAGCAGTAAATCAACTGCTGCGATCATCAAAGACAATTTACTGACATTATTCAATTTTCTCAATCTATTGATTGGCGTTTTTTTATTTGCCGTAGGCGCCTATTCCAACATGTTCTACTTAGCGATTATTTTTGTGAATATCACCATTGGGATCAGCCAAGAATTGCACGCGCGTAATTTAGTAAAAAAACTCTCACTTGTTTCACCGCAAACGGTACGAGTGATTCGAGATGCCCAAATCCATGAGATTTCAGCCAAAGAATTGGTCTTAGAGGACGTAGTTATTCTTGGTGCTGGGGACCAAATCCCCGCTGATATGACGGTGCTTTCTGGACTAGTCGAAGTCAATGAAGCGATGCTGACTGGTGAAGCCGATCTGGTTGTCAAAGAAGCAGGTGCTTCCTTACTCTCAGGGAGTTTCATCGTCAGCGGTGAAATGACAGGAACAGTCCTTCATGTCGGTGCAGAAAACTACGCAGCGAAACTAAGCAATGAGGCAAAGGTCCACAAACCGATCCGCTCTGAGCTGCTTGCTTCGATCCGTAGTGTATCCAAATTCACCAGCTATGTAATCGTTCCTTTAGGGGTGATTTTGTTCTTCCAAGCCTTTATGATGCGAGATGCTGGGATCAAGGAATCCGTCGTCGTTTCTGCCGCTGCCTTATTAGGAATGTTACCAAAAGGACTTGTCCTGCTGATCAGTATCGCCTTGACGACAGGTGTCATTAAATTGGCAAAAAAACGGATTTTGGTCCAAGACATGTATGCCGTTGAAACCTTAGCGCATGTCGATACCCTTTGTCTGGATAAGACGGGGACGTTGACGGAAGGCCATATGGTTCTCGAATCGATCGTTCCTCTCCAAGCCGACAGCGACCCTAACATGCTCTTAGGGAATTATTTGGCAGCCAGTACGGATAACAATTTGACGATGCAAGCATTGCGTCAAGGCTGTCCTGAGCTAACGGATCATCAGCCGATCGACGTCGCTGCCTTTTCTTCACAGCGCAAATGGGGTGCTGTGGCTTTTGAACATCTAGGAAATGTCTATCTTGGTGCACCTGAAAAAGTCGCCGGCTCTGCTGCCTTGCCGCAAGTCATAGAAGCGCAAGAAGCTGGTCTACGGGTGTTGATTTTAGCCGTAGAAACTGATCCAAAAACGCCGACATCCTTTGACCCAACCAACGCACAAGCGGTGGCTGTCTTGATTTTATCCGATATCATCCGCCAAAACGCAGAAGAAACCTTGGCTTACTTAGCGGATCAAGGCATCGATCTAAAAGTGATCTCTGGCGATAATCCAATAGCTGTCGCAGCGATCGCCCATCGTGCAGGCCTAGCGAATGCCGATCAAGCCATCGATCTTTCTACCTTAACGACCGAAGCAGAAGTCCGAGAAGCTGCGACACGCTATACGGTCTTTGGTCGTGTGACTCCTGAACAAAAGAAACTACTCGTTCAAGAATTAAAAGCCAATCAACGGACCGTTGCCATGACGGGTGATGGCGTCAACGATGTGTTGGCACTACGGGAAGCCGACGTCAGCATTGCAATGGCTGCTGGCGACAGTGCGGCTCGTCAAATCGCTAACTTTGTCTTATTGGATTCTGACTTTACTACGTTGCCAGATGTTTTATTTGAAGGACGCCGCGTCGTCAATAACGTGACCAAAGCGTCGGGAATCTTCTTTATCAAGACGATTTACAGCTTCTTGCTCTCTTTGGTTTGTATCCTGACATCCAGCGCCTTTCCGTTCTTGCCGATCCAAATCACATTGATCGACTTAGCAATTGAAGGTTATCCATCTTTCTTCCTTTCCTTTGAAGAAAACAAAGCACCGATCAAAGGTCGTTACTTGCCGACAGTCTTGCTCAATGCGTTGCCAAATGCCTTGTTGGTGTTAGTCAATTACTTTGCGATCCGCTTTTTACAAACCGACTACGGTTGGTCGCAATTTGATACGACGACCTTGTTGTACTATTTGTTGATCGGGATCAGCTGTATCGCTGTGATTCGCGCTTGCTTGCCATTAAATCCATTGCGATTGTTCTTAGCGATTACCACTACCGTGGGGATCTATGTTGCAGCAATGCTCTTCCACGGTCTGCTGGAAGTCGGTTTCTTGACCGCTGTGACCTTGCCTTATTTCCTTGGCATGATGGCATTGAACATCTGCCTGTACGTGGGGCTTTCTTTCCTAACGAAGCGCTTTTCAGCCAAAGTGCTCGTTAAACAATCCTAATTGATTTTGCAGCATCGCTCTTTCTTGCTTTGTCCAGAAAGACGATGCTGTTTTTTTGTCCTCTCCATAGGTGCAACCATACAAGAAGAAAGAAATTTGGTATACTGAACCTGTAGGCGGTTTCAACAAGGACGGTGTTTCTTTGGAAAAGGCAACCCCCTTGTCAAACAGCCAAATTTAATCAGAAAGTGTTGGTGAAATTGGATGAAAAAAAGTATTTTACTCGTTTCTCACAGTCAGCAACTCACCGAAGGATTAAAACAGATGATCGAAGAAATGGCTGACGGCGAGTCAGTCACGATCTATTCTTTAGGCGGGACAGCAGAAGGAGAGCTGGGTTCTGACGCCACGAAAATCGTGGATGCCGTCAACGAATCCGCAGACGCTGAACTGATCTTAGTCTTTGCCGATCTAGGCAGTGCCGTTTTGAATGCCGAACTTGCATACGACATGCTGGAACCTCAGCAACAAGAACGCTATCACCTGATCGACGCGCCGCTGGTGGAAGGTGCCTTTGCTGCAGCGATCACCGCTGGTTTCAGTGATGATTTGGCACAAATCGTTGCAGAAGCAAAAAAAGCAGCCGAGAAAGGATGGCATGAAGCATGAAAAAAATCATTAATGATCCCTCAATGATCGTAGAAGAAATGTTGGCTGGTATCGTAGGCAGTTATCCTGAACTGGTCCATCAAGTCGCAGACTCACGGGTGATCGCTAAGAATAATCAAAAAGAACAAGTCGGTCTTGTTTCTGGCGGTGGGAGCGGACATGAGCCGGCCCATGCTGGCTTTGTCGGTGATGGGATGCTTAGCGCCGCCGTTTTAGGCGATGTCTTCACCTCCCCTACCCCCGACCAGATTTTGACGGCTATCCAAGATTCTGATCAAGGACAAGGCGTCTTGTTGATCGTCAAAAACTATACTGGCGATATCTTGAACTTTGAGATGGCCAAAGATATGGCAGAAATGGAAGAGATCACAACGGAGATCGTGGTCGTTGATGATGATATCGCTGTTGAAAATAGCACCTATACTGCTGGGAAACGAGGAGTTGCCGGTACGGTCTTAGTCCACAAGATTTTAGGCGCAGCTGCTCGTAATGGTGCCAGCTTAAGTGAATTAAAAACACTGGGCGATGCCTTGGTTGCATCGATCAAAACCATTGGGGTCGCATTAAAAGCGGCAACAGTTCCTGAAGTTGGGAAACCAGGTTTTGACTTAGCCGATGATGAGATCGAGTATGGCGTGGGTATCCACGGCGAACCTGGTTACCGTCGAGAAAAACTGAAACCCTCACGTGAACTAGCAAAAGAGTTGGTGGAAAAAATCTTGGCGGATTATGAAAAGACCCCAGAAAAAGTCGGTGTCTTGATCAACGGTATGGGTGGTACGCCGCAAATGGAGTTATTCGTTTTTGCCAATGATGTCGCGAAATTACTCGCAGAAAAAGACATCCCTGTCTCCTTCCATAAAGTCGGCAATTTCATGACTTCCATCGATATGCAGGGACTTTCACTGACCTTGATCGACTTCAGCGAAACGGATCACACCGATGCGTTAAATGAAGCCGTCACAACAATAGCCTGGTAAAGGAGCGAATAGAGATGCAATTGACAACAGAAACGGTGCAAGCATGGTTAGATACCTTCACGAAAGAAATCGAAGCAAACAAGGCCTATTTAAGCGATTTAGATACACCGATCGGCGACGGTGACCATGGCAACAATATGGCACGCGGCGTAGCCGCTTATCAAGAAGCTTATGCCAAACAACAGCCAACGACGATCAGTGATACCTTTAAAGTCTTCTCGATGGCAATGATCTCAAAAGTCGGCGGCGCTTCGGGTCCCCTTTATGGTTCGGCGTTTATGAATATGACCAAAGCAACGAAGGAACTAGAAACAATCGACTCCTTTGAACAATTAGGTACGATCGTTGAAGAAGGCTTGACCGGCATCAAAATGCGGGGAAAAGCTGAGTTTGAAGACAAAACGATGGTCGATGTGTGGCAACCTGTCGCAGAAGCCTTGAAAAAAGGTGAATTGACCAAAGACACGATCGAAGCAGCGAAAGAGCATACCAAAGAACTAGTGGCTAAAAAAGGCCGTGCCTCTTATGTTGGTGAACGTGCCATCGGTCATATCGATCCCGGATCGGCTTCTAGTGCGATTTTATTTGAGTCTTTGTTAACGGTGATAGAAAAGGATTAAAAAAACGATGCTCTTACAAAATACCGTTTAAGACAAAAGACAAACCTTATGATTGCATAAGGTTTGTCTTTTTCTTGTTTATTCCTCTTGTAAAATCGTTTGGGCAACTAGCTTCACGTATTGATCCATGCCATCTGGATTTGGATGGACCCGATCTTCATAGAACCATGACTCTTGGTCATTACTCAAATCATACCAATCGATCAAGGTCATATTGTCGTATTTTTCCGCCATGCGCTCCAACATCCGATTGACTTCATTTTGCCAACGCTGTGTCGGTACTCGCACATTGATCCAGTAGACTTTGCGATCACCGATCTCATTCATAAAGCTGTCAAATTGGGCTTCTGTAAAGGAACCATTCGTCCCTAGCCCCACAAGGACGGTATCCCGCAAAAGATTTTTTTCTTTCAAGCCTTTGATCAATTCAGGACTCGCATACAGCTGGCGCCCAACATCCCCATCAACTACCGCTTGGGTAAAGACTTCTTTCAAGTCAGCCGTTGCATCCAGCATCACAGAATCACCAAAAGCCGTGATTTCAAGAGATTCTGCTTTTTTCACTTGGGCTGCTGTTAGATCATACTTTTCCATGATATTTTTTTCATCTTCACTCGTGCTCGCCTCATCGTCTGCTTCATTACCTTCAGCATTCGCATTCTTCTGCGATTGCTCTGCCGCTTTTTTATTGGCCGCAATGTTGTCTTTCAACTGCTGCTGCTGGGCATCGACATAATTCGTCGGTGCAGTCACGACGCCAAACAAAGCAACGAGGGTAATCAGTAAGCTGGGCACTAACCACGGTTTTTTCCAACTAAAAATCGGTTTGCTGAACCAGCCGCGGACCGTTCTGAATGTATCTTTGTACTGGAATTTACGCATTGGGTTTTCGATAAATCGATAGGACAATTCACTGATAAACAAGATCAAGAATAGCTCCACTAACGTGTGCATCAGCACGTTCTCCCCGATATTTCCCACTTTTGCTTCGTAAAAAATCATCACTGGAAATTGATACAAATAGATCCCATAACTACGCTTGCCGATATAACTGAAAATCGGATTACTCAATACCCGGTTCAAGCTGGCTCCGGGATGAGCGGTGACTGCCACAAGAATCGTACATAGGATACTGATCAAGAACATGCCGCCATAATAGACAAAGGTCAAATGATCATCTAAGAAAAAGAACGCTGCGATCAGACCAGCCAAGGAAGCAAAGCCAGAGATATTCAAGACCCGTTTGGCTTTTTGCGGTATCTCTTTCTTCAAATGGGTACTTGGCCAAATGAATGCTAAGGCACTCCCCATCCAGATCGAAAAGAGCCGCGTATCCGTTCCATAATAGACCCGTGTCGGATCAGCGCCAGGTGTGTAAAGGACTGCTAACAGAATTGCCGACAAAATCGTGACTGCGGCAGTAAATTTAAAGGCGCGATGCCTCTGCTTGCCGATTTTCATCAGCAAAATAAACACTAAAGGCCAAATCAGATAGTTCTGTCCCTCCACAGCCAGCGACCACAGATGGGTAAAGGGGGATTCATTACCGAACCGATCAAAATAGGATAACCCATGATTGATCTGCCACCAGTTGTTGTAATACAGCAACGAGCTAACAAAAACCCCGCGCAAATTATTCAGCAGATTTCGCTGGAACAACGTGATATACGCTGCTGAGATAAGCAGCATCACCACCATTCCTGGATAGAGCCGTTTCATTCGCCGAACATAAAAATCTTTGACTTTGATTTTGCCGTTTTGATCCCACTCTTGCCTCAGCAAGTCAGTGATTAAATAACCTGATACGACAAAGAATACTGGAACTCCTAAATACCCGCCTCGCATATGAGTAGGTAGTAAATGATATAAAATAACGCCGATGACTGCCAAGGTTCGAATTCCGTCAAACCCGGTAATATAGCGGCTTGTGCTTAAACGTTTATTCATTTTTCAACCACTTTTCTCTAATTGATACAATTGTTTCATAAAAAAACAATTTCAGCATGAACGCTATTGATTCCATACTCTCATAATTTACCAGAAATCCCCCATATAAAGCTAGCAACATCTGCTATATTTCAAAAAAATTAATTTTTGGCGAAAAAAAAGTACTTCTATAAAGAAATACTTTTTTCAACTCCTTTTTCACAGTTCTTCTTCATAAAAGCGACCCAAAATCTGGACATTTTCTGCAATACTGACAAAGGCTTTTGGATCGGCTTCTTTCATGGCACTGCGCAGCATCGGCAGTTCAAAGCGTGTCACTACCGTCAGCAAAACCGTTTGTTTGTCATGCTTGTACGCCCCTTCGGCTTCATTGATGATGGTAATCCCTCGCCGCATATGTTTTTGGATCGTTTGAATGACTTCTTCTGGGTTGCGGGTGATGATCGTCACCTGCATTTTCTTTTGCTTCGTAAAGACCGCATCCGTCACTTTTCCACTGACAAAAATCGCGATCGCACTATACAACGCATATTGCCAGCCAAACAAGATCCCTGCGGCGAACAAAATAACAATGTTAAAGAAAATCGATATCGAGCCGATCGTCTTCCCTGTCCGTTTGCGGATGGCAATGCTGACAAAATCCAGCCCTCCTGAAGAAAGACCATTCTTCAAAGCATAGCCGATCCCCACCCCGTTGATGGCACCACCGAAAATCGCACAGATCATCGGGTCCGTCGTAACGGTTTCTTCGGGTAAAATTTGCACGAATAAGGAGGTGAGTAAAACAGTAATTCCAGTAAAAATCGTAAACTTGTGGCCGATCTTAAACCAACCTAGAAAAAATAATGGCACATTCAACAATAATAGCGCAAGGGATAAGGGGATATAAAACCCGAGCCCTTCTCTTGAGATCGTGGTGATGATCTGAGCGACACCCGTAATGCCGCTGGAATAAATATTACCTGGTTGATAGAAGAAATTGACCGCAATCGATGCCAGCAGCGCATAGACGATCGAAAACGAAAGTTTGTTGGCGTATTCTGGATGAGGGAGCCATTTAAACAGAGGAGTCATTGCATTTCATAGCCTCACTTTTTTGATTTGCCTTTATTATACTTCAGCTCATAAAAAAAGAAACGAGCAATGAAAGAAATGGGTGAATTCTCATGAACTTTTTTCATTCATTCACCAATTTCTATTTCATCACTCATTTCATCATGGTTTAACGCTTATTCGTTTTCTTCAACCGTTGTTACATCGATGTTCAAGTCAAACAATTGCATTGGCGAAACGGTACTTGGCGCTTGAGACATTGGATCAGCTGCTTTCCCATTTTTAGGGAAAGCAATGACTTCGCGAATGTTTTCTTCACCAGCCAAGAGCATCACTAACCGGTCTAACCCAAGGGCGATGCCGCCATGTGGTGGGAACCCATAATCCAAAGCATCCAATAAGAAGCCAAATTGATTTTGCATCTCGCGACGTGAGAAGCCTAGCGCTTCAAACATTTGCTCTTGCACTTCCCGTGTATGGATACGCAATGATCCGCCACCTAGCTCGTAACCGTTTAGCACGATATCGTAGGCTTGCGCATAGACTTTTGAAGGGTCTGTCGTTAACAACGGCAGATCGCTTTCTTTTGGCAATGTGAATGGATGGTGAGCAGAAACGTAGCGGCCTGCTTCTTCATCGTATTCAAATTGCGGCCAATCAGTGACCCATAGAAAGTTGAATTTGCTCTCGTCGATCAAGCCTAATTCTTTTCCTAATTTATTACGGATCGCACCTAACGTTGCTGAAACGATCTCAAAGGAATCGGCACCAAACATCAGAATATCGCCAACTTCCGCATTGGCTGCTGCAATGATCGCGTCGGTCGCTTCCGTCAAGAATTTAGCGATCGGTCCTTTCAATCCATCTTCTTCAACTTTGACCCATGCCAATCCTTTGGCACCAAATTGGCCAGCGTAATGACCTAGATTGTCCATGTCTTTTCTGGAGTATTTGTCTGCAGCCCCTTTGGCGTTTAAGACTTTCACAACGCCGCCTTTTTCAAGAGCCATTTGGAAGACTTTAAAATCAACGTCTTTCACAACTTCTGATAAGTCGATAAGCTCCATGTCAAACCGTGTATCTGGTTTGTCACTGCCGTAGCGTCCCATTGCCTCATCATAGGTCATCCGTGGGAATGGCAAGGTAACTTCGATGCCTTTGACTTCTCGCATCACTTTTGCCAATAGCTCTTCCGTATAGGTTTGAATTTCTTCTGCCGTCAAGAAAGAGGTTTCGATATCGACTTGGGTAAATTCAGGTTGACGGTCGCCCCGCAAATCTTCGTCACGGAAGCAACGTACGATTTGATAGTAGCGATCGAAGCCAGCACCCATCAATAACTGTTTAAAAATTTGTGGTGATTGCGGCAACGCATAGAAATGACCTGGATAGATCCGTGAAGGAACCAAATAATCCCGCGCGCCCTCTGGTGTTGATTTTCCTAGATAAGGTGTTTCAATATCTAAGAAGTCGTTCGTGTCTAAGAAATTGCGGATCGCTTGCGTCGTTTTCGCCCGCATCACGATGTTGTTCGTCATTTTTGGACGTCGCAAGTCTAAATAACGGTATTTCATGCGAATCTCGTCGCCAACGGTTTGATCATCTTCAATCAAAAAGGCTGGTGTTTTTGCAGTGTTTAAAATCGTGATTTCGCTGATCATCACTTCATAGGCACCTGTCACCATTTTCGGATTGATGGCTTCTGGTGCACGATTGATGACTTGACCCGTTACTTCTAATACATATTCGCTGCGGCATTTGTCCGCGATTTCCCAGGCCTCTTTCGAAACCTCAGGATTGAAGACGATTTGCACGATCCCTTCTCGGTCGCGCAAGTCAATAAAGATCACGCCCCCTAAGTCACGGCGCTTTTGCACCCAGCCTTTTAGAGTTACTGTCTGGTTTAAATGGGTCTCATTTACTAACCCGCAATATACTGTACGTTTTGTCATTCTTTTTCTCCTCACTCAAACATTTTGGTTGTCATTTCATCGTAGATCTCATCGAAGCGGGCATAAAGATCCGCTAACGGAAATTGTTTTTCTTCACGGCTTGCCATGGATTTGATATTGATCACTTGTTCTGCTAATTCTGTTTCGCCTAGAGTCAGAACCAACCGTGCTCCTTGTTTATCAGCAGATTTAAACTGGGCTTTGGCTTTACGATCCATGAAATCACGATCGGCAGAAAAACCGAAATTACGAATCGCTTGCACGACTTTCAACGCTTCTAAATTGGTTTCTTGTCCCAAACCAACCACATACGCATCTAACTCATTCAAAGCAGGAATCACAACTTCTTCGGCTTCCATAGTGATCAATAAACGTTCGATCCCTAAAGCAAAACCAAAACCAGGTGTTTCTGGTCCGCCTAGCTCTTCCACTAAATGATTGTAACGACCGCCGGCACAGATGGTGGCTTGCGCCCCCATTTTTGGTGCCTCACTCATGATCTCAAAAATCGTGTGGGTATAATAATCCAAACCGCGCACCATATTTGAATCGATCTCATAAGGGATCTCCAACGCATCCAGCATACTCGTTACGGTTTCAAAATGTGCCTTGGCATCTGGTGTTAAGTAGTCTAGGATCGATGGTGCATCCGCCACGAATTTTTGGTCACGCTTATCTTTACTGTCAAGGACCCGCAAAGGATTTTCATGCAAGCGGCGTTTTGAATCCTCACTAAGCTCCGCTTCATGGGGCGCTAGATAATCGATCAACGCTTGCCGATAGTTTTGGCGTGTTTCTTTATCGCCTAATGAATTGATGACCAAGCGCAATTGACTCAGTCCTAATTGACGATAAAAATCCATTGCCATCGCCATTGTCTCAACATCGGTCGCTGGATTTGCTGAACCGAAAACTTCGACACCGATTTGGTGGAATTGACGCAAACGGCCTTTTTGCGGACGTTCATAGCGGAACATAGGGCCCATGTAAAACACTTTATACGGCTTCGTATGTTCTGGTCCGAATAGTTTGTTTTCGACATAAGAACGAGCAATCGGTGCAGTGCCTTCTGGACGCAACGTCACATGACGCTCTCCTTTATCGTAGAAATCATACATTTCTTTTGAAACGATATCCGTTGTGTCCCCGACACTGCGGGCGATCACTTCAAAGTGCTCAAAAATCGGTGTCCGAATTTCGTTGAATTGGTAATCGCGAAACACTAAACGTGCTGTTTCTTCCACAAATTGCCATTTTTCGGATTCTCCTGGCAAAATATCGTTGGTTCCTTTTGGACGTTGGTAACTCATCGTATGCATCCTCCTATTTGTTTCATGGTTGCCCATGTTCTTTGCTTTCATTGCTTGTTTGCTTATTCACCTATTGTTTGTTGCTCATTGATGTGGGTGGGTTGTTCTCGTGTTTGACTTTTGGGTTATTGCGCTATTTGCCGTTGATTGCTGGTCATCATTTCGTTGGCTTCGACTGCAATTGAACGAAGCAAAAAATGCCAAGTACAGCTTTCATGTCTCACTTCCTGCGTCAATCATAGTGATTCCTAGTTCGGTTACTACGCTCCCTGCACTCGCCTAGTACTGTTCATCATCTATTCTGGCTTGCTCCGCAAGCCAATCATAGTGATTCCTAGTTTGGTTACTACGCTCCCTATGGTCGCCTAGTACTGTTCATCATCTGCTCTGTTCCGCTTTGCGGACCAGTCGCAGTGATTCACAGCAAAAAACTCGCCCTTGTTTTTTTATACAAGGACGAGTTTTGATTACACGCGGTACCACCTAAATTCGAGAAATGTTCTTCTCCTTCGCTCGATTAACGCTCGGTCACGGAACAGCTTTTCTTCTGTTCATCTCCAGATTGTCTTTCCTTTACACGTCCTAAACTGCTTTCAGCCGGGGCAGTTTTCTCTTTTAAGGAATAGAATAAAGTACTCGATCCTTCACTGATTTTTGATATTATCTATAAACTACAAGAAAGCTATGAAAAAGTCAAGGTGTTTCACTGTCTTTTTCACTCCGCTGCTCTCTAGTAGCATTTTCTCAAGTGTTCAACACAAAGAAGCTCTCCTTCTGTTTGCTTTTCTTCCTTTTTGCGTTATGCTGAATAACGAAGGTTTTGTTTCTATGAAAGGAGCTGTTTTTATGTCTTTATATTCAGGCTATATCCGTCAACCACACTACTATGAGACCGATCAAATGGCGATCATTCATCACGCCAATTATATCCGCTGGTTTGAAGAGGCCCGCGTGGAATTACTCGCGTTTTTGGATTTACCGTATCATACCATCGAAGAAGCGGGCTTGATCGTTCCCGTGCTGGAAGTCAGTGCGCAATACAAAACGATGATTCGTTACGAAGATGAGGTGCGAATCGATGTTTTGGTCGACAAATATACGGGCACGCGTTTGGATTTTCGCTATGAGATCTACAAAACTAGTGATGGTCAGTTGGCAACGACGGGGACTTCAAAGCATTGTTTTTTAGCAAAAGAGACCAATCGCATCGTGCAGCTGAAGCGTAGTTTTCCTGAAATCCATCAACGATTTGCTGATTATGCTGCCCTGTCAGGGGAATAATCAATTCTGATCACTCATTTAAGTCAAAATCCTTGCTTTTTGAAACGGCTTTCGTATAATCAAAAGTAATTTCAGGGAAGGATGATGGCGATGTACGTGATTAAAGTTTTGCATGGTTACATTGGCAAAGATGGTCGTCGCACTCGTGAAAAAGTTCCAGACAAGTTATGGGTCTTTGAAGATCGGAAGCAGTCCGAAGCATTTGCAGATAAAATTGGTGGTCGCGTCAAACCGTTAACTGAAGTCAAACAGCATACGTAAAAAAATAAGCCGTTATCGTCTTTTGCGCATAGACGATAGCGGCTTATCTTTTTTACTGCGAAACAGGATTAGTCATCCAATTCGGTTTCTAGTACTTCACCTGTTTGGGCATTGATTTTCACATCTGTTTGTTTGTTGCCATCTTCTACTTTTACTTCCCAATAGGTTACATTCATTTCTTTGTCTAATGACCAATCTGTTGCTTGACCACCGCCAGCTTCTTTCACGGCGATATCAGAAATTTCTTCCAATGAAAGCAAGTTGGTTAGGTCCAATTGATCGGCATCTTTTTTGACACCGTTTTGTTCATCGGCATCCAATTTTCCCGTTCTTTCTTCAGAAGTTTCTTTGGTTTCTGCATCGATCTTTAATTCAAACTCATTCGTGTCATCCACGCCATCTACTTGGTAGAAGTAATTGCCAAAAGAAGTATCCAAATCAATCGAAGTGATCGCTGCATCTGGGTATTTGTCTTGGAATATTTGGATCGCTTCTTCTACGGTCACCGTAGGTAAGCCGCCATTGGCGATCGCTGCACTGCTTGAAGAGCTGTCTGTTGCTTGTGACGACGTTGTTTCACTTGATGAGGCAACTGCTGTGCTTGAGCTGCTGTTTTGCGCAGGTTCTGAATTTCCAGTGTTGTTTTGTGTACATCCTGCCAATAATCCTAAAGCGGCAATTCCGAATAAAATAGTTGTTTTTTTCATGTTTCATTCCTCCAATTGTTTGTGTATTCCTTTTTTCTATATATTTAGAATAACAAGTTCCCAAAGAAAAAGAATCAAAATTGCTTGAAGAAAATCTAAAAAAATCTTCATCTTTCTCTTTCATTTGGAAAGGCCAGCTTAAAGATACTGCCTTGCGGTTGATTGTCTGTCACGGTGATTTTGGCATGATATTTGTCTGCCAGCTGTTTTACCAGTGAAAGCCCAATGCCTGAACCGGCAATCTGGCTAGAACGAGAATCTTCTACCCGATAGAACCGTTCAAAAATCAAGGCTTTCTTATCATCGGGAATCCCAATGCCAAAATCGGCGACGGTTAAAGACAACTGCCTTTGCTCTTGTGTCAAGGTCACATGAATCGGCTGATCAACAGGCGAATACTTCGCGGCATTTTCTAACAGGTTTTGGATGATTTGCTGGAAGTCACGTTTATGCCCACGTTTCATACATTGGTTCTCCACAAAATATTCAATCGATTGCGGAACGATCGTCGCTTGTTTTTCACACTCTTCTCGGACGATCTGGGAAACATCAACAAGGGTCATTTCATCTTGGGATTGATTTTTTTCTAGGTCCAACAATTGATTGCTCAATGTTTCCAAACGCTTCGACTCTTTGTCGATAAACGCCATTGAGGAAGGAATGACTTCGGGATGTTTGGTTCCACGCCGCTGGATCAATTGGACATGTCCGCGAATCGCAGCTAAAGGTGTTCGCAGCTCATGGGAAGCATCGGCAACGAACCGTTTTTCCCGTTCGATCGTCTCTCGCTGTTCTTTCAATAATTTATTAAAGGCCAATGCCACCGAACGAATCTCGATGGGCTCTTCAGAAACCGTCAGTTCTCCTGTTCGACTTTGTTCAATGGCAGTAATTTCTTGCGCCATACCAGTAAGCTTCTGACTCCATTTCCCGACACTCCAATAAATCAGCAGACTGCCCACGACAACAGCGATCAGATTCAAGAAACTGCTGATCATAAAGAGGCCATAGGCTAATTCCACACTATCCTCCCCATTGATAGCGATCGTCACCTGATCCCCATCGACTTCTTGGGTTTTCGTGTAATAGATGCCCTCCTCTGTAAAAACGATGTCTTCGAGAAAAGGAATCACTCGCCCTTGATTGATATCGGCAAAAATCTCTTCCGCATCTTCTGATGAAACGACACTGCCATCGGCTAAGATCACTTGCAGGGCGTCTTCTTCATCTGCCGAGACATAGGCATTGACGAGAAAGTCCCAGGCATCCCCTGATGCCTCACCTTTTTCGATGGCTTCAAGGATGTTGCTGGCACGATTTTCGATATGTTCAAACAAATAACCTACCGATAATAAAATAAACAGCAGATTGAAGAGAATCAGCAGACCAAAGAGTATCAAGGAAAAGCGGCTCGTCAATTGAAATTGGGCTGTTTTTCTACGTTGGTTGGCTGATTTATTCTTCATGATCGGTCCTCAAGACATAGCCTAATCCACGAACGGTTGCGATCATTTTGCCTTTGCCGCAAACATCCAGCTTGTTCCGCAGTGTGCGGATATAGACATCTACAACATTCGTTTGGCCGTCGTATTCATAGCCCCAAATCTCATTCAATAGGTCATCTCTCGTTTTGACGACCTCAGGTTCTTTCATCAATTCATATAAAATGCCAAACTCTTTGGGCGTCAACTCAATGGTTTCACCGGCAACCTGAACTAAGTGCTTGGCGATGTCCATCATCAGCTCCCCCGCCACTAATTGGTTTTGCTGGTTCTTTTGTTGTTTGGCTTCTCGTTGCAACCGCCGCTCGATCACCCGAATTCTGGCAAACAGTTCTTCGATTTCAAAAGGTTTCGTTAAATAATCATCTAATCCGACATCAAGCCCCGTCACCACATCGGCGGTTTGATTTCTGGCGGTCATCATCAAAATCGGGATGTCGCTTTCTTTACGTATCCGCCGCGCCACTGTGATGCCGTCATAGATTGGCAGCATCCAATCCAATAAAATCAGATCAAAAGCATTTGCTTGCTGATTGAACAAGGTCAATGCCTCTTGCCCATCTTTGGCCCAGACCGTGTCATATCCCTCAAAAGTCAATTCGGTCTGAATAAAACTGGCTAAACTTTCTTCGTCTTCTACTAGCAAGATCTTCAAGGCCATATGCGCTCCTCCTCCTGTTTTGCTTCTATCATAACGGATTTTTTCGAAACTTCCTAACTGATTGAAAGAAAAAAATCATGAAGATTTTTTCATGTTCGAACAAAAAAGACGGCATGAACCAAGGTCCACTCCGTCTTTCATTTATTCCATATTTTTTGCTAGCTGATACGTGCCAACGAGTTCCCCTTGTTGGAGTTGAAGCACGTAAGGACATGTTTCAGCCAAAAACTCGCGATCATGACTGATCACCGCTAATAAATCAACTTCTTTAGCAACTGTTCGCAACAGTTTTGCGACTTCTTCCATTTGCTGCAAATCTAATCCACTCGTTGGTTCATCGAAAAACAACAAACGTTTGCCAGAAAGCAAGGCACTGCCAATCGCAACTCGTTGTTTTTCCCCACCCGACAAGCTTTGCGGATGTCGGGCAAGGAGTGGTTTTAAGTGCAACAATGAGACAATTTCTTCAAAACGAGCTGGGTTTTGGGCTTTGATCAGCAGCTCTTTTTCCACCGTTTCAAAAAACAGCTGCAAGTTAACATCCTGCATCACAAGAAAGCTTTCCTGCAGCAGCTGCTTTTGGGTCCGCTTTTGTCCATTGATGGCAAATACTGCTTCTGGGCATTTTTTCAATCCTGACAGGACTTGCACCAACGTACTTTTGCCAGCACCATTTGGTCCAACGATCCCCACAGCTTGCTTCGTCGGCAATTGTAGTTCAGGCAAGTTAAGCGCCCAATTTCTGCTGTTTGCTGAGCGTTTCGATTGCTTGATCTGCAGATGCGTTGCCCTTAATCCAGACTTTTCTGGCAAAGATTCTCGGCAGTGCTGATTTTCCAATGCCGCCTCGCCTACTTTTCGCAATCCCAACTCGTGAATTGCCTCCTCGGGCAGTGACAAAAGCTGAGCTGCTGGATAAGACGCCCGCAATCGTCCTGCTTCTAATAGACAGAAGCGATCTGCCAGTGGCGCCAAATACGCCAAGCGGTGTTCGGCGATCACAATGGTTTTCCCTTGTTGTTTTAAAGAAGCCAATCCTTGAGTCAACTTTTGGATCGCTTCTTGATCCAAATTACTGGAAGGCTCATCCAATAAGAACACATCATGGGGCAGCATCGTGGCTGCAGCGAGAGCAATCAGCTGCTTCTCCCCACCAGATAGATCAAAGACACTAGCATCAAGCAACGGGGTCAGGGAAAACTGCTGTGCTACTTCGGTGATTCGCTGCCGAATGTTTTCTGGTGCGACGCCCGCATTTTCCATCGAAAAAGCTAACTCCGAATAGACATCCGTGGTGAAAAATTGAGTCTTGGGGTTTTGAAAGACGACGCCAATCGTCTGGGCATAATGGGAGAAATCGGCAACTGGCAAGTCTGTTTCTCCGACACGGATCTTTCCTTGCACTTCGGCGGGATACAGCTCAGGGATCAAGCCATTCAAAACATTGAGCAAGGTCGATTTTCCGCTGCCGCTAGCGCCGCACAAAACGATAACTTCCCCAGCTGCGACTGTCAAAGAAAGCTCAGATAATACGGTTCGATTTTCTCGTTTCACTGACACTTGTTCTAGTGTGATCATCCAAGCCACATCCTTTTCACGATAAAGCCGCCTAATGCTAAAAAGACCAAGCCATCCCACCAGCGCAGCTTCAGTTCGTGGACGGTGGTATGGGGAGTTTCTGATGCTAGCCCGCGAACGAGGGCCGTAGCCGACAGTTCGGTTGCGGTCTTTTCAGCCGACATCAGTAATGGGATCAAAAAATACTCCGCACTTTGCAGTGGATGAAGCAAGATCGATCCTGCCGACAGCGAGATGCCGCGAAAGCGCATCGCTTGGCGAATACTTTTGAAATCTTGTACCAATGTGGGAAAAAAACGAAATAAGACTGCCAGCGGGACTAATAATACGTTGGGCATGTGCATTTTTTGCAGCGCAGCCATCCATTCACTGTTTTTCGTTCCGCTAATGGCAAAAGCCGCCGCCATGATCGTTGGCAATAAGCGGCGATAACCGACGGAAAAGAAATCCAGCAACACGATTAGTATGTGGTTGCCTTGGCGAAACAAAAAACTATCTGCCAGTGTCAGCAAGACAAACACGCCATAGAGCAGCAAGCCTTTTTTCCAAAAGCCGCTGACTATAAATAGCAGCAGTAAGAAAGTGACAAGGGCAAACTCATCGATCCAGCTGATGGTCACCATCATAGTAAAACTAGCAAAGAGAATCACCGCTAATTTGCTGCGGGGATCAAACCTTGTTTTCGACACATTCCTCACCCTTTATGCGATTGGATCGTTGGTTGAAAATGTTTTTCCATCAAGCGACTGCCGATACCTAAACCAGCCACCGCACCAATCAAAACCGCCAGTGCACAAAGCCCTAACATCAAATTGGAGGTATGAGCAAACACGCCGGCAATGTAGGTTTCATCTTTTCCGCGAGCCACTAATGAATCGATGTAGGCATTTTTCATAAACCATAGGGGTAAGATCGGACCCATCAAGCCAAAACTAAAGACGATATAACTCGCCAGTACGCGAACGTTCTCTTTGAGCTTTGTTTTGTATTGGATCAAATCAGCTGCTAAGGCACAAAGCATATTGGGCAAAAAGGCCAATGGAAAATGTCCTGAAATCAAAAAAAAGAGCCCTACCACGGTACCCATAATGGTGATTGCGCCAAATTTCGGTACTTTATTCAATAAAATCAGATAGATAATGCCAGAAAACAAAGCGGTGACTGCTGGAATAAATAAATTATGAAAACCTGGGATCACAAAACGCAAAATCAATAGACAGACGCTCATTAAAAGAAAATAGATCGCTGTATAGATCCCCACTGCAATTAAATCTTGAACCTTTAGTTTTTTCACTGCGTATACGCTCCTTCTTGCAAGCAATCAATGAAAAAACCGTTGCTGCTTGCTTGTACAAACTTATTTTTACAAAGCCTCAGTATAGCACAAAGCAGACGTTTTTATGGGGTGATATGCTTATCAACAGTCGATTTTCTTCTAGAACAGAACCAACAAACAGACGTCACTTCTGAATGGCTCCATTTCAACACACAGGGACCTTTAAAAATCCACTAATGGAAAAATGATGCTTTCACACGCTTAGTTGTTTTCTCCTCTTCCCATCTTTGCGAAATTAATGAATAATAGATAAAGACAAACATTAAAAATCAGCACAGACTCTTCATCATTTTCTTTATTAAGAAACCAGCAGGTGCTTCTATAAAAAAACAATAAGAAAGCTGACTGTCGCTTATTCGTTGAAGAAAATCAACGCTGTACTGCTGTGTAAACAGCATAAACCCAACTGTAAAAACATTTTGACACTTGATTTCAAGGCATTGTCAAAGACATTTGATCGTTAGAATGCAGACATTGGCCTAAACTAATGGTAGAAGGAGCGGATAAAATGAACTTAAGCAAACAAATAAAAAAACATCGGGAACGATTAAGTCTCTCTCAGGAAGGGCTGGCAGAAAAACTCTATGTCTCCCGACAAACGATCTCCAATTGGGAGAATGAAAAAAGCTATCCTGATGTTCACAATTTATTATTGCTCAGTGTTCTATTTGATGTTTCTTTAGATGAATTAGTCAAAGGGGATGTTGAACAAATGAAAGAAACGATTGAGAAAACAGAAATGGATCGTTACACAAAAATGATGCTGCTTTTTATACTATTGACCGCACTCTCTGTTGGGCCTGCTCTTTATTTACCCGGATACTGGTGGATTGTCCCGCCTCTATGTTTTTGGCTCGTCTCCATGTATGCCGCATTAAAGATCGAAAAAATCAAGAAAACCCAAAATATCAAAACGTATAAAGAGATCGTTGCCTTCATGGAAAATCAAGACCTCGATGCCATTAGAAAAAAGCGCGACGTCAAAAAAGATTTCCTTTCAACAGCATTCATCGTCGTGGTCTTTACCTTGATCGTCGGCATCATCGCATGGCTTAGTACACTGCCGCATTTACTGATGCGCTGATCAAAACACAGGTTGAAGCTGCTTTTATGATGAAGCCGCTACAACCTGTGTTTTTTTCAATTCAATGATCTCATCTACATAAATCAAATTTTTCGGGCGATGGGTGATCATAATGACTAGTTTATTTTTCAATTGGTCTTTGATCGCTGCAAAAAGCTTTTCTTCTGTTGTTACGTCTAAAGCAGATGTGGCTTCATCAAGAACAATGACTTCTGCGTCTGAGAAAAACAATCGGGCAAAAGCGATTCGCTGTTTTTCCCCACCAGAAAGGTTGGCTCCTTTTTCTCCAATTTCAGCAGATAGTCCTCCCTTGAGTACCTGATAGAATGCGCCTAATTGACATTTTTCTAATACCGCTATGATTTCCTCGTCTGCGATTTCCTTATCAAAAATAATATTCTCTTTCAGCGTTCCTTGGAAGATTGGGGCATCTTGCGATAGATAAAAGATATGCTCATAGAAATCATTTAAGTTATAAGCAGCTAAATTTTTGTGATTGATCAGGATCGCACCGGTCGTCGGCTGATACAAGCCTAAAATCGTTTTGACCAGCGTTGATTTTCCCGCGCCGCTTTCTCCTACTAACCCATAAATTGCTCCCCGCTTCAGCTCCAGTGTGCTATTGGTTAAGATTTGCTTTTCTTGAAGTGTGACGGATAGATCCTTAACTGTGATGCAGTTGATGGTCTCAGACAATGCATCGCCTTGTGTTAATGCTTTGTCCTCTGACAGATAGAAAAATTCGTTTAACCGTGCAAAGGCAACTTTATCTAAGTTGTATTGAACAAAAATCACGTTAAATATTGCAACAGGCGTGTAGATTCGATCCACATAAATAATCAATGCTGCTAAACCGCCCAAGCTGACCGTAATCTGATTTGTAAATGCCAATACCACAATTGCGACTTTGATCAATGCGACTAAGACTGCAAAAAAACCAAAGAAAAACTCATGGATCATCGTCATTTTCGTCAAACGTTCTGTTGTGTCAGCAGCCATGTTTTTATATTGTGCGATCTCTTTTTCAAACCGTTTATTGATTCGAAACGTAACCATTTCCGTTAGTCCGCGAATAAAGGTGCTATTCATGGTTTCTTCTGAAACTAGCGCACGTTCTTTGAGAGAGCGTAAAACTTTCAAAAGCAGATTGGTCACGATAAACACCACTAGATAGCCCACAAGGATCGCTGGAATCAATCTTTTATCGATCATAGCAATAAAAGCTAAGTTAAACAGTGTTTCGGGAAGCAATTCTTTAAACAAGCGTCCATAAAAATTCAAATGGATATTTCTGCCAGCCGCTGCTCCCGCTTCGGTTTTCTGTAAGAGTGCTCCAGAGCCGATCTGCAAGTACTCGGAATAGGCAATCTTGCTGATTTTTACTAAAGCTTGTTCTTTGAGATAGAAATACATGCTGTTGTACAATGTTGTTTTTGGTTTCTGCTCGAGATAGGACAAAAGCGGTACCAGTACTAGCGTTAACCCATAGATAAAAACAACTGGCCAATCAAGTGTCTTGCCAAATGAATCGAGTAGTTTTTGAAAATAAAAAACATTCGCGGCACTCAAAAATGAGACCGCAATTCCAATCCCAACATATACCGTCAATCCTTTTTTAAAATGCCGCCATAAATCAATTGCCATCGTATGCTCCTTTTGCTGCAGTGTTCGTGGAAAAATCGTAAGATAAATAAAACAAACGTTTTCAAAAGTATAATCTATTTTTCGCTTAATGGAAAGAAACATATGAAAGATAGTGAGAAACCATTCTTCGGTCATCGAGAAAAAACAAAAAACCCCGCTCAAGAGCGGGGCTAACGTTGTTGCCAACGATGGATTATTTGTTTAAAGCGTCTTTTGCTTGGTCAGCTAATGCAGTAAATGCTGTTGCATCGTTTACAGCCAAGTCAGCTAACATTTTGCGGTTGATGTCGATTTCAGCTAATTTCAAGCCGTGCATCAATTTTGAGTAGCTTAAGCCATTCATACGAGCCGCTGCGTTGATACGAGCGATCCACAATTTGCGGAAGTCGCGTTTCTTTTGACGACGATCGCGGTATGCGTAGTTGTATGAATTCATTACTTGTTCTTTTGCTGTTTTAAATAGAGTGTGTTTAGAACCGTAGTAACCTTTTGCTAATTTAAGCACTTTTTTACGACGTTTACGAGTTACTGTTCCACCTTTAACACGTGCCATGTATAATTCCTCCTAATATGAAAATCGATAATTGTTTGTATACGTGAAGCTTGGGTTACGCAATTATTTCATGCGTGCTAGTTGTTGACGGATACGTTTGTAATCGCCAGCTGAAACCATTGAAGCTTTACGCAATTGACGACGTTGTTTTTTTGTTTTGCCGTGGAAACGGTGACTGGTAAAGGCACGGAAGCGTTTCAATCCGCCGCCGCCAGTGCGTTTTACGCGTTTTGCTAATCCGCGGTGTGTTTTTTGTTTTGGCATAACTAATTTCCTCCTCAAAATCTTTCGTTATCTGACTTTAAACTGAAACTCAGTGAGTCATTATTTATCGTTTTTTGGTGCTAATACTAAGAACATACTGCGGCCATCCATTTTTGGCTTTTGCTCAACAGTTGCCAAATCAGCAGTTTCTTCCGCCAAACGATCTAACACTTTCTGACCAATTTCTTTATGGGTAATGGCACGGCCTTTGAAACGGATCGAAGCTTTCACTTTGTCCCCTTTTTCAAGGAATTTACGTGCATTACGCAATTTTGTGTTGAAATCATTGACGTCGATCGTTGGACTTAAACGAACCTCTTTAATGTTGATTACTTTTTGTTTCTTACGAGCTTCACGGTCTTTTTTCTGTTGCTCAAAGCGGAATTTCCCGTAATCCATAATTCTTGCTACTGGCGGCTTAGCATTTGGTGCCACCAATACCACATCAAGGTTTGCTCGTTCTGCAATTTGCAATGCTTCAGCTTTACTTTTTACACCAAGTTGTTCGCCGTTTTGATCAATCAAACGCAATTCACGTGCACGAATGCCGTCGTTTACCATCATATCCTTTGCTATGGTCATTCACCTCCGAGTTTTTTGAGAGAAAGAAAAGCTTGTCGATTCGAAATCAGACAATAAAAAAACGAGTTCTTCACGAACCCGCACGTACTCCACACAAATAAATGGTAGGAATCCTATTCTGCCCAGCGATATCTTCACTCAGGCGAGAAGCGGGTGCTTCTGCTTTTATTTCTCAACTTTTATAGTATACTGCTTTTTTCTCTTATTGTCAACAGTTTTCATGATTGTTTCAAAAAAAAGCCGGAGCATACGCTCCGACTTTCGTGTTTCTTATTCTGCTTTCAATGCAGCCATCGTGATGTAGTTGTATGGTTGGTTGAAGTGAGGCAAGAAGAAGATATCTAATAGCTTCATCTTGTCGATCGTTACGCCTTCTTCGATCGCTAGTGAGAACATGTGGATGCCCATTGCGATTTCAGATGTTCGTGATGCCATTTGTGCACCAACGATGCGGCGTGATTCTTCTTCATAGACGATGCGGATTTTAACCGTCGCATTTTCTTTCATGAAGCCTGGTTTTTGGGTATCTTCGTAATCAGAGTATTTCACTTTCATGCCATTACGTTCGGCAGCTTCGACTGACAAGCCAGTTGAAACCATGTTGTAGCCGAAGATCGAAATCCCGTTTGATCCTTGAACACCTGTTGATTCTAGAGACGTTCCGCCGATATTATGGGCAGCGACGATCCCTGAACGTACGGCATTCGTTGCTAATGCGATATACGTTGTTTGTTGCAAAGCATTTGAGTACACCGTTGCACAGTCACCGACTGCGTAAACATCTGCATCGCTTGTCCGTTGATGGCGATCCACTAAGTACGCGCCGTTAGCAAACAATTCCAAATGATCTTTGCCTAACTCGTTATTTGGTAAGAAACCGATCGCGTTGATCACTAGATCAACTGGGTATTCGCCGTTGTCTGTTACAACTGCTTCTACTTTCTCTGTTCCTTTGTATTCACGTGCTAATTCACCGAAATGCAATTCAATGCCATTGTCAGCTAAGTTTTTGTCCATATCTTCTGTAAACCATTTGTCATAGTAGTTTGGCAATGCCCGTGTCGCTGCATCAAAAAGCAACACATTTTTACCACGGCGTTTTGCTGCTTCAGCAATTTCAACACCGATGTAACCAGCACCGATAACGGCAACGTTTTTCACGTCTTCTGATGCTAACTCTTTATCAACCGTTTGTCCGTCTTGGAATTTTTTCAAGAAATGGATGTTTTTCAAGTCACGTCCAGGTACTTTTGGTGAAATCGGTACCGAACCAGTTGCGATGACAACTTTATCATAAGATTCAACGATCGTTTCACCGTCATTGGTTACAGCGTGCACTTCTTTTTTCTCAAAATCGATATGGTCTACAACTGTTTCCATATGGATTTTTGCACCTTTTGCTTCAAAATCTTCACGTTTTGTATAGAACAAGCCTTCGTATGAATCGATTTGACGTCCAACCCATAAAGCAGTCCCACAACCTAGGTAGCTTAAGTTTGTATTACGGTCGATCATTACGACCTCTTGGTCTTTGTAGTTATCTAATAGTGTATTGGCAGCAGCAATCCCCGCGTGGTTTGCACCGATAATAACTGTTTTTGTCATGGAAAATTTCCTCCTTTTGTTTACATTGTCATTATAGCTCGCTTGTGAATTTGAAAACTATCAACTTTTTCGCGATTTTAAAAATTTATGACAGTTTTTCGTTGATATACGTCACTTTCAGCTGGTTAAGTTTCTATATCAAAATTATTTTCGTCTTGCAAGCAAAAAGATTGTGAAAAATTATGTATTTAAACCTAAGGATTTTCCTTGTTATAAAAGCATTCTGCAAACCGATTGAATAAATTTCACAATATTCTACCGCTTTTTCGTACCTGTTGCGGCAGCGATTCGCCGTGTTATACTGAAGAGAAAAACAGATAGGATGGGATCTTGATGAAGAAAAAAATCGTATTGCCACTACCGCCCTTATTGTCGGCATTAGAGCCACAGGATTTTTATTTAGAAGAAGAACTGCTTTTCGAAGGTGCTTTCTTCGAAGGCGGTGACTATAGCTATGATGCTTGCAAAAATCTCATCTTGAAGCAATGTCATTTCAAGAAAGTGACGATGCAAAAAACACGCTTGAGTCAATGGGAATGCCAAAACGTTCTTTTTGAGAATTGCGATTTTTCTAATCTGGAATGTTTTGGCGCCAGCTTTCATCGGGTTCACTTTAAACAATGCAAATTGACTGGCACCAATTTTGCGGAAAGCTATTTCCGTGACTGCACCTTTGAAGATTGCGTGGCGAACTTCGCTTCTTTTAGCAACACCAATTTACGGACGATGCTGTTTCGTCAGTGTCAACTAAACGACAGTGAGTTTTATGAGATGGATTGGAAACACTTGACGCTACAAGAAAACCAGTTGAACAATAGCAACTGGTTTCACACAAAATTAGCAACTTTAGATTTTCGGACCAATCAATTTCAAAAGATCGCGTTGTCCTTTGAACAATTGCGGGGACTAACGGTCGATCAAGAACAAGCCTTGGTCATCGCCGCCGGTCTAGGTTTGGTGATCGATTAACGAATTCTGCGCCATAAAGCAATCAACATCCAGATGGATAACACTAAACTGATCAATAAGGCAATCCCCCAACCGAAAATACTATTGGTAAAAGGCAGTGGAACATTCATGCCAAAGAAACTGGTGACGATGGAAGGCACAGTCAATAAGAGAGACCAAACGGTCAAAAACTTCATGGTATCATTCAAGTTATTGTTTAACAGATTATTATAGGTTCCAGATAGTTGCTCTAAAATTTGAAAAGCCAGCAACGTCATTTCCACTGCCTGTTTGGCTTCGATCAGGGCATCATCCAGCTGTTCCCGCTCGTCATCATCCATCAAGCGATAAATGGATAACGCTTTGATCTGCTCCAAGAGGACCGCATTTTGTTTCGTAGCAGACACTAAAAAGACTAAACCAACTTCCAAATCGGACATTTGCAGCAGGTTTTTATTGGTGGTTTTTTCCCGTAGTCGCTGATTCAAGCGAATCCGTTCACTATTGACTTCTTCGACTAGCGGAAAAAACGTGCCTGAAATCAAGAATAAGCTTTGAAACAAAAAGTGCAGCGGTGTTTGCTGCGGCTTTTGCAGGATCAAGCGCTCCATCATCGGAATCACATAACGGGTATCATGGGAGGCAAAAGTAAAGATCTGCTTCTTTTTTAAAATAAACGTCATTGGGCTGGTCTCAAAATGATTGTCTCGCTTTTCTTGCTGAGGTACGTTGAAAACCAGCAGCAATGCTTCTTCTTCGGCATCGTATTCGACTCGTGCGCGTTCGTTTTTATCTAGAGAATACGTAAGCATCTCATCCGAAAGATGATATTGTTTTTGTAGTGCCATCACGCTTTTTGCGTCTTGCTGGTCGACTTGAATCCATTCATAGTTTCCATCATAAAAGACATGTTTGTTTTCCACAGTCCATCCTCCACTCTTGCTTTCTTCTATTATAAAAGAAAACAGCCAGAAGCCCAATCAAAGGACTTTTCTGGCTGTATCGGCTATTGCTATTTGCGGGCGTCTTTCAAAGCATCTTCCACCATTGTTAAAACGGCCTGTGCCGCTTGCGGGTCTTCGACAAAATTGAATTGATCGCCATCGATCTGAATCTTTGGACTCTCATTGTACTCTTCGTACCATTGATCGTAGCGTTTGTTCAACTCTTTGTAGTAGTCGTATAACGAAGGATCAAAGGTCAATTGTTCGTATTCCCGCCCGCGTTTTTCAATACGCTCCAACATCGTTTCAAAAGAAACGCGAATATGCACCAAAAGATCTGGATGCTTTTTGTGGGCTGCATACGGCAGCTCTTCCAACATATTGGCTAACAATTCATCATAGACTTTGACCTCGGTATCGGTTGCTCGCCCAAGGTCCGCATTTAAATGGAACAACAGTGAATCCTCATAAATGGAACGGTCCAAGACGTTATTGTCGTCTTTCATAGCTTGCTTGATACTTTCAAATCGTTTATTTAAGAAATAGATTTGCAGTAAAAACGCATATTTATTTGGATCTGCATAAAATAATGGTAACACTTCATTGTCATCGATCGATTCATAAAAGGCTTGACTGCCAAAATGATTGGCGATCAATGCGGTCAAACTTGATTTACCGGCACCAATCGTTCCTGCTAATACGATCACGCTCATATCCCCCAACTCACTCATCACTAAATATTGTATGTTGCATTTGCGATATCAACTATACAATACTATATCTTGTGCCGTCAACTGAAACTTTTGAAGCACAGATCAAGAAGTTTTTCAATAAAAGTTTAAAGATTTTTGCTTTTTTTTGAAATCTCATACGGAATGCTTAACGAAAGAGCCTTCTTCTAGTAAAATAGGAAAGGATCTTTAATTAAATTGTGTTTTTGTCAGGAGATAGTTACAATTGACTGACAAACGATAAATGAATCATGTGGGGTAAGCTCCCTAGAGAAATGAGGAAAATAATGTCAATTGGTACTGGCATAGCTACAGGAAAAATCATCTTAATGGGTGAACATTCAGTTGTTTACGGTGAACCAGCAATTGCTTTCCCTTTTGCGGGAGCAAAAGTACAAGTCGAGATCACAGCAAATGAAACAAACACCTTGATTTCAAGTTACTATCACGGTCTGCTTGAAGAAGTCCCCAGCCACTTAAAAAATGTCAAAGACTTGCTGCATCGTCTGCAACAAGATTTCCACACGGGTCCTTTTGCAACCTCCATCGTCAGCACCATCCCTTCTGAACGGGGAATGGGTTCTAGCGCGGCGGTCGCTGTTGCACTGACTCGCGCTTTTTTTGATTGGATCAAAAAAGATTTTACAAAAGAAGAATTGATGACCTATGTCAACTTTTCTGAAAAAATCGCTCACGGCAATCCTAGCGGGATCGATGCTGCGGCAACCAGTGGGACGGATGCCATTTACTTCATCAAAGGGCATCCCATCACTTCGTTTCCCCTCACGATCGACGGTTATTTGCTCGTCGCTGATACTGGCATCAAAGGGCAAACGAGAGAAGCTGTCAAAAGTGTCGCCCATCTTTTTGAAACCAGCAAGCAGCTGGCTAGTCAAGCGATCCAGCGTTTAGGGATCGAAACCAAAAGAGCCAAAGAGGCCATCATAGCCAATCAATTAGAAGTATTAGGCGAAAGCATGAACAATGCCCATCAGGCACTGCAGCAGTTAGGAGTCAGCAATCAGCAACTGGATCAGTTGGTTTCCTCAGCATTGGCACACGGGGCTTATGGGGCGAAGCTGACCGGCGGGGGCCGAGGCGGCTGTATGATCGCACTAACCAAAACGAAGGAACAGGCTGAGAATATCAGCCGTATTTTATTGTCCGATGGCGCTCGTGCGGCATGGATACAAGGATTAGGAGTTTATGAACATGTATAAGGGAAAGGCTCGCGCCTACACGAATATCGCATTGATCAAGTATTGGGGAAAACAAGACGAAACTTTCATTTTACCGATGAACAATAGTTTGTCCCTGACCCTCGATGCTTTTTACACAGAAACAACGGTGGCTTTTTCACCCGATTTTACACAGGATCGCTTTACATTGGATGGTGTGGTGCAAACAGACGCTGCCACAAAAAAAGTTGCGGACTTTTTGGATCTGGTACGAAAAAAAGCGGACTGCCCGTGGTATGCCACGGTGGAAAGTCAAAACTTCGTCCCAACCGCTGCTGGACTTGCCTCTTCTGCCAGCGGATTAGCGGCATTGGCGGGTGCCTGTAGTGAAGCACTGGACTTAAACTTGTCGGAGCAAGAGTTATCCCGTTTGGCCCGTCGCGGTTCTGGTTCGGCTTGTCGGAGTATCTACGGCGGTTTTGCTGAATGGCATCAAGGCACCGATGAGACTTCTTTTGCCACCCAAGTGCCGTCGAATGGCTGGGAAGAAGAATTGAGTATGATTTTTATTTTGATCAACGCACAAGCCAAAGAAGTCTCCAGTCGTGAGGGGATGCGCCGAACCGTTGAAACCTCTAGCTTTTATCCAGGCTGGCTTTCTGCCACTGCGAGCGATCTCGTGAAAATGAAACAAGCGATTGCCGAAAAAGACTTTACTGCTTTAGGTGAAACGACCGAGGCCAACGCCTTGAAAATGCATGGAACGACCTTAGCCGCCGAACCACCTTTTACTTATTGGTCTTCTGAATCTTTGCGAGCCATGGAATGTGTCCGAATGCTGCGAAAAAAAGGATTGGCTTGCTATTTCACGATGGATGCTGGTCCCAATGTCAAAGTTTTATGCCAAAAACAAGAAGAACAAACGATTTTACGTGAATTAAGTGCTCACTTTGCCTCAGAACAATTAGTAACTGCTCATGCGGGCAAAGGATTAGCCTTTTTACCGGTGGAAGAATCTTCCCCTATCAACTAAGAAGCCATTAAGAAGCCATCGATTAGGAGTGTCGAAATGATTGAACTATCCGTTCCTGGAAAACTATTTATTGCTGGTGAATACGCCGTTGTCGAACCTGGTCATCCTGCAATCATCGTTGCCGTTGACCAATTTATCACGGTCACTGTTGAAGAGGCCCGTAAAAACGGCAGCATCCAGTCTGCCCAATACAGCGACCTGCCGATTCGCTGGACGCGTCGCAAAGGCGAATTAGTCTTAGACCACCGGGATAACCCGTTCCACTATATTTTGGCAGCCATTCGTCTGACGGAAAAATATGCCCAAGAAAAAGGCATCCCCCTTTCCTTTTACGATTTAAAAGTGACCAGTGAACTGGATAACTCGAATGGTCGCAAATATGGCCTCGGTTCCAGCGGTGCCGTGACTGTTGCCACGGTCAAAGCATTGAATCTGTACTATCAAATGGAAATGGATCGGTTGACCCAATTCAAAATTGCGGCTCTTGCCCATCTCGCTGTTCAAGGCAATGGGTCGTGCGGTGATATTGCGGCCTCTTGCTATGGCGGCTGGATCGCTTTTTCAACCTTCGATCACGACTGGGTCTTAGCCAAACAAAAAGACCATACCTTAACAGAATTGATCGCTTTCGATTGGCCAGGATTATCGATCCGTCCCTTGACGGTTCCGAAATCTCTTCGACTGCTGATTGGCTGGACAGGCTCTCCTGCCTCCACCTCTGATTTAGTGGATCAAGTCTATCAATCCAAAGAAGAAAAAGAAAACGCCTATGCTGCCTTTTTAGCAGCCAGCAAAGACTGCGTCAATCGATTGATCGACGGCTTCTTAAATGAAGACAGTCGCACGATCAAAAAAATGATCACGGAAAATCGAAAGCTCCTGCGAGAGTTGTCTGCACTAACTGGTGTACCGATTGAAACCCCCGCACTTAAAAAGCTTTGTGATCTAGCAGAAAATTATTGTGGCGCAGCCAAATCTTCTGGTGCCGGCGGTGGCGATTGCGGCATCGTGATCGTTGACCAGAAAACCGGTATTTTACCATTGATGAGTGCGTGGGAAAAAGCCGAGATCACCCCATTGCCGCTGCATGTTTACCATTACCGGGAGGACCTATCATGAATCGAAAAGATGAACATGTTTCCTTAGCAAAAGCGTTTCATAAAGAACACAGCAACGATTTTGATGCAGTTCGCTTGGTCCACCAGTCCTTTCCGCAAATTGACGTGGCTGATGTGGCAATTACGACGACTGTCTTTGACCGCTCATTTTCCAGCCCTTTTTTCATCAATGCCATGACAGGCGGCAGTGAAAAAACCTTAAAAATCAATCAAGAGTTAGCAGAGATCGCGCAAGCCTGTGATTTGATGATGGCAACCGGCTCCGTTTCGGCTGCCTTAAAAGACCCAAGTGTCGCCGATTCTTTCCGCATCGTCCGCAAAGCCAATCCTGACGGCTTCTTATTAGCCAATATTGGTGCGGGCAGTCCCGTTGAAAATGCACAACGGGCAGTAGAACTGTTTGGCGCCGACGCCTTGCAGATCCATCTTAATGCACCACAAGAATTAGTGATGCCCGAAGGCGATCGTCAATTTAGCCAATGGCTGTCCTTATTGGAAAAAACGATTGCTTCCGTTGCCGTTCCGGTTGTCATCAAAGAAGTCGGCTTTGGGATGTCCCGTGAAACGATCCAGCAGTTACTGGCGATCGGCGTACAAACGATTGATGTTGCTGGTAGCGGCGGCACAAGTTTTACGCAAATCGAAAATGCTCGTCGAAAAAAACGTGAATTGGCGTATCTTGATACCTTCGGCCAATCCACCGTGATTTCCTTGCTGGAAGCAAATGAGATCCAACAGCCCTTTACCCGCATCGCTTCAGGCGGCGTTCGGGATGCTTACGATATCTTCAAAGCACTTTGCCTTGGTGCGGATAGCGTAGGACTATCCGCCACGATCCTCGTGCTGCTTTTGTCAAAAGGCAAAGAAGAAACCATCGCCACCTTACAATCATGGAAGGAACAGCTGCAGCTGCTCTACACAATGGCAGGACAGACAAGCACTAAAGACCTCACCAAGGTTCAGCTGATTTTTTCTGGCGCTGTCAAAGAGTGGTGTGAAGCACGTCAAATTCCCTTAGCAAAGTATAGTTTGCGTTGAGAGATCCAATCGCTGACTACCACATCAAATAAGTAAAAGCAGTACAATTCGTTTTTTATTGTGCTGCTTTTTTTGTGTTCTTTTTTCTATAATAGTAAGTTTCCATTTATCATTTGGATAGTAGCGTTATTTAATCGCTACTTGATAATCACTTTCATTATCAGGTACGTTGTTTTTTTACCATCTTGTTTTCGAATGTGCTATGCTCAAGTTGAGGGAGGAACAATCGATTATTTCTTGAGAAAAGGATCGGTTTTTCATTCCTAGACTACATTCAAAAGGAGGCGTTTCTTATGAGTAAATCAGAATCGTCGGCTGTTTTTTCAACGATCGCTTGTTTGCTATTGATGGCAACTGGCTTTCTTATGGCATCTTTTTCCATTCCTTATAGCTTTGTCCCTTATCTGTTAGCGATTCTTGCTGGTGGTTGGAAACAAACCTGGGAAGGCACGCAAGAATTGGTGCACGACAAACGGTTAAACGTCGATCTATTGATGGCATTAGCCGCCATTGGTGCCTGTATCATTGGTCATTGGTTTGAAGGGGCGATGTTGACCTTTATCTTTTGTTTGAGCGGTGCCCTTGAGGAATATACGACCAACAAAAGTACGCGAGAAATTAGTTCATTAATGGCACTGCAACCAACGACTGCCTTAAAAATGATTGAAAGTGGAGAGCTCGTCGAAGTACCAGTGGAAGCCCTTCAGTTAAAAGATGCGATTATGGTGGCAAAAGGCAGTGCGATCCCGATCGACGGTATCGTGATCCAAGGAAACAGCAGCGTTGATGAGGCGGCCATCAGTGGCGAATCCATTCCTGTCGAGAAACGTTTGGGCAGTGAAGTATTTGGCGGAACCATCAACCTCGGTCAGCCATTGTACATTGAAGTTACCCAAACGAGTGAAAACACCCGCTTTGCAAAAATCATTCAATTGGTGGAAGAAGCACAGCAAATGCCAAGTCAAACGGCGACCCTGATTGAAAAAATCGAACGGATCTATGTGCCGATCGTCTTGATCGCCGTCCCGCTAATGATCGTTTTGTGTACGTTTTTCACGAATTGGGGGTTCCAAGAAAGCTTTTATCGCGGCATGGTCTTACTGGTGGTGGCATCTCCTTGTGCCTTAGTCGCCTCTGCTACTCCTGCGACCTTAGCAGCCATTTCTCACGCTGCTCGTTTGGGCGTTTTATGCAAAGGCGGACAAGCCTTGGATGCCTTTGCCAATGTCAAAGCGATCGCTTTTGACAAAACCGGAACGCTGACTCGTGGCAAACCTGCTGTCACTGATGTCCATCTGTTGCTGGATGAACCCTTTATTCCCCAACTGATCGTCGGGATGGAAAAACAATCAAATCACCCATTGGCTGAAGCGATCTTGGCGTATTTTCACGATGAAAAGCCATTGGAATTAGCCGTGGAAGAACAAGCGGGGGTCGGTCTAGCCGCCACTTACCAAGCTGCCCATTGGACGATTGGAAAAGAAGTCGATCTAACATCTGTTGCTGCCAATGAGCAAACTCGCATCCACGAATTGAAAGCAGCTGGAAAAACCTTGATTTATATCAATCGTGACCGTGTGTTAGCAGGGTATTTAGCGCTATTGGATCAGCCCCGTCCTGAAGCTCGTGAGAGTCTTGCCTACTTCAATGAGCAGGGGATTCACACGACGATGCTGACGGGTGATCATTTAGGTACTGCTAAAGTGATCGCAGCAGAAATCGGCTTGTCTGACTACGAAAGTGATTGCCTGCCTGATGAGAAAACCACTCGGATCAAAGAAATGAAAGAAACCTACAAAATCAATGCGATGGTCGGTGATGGGATCAATGATGCCCCCGCCTTAGCGACCGCAAGTGTAGGAATCGCGATGGGCGAAGGAACTGACGTCGCAATGGATGTGGCGGACATCGTCTTGATGAAAAATGATTTGCTGCGCTTGGTCGACAGTCACCGTTTGGCTAAAAAATTACAGCGGATCATCAAACAAAACATCGTCTTTTCTATCAGTGTCATCTTGTTGCTGATTGCTTCAAACTTCCTTGAATTTCTCACGCTGCCTCTAGGGGTCGTGGGTCATGAAGGAAGCACGATCTTAGTCATCTTAAACGGGTTGCGTATGCTTTTGCCATTACACAAAGAAACACCCCAGCAAGCCAAACCAACTCGCAAAGATTGTGATGATTGCGTTTTGTATCAACAGTCTTTGCATACGTGATCACTACTTGCATTAGAAAAAACGCCCGTTGTTGGCACTTCACTAGAAGTCCATCAACGGGCGTTTTGCTGTTTTTTCCTATTTATGCGTGATTGGCAAGTTGTTCCGTGTAGAGTTTGCCATCGTACATCTTAAAGAATGGATAATAGCAGAGAATGGAAACCCCTAAGTTGATCAAAGCGATCAGGATGGCTCGGAAATCACCGCCAGTTCCTAAAAACGCCCCAATTCCGACTGGCGAGATCCAGGGAATGCCAGTAATGACTTTATCGACAAAGCCAAATGAGCTAGCAAAGTAAGCAATCGTGACGTTGATCAAAGGGGTTATGATAAAGGGGATGATCAAATACGGATTGTAGACGATCGGTGCCCCGAAGATCACTGGTTCATTGATATTAAAAAGCCCTGGTAAGATCGCTGCTTTTCCTAAGACTTTGAGCTGTTGTGATTTTGCCACAAACAGCATCAATAAAACCAATCCAAGCGTACTGCCTGCGCCGCCCATAAAAATATACATGTTCACGAAATCCCCAGCAAAAATATTATTGGCACCATCGATATTTTCCGTTAGAGCCACCAAAAGGATGGGATTGATGAAACTATTTTTAATAACAGCCGTCCCATGAACCCCCACTGCCCATAAGAGATGGATAAGGAGCATAATCACGATGATTCCTAACCAAGAACCCGTCAACTCTTTCACGAATTCAAATGGTTTGGACAGCAATCCGTGAAGATCCGTGTGGAAAACCGCCAGTACCCCGTTGATCGCCACCATCAAAAAGGCGATCAAAATCGCTGGGATCAATGACGCAAATGCTTTGCTGACTCCATCAGGAACCCCTTCAGGCATCTGGATGGTGATCTTTCTTCTTACACAAAAACGATAGACCGACGTAGCAAGCACTGCGGTGATAATCCCAATAAAGATGCCTACCCCGCTAAAGCGTGTGATCCAACCGCCTATGGCGATTCCATTGTAAACAATGGCAGTTTCGCTGTCTGACTGCAGCAATTGAGCTGCCCCATCGGTAATGTCGACTTGGACGATCGTCATTAAAAAGGCAAACAAACTTAATAACGCCCCTACAAAACTGCTCATAGTCAAATGATCTTCTTTATGATAAATCTCAGTTAAATAATACCCTGTTGCTAAACAATAAAAAACAGCAATCGAGCCGACAGACATCGTGGTCACGACACTATAAAGCGGTGAAAATCGTAAAATCGTTTGTTCGAAAAAGCCAGCCAGTGGTGGAATGATCTGCGGTAAATTATTGATGATCAAAAAGATCGATCCGACGATCGTAAAAGGGACCGTAATAATCCCTGCTTGCATGATTGCGCGAATAAAGCGTAAATTCGCCAACTTATTCAAAGGCGGCATCAAACGCGTTTCTAAAAAGGTAAAAACACTTGTCATCGTTACTCCTCCAACGAAGGGATCGCCCCTTCTTCAATCAGCTTTTGATACCAATAAAAGCTGTCTTTTCTCACTCGTTTTTGTTCTTTTTCCTGTGCATCATTGCGATCCACGTAAATAAAACCATACCGTTTTCGAATCCCCTCATGTACACTGATCAAATCAATGGCAGACCACGGACTGTATCCGATCAGATCCACCCCAGCATTGATCGCGGCTAAGCATTGGCTGATATGCTGCGACAAATAATCGATACGGTACGGATCATGAACCGTGCCATCTGCTTCTAGATGATCTTCTGCCCCTAAGCCGTTTTCGGTAATGATGATCGGCAAGTGGTAACGATCATAAAGAGTCTGCAACGTCGTTTTCAGTCCCAAGGGATCGATGGTCCAATTGAAGGCATTTTTCTTCAAGAACGTATTGGTGAACCCTTTGTAAAAACCACGTTCCATAATGTCTTCACTTTGCTGATCGCTGATGCCGTTTTTCATGTCCCCAGCTTCCGTCGGCTGCTCCACTGTCACCGTGGTGTAGAAGTTCATCGCGACAAAGTCAGGCAAAGCCCGTTTCATCAACGCCTCATCCTCCGGACCAAAGTCAATCGTGAGCCCGTTTTGGTTCAAATAATCTTGAAAGACCGTGTTGTAACGACCGAAGCAGGCAAAATCAAGGTAAGCCCAGTTCCGGACACTGTTGAAGTACAACGCTGATTGGTTGTCTTCTGGTCGACTAGTCGCCGCATAGACCAACGAAATATTTGGCACCGGTCCGATTTTGCCATTTGGAACGATTTCATGACACGCTTCGAAGGCATATTTTTCAGCGATCATCAGGTGATGAAATTGCTGGTATTTTTCTGATAATGGAATCTTTTTCCCTAATATTTTTTGATCCACCAGCAGCATGATATTTGGTTCATTGATCGTCAGCCAGTGCGTCACTCGATCCCCATAGGCCGTAAACAGCGTTTTGGCATATGCGGCAAATGCCTCAACGGTGCTGCGTTTTGTCCAGCCGCCTTCGTCTTCCAATGCTTGCGGCAAGTCAAAATGGTTCAACGTCACAAAGGGCTGAATCCCGTGTTTCAGCAATTCATCAATGAGATCGCTGTAATGATCCAATCCTTTTTGATTGACGGTACCGCGCCCTTCTGGAAAAATTCGCGACCAAGCGATCGAAAAGCGGAAAATTTTGATCCCCATTTCTGCTAACAAGGCGATATCCTCTTTGTACTGGTGGTAATGGTCGACAGCCACTGTAAAATCTGCGATCTCATGGTTGTCTCTTGGACGAGTATCTTGGACACTCAGCCCCTTACCGTCGGTTTGATACGCCCCTTCGGTTTGGTGCGCGGAAATCGATGCTCCCCACAAAAAATCGGTTGGAAATGTTTGTTTCATATCGTACTCCTTATCCTAAATAAGATGCGTTTGACATCTTAGAATTATTGCTTGCATAGCAAAGACAATATTCTGAATTATCTCTTATTTTTCGCGGTAACGCAAAAAATAACTCCTGTCAAGTAAGACCCTCTTGAAGAGCTGCTACTTAGACACAAAAAAAGCAAAGTCCAGTTTCCTAGACTTTGCTTATGATTTAGAAGTAGCAGCTTATTTTTTCTCTGCTTTGTCTTCGTTCAATAGTGCTTTTCTTGAAAGGTTCACACGACCTTGTTTGTCGATTTCTGTAACCTTCACTAAGATTTCGTCGCCTTCTTTGACAACGTCTTCCACTTTGTTGACCCGTTCGTTCGCAAGTTGTGAAATATGAACTAAGCCGTCTTTGCCTTTGATCAAGTTGACAAACGCACCGAATTTTTCAATACGGACAACTTTCCCAAGGTACACTTCGCCAACTTTTACTTCTTTCGTCAATTCTTCAATGATCTTGATGGCTTTTTGGATCATTTCTGCATCAGCAGAAGCAATCGAAACTTTTCCGTCTTGATCGATATCGATTTTCACGCCAGTTTCATCAATGATGCCATTGATGGTGTCGCCGCCTTTACCGATTACATCTTTGATCTTCGCAGGATCGATTTGGATCATTTCGATCTTCGGTGCGTATTGGCTTAACTCTTCACGAGGAGCAGCCAATGTTGATGTCAATTCATTTAAGATTTCCATCCGTGCTTTTTTCGCTTGATCTAATGCTTCTGTCAAGATTTGTTCAGTGATTCCTTGGATCTTGATATCCATTTGTAACGCAGTGATCCCATCTTTGGTTCCAGCAACTTTAAAGTCCATATCGCCAAGGTGATCTTCTAAGCCTTGGATATCCGTTAAGATCGTGTAGTTTTCACCATCAGATACAAGTCCCATTGCGATACCTGCAACTGGTGCTTTGATTGGCACCCCTGCATCCATCAATGCTAAGGTTCCTGCACAAATACTTGCTTGAGAAGAAGAACCATTTGATTCTAATACTTCTGCAACAAGACGGATTGTGTAAGGGAAGTCTGTTTCATCAGGAATCACTTGTGCTAAGGCACGTTCGCCTAATGCACCATGACCGATTTCACGACGCCCTGGTGAGCCAGCACGACCAGTCGAACCAACAGAAAATTGAGGGAAGTTGTAATGGTGGATGAATCGTTTTGATTCTTCAACCCCTAATCCATCAATGATTTGGTGTTCACCTAAAGGTGCCAACGTACAAGCAGACAATGCTTGAGTTTGTCCCCGAGTAAATAGACCAGAACCATGAACACGTGGCAATAAGCCAACTTCTGATGCCAATGGACGGATTTCGTCTAATTGACGGCCATCCGGACGAATCTTGTCGATGGTGATCAATTCGCGTACCACATCTTTTTCAAGATCTTCTGCGATTTGTTTCACTTCTTTCAAGAATTGTGCTTCCTCTTCATGTCCAGCAAATTTTTCTGCATATACTTCTTTCACTGTGTCTTTGACTTTATCGATCTCGTCTTCACGAGCCAATTTTTCTTCCGTCATAACAGCAGTTTTCATTGTTTGGTAGTAGCCGTCGAAAATTTCTTTTTTCAAGTCAGCATCTACTTGTAACAATTTGACTTCCATTTTTGGTTTGCCCACAGCTGCGACAACTTCTTCTTGGAAGGCAACCAATTCTTTGATAGCATCAAAACCGAATAATAACGCACCTAACATGTCTTCTTCAGAAACTTCTTTCGCTCCTGATTCAACCATGTTGATGGCTTTTTTCGTTCCAGCTACTGTCAATTCGATATCAGTTTGTTCTGCTTGTTCTACTGTTGGATTCAAGACATATTCGCCATTGACCCGACCGACATCGACACCAGCGATCGGTCCGTCAAACGGGATATCTGAAATAGATAACGCTAAAGAAGAACCTAACATTGCTGCCATTGCTGGCGTACAATCTTGTTCAACACTCATTACGATGTTTGTAACTTGTACTTCGTTACGGAAGCCTTCCGCAAACATTGGACGGATCGGACGGTCGATCAAGCGGGCAGTCAATGTTGCTTCCGTACTTGGACGTCCTTCACGTTTGATAAAGCCACCAGGTACTTTCCCTACGGCATACATTTTTTCTTCGTAATTGATCGTTAATGGGAAAAAGTCGGTATCTTTTGCTTCCTTAGATGCAACCGCTGCACTTAGGACAACCGTGTCGCCATAACGAACCAATACAGCTCCGTTTGCTTGCTTGGCTAATTGGCCAACTTCTACTTCTAATGGGCGGCCGCCCCAAGTTGTTTTGAATACTTGTTTTTCTGTCATGTTCTGCTCCTTTTCATCGGATCCCAGCAAGTCACTACTAAACAAATGAAAAAATCGGAATGTCGTTCCGCTGCTTTCATTTGGTTAGTAGGATGCTGCTTACAAGGACCCAAAATTCTTTTTGGCTGCGCTTTTTGATTCACCAGTCAAAAGGCCGCTATTTCGGTGTTTCACTTTTTAGATGGCTCGAGATCACCTGTCAGACTGCATCAGCTGTTTTAGCCGACAATGCAGTCGCAGTGATTCCGCTGCTTGGTTACTACGCTCGCTGCTCTCGCCTAGTAGGTTTCATCATCTGCTCTGTGCGGCTTACGCCGCCCAGTCGCAGTGATTCCGCTGCTTGGTCACTACGCTCGCTGCTCTCGCCTAGTACTATTCATCATCTGCTCTGTGCGGCTTGCGCCGCCCAGTCGCAGTGATTCATAGCAAAAAAGTGAGATTCGGGTTGAACCTCACTTTTCTTTGTTTGATTAACGACGTAATCCTAAAGCTTGGATTAATTCGCGGTAACGTTGTACGTCTTTTTGACGTAGGTAAGCCAATAAGTTACGACGATGTCCAACTTTTTTCATCAACCCACGGTATGAATGGTGGTCTTTTTTGTGCATACGTGCATGTTCGTTCAAATGGTTGATTTCTTCTGTTAAAACAGCGATTTGAACTTCTGGAGAACCAGTATCTCCTTCATGACGTGCAAATTTGTTGATGATTTCGTTTTTGCGTTCTTTTGAAATTGCCATGTTTTTCACCTCTTTTTCTTTTTCCCCTGCGACTGAGTAAAACGTTGGTGATTCGTTAAACCAAGTAACAGGTACTGTGCTTTTCACACGTAATTACTTTACTTGATTCTAAGTAAAAAAGCAAGTTTATCTACCTATTCTTTTCGTTTCTTTTGAAAGCTCCTCCAAAACTTATGTTATACTTAGGATACTACTCTATCTAAAGGAAGTGTAAGGATGAGCGTTCTTTCCCGAATCGAGAGCATGAAAAATGAATTATCGCTTTCTGAGAAGAAACTCTTCGCATTCATGGAGGCCAATCCTGAAAAAGTGCCGTCGATGACTGCGAGTCAATTAGCAGAAGCCACTGGGATCAGTGCACCAACCGTTGTCCGTTTTGCGAAAAAAACCGGCTTTGCTAGTTTGACAGATTTAAAAATACAATTATCTGCCGAATCCGGCTTGCGCCACAATGCCAATGAGCATTTAGGCTATGCCGATGTTGAATTAAACGAGCCCTTTCATGCCATCACCTCAAAATTGAGCCACAATGCCCAGGTGACTATGAATGAGACGGCTCAATTATTAGAAGAACAGCTGATGTTGGCTGCCGCTGAACTGATCGCGACTCGTGAACGCATCTTTGTCTGCGGGATCGGTGCTTCCTCATTGATCGCACAAGATATCCAACAAAAATGGACTCGTTTAGGCAAGATCGTCGTGTTTGAAAATGACTACAATCTCTTGTTGCCGCAACTTGTCAAAAACGAGAAAAAAAGTCTGGTCTGGGTCATTTCCAACAGTGGACACACGCCTGAGATGGTTCACTTAGCCGAAATCGCTAAAAATCTTGGCGTTCCGATCCTGTCACTCACCCGCTTTGGCAGCAACCCGTTGACGAAGTTGGCGGATGTTCCCCTACAAGTGTCCCGTTCCAAAGAAGCCAACCAGCGGAGTGCCGCTACCAATTCAATCATCGCCCACCTATTGGCGGTCGATGTCCTTTTCTATGTCTTTTTAAGTAAAAATGAAAAGTTGGCACGAAATATCTATGCGTCACGCCAAGCCATCGCTGATTTTCGTGAGAAGTATTTGTAAAATGTTCATACCCAAAAGAAATCCGCAGGAACATGTTCCTGCGGTATTTTTGCTTCTAATCGGACACTTTGATCAATCAATGGCATTTTTAGCAGCTACTTCTGCCAACCAAAAACTGGATGCTTTGGGATAACGCTCGAAGTTATTCTTCAAATCTACTCGATAAAAACCATAGCGGTTTTTATAAGCGTTCAACCAGCTCCAGCAATCCATAAAGGTCCACATATGGTAGCCGAAACAAGGTGACCCATCTTCGATCGCGCGATGCAGCTGACGCAAATGGTCTTCAACAAAGGTAATCCGGTACGTATCATTGACCTGTCCCGTGGCGTCCATGAACCGTTCTTCCTCTGACACCCCCATGCCATTTTCGGAAATAAACCATGGCATGTTTTGATAGTCATTCTTCAGACGCATCGCAATATCGTAGATCCCTTCTGGATAGATTTCCCAGCCACGATGAGGATTGATTTTTTTCTCTGGCCAATCGTACCCACGAAACAACTGACGCGGCTCAAAGGGATGGGATGCTGCATTCTGCGGAAGGGGCGCTTGGATCCGCAACGGTTGATAATAATTGCAACCGATAAAATCTACGGTATTTTCACGAAAAATTTCCGCATCTGCTGCCTCATATTCAGGGGTCAATTGATGCTCCTTGAACAAGCTCGTTAGTTTTTCAGGAAATTGTCCATAAACGACACAGTCCAAAAAACTGCGAATATACAAGAGGTCCGCCCATTCAGCGGCTTCTCGATCAGCCGCTTCTTGGCTTTTTGGATAAACAGGTGACAAATTCAAGATGATACAGATTTCTCCATCAGGAAGTGCGAGTTTACGAAACTCAGCAACTGCCTTCGCATGAGCTAGCAAAGTATGATACCCCACTTGGATCGCCCGCTTGAAATCACGCACTTGCGGCCAATGAGCATCTCCGTAATACCCACATTCAATATGCACCAATGGTTCATTAAAGGTCGCCCATTTTTTCACTAAATCGCCGAATTGTTCAAAAGCAGTTTTTGCATAAAATGCAAAATGGTCAACGGATTCCCTGGCTTCCCAGCCTCCTTTCTCCATCAGCCACCAAGGCATGTCAAAATGAAACAAATTAATGATCGGTTCGATGCCTTGATCCAGCATTTCCTGAAAATATGCCCGATAAAACTTTACTGCCGTCTGATTCAATGTTTTTCCGTCTGGTAATAAGCGGGTCCATGCAATCGATGTCCGATAGGAATTTAAGTTCATGGCCTTCATGTTTGCCACGTCTTCACGGTATTGATAGTAGGTATTTGAAGTGTCGCTTGGTCCGACACCATCGTAAAAGCGTGACGGCTCTAACTCAAACCATTTGTCCCATGTAGAGGGACTTTTGCCGTCAACAGCCGCAGCCCCCTCGGTTTGCGGTGCTGACGCGGCCGCTCCCCATAAAAAGTTTTTTGGAAAGTGAATCATTCTTTTGCTCCTTTCTGAGTTACCTGCCACGTACGGTCAGGGTTGGATCGTTGAAATAAAAATCGATACTGCTGACCTGCTGTTTCGACTTCCAGACAAAACGATGCAGTATCTTTCAAAGAAATTGCCAGCTGCTGCAATGATGCTTCATCGATCACGAGTTGAAAAGCTACTTGCCCTTGATTAGGCACCCATACTTTTTGAAAGCCACACAGGACTTTTTTTCTCGGCACATATGCTTTTGTGTACTCTTTTAGATAACATTGAATGACTTCTTTGCCAGAAACTGCAGAATGATTTTCGAGTGTGCCGCTAACGATAATGCCTTCACCTGCATATTCAGCCGAAACCGCGCTGCAAGTAAAAGAGGCATAACTAAGACCATAACCAAAAGAATATACTGGTGCGCCGTTTTGATCGAGGTAGTCTTTTTGAAACGCTGTGTTGCGATAATTATAACAGACTGGCAGCTGTCCAACCGTATCAGGAATAGAAACTGCTAATTTCCCACTAGGAACCGTTTCGCCAAAAAGAATCCGAGCAATCGCTTCCCCTCCATATTGGCCGGGATAGCCAGCGTAAAGCAGTCCATCGAATACTTCTTTCAACGGAGCTAAGCAATGCGGTCGTCCAGAAATCACGATCCCAATCAGCGGCTTTTTCCTCTTCTTCAACGCAAACAGTAAATCCAACTGGCATTGCGGCAAATCGAGGGTAGCTAAGTCGATGTTTTCTCCGCTGGTCATTTCCTGAGATCCCCTTAAGGCGGCGCCGTTCTTGTCAAAATCCGTTGTGAAATCACGGGCACTGGAGCCACCAATCGTCACTAAGATGACATCAGCGTCTTCTGCGATCTGACAAGCCTGCCGTCGTTGCGCCGTTGTTCCATTGGCGATTTCGCAGCCTTTTTCGTAGGCGAAATCCACTTGATGCGTATTTAATTTGGTCAACCCTTCCCAAAGAGTCATACACATTGCTTCCTCCTTAAATGGGGTATAATCCCCCAGCTGATGATACAGCTGTTTAACGTGAGGACCAATGACAGCAATTTTTTGTCGCGTTTTCTTCAAAGGCAAAATGCCATTGTTTTCTAGTAAGACGACGGATTCTTCTGCTAATTTTAAGGAAGCTTGTCGGGCCTTTTCTTTGTCTGGCAATGAAACGTGGGGCGTTGCTTCTTTAAACAAGCCAAGTTTTTCTTTCAAAAGAAGCACACGCCGGACCGCCTCGTCGATAACCGTTTCCGCAATCAATCCGTCAAGGACAGCTTCTTCCAATACAGGGAAAACTTCGTCCCATAAACTAACATCTACACCGCTGGTCAAGGATTTGGCGGCTGCTTGCGAGCGACTTCCCAGCCAGTCAGCAATCCGATCCAACCCACACCCATCAGCCATAACGATTCCCGCAAAGCCACTTTCTTCTCTTAAAACATCTTGCAGCAAATACGCATTGGCATGGCAAGGAACGCCATCTAGATCATTGTATGCAGCCATACACCCCAAAGCCCCAGCAGCAATCCCCGCTTTCATTGGTGGCAGATGAATTTCACGGAATTCCCGATCACCGATCGCCACTGGTCCTGCATTGTGCCCCCCCATTCCTGCACCTTGGGCAGCAAAATGCTTCAACACCGCTAAAACGTTCTGTTTTTCTATCGTTGTTTTTGATCCTTGCAATCCTCTGACGGCCGCTTTGGTAAAGCTGCTGGTTAAAAATGGATCTTCACTGAAACATTCTTCAGTTCGTCCCCAACGCGGATCTCTAGTAATGTCCAATGCGGAAACTAAGCCGACATGGGCCCCTTTTGCTCGAATCTCTTGAGCAGTGATAGTTTGGGCCGCTTGATACAGGTCGGGATTCCAACTAGAACCGACACTAAAATTGACCGGAAATGTCGTGGCTTCCAAACCTTGGTGCCCGTGGGGACACTCTTCACTGAGAAAGGCTGGAATCCCCAACCGAGTGTGCTCCTGCAAATAAGTTTGAATCATAAGGGATAGCTCATAGGACTCCGCGGTCGTCAGGCCTGTTTGCTGATTTCTACCTGACCAAGGATCAGCCCGAAACACGCCGTAGATCCAGCCAAGACTGCCAAAACGAGCTACTTCTTTTTTAAAGGTTTCAGTCAACATAATTTTTCCGTTAGTTTTTTCATAAACTTCCCAACCATACAGACGCTGATTCAGCTGGCCGATTTTTTCTTTCAACGTCATTTGCCGTAAAAGTGTCTCAATCATATGCTTCTCCATTTCTATTTAGTCTTCTAAATAAAGCATGATGGTCTGGATTTCAAATGGCTGGAAATGGATTGTGATGCTTTGGGCATCCAGCGGCTCGATCGGCAGTTCAGCGACGGTTTCTTCCAAAAGATTCGTTAAAACCGCTTTTTTGATTCTTTTTTGGCAACGCAATTGACAGGCGGTGGTTTGATTGTGATATTCGTACAACCGCACGATCAGTGCCTCTTCATCTTCGGCTTTTTTCACCGTATCCAGCAAGACATTCTTTTGATCGACTGCTAGAAAAGCTTCTGTTGATAGTTGTGGCACACCTGGAACGGTTAGAACGGGAACATTCAATGCCAAAGCTTCTTCCATCGTTTGCGCTTCTTGCCAAGTCCCTTCGTGGGCGTACAAGGAGTAGGTAAACTCATGAAAGTCTTGATCCGCTTCTGGATACGGATCGATCGGCGATTTGATCAAAGAAAGCCCGATCTTTTGATAATCCGTATTGAACCCATATTTCGAATCTGTCAAAATACTAACCCCATAATTTCCTTCTGAGAGATCAACCCATTTTTGACCACAGCTCTCAAAACGTGCTTGGTCCCATGTCGTGTTTTGATGCACAGGTCGTTTTACCTGCCCAAACTGAATATCAAATGTCGCTTCCAATGTGTTGACATCAATCGGCAGCAATGCCTTCAGCAGCAATTGATGCTGTTGCCAATCAACCGCTGTTTCAAAATCGATTCTTCCGGTGCCATGATAAAAATGTAGCCATTGGGTAATAAAAGAATCTTCAAACTGACGTTTGATTTTCAAGGTATCACGAATCTCACCTTGCTCAACGACCTCAGTTGAGAGAACTTGCTTCAAAGGATAAGGCTTCTTCTGGTAATAAATATCAATATCCCACGCATCATAATCCATCGGCAGATCTTCATAAGCCACTAACTGATTCAACCGCTCGCCTTTTGGTACGATCTCTCGTTGATACCGTTTGTCAAATAAAGAGATGATGTCAAAGTGTTCGTCAAAAATCACTTTAAAATCAACCGTTTCAAACGATTCCGTCAGCCGCATTGCCACTTGCTTTGATTGAGGCACAGCTGAGACAGGGGTCAGTGTTTTGCAGCTCAAGCCAGCCATGGCGGGAATTTTGACTAAAAGCCGGTCATCATGGGTCCGCTGAGTCGAGTAAGCTTCTTTGACCCCTGTTTGATCGTCTAAATAGACCAGACCCGTCCGCTCTTGTCCCAGCGGATTAAAGACATGCCATGGAGTAGCTTTGGGTGCTTGTGTTTCTGGAAGCAAAGCTTGGATCAGCTCGCAGCCTTTTTCAAAGAGCTGCCGATACTCTTGATCCGTCTGATCATAGACTTCTTTGATCGAGCTTCCCGGCAGAATATCGTGGAATTGATTGAACAGCAGCTGTTTCCAAAGTTGTTCTAATTCAGCTTGTGGATAGCGATTCATCCCACAGATACTATAAAGTTTTTCGATCGTCTGTAAGAAAAATTCTCCTTGGCGATTGGCCTTCTTGTTTTTGCCAATCGAAGTCAGTGTTCCACGATGGTATTCAAAGTACAATTCGCCGTACCAGACCGGGCCAGGTTTTTCCTTAAAAGAATCTGCCAGTCGATCAAAAAAGCCCCCCACATGATTGCCAGTAATCGTCGGCATATCTGGCAGTGTCTTTTGCAGCCGTTTCTGGACTTCTAGCATCTCTTTCGTCGGGCCTCCGCCACCGTCACCGTACCCATAGGCAATCAAAATTTCGTCGTGCTGATCTTTTTGCTGATAACGTTCAAAACTCCCCTTAATCGTATACGGATCTAGCAATCCATTATACGTCGTATAATAATCTCTTGGACTGTATCCTTCACTGATGGTGGTAATAAAATGCGTCAAAACGCGGCTGCCATCAATTCCTTGCCAATAGAAGGAATCATAAGGAATTTGATTGAACTGGTTCCATGACAGCTTCGTCGTCATAAAGTAGGGCGTATTTGTTTTGCGTAAAATTTGCGGCAAGGCGGCTGAATAACCAAAGACATCCGGTAGCCATAAGATGCGGCTATCGACTTGAAATTCCTCTTTCATAAACCGTTTGCCATAAAGGATCTGACGAACCAGCGATTCCCCTGAAGTCAAATTGCAATCGGCTTCTACCCACATCGCCCCGTCAACTTCCCATCTTCCTTCTCGAATTTTTGCTTTGATTGCAGCGTAAAGTTCAGGATAATGGGTTTTCATGGAGAGATACAGTTGTGGTTGGCTTTGAAAAAACGTGTAATCTGGATACTCCTCCATCAATTTCAAGACCGTCTGGAAACTGCGCTCGCCTTTTTCAATTGCTTGCTGCGCCGTCCAAAGCCACGCCAGATCGATGTGGGTATGGCCGACAGCCGTCACCTTTTGTTTTGGTGTATGCGCTGGTAGGTAACACGATGAAAGCAGCTGCTTTGCTTTTGTGAGACTTTCATAGAATGCCGTTGAGTAGGGGGTACGAAAATCCAAGACATTGGCGACTTGACCAAGGACTTGTTGATAAAATGCTTCGTCACCGCCAAACGCACGAATGGCACGCCAACTATCAAACAGCGTATAAAAATCATACCAGACATCATTAACTGCAGGATCCAACGCCAATAAATTGACCTGCAGCGGGAATGGTTTTTCGGATCGGCCGGAGAACAAATCGATCTTCAGTTTGACTTCTTTTTGTAGAAATTGTTTTGTCAATGTAATTTCTCGATGATTGACATCGATGGCTTGGACATAGGTATCGTCCAAATAGATTTTTATTTGGGGATTGGTGGTATTGTCCCACTCTGAAAGGCTTGAGTACACTTGCAGGACACAAAGATTTTCCACCCAGTCAGCGGGAACTTGAAGGCTACCTTGCAATTGGTAATAGGAATTTTTTTCTCCAAAATAGGTCCCTTGCTCATACGGTACCCAAGTCTCTCGTTTTAAAAAAAGTGGGGTTACCGGTTGCTGATGGCGTACGCGGTATTGTTTTAATTTGTATAAAATTTTTCGAATGCGTTCAAACTCATAAGGCTGCATAACTCTCATTTTTCTTTGGACTCCTCTAGCAGATTTTTGAAAAAAACGGGTTGAGATTGATCATCTCGGCCCGTTTTCCACTTATCACTTTATTTAGTTTGCTTTCCAACGGTCATAAGCCGCTTGGTAGACTTCGACGTATTCGTCAATGCCCATTGCTTCGATCGTTTTCACATAGTCGTCCCAATTATCTAACGGTTCGACACCTGTGATAAACTTGGCTTCCATTTGTTCTACATAAGTTGTCAAATCAGTGGCAGTTGCTGCTACCTTATCGTTTTCTTCAATCGTTAAATACAGTAGCGGAAATGGTACTTCAGCGATGTCTTCCATCTTCTCAGCTGTTTCTTTGGCAACCCAATCGTTGAAACGAGTATCCGGTTCTTCATTCGCCGTTTTACGGATATGGTATTCGCCGGTTGTATCGATAACAAGGTTTGGCGTTGTCAATCCGTATGCTGGTGTGATCTTGCCACGTTCGTCTTCGGTATTGTTGGTATCGATGCCGTCTGCATAGACACGAACTTTTTCACCGTCCGCATTTTCTTGGTACTCCCATAAAAACCCTTCTGGTCCTTGTTCGATATATTTTGAGCCTTCTTCTGAATAGAAGTAATCCACCCAGCGCATAGAAGCTTCTGGAGAAGGATTGACATTGGTCAAAGCAAAGGTCCCTCGTGAAATTCTTGGACTACCGGGAATCTTAGCTTCTGGAGCCCATTCAGAAGTCACTGGTTGGAACATTGGATCATTCATAGCCTCTTCCTCACTGCGACCAGTAGTAAAGAAGCTGAAATAGTCGGCAAAAAGCCCAAGTTGATTGTTTTCACCCTTCGCTTTTTTCTGTTCATCTGACTGTCCATAAACTTCTTTATCCAGCAAGCCTTCATCGTACAATGTATTCATATATTCCAAGAATGCTTTGTAGTTTTCTGAAGTCGGTGTGTAGGAGACCACATCATCATCCACTTGGATGCCGCGGGTCCGTAAGCCAAAGGCAGCCATCAACCAAACTCGTGTCGAGTTCATATCAACATCCGTCAATGGGATCTCGTCTGCTTGACCATTGCCGTTAGGGTCTTCGTTTTTAAAACGTGTCAGAAGCTCTTGCAATTCGTCTGTGGTTTTTGGCAGCTCTGATACACCTAAATTATCGAGCCACGTGCCGTTGTACCACATCGGACCTTGCCACCAGATCGATGTCGCATTCCGTGAGATCATCGGCAGAGAGTAGATGTGCCCATCCGGTGTTGTGATCGACTTCAAGATTGAGGGATCTTCTTGCGTCAGTGCATACAAGTTTGGCATGATTTCCGGCGTGATATACTCCTCTAAGGGAAGCAAGATCCCTTGTGAACCGTAATCGATCTCCATCGAAGCAGTCAATGCTTGCGAACCAGCACCGTAAACGATATCCGGTAAATCTCCAGAAGCAAAGGCTAAGTTCAGTTTCGTACTAAAGTCAGCGGATGGCGGTGTCGTATAGGTCAGTTTGATGCCAGTTTTTTCCTGATAATCCTGTAATGTCGGCATGTCTTCCCATTCCGCCAACCCTACACCAGGTGCCATGATATTCAGTGTCAGTTCTTCCCCTTCTTTGATGATCGGAAACTGACTGTCATGATTGATGGCCACTTCTTTCTTTTCCCCAGTACCTTCATCTGAAGAATTACCGCACGCACCTAAGACGAGCATACTGCACAAAGCAACACCTGCTATTCCTAAAAGTTTCTTTTTTACTCTCATTTTCTTCCTCCTTTAAGTTTTTTATCCTTTAATTGAACCAACCATCATGCCCTTGACAAAATACTTTTGTAAGAACGGATAGACGATAATTACCGGTAATGAAGAAACGATCATGACGCCGTACTTGATGACTTGAGCAAGTTGTTGTTTGCTATATAGCATATTCGCCATTTCTGAAGTCACATTATTGACGGTATTTGATGACATATCTTGAAGAATCAATATTTCTCTTAAAATCATTTGTAACGGATACATTGATCGATCAGAAAGATAGATCAATGCGCTAAAAAAGCTGTTCCAATGTCCGACGCCATAGAACAAAGCCATTACCGCAATGATCGGCGTTGATAGTGGTAAAACGATCTGCATGAATAGCCGAAAATCAGAACAACCATCCACAATTGCTGCTTCTTCCATCTCCCGTGGAATCGTGGATTGAAAAAATGTTCGCGTGACAACGACATTGTAAACCGAGACGGCTCCTGGAATCACTAGTGCCCAGACAGTATTCAGCATGCCTAAGCTGCGAATCAACAAGTAGCTGGGAATCAAGCCACCGGACAAGAACATGGTGACCAACATAAAATTGGTGAAGGCGCGTCGCCCATAAAAATCCTCTCGTGATAAGGCGTAAGCGCAAGGTAAGGTCACTAAGAGATTGATCGATGTCCCTAAAACCGTATAATAAATCGTGTTCAAATAGCCACGCCAGATACTGCTATTGCCTAGTAGTGTTCGATAGCCTTCAAAGGTGATTCCTTTTGGCAAAAGCCACATTTCACCAGAGTTTACCAGATGCGGATTTGAGATTGAAGCACTGATGATATAAATCAGTGGATACAAAACGATCAGCAAAGAAATTGCTAAAAACACATAAACAAAGATCAAAAAGATTTTATCAGCACGGGTATCTTTTATTAAAGACGTTGTTTTCACTTTTGGTCCTCCCTTCTACAATAAACTAGAGTTGCTTAAACGTTTGGCGATATGATTGACTACGATCAACAAGACTGAATTGATCAATGAGTTAAATAGGCCGACTGCCGCAGCAAAACTGTACTGCGCATCTAACAGCCCTTGCTGGTAAACAAAGGTCGCAATCACATTCGAGGATTGCATATTCAAAGGATTCTGCATCAAGATGATTTTTTCAAACCCAACTGACATCAAGCTGCCGAAGCTCATGATCAATAAGATCACCATCGTGGGCATGATCGTTGGAATATTGATATACCAAACGCGTTGCAGACGAGAAGCGCCATCGATCGTTGCCGCTTCGTGCAGTTGCGTATCAACTCCAGATAGGGCTGCCAGATAAATCACAGACCCCCATCCCGTTCCTTGCCAAACGCCCGACAGTACATAAATCGTTTTAAACCAGCGGGGATTGGTCATAAAGCTGATCCGCTCGAAACCCAAAAATTCTAATAGGTGATTGATGATCCCTGTTGAGGGAGATAAGAAAGCAATGACCATACCTACCATGACCACCACAGCAATAAAGTTTGGAGCATACGTGACTGTTTGGGTAATTTTTTTAAACGGGCCGTCTTTGATCTCATTCAAAGCCAATGCCAGGATGATCGGCAGCGGAAAACCGACAACCAATGAATAGATACTGATTCCTAAAGTATTTTTGATGAGTTCCCAAAAATAATAGGAATCGAAGAAACGTTGAAAATGTTTAAACCCAACCCAAGGACTGCCCATAATCCCTAATGAAGGCATATAATCCTTGAATGCAATAATGATTCCATACATCGGTCCATACGAGAAAATCAAAATAATCAAAAACGCTGGCAACACAAACAAGTACAATTGCCGATTTTTCTTGATCTTCATTTTTATATCTTGTTTCTTTGTTTTAGGTACTGAAACGGTTTGTCTGATTGGCGCTGTTTCCATTCTTCCTCCTCCTTGCTTGGTGTTAGCCTTATCATGAATTGTATTCGCTTTCAAATCAATGTGTATTTTTTTCCCTATGTGTCGAAACGCGAATCCCAACTGCCCCAACGTTCGGGTGACTGATATCCGACCATAAGAGATACGGTTCATCCGCATTTTTATAGACTGGTAACGGTTTTTTAGTGGCTAGATCAATTAGCTCGTCTTCTTCAGTTGCTCCGATCTCTGTTAAAGGAATCTGTTCGCAAGCGACTGCAGCGATACTGCGAAATGCAAAATGAGCCTTGCCGTCTTTTTGATAGGTCAAATACCATTCATTTTTCCAAGCTGTTGGTCTTGCCCGCGTTTCATAGATGCCTTCACCATATAGCGCCAACCAATGGCCGATTTCTTCTAAGCGTTGGGTCTCTTCGAATGTAAATTCGCCATCAGGTGTTGGTCCGACGCCTAAAATCAAATTCCCCCCTTTACTGACTACATCAATCAAGGTTTCCAGCAGTTCTTGGCTGCTCTTAAAAGTATCATTCGGCACATAGCCCCAATCATTTCCAATCGGGATATTGCTTTCCCAAACTTTTTTAGGAATTTCCGCTAATGCAGGAATTTTGCGTTCTGGTGTCACATAATTTTCATGACGGCCCCCCATCATCCGATCAACGATGATCAATTCCGGCTGTTTCTTACGCGCAATCTCAGCTAAACGATCCATTTGTAGGTCTTCTTTGCCTTGTCCGCACCAACCGGCATCTAACCAAAGAAAATCGACTTTTCCGTAATTGGAGGTAATCTCCGCAATCTGGCGATGCACAAACGACACATAGCGTGCCCAAATTTCTGGATGAAGATGGGTATCGTAACTGGCATGACGGCCTTTGACGGTATCATCATCCAACCAGTAAAAAGGAGAATACCAGTCAGCTTTAGAATAATAGGCTCCTGTGGCGATCCCTGCTTCTCGAAATGCCGTAAACACTTCTTGCAATATGTCGCGTTTAAAGGGACTTAATTTCCCGCCGATTTTAAACTCTGATTCCATTGTATTGAACATCGAAAACCCATCATGATGCTTTGTTGTGAATAAACAGTACTTAAACCCTGCATCCTTACAGATTTTTGCCCATTTGCGGGTATCCAGCTTCTTCGGTTCAAACTGATTGATCAACTGCCAATAATCCAAACGCAGTGCTTCGATGGTTTCTCGATAAGGGTGGTTTTCTCTAGCCCATTCATCTTTTTCAGATAATTGCCAAGACTCAACGATCCCCGCTTCGGCATACAGCCCATAATGGAAGATCACTCCGAATTTCAAGTCTTGAAACCATTCCAGACGTTGCTTGAGCATTTCTGTTTCTGGGACTAGTTCTTCTTGAACATTCCCTTTGGCTTCTTCAATATCACCGCGAATCTTTGTCATTCATTTGCACTCCTTTCTTTGTTCTAAATGTAAGCGAAAAAAATGTCCTATAACAATATGTAAGTTTTTTCGCTATGTTAAAACGAGCAACTTCGTCTATAAAAGGTGCAAGGAATAAAGCTTGATTTCGATGAACGTTTTTGGAAAAATGTAGCGTTTCAAATACATTTGCTGTGTTTTTCTTGTTTTCGATGTGTGATTTTTCCATTTACTCCCACTCGCTATATATCAATGATACGATTAGAACAACAAATAAAGCGGATACAACAAAACTTGTATCCGTAAGAAAGTGAGGGGCTTATGAAACAAACGAATGGTATTTATCATGTTTCCTATCAAGTCGGCGATTGGTTACTTCATTGCCTGAAGTTGCAGTTACTCTGGTTTTATTGGGTATTTCGATACGGGATATTTTTAGGTATTTTTCCTGCCACCGCTACGATTATCCAAGCTTTTTTCGATAGCTTCCAAAAAAAGGAACGACCAGCGTCTTTGAAGACTTGGTTCAAAACTATCGTGAAAAAAAATTTCCGTCGTGCCAATCAATTAGGCGCCATGCAAGCGGGTTTGTTGTTGTTCTTATGGTTGGAATTACGTATCTCTAGTACTTTTATCCAAAATAGCTTGATTCACTTTTTTTTGCTGCTGCTATTTATCAGTGCCCTTTTGATCAGCTTGTACCTTCTGCCGGTCTATTTGCGTTATGATTTGACGCTTCTTCACTATTTTAAACAAGCAATATTACTAATGGTTATCAGTGTTCCCCAAACAATTGCGATGATTTTGGGAATCTTAGTGACTACTATCATTTTGACTTTTTTGCCAATCTTATTAGTCATCGGCTTTGTTCCCTTTTTCCTATTCCCCAGTAGCTGGTTCTCTTTTCAAGCGATTCAGCGCTCGGAATCACTGATGAAAGAAGGACGCTCGTGATGAAGGACATTTTTATCCAAAGTAATGAAAACCTCGATGATTTTTTTAGTCACGCACTGCAAGAACTAGAATTGAGGGAAACGCCGAATGGCCATCCCTTGCGCTTGATTCATCGACCCGGTTCCCTGAAAATTTGCCACGGCCCACTAGAAACGATCATTTACTATCAAGAAAAAGCGCATTTGTTTCGGGCATTAACTTTATGGGTGCATGAAGACCGCCCAGTCTATGTCTTAGAAGAACAGCCGCATTTTGAAGCAATTGGACCAATGATCGATCTGTCCCGCAATGCGGTGATGACCGTCAAAAAGCTGGAACGGTTCATTTTATTAACAAGTAAGATGGGTCTCAATCGCCTCATGCTCTATATGGAAGATACTTATGAAATTCCAGAGTACCCTTATTTCGGACATTTGCGCGGTCGTTATACCCAAGTAGAGTTAAAGGCTCTAGATACCTATGCCCAAGCCGTAGGAGTAACTTTGATTCCAGCGATTCAAACATTGGCACATTTGACGAATCCTTTAAAGTGGCAGTTCGCTGGAAATATTCGGGACACAGAAGATATTCTACTGGTGGGAGAAGAAGAAACGTATACTTTTTTGGAAGCAGCGATCCGTTCGATCCGTTCGTGTTTTGCAACTGATCAACTGCACATCGGTATGGATGAAGCACACCAATTGGGGAAAGGAAAGTATTTAGAAATACACGGGTTAAAAGACCGTTTCACGATTATGGCCGCACACCTAAAGCAGGTAGCTGCGCTTTGTCAAAACATAGGTTTTGAGCCGATGATGTGGAGCGATATGTTTTTTAGAATCGGTGCGCCTACGGGTGATTACTACGATTCAGACGTGTGTTTTCCGACAGAATTATTTTCTGACCTTCCTGCGGTCAAAATGGTTTACTGGGATTATTATCACCATGATCATGCCTCTTATCAGCGAATGTTTGCGAAACATCGGGAATTAAAACAGCCGATCGTCTTTGCTGGAGGTATCTGGACGTGGAACGGTTTGGCGCCGAACTACGGCAAAAGTTTCGCCACCATGCGTCACGCCTTGCAAGCCGCCAAAGAAAACGATGTCCAAGAAGTCTATGCCACACTTTGGGGCGACGACGGAGCTGAAACACCATTGATTGCTGCGCTACTAGGTTTGCAATATTTCAGTGAAGCGCAGTTTGGAAACGACCTTTCGTTAGAGAATTTAACTAAAAAATTTCAGCTTTTTCATCAATCAATAGCCAACGACTTTTTACTGCTTGATCGCTTTGATCAAACTACAGGTGTGCCAAAAAACAATCCTCACGGAGAAAACCCCAGCAAGCTGTTGCTCTACCAAGACTTGCTGTATGGCTTGTATCAAGAAAATTTAACTGATCTTTCTTTAGCATCCCACTATCAAACATTGGCTCAAGAGTTGGCTGCTGTGAAAACAACACGGGACACACAAACGATGTTTGCCTTTTATCAGCAGCTGGCTGATGTTTTGGCACAAAAAGCCTGTATTACCAACCAGATCACTAGTGCCTATAAAAGCAAAGATCGCACCGGACTGCACCAAGCAGTAGATAAGCTCAGTGTCTATAAATCCATCTTGCAATCCCTTTATGAAGCCCATCGTCAAGTCTGGTTTGACTGGAATCGACCTTTCGGTTTTGAAATTATCGATCTGCGATACGGCGCCTTGCTGATGCGCTGCGATACGACACTCTGGCGGCTTACTGCCTTCTTGGACGGGGAGCTCGATACGTTGGAAGAATTGACTCAACCGTCCTTACCAATGGTGACCCCTTTCAGCGGCAGTACTTCTGTGGGTCGCAATTTATTTCATGGAATCTATAGTGCGGGGAAAATTTCTGATGTTTAAAAGAAGGAGTGAGAACTTATGAAAACATCCTTGCTGCGCCGAACCGTCATCGTGAGTCTGCTGGCTATTGTTAGCCTATTCTTTCTCTATTTTCTAACAACCGATTCTTCTGCTCCAGTTCATGCCCAACCTTCAGAAAAACTGGAGATGACAGGCAATATTACAAATCAAGCAGCGGCGGAGGCTTGTTTGGCAGTGCTGAAAGAAAATTTACAAGCAGCCTCTGACCAAGACGCGACAGCCTATGCCGCAACGCTAGTGGCAGCGGCACGAGCAGAGACGACCCAAGAATTAGCTGATTTTTTTGCAGAAGAACAGCTGCAGCACACGCTGCTTTCTTTTGAAGTTGTTAAACAAGAGACAGGATCCATGCTGGTCGCGGCTCAACAGAAAACGATCAGCCCAAAAGACTCTTCTTACCGTGACCACATCACAGAGGCTTACCATACCTTTGTCAAGGAAGCAGATGGCTGGAAAATTCAAGAAACAGTCATGACGAATACAGAATTTCTTTAAGTGATTGAAAAAGGAGTTATTTTTAATGAGAACGTATAAAAATTGGCCTGCCGACTACCCTGACCCAAACTGGTTCCTCCATGATCGGTTTGGCTTATTCATCCATTTCGGCCTTTTCAGTATTGGCGCTCGACACGAATGGTTTATGACGACAGAAAAAATTGAACCCACCACCTATCGCGAGAACTATTTTTCTCAGTTTGATCCTGATCTTTTCAATGCAGAGGAATGGGCTCAAACCGCAAAGAAGGCCGGTTTTCAATACATGGTCTTCACGACGAAACATCATGAAGGCTTTGCCCTTTGGGATACCGCTCTCAGCGAATACAAAGTGACCAATACCCCCTTCAAGCGTGACCTCTTAGCAGAACTGCTGCCGGCATTTCGTAAGGTCGGCATTAAGATTGGGCTGTATCATTCGCTGATCGATTGGTATCATCCAGATTTCACGCTCGATGGGCTGCATCCGCAACGAGAGACTATTCAAGCCCGTCAGACGAATAACCAGCGTGACATGCGCCGCTATCAAGATTTTTTAGCTGGTCAAGTCACTGAACTATTGACTAACTATGGAACCATCGATTATATGTGGTTTGATTTTCCATATAGTCATCGAGATTTGGGATGGTCTAAAGGCAAAGGTGCCGCCGATTGGGATAGTAAGCGGATCGAAGAAATTTGTCGAAACCTGCAGCCGAACATGCTGCTGAATGACCGTCTGGATTTGGGCCGAGGGATTACCACCCCTGAGCAATTCCAACCAGACAAACCATTAGAAGCGGATGGATTGCCTTTGATATGGGAAGCGTGCCAAACGATGTACGAAACGTGGGGCTATGATCGTGATGCTCAGCACTGGAAATCCAGTGAAATGATGACCAAAATGCTGATTGACACAGTGGCAAAAGATGGGAACTTTCTTTTAAATATCGGCCCAAATGCTCGTGGAGAAATCAGCTTACCAACTCGCAGCCATTTAGAAGCCATCGGTTCATGTATGCATTATCATCAACAAGCGATTATCGGCTGTGGTACCAGCTCTTTTCAACCGCCTATTGACAGCCGCTACACCCAAAACGGGAATAAACTTTACTTGCACCTCTTTTCTTATCCATACAAATCCTTGCATCTTCCAGGGCTTGCAGGACGCGTAAAGCATATCCGTTTCTTACATGATGGCTCCGAATTGTTTTATCGAGGATTTGATCCCGAAGAAGTTCTCACTTCAACGGAAGCCATCATCAACAAAGAGGACCTTGTTCTCAGCTTACCCGTCTGCCCACCAGATGTGTTGGTACCAGTGGTCGAGATCACTTTAAGAGAAATGTAAGCACCCGTTGCACTGTCCTAAATGAAGAATTTATTTATATAAAGACGTTGCCCTTACTTTCTTTACAAAAAAATGACTAGAAGCGGATCGCTTTTAGTCATTTTTTATGGCTATTTGTTCAAGAACTCCTACAAATTTGCCTATACGAAAGTAGCCAACCAGCTTGTTGAACAGGTGATGAGAACATCCAAACGAGTTGCGTGCTTAATCCATTCTTAACGGTACTTACCACAGGAGGTTCAAAGTTCCTTAGACAAATAAAGAACAAGATCGTCATTGTTGCAGCAAGGCGCATTCATCGCACAATTCTGATTATTGAACCAAACACCAGATCCATCTGGAATATAGCCTTGTTTTACATACAGTCTCTGGGCCGATCCATAACCATTATGCAAGCCTACCCCCAATGTCATCACGGCAGCTATTTCTCGTGCCTTTCCTTCGGCTGCTTTTAAAAGCTGACTGCCTACCCCTTGTTTTTGATAGGATTCAAAAACATTAAAATCCACAATTTCTGGATACAAGCCTTTAAATGGTCCATGCTTTGCTAGAGGAACCAAGGTCAAATACCCGGCAGTTTTGTTGTTTATTTTGGCAAGCAAAACGCATCTCTCCCCCGCTTCTTGCTCGTTTAAATAATCAATCAAGAGCTGCTGGCGAGAAGGCCACCCTTGCTTTAAAAACATTTGATCCATTTCAAGGATATCTTTTCTCTTCAACGGTTGAATGTCTATGACCACTTATTTGCTCCATTTCTCCCCCTCACTCGGGGCTATGTTCATTCTATACAGTGTGTCGCTGGCATTGATTTGCCTTATCGTTAAACTTATTCATCATAAAAAAATAATAGGGATTATCAGCGATTGCTGCTTCACCCAATTCCTCTAGCAATCAGCTGAATGCCGCTTCCCACCCATCATAGAGCTTTTGTACTGTCTCTTTTGGCCGATTGGGTTCATTATAAACTTTTTGGCTAATAGCCGCTTGGAGCCAAAAAATCGCTTGGATCACTTCACGACTAGTCTGAGCCTCAGGCACATCCGCCCAGACGGATAAAGCGATCGCCTGTGTTTGGGCAAGCTGTTCCTGTGCAACTTGTTGTCCATTGGCAAACGTCGTCAACTGGAATTCATTGCTGATTTTTTCGTAGGTTGGATAAGTATAGCCTGCCGCTTCTCCTAAGACATAATAGAAAAAATTATCATTGTGATTGATCATGGTATAGCCTTTTTCAAAAAAGACATCTGCCGGCGCCATATTCTGGTTCCAACGGGTCCAATAGGAGATTTGGCAATTCTCCGTCAACGTTGTCTGCTCTTGGCGATTCAAGCGGTAAAACCCATCATTCCAGACCCGCACAACAAAGCCGAGACTTTCAACAAAGGCCGCCAGTTCATTGACATAATCAATAAAGACTTCGATTCCGCTAGCTTTTTCCCCATAGCGCTCGCGGGCTGCTTCAATCATTTGTGGAAAATTTTCTAAATGATCAAAATCAATAAACTCATCGGCACCAATATGAAAATAGGTGCTGTCTTCAAACAGTTGCGCATATTCCCGATAAACTTCCTGAATAAAAGCTACCGCTTCTGAATCCAAAATGTTCAGTGCTCGATCATCACGCGTGCCATCGGCTGTCGGTAATTGCCACTCGGGCTTTTGAGCCAACACTTGCCGCAAATGACCAGGAGAATCAAAATCAGGGATAATGGCAATTGCATGATTTCGAGCATACGCAATCAATTCACGAATTTCCTGCTTGGTCAAATATTCTTCCGAAACGATTTCTGGAAATTGCTGGGATTCAATCCGAAAGCCTTCGTTTTCCGAAAAATGAAGCTGCAGATGCGTAAATTGGAAGCAAGCCATACTGCGGACGATTACTTTCAAATCAGTTAGAGAATAAAATTTACGCCCGATATCGATCATCAGACAGCGTTCTTTAAGCGCTGCTAGATAGCTTTTCTGTGCTAATTGACCTGTCGCTTGATCTCGGCCATATTTGGTTAACGCGTAAAAGACGTGTTCTGGCGAGGACACACTGATTGTTTGGTTTTCAAATCGAAAATCAGCATCCAGCTGCGGATCAACCACTATTTGCGGGAGCGGATCCTTCGCCGACTGCCAACCTATCTCCTCAAAAAAGACGGCAGCTCGTTGCTGAGCTTCTTTCAAATCAACTGGTTTATTCATCTCATTCTTCCTCTTACTTTCAATAATTTCTCATTTTTTGGTTCATTTCACGGTATTGCCCTGGGGTCACACCCACTATTTTTCGGAACTTTCTCGTATAGTTGGAAACATCATAATACCCATTGTTACGAATAATTTCTTTGATCGGCAAATCTGTTTCAATCAGTTCTTCTTTGATTTTTTTCAGCCGTAATTCTTGAATATATTTGGAGAAGGTTTTGCCGCTTTCTTTTTTTACAAAACGGCTGACATAAGAGACAGATACACCCACTTCCTCTGCCACCGATTCTAGCGATAGCTGAGAGGAATGATAATTTTCTTGAATAAAACTGAAGATTTTCTCATTCATTTCCGACTCGTCATCCAGCGGCTGTTTCTGCACCTTTGTACAAATCTGCTGGGCAATCGTTAACAAGGCCGTCTGCAATTGGTTCAAGTTGTTGAAATCGGCACTTTCAGAAGCAGTATGCAGTACCTCTGCCCCCACCAATTCACCGCCGACTTGCGCGATCGTATTCAACAAGTAGTAGCCGTACATTTTTTGGACACGAGGCGAAGTCTGCTTGCTTTCGCCTTCTTCAATCAAACGTTGGATCGTTTCACTGGCAATCTCAATATTTCCTTGATTCAAGGCTTGGATCAATTTTAATTTTTGATTGTCTGGATAATTGATCGGTAAATGTTTGGTCTCTTGGGAAAGCTCCGCATAGTAGCTGATTTGCTTCCCTTGACTTCCTTGATTTTCCAGTGCCGCCAATCCTTCGATATACGATTCATTAATAGCCGTTAGTTGATCGACCGTCATCCCGACACCCATTGCGGGTGTTAGGGAGATCGCTTGGGTAATTTTTTCCGCGATAGCATCTACAATTTCTTTTTGTTCTTTGCCATCAACAAAGCCAACGGTCAATGCCAGCATTTCTGTGGACAAAATTTCAGTGGCATATGCCGTATAATCAGCTTCTTTGATTTCTTCGATATAATCAATTAAAAATTTCTTATCCCCTTGCTTGGCTTTGGTATCAACAGTTTTCGTATCAATGGCGATCACAAAGTAATTCGAGTTAGGAAAACAAACATGGACAGCTTCCAAAAGCAGAGCCAATTCTTGTTCTGATCGGAAACGTCCACTCATTAATTTGCGCAACACTTGCTCTCTGGCATGAGGTGTTTGCAGGCGGACTTCCTGATGCAGTTCTTGGTGCTCTACCAAAAATGCCGCTAGCGTATTATGGACATCATCCATCGAATGAAGAGTCATTTTTGGATCACGATGAAACTCCTGAACCAGATTTTCTATTTTGCGAATCGGCCGATAACTGCGTAAACCAAGCATCACGACTGCGGTGATACCCGTAAACAATATGGCGATAAATACTAGGACGAACTGTTCTTGCACACGGTTGACTGAAGCCAATGCTTGATTCGGATTGGCGACAGCTACGACCGAAATATTCAATTCTTTGTTGGCAATTGCTTGAACAAAATACGTCGATTGTTCAAACCGCATTCGTCCTGTTTGAATACCTTTTTTCATTCGCTCAGGATGATTTAAAAAGCGTGCTAACTCATCATTGGTGGTACTGGCTAATAACTGATACTCACCATTGATGATATAGGTATTGCTGAGCCCATCACTATTGCTTAAATCAAGGATTCTCTTCAAATTGTTTTCTTTGATTTCGTAGATTGCTGCGCCGTAAACGGTCATTTCTTCACTTTGAATTGGAACGATATAAAAGAAACGCGAATATCGCTGTTCTCCACCAGCACCTTCCAATGTCAGTAACGTCGGCGCTGGAGAGTCCAATTGTGCGACCAATTGAACTTGGTCCATATCGTTTTTTGGCAGTACCTTATTCAAGAATGTGTCGACTGACAGTGAGCCAACGGTTGAATAAAGGGTCGCCGGAGCTTCTTTATAATATAAATAGACTTCTTCGACTAGATCGTTAGTGATTTTATATGTCTGCATCGCTTCTTTTGCTTCTTTAGTCAAGTAAGGATGCTGTAGGTATTTCAATGAAACAACATGATCATTGGTCATTTTTTGGGTCAGATAATTCAATTGAATAAATGTATTTTCTAATGAATATTTCAATTGGATCAATTGATTTCTGGCCGTCAGCAGTACTTGTTCATTGATACTTTTGACAGAGGTATCATACCAAATCCATGACACGGCTAAAAAAGGCACTAAAAACACGATTAAATAAGAGCTGATGGCACGAATGATTCCCCTAAATAGTTTTTGACGATTCTGTTCCGTGTACTTTCTCACTTGCATCACCTATTCTCTGTTATTTCAAAAGCTCAAAAACGCTTTCATTTATCGGTACTTATTTAGGAGAAAAGAATGTATGATACTCTAATAAAATACGCTTTATTTTAATAAAAAACAATGCTTTTTTACAAGTTAGCTATCAGGCTTGTATTTTCTTAACCAGTTATAACAAGCGCCTAATAAATTTGATTCATTGCCAAAACGACAGGCACAAATGTTTGGCACGATAACAGTACTTGGAATCTGTTCAGCAATCACAGCCAATCGTGCGTTTACTTGAGGGATCAAGAAACGGCTAGCACTGATTCCACCACCAATCAAGATAATTTCCGGATCAATCATGTACTGTAGGCTATAGCAAGCTGCCGCCAGCTTATCGACAAAATCAGCGACCATTGGCAGACATCGCGGATCTTGTTCTTGAACCAGTGTATCAATGCGCTGCCCATTGATTGTGGGATCTCCGATACGCTCTGCTGTTTCTTCCACAAGAGTTCTGGTTGACCCTGCGATGCTCCAAAGTTCCCAATCCTTCGTTTCGGTCGGAAAAAGCATATAGCCAAACTCTCCTGCTAGTAAGTGTTTGCCGCGAACCAATTGATGGTTAATCATTAAGCCACCGCCAACGGATGTACCTAGGACAATTGTCGCAAAGGACGCACAATTTTGAGCGTGACCTAACCACTTTTCTGCCAATAACGCACAGTTGCCATCATTTTCGGCAGCCACTGGACATTGGTATGTGCTTCGCAAATGCCTAACCAGTCTTTTGCCAAATCCTTCATACAAAGGTGATGTCATCCCGATTTCTTGGCTTCGTGGATCAACCAGTCCCGTTGAGCTAATAGCAATACCATCAAATGTTGCAGCATAGAATGCATCGATGTGTCGACATATGCGTTGCGTGACTGTGGCATATTCCTTGTTCATAGGAAATTGAGTCAATTGTCTGCGTTCCCCTTGACTATTCACTAACCCACATTTAATAGCAGTACCGCCAATATCAATTGCTAAAATCCACATTTTCTTGACCTCACAAGGCTTTCTTTTATCTTGCATTTAGTATACGCAACCAATGTTTTCGGCGACCATATGTATTTCTTGCAACAGTGTGTCAAATCCGCCCAAGCCATAAAAAACCCCGCAACGAAAGATATCTTGCATTTAGAAAGAATATACGTTGTACAGAAAGTGATAGCTTATCTGCTTATTTTTAAAACACTAAAAAGATCAGGTTTAACGCTCAGCTTCACAAAACTGTTCATCCTGCAAAGCAAAAAAGAAATCCATTAGATACGGTGCCTGAGAATTTTGTCAGCAAAGGAAACAGCTACCCATTTTTTGAGATAAGCTATCTAGTTTATAAAACAAAAAACCGTCACGCATAAGACATCCTCTCATGCGTGATCGGCATTCTACTTAGTCATTGCTTTTTAGAAATAGATCGAACGATTTTTTAGAACTTAGTTGCTGACTCTGGGTGTCACAACAGAAAATCTATTAGCAATAAGCTAACTTTGTTCTGTTCTTACACTCTGGTCACTCATTGCTCATTTGAGTCATAAAACCTCAATAAACGCTTGTGCTCGTTCAATACAGTCCCTGCTCCAAATAATCCACCAACGGACCCAAGTACTTTTTATCTGTCCAATCACAATCTTGTCCGTTGGCTTCCATGAGTGCCTTCGTCTGTGGGTCATAGGTGTGCGGCGCTTTCTTAGCCGCAGCTTTTCTTAACATTTTCACTAAGTTTCGATCAAAGAAATTCATTTTGCTTTCCTGCCATTGTCCTCTGCCGTAAAAAAGGGGGATGTCCTTTATTGGACCCGTGAGATTCTGTTCTCTGAGTTTTTTCACAACATCTTCTTCAGGAGCAGAGGCTCCCACACAAAAGATAAGTATCTCTTTGTCTTTTAGCTGGTTAGTATTCTTTTTTAAAAAGGACAGTCCAGCAATACCCGATGCATAGATTCCCCCACAGAAGATAATTGTGTCATAATCCATTACTTCAGCTATTTTCGCTTTTGGGGTTTCTAGGCTGGAAAAACCTGTTGCATCTTGAAGCCAGTGGACATACTTTTTGACAGCGCCGTATTTCGATTGATAAACAATCATGCCGTTTTTCATGGGGGAACTCCTCTCTGCAGTTAGGACTGCACCTTATGGTTTTGTGCCAGCTATTGCTTGTTCTAAAAACGTTTCGTACGCTTTTTCCTGTTGTGCATAGATTTCATCTAGTGGAATACCAGGTGTCGTTACTGAGAAAATCGTACCGATTCCGATCGTGTAAATGAGCATATGCATGTGTAGCTGTTTGGCGGTTTCTATACTGATAGTCAAATCGGCGGCAATCCTTTGGGCTACTTGAGGATTCGTCTCCAACTGATACAGATCTTCTAATGACGAAACATTCGCTCTTTTTTGTAAGACAAAAATACTCAAAATATGGGGTTCTTCTTTCGCCAATTGCAAATACGCGTGTCCGGTACTGCGAAACAGATCCTGGGGGTCGCTATGGGCTTCTAGATACGCTTGTAAAAATTGCCGTGCTTTCTGCTCTACTTCTGTTCGCAGGCCCTCCATATTGGTGCAGTAACTATAGATGGGCTGGACTGAACAGCCTAACTTCTCGGCAATGTTCTTGACGATCACGTGCTCCATACCGCCTTTTCGAGCAATCTCAAAGGCGGCATCAACCACCATTTCCTTTGTTATTCGTTGTTTCGGCATTCATTGTCCTCCTTAAGCACAAGTTTCGTTATATAAACTCTTTATATAAATCGATTATATTCTTTTGTTCCTTCGAAGTCAATTGGATCCAAGCCACTATCCCTCGCTCTTTCTATTGAATAAAGAGCTGTCTATTTCTCAAAAATCATCGTTCATAGGTTGTAAATCTTCCGTTACTTTCCAATGATTGCTGGCTCTTTTATCCGCATAAAAAAGGTACAGCCCACAGAAAAAGGCTGTACCGTAGATAATACGTATGGGCTCTTTTACACTCGAAGCTGCTACACTTCTGGGGTGTCCTCTGGTGGCGCTTCGGGGATCGGTTCTTCCTCTTCATACAAGGAGGAAACCCGCGTATACCATTCAAACACATGGGTAATGACCACTTTAGCTGCCGCATACACAGGAATCCCTAAAATGACCCCAACAAGGCCAAACAGTTTTCCTGAAGTCAAGAGGACTAACAGGATCGTGACAGGATGAATCGACAACTCGTTTCCTAGAACTAATGGCGAAATCAAGCGGCCTTCAATGGTCTGCTCAATGACAAAGACGATCAGCACTTGGATCAGTAACACGGGTCCACCGACGATTCCTAAAAAGACCGCAGGGATCATGGCCAAAAAAGATCCTAAATAAGGGATCAAATTTAGAAATCCCGCTGCAATCCCCAGTGTGATGGCATAATCTAAGCCAATGATACTAAACCCGATCATAAACATCACTGCGACCGCAAACGCCACCGTCAGTTGTCCCCGAATATAGGAGGATACTTGATCGTTCATCTCTTTTAAGACGACCAGTGATGGCTGGCGCATTTTGGTTGGCAGAAATTTAACAAAATAAGGGGCTAGTTTACGGCCATCTTTCAGTAGGTAGAACAAAATAAATGGCATGGTAATGACCGCTAAAACGATCGTTGCAACGGCGCCGAAGAAACTGCCTAGATTTTGAATCGTGCTGCGGGAAAGGTTTTGGACGATATCCGTCAAAGAAGAAATCAACTTCTCATTGGAGGCTTCGATCTGCTCTTGGACTTGTGAGAAGATTGGATCAGAGAGGATCTCATTCACCTTATTCTCGATGATCGTCAAGTAGCCTGGCAAATTATCCGCAAAGCTCATGGATTGCTCTTGGATCTTAGGGATGATCACCACCACACCCCAGACGATCAGACCAACCACTAAAATAAAGAGACCGAAAATACTGTAGATTCGTTTGATTCCCTTGCGTTCTAAGTAGTCGACGGTGGGGTTCATCAAGTAATACAAGATCCCCGCCAAAATGATTGGCAATCCGACGATGGCTAAAAATTGCCAGACGGGTTCAAACAAATACGACACTTTCGTAAAGAGCAGCAAAATCAAGAGAATCAATAAAATGACCAGCAAGCTGGTCACTGCTTGATTGTTTAAAAACCATTTCCAAAACCAGGAATGCGGCTTTTTCTGCGTTTCTTTCATGACATTCTTTGCCTCCTAGTCGTACGTCACCTGCATGCCGACTTCTAGTTTCGGCAGAACAGTTGGCGTTAAATAAATCGCACTTGAAAGCTGATCTTCAGCCGGCACTTCGTCAAAGACAAAGGTCACATGCTGGATCGTTTGCAGGATTTGGTTTACGACCGTCCCTACATATTGGACTTGATAGGTCTGATCACCAAAAGTGATCTGGTCCCCTTTTGTGACGACTAACGCTTGCGAATCAGGAATCGTTTGGATGACTGAATATTCTCGCAGTGTGTCGGTCGCTTCTTCCCCAAAAAAGATGATCATTCTTTCTTGCGAATCGATCGCTTGTGGACCGATTTCTTTGATCGTCCCTTTTTTCATATGACAAACTCCCCTTTCTATCTTCTTGTTTATTATAACATAAAGAGTTTTTCTACCCGCCCAAAACCGCATTCTATGGTAGAATTAAATAGGAATGAAACTATTAGGAGGTTTTTTTATGTTGCAAACGATTTATTTAGGTACGTACACTCGTCGCGAAAGTAAAGGGATCTATTCGATCGCTTTAGATACGGAAAAAGGAACACTGACCGATTTGACCTTATGCGCGGAAGAAAAAAGTCCGACTTATCTTGCCCGCAGTAAAAAAGAAGCAGTTTACAGCGTCACAGAAGTAGATGGCAACGGCGGCGCAGCTGCTTATACCCCAGACTTTACCTTGCTGAATACCGCAACGGAAGAAGGCGCACCACTTTGCTATGTAGCAGTTGATGAAACCCGTCAGCTTTTATATGGTGCCAACTACCATAAAGGTGAAGTGAATGTTTATAAAATTCTAGAGGATGGCAGCATCGAAGCAACGGACAGCATCTACCATGATGAACCCGTCGGCTCTCATGAAAACCAAGACAAACCTCATGTCCACTATACTGACTTAACACCAGACCAACGTTTAGCAGTTTGTGACCTTGGAACAGACCGGGTCTATACTTATGATATTTCAGAAGATGGCAAACTGACAGAAGTTGCCGTTTACGTGGCAGAAGACGGAACTGGTCCACGTCATTTGGTCTTCCATCCAAATAACCAATACGCTTACTTAGTGGGCGAATTAGACAGCTCATTGACTGTTTTACGCTACAATGAAGCAGATGGCAGTTTTGAGAAAATCCAAAAGGTGCCAACGATCCCTGCGGACTTTACGGATTTCAACAGTGGCGCTGCGGTACGTATCTCGAACGATGGCCGTTTTGTTTACAGCTCAAATCGCGGCCATAATTCAATCGCTGTTTTTGAAGTAACCGATGAAGGCGCTGGCCTGACTTTTGTTCAATCAATCTCGACTGAAGGCGACTTCCCTCGCGATTTCGATTTGGACCCGACAAACGATTATCTCGTTTGTGCCAACCAAAATTCTGATAACCTAACGTTATACAAACGCGATGAAGCCACTGGCAAATTGACTGTCTTAGAAAAAGACATCTACGCACCAGAATGTGTCTGCGTCTTATTCAAAAAATAAAGTTTTGGAGGATTCCCCCATGTTTGATAAAACACCAAAGGAACTTGTGCTCAAAGATTTTTCTAATATCTACAATAAATGTCAATCAACCTTTGAACTAGTGACGAGCCGCAAATACAATGAATCATTGGTCCTATTAACGACTGCAGAAACGTATGCGATCGCTGAAAAAGCCTATATTCGCTGCGATACTGCCAAAGAGCTGCAAACAGCGGAAGTCATTGCTTTCTTTGATGCTTTTGAGATCTATTATTTTGAATTAAAACAAGTCCTTTTTCATGATGACGATGATTTTGTTTCTTTAAAAAATCGTTTAGAAAAAATGAAAGACACTTACGAAGCATTGACAGCCTCATTTCATTTGTTATGATGAAATCAAATCAAATGTGAAAAAGGTGACGTTATGAACCAAGAACAAGTGTTGGATCGTTTACGAGAAGAATTGGCCATGCCGTTTTTCGAAGCAAAACTAGAAGACAAAGAGTATTCCGAAGAAGACTATCAACAAGTCAAAGCGGATTTGGTAAAATACTTTGATGACTATGTACGCAATGTAGAAAATTAAGAAACAGCCTGCGATGATTCCTTCATCGCAGGCTGTTTTACTGTTATAACGTCACTAGAAAGTTTTGATTCGTCGTAGCTTCGATTTGAGGATGCTGTTTTAAATAGTCAGCAATCAGTTCCGTCATATCGACTTGAATCTCACGAACGATTTTTTCGGCAGAAAACATGGCGTAGTTGCCGCCACCTACTGCACGGTATTGGTTAATGACGATCTCTAATTCTTGATCCATCGCAATGGCTTTTTCTTCAAAGTCCAAGCGGGTGATTCGCTGACCGACGGGTTGACTAAGATCGATCGTATACTCGATGCCTTCATACATATCGTAGTTATAATATTGCGGTTTTGGCTCAATAAAAGCAGGATTGAAGACGATCTGACCGTCAACAACGGCTAAATAATCCGCCGTTTGTTCTAAAGCGGCTTTTAATTCGGCACCTGTTATTTTGACTACAGCTAACGTATTTGGGTAAATATAATTAGTGATCACATCTCGCATCGTGATGGTTGCGCCAAAGCCTTTGCCCTCATTGTTGAAAAGAGCAGTACCAGAAATTTTGGCGCCGCTGGCAGCCATCTGAACACGATTGATGAATTCAATATAAGGATGCTCTTTCAAGCGTGCCCCCATCGGATCGGTGATTCGCATATCCCCACTGACTTTGCCTAACGGCTGATCTAGCCAGGTTTGTAATTCTTCTTCGATGGGTGCTAACAAAGCCAACGTCTCTTGATCTGGGACAGCATCTGCAACAGGGATCAACGCAGCCGTACTGTTTGTGACATGAACCCCTGTCTGATTTTTTTCAACCGTCAATTCGATGGCGCCGATAAAGCTTCCACGATAACCGGGCTGTACAACGGGGACACCATTGATTTTTGTGGCGATCTCACGGTGCTGGTGTCCTGTGAAGAACGCATCGATTCCTGAGACTTCCTGCAATAATTGATAGCCCTCATTTTCACCAGTCAATAATTCGGTCGGTTCTCCAGTGACTAAATCACGCTCGAAGCCGCCATGGTAGCTGACGACAACGATATCGGCTTTTTCTCTTAAGTAAGGCACATAGTTTTTCGCTGTCTCAACGATGCTGACAAACTGCATCCCGCGAATCGTCGCAGGCTGTTCCCAATGAGGAATATATGGCGTCACCATTCCTAAGATCGCGATCTTTACCCCTTCTTTTTCAATGATGGTGTAAGCTTGGCCAAAGAATGGTTCTCCCGCTTCATTTAAAATATTCGCTGCGAGTACTGGTGTTTGGTAGCTGGCGATCGCTTCTTGCAAATAAGGCAGACCGTAGTTGAACTCATGATTGCCTAAGACATGGACATCAACGTCTAGGTGGTTGACGACAGCGGTCAATGCGGCAACGGAGTGCTGGCTTTTGGCGATGTAATAGCTTAAGGGCGAGCCTTGGATAAAGTCGCCATTTTCGATCGTTACGACCGGCCCGGAGGCTGCTTGACGTAGCTCTTTCATTTTGGTGGCAACTTTTGCCACGCCGAATCCTTGTTCCGTATCATCGGCAAAATTGGTTGGATAGACATAGCCATGCATATCGCTCGTTTCTAAAAACGTGATTTTCATTCAAAAGACTCCTTTTCCCCTCAATAGACCAAAAGGGCATGCGCATAAGTCGAAAACCCTCGAAAGCCAGCATTTTCTGCTTCCTTGTGTCTTCAAACCTTATGGCACAAACCCTTTTGTCTTTCATTCTCAGGTGTTTCCCTGATTATACCCTATTTTGACGAAGAAATTCAGAATTATTGGTTCCAAGCATCTTCTAATTGTGGTTTCGCGTTTTCAATCAATTGATCGACATCTTGATCTGTATTAGACAAAATGTTTTCCATGATTGAACGCATTTCATTGTAAGCAGGATCAGCATTTTCAATCACTGGGATCGAGAACAATTCTTTGGTTGCATCTTCTAATTTGGCAGCGACTTTTGTTTCAGGATTGTTTTTGTATTCATCGCTTTCCAAAACAGATTCAACAACTGGCATGTAGCCGGTATCGATCGCCCATGTTTTTTGCGCTTCTGGCGAAGTTAGGTATTTCATGTATTCAAAAGCAGCGGTGCGTTGCTCTGGTGTTGCGCTGTTGAACATATACAAGTCAGTTCCTTGTTGCAAGTTGATTGGTTCTGGACGAGCTGCTACGTCATATTCAAATTTGCCTTCGGTATCTTTTTTAACAAAGCCTTCCCCTGCGATTGAGCCGACATACATTGCGATTTGCTCGTTGGCAAATGGACCAGACAAGTATTTGTCAGAACCAGCGATTCGGAAGTAGCCGTCTTTAACACCATCTAGGTAGTAGTTGATGACTTCTTTTGATTCATCGCTGTCTAATTGCAAGTCTTTGTCAAAATCAACGCCTTGATTTTTCATTGCGATGGCATAGTAGTTGTTTAATGAGTCAAAACCAGCACCTACGACTTCACCGTTTGATTTTTCATAGATTTCTTGAGAAGCTTCTTTTAATTCTTCCAGGTTTGTTGGTACGTCAATACCATACTCGTCTAACATGTCTGCATTGTAAAACAGCATTTCTGTAGATTTGTTGAAAGGAATCCCGTATTGCACGCCGTCGATTTGTGCACCATCTAAAAGGGCACTGCGGATCTCTTCTTGGTCACCCCAACCGATAGTATCATCGTTGATGTATTCGCCAAGGTCAACTAGCATGTCATCTTGGGCAGCATTCCATAACCAACCAGGATATGCTTGGGTGATAGTTGGCAGATCTTTTGGTGAAGGCAAGGTTGAATTCACCTTTGCTTGCAAATCAGGATAGCTTGATTGGTTTTGCAATTCGATCTTGATGTTTGGATTTTCGTCCATGAATTGCTCGGTCAATTTCGTCAATGATTCTTCTTGCGCACCATTCATTGCATGCCAAAAGGTGACAGTCGTATCTTCGCTTAGCTCTGTAACGATTTCATCACTTTCCGTAGAACCAGATGAATCGTTGTTGTTTCCACAAGCCCCTAATACCAATGTCGCGGCTGCAGCTGCTGCAAATGCAAGTTTCTTTGTTTTCATTTTTTCCTCTCCTCTATCACTCTAAAATAATTTTTTCACCGCGTTGCGGCAATATTCTTTCACCATACGGATTCACCAGATTTTCTGGTTTCAGCGTATGGATTGGAACCAATCGTTGGGGCTCGATCCATGCAATGATCTGATCTAAATCAGCTGGTTTCGCATGTCCCGAGTTTGGCAAACGGACAAATTCGATGTCCAGTGCTGCCAATTGATCCAAAAAGACTTGATAAGCTGGATCAAAATCGCCTAACGGCTGCGCATCACTGTGAATATACAAACCACCCGTCTGCAAGTTTTCAAAATGCGCGACTGCTTGCCAAAGGTACTGGCTCGTGTCGGCACATAATGCCTGATAAGAAATGGCGAAGGCTGGATCGAGCGTCGCTGGTACTTGATCATCGATCGTATAGAACGGTACATCTTTATTGAAAATTTCTTTCAACAAAGCAGCTTGCGTCGCCTCTAAAACAACCGTCCGCGGCGCGGCTTCAACAAGCGCCATAAAGCGCTCGACATTGGCTGGATAGCCATTGAAAGTAATTTGTCGTTGGGGATTTTCTTTGACCAGACGCACGAAGGTCTCGATCAATTCTGTTTCACTTTCCACTGTGATCGCTTTGGGGTCCGGTTCTCTTTCTGGAAAGCTGATGCTGACCCCTTCCATCATCAATAGATCCGTGTGTTTGGCTAACTGACAGAATTCTTTGGTACGCTCTGGATGATAGCCATGCAAACGCAAATCACCGGTATAAGCGATAAAATGATCTGGCGTGCGAATCAACAAAGCTGCCGCACCGTACGCATCATGATCGACTGGAATGATCTCGACTTTGATTTCCCCGACCCGAATCACATCATGGGGTTCTAAGCCGATCAATTCACGGACAAAGCTTTTTTCTTCATGAGGAACGGGCAGCAAGAAGTCCCCTTTTTGATTCAACACTTCGAGGATCGCTTTGGTTTCCTTCAAGGTGTACATAGGAATATTTGGGTCTAAAAAGTTGATCATCTTGGAATGATCCAGATGGGCGTGGGAAAGAAAAACTGCTGTTTCTTGGTATTCTTTCGTTTCGCTTCCTTGGTACGTGTAGTCTAAGCGTGGATCGTAGACATTTTTCAGTTCTGGTATCCAGCGATGCGCAACTAACGTTTGTAATTCTTCATCTGGTAAGGGTGTTTCTGGATGATACTCCGAACCGAAGTCAAAAAAGATATGGGCATCTTTGTACGCAACTTCGATGACGGTCCCTCCAATCGTTAAGATCCCGCTATGAAAGGTAATCGTCGTTTTATCCTTTGATGCCATCTTTAGCCACTCCTTTGATAATTTCTTTTCTAAAGATCAAGTAAATGATCAGAATTGGAATGACGGTCAAGGTCGCTGCCGCCATCTGTAAATGAACATCGCTGCCGCTTTCTGTGGTAAAGGCAGCCAACCCATTATTTAAGAGGCGGTATTTTTTCTCATTGGTTACTAGCAACGGCCATAAGAAGGAATTCCAGCTAGAGATGAAAGTCAAGATCCCGACTGTCACTAAGGCTGGTTTTGACATGGGGATCAAAATCCGCCGAATGTAAGCCAAATCGCTAGCACCGTCGATTTTGGCCGCTTTGTAAAAGGTATTGGAAATACTTTGCAAATAACCATTTAAATAATAGATGTAAAAAATACTGGTCAGAAAGGGAATGATCAACGCACTATACGTATTCAATAAGCCCATTCGCGCAATCGTATTGTAATTGGTGAAAATGATCGATTCATAAGGAACCATCAATAACGAGATCATCAATCCGATAACTAACCGTTTGTATTTGAATTCAAGACTAGTCAATGCAAAGGCAGCTAGAATCGCAGTGATCAGCGTCGCGATAGTCGTCACCGCGGAAACGAAGACCGTATTAAAGAAGTAGCGTAAAAACGGTGCTCGGGTAAAAACTTCCCCGTAGTTGCTCCACTGGAAAGACTCTGGCATGATCGTCGGTGGAATACTGGTTGCTTCACTGTAGGTCATTAGACCAGCTAAAATCATATAGACAAAGGGAAACAGCGTGATCACTGCTAAAATTGCTAAAAACAGCATCGAAACAATCGTGACAATTTTTTTCATTCGTTTATTCGCCCACTTTCTTCAAAAGTTTATTTTGGATAAAGGTGACGAGCAAAATAATGATGAACAAGATCACGGTTGCCGCCATTGCAATCCCCGGACGTCCGGCGATATGGAATTTGTCATAAATATAAAAGACTGCCGTGGTTGCACTGCGGGCGATCCCTGGCTGTCCGCCAAACAAGGCATATACTTGAGTATAGACTTTAAAGGCACTGATCAGATTGACCGTTAACAAGAAGGCAAAAGTCGGGATCAACTGCGGAAAGGTGATTTTCCGAAAAATCTCGCCATCGGTGGCGCCAAACATTTTTGCGATTTTGTAGTGTTCTTTGTCGATGTTGCGCATTCCTGCCAACAAGATAATAATGTTGAAGGCAAGGCTCGTCCAAACGCCAAAGATGATCAAGGTCGTCATACTCATATTGACATTATCCAGCCAGTTGACTGGTGGAATGCCGACAAGACTCAACAAATAGTTGATGATCCCGTAAGAGCCATTGAAAAAGTAGCGAAACACGATCCCGATGGCAATCGTACTCGTGACATAAGGCATAAAGAAGATCGTTTCAAAAAAACTTTTATATTTGACTTTTTCAAAAATGATCCACGCAATCGCTAAAGAAAGGATCAACGCGATCGGTACGACCGCAAAAGCAAAGAGCGCCGTATTTTGCAGTGCTCGAAAGAAGACTGGGTCCGTTAAAACCCTTTGATAGTTCTCAAGCCCAGCATACTGTTGGTTAATCAAGGTTCCTTTTTGGAAACTCATGATGAAGGAACGAAACAGCGGATATACACTGAATAAGAAAATAATGACCAGTGAAGGCAGTAAAAACAGCCATGCTTTCGGTTGGTTCTCAGGGTTATAATTTTTTTTGAACATTAGTAGACCCGCTCTCCTTTTTCATCAAAGATAAAGGCTTTTTTGTAATGAAAATCAAATGACACTTGCGCGCCTTCTTCAATGATTTCTTCAATACTAACGATCGATTTCATATGTTTGTCAGCCAGATCAAAGTTCAAGATTCGTTCTCGTCCGATCAGCTCCACACTCTTGACTTCCGTTTGGAACAAACCTGCTTGCAAGGTGGTCAGCACATCTTCTGGACGAATGCCTAACGTGTATTGGCCGTCTGTTAATGGTTTCTTGAAGCGAAGGTCAGTAAAACGGTCAACTGGTACAGTGAAGGCAGGATGGATCATTTGGCCATCTTTGACTTCTACTGGCAAGATGTTGATGATTGGATTACCGATGAATTTCGCTACAAAAAGATTGTTTGGTTCTAAGTAAAGGTTTTGCGGATCATCATTTTGTTGAATGATCCCCTCGTTCATCAAGATGATCTTATCACTGATAGAAAGAGCTTCTTCTTGGTCATGAGTCACGAAGATCGTGGTGATGCCCACTTCTTTGACTAACCGACGGATCTCTTCACGGATCTTCAAGCGCAAACGGGCATCTAAGTTACTCAATGGTTCATCCAGTAGTAAGACTTCTGGACTTTGCACCAAGGCACGCGTGATCGCTACCCGTTGCTGCTGTCCGCCAGAAAGGGTTCCTGGTTTTTTCTGACTTAACTCTTCAATATTGGTCAGTTTCATGAACTTTTCAGCAATTTTCTGTGCTTCGTTTTTCTTGATCTTTTTCTCTCCGACTGTCAGTGGAAACATGACATTTTCTAAAACAGTCATATGGGGATAAAGGGCATAATTCTGAAAAACAAACCCGATATTGCGGTCTTTTGGCTCGGTCTTAACAACGGAAGAACCATTAAAGCGGATATCGCCATCGGTGGGACTCAACAACCCCGCGATCAAATTCAATATCGTCGATTTCCCACAACCACTTGGTCCCAACAAACAAACCAAATCGCCTTTTTCTATTGTAAAATCTACTGCTTTCAAGGCTTCAAACTTATTATCGAAAACCTTCTTCAACCCGACTACTTCTATCAAAACTGCCCCTCCATTTTCTCTTTTTCCTCCGAATAGTTGACTGGCATTTCAAGTCACAAAAAAAACGAACTCTTGATGTTTCGGTCAAACGCTCAAAGAAATTCGATTTTAATCATAACAAACGAATGTTTTTATTCGATACCATTATTGTAAATGTTTTGTAAAAATCATTGGGAATTATGAAAGAATTTTTAATTAATTTACCTTTTAATGAGAAAACAATGAGCCAAACAACGCAGTTTCTAGCCAGTAAACACGAACATTTTACTGTTTTTAGAAAATTTTCATGAAAAACGGGTAAAAATTTTCAATCCTTTAGTATCCATTGATGTTAACACTATTTTTACGCGACTTTTTGTCCAAAAGCACCTTTAGTAATTGTTTACTAAGACCATCAGTATTTCTTCTTTTAAAATAACAAAAAAAGGATGATTATTAAAAAAACAATCATCCTTTTTCATTCTCTCCTTCGCCTCAGTCACCCGTCAGCGTCAGCAATTTCGTTGAAACTTGCTCAAGAAAATAACGGTCGTGTTCAATGATCAGCATAGAAGGCTCCACCAAATGGATCACTTCCTCTAATTGCTTCTGATTGAAGACGTCCAAATAATTTAGCGGTTCATCCCAGATAAACAATTCTGCTGGTGTCGCTAATGATTTGGCTAGTTCCACGCGTTTACGCTGCCCCATGCTCATTTGCTGGATCGGCGTTTGAAAGACAGCTCTTTCCAAGCCAAGCTTTTTTAAATTATTTAGCAGATCTTGATAATTCAAGCCATGCTCTTGGGCAAATTCTGTCAGCATCCCACAGTTGTCCTCGTAGTTTTGTCGGACATAACTGATGGTGATCCCATGGGCTGTTTTGATCGTCCCTGTCTGCTGTCCATCGAAAGTACCTAAAATACTCGCAATCAAACTGGACTTGCCAGATCCGTTGGCCCCTTGAATCCCCAAGCGCTCTTTTTGACGGATCGCAAACGTCAGCGGTTTAAACAAAGGCTGCTCATAGCCGAGCTGAAAATGCTCTGCTTCCAGCAACACATCATGATGGCTAACAAGCGGAGTCATTTTCAGAGGATCAATCCACTCAATGTCTTTTAACAACGCAGACTTGTCTTGAATTTGATCTTCCATCCGTTTAACGATCGCTTTCGAGCGCTTCATGGTCCGTGCCGCTCGGGCACCGATCGCCCCCGTATCATAGATTGCCCCGCTGCCTTTTTTGGTCGGCGACCCTAATTTGTCCCGTTCGCGTCCTCGGGACCACTCCGCTTTCTCGGCTGCCGTCTGCTTCAAACGACCGATTTCTTTTTTCAACTTGCTGTTTTGTTCTTGCTCGTACGCATCTTTTTGCTGCTTTTGCAGCTCATAGACTGAATAATTCCCTTTGTACAGCACCAAGCGGCTTTTTTCGATCGCCAATACATGATCGACGACGTCATCGACAAACTGTCGATCATGGCTCACAACGATAAACCCGGTTTTTTGCTGCAAATAGCGGGCAACATGTTCGCGAGCGGTCACATCCAAATGGTTGGTTGGTTCATCGATCAAAGGAAAATTCTCTTCATCAACGAACAACCGCGCCAACAGGACTTTCGTTTGCTCGCCGCCAGATAAAGTGGCAAAGGGCCGCCAAAGAACTTCTGGATCAAGCTGCAGCAGGTTCAATTCCCGTTCCAAACGCCACTGCTCAAATTCGCCAGATTCCTGTAAAACAAAAAGCGTCAGTTGCTGATCGTCAGCGACGGTTAAGGGAAAATAAACGAATTGCTGCTCATGGGTGATCGAGCCGCTATAAGGCAATTCATTGAGCAGCAGACGCAGCAAGGTCGTTTTGCCGCGACCATTTCTGCCAATCAACCCTAATTTCCATTGTGTATCAAGGTTCAAGTTGGCATCCTCAAAAAGCAACCGTTCTTGGCTGTCAAAGCCAAAAGTTAAATGATTAATACTGATATTCGACATAAATATACCTCGTCTCTATTCACGGAATAGAGTAGACCTAAAGCTATTTTCAGAATCAGTTTTTAGAGGTACACAAAAAGATCCCCCATCGAAAAAGTCAACCAATCCTGAAAATCTGCAGACTATCCCCTTGGAGGAACAGTTTCATGCAGCTTTCAACAAATTGGTTAATTTTTCAATGGAGGATCCCTCATTTCGTTTAATAGTGCCCTAAGTATAGCATTGATCGGCAAAAAAGCGCAAGTTCAGTACCCCCTGCTGCTTTTCCTTTATATTTTATTCACAAACTAAACCCGTTATCGCTGGAAACGTTTCATAAAAAAACACTTGAAACACAAAAAAACCATCAGGTTGGTTAGTCCTGATGGCAAAAGGAGTAAAATGAAAAATAAAAAGGTTGTTGGTTGTGAATTCATTATACCTCCGATAAAAAAACTTTACATGTGAAAAACATAACAGTTAAATTAAATAACTCTTGTTTAACTTGAATGTTTATCATTTTTTTAACAATAAAGCCGTCATCCGTTGAATGGCAAAAGAAATTTCGTCGGTTGCTTCATCTTGTTTGGCTTCTGCCGCATCAAAGGCCTCTTGGTCGATTTTGTTATCGAGACTCAAAATCATCTCATCACAGCCAGCAACATATTTCATATACGCCCGTTCAAATTTTTTATGGATCCCCATTACATTCGCTGGGGGACGCAATTTGCTGATTTTTTCCAGCATCAAGCGGTATTTGTCCGTGCCTTCTTTAAAAATTCTAGTAATCTCAGCTAGCCGCTCAGGTGTTACCTCGGCTTCTTTCTTCTCGTCGATCGCTTTGCGGATCTCTTCATAATTGGGATTCATTTTCTCCCCGATCGCTTCTGTTTCTTTGACAAGATCGTTGATTGTTTGTACATAAAAACCTAAGTTTGGTCGCACAGTGGGTCCCCTACTTTCTTTGTTATTATCTCCTATTTTACCGTTTCTTACTGCAAATGAAAAGGTCAAGTAACAGCCGCAGGGTTTATCGAAAATAAGCCAGCAAAAAAAGGCCTGCTGCCCAGGGAGAAGGACAGCAGACCATTGATTGATTTTCCGTTTATTTTTGGCTTATTTGCTTCCCATTGCTCGTTGGATCGCTTTGACGATCTCAACGACTGGAATGATCGCAAAGGAGGCGCCTAAAACGATGCCCCATTGATACAAGTCAAGGTGTGCAACACGGAAGATATCATTTAATCCTGGCACGATGAAGATCACCAGCATCAACGCAAAGGACAACAGGATCGCCCAGTTGAAGGCTTTGTTTCTAAATGCCCCTACTTTAAAGAGCGACTGATGGATCGATTTGACGTTGAAGGCATGGAACAACTGCATCAATCCTAACGTGGCAAAGGCCATCGTTAAGGCATCGGCATGGATCGCATCGTACGTATTGTGAACGGGCCATTGGATCGCTGACCAATAAACGAACAGCACGGTTGCCGCTTCTAAGATCCCTTGGTAGATGATACTGCTCATCACACCACCAGAGAAGAAGTTGGAACTGCGTCCCCGCGGTGCATGTTTCATTAGATCTTTTTCAGCAGGCTCCATTCCTAAAGCAATTGCTGGGAATGTATCCGTTACTAGGTTGATCCAAAGCAAGTGGATCGGCAATAGCGAGTCCCAACCCCACAAGGTTGCTAAGAACAAGGTCAAAACTTCCCCTAGGTTAGCGGCTAGCAAGTATTGAATCGCTTTTTGAATATTGGAGAAGACTTTTCGTCCTTCTTCCACTGCTACGACGATCGTAGCGAAGTTGTCATCTGCTAGGACCATATCGGAAGCACCTTTAGAAACTTCGGTACCTGTGATCCCCATGCCGACACCAATATCGGCTTGCTTCAGTGACGGTGCATCGTTGACCCCGTCACCAGTCATGGCAACGACTTTGCCTTCTTGTTGCCAAGCTTTGACGATCCGAACTTTATGTTCAGGTGATACCCGTGCATAGACTGAGTAGTTCGCTACCTTTTGGGCAAACTCTTCTTCGCTCATTTTATTGAGTTCAGCGCCAGTCAAGACGGCATCATCATCGCCCGGTTTGATGATCCCTAAACGTCCCGCAATGGCTTCAGCTGTATCGCGGTGGTCTCCGGTGATCATGATTGGACGAATCCCAGCTTCTTTGGCTAAACGTACCGCATCGGCTGCTTCTGCCCGTTCTGGGTCGATCATTCCGACTAAGCCAGCAAAGACCAAATCATTTTCGACGATTTCTGATTCTAAGTTTTCTGGTACTTGGTCTACATATTTGTAGGCCATCCCCAATACCCGCAGTGCTTGTTTTGCCATATCGGTATTGTTGAATAAGATTTTTTCTTTTTCTTCATTGGTCATCGGCAGCTCTTGGCCGTCCAGTAGTACTTTTGAGGTTCTGCCTAGCAAGACATCTGGTGCGCCTTTGACAGCAACTAAATAGCGACCGTCTTCTTGTTGGTGGATCGTACTCATAAGTTTTCGGTCAGAATCAAATGGCAGATCTGCTACCCGTGGTTCTTGATTGACAAGATCTCGCACATGGAATCCTTGATCCATCCCGAATTGCACCAATGCGGTCTCAGTCGGATCACCGATCAAGTTGCCTTCTTCACCAAATTTTGTATCATTGGCAAAGTTCATGACTTTTAATGCCATGTTGTCTAACGGAATATCTTCTGAAGCAGCATGTTGCTTGTCATTGACATACAATTTTTCCACGGTCATTTGATTCAACGTCAACGTACCAGTTTTATCAGAAGCGATAATATCGGTTGCCCCAAGGGTTTCAACCGCTGGCAATTTACGGATCACTGCATTTCGTTTCGCCATTACTTGCGTACCTAAGGCTAAGATGATCGTTACGATCGCTGGTAGCCCTTCTGGGATCGCCGCTACTGCTAATGAGATCGACGTCAATAGCATGTCGACCCATGACGTATTGTTAAAGATCGTTCCAACAAAGAACATGATCACTGCAATGATAATGATGGCGATCGTCAGGAATTTTCCTAATTCATTTAAGTTACGCTTCAATGGTGTTTCGGTTTCTTGGGCGCTAGCCAGCATGCCAGCGATTTTCCCAACTTCAGTTCCCATCCCTGTATTGACCACGACCCCTTTGCCGCGTCCATAGGTCACATTACTGTTTGAATATGCCATATTGACGCGATCGCCGATCCCGACATCCGTCCCTTCGATGACGGTCAATTCTTTTTCGACTGGTACGGACTCACCGGTCAAAGCAGCTTCTTCAATTTTTAAAGAACTTGCTTCTAAAAGGCGTAAATCTGCCGGTACGACATCGCCAGCTTCTAATAGGACAATATCCCCCGGCACCAATTCATCGCTCTTGATGGTGACGGTATGACCATTACGCAACACATTGGCATTTGGTGTAGACATTTCTCTTAGTGCTTCGATCGCCTGCTCCGCCTTCGCCTCTTGAACGACACCCATGATCGCGTTGATAATGACAACTGCTAAAATAATAATTGAGTCCACGACTTCATGGGAAACGACTGCTGAGATAATCGCCGCCGCTAGCAAAACAATGATCATCAAATCTTTGAATTGTTCAAAGAATTTTTGTACCATCGATTTCTTTTTGCCTTCTTCTAATTCGTTGGGACCGTACTCAGATAAGCGTTTTTGTGCTTCATCGTTCGTTAATCCATTGGCATCTGTTTGCATTTCTTCCAGAACATGCTGCGCTTCTTGCGCATAAAACGCCTGCGATAGCTGTTCCTTTTTGTTTTCTTCTGACATGTTTCTCCTCCTTTTATATTTACTCTTCCTTTATTGTACATGATATGAAAAAAAATAGACTTATGTATGCACTGTCTAAGCATACATAAGTCTCACTGTTTAAGACAGCACCAGAAATTTCTTTCAGGATGGTGATACTGCCGCAGATAAAATCCGCCAATTACTCCCTCATGTTCATGTCAATAACCTACATTATACAAAAACTTTTCAGGTCTGGCAATTTTATTTTTGCTGAAACTAGCAGAAGGATTTCTCCTATGAATCAGGCGATGATCGAGCCGTTTGGCATGCCTTTTGGTGCTTCCACGATTTGCAGACGACCGTCATTGTCTTCTGCTGAAAGGATCATTCCTTGGCTGACTTGTCCCCGCATTTTCCGCGGTTTCAAGTTAGCAACGATCACGACTTTTTTACCGATCAAATCTTGCGGTTCTGGATAAAATTCAGCGATCCCCGATAAAATTTGACGATCTTGATCATCTCCCGCAGCTAAGCGGAATTGCAGCAACTTGTCGGCGCCTTTGACTTTTTGACAGTCAACGACTTCTGCCACTTTTAATTCGATCTTGTCAAAGTCTTCGTATTTGATCTCGGCTTTTTCGGATTGCAATGTGGTTTCTTCTGGATTCCATTTGACTGTTTCTTCTGGACTTTGCGTCCCTTCAGCCATTTTCTTTTGGATGTAGGCTACTTCTGTTTCAAGTTCCAAACGAGGGAAAATCGGTGTGCCTTTGGCAACGACTTTCGTACCGCTTGGAAATTCACCAAAGCGTAAATCTTTCAGATCCATGGCAACAGAAGCCAATCCTAATTGTTGGAAAATATTGGCTGGTGTTTCTGTCATCACCGGTTGCAATAAGATCGCAACGATGCGTAAGCTTTCCGCTAAATGAACCATTACACTGTTTAATTCAGCACGCTTTTCTTCTTCTTTGGCTAATACCCATGGTTGAGTTTCGTCAATGTATTTGTTGGCACGGGAGATCAATGTCCAAACTTCTGACAATGCCGTACTGAATTCCATTTTATCCATGGCTTCATGGTAACGACCAACCACATTGGCCGCAGTCGTTGACAGCTCGCTATCAAAAGGCGTCACTTTTGAGGCATAATCTGGGACTAAGCCATCACAATATTTATTGATCATAGCGATCGTCCGATTCAACAGGTTGCCTAAGTCATTGGCTAGATCGTAGTTCAAACGAGAAACGAAATCTTCTGGTGTAAATACACCATCGCTACCAAAAGGAACCGCCCGTAATAGATAATAACGCAACGCATCTAAACTGTAGCGCTCCACTAACATTTCTGGATAAACGACATTGCCTTTAGATTTCGACATCTTGCCGTCTTTCATCATCAACCAGCCATGACCAAAGATTTTTTTCGGCAATGGCAAGTCTAATGCCATCAGCATGATTGGCCAATAGATTGTATGGAAACGCACGATTTCTTTCCCAACCATATGCACGTCAGCTGGCCAGTATTTTTGGAACAAGGAATCGTCGTCTGAGCCATAGCCTAATGCCGTAATATAGTTGGATAACGCATCGATCCACACATACACCACGTGTTCAGGACTAGCAGTGACTGGGATGCCCCATTTAAAGGTCGTTCTGGAAACAGCCAGGTCTTCTAAGCCTGGTTTGATGAAATTATTCAGCATTTCATTTTTACGTGATTCTGGTTGAATGAACTCGGGGTGCTCATCATAGTATTCAACCAAACGATCGGCATATTTGCTCATGCGGAAGAAATAAGAAGATTCCTTCACCAATTCTACCTCATGACCGCTTGGCGCTTTACCGCCGATGACTTTGCCCTCTTCATCTCGGTAAACTTCTGCTAATTGCGTTTCAGTAAAGTATTCTTCATCAGAAACGGAATACCACCCTTCATATTCACCAAGATAGATATCTCCTTGATCAAGCAATTGCTGGAAGATTTTTTGAACGGCTTTTTTATGGTAATCATCCGTTGTGCGGATAAATTTATCGTAACTGATGTCTAGTGTGTTCCATAGTTTCTTGACGTCAGCTGCCATTTTATCGACGTATTCTTGCGGATCTACGCCAAGTTCTTCTGCTTTTTTCTCAATTTTTTGACCGTGCTCATCGACACCCGTCAAATAAAAGACATCAAAGCCCATCAATCGTTTGTATCGTGCTACCGCATCACAAGCGATCGTCGTGTAAGAATTCCCGATATGCAGTTTGCCGCTTGGATAATAAATTGGCGTCGTAATATAGAATGTTTCTTTTTCAGCCATGGACGCAAGTCCTCCTTTTCACTAGTAAAGTGTATACTTAGGTAGTATACAGTTCGCAACCCAAAAATGCTATAATTTTAATCAAAAAAGCGGATAACCTAAGACCTTTTTCCATGGTCTACAAGGAACAAAGGAATCGTTTTGGTCCTTAACACGCAGCAAATAAACCAGCAGATTTGAGCATTTCTTTTCTACTAGTTATCATAGCGCAGATAGCCGTTCACTTCAATGTTCTAGGGGAAGAATCTTGCTTAGATACAAAGGGTGCTAGTGAGGGAGTTGCTTCTTTTTTCTGATCGTTTTGTGTCTTCCAAGCGGCAACTAGCGATTATTCGATCATAAATTCTATCATCAGCGTTTGTGGTCCCTCTTCTTCAATGGTCACTTCTTTGATCAAGCGATAGGTTCCTTTCGGCAAGGTGCCAAAATACTCCGGCCAATTGATTAGTAAAGTTGTTTGACTGTGGACAGAGGCATAAAGACCGATGTCTTGAAAAACCACGTCTTCTTTAAAAAGGAGTTCCCGCCATTCATCCCCCTCGAAAACATCCACTGCAAAATAGTTGTCGTAGATCACCCTCTGATCGGAATGATTGTACAGTTTGAAGCGTCCGGATGTTGCTGTGCTGGTTTCCACTTCCAGACGAAGGGTTGCTTGTTGAGGGAATGGGGGCCCCATAAACGTATCGGCAGGGACTCGATTGACACTTTGCCCAACCATCAAATCCGTCGGCTGCTCTTGCAGCTGACGGAAACGGGTACAGCCACTAATGATCAACAACAGCAATAGAAAAACGAGAAACTTGATCGTCTTCACCTCTTTTCCCCCTCTCGAAAGAATTCTCTGCGGCTCGCCTTCTTTCCTCTAGTATACCTATTTCGTGCCTTTTCAGCAGCATTTCTAGTCATTTATTGCTTTTTTTGAGAAAAAGGATCTGAAAAAGCTTCTTGCAGACGGGCTTTGATTAACAGGTGCTTCTTTTGCTATAATGAGGAAGACTTCACTTATAGAAAGGAACGCTATGACTCGAAAAAACAAACAGCATTTTTTGCTTTTAACTGTGCTTTCTGTGGGACACTTGCTTTTTTCAACCACAAGTTACCCCTTTTTGTTTGCGTACTTCAATAGCCATGATTATGCTGCGCTCTTTGCAACAGCGATGGCAGTCCTCCGTGTGCTTTTTTTGCTCTGGATCGCTCTTTGGGGCTATTCATCACTCAAGGAACACCCGCCGTCTTCTTGGCTTTATCTCGCATTATTTTTCCTTAATTTGATCGTTCCTTATTTTTTCCGTTAAGGAAAACCGTCGCGTTCAGCTACTTACTTTATCTAAGGCAGGAGAAACCAATGAAAGAATTTACCTCAAAATCAGCTGAAAAACACTACTATGAAAAAGAAGCGTCAGAAGCAGAGTTTCTTACATGGTATCAGGCGCAAGATCAGCCGAAATACGAGAAACCTTCCGTAACCGTCGATATGGTTTTGATGTGTTACAACAAAGAAGAAGAACAATTAAAAATTGCGCTGATCCAAAGAAAAGGCCACCCTTTCCGTAATTCTTGGGCATTGCCGGGAGGCTTCGTCAATCCCAATGAATCGACGGGGCAAAGTGTGATCCGTGAGACGCAAGAAGAGATCGGGGTCACCATCTCCAAACAAAACATCGAACAGCTGCATACCTTCAGCACCCCAGATCGCGATCCTCGCGGTTGGGTGATCACCGTCAGCTATTTGGCTTTTATCGGTGAAGAACCCTTAAGTGCCGGTGACGATGCGAACCAAGTACGCTGGTTCTCTTTAGAAAGAAAAGCCAATCAAATTTATTTGACCAGCGGCGAGATCGAGATCATTCTTGACCTAGTGACTGGCGCCTCTGTTGGAAAAGATACGTTGGCTTTTGACCACAGCGCGATCATCCTCAAAGCTTTCAAACGGGTTGCCAACAAGATGGAACACGAGCCACAAGTGCTGCTCGTGTTAGGCAAAGACTTTACGATCACGGAAGCCCGTAAAGTATTCGCCAAGTTTTTAGGGATCGATTTTAAAATGATCGATCATTCCAACTTTAAAAAATCCATGCTCCAATATTTTACGGAAGTTGGCGAAAAGCCCGTCGGCATCGGGCGTCCCTCAAAGATCTATCGCTTAAATGACGCATTTTTAGGTGACAAAATGTAAAAAAATACAACCCCCTGTCAGACCATAGTTTGGCAGGGGGTTGCTGGTTAATCATAATTAGTGAACGTGGTTCCTAGAAACAAAAATCAGAAAGATTTTTTCTATACCCTAGGCGATCCCTGGCGTTCCTTCCAGTTCAAGCGGCTCAGCTGCTCATTTCGCCTGAGAGCCGTTCTAGCTTCTGTTGGTCCTGCGTATCCAACGTGACAAACTGCAGTTCTTTGCCGTACCACTGCGCTTTGTACTGGATTTTGCGAACGAATTGATGCCAATCACTGATGCTGTAATGACCAGCTTTTAAAACCGTATCTTCTGCGATTTGTTCCAAATAGATCGTATCGTACTGTTTTACGAGATGGTAGCTGACTTGATCGATGAATTCCCGCTTTTGACAGCAGTGAAAACGATAAAGGCGAGCGACCTTTCCTTTTAGCTTCTGATAATTTCGCGCCTGGGTCAAAAGGATTTTTTTCCGTTTGACCGCCGTCGCTTTCACCTGAAGCTTGCGTTCTGCTCGCGTCAGCTTTTGCTTCGTTTGGATGGCATGTTCACAGGTGATGGGTATCGGCTGGTTGGCTTTGACCAACTGCTGCGGATCATAAACAACAGCGACAGAGGCTTGCTGCTTCGGCAATGGCGGGATCTCTTCCAAGCAAAGGATCGAGATGTAAAACTCTTCGTTGTTTTTTGCTGAGATCGTTGCCGATTTGATCTTCCCTTTGATCGCCCGATGCTTTTTTACGGGAACCAATGTTTTAAGCTTTGGCAGCTTGATTTGATCGTCTTCAAAATAAATGGTGTGCTGCTGATTATTGGTGGTATACGATTGCCAGATACTTTTTTTGGTTTTCATTTTTGGAAAGCCAGCCCGCTTTTGAAAGTAATTTCGAAACGCTCGGTCCAGATTCCGTTGTGCATTCGCCAATGCCAAACTATCGGTCTCCTTCAAAAAAGGATACTCCTTTTTTAGTTTGGCTGGCGTCAACCCTTGCTTTGCTTCATTGTTGGCCAGCTCCTCCATCTTTGCCTCCAGCAGTTGATTGTACGTAAAACGTACACAGCCGAAGGTTTCGATGAAAAACTGTCTTTGCTGTCCATTAGGATAGATCCGAAATTTGTATGCTTTTAAAACACCCAGTTTCATCTCCTCCTAACACTCCCTATACCTTTGACGCTAGTTCCCCTTTTTTTGTGCTAACTTTTCTTGATAGATCTTGGCTTCTTTTTTCGTGGCATAAACGAAATGTCCTGGTGCGATCTCTTCCATTGCTCGCTCTTGGTTATCGTTTGGTTCGCTGACGTATTTGATCCGTTTGCGTTGACGCTCATGGTCAGGATCTGGCAGCGGAATCGCTGATAAAAGACTTTCAGTATACGGATGGACCCCGTAATGATAGATTTCATCGCTGGTGCCTACTTCTAGCAGTTTGCCGTTGTGCATCACGCCGATCCGATCGCTGATGTGTTTGACCATCGATAAATCATGGGCGATAAACAAGTACGTCAATTTATGTTCTTCTTGCAGATCTTGCAACAAGTTGACGACTTGGGCTTGGATCGAAACATCCAATGCCGAGATCGGTTCATCACAGATGATGAATTTTGGATCGACAGCTAACGCGCGGGCGATCCCGATCCGCTGACGTTGTCCACCTGAAAATTCATGAGGATAACGGGTCCCGTGACTTGGGTTTAGTCCGACGGTTCGCAAAAGTTCATCCACCCGATCATTGCGTTCTTTTTCATTTTTGGCTAGTCCGTTGATATCGATCCCTTCGGCAATAATGTCCCGAACTTTCATCCGTGGATTCAAGGAAGCATAAGGATCTTGGAAGACCATTTGAACTTCTCGACGAAAATCAGCCAGTGGTTTCTTGCCTTTGATTTTCATAACATCTTGTCCATCAAAAAGAACTTCGCCTCCGGTAGGGTTATTCAAACGAATCACTGTCCGTCCAGTAGTCGATTTTCCGCTTCCGGATTCACCGACTAGACCAAAGGTTTCCCCTTCATAGATTTGGAAGGAGATATCATCGACGGCTTTGACTTCGTCTTTGCGGCCAACGTTAAAATATTGTTTGAGATTCTTTACTTCAAGTAAAACTTTTTCCAACCGTTTCTCCTCCTTTAGACAGATGCCTGAGTATTTTTTTCTTGGAATTTTTTCCAGCGAATCAAGATCTCATCCGGCGGAGTCACTTTCGGTGCTTGTGGCGCTAACAGCCAAGTGGCCGCTTTGTGCGTCGGTGAGACGTCAAAGAATGGCGGTTGCTGTTCAGCATCGATCTGCAAGGCAAACTCGTTCCGTGGATAAAAAGCATCACCTGTTGGCGGATCTAACAAATCTGGAGGTGAACCAGGAATCGCGTACAAGCGATCGCCTGTTCCTTCTAACGTCGGCATCGAACCTAACAAGCCCCAAGTGTATGGATGTTGTGGGTTATAGAAGATCTCTTCTGCGGTCCCCACTTCGACGATTTTCCCACCGTACATCACGGCCACCCGATCCGCCACATTGGCAACGACCCCTAAGTCATGGGTAATGAAGACGATGGACGAATTGATTTTCTTCTGGATATCTTTTAATAACTCTAAGATTTGTGCTTGGATCGTTACATCCAATGCAGTCGTTGGTTCATCTGCAATCAAGATCTGCGGGTAACAGATCAACGCGATCGCAATGACGATCCGCTGCCGCTGACCACCAGAAAATTGATGCGGATAATTTTTCAAGCGTTTCTCAGCATTCGGGATGCCGACAAGGTTCAATAGTTCCAACGCTTGTCGCAAGCCTTCTTTTTTACTGATTTTGTTGTGCTTCATCAATGATTCTGCTACTTGCTTGCCAATCGGCATCGTTGGGTCCAATGAAGTCATTGGATCTTGGAAAATCATGGCGATTTCCTTGCCACGGATTTTTTGCAGTTCTTTTTCGGATTTTTTCAAAATGTCCGTCCCATTGAAGAGGATCTGGCCATTATCGACATTGGCATTGCTGGCTAACAACCCCATGATACTGCGGGTCGTCACGGACTTGCCGCTCCCAGATTCGCCCACGATCGCCAAGGTTTCTCCTTTGTATAGATCGAAACTGACATCGCGGATCGCTTGGACTTTCCCAGCAAAGGTGTCAAAAGAAATTTCTAAGTTTTTCACTTCTAAGACTTTTTTCATAGCAATCACTCTTTCATTTTCGGATCAAAGGCATCACGCAAACCGTCTGCCAGCAAGTTGAACCCAATCATAATCACAGACAAGGTCACAGCTGGTACCCACATTTGGTAAGGCAGGAACAAGAAGGTTTTGTAGCCATCGCTTAGTAACATCCCTAAAGATGCTGAAGGTGGTTTTAATCCTAGCCCAATAAAGCTTAGGAAGGCCTCGAAGAAAATCGCCGAGGGGATACTGAACATCATTTGTACGATGATCACGCTGGAAATATTCGGTAATACGTGTTTCATCGCAATCTTGAGGCGACTTTCCCCCAGCGTCGTTGCGGCTAAAACGAATTCTTGATCTTTTAGTTTCATCGTTTGGGCCCGTACGATCCGCGCCATTGGAATCCAGTTAGTGATCGCCATTGCTGCCACGATCGAGAAGATCCCAGGTTCAAAAACCACCAACATCAAGATCATTACCACTAAGTTGGGAATACCAGATAAGATTTCTAGAAAACGTTGCATCACATTATCGATCCGTCCACCTAAAAGACCAGAGATCAGGCCATAGGTTACACCAAAGATAATGTCAAGCATTGCCGCGATAAACGCGATCAACAAGGAAATACGTGTTCCTACAAATAGACGACTCAATAGGTCACGCCCCAAGCCATCCGTTCCTAAAAGGAAATACGTCCCGTCAGGAACATTGGCAGCTGCATACTTATCTACTAGCTCGCCTCCCACCATCGCATAGCCGTTTAAGCCATTGATGTTGATACCAGGAATTTTCGGCGGCAGATTTGTAAAGGTCACATTTTGCGCAGTTGGATCATGTGGCGAGACAAAAATCGTAATGATTGAGATCGCGATAATGATCAGCAACAAAATGATTGAGAAGACCGCGGCTTTGTTCTTTTTCAAACGACGCCATGAATCTTGGAAAAACGTTAATGAAGGGGTTGCGATCGCTTCACGCTCTTCATTGGTATTTTTTTGTAACGGTTGAAATTTGGCTGCATCGATGGCAGCAACATCATTTGCTGTGTAAGGTTTCTCTGCCATTAGCCACGACTCCCTTCTGAAACTCGGATCCGCGGATCAACGATTCCATATAAAATATCAACAACAAGAATAACAAAGACCAACATTGCGGAATAAAGAATTGTTACCGCCATGATCGTTGGATAGTCATTGGTCATGATTGATTTTACGAACTGTTCACCGATACCTGGGATCGCAAAAATATTTTCTACGACAAGAGAACCCGTCATCAAACCGACAGCTAGCGGCCCTAACAGCGTTAATAACGGAATCAAACTATTCCGCAAACCATGCTTGAAGGCAATTTCCCAGCGGCTTAACCCTTTTGCTCGTGCCAACTCGACATAATCACTATGCAGCACTTCCACCATCTCGGTTCGAATAAACCTGGCGGAATCCGCTAATGGCGACATCGCCAAGGCGACGGTCGGTAGGATCGTGCTGGCAAAAGTCTCCCACTTAGCAATCGGTAAGATCCCTAGTTTGATGGCAAAAATGTATTGCAGCAACACGGCAAAGACAAAGTTAGGGATCGAACGTCCTAAGATCGCCACTAAGGTAGACGTTGTATCGATCCAAGTATTTTGTTTCATCGCAGAGATCGTTCCTAAAATGATCCCAAAGAACGTACCAAAGATGATCGCTTGTAGCCCTAGTTGCAGTGAAGGTCCGATTCTTCCTGATAATAAATTCGCTACTGGCTGGTTTTTAAATTGGAAAGAGATCCCAAAGTCACCTTTTAGTAAATTGGTCAAATAAAGCCAATATTGGGTAATGATCGGTTTGTCCAATCCTGCTTGCTCATTTAGCAAGGCAATTTGTTCTGGACTTAATTTTTCAGCATTCGTATATGGTGTTCCTGGCAAAAATTGCATCAAGAAAAAGGTGATCGTGGCAATCAGCCATAATGTTAAGACCATGTAGAACACTCGTTTCAATAAATATTTCAAAAAGCTGTTCACGCAGTTTCCCCCTTAAGTATTTTGACTTCTATTCAATAATTATGTAAATTAACATAGTACGAATCATTAAAAAGGAGTCAGATCATGAAAATAAAAAAAAGTAGTGGGCTCATACCCCTCCTATGCCTCGCAATTTCTGGCGGATGGTTAGCCATAAAAAATGAATTTTCCATAGCAGCTCTTTCAGATGCCCTTTTCTTGTGGGCGCTGTTCTTTTTGATCATTGGCGGTTTTTTATGGGTATTTGCTTCTGGTTTCTTTGACCATTTTCAATACTCCATGAAGAAAGCTTTTTCCAAAAATAAAACAGATTATCTGAAATTATCCCAAGTCGGCAAACAGAGCTACGCCTTTTGGTTATGGCCTGGTGTCTTCTTGTTATTCCTTTCATTGCTCTTTTTAATGATTGCTACTAGTTAATTTCATTCTTATAGTTTTACTCATTGAAATGAGAAGCAAAAGGCTGAGACAAGAAATTGTCCCAGCCTTTTCTTCGGCATTTCAAGTCAACTACTCGTGATTATTCGATTGATGTCCACTTGTAGTCGTATTGTGCGCCCGCTGCGTGAGCAACAACACCTTTGACTTTTGTTGCACGTAAGTGTGCTTCCGCTTTTTGATAAACTGGAATGACACCTTGTTCATTCATAATGATTTTTTCTGCATTGACTAGATCTTCCCAACGTTTGTCAGGGTCATTGGCATTGGTCGTACCCGCTGCTTCAACTGCTGCATCGTATTCTTCGTTGCTCCATTGCCCACGGTTGTATGAGTTGCCTGTCGTAAACAAGTCAGTAAAGCTACTTGCATCGGCATAGTCAGCACCCCAACCGCCCATTACTGTATCAAAATCACCAGCGTTTGAACGATCCAAACGAACAGAGAATGGTACTGGACTTAACGTGACTTTCACACCGTCCAATGTTTTTTCGATCGTATCTTGCAAGTACTCAATGATTTTCTTCGTTGAGTCTGTATCAGAAGCTAAGATATCAAATTCTAATGAATCGATCCCTAATGCTTCTTTTGCTTTTTCCCAATGTTCTTTGGCTTGCTCTTCATTGTATTCAATGACGCTGCCAGCTGCTTCCGTGAAGTCCGTATGATCGCCAGGGCTGAAGGTCATACCTTCTGGTACCAACCCAGTTGAAGCAATCGAACCATCCCCTAAGATCGATGTCACTAAGGCATCACGGTCGATCGCATAAGAGATCGCTTTACGTAAGTTTTCGTTACGGAAAGGTGAATCTTCATCACGTTGGTTCAATTCTAGGTAAGAAGTCGTTGCTTCTGGTTGAGAAACGAAGGCTTCATCGTTAGCCATTTGTTGCGCTAATTCACCTGTTAGGATGACATCATCTGCTTGACCATCTTGGAAAAGGTTCAAGGCAGTTGAGGATTCTTTCACGACGCTTACGTTGATCGTTTGTAATTTAACAGTATCTTTGTCCCAATATTGGTCGTTCTTTTCATAAGCCCATTCCGTATCCGTTCCTGGTCCATCAAACCCAGTCAAGACAAACGGTCCATTATAGACAGCATTGTCGCTAGTTGACGCATATTGATCACCATTTTCTTCTACCACTTTTTGATTTTGTGGGAAGAAGGATGGGAATGCTAATAAGTAGTCAAAGTAAGGTGTTGCTTTTGCTAGGGTGATTTCTAATTCATAATCCCCCACTGCTTTGATGCCTAGCTCTGATGGATCCGTATCGCCTGCTGTGATGGCATCTGCGTTCTTAACTGGTGAAAATAGATACGCGTATTCTGATGCTGTTTCAGGTTTGACTGTCCGTTGCCAACCATAGACGTAATCTGCTGCTGTAACAGGGTCACCATTTGACCATTTCGCATCTTCACGTAATTTGATCTTGTAAGTCAGTCCATCCTCGCTGACTTCAGCTGCTTCAGCTGCACCAGCAGGTTGTGGTGTACTGTCAGCATCCAAACGATACAGTCCTTCATATACATTGTTCAATGCACTGAAGCTGATCGTATCGGTTGCTAATGAGAGATCCGCACTTGGCATTTCTTGTGAAACCACTACGTTAAACACTTGTTCTGCACTGCTGTCGCCGCTTGCTGCTGTGTCATTGCTTGAACTACTTGTTCCGCCCGTTGTACAACCGGCTAACGCCACGCCACACACAGCCACTAAACCATAGGCCCATTTATTCTTCATCCTGTCCTACCCCTTAATTGAATTAATTTTCAGAATAATCATGCGATTTCTGAAGTTAGATAAGATTTTAATTAATAATTATTAAAAAAGCAATCCTTTTTTCGATAAAAAACACCTCTGGCAGAAAGTTTTCTTGGTATTTACTTACCTTACTCTCATCAAACATTCGTTAAATGCTATTTTTCCTTTCTTTATTTATAAGAAACAAAGCAAAAAAAATAATAAAAAAACATGGTTAAATGTAAATTACATTCGTTTTCTGTCTTTCTTTTTCATTTGATCCGTCAAAATGAGAAATGTCTGATAGAAGGGTAAACATACAGAAATCGCCAATGATTTTTATCAAAACAGGCCAAAAAAAGACCTGATCGCATGCTTGCTGATCAGGTCTTCTCGCCTTAAAGACATTTGTTTCATCCCCGAAAGGATGTCCTCTTTAATGATTAATGGATCGCGCCGCCAATTGCTTTTAGATCTTCTTTGTCGGCATAATCAACGATGGCTTCCACCGCTGCAATCAATCCTTTGGCGATGTCTTCGATGCTCATTGCAGGCTGTCCTGCTTTATCGACGACTTGCTGAGGAATAAACGGTACGTGGATAAAACCACCCTTCATTTCAGGGTATTTTGTATCGATCATGTATTGTACTTGATACATGATGTGGTTGCAGACGAAGGTTCCAGCAGTATTAGAAACGGCTGCAGGTATTCCTGCTTTTTTCATGTTTTCTACCATTGCTTTGATCGGCAGTTGTGTGAAGTAAGCAGGCTTCCCTTCTGTTTGGATCGCTTCATCGACGGGTTGATTGCCTTCGTTATCAGGAATCCGGGCATCATCCACATTGATCGCCACTCGTTCTGGTGAGATGGCAAACCGTCCACCCGCTTGGCCAATGTTTAAAACGACATCTGGGTGGATCTCTTCAATTTTCTCTGCGACGATCGCTGCTGATTTCCCAAATACAGTGGGGATCTCTGCTTTCACGATCTGTGCACCATGAATTGTATCTGGCAGTAATTTCACTGCTTCTAAGGCAGGATTGATTGCTTCTCCGCCAAATGGATCAAATCCAGTAATTAATAGTTTCATTTCCATCATCCTTCCCTCTTTGTTTTACCACTAAAATGCCCAAAAGTACATTAAAGCGATGTGGATCACTAACAATAATAAAGCAATTGGGGCTTGTGCTTTAATGACACCATTGGGGTCTTTCATCTCTAACAAGGCCACTGGCAGTGCATTGAAATTGGCTGCCATCGGAGTCAGCAATGTGCCACAAAAACCAGCGGTCATTGCCAATGCACCAGCAACGACTGGGTCGCCGCCTTGCGCCATCACAAAAGGTACACCGATGCCTGCAGTAATAACGGTAAATGCCGCAAAACCATTTCCCATAATCATAGTAAAGATCATCATTCCTAAACAGTAAGCCACGACACCGATAAAACGATTGCCTTCTGGCACGACACCAGAGATTCCTTGAGAAATCACATCACCGACACCAGCAGCGTTAAAAATGACACCTAATGCTGCTAATAACTGCGGCAAGATACCGGCAGTTCCGACTTGACGAAGCATTCGATCGGAATCGTCTAGCACTGTTTTTGGTTTAGCGGAAGTCAACACGACTGCCAACAAGAGTGCTAAGATCGATGCGATCCCGATCCCAACTTGGCCCCCTAATGGCGTATAAGAAATCACTACAGCGATCAATGCTAAACTGATACATGGCACGAAGATCGTACTACCGATCCGTTTAGCCGATGCTTCTGCTTTTTCATCATCCACGTCCACGATTTTACCGATCTGTACTTGTTTGAAGAAGGTCAAACAGCCCATCAAAACGATCAAAATCCCGTCCACAAGATACGGCAAGAAATTCCCGAAAGCAAAGACGACCCCTAGCAGTAACCAAAAGGCAGAAGTGCCTAATCGGGTGGGATGATCCGCTTCACGAAAAACCCGTACAGCCGTCATGATCGACAGCAATCCGATCAAGATATAAAAGAATTCCAGTAATCCGTTAACGATTCCTTCCATCTATTTGTCCTCCTTCTTGCCATATTTTTTTGCTAATTTACGATCAAAGAGCAGGTTCGACAATGTAGCAATGACTAAGACGATCAATGCGATCGGCAATGAGGCTTGCGCGATCGAACTAGCTGCCACATCGTAGCCAAGAGATTGCAATGTTCCTACGATCAATAGCACACCAGAAGCAGCCACGAAGGTATTTTGCGCAAAGAAATTCCCGAAGTTTTCGTTAGCGGCAGCCCGAGCTTTGATTTTTTCCTGATCTTTTTCATCCAGTTCCCCAAATTTGTTTTCCCCAGCAGCTTGCGCCATCGGGTTAACGATCGGGCGGATAAATTGTGTATGTCCTTGGATCCGAATAGAGAAAAAGCCAGCAAGTTCTCGAATAAACAAGTACAAGCTCAAGAACTTCCCTGGTGTTAAGCCTTTGATCTTTTCAATCAATATGACTGCCTGCTGCTTCAAGCCAAAACGTTCTGACAAGCCGACCATCGGTAGTGTCAGTAAGAACAGCGTAACGAGTCGATTATTGACAAACGCTTCTCCTAACATTGTTAAAAAATCAACAACAGAAATCCCCGACACAAGCGCGGTGACAAAACCAGCAACGATTACGACAGCAATAGTATCTAGCTTCAGCAAAAAGCCGACTAAAATAACTAGAATACCAATTAATTTAATCCATTCCATCAAATCATCCTTTCACGATAAGTTATTTTTAATGGATACCAGCTTTTAGTATAATCTATTTTTTTCTTGTAAAACAATGTTTTTTGAATTTTCTTTCGAGGAATACGCTTTCTTTAATACGTTTTTTAATTACTTAGATAGTAAATAACAAAAAGAAGAACTGCGCTTGTGCAGTCCTTCTTTTGCTTTTTACGTTTAAGAAGCGGAGGCTTCTTTTTTCATTTGTTTGCTTCGCAGCTGTCCGCAAGCTGCGTCGATATCTGTCCCATGTTCTTTACGAATCACGCAATTGATGCCGTTTTTCTTTAAAATGTCATAAAAGGCTAACACATCCGCTTTTTTACTTCGAGCGTATTGGTCATGTTCATTCACTGGGTTATATGGGATCAAGTTGACGTAGGACAATTTCTTTTTATCCTTCAATAAAGCTGCCAACTGACGGGCATGTTCTGGCCGGTCATTGACATGATCCAGCATGATGTACTCAAACGTGATCCGACGATTGGTTTTTTCTAAATAATAATCGACTGCTGCCATCAGCTTTTCAATCGGGAAACTCCGATTGATCCGCATCATGGAGGTTCTGACTTCGTTATTTGGGGCATGCAGCGAAATCGCTAGGTTCACTTGCAAGCCGTTCTCCGCAAACTCTCTAATTTTATGCGCTAAGCCGCTGGTTGACACAGTAATATGCCGCGCGCCGATCGCTAAGCCTTTCGGGTCATTGATGATCTGTAAGAAATGCATCACATTGTCATAGTTATCAAAGGGTTCGCCGATCCCCATGACCACCACGTGAGAGACTCGTTCCCCCTCATTGCGTTCATCAAAATAGTGTTGTACTAACATGATTTGAGCCACGATCTCGCCTGCCGTTAAGTCTCGTTGCTTCTTTAATAACCCACTGGCACAAAACGTACAGCCGATGTTGCAGCCGACTTGGGTCGTCACACAAACGGACATGCCATATTCTTGACGCATCAAGACCGTTTCAATCATGTGATTGTCTGGCAATTGGAATAAATACTTGACGGTTCCGTCACTGGCTTCTTGTACCACCATCTGTTTCAGAGGATTGATCACAAAGGCTGCCGACAGTTTCTCAATCAAAGGTTTCGGTAGGTTGGTCATTTCTTCAAAGCTGGTTACTCGTTTTTCATAGAGCCACTCCCACACTTGGTTGGCACGGAATTTCTTTTCATTTTGTTCAGTTATCCACAAAGATAGATCTGATTTGGTAAGTCCATAAATCGATGGGTTCACTTTTTTCCCTCTTTTCAAACTAGTCGCTACATACTATAACTGAATTCTTTGTGAAAAGCAACCGTACATTACCTGATCTTCAAAGCATTCTAGCCGCACGCTTTTGTGGTATTCCTCTTTTTTGAAGATGCTCTTTCTTCCATTCATTGAATCTGAATCCATAGGAAACCTCTCACAAAGACCTGCATGAAAAAAACAAGCAGTGGCAGAACCTGCTCCGATGTACGAAACGGAGCGGCTCTTTCCTGCTTGTTTTCATGAGGGGGCTGTTTCCTGGTGCGCGTTACTTTCATTACATGATCACATTTCAAAAGAAAGTACTTTGCCTTCTTTGGCAGTCAACATGCCCCGTTGCGGCGGCTGCAGTTGCAAATAAAGTTGTAACGACATTTCTAGTATCAGCTCTTTGTCTCCCTGCTGAAAAACGCCGTAATAATGTGTCTGTTCCCGCTTTTCTTCATATGTATGACTGACAAGGTAATACCCTTGTTCCATGGTTTCGTTGCGCTTTTTGGTTTCTGAAAGAAAACGGCGAATATGTTTATAAGTAAAGAGAATCAATAAAATGACAACTACTATTAATACTACATACCCCATTGCTTGTTTTACACCTCGATCGTTGATGTAGCAAAGGTCGGCTCCACACCAATACTGATCATCAAAGCAGCATCGACTTCACACATCACTTTATCGTCTAAATGACAAACTTTTTCTTTCAACCGACTTTTGTCGATCGTGCGGATCTGTTCCATCAAAATGACGGAGTCTTTGCCAATCCCTGTGCAAGAAGCGGAAATTCCAATGTGGGTTGGTAATTTCGGCTTCGCCATTTTTGCCGTGATCGCCGCAATGATCACGGTGGGACTGAAGTGATTGCCCAAGTCATTTTGAATGATCAAGACCGGTCGTATTCCGCCTTGCTCCGATCCAACGACTGGTGAAAGATCGGCAAAATAAATATCTCCCCTTTTTACCATAGGACCACCCTAACTTTTATATTCTCGCGGAACCCTTGCTGAGAGGGTGCACGCTACTTCATAGTGAATCGTTTCTAACTGGTCTGCAACATCCTGCATCGTAATTCGTTTCCCATGATTCTCACCAATCAACGTGACCGTTGTACCGACAGCAAATGCTCGCGGCAAACGAATCATCAGTTGATCCATACACACCCGACCGACGATTTCACAAGGTTCGCCTTCTACTAAGAGTGAGAAGCCTTGCATTTTTCGTAACCAGCCATCCGCATAACCGATAGGCACAGTGCCGATCCATTCCTGACGGGGCGTGATATATGTCTCACCATAGCCAATCCCCGCTCCTTTTTCAAGTAATTTCACTTGGATCAGTTCAGAAACAAGTGAAAGGGCTGGTTTTAAGGAAAATGGTTCCTTCAATGCATGACCTGACGGATTCAATCCATACATCGCGATCCCAAAACGGACCATATTCCCAACGGCCTCTTTGTGCCACAAGGAGGTCGCGCTATTGCCTGTATGTATATATGTCGGCAAATAAGGCAAAACAGTTAAGACTTCTTTAAACCGCTGGTGCTGTGTTTCCCAATAAGTTGTATCAGCTTGATCGGCTGTGGAGAAATGGGTAAAGATTCCTTCCCAATCAAAAGAGGGGTGATCTTCTAACCAAAGAACGGCTTGGCGCACTTCTTCGGCAGTCAAAAAGCCGATTCTCCCCATACCAGTATCCACCTTGATATGCACTTTAAGCGGCTTATTTAGAGGGTTCTCCTCTAAATAAGCGCCTGCTTCTATCAACCAGTCCATCGAAGCGACTGGAAATGACAAATCATAGGTCGTCAGCAAGGAAATATCACACACGTTCACGACACCTAAGATCAAAATCGGGTCAGTGATCCCTGCTTCTCTCAATTCGATCGCTTCATCGATCGTCGCAACGCAAAAACCATCTGCGCCGCCTTCTTTGGCTGCAAGAGCGGTTTGAACCGCTCCGTGTCCGTAACCATTCGCTTTGACCACCGCAAAAAGAAATGTCTCGCTTGGTAAGTGAGCAATCTCATGTTTGATGTTTTCGGTAATCGCAGTTGTATCAATTATCGCTTTCGTTGGTCTATGGTAAGCAACCACCATTTCCAGTTCCTTCTTTCTACTAGTGCTTGATCAGATGAACAAATTAAGTTGGTTTTATGTAGTCGGCTGTTCGTCCATGAAGTATCAAAGTCTTCTTGACTGACAGACTACTTCAACTTGGTTTATTCACTATCTAGTACTTCTAAAATAATTTGTGCAAAAGCAGTATCATTTGTATGGGTGATACTGACAAACGTTTTTTCTAAAGGATGCGGTGCTTTAGTAACGATCGGTGCACCGAATTCATTGGTCAAGACTTCAATATCATGAAAAGAAACTTTGCCGATCCCTGTCCCCCAAGCTTTCGAGAACGCTTCTTTGCAGGCATAGCGCCCACCAAGGAACTCTACCTGACGTTTCAGAGGCAAACGTGCAAATAATTTTGCTTCCTTCTCTGTTAAAATACGCGTTATAAACTGAGGTTTTTTTTCAATTAATTCTTTCATTCGAGGCAGCTCGACTGCATCGATCCCGATTCCTTTGATCATTCTTTTCTCTACCTTCACCTAAGATAGGGTTTTCCAAATTGGAAATACCCCTTGTTCAGCTAGTTACCATTCTACCAAAAAAATGGCGAATTACCATTCAAATCTGACGAGTTTATACGGAGATTAAGATTTTCAATCGCTCATATTTGTTTTTTATATAAAAAAGACCTTGCAAGTTTCCTTACAAGGTCCACAAACTTAATTAGTCTTGGTTATTTCTGATTACGAAACCGCGTTTTTTGTCGTTGCTACGGCGATTGTTTTTACGGGCACCATCTTTTGAATAGTTACCACGGGCTTTATTGCCGTTGCCGCCGCCACGGTTCCCACCGTTTTCTTTACGGTTACGATTGCCGCCATTGCTGTTATTGCTGCGACGTCCGTTTTTATTGAATGATTTTTTTCCTTGAGGTAATGGGCGTTCTGGTGTGATTTTGACTGGTTCTAAATCAGCTGGATCTTTCGCCATTGTTTTTAGAAGCAGTGCTGCTAAATCTTGTGCAGAATAACGTTCCAAAAGATCGTCGGCTGCTTGCAAGTATTTATCCAAACCATTTTCATCCAATTTTGTTTCAACGGCTTCGATTGCGGCACCTAATTGACCTTTAAATGCTTCTTTTTCGGTTGGTGGGCGCATTGGTGTCATCCGTTTTTTCGTTAAGTTTTCAATGACATGCAAGTAGCTCATTTCGTTTGGTGTAACGAAAGTCACTGACATTCCGCCTTTTCCGGCACGACCTGTACGTCCGATCCGGTGAACATAGCTTTCAGGATCTTGAGGGATATCGTAGTTGTAAACGTGTGTAACACCAGAAATATCTAATCCGCGAGCTGCTACGTCTGTGGCAACTAAGATATCTAATTGACCACTCTTAAATGAACGCAAAACGCTCATCCGTTTTTGTTGAGAAAGGTCCCCGTGAATGCCTTCAGCTTTGTAGCCACGGGCTTCTAAACCACGTGCCAATTCATCAACGCGACGTTTCGTACGACCGAAAACGATCGTCAATTCAGGTGATTGCACATCCAACAAACGAGTCATGACATCGAATTTTTCGTAATCTTTTGAGCGAACATAGTATTGATCAATCAAATCAGCGGTCATTTCTTTGGCTTTGATTTGAACATGTTCAGGCTCTTTCATGAATTTCACGCCGATATTTTTGATTGCTGGCGGCATTGTTGCTGAAAATAGCAACGTTTGACGAACATCTGGCACTTGGCTGATGATTTTTTCAATATCTTCCAAGAAGCCCATGTTCAACATTTCGTCTGCTTCATCTAATACAAGCGTTTCAACCGTACCTAATTTTAAGGTGTGGCGGTTGATATGGTCTAACATACGTCCTGGCGTACCAACTACGATATGGGGACGATCTTTTAATTGACGGATTTGACGGCCGATATCGGCTCCACCGTAAACTGCTTGAACGCGAATTTTTTTGTCTTTACCAAGACGATACAATTCTTCTTGGGTTTGGATCGCTAATTCACGGGTTGGGGCAATCACTAATCCTTGTAGTTGATGGTTCGCTGGGTCGATTTTTTCTAACATTGGCAAACCAAATGCGGCGGTTTTACCAGTACCGGTCTGTGCTTGACCGATCACGTCTTTGCCTGCTAAGGCTAATGGAATCGTTGCTTCTTGGATGGGTGTTGCTTCTTCAAAGCCGGCACGCTCAACAGAAGTCAATAATTCGTTGGATAATTCTAGATCTTTAAATTTCAAATGGATCCTCCTAGGCTGGTCATCTTTTCGATGCCTGTTTTTCTATCATCGAAGCGTAGGTTAGTTCTTCAGAAACACAAGAGTAGTCCCATTTACTCTTATCTTTCTCTCGGTACCGAAAAACCGCTTCACGAAGGCATTATAAAAGGCTAAAACAAGTGTTGTTTGTCTCAGCCATCATTTTATCTCAAAACGTCAATGTTTTTTACAGTAATCATTCTGTGCTTCATCTTTCGGCGTTAGATAAGTATAACACGTTTTGAAAGTTTCAGCAAGATTTCAACTCCGCTTTACATTCCTTTTAGTGCATCAACGACTTCACTCAGGCCCATGCCATTGCTGCCTTTGATCACTAGGCTATCGGAAGGTTCTAAAGTTTCTATTAAGGAGGCGATCAGCTGTGGTTTTTCATCAATCGCAAAATAGCGCACCTTGTCAGCAAGGGCAGTGTTCGCTAGTCGTTTTTGCAATGCCTGCATTTCTTTGCCATAAAGGAAAACTAGCTGGAACGAGTCATCCAAGTGTGCGGCCATCTGCTCATGCATTTGTGCAGAATCTGGTCCTAATTCAAGCATATCTGCCAATACGGCGATCCGTCGTCCTGCTAAAGGCAATTTGCGGAAGCTATCCAATACAAGACCCATGGCCGTCGGATTGGCATTGTAAATATCGCTCAAAATCGCTGCCCCATTACCAGCAGTCACCCATTGGGTCCGATTTTTCGTCAATTGAAAATGCGCCAAGCCTTCCTTGATCGCTTCATCTGCTACACCAAAATGACGTCCTATCCCAATCGCGATCAAGGCATTTTTGACATTATAGCCGCCTAAGACCGGTAAGGTAAAGGTGGTACCTGCAACCGTAAAAATCGTCTGATCTTGCGATTCCTCCACGATATCTCCTTGTAGATCTCCCTCAGTTAAGCCAAAAGTTTCAATGGTCTGCATTAAATTGGGAACAAAGGGCTCTAACAATGGTTCATCAGCTGGCAGCATAAAGAAGCCGTCTTTTTTCAATCCTGCGGTGATCTCCATTTTGGCTTTGGCGATCCCTTCTCTGGACCCTAAGTTTTCAATGTGGGCTTCGCCAATCAACGTGATAGCGGCAGCGTCAGGTTCTGCTAAGCGTGAAAGGACTTCGATTTCACCTGCATGATCCATTCCCATTTCTAAAATCAATACTTGGGTATCTTCTGGCGCATGCAAGATAGTCAAAGGCACGCCTAGTTCATTGTTGTGGTTGCCTTGGGTTTTATAGGTCTGGTACTTTTGGGCCATGACCGCTTCCACCATATCTTTGGTGGTCGTTTTCCCGTTACTTCCAGTAATACCGATGATTTTCGGTGCAAGCTTTTCTTTATACGCTCGTGCCAATTGTTGGAACGCTTTGACGTTATCCGTGACAGGAATCACAAGGATGTCTTGCGGCGGTTCGATCGTAGGGTGGCTCCACAGTGTGGCGATCGCCCCATTGTCTTTGGCTTGTTGGGCAAATTCATGTCCGTCACGGGTACCCGCTAAGGGAACAAAGAGACTGTTTTCTTTGATCAGACGGCTGTCGAATTCCACAGAGGCAAGTGGCGTTTCATTTTCAATTTGCTGACCAAATACGGCAGCGGCTTCTTTTACAGTAAAATTCATCAGGTTCGCTCCTTTTTCCTAAAAAAAGAAAGCACAAGATCGCTTCAAGTATTTTCCTTGAGTTGAGCTGGCTTTCTTCCTGCTATTTATTCTGCTTCGTTTTCTGTTGCTTCTACATTGGTCAAGAACGAACGTCTTTGATTGAAACGATTCATCCCTAATTGGATCAATTCTTCGATCAAATCCCCATAAGGCAAGCCGGTCTTCTCCCATAGCAGTGGGTACATGCTGAATTCAGTGAACCCTGGCATCGTGTTCAGCTCATTTAAAAAGAGCTCATTTTTATTGGTCAAAAAGAAATCACAACGGCTCAATCCGCTGCCGCCTAACATCGTATAGGCTTTTTTCGCAAACTCTTGAGCTTTGGCTTGTGTTTCTTCTGGAATTTGTGCAGGAATCTGCATCTCGATTCGGTTGTCAATGTATTTGGAATTGTAATCATAAAAGGCAACATCTTTTACGATTTCTCCCGGCATTGTGGTCCGAACGTCTTCGTTTCCAAGAACGGCTACTTCGATCTCACGGGCTTCGATTCCTTGTTCAACGATCGCTCGGGTATCGTAGCGATACGCTTCTTGTAGCGCATTTTGCAGTTCTTCACGGTTCTCGGCTTTCGAGATACCGACACTTGAGCCCATGTTGGCAGGTTTGACAAACATTGGATAAAGCAGACTACCTTCACATTGATCGAAAATCTTTTTCGGATTTTCTTTCCACGCATTTTTCAAGACTGGTACATAGGGAACTTGCGGAATCCCCGCAGCTTGCAAGATATACTTGGTCATGATTTTGTCCATCCCACAGGCACTAGTCAAGACACCGGCTCCGACATAAGGCATTCCGATGGTTTCTAAAAACCCTTGGATCGTGCCGTCTTCGCCATTTGGTCCGTGAAGTAAAGGAAAGACGATCGCGTCTTCTTCGTAGATTGCCCCAGGTGAAATTTCTTCCCCTTTGGTTTCTTCATTGGTCAATGCCAAAGTAACTGGAGACGTTGGCGCCTCAGTCAATAATGGGCCTTTTAACCAGCGTCCTTCTTTGGTGATCATTACTAATTGAACTTGGTAGTAATTATAATATACAGCATTAACAACTGAAAAAGCGGATAACAGTGATACCTCATGTTCTGCACTGCGTCCCCCGTATAATAAAATGATTTTCAAAAGAATTTCCTCCTGTATTCATTGATTCTACCAAACTAAGTCTTCCACATTTTAGCACAAAATCGACCAACCGGCATTAAATCTTGCAGAAATTTCTTTAAGCTTACACAGTCGTTAGTTGAATGTTTTTCATTTTGTCAGTACTATGAATATATCACGGCACGTTTAAAGAGGTGGGACCTATGACAGAACAAACCGCTCCTTCTAGAAAAGGACGATTAAAACAAATCGTTCAAGTCTTTTTGAAATACAAAGTCGTTCAAAATATCAGCAAACAGCAGCACCCCGAAATGGTGCGTCAAGCGTTTGAAGAATTAGGACCAACATTTATCAAAATCGGGCAGATGCTTTCGGTCCGCAATGATCTGCTTTCCAGCACCTTTGTCGATGAATTCAAGCAGCTGCAGGACAATGTCAAAAGCGATCCATTTCCCAAGGTCAAAGCACTGCTGGAAACAGAACTGCAGCAGCCGCTAACGGAAGTTTTTTCCGCTTTTGATGAAATTCCGGTCGCCTCAGCTTCCATCGGACAAGCCCATCGAGCAAACTTGCTCAGCGGCAAAGAAGTGATCGTCAAAGTGCAGCATCCAGGGATCATTGCGGCAATTCAAGTGGATCTCGATCTTTTTGAAAAAGCCCTGCCGTTGGTTCGCGCAATTCCAGAAGCCAATGTGGTGGATTTAAAAAGCGTGCTAAGCGAAGTCCGACGATCACTTGCCAATGAAACAAATTTTTTACAAGAGATGAAAAACGCACAGGAATTCTACCGCAACAATCACCAAGACCCGCAGTTGGCATTGCCAAAAGTTTATCCCGAATGGTGTACCCAAAAAGTATTAGTCATGGATTACATGGCAGGTGAAAGCTTGAATTGCTTACTGACCCGCAAAAATCAAGACATCGTTTATGACAATCAGTCCGTTAAAGCAGTGAAAAAACAAGTGGGGACGCTATTAGTCGAAAACTTTATGAAACAAGTCTTTGAAGATGGCTTCTTTCACGCTGATCCACATCCTGGCAATCTTTTCTTGCATGTCTTCACGGATCAAGCCAACCGCCCACAACCATTTCAAGTCAAGCAGCGCGTCGGTGTCCTCGGCGGGGTCGATTATTCGTTGAAATGGCAAGAAGAAGCTGTCATGCCGCCTTACCAAGTGATTTTCTTGGACTTTGGGATGATGGGTCATTTGGATCAGTCTTTACGCAGCCGTTTAGCCGATGCGTTGATTGCTCTTTATACCCAAGACACCCAAGAAGTCGGCAAAGCCGTCTTGCGGTTGTGCAACAGCAGCGGCAGTTCCTTTGACGAAGTCGCCTTCTACCAAGATCTGCAAAAATTTGTTGAAAACTACTATAATATGCCGCTAAAGGATATCGACTTGCAAAAAGTGATGGCGGAAGTCATCACGATCTGCCATGATAACCAACTGCAGATGCATCGAGACATCACCTTGCTGATCAAGGCTTTTGGTACCTTGGAAGGTGTGATCAAAGCCTTAGATCCCGAATTATCAATGATGGAAGTCACTCAGCCTTTTGCACAAAAATATTTCCTGCAGCAGCTGAGTATTGAAGACGAGGTGAAAAAAAGCGCCTTGGCAACCGCAAAAAGCTTGCGGGCACTTAGCCATCTTCCCGATCGGACCTTGGCTGTCTTAGACACTTTTGCGACTGGTAAACACCGACTGAATCTAGAGATCCGCGAACAAAAGCAGCTATTGGACCGCTTTGATCAGATGGTCAATCGACTGGTGATCGGTATTATTCTAGCTGCGGTCATCCTTGGCTCTTCCTTATTGGTGGTCGCCAGCCCGCAACAAGGAGCCTTCGTCCATCAGATGGGAATCTTCGGATATACCTTAGCATTTTTCGCGATCGTGGCTTTAGTCAGCAAATACTTCTATGATCGTTTTCGCAAGAAATAAATAAGCACCTTCAATTCCCGTGGTTCATGCAGAAGCTGGGTCTTGAGGGTGCTTATTTTGCAAGAGTCTGTCGCAATTCGTTTTCAAAGATTCGTTTGAAGGCTTCCCGATCCTCTTTCGTAAAGGGCTTCGGTCCTTTTGTACGCTTGCCTGCTTTACGCATCTGCGCACCTAAGTAGCGTTGTCCAAGTAAAAAATCGATCGTTTCTGGCAAATACTCTGTGCCGTTATGGTGAAAAACCCGCGCTTTTTTCGGCAAGACCAAAGAGGCTAACCCATAATCTTGGGTAACGAGAAAATCACCGGGCTCTATTTCCTTCACGATTTCATAATCCGCACGATCCGAGCCTTTGTCGACATAGACAAAGTGAACATGGGCAGGATAATCTTTGGTCGTGTAATGATCGACACTGGTGACGATCACCACCGGCAGCTGATATTGCTGAGCCAGCTCAATCACTTCGTTTTTCACTGGCGATCCATCGCCGTCAATAAAAAGTCGCATCTTTACACTCCCCTCACAAGTTTCTTCGTTTACAATTACTTCTATTGTAAGAGGAGCAAGGCGAAGATGCAAGCAGACTTTACAGCCGTTTCCTTGAGGATGTATTTAAAGCCTCAAGAAGAGCAACTGCCTCCGCCCTAATAACTAGCAGCTACCCTAAGCAAAGCTTATCCTTCAACTTTAGAAAATGCTCGCTCTTTTAGCTCATAAACGACATCGCAAGCCTTGGCTACTTCTTGCTCATGGGTCACTAAGATAATACATTTTTTTTGCTCATGAGCAATTTCTTGAAATAGTTTGACGATCTCTTTGGACGTCGTTTCATCCAAGTTTCCAGTCGGTTCATCGGCTACGATCAGCTCATGCTCACAGCACAATGCGCGAACGATCGCCACCCGCTGCTGTTGCCCACCCGATAATTGGGTCACTTTTTTCAGTGCCAGCTCTTCCGTGATGCCAACTTTGGCTAAGTTGGCTAAAGCATAGGCCTTTTTATCAGCTTGCTGCGACTTCGCGATCGCCATCGCTGTGATCACATTGTCCAGTGCCGACATATAAGGCAATAGATTATACGCTTGGAACACGATGGAAACATCTTTGCGGCGGTATTCTCGCAATCCGATTTTTGCTAACGTTTCTTCATTGTAGAAAATCTTTCCTTCTTTCGGTGTATCTAGGCCCGTGATCAGTGACAGGAAAGTTGTTTTCCCCGATCCGCTAGAACCTAAGATCGCATACATCTTGCCAGGTTCAAAGGTCAAATCAACGTCACGAAACAGCGCTTCTGCTTCGCTTTGATACCAATATCCTAATTGTTCTGTTCGTAATGTCATGTCGTTCCTCCTAAGAAACCAAGATTTTTTTCGGATTCAACCGCAAAATGCCCGCGGAAGAGAGTAAGATCGAGCCAAAACTGATCCCTAGACCGAGTAATGCCAATAAACCAATTTGTTGAGGGGAAACGGTGATTTCTAAGGACTCCACTTCTGCTGATTGGGTGAAGGATGGGAAAGAACCACCACGATTTCCGCCCATTTGCGGCATCTCCCCGCCTCCAGGACCAGCGTTTTCAGTGGCTGCTTGATCAGTCGTTGTCTCTGTTTGTTGTGCCAATAATTGCTCTCCGACGGCATTCCCGACAAGATTGCCGCTAGCGGCCGCGATCCCTAAAGCAAATACCATACAGACAAAAATCTCTGTGAAAAACTGTAGGATCACTTTAGCCCGTGACTCGCCTAAAGAGAGCAATACACCAATCTCATAACGACGTTCCCTAATCGACATCATCACGATCAACGTCAAAATAATGATACCGGCAGCAGCAACTAACACAATAATATTTTTTGCAAAGCTAGCGACATTATTTAATGGTGTCAGCATCGACTGATACATTTGATCGTTGGTTTGAATGCTGTAGGTTTCTGTATCGATCAACCCTTCCGCTTCTTCCACGAATGCTGTCATCTCAGACGGATCACTCAAGGTATAGGTTGCCGAGTCAATGGTGTCCTCATTGCCGCTCAACGTATTGGCAAGGGTATAAGAAGCAAAGATCGTGTTGGCTGGATTGAGAAAGTTGAACATTTGGCTCATGCTGTTGCCTACTTCACTCGTTTCATAGATTCCCTTGATCGTCACTTCGACTTCATTGTCCTCTGCATCAGTAATCGAAAACGTATCTCCGACTGCCAAATCATTTGCTTCGGCTAGTGAGGATTCGATCAGGACTTGGTTCGTACCTTCATCCTCAGAAGTAATGCCTTCTCCATCCGTGATTGTCGCTGTTCCTTCCGAAAAAGTCGTATACGCCGCACTGCTTGATACACCAGTGATTTGGAAATCACCCGTACTCATATTCCCGCCAGGCATTCCTCCTGGCATACCGTCCATTTGCCCCGTCTCGCTGCTATCGGTTGCTTCTGACTCTGTCGATGAGTCACTGCTGGAGATCGGTTCGATCCCGCTGACGGCATCAGCAGAGGTGCTGACTTCAAAACTATATGAGGCAACCCCGTCTAAATCGGCGATCGCTTGGGCATCAGTAATCGCTACTGGTGTCGATTGAAAACTCCCTGGATCTGGTCGGGTGCTTTGGTCATCGCTGTCAGAAGAAGAGCTCCTTTGCTGAAAAGCCTGCTCGCGGTTTGCTTGCAACGTCACAGTTGCGCCAACACTTTTCTGGGCATTTTCAGTCGCTACTAGTGCCGCACTGCGAATCGTCAGACCCGCCAATACAAAAATAAAGATTGCAGAAAACACGGCGATCAGCAACAGGCTCCGGCCTTTTTTCGCCCATAAACTTTGGAGACCTCGTTTCAAAAAATTCATCTTTGTTCCTCCTGAATGGCAAATTATTGTATTTCGACTATAAGAACCTTAGCTTAAATTGAACTTAAATCTTCCCCTGATTTTTCAAAACGTTGGAACAGACCGCAGCTGTCTTCTGCGATCTGCACGTTTTATTGATGACCCCAAGGGAATGATCGAGGAACCTTCAACTAACGGCCAAAGCCGCCGCCCATTTGATTGGTTGTCGCTGTAGCTCCTGATTGGGTCAAGTTGGCGATCGTTTCCGTGACGGGCAACGTTCCTAATTCCGTCCCATCACTAAGGGTCCCACCAGCATAATAACCAGAAACAGCTTGCGCATCATTCGTTCCCCCACTGACCAATGTATAGCTGCTATCCGTCAAATCTGGGCTAGAAAGAACCACATGTTGGTAGCTTTTACTTGGTGCATAGGACAAGATCGTCTGTCCTTGACTATCCTTTAAGGTCATAAGGGTCTCTGCTGCTTGGGTTTGATCGAAACTGATCCCGATCGACTGTTGACTTCCCCCACTGACATTCATGGCCATATCGGTCGTACCAGCAGCTAACAAGACACCGCCAGTGATTTCAAACGTCCCGTTATAATCCAAAGCGCCATTGCCACCGGTCGTTGGACCATTTACGATGACGACCCCATCACTCATAGTGACATTGCCGTTACTGTCCAGGCCATCCCCTTCGGCATCGACCACCAACGTCCCGCCAGTGATTGTGATTTGTTTGCTGTCATCTGCGGTATCGCCACCGCCAGGACCGCCACCAAAGCTGTCTTGCCCAAATTGGCCAGTGGTTTCCTCTGTATCACTGCCGCCACCGGCATTGATCCCGTCATCGCTAGCCACGACGTGTGTCGTACCACCAGCAATCGTGATCACACTTGCTTCTAGTCCTTCATAGGATTCTTCGATAGCAATCGTCCCATCGGAGATCGTCAATTCATTGTCCGCATGTATGCCGTCGTCACCACTGTTGGCAGTGATCGTACCACCTGTGATGTTGATGGTATCATTGGCATGCAGGCTATCATCTGCACTATCGATCGCAAAGGTACCGCTGCTGATGGTCATCACACCGCCAGCTTTCAATCCTTTGTAGCTTTCATCCGTCACTAGCGACTGACTTTGTGCCCCGTCAGCCGTTTTGATCGTGAGATCGGCTGATTGGATGCTTAAATTTGTTTCTGCTTGGATGCCATCACGCCCACTTTGGATCGTAAAGGTACCGCCATCGATCGCAACGTAGCCTTTTTCCGCATCTTCCGAATTATTCGCTTGGATGCCATCTCCTTCAGTGGTGTTCAGCGTGTAGTTCCCTGCCAAGATCGACACGGAATCTTTTCCTTTGATGGCATTGTTTTTCGCTGTGATCTCAATCGTGCCACCAGCTAAAACCAAATCATCTTTGCTGCGCAGCCCGTTGCTGTAATTTCCTGTGATCACCAACGTTCCATCACCGTTGATGGACAAATCTTCTTTACTATAAAAAGCGGCATCTGGTTCCGTCTCACCTTCCGCCAAGGTGTAGCTGCTGCCATCTATCAGAGTATTTGTCGTATCACTGGCTAAGGTCGTGATGACTTTTTCTGCTTGTTCGATGACGACTGCCGCCCCATCTTCATTGGTGATCGTGACACCCGCAAAGATCAGATGGACTTTTTCTTCTTTATTGACGTTGACAACCAGTTGACCATTACTTAAGGAACCGCTGACGACATAGGTACCAGCTTGCGTGATCGTCACCGTTTGGTCTTCCACTGCAACGCCATCAACAGCCGTCGTATCGCCGTCATTCAATTCAAGTTGCGTGGCGGTCGCCTCATCGTAGGAGGCATCCACGTCTTCTTCTTCGTAACTGCCATAATAGTCCGTAGCATCATCAAGAGTCGTTGCAACGTTGGTCACTGCGGCAGAACCTGAAACAGCCGCTGCAGAACTGGAGCTGCTGCTCGTGCTACTACTATCGGTTTGCCCACAAGCGCCTAGGAGCAGCGATGAGAGTAAGAGCGGATAAATGAGTTTTTTCATAAGAGGTTCCTCCTTCTACAGCTCATCGCGGTTAGCGGTGAGCTTGCCTAAAACAACGGGTAAATTGCCATTACGAACCCGAACTTCATCAATGATTTGTTTTTCTTGCGCTTGGTCTTTTAACAGCAACTGATAACGCAACTCATATAAGCTCCCCATCGTGGTCGTTCGAACCGATGTCAGTTTGGCAGAATGCGTATATTTTTCAAAGAGATCATCGAATAGTTGCGGATAATCCAAATCTTCTGGAATCGTGACTTTCAGTTCTCGTTCACTCGTGGCTTGTCGATCGCCAAAGGGCACCGTGTATAAAAGGGTCAAGAAAAGCGCCACGATGATGGAAAAAATCACGACATAGCCGACATAGCCCATCCCAGTTGCCAGACCGATCCCCATCGACCAAAAGACGCTGGTGATCTCTCTAGACCCTCCTGGAACCGAGCGGAAACGAATCAAACTGAAGGCGCCTAAGATCGCCACACCTGTGCCAAGATTGCCGTTGACTAGCATGATCACGGATTGAACGAGGATCGGTAAAACAGCCAAGGTAATGACGAAGTTTTTTGTGTAGACATTGCGGATCATATGGATCGCAGCTACCAATATTCCTAAAAGCAATGAGGCGGCGATACAGATCAATAAGCTACGCCATTCAAGGGTGCTCGTATCGCCAGAAAACAGACTAGATAACATGTAACCATTCCTCCTTCTTGAACAAATGCCGTTGATACGTTTGGGCATATTTCGAAAAGCTACCTTTGCGCACGCTGTATTTGTTCAACAGCTCCACAAACCATAACGGATAAGCACCGAGGGCTTTCACTTCCATCAACACCCCGATTTCAGGTGCTACCAGCGCCCCCTCACTGCCAGAACCGAACATAAGATCATAGGTGCGAAAGCGAATGTTTTGGTCGAATGTCACGCGAAATTCACTATCATCATCAATAAACAGCGACAAGCGATCATAGGCAATCAACACTTTCGGCAGCAAGTCTGGGTTTTGCTTAAATAGCCAGTGGATCTCTGCAGCGATTTGCGGTGCTTCTGCCATTGACGGCAAGACCCCTGTTTGCAACCAGCCGCAATAGTCAGCATAGGGCAGCGGGATTCGGCGTTTGTAGACCACGCCATTGACTTTCTTTTTGATCTCTAAAAAAATCAACTGCTGCTCTGTCGGTATGCCATAGCTGCGGACCCGAAATTTTTCTTTGTATTTCGGTTTGTCCATCGAATGACGAATAAAGCGGTAATCGTGGGTATCGTAATACAAGGACATAATCGTGTGCTGCCCATATTCATCGATCGCCATTCTTTGCTGAAGCTCAGCAAGAAATGCAGGAAATTGCTCCTTGGCTATTAAATATTTTGTCTCTTTTCTTTGAAAGACTTTTTTCAATTTCATAAAAATGTTCCTCCCTTGAAATCCATGCACTGAATTTACGGCAGCTATCTTAAATGCAGCTTAAGGCAAAACAGTTTTTTTAAGCATTTTTTATGCTATTCGTGCTATTCTTATCCTTAAAGAGGTGGGAACATGATTAAACTATTAGTGATCGAAGATGACAAAACATTATCTGATAATATGAAAGAAATCGTCAGCGAGATCGGTGACGTCACACAAGCCTATGATGGCAGTGAAGGCTTATACGAGGCAGAAACGGGGATCTATGATTTGATTATTCTCGACTTGATGATGCCAGAGATGAACGGTTATGAGGTGCTTTCTGCCCTAAGAAAAAAAGGACTCCAAACACCCGTCCTGATTTTAACAGCCAAAGACGGCTTAGAAGACAAAGTGACCGGTTTTCAAAAAGGGGCAGATGATTATTTGACCAAGCCTTTTTATCGGGAAGAATTATTGATGCGGATCAAAGCGTTGCTAAAACGCTCCTTAGGTTTGTTCAATGAAAATACCCTGGAATATAACGGATTGCTGTGCAACCTTGGCACCAATGAGGTCAGTTACCAAGGGCAGCTTTTGCCGATCCAAGGGAAAGAATTTGAGCTGCTGCTTTATTTTCTACAAAATAGAAACATTATTTTGACTAAGGAACAGATTTTTGATCGCATCTGGGGATTTGATTCAGAAACGACCTTGACTGTCGTCGAAGTCTATATGAGCAATCTGCGGAAACACTTGCGCCAGACAGGGATCGACAAAGAGATCCGTACGTTGCGAAATGTCGGCTATATTATGCAAGGAGCCTAGTCTATGAATAAAGAACGCTCTAAGAGACAACGGCTGCACTCCTTTCTCCTAAATGTCAGTGCCTTTGCGTTGGTTTTCTTACTTTTAGGAACCATCGTCCTCCAATTGTTCAACCAATCGGCTTATCGGCAAACCGACATTTCTTTGGAACAAGCAGTCAAAGATACCCGCTTGATCCAAGCAGAGATCAACGCTTCGCAATCCAATCTAGAGGTATTGCCACCAGATAGTGCCATGCCAAAGATCCCTGGGACCAATCGCTTCAATACCCAGTTGATTCTCTGGTCTGAAGACGGTGAGATATTAAACAAGCAGACCTTGGGCGGCCGCTTTTCACAACTGGCAAGTTTATCTTTAGATACAAGCCACTTAGACAGTATCACATCTTTTTCAGTGGTGGATCAGTCCTTGTCAGAGGAAGAAGAGACCCTTTTGTTTCGTTCGATCACCACCAAAGCACCAACAAATGATGCTGGTGTCGGCTATATCCAAGTCTTGGCGAACACTAACCAAATCAAAAATGCGATGAACAATTTCCAAACGATTTTGATTTTATCGATGATCTTTTTCTGGATTCTTTCGATCGGGATCAGCTATTTGCTTTCCAGCTTGAACATGCGCCCCATTTTAGCCTCCTGGAAAAAACAGCAGGAATTTGTCGAAAATGCATCCCATGAGCTGCGCACACCATTGACGATCATTCAAAACAGTCTGGAACGCCTGTTTACCAAGCCCAATCATACGATCATTGAAGAATCTGAAAGCATCGCGCAAGCGTTAGCGGAAACTCGGCGGCTGACTGGATTAACGGCGGATTTGCTGACGATCGCCCGCAGTGATTCCAATCAATTGCTTTTGACAAAAGAAACCATCGAGCTAGCTCCTTTTATCGATGACTTAGTCAAACCTTTCAAAGAAATTGCCGAATTGGATCAAAAACACTTTGTTGTCGAAAACTTTGCCAAAACGACCGCTTGCTTTGACCAAAAGAAAATCCATCAAGTCCTCGTGATCCTCCTAGATAATGCCTTAAAATATACCAGCAGTGGTGATAAAATCACCCTCTTATCGGAGATTTCTAACAAGCAATGGCTGATCGAGGTCAAAAACACAGGACCAGCCATTTCCGATGAAGAAAAAGCCCGTATCTTTGACCGCTTCTACCGCGAGGATCGTTCCCGCTCCAAAGAGACCGGCGGCTATGGTTTAGGCTTAGCGATCGCCAAGCAAATCGTTGAAGAGCACAAGGGACAAATCCAGGTCAAAGATTTGCAGCCACGAGGGGTTATTTTTCAGATTCGTTTACCTAAAGAAGGATAAAGGAGAAAAACAAATGCAGGTCATCACCCTTAAAGAACACCCTGACTACTTAGCAGAAGCCATTCGTTACTTCCAAAAACAGTGGGCTGGTCCCGACTCCCTCATGGTTTATGAGGATAGCCTGACCCATAGTTTTTCAGCAAATCCTTTGCCGCAATGGCTGCTGCTGGTCAACGAAGAAATCGCAGCAGACGGACGTTATCAAATCATCGGCTGCGGCGGCTTGATCCCCAACGACTTCATCAGTCGGATGGATTTGACCCCTTGGCTTTGCGCCTTGTATGTGGACCCTTTGTGGCGTGGCCAAGGCGGTGCCCGCCTTTTGATCGAAACAGCCAAGCAACGTGCTGCTGGAGCTGGTTTTGATTCTTTGTATCTATGTACGGATCTTTCTACTTTTTATGAGAAATTTGCTTTTGAACCGATCGGGACGGGCTACCATCCTTGGGGAGAGTCTTCCACCATCTATCGCTGTTCTCTCACCTAAATGAACAAAAAAAAGCTGTGAACAAAAATGTTCACAGCTTTCTTTACTCACAGTACTATTGCTAGTAGAATACCCTATCTCCACAAAAGGAATATTCCGACACCCTACAAATCCGGTAGGTTGCTTACGCGGTGTGCCTCTGCTATCAATCTGGTCAGCTAATGCTAGACCTTCTCGACTCGTCGCATGAGGATTACTTTACCATAAAACTAGTCGGAATACTACTGTTTTTTATAAAATTAAAACTGCTGATAAGCATTTCTCAAGAAAGAGTGCCTATCAGCAGTTTTTCATGAATCAATTGTTACTTTTCAAATAGAAACATTCCAATTGATGGATAAAAAAACTTAGGATAAGAAGGTCGCTACTTTGGTCGTAATCAAATCGATGGCTACGTGGTTTTCGCCGCCTTCTGGTACGATGACATCGGCATACCGTTTGGTCGGTTCGATGAATTGATGATACATCGGTTTTACCACCGTCAAGTATTGTTCGATCACAGAATCCAATGTCCGGCCACGTTCTTCCATGTCACGTTTGATTCGGCGAATGATTCGAATATCATCGTCTGTATCAACATAAAGTTTAATATCCATTAAATTACGCAATCGCTCATCTTCTAGAATCAAGATCCCTTCCAAGATAATGACTTCTTTGGGTTCTTGAATGATCGTTGCTTCGCTGCGGGTATGCGCGACATAATCATAGACGGGTTTTTCGATCGTTTGATATGCAAGCAGCTGTTGCAAGTGATCGATCAACAAATCAGTATCAAATGCAAAAGGATGGTCATAGTTGGTGTTCAACCGTTCTTCAAAGCTCAGATCACTTTGGTCTTTATAGTAGGAGTCTTGTTCAAGCATCATAATAGAATGATTGGGGAAATGATTAAAGATCGCCCGACTCACGCTTGTTTTTCCACTACCTGATCCACCTGTCACACCAATAATAATGGGCTTGCCATTCGTCATTCAATTAACCTCTTTCATCTTAAAAAATTCACACTGGTTCTATTATAGCGAAAATTCGGCAAATTACTACTGTTTCTGTAGAATCAGTGCTGCAATAAAGGAAGTAATTGCTGCAAACGTTCGATCACATAAGTAGGCTGAATCTCACCACTGTTTTTTTTCTTTGGATTGAACCAAATCGTATCGATCCCTGCCAGTTGTCCGCCTAAGATATCTGAAGTCAGTGAATCGCCAATGATGACTGTTTCTTGTTTTTTAACGTTTGGTATGCGAGCAAACACATAGTCAAAATATTCTTTCATTGGTTTTTGATACCCTGTATCTTCTGAAACAAAAATATCAAGGAAATACGGCTTTAATTTGGCATCTTCCAAGCGGCGATATTGGGTTTCAGAAACCCCGTTCGTCACCACGTATAGGTCAAAATGCTGCGCCAACTCCGCTAAGATCTCATCACTGTTGTCTAACAGTTTATGTCCTTTATTTAGAAATTCCCGATAGGCCAATTCAACTGCTGGACTATCGACCTGAATGCCTTGCGTTTCAAAAAACAAACCGAAACGCTCATTGATGACTTGGTCTCTCGTGATTTTCCCTTGCTCAAACTGCTGCCACAAATCATGATTGATCGTTTGATAGCTTTGTTTGCGCTCTGGGGTCATTTCCAAGCCATGAGCTTCAAATAGTGCTTTTAAGGCTTGATCTTCGGTATCTTGAAAGTCGAGGATCGTGTCATCGACATCAAATAATAATGTTTTATACTTCATTTTCTCCCTCTTTCTCAGCGGAAATGCGCCGCCAGTCCTTTTAATTCTTCTTGCGTCAGCGAGCGATAACTCCCCACTGCTAAATCATCTGGTAGAACCAGCGAACCCATCGCTGTTCGTTTCAGCTGAATGACTTTTTTCCCTCGGGCTAAAAACATCTTTTTCACTTGATGGAACTTGCCTTCAGCAATTTCTAACGAAACAAAGGAACGAGCCGCTCGGGCATCGATGATCGTTAGGGCAGCTGGTTTGCAAGTGACACCACCATGAAAGGTGATCCCTGTGGCAAATGCCGCCACATCTTCAGGAGTCACCAAGTCATTGACCACCACTTCATATCGCTTGGTCACCTTTTTGGTGGGATGTAGCAAGTCATAGCCTAACTGACCATTCGTCGTAACTAATACCAACCCTTCCGTGTCCCGATCCAATCGACCGACGGCATAAAGATCTGGGTGCTGGTCCTTTGGTGCAATCAAATCGATCACTGTCTGGTGCTGTTGATCAACATTCGCTGTAACGACACCATTGGGCTTGTTGACGATATAATAGCGTTCCTGCGTCTCCAACTGACGACCCGCAACCATGATTTGATGGATGGCGCTATCGACATTGCGCTCAGGTCGCCCTTCAATCCTTTGATCCACGAGGACTTTTCCTTGCTGAAACAACCGTTTCATCTCTTTACGAGAAGTATTCAATTGTTGCTCGATCACTTTATCTAAACGCATAAATTTTTCTCCATAGTGGCTATTATAGCTCAGGATCTAGCGAAAGGAAACTGCCAGGATTTCAAATGATTTGACTTTCTTTGTCTTTTTGCGTAAGGTTAAAGAGTAAAGTAAATATAGTTTCTCATACACAGCGTTATGACCTGGTGGAGAAAAGTTGAACCAAAACTTTCTGGGGCAGTTGTGTACACAACTGCCCTTTTGCGTGTTTTCACTCACGTACCACTTAATGTGCAGAGTTAACAAAATTTGCTTAAAAAATCTCGTTATTAACGAGAAAATTTTAGGAGGAATTGAGTTATGTCAGTATCATTAGAAGTTACGAAAAGAGAAGTTCGCCCACGTTCTTTACGGAACAAGTTGCGCCACGAAGGAAAAGTACCTGCAATTGTCAATGGGTACAAAGTAGAAAGCACACCGATTGCTGTCAATGCAGCAGAATTAGAAAAAATCTTGCGTGAAAATGGATTGAATACCGTAATCACGATCAGTTTAGAAGGCAAAAAAGTCAATACACTGATCAAAGAGTATCAATCAGATACCTTCACACGCAATTTAACCCACGTTGAATTCCTATCTGTCGATATGAATGAAGAAACAGAAGTAGAAGCAGAAGTAACCTTAATTGGCGAATCTGCTGGTGTCAAAGCTGGTGGTGTTCTAGCACAAAACTTGTATACAGTCGTTGTATCAGCAACACCAGACAAATTGCCTGAACGTGTTGAGATCGATGTAACGTCATTAGAGATCGGCGATTCATTAACAGTGGCTGATCTGCCTAAGAACGACGAGTACACGATCGTGACCGATCCAGAAGAACAAATCGTTGCGGTTACTGAACCACAAGAAATCACTGAAGATGAAGAAGCTGGCGAAGCTGCTGAACCAGCAGTTATCGGTGAAGACGAAGAATAATCATAGAACATCGTTCTTAAGATCGCGTCTTCAATCAACAGACACTTCTAAGAAATACAAGACTCTTGAAGGGCTTTTCCTTTAAGAGTCTTTTTCATTCTTACGAAGGGCTGGTGAGCTGCAACTGACTATTTTCCACTGAAAGACGTCATGGGAAAGCTTGGTCCAGCCAACCCATCAAATTTTTAAGAAAATAGTTAAAATGCGTCGCTGACCAAAAAGAAAAGCAGAAGTAGTTGCATTTTTGACGGTTCTTCATTATGATAAATAGACAAATTTGATGTTATTGGCAAGCCTACTTGAAGGAGGGATTTTTATGTTTGAAACATTTGATGATCACCGCAGCCGCTACGCTTCTGGCGGGATTGTTCAAACACTGCCTGGCGAACTGATCGATAGTATTTGGTTAATCATCGATCTCGATTTAAAAGGGTTTATTCCGTTGACAAATCTGCTCACCTTTGAAGTCCAAAACAATCACGGTCGTGTCACACTGCTTTTTTCTCAAGCACAAAGTCAAATCGAACTCGGCGTTGATCTGCCTTACCGTTATTCCGACCTCTATCCCCAAAAAGTCTATGTGTATGACGATGGGCAGCGGCAAACGATTTTATTGCCTAGCGAGACTCGTTAACAGCGCTTCGTGTTTCTCTTTTTATAACGATACTTACAAAAAAAACCACCCTTTTTATTTTAAAAGGTGGTTTTTTTTGATTCCTTCCTCTCATTTAATTCCATATTATAAAGGGTTCGAGCAAGCAACCAATGAATCCCCCGTTTTTTATTACGTTTTATTGACTATTTTTTGTATGTTAAAATAACGTGTGAAGTTCCCTTATAATAAGGACAGTTGCAAAATTCAGCTGAAAGAGGTGCCTAGTTTTGAAAAATATCCTTGAAAAAGATATTATGCAAATGCTGCGTCTGTCCACGATGCTCTTGAGCGAAAATCCCCTTCCTTTGAATAAAGCTGCTGCCGACCAAAATCTTTCCGTCAAAACGATCCGTCGGCTACTGTCCAGTTGTTTAAACGAGGACCCTTCCTTCCATTATGATGTGCAGCAAGGACACATTCGTGCCTTTCATGATTTGCAGCAGCCCCTAGCCAGCAAAAACTTCTCCCATACAGAAATGCTTGCTGCATTGTTTAATAAAAGTACAAACTATCAGTTGCTCTTGTTACTGTTAAAAATGCCGACCATTTCCTTTGCAGACCTCCACAAGCGGTATTACCTGAGCCCCTCCAATTTGCATCGGCGCTTTTTGTCCTTTTCCTTTTTTTTGGCACCTTATCATCTAAGGATCGACCGTCGCAGTTTTCCTTTGATTACTGGCAATGAACGGCAACTGCGCTATGTGATTTTTCGACTCACCCTCTTAGCAAGCCCGACGCTTTCTTCTAATCAAGCGTTTCAAGAACTGAAGCAGATTCATCAGTTGCGGGCAAACGCTTTTTATCCCAACACCCCCGCCACGTTTACTCAGCAAGTTTATCCAACATGTTTTGTGCCGCGTTTTTATTTAGTTGGTGAACGCAGCTATTTATTTTTGTGGCAACAGCTGCTAACACTGGAGCCTTTTTATGTGCCAACAGAAGAAGCCTTCCTTTTGCGACGAATCATCACGCCGATTTTGTCGGAGCATCCGCTCCAGCAACCATTAGAAGTGCTTTTGTCGAAAATTTTCCAAGCCCATCTTTTGGGCGCCTTACTGGAAGGCAATTTATTTGTCTATCCGCCACTAAATCCTTGCCTATCTGAACGTTCCCAACGCTTGGTCCAGGCTTTTTTGACTCAGCTTCCCCATTACGAAAAACTCTTAAAAAAGCATCCCGAGTTGCCCTTACTCTATGAATGCATTTGGCAAGAGCTCTCTTTTTTCCAACCAATCATTGCCTTTCCGCAAAAAAAAGAGCGTCCGCTTAAGTAGCGACACGCTCTTTTGAAGTTCATTTAATTGGCAGTGAATTATTTTGCGTCAGCATCAACGATTTTCACTGAACCTTGCCATTGTTCTTCCACAAAGTCTTTGATTTCGTCTGAATGCAGCACTTCGATCAATTTCTTGATTTTGTCGCTATCTTCGTCACCACTGCGGACAGCGATCACGTTGACATAAGGCGAATTATCCGCTTCTAATAAAACAGAATCATCCGCTGGGTTCAAATCGATCCCGAATGCGAAGTTCGCATTGATGGCAATTAGGTCTGCTTCGTCGTTTTGATAAGCAGTCGCCAAAAGAGATGGATCGACGTCATGTTTAAATTCTAAGTTTTTCGGATTTTCAGCAATATCATCAAAGGTTGCCGTTTCTGTATCAACGCCGTCTTTTAAAGTGATCAAGTCAGCATCTTGTAAAATCGTTAGGATACGACCCCAGTCAGATTCAGAAGTGGAAGTAAGAACCGTTGCACCATCTTCTAGTTCTGAAATATCAGAGATTCGTTTTGAGTAAAGCCCCATTGGCTCGATATGGATCGCACCAGCATTGACAAAATCATAGCCATTGTCTGCGATTTGTTTGTTCAAGTAAGGAATGTGTTGGAAGTAATTGGCATCGATATCCCCATTTTCCAATGCTTTGTTTGGCAACACATAATCATCGAAGGTTTTGATTTCAAGATCAATGCCTTCTTCTGCTAGTAAAGGTTTGGCTTGTTCTAAAATTTCCGCATGAGGCGTAACTGATGCACCGATCACTAATTTTGTTGATTCTCCCTCAGCCGCAGATGAGTCAGAGCTTCCTGAATTTAAGCCTGTGCCACAAGCAGCTAAAGCGGCAGTTAACAATAAGGTTGTTGCAATACCAAAAATCTTTTTCATATCCATTTCCTCCCATATTTTCCACTTTTTGTTCTTCGTTTCATTTACCGTTTATCGGTGGCTTTCGCAAGGAAATCGCCGATTCCTTGGATAATGAAAACGATAATTAAAATAATCACTGTTGCAACAAGCGTAACAGTGTAATTTCCACGTTGAAATCCTTCTTGCCAAGCCAAAGCGCCTAGCCCGCCGGCACCGATCGCGCCTGCCATGGCAGTATAACCAATCATTGAAATCGTTGTGACCGTCAGTCCTGAAATCAATGCTGGAACACTTTCGGGAATCACGATCTTGTAGATGATCTCCCAGTAACTAGCACCCATCGCTTCCGCTGCTTCAATCACACCAGGATTGACTTCACGAAAAGCAATTTCCACCATCCGAGCATAAAACGGTGCCGCCGATAAAACTAATGCTGGGATCGCTGCTTTTGCCCCTAGGAATGAACCGACTAATAATGTTGTAAACGGAATGATCAAGACCATCAAAATCATGAATGGCGTTGAACGAAAGGCGTTACTGATGATGGAAACCACGTTATAGAAAATGTTGGCTCCCGCTGTTTGTTTACGCCCTAGTGAATAAAGCGCCAATCCTAGAAGCAAACCGATCACGACCACTAAAACCATGGAGAAGAAAGTCATAAACAAGGTGTCTAGGGTTGCTTGCTGCATATTGGTCCAGTCGACTTTTTCAAAATTAAAATAGGTTTCTACAAATGACTTATCCAAGCTCAATCACCTCCACGCCCACTTGCTGCTCTTTGAAAAAGGCGATCGCTTTTTCGACCTCACTTGCTTCACCTGTCAATAAGACCGTCAAGCCGCCAAAGGATCCTTCATTGGTTTGTTGGATCTTTCCGTAAACGACATTGACATCGATCTGAAAGCGGCGGATCGCTTGTGAAATGACTGGTTCATTGGCGTTGTCTTGTGTAAAGGTCAAGGTCACTAAATGCCCTTGCGGATTTTCTCGTAAGAAGGCTTGCCGTAGTTCTTCAACATCTTCTTCTGGTTCCAAATCTTGCTGAACAAAACGTTTGGTCACTTCTTGCTGCGGGTTACGGAAAACCGATTGTACTGATCCTTCTTCAACGATCTGCCCATGCTCCATCACCGCGACCTTGTTGCAGATTTTGCGAATGACGTTCATTTCATGGGTAATCAGCACGATCGTCAAATGCAATTTTTTATTGATGGAAAGCAAGAGATCTAGCACTTCTTCTGTTGTTTGTGGATCTAACGCACTCGTTGCTTCATCACACAGCAAAATTTCTGGTTCATTCGCTAATGCACGAGCAATCCCGACTCTTTGCTTTTGCCCGCCAGACAATTGTGCCGGATAGGCAGTTTCCCGTCCTTCCAACCCAACTAATTTAATCAGCTCTTGCGCTCGTTGACGTCGTTTTGCTTTTTCAACGCCAGCCAACTCCAATGGCAATTCGATGTTCTCCGCCACCGTTCGAGACCATAATAGATTAAAGTGCTGAAAAATCATGCCGATTTTTTTGCGGAAGTTTCTCAATTCTTTGTTTTTCAATGCCAAAATATTTTGACCGTTAATGACTACATCTCCTGCTGTCGGCAATTCTAAGCCGTTCAACAAACGAACTAATGTACTTTTCCCAGCACCAGAGTAGCCGACGATTCCATAGATATCGCCTTTTTCCACTTGCAATGAAACATCATTGACGGCGTGGACAGCCGTTTGCTTTTTGCCGAATGACTTTTTCACATGCGACAATTCGATTAATGCCATGTTATTCCCATCTTTCCTCTTTGGTTGGTTAAACACAAAAAAAGCTCTCATCCTCTGTACATTATACTGTTACAAAGGACGAAAGCACAACTTCCGCGTTACCACCTTGATTTACTGTCGATTCGCATCAACAGCCTCGCTCAGTACTTGAATTACTTCGCATACTGCTGCACTGTAACGGGTGCCTCCCGTGATAGGCTTGTTTCCACTCACCTATCATGCTCAAAGACCATCTTCCATCCTCTCTCCGTTGCCCATTTGCACCAAACAGGGCTCTCTGTGTACGTTAAGAACATGTACTCTTCTTTTCAAAGCATTCATTTATTGAGCAAATTATAGCAACGTCTTATCCGACTGTCAATTCTTTTTGAAAAAATAGTCGTTTTTACAGATTTGACTTACAAGGCTTCAAATTGGCTTGGGTCAACCTCTTTGAAGCTGACCAGCCAAGCGTTCATTTCGTCTTCATCATTTAAGGTATCAATCGATTGATCGATTTTTTCATTTACGGAAGAAATCACGCCCGTCAATGGACTTGGAAATTCACTGACTGCTTTTTCCGCTTCCAGCTCAACAAGGGTCTCTCCTTGTTTTAAAGCAGTTCCTGCTTTTTGAATCGAAGCAAACGTGACCGCACCAAGTTCTTCTTGCGCTTCTTTTGTTAAACCGACACAATATTCTTTCCCGTTAAACAAAACCCACAAATTATCTTTTTTTCTTAAGCATTTCTTTTCCATGATTCTAGTAAGACTCCTTCATATTCATTTTCTTTAAATCCATTAATCAAAAAGCGGTCGCCGCTAACCAGCAGTGGGCGCTTGATCAACATACCATCGGTTGCCAGCACATCGGCTGCGTCTTGGGCAGTCATGGTCGGCACTTTTTCTTTTAATTGCAATTCACGGTATTTCATGCCGCTTGTGTTAAAGAAACGGGTTAACGGTGCTTCGCTTGATTGGATCCAAGCCAGCAATTGTTCCGGTTGAGGCGGTGTAGCTACCATATCGATCGCTTCAAAGGGAATCTCGTGCTCTTCTAACCAACGCTTCGCATTTCGGCATGTACTGCATTTTGGGTACCAATAAAATGTAATCATGTGAACTCCTTAAAGTGTTTTTGGTGCGGTCTCAGCTTGATAGCGCATCGATAAAATCAAACCGATCCCAATCATATTGCTTAATAGGGCAGATCCTCCTTGGCTGATAAACGGCAGTGGAATCCCCGTCAACGGTAAGAGACCGATGTTTGCGCCAATGTTTTCAAACACATGGAAGAGAATCATCATAATGATCCCAGTTGCCAAGTAGGCATAAAATTCATTGTTGGTATCGAAACATACGCGGATCATTCGGTAAATCAAAATAAAATACAATAAAATGACAAACGCGCTGCCAATAAACCCAAAATTCTCACCGATCACCGAAAAAATCATATCGGATTCTCGGACTGGTACATACACATCGCTGACATTAAATCCTTTCCCGAACATCCCGCCAGAGGCGATCGCCATCAGAGCATACGCCAATTGGAAGGATTGCCCTTGGGTATCATGAAAAGGATCTAGCCACGAATCGATACGGGCGAATTGGTATTCTTTAAAGATTCCTGTATTGTACAGAAACTCGCGACCAACATCGGTAGTCACTAAGAAAATCGTTCCACCGCCGAGAATCACAAATGCCGCAATCACTGGCACGATGATTCGCCATGAGATTCCTGACATCAAGAAGACCCCACCGAAAATCGCCAGAAAGACCAACATCGTACCAAAGTCGTTTTGTAAGGTGATCAGGATCAGGACTGGGATCGTGACGGCTAACATTTTTGCAATCAGTAACCCATCTGTTTTCAGATCCCGTTCCCGATGCTTGACATTGTGCTGCGTGACGACTAACGCCAACATCATGATATAGGCGATCTTCATCAATTCTGAAGGCTGCAAGGTAAAAGGACCAAAACGGAACCAGTTTTTCGACCCTGTCGAGTCAGCCATTGTCCGATCATAAAATTTCAGCAGCGCCAACATAACGACAAGCCCAGCTCCATAAATATAGGGCGTCAATTTCCAGAGCCATTTTGATTTGATCTGCATGATAATGATCACGGCTACAATGCCTAACACATACCATAAAGCTTGAAACCCTAACGTTCGCAGCATATTCGGATTATTTGGATCGTGTGTCAGCGCCACATACAGGGACGCCAAACCAATCAGACATAATAAAAATACGGGTAGAATCACACCGTAGTCAATTCGATTATCGTTCGTTTTTATTCGTGAATTTTCCATGTCCACACTCTCTTCTGTAGAATCTTTATCCATTATAGTGATAATTGAGGAGAAAAGAAAGGATTGTCCATGAGCATTCACAAAAAATTTAGAAACTTTAATGATTTTCGGGAAAAGAGGGTTAAAAATGAAGTGCAATTCGTTTTTCTGCTTCTTAAAATTATGAAATAAATGCCATAGAACATTATGTCATAATAATATCTGGCTATCTTTTAGAACCATATACTTTCTGATTGATTTTTCTCCTAAAAACACACTCTCTGTTTTCAAATAAAACAAAAAACCACCACGTCATAGGTTGTCTATGAGGTGATGGTTTTGGTTATGCCAGCTGCAGGATTCGAACCTGTGACCTACGCGTTACGAGTGCGTTGCTCTACCAACTGAGCTAAGCTGGCGTTGTATGGCACAAAGAAAATTATATGCAAAAACGGTTGTTTTGTAAAGAGGTCTGCTGAAAAAAATCTACTTACTGAAATTTTCCGAAAATTGTGATATAATAGAAGTATCAAGGAGGTTTTTACATGGCAACATTTGGTAAATTCGAAACAACAATTGTCCCGTCACAAGAAGGTTCAACGTTTGAGGTCGCTACTCCTGTCATGTTCACGTTCCATGGGAAGAAACAAACTGGTACCATCACAAAGCAGTTGAAAAACTCTGCGGTGGTCGAGCTGAACGAAACCCCAGAAAACCAGAAATTAGTTTCGCAAAGTAATGGTGTATTGATCATCAATTACAAACAATTAACCAAACTATAACCCGTTTAATGCAAGGAGAAAATCAGTTGATTTTCTCCTTTTTTCATTGTCTGATTTTATGAAAAGCTCAAAAAAAGCCATGGATAACCGATCGAACCGTTTTGGCTGTCGATCTTCTTCCATGGCATCATTGACGAGGCAAAACTTCAGTTGCCTTTGTCTTATTTGTATTGATTTATTTTGTACCGAATAGACGGTCACCGGCATCGCCCAAACCAGGAACGATATAGCCGTGTTCATTTAGGCGTTCATCAAGATTTGCAGTGTAGATGTCAACATCTGGATGGGCATCTTGCAATGCTTTCACGCCTTCTGGTGCAGCAACTAAGCAGACGAATTTCATGTTTGAAGCGCCGCGTTTTTTCAGTGCATCGATCGCCATGATCGCTGAACCGCCCGTAGCTAACATTGGGTCAACGATAAATAATTGACGTTCATCGATGTCTTCAGGTAATTTTACGAAGTATTCGTGTGGTTCTAGCGTTTCTTCATCACGGTACATCCCGATATGACCAACTTTTGCGGCTGGGATCAATTCAAGGATACCATCAACCATGCCTAGACCTGCACGCAGGATCGGAATGATCGCTACCTTTTTACCAGATAGTGTTTTTTGTGTTGATTCTTCAATTGGTGTTTCAATCACTAGATCTTCAAGCGGCATGTCGCGAGACACTTCATACGCCATCAACATTGCGATTTCATTAACAACTTCACGGAAAACCTTTGTTCCACAGTTCTTGTCGCGGATCATTGTTAATTTGTGTTGGATCAGCGGGTGATCGATTACTTGAAATTTACCCATTTAAAAAAATCTCCTTTGGTTTTTCTCTTATTTTAAAGCAAATCGGCTCTTGTTACAACCATCTGCCACAGGCAATACTGCTTTTCCTCAAAAAAAGGATTGTGTTAGAAGGAAGGAGACAAGACGGCATGTAACACGCCTCTGCGTTCATTCTAGCCCCTTTCTCACTTTCGGTGATCAAAGAGCTATAGCGCAGGAAAAACGCGTGAGACGTCTTGTCTGACCTTAACTTCTGTCACAGTCCCCTTTTATTTATTTTTATAAAGTGGATAGTTGTCCGTCAATTCTTTGACTTGCGCCGTGACTTCTGCCAAAACGGCTTCATCATTTGGTTTTTCTAAAACTTTGACGATCAATTTCGCCACTTCGACACAATCTTCTTCTTTAAAGCCACGACTAGTGATCGCTGGTGTCCCCACGCGAATCCCACTCGTTTTGAAAGGACTTAGTGATTCGAAAGGAATCGAGTTTTTATTGACGGTGATATTGACTTGATCCAGCAAAGCTTCTGCTTCTTTGCCGTTCAAATCAAAGCCGCGCACATCGATCAATAATAGGTGATTGTCTGTTGCACCAGAGACCAAGCGGGCTTGTGGTGCTTGGTTGAAGACTTTCGCCATTGCTTGTGCATTGCGGATGACTTGCTCAGAGTACTCTTTGAACGACTCATCTTGTGCTTCTTTAAAAGCAACAGCTTTCGCTGCGATAACGTGCTCTAATGGGCCGCCTTGGATACCAGGGAAAACGGCACTATTGATTTTTTTCGCTAAGTCTTCATCATTTGTTAAAATCAAGCCGCCTCGAGGGCCGCGTAATGTTTTATGGGTCGTAGAAGTCGTGATGTCCGCATAAGGAACTGGGTTTGGATGAAGACCAGCCGCTACTAAACCAGCGATATGCGCCATATCCACCATCAATTTTGCGCCAACTTCATCAGCGATTTCACGGAACTTCGCAAAATCGATCGTACGTGAGTAAGCACTGGCACCAGCAACGATCAGTTTCGGTTGATGCTTACGCGCCAAAATACGAACGACATTGTAGTCGATGACTTCTGTTGCAGGATCAACACCATAACTAACAAAATTATAGGTCTTGCCGCTGAAATTCACTGGTGAGCCATGAGTCAAATGACCGCCTGCGGAAAGATCCATCCCTAATACTGTATCGCCTGTTTCGATCAACGCTAAATAAGCTGCTGTGTTGGCTTGAGAACCAGAATGCGGTTGAACATTGGCATATGCCGCACCGAAAATACTTTTCGCCCGTTCAATTGCTAAGTTTTCTACCACATCAACAAATTCACAACCGCCATAGTAACGACGACCTGGATAACCCTCAGCGTATTTATTTGTCAAAATACTACCTTGCGCAGCCATTACACCTTCTGAAACGATATTTTCAGACGCAATCAATTCCAAATTGTTTTGTTGACGATTCGTTTCTTTTTCGATCGCTTGCCACAATTCGGGATCAAACGTTTGATAATCCATGCTTACAACACCCCTTTACCTTAATGGTAGCATTGTATCACATTTCTTCATAAGCTACCTATAATGAATTCTGGTTTTTTGCTAATTTTCTTGAAAGAAACTTTGATTTGCAGCTTTTTTCAACCGATTCATATAAGCAGCCCCTAAGCCGCTTTCTGGAAACGTGGGTGCAAATAAGACATCTAACTCAGCAATCGATTCATCTAACGCCCGTAAACCAGCAAACAGCCCTTTTGTCGCGGCTTCCACACTGTCATCAAAAAATAAATAGATGGCTGCAGCTTCAAAGCGGACTTGCTCGGCGATCGTTGGTCCAGCTAAAACCCCTACCTTAAACTGCTGTTCTTTTGCCCAAGCCATGGCTGCCGGCCAATCTTGATCATTGACCATCATGACGTTGGTATTCGGTGCATAGTGCTTGTATTTCATGCCAGGCGCTTTGGGTGCTTCACTTTCTGTTACTAAGTGCTGATCGACGAGGACTTTTGTTTGTAAAACTGCTTCAAGCTGTTCTTTAGAGATCGCACCAGGACGTAAGATGATCGGCGGCGCCGTTGGGTCACTCAAATCTAAGACCGTTGATTCGACACCGATCTGCGTCACCCCATCATCCAAGATGCCAGCGATTTTGCCTGCCAGATCATGCTGAACATGCGCAGCTGATGTTGGGCTTGGTTTACCAGAAGTATTCGCGCTAGGGCCAACCAATGGTTGTTGGGCTTGTTTGATCAACGCTAACGTCTTGGTGTTGTTTGGCATCCGAAAAGCCGCTGTGGATAAGCCGCCAGTAACAATGCTAGGTAAACTGTCTTTTTTGATCGAAAAGATCAAGGTTAAGGGCCCAGGCCAGAAAGTTTCCATCAATTTATCAGCAAAAGGATGCTTGTTATCCACAAACGGTTCCAACTGCTCTGGCTCGGCAATATGAACGATCAAAGGGTTGTCACTAGGTCGCCCTTTGACTTGATATACTTGCGCAACAGCCGTGGGCAAAAGCGCGCTAGCCCCAAGTCCATAGACGGTTTCCGTCGGGAACGCCACCAATCCCCCCTCAGCTAAAATAGCTGCGGCTTCGTTCAACTGTGTTTGATCAAAAATTTTTGTTTCCACAATTTATCCACATCCTTTTTTGAGAAGTTTCCACACTTATCAACATTTTCTCGTTTCTTTTCCACATTTTGTGGATAAGTCGTTTGTCAAGTGTGGATAACCCTGTTTATAACTCGGTTTATTTAGAAGTTGTTTATTTCATAAGGTTTTTACAATTTTTCTGTAGAAAAAAAATTTATTTATCCACATCTTGTGGATGACTGACGAACACCATCCGGTCTTGACCCGCAAGATCTTTTGCTACGGTAACTTCTTTGTTGGGAAAAGCGGCTGCAAAAAGCTGTTGAACAGCTAGTCCTTGCTGAAAGCCGATTTCTAGCGCCATTTGCCCGTTAGGCGCCAAACAATTCGGTGCTTGCTGTGCCAATTGCTTATAGATCGCCAATCCTTGTTCTTGAGCAAAAAGCGCCATTTTAGGCTCTTTTTCTCTTACGCTGATATCCATCAGCGGCCACTCTTCAGCGCTGATATACGGCGGGTTGGAAACGATCAGATCCCATTGCTGATCTGCCACAGGCTCTAAGGTATCTCCTTGGAAAAAGCGGATCTCCGCGCCTAAGGCTGCCGCATTTTCTTTAGCAACGGCTAATGCCTCTGCTGAAAGATCCACGGCACTTACGGCCCACTGGGGACGTGCTAATTTCAAGGCAATGGCGATCGCTCCAGTACCTGTGCCGATGTCTACGACTTGCAGCGGCTGATCTGCTGGTAGTTTTGTCAGACAGTTTTCCACCAGCTCTTCGGTTTCTGGACGCGGGATCAAGGTTGCAGGGGTCACTTTTAAGCGATGCCCATAAAATTCTTCATACCCTAATAAATATTGCGGTGGTTCATGCTGCAGCAGCTGCTCAAGATCTGCTGCGATCTGTGCCTCATCTTCCCTTAAGATGGGTTGGTCCATCTGCAGCAGCCAATCGAGTTGCTGCCACTTTTTTCGCTGTAAAAACAGGTATTGGATCGCATACCCGTCCAGCCCTTTCGTTTCTAAAAAAGAAGAAGCCCGTGAAAGGACTTCTCGATAGGTTTTAGCCATTTTGCATCTCATCTAATTTTGATGTTTGATCGTAAACGATCAGTGCATCAACAATTTCATCGAGTTTTCCAGCTAAAATTTGATCCAATTTTTGAATAGTCAACCCGATGCGGTGATCTGTTACGCGGTTTTGCGGGAAGTTATAGGTGCGAATCCGTTCAGAACGATCGCCAGTACCCACTGCTGATTTACGGTTTGCATCGTATTCGCTTTGTGCTTCTTGCTGCATTTGGTCATAGACCCGTGCCCGCAAGACTTTCATCGCTTTCTCACGGTTTTTCAGCTGTGAACGCTCATCTTGCATCGCAACAGCGATCCCTGTTGGCAAGTGAGTCAGACGAACAGCAGAAGCTGTTTTGTTGACGTGCTGACCACCAGCACCAGAGGCATGGTAAATATCGGTCCGAATATCTTTGTCTGCGATATCGATTTCGACTTCTTCAGCTTCAGGCATAACCACGACCGTTGCCGTAGACGTATGGATTCGGCCTTGTGATTCGGTAGACGGTACCCGCTGCACTCGGTGGGCGCCACTCTCATATTTCAATTTTGAAAAGACGTTGTCGCCAGTGATCATCATGATGACTTCTTTGTAGCCGCCGATCCCAGTGACGTTGGCATCCATGACTTCGACTTTCCAGCCTTGGTTTTCCGCATATTTTTGATACATATTGAAAAGATCGCCAGCAAATAAGGCTGCTTCATCGCCGCCCGCTGCACCACGGATCTCCATGATGATGTTTTTGTCATCATTCGGATCTTTGGGCAATAACAAAATTTTGATGCGTTCTTCTAAAACGTCTTTTTCTTTTTTCAAGTCAGAGAGTTCTTCTTTGGCCATCTCTGCCATTTCCGCATCAAGGTTTTCCCCAAGCATTTCTTCGGTATCCTTGATTCCTTCAACGACTTCTTTGTAACGGCGGTAGACTTCCACCGTTTCCCGTGTATTGGCTTCTTCTTTTGAAAGCTGCATGAAGCGTTTGGTGTCAGAGATCACGGCTGGATCACTTAGTAATTCGCCTAATTCTTCGTAACGGTCTTCGATTGCTTGTAACTGATCGTACATTGATTATTCTCCTTCTTTTTTCATTCCCGGGTGAAAGTAATGTTTGCGGCAAACAGGATAATACGCTTCGTTACCGCCGATTTGTACTTGATCGCCCTCGTAAACGGGTTTTCCGTCGATATAGTGCAAGTTCATGGTTGCTTTTTTATGACAGAACCAGCAGATGGTTTTCATCTCTTCGATTTTATCTGCGTAAAGCAGCAAGTATTTTGAGCCTTCAAATAATTCATTACGGAAATCATTTTTCAAACCAAAGGCCATCACAGGGATACCTAGCTCATCCACGATTTTGGTGAAAGCCAGCACGTGATGCTTCTTTAGGAACTGTGCTTCGTCGATCAAAATACAATAAGGTTTGTAACCGAGGTCTTTGATCAAATGGAACAGATCCGTTTCATCAAAAATCGGGATCGCGTCTCGTTCTAAGCCGATGCGGCTTGAAACATTTCCCACACCGCTTCTGGTGTCCAATCCACTTGTCATGATCACGACTGGTTTGTCTTGTTCTTCATAGTTGTGAGCAACTTTCAATATCTCGATCGTTTTCCCACTATTCATTGCGCCATATTTAAAAAAAAGCTGTGCCATCTCGCCCATCCTTCCTCATACTCCTTTGGTATTATACTTGAAAAAGGAGAATTTTTACAGACTTAAATTCGACACCTGCCGCCTTTTACGCAAGAGTTTTACGAAAAATTAACGGATTTTTTGCCGCCGCCATCTCTTACTCGTTTCTGGCTTTTTGAGCAACTTCTGCCAATACTTGACAAGCCAGCGGATATTCTGGATTTTCATTCCTATTGATATCCGTTGCAATGATCACAAATCCGAGCTGCTGATAGAGCGTGATTGCTGCGTGGCTCCAGGTTTGCGTATGAAGATACATCGGCTCGTTGGCTGCCTCCAAGACAGAAACGACTTGCGTGACCAAGCCGCGAGCAATCCCTTGACGTTGAGCTTGCGGCATTACTGCTACCCAATGGACTAGTGGAACCGGTGTGCCGTCTTGCTTGGCTTTTTTCCAAGCGGTAGCCGTACCGACCGGTGTACCTGATTGATCAAGGGCAAAAAACATTCGTTGGCCTAGCTGTGCTTGCTCGGGCATAAATTCCTTTTCAAAATACGCCAATGCCTCTGCCTCATTGTCAAACTCTCCGACGGATGTTTCGATCCGTGCCCAGTGCCCTTCGTCTCCTGTTTGGTAGCTGCGTAGCGAATAGTTATCGGATTGAAGGGGCTGGATCGGTGTGCTTTTGTGCGCTCGTTTCATCCAGATTTCTGCATATGGAATTGATTTATCTAACATTGGTTGTGCCTCTCTTTCTCATTTTGTTTTCTCGTAAAGAACTCATTTTCTGCTTTTTTCCTTCTTACAAGCATATCTCTTGTTTTTCTCTACTAGAAGCATACCATAGAAGCAAAGGAGGAATACCTATGAAAGATACGGCAATTTTTGCTGGCGGTTGTTTTTGGTGCATGGTGAAACCTTTTGACTCGCAGCCAGGCATCCTCAAAGTGGTTTCTGGCTTTACTGGCGGCCATGTGCCTAACCCAACCTACCAACAAGTAACGACAGGAACCACCGGTCACACCGAAGCAGTTGAGATCACCTTTGATCCTGAGGTCATCTCTTATGAAGAATTGGTTGCCATCTATTGGCAGCAGACAGACCCCACGGATGCGTTTGGTCAGTTTGCCGACCGTGGTGATTCCTATCGTCCAGTGATTTTTTACAATAGTGAAGAACAAAAAGCGATTGCAGAAAAATCAAAGGCGCAGTTGCAAGCTAGCGGCCGCTTTGACCGTCCGATCGTAACGAAGATCGAACCAGCAGAACCTTTTTATCCTGCAGAAGACTACCATCAAGATTTTTACAAGAAAAATGCAGCCCATTACAATGCTTATAGCGAAGGCTCCGGTCGAGCTGGCTTTATTCGCCAAAACTGGGCCTAACATTTTTGGAGCATGCCTCCCGATTCATCATTAACAGCCGATTTGCTCTCAAGGCAGATCGGCTGTTTTCTGTTTCTTTTGCCAAAAGGAAATTGACAGTCAGGTCATTTTCGCGATACACTGATTAGAAAATTCTGACGATTATAAAGGAGTGTTTGTTTGATGTTAGCCAATGAAGTCCGTCCAGGTCCTAATCGGTATATTACTGGCGATGGGGTCTTAGCTGATTTGCCAGAGTATTTAAGTGAGTTCCAAGAAGTTGCTGTGATCACTGGGGAGCAGTCATTCGATGTGTTTTCGAACTATTACCCTCATTCATTTGACTACCCGATCTACCGCTACGATGGATCATCGAGTTATGAAAATGCACAAGCCTTAGCTGAAGCAATCCAGCAAGCGGATGCCGTGGTGGCAATCGGCGGCGGCAAGGTCGCTGATACAGCAAAAATCACCGCCCAAACCCTTGGCGCAGAATTGATCGTGATCCCTACATTGGTTTCCAACTGTGCACCCTTCACCCCGGTGATCGTCGCCTATTACCCCAATCATACGATTTGTAAAATCGACTATGCCAAAAAAGGTGCCTACATGACGATCGTCGACACCCGTTTTTTACTAGCCACACCCGTTGATTACTTTATCGCAGGGATCGCTGATACGTTAGCCAAATATTATGAAATGGAAGCCATCGTCCGCAACATGGCAGAAGACGACAAGACTGCCTTAGTACGGCTAGGTTTCCAAAGCGCTCTTTTGATCAAAAACTTGTTGATTGCCGATGCGATCCAAGCCGTCAAAGACCTAGAAGTCGGGCAGCTGACCCCCGCGTTTGCCCGTATCACCGATGCGATCATTGCTTTGGCAGGCGAAGTTGGTGGTTTTGCAGTCGAATTTGGCCGCACGTCTGGTGCGCATGCGCTGCATGACGGCTTGTCTTATTTGAGTGAGACCCATAGCGTCTTGCACGGCAACAAAGTCGCCTACTGCATTTGGGTCCAGCTTGCCTATACCAATGATTTTGATGTGATTGAAGAATTACGGCCATTTTACGAAGCTTTGCACTTGCCAATGAAGTTGAAGGATCTCCACGTGACGCGCCTTGATCGGGATTACTTCGCCTCGGTTCTGACCTATGCTGTCAAAGAAGAAGAAACCTTTATTTTGATCGATCCTGCGATCACACCTGAAAAAGTCTATCAGGCGATCGAAGCGGTGGAGGCGCTGTAAACCGTACACATTGCTAAACAACTTTATATCAAAAAAACTGTTTCCCTAATACATTTCGGAAACAGTTTTTTTATTTGATCCAATAGACACGCAGTAGCGATCCTAGCTGCGCATATTCTTAGCGGGCGACAGCAACTGGCGCATTGCCCATCACTGCACGACTTCACCCAGCAGCCCGTTTTCTAAGCAGTAATGATAAATGCCTTCCTCGGCTACGTGACCGATCACTTCATCGGCGATTGCTTTTAACTCATCCGAAGCATTGGCCATTGCGAGACCCCAGCCGACTGCCTCTAGCATCTCAATGTCATTGTTGCCATCGCCAAAGGCAATGGCTTCAGATTTATCCAAGCCATAGTAAGCCAGCATTTTGGCAATGCCGCTTCCTTTCCCACTGCTGGCTGGAATAATATCGACTGCGCGATCCCACCAGGCGGTGATTTTCGCCTCCGTGGTATTTGCCATCACTTTGGCGTAGTCTTCTTTCCCTGAGCCAAGCATCACTTGGAAAATGTCTTGCTGCTGGATCACCTCATCAAAATCTTCTGCCACGATCACTTCTTGGTGGGCAAAGGAAAAATACTCAACTAAGTCAGCATCTTTGCCATTGGCAACCGTTCGGTCCTTCGTTGCGATCGCTACTGGACGCTTGAGGACCGTGGCATTTTCAATGATTTGCTGAACATCTTTTTTAGGAATGGGGTTTTGGTGGATCCCCTCGGCTTGATTAAAACAATACGATCCGTTAAAGGTCAAAAACGCATCGAAGGTCACGCCTTCAAATTGCGGCAACGCGATGGGACTTCTGCCAGTCGCAATGCACAACAGGATTCCTTGCTTCTTCAAGGCTTTTAATGTGGCTAACATTCTTTTAGAGATTTGCTTTTTGCTCATGTCGATCAGTGTGCCATCAACATCGAAAAAAATAATTTTTACGTCTTTCATGATACTCCCCATTTCCGTCTCGATTTTCAAAAAATTTGATGCGCTTTTTTTGTCCGCTTTCTCGCTATTGTTCCGTGCGGATCGTCGCCGTTATCTTTTATTTCTTTTATCTTCTCATAAATTGCCAGCGTTTTCTTCTGAAATCGTGAAATCCTTACTGATTTGCTTCGAGTTTTTAAGTTTCTTAAGCAATCAAGCTGCCGCAAGAACCACAGCCTGATCGTGTCCTCTAACCCAACGACACTTTCCAAAAGCTTTTCCTTGCACAATTTCTGCTGCTCATGAATTCTATCCTGCTTTCTTTCAAATCTACTTGGTTCTTTGGTATACTGGGGATAGTTTATTTAGTGAGGGGTTTTTTGTAATGAACTTTACCCGCTTTGCCCGCTTGACGCAGCGCAGGAGCAAGACGTTTATTTCCCAGAACGTGTCTTCAATCCAAGTGATTGTTTTTTATTATATCGTGATGACGGTGGTCTCTTTGGGGCTTTTTTCACTCCCCTTCTTTCGAGAACCCGGCTCTCATGTCGCGTTTATCGATCTGTTCTTTATGGCGGTCAGCACGGTCAGTGTCACTGGGCTGACTACTTTTCCGATCAATGACGTGTTTAACGACCACGGGGTCATCTTATTGGAAGTCCTCTTTCAAGTCGGCGGTTTAGGGATCATGATGATCTCGACCTTTTTTGCGATCGTCTCACGGCGCAAAATCAGTTTAAAGCAGCGCCAGTTGATCATGACGGATATGAATCAGCCAAAGCTTAGTGGGATCGTTCGGATGATTCGAACGACGTTTACCATTATCTTGCTTTGTCAGGTGGTAGCAGGCACGATCTTCGCTGTTTATTTTCATCTTTACGGCTATTATGACAATTGGCGAGATGCGATCTTTTATGGATTTTATCAAGCGATCTCTGCTGTGACCAACTCAGGGTTTGATGTGACGGGCAATTCCATCTTGCCGTTTTCCCATGATTATTTCTTCCTGACGTGTATCATGATTTTGATTTTTATCGGGGGGATCGGATTTCCAGTGATCATGGACTTTCGGGAATGGGTCCTTTTTAAAATGAAAAAACAACGCCGCCGCTTGCCGTTTCGCTTTTCTTTATTCACAAAAATTGCTGTTTTGGCTTTCGTGATCCTCTTTGTCGGCGGTACATTAGCGATCTTTTTCCTTGAGAAAGATTATTTGTTCAAAGATTACAGCTTTAGCGGTATGTGGATGAACAGCATGTTTTATTCCATGACAACGCGGAATGCTGGCCTGCAGATCCATGACTTAGGCAACTTTCAAACCACGACGTTGATCGTTTTCTCCTTGCTGATGTTTATTGGTTGTAGTCCCAGCTCTGTTGGTGGGGGGATTCGGACGACGACCATTGCCATCATTGGGCTGTACCTCTATGCCTTCTTGAAAAGTGAGGACAATATCAATATCTTCGGTCGCCGGATCGATCAAGATGACGTCCGCAAATCAGTGGTGGTCTTTATGCTTTCGATGGGCATGTGCTTCTTTTGTGTCTTATTCTTGACCGCCATCGAGGATATCCCTTTGATCGCCATCATTGTTGAAGTTTCCTCGGCATTTGGAACCACAGGGCTTTCTTTAGGAATCACGGGTGATTTATCAACTATCGGCAAACTCGTGATTGCTCTTTTGATGTTTATCGGCCGTGTCGGTATGCTGTACACCTTGATGTTATTCGTACCAAAAGAAACACGTGACTTAGGCTACGAGTACCCAACGGAAAAAATCATTATCGGTTAAAGCAGCAGCAAACCTGGCAGAAGGTTTGCTGTTTTGCTTTTCAAGCCTTTGATCATCGCAAGTAAAAGAGCCATTTATCAGAATGGTCTTTGCAGAAATTTAAAGAATCGCAAAAGCAATTTAACCTTTTTCTTGGTATATGGTATGATAAATTGAATTTGCACAATGAAAGCATTCGCTCTAATGGAGGGTTACATTATGGGAATACGAAGTCATCTGGCTGTTTCAGTCGGTAAGACCTCTCAATGGGTATTAAAGAACTTTTTCAAAGGCGGCTCAAGCCTGCCTGGTAAATTAGCATTAAAAGTTGATCCACATATATTAGATCATTTGGCGAAAGATTACCAAGTCGTCGTGATCACAGGCACCAACGGCAAAACATTGACGACTGCCTTGACTGTCAATATTTTGCGCCAAGAATTTGATGAAGTATTGACGAACCCCACCGGCGCCAATATGGTCCAAGGGATCGTTTCAACCTTTCTATCGGCACGCCCTAAAAAAGGCAAAAAATTCGCGGTTTTAGAAATCGATGAAGCCAGTCTCAGCAAAGTAACGAAGTACATCAAACCGGAATTGTTCGTTTTCACTAATATTTTCCGCGATCAAATGGACCGTTATGGCGAGATCTATACGACCTATAAAATGATCGTTGAAGGTGCCGCAAACTCACCAGAAGCTACGATCCTCTGCAATGGGGATTCGCCACTGTTCAATTCGGTAGCAACTGTCAATCCGCGGAAATACTATGGATTTGATCATTTGCCAGATGAAGAGCAGATGGCCCATTACAATACGGATGGCGTGTTGTGTCCTGAGTGTCATCACATTTTGCATTATAAAATGATCACCTATGCCAATCTTGGGAAATACTACTGCCCAAATTGCGGCTTCCATCGACCAGAATTGGATTATAAACTGACGGAAATGAGTGCAATGGACAACACCTCTGCTGATTTTGTGATCGATGGCAATGACTATCGCATCGAAGTTGGTGGGATGTACAATGTCTACAATGCGCTGGCGGCAACTGCGGTTGCGGAATATTATGGCGTAGCACCTGAAAAAATCAAATCTGGTTTGGCCTATGACGAAAAAGTCTTTGGCCGCCAAGAAGTGATCCGCATCGGGGACAAAGAATGTACGTTAGTTTTAGTTAAAAACCCTGTTGGTTTGAACCAAGTCATCGATATGATCGGCCTGTCGCCCTATCCTTTCTCACTAGTCAGCTTGTTGAATGCCAACTACGCAGATGGGATCGACGTCAGCTGGATTTGGGATGGCGACCATGAAGCGTTTGCCGATATGGGGATTCCTCAAGTGATCGCTGGTGGTGATCGTCACAAAGATATGGCGTTGCGGTTAAAAGTTGCGGGGATCCCTGAAGAGAAAATCATTGAAACCCCTGAACTTGATGACGTCATCAAGCAAATTGCAGACTTACCAACAGAAAAAGTCTATATTTTAGCGACTTACACTGCAGTCCTGCAGCTACGCAAAAAGCTTGCGGAAAAAGGCTATATCAAAGGAGGAATGAGTCGTGACTAAGTATCAACTGAATGTTGCCCACTTGTATGGAAATCTTTTGAATACTTACGGCGACAACGGCAATCTCTTGATGCTGCGCTACGTGGCCGAAAAACTAGGCGTGACCTTCAACGCAGAAGTCGTCAGCATTCACGAGCCCTTCGATCCTGAAAAATATGATCTCGTCTTCTTCGGTGGCGGGCAAGATTTTGAACAAGTGATCGTTTCACAAGATATCCAATCAAAAAAAGAAGCCCTGACCAGCTATATCGAAAATGATGGCGTCATGCTGGCGATCTGCGGCGGCTATCAATTACTGGGTCATTACTACATCGGTGCCAACGGCGAAAAAATCAAGGGGATCGGTGCCTTGGATCATTACACCTTAAGCCAAGAAAACAACCGGTTCATCGGTGACATCGTGATCCACAATGAAGAATTCGATGAGACCTATTATGGCTTTGAAAACCATAATGGCCGTACTTTCTTAGGTAGAGGGGAAAAACCATTGGGGAAAGTCATCCAAGGACAAGGAAACAATGGCGAAGACCAAACCGAAGGCGTGGTTTACCGCAATGTGTTCGGCTCTTACTTCCACGGACCGCTCCTTGCAAGAAATGAGCATTTGGCAGAGCGCTTGATCCGCACCGCCCTTGCCAATCGTTATGGCAACGTCGAAATTTAAATACACGTACGTAGCAAACAAACCTGTGTTTCGCAGGTTTGTTTTTTTATGGGAAATTTCCCCGCCGTTGCAACTTCTTCTCTTTGTTTGCTTCTACGTTCCTATGCTGCCTCGCTTTATTGTAACCGCTATCTTTCTTTTCTATACTGGGGTTGTAGTAAAAATTGAAAGGAGATGTTAAGAAATTATGATGGAAAAAGTTCAGCGGTTTGGCGGTGCGATGTTTACCCCGGTCCTCTTGTTTTCCTTTTCAGGGATCATGGTCGCGCTGTGTATTATCTTTAAAAATCCGATGCTTGTGGGGAGCATCGCCACTGAAGGCTCTACTTGGTACAACATTTGGACGATCATTGAAAACGGTGCGTGGACGGTCTTCAACCAAATGGAATTATTATTTGTCATTGGATTACCGATCGGTCTCGCAAAAAAAGCCAATGCGCGAGCGGCAATGGAAGCCTTTGTCGTCTATATTACTTGTAATTATTTTATTTCTGGCATGATCGAATACTTTGGTAACTTCTTCGGTGTCAACTTTGCAGCTGATCCCGGCGGTGAGAGTGGTTTGAAAATGATCGCTGGCATCAAAACATTAGATACTGGTATTATCGGAGCAATTTTTATTTCGGCGATCGTCGTCTATCTTCACAACAAGTTTTTCGATACGAAGCTGCCTGATTTTCTCGGAATCTTCCAAGGCTCTTCCTTTGTCGTGATCCTCGGTTTCTTTTTAATGCTGCCAGTTGCTTTCTTGATCGCATTGATTTGGCCGAAAGTCCAAGCTGGCATTGGGTCCATGCAAGGGTTTCTAGCAAGTGCTGGGGTCTTTGGGGTCTGGCTCTATACTTTCTTAGAGCGAATATTGATTCCCACAGGTCTCCATCATTTCGTGTATACCCCCTTTGTTTTTGGTCCCGCTGTCGTCGAAGAAGGAATCTCCAAATACTGGATGGCACATTTACAAGAATTTGCCCAATCCACCAGACCATTGAAAGAGCTTTTCCCTGAAGGGGGCTTTGCTTTACATGGCAATTCTAAGATCTTTGCTGCACCAGGGATCGCTGCTGCTTTTTATTTCACAGCCAAGCCTGAGAACAAAAAGAAGGTCTTAGCGATTTTGATCCCTGCCACTTTAACTGCCGTTTTAGCTGGTATCACTGAGCCATTGGAATTCACCTTCCTCTTTATCTCACCACCCCTCTTTGCGGTGCACGCTGTTTTAGCAGCGACCATGGCGGCAACGATGTTTGCCTTCGGGGTCGTTGGAGATATGGGAGGCGGCTTGATCGATCTGTTGGCGAAGGTCTGGATTCCGCTATTTCAAAATCATCGCAGTATGATCTTCACGCAGCTGGTGATCGGGTTAGCCTTTACTGCCCTTTATTTCCTTGTTTTCCGCTTCTTGATCCTCAAATTTAAGTTAGCCACACCAGGACGGGAAGAAAACAATAGCGAAGTCAAACTGTACACCAAAAAAGATTATAAAGAAAAACAAGCCAACACTGGAACGCCAGTGATTGCTGGTGCCAATCGCTACACCGAACAAGCCGCAGTCTACTTAGAAGGGTTTGGCGGTCGCGACAACATTGATAAAGTCACTAATTGTGCCACTCGCCTAAGAATCACCGTCAAAGATCAAGACCAAGTGCTGCCAGATGACATCTTTAAAGGCGCTGGTGCCCATGGTGTTGTTCGCAACGGCAACGCCTTCCAAGTGATCGTTGGTCTGGATGTGCCACAAGTGAGAGAACAATTCGAAAAATTATTAGCTGTATCAGACTAAGGAGGAAACAAAAATGAAAAAATTTTCAATCGTGATCGCCGGAGGCGGCAGTACCTTTACCCCAGGAATCGTCTTGATGCTTTTGGAACACTTGGATCGTTTCCCGATTCGCCAAATCAAGTTTTACGACAATTTGGAAGAACGACAAGAAAAAGTTGCACAAGCTTGCGAGATTTTATTGAAAGAACGCGCACCAGAAATCAGCTTTTTAGCAACCACTGATCCCGAAACCGCATTTCAGGATGTCGATTTTGTGATGGCGCATATCCGAGTTGGCTTGTATGCGATGCGCGAAAAGGATGAAAAAATCCCTTTGAAATATGGTGTGGTCGGCCAAGAAACTTGTGGTCCTGGCGGGATCGCTTATGGGATGCGTTCTATCGGCGGTGTATTGGAGTTAGTCGATTACATGGAAAAATATTCCCCTGATGCATGGATGTTGAATTATTCCAATCCTGCAGCGATCGTCGCAGAAGCGACTCGTAAATTGCGCCCTGATGCCAAGATCATTAATATTTGTGATATGCCAGTGGGAATCGAAGAACGGATGGCGCAAGCGATCGGTTTAGCTTCTCGCAAAGAGTTGGTGGTTCGCTATTATGGATTGAATCACTTTGGCTGGTGGACAGATATACGAGACAAAGCTGGCAATGATTTGCTGCCGCAGATCCAGGCGCATGTGGCAAAATACGGCTATTCATTGCCAGAAGAAATCGAAGCGAGCCAACATGCTGATGCCAGCTGGATGCACACCTTTGCCAAAGCAAAAGAAGTGTACGAAGTTGATCCACCCACTTTGCCAAATACCTACTTGAAATATTACTTTTTCCCTCAAGATGAAGTGGCGCACACCAACCCATCTTTTACACGGGCAAATGAAGTCATGGCTGGCCGCGAAAAACACGTCTTTGGTGAATGCCAACGCATCGTAGAAAACCAAACAGCGACTGACACCACGCTTGAAGTGGATGAACACGCCAGCTACATCGTGGACCTTGCACGAGCGATTGCTTATAACACGCAAGAACGGATGCTGTTGATCGTGCCTAACGAAGGAGCGATCGTCAACTTTGATGAACAGGCAATGGTGGAAGTGCCTTGTATCGTCGGCAGTAACGGGGCAGAACCAATCACACAAGGCAAGATCCCTCGCTTCCAAAAAGGATTGATGGAACAACAAGTCGCCGTAGAAAAATTAGTCGTGGAAGCTTGGGCAGAGGGTTCTTACCAGAAATTATGGCAAGCACTGATTCTTTCAAAAGTGGTTCCAAATGCCCGTGTAGCCAAAGAATTACTCGATGAATTGATTGAAGCAAATCAAGCCTTTTGGCCAGAATTACACTAGCCAGCGTTCTTCGCCTCCCCTCCTGGCTTTTCAGCTATACTTAATCAATAAGGAGGGGTTTTTGTGAAATTACAGTATTTGATTCAACAGCACCAATCAGAGTTAAGTGAACTTGATCGTGGCATTCTAAACTACATTCTTTCCAACGACGACACCGTTCTATCTATGGGGATCGTCGAGCTATCCGAGCAGGTTCACGTCTCCAAGTCTTCTATTTTACGGTTGACGAAAAAACTTGGTTTTTCTGGCTATTCCGAGTTCAAATATTTTCTACGGCATCAGCAAGAACAGGCAACAACGATTTCGCAACAAAAAACGATTTTTGAAAAGCAACAAGAGGATATTTTCGCCACCCTCAACTATTTAAAAACGGTAGACTTAGCTGCCCTCAACTGCTTGTTTGACCGCAGCAAAACCATCTACTGCTACCCAACTGGTTTTTCCCAAAAGAAAGCACTGGAGGAGTTTTCCAAAATGATGCTTTCTATGGAAAAACGAGTGATCGTATTGCCGAACAAAACGGAATTTGATATGGTCATGCCGATGATCACTGCCGAAGATTGTGTGATCATCGCCTCACTGAGCGGCGAAACAGAAAACGTCAAAGAGAATCTGACGACTTTTGCGATTCGTCAGATTCCCGTTTTGACATTGAGTGCGCCAGGAGATAATTATTTTGCTCGCCATTCAACGTTTCACCTGACCTATTATTGCGATTTTTTTCAAATCGGTCGCAAGAAAATCCCTAGCCAGTCTTTGATCGGACTAAGCTGCTTGATTGATTATTTGATCCGTTCCTACGGACTATTCACTTTACAGGAGGGCAACCATGACTAAACGAAAATGGGCGTTTCCATTGATTTTACTGAGTTATTGGCTTTTGATCGCCGGTGCTTACTATCTTTATCTTTCCTTGACTGCCTTCAACCATGGGATGACCTTTGCCCAGTACCTCAGCTCGCAACCGTTAGCCGCTTTAGGGGTCTTGTTAAGTAGTCTCCTTTTGCTGCAAGGGGCTTGCCTGTACTTTATTCAACGGTTTTCCATGAGTAAAAAAGGCCTTTTGGGTCAGTATTTATTCCTGATCTTCTTCCAGCAGTTGCTGACAGCGAATGTCATCGGCGCAGGACTCGTCTTTTTTACAAGAAGAAGTCTTTCAAGTCAGGAGGAAAACGCAACCTGGGGCGAAAAGAGTTTTACCTATGGGGCATTAGCATTCATTCTTTTATTGAGTTTATTCTTTTTCCTCCTTGTTCGATCAGCGATTTAACTTCCCCAAAAAGAAAAGCAGTGCCGGTTGGCACTGCTTTTTTGCTGTCGCTTCTGCTAGTTTGGCTCTGTTTTTGAAGCAAAAACCACTTTGATTCCAAAGTGATCGCTGACGATCGGAGTACGCGTTCCGTCAAAAACGACTTCATATTCCGTTGCTTGCAGGTCATTGGATGCAAAAACATAATCGATCCGCAATGCTTCTCGATTGTCTTGCCAACCATCAATGGCTTTAACGACAGAGGCTTCACCGATCGTTTCGGCAGCCGTTAAAAAGCTGTCTTGCAGCTGTAAGGAGCTGTCAAGGACGAGTTGATGACCAGAACTGGCCGCATCGTTGTTGAAATCTCCTAGAATCAATAAGGTATCTGCCCGTTCTGCTAAAAATGCTTCTGTCTGTTGCCACTCGTAGGCAAATTTACCGTCTTGCCACCAAGAAAAGTGACAGCTAACGACTTGTACGATCTGTCCATCGGCTTCAGTCACGCCGCTCAGGTTTTTGCGCGTGGTATGATCCCAGACATCCGTGGCTTGTGAAGCAAGATATTCTTTGGCAATGATGGGCTGTTTGGACAATAAGGCATTGCCTTCGTGGTAAATGTCATAGCCTACGTGACTGTAGGTCCATGACCAGTAGTAATCACAGTCTAACAGTTGCAGTTCTTCCACTAGGCGTAAAGCAAAATTGCCCTCCTTGATTTCCACCAGCGTATCTGTGGGGCAATATAGCCCATCAGGAACGATGGCTTGAGCAGCGATCGTTTGGTTGACTTCTTGCAAGGCGATGATGTCATAGTCGCCTGTTGCAATCTCTTGTGCGATCATTTTGCATTTTTCTAGCTGATTTTCTTCTAACCAGCTATGGGTGTTCAATGTTAATACCTTCATGAATAAGGCTCCTTCTCTCGGTTTGCTTGTACGATTCCTTTTAAAAATAAAAGAGAGCGGGTCAACAAAAGAGTCGACCCGCTTGTCATTTTATTATAGTTTTACGATTCCAACAACTGCGGCTGCTTGTTGCTTGCCGATTTGGGTCAATTCAAAGGAATCGATTTGATTGCTGTTGGTCAACACTACAACGATGGTGGTGTCTTTGCCAGCAGCACTTACTGCAGCGAGATCCATCTCCGCTAACTTGTCACCCGCCGCCACTTGTTGTCCTTCAGTGACAGCTACCGTAAAGGGGGCACCGTTTAAGTCAACGGTATCTAAGCCCATGTGAACCAATACTTCGATGCCTTCATCAGAAAGCAAGCCAATAGCATGTTTCGTTGGGAAGATGTTGGTGACTTTCCCGCTGATTGGTGCGACAACTGTCGTCTGCTCTGGACGCACGCCATAACCGTCACCCATCATTTTTTCCGCAAACACTTGGTCTTTGACAGAGGTGATCGGCATCACTTCTCCAGTGGCAACGGCAGCTAGTTCAGCTGTCACGCCTTGGCTTTGGTGGGTAGTGGTTTCTACTGGTGCTTGACTAGCCGTCGGTTCGGGAATCGTGACACCAGAATCTAAGATATCTTGAATGTCTGATTTTAAGACATCTGCTTTCGGTCCATACACTGCTTGCACACCGTTGTCTTTTACGATCAAGCCTAAAGCCCCTGCGGCTTTCCATGCTTTTTCATCGCCGACCGCTTCTCGATTTTTCACAGAGACCCGTAAACGGGTCATACATGCATCAACGTCGGCGATATTTTCACGTCCGCCTAATAAATGAATGATTTTCACGACTTGCGAATCTGGGTTCAAATTTCCATCCGCCGAAGCTGTTGCTGGCGCATCGCTGGCTCCTTCTGTTTCGTAGTTGCCGTTTCTACCTGGTGTTGCAAAGTTGAATTTTTTGATCAAGAAGTTGGCCAAGAAATACATCCCAACACCAAAGACGATGGTCACTAACACAAAGTTGATCAAATCTTGTCCTAAGCCGGCATTGATCGCCATTGGGGTACGGGTCAACAACTCGATATTCCCAAAAGAGTGGACCCGTAAGTTGACGATATCCGCCATCGCAAACGCCGCCCCTTGTACGACTGCATAAACGATGTAAAGCGGTACGGCAGCAAACATAAACATGAACTCCAACGGTTCCGTTACCCCTGTCAAGAAGACAGCGATAGCAGCTGATAAATACATAGAGGTATATTTGTGCCGTTTGTCCGCATCGACATTGCGATACATGGCATAAGACAAGCCCATCAAGATCCCAGATGAACCAATCATTTGTCCAACTTTAAAGCGGGCAGGAACAAAGTTTTCCAATAAAAATTGATATTGTGACGTATCGCCAGCATTGCGCATGTTCACTAGATCCGTTGCCCAAGCAAGCCATAATGGGTCTTGTCCAAAGACTTGGGTGCCGGCTTGTGCGCCAGAAAGAATCGTGTAAGTTCCACCTAATTCGGTGTAATTGATCGGGATCGTCAACATGTGATGCAGCCCGAATGGTAAGAGCAGCCGCTCCAAGGTTCCAAACAAGAACGGTGCTAAAACGGGCGCACTTTCTTGTGATTGCGCGATCCATAAACCGAAGTTGTTGATGCCTGCCTGAATGTAGGGCCAAACGATCGATAACACTAATGCGACGACTACTGAACGGGCGATCACTACGAAAGGTACGAAGCGTTTGCCGTTAAAGAAGGAAAGCGCATCCGGTAATTTGCGGAAATTATAGTATTTGTTGTAAGCTGTTGCTCCCACAAAACCGGCGATGATCCCAACAAAGACACCCATGTTCAAAGCAGGTGCTTCTAATACACTAGTAAAGAAGCCGTCGATCATGATCTTCGTCCCAAATAACGTATGGGTAAAGGCGCCTTCTTCGGTTAACATCGCGCTCGTCACGCCAAAGATCGAACCAGTGATTCGGTTGATCAAAATAAAGGCGATCCCAGCAGCAAATGCCCCACCAGCTCGCTCTTTTGCCCAACTACCACCAATAGCTAATGCAAATAATAAATGCAAGTTACCAATAATTGCCCAACCAATGTTTTCAATGACGCCTCCTGTAGTGATCAAAAATGCCCAGTCGGCATTGATCATTGGGATCGTTTTCCCAATACTGATCATCAAACCAGCAGCTGGCATAACAGCGACAACCACCATTAGCGCTTTTCCGAATTTTTGCCAAAATTCGAAGCTCAATAATTTTTTCATCTTCCTTCTTCCTTCCCTGAATCGATTTACGCAATCGGTTTCTTAATGATTTCATTCTAACGGAGAAAAAAGATTTTGTAAACCCAGAAATATCAAAAGGGATTCTATTCGCTTTTCACCTTTATATAACTGAATCTCTCTTTCTCGATGTTTCCTAATAGGAAATTCTTTAAACGCAACAACTTTCACTTGACGATGCAATCGTTTGCGCTTATGATAGAGATATCAAAAAGATTCTGGAGGGACTTTCATGAAAAAAATCCAACGATTGTTCGAGATCGATCCATGGAAAATCGCGACATCTACCTTAGATAAAGAAAATCGTCGACTGCAAGAGTCGCTAACAAGTATCGGGAATGGCTACATGGGAATGCGCGGCAACTTTGAAGAACAATACAGCGGCGATCATCACTTAGGTACTTATATCGCTGGTGTCTGGTACCCAGACAAAACCCGTGTCGGCTGGTGGAAAAACGGCTACCCTGACTATTTTGGCAAAGTGATCAACGCGGTCAACTTTATTGCAATGGACCTATTTGTCAATGACCAATTAGTCGACTTAGCAAAAATCAGCCCAAGTGACTTCCGTTTAGAACTAGACATGGAAACCGGGATTTTACGCCGCAACTTTACTGTCACTTTGGCAGGCGCCACCGTAAAATTCTCTTTTGAACGCTTCTTGAGCATCGTAAAACGTGAACTTGCCCTCATTAAGATGGACGCTGAGATCATTGAAGGCGACGCTGAGATCAAAGTCGTTTCTAAACTAGATAACAATGTCCATAACGAAGACAGCAACTACGACGAACGTTTCTGGGAAGAATTGGCTCATGGCCAAACCGAAACCTTCCATTACTTGACCACTCGGACTGTAGAAAATAATTTTGACATTGAACGCTTTACTGTCACTTCTGCTATGCGTCATAGCCAAACACCGATCGATTCCGTGAAAAGCGAGCTTTGCGTTGCTGATACCTTTGCCTTTTCTGGAACAGCCGGTGACACCTTCTCATTGATCAAAGAAGTCTTGATCGTTACGAGTCGTGATGTTCCCGCTCATGATCATCCAGCAAAAGTCACCGAATTAGGCACTTTATACAAAGCAGATTATGATGCGTTGCGTGCAGAACAAGTTGCTGCTTGGAAAGCCCGCTGGGATTTAGCTGATGTGATCATTGAAGGCGATGCTGCGGCGCAACAAGGAATTCGTTTCAACCTGTTCCAATTGTTTTCAACCTATTATGGCGAAGACGAGCGCCTGAACATTGGACCGAAAGGCTTTACTGGTGAAAAATATGGCGGTGCGACTTACTGGGATACCGAAGCCTATGCAGTTCCATTGTATTTGGCATTAGCAAAACCAGAAGTGACCCGTAACTTGTTGAAATACCGTCATAACCAATTGCCGCAAGCCCATATCAATGCGCAAAAACAAGGCTTAGCAGGTGCCCTTTACCCAATGGTGACCTTCACTGGGATCGAATGCCACAATGAGTGGGAGATCACTTTCGAAGAAATCCACCGAAATGGTGCCATCGCTTATGCCATCTACAACTATACGAATTATACTGGCGATACAAGTTACCTGAAAAAAGAAGGATTAGAAGTGTTAAGTGCGATCTCACGTTTCTGGGCAGATCGTGTCCACTATTCGAAACGCCAGCAAAAATACATGATCCATGGCGTTACAGGACCAAACGAATACGAAAACAATATCAATAACAACTGGTACACCAATAAAATGGCTACTTGGGTCTTAGCTTATACCTTAGCCAGCTATGAAGCCTTCAAAGACGAAGCGACTGTCACGATCTCTGACGAAGAACAAGCCAAATGGCAAGACATCATCGACAATATGTACTTCCCAGAAGACCAAGATCTTGGTGTGTTCGTCCAGCATGATACCTTCTTAGACAAAGACTTGATGCCCGTTTCCGATCTTGATCCAAAACATTTGCCGTTGAACCAAAATTGGTCGTGGGATCATATCTTGCGCTCTTGCTTTATCAAGCAAGCCGATGTTTTGCAAGGTATCTACTTCTTAGGCGATCAATTCAGCAAAGAAGAAAAACAACGGAACTTTGATTTCTATGAGCCGATGACAGTGCATGAATCTTCCCTTTCTCCAAGTATCCATGCGATTTTAGCAGCGGAATTAGGCATGGAAGAAAAAGCGTTGGAAATGTATGAGCGGACTGCTCGTCTTGATTTGGACAATTACAACAATGATACCGATGATGGCTTGCACATCACTTCTATGACCGGCAGCTGGTTAGCGATCGTTCAAGGTTTTGCTCAAATGAAAACCGATCACGACCACTTAGGGTTTGCGCCATTCTTACCTAAAACTTGGAGCCGCTATGCCTTCCACATCAACTATCGTGGACGTCTGCTCTTTGTTTCCGTCAATGACTCGACGGTGACATTGAAGAAAATCAGCGGTGAGGCATTGCCAATCAAGTTGTATGGCAAAGACTATGTTTTAGAAGACGAAATCAGTACAGCGATCAACTAAACAAGCCTTCTGAAAGAAGAAATGTCTGCATTTCTTCTTTCTTTTGATTGGCTCTACCCTTGTGCCGACACTTTGTGATACTATAAGCTAAAAAAGGAGGGAAATCAGTGAGCATTACGGTCAAAGATGTCGCCAAAAAGGCTGGCGTCGCTACATCCACGGTTTCTCGTGTCGTAAACGATCATCCCAGCATTTCTGAAGATACCAAGAAGAAAGTGCGCAAAGTAATGGCAGAAATGGGCTATGTCCCCAATCTTGCGGCTCGAAATCTCGGCAAACAGATATCCAGTGCCATCGGCGTGATCTTGCCGCCTCTTGATTCGAAAGAACGACTAGGAAACCCCTTTTATTTAGAAACGATCGAAGCCATCAATGAAGAGGCCCGCCATCATCAAATGACGGTTGCCGTTGCCTCCGCCCGTGACTTTGCTACATTACTAAAAAACGTGGAACGGATGCACCTGCAAAAACAAGTAGATGGCTTTATCTTGGTCTATTCCGATGAAAAAGACCCCATCATCGACTATCTGGTCGAAAAAGAAGTCCCTTTTACTTTGATTGGTCAACCATACAGCAATGAAGACAAAATCGTTTTTGTCGATAATGACAACCAGTTGTTAGGCAAGCAAGCAACCGAGCATCTGATCGCCCAAGGGCATACGAAGATATTATTTGCTACCAATACGACCCATGAAAACCTGTATTTCGAGCGTTTCTTCGGCTACCAAAAAGCCATGATGCTGGCAAATCTCCCCTTTTATCCAGCATTGACCTTTGAAAAAGCGGAAGATTACGTCACGTTTGAAGAAACGATCAAAGAATCCCAAGCAACGGCCATCGTCGTGATCGATGATCTGTTCGCTGTGCGGATCATTCAATTAGCAACGATGTATGGCTACAAAGTCCCCGACGATTTATCCATCATCAGTTTCAACAATTCGATCTTTGCTACTTTGACCCATCCGTATTTGACTAGTATCGATATCAACGTGCTGTCCTTAGGAAAAATCGCTACCGAACGGCTGATGGCGCAATTGAATCATGAAGATTCAAACGGCGTACAGCTGGTCGTACCACATAAGCTGATCAAACGAGAAACGGTCTTAAACCGCAACCAGTTGAACTGATCCGCTGGGTCTGATCCACTTCCCCTTACATGCAAAAGCACCCGCTGTCCCTAAGGATAGCGGGTGCTTTTCATATTTTTATTTATACTCTTTGCTTTCCAGGCGGAACAATGGACTCATTGGTGTATTTTCGTGGATACGGCGAACGGCTTCCCCCATCAATTCAGCACAAGAAATGTAGTGCAGTTTTTGCGGATGGCGTTCTTCGCTAGTCCAGCAAGAATCGGTGACACAAATACTTTCAATCGCTGATTGATCCAAAATTTCTTTAGCAGGCGGTGAAAGCAAGGCGTGAGAGACACAAGCATACACTTCGCTGGCACCAGCTTCCTTCAACAAGTCTGCCGCTTTTGCCAATGTATGGCCGGTATTTAAAATGTCATCAACCAAAATACATTTTTTCCCAACGACATCACCGATCACATAGCCGCCATCGGCTTCATCTTGATCGACGATCGCGATCGCTGTATCTAAGTATTCTGCCAAACTACGGGTCCGTTGGACACCGCTGTTTTTTGGTGAAACCACGACATAGTCGTCACCCGTCATTTTTTGTTCGCGATAGTAATGGGCAAACAATGGGATCGTAAAGAGATTATCCACTGGGATGTCGAAAAATCCTTGAACTTGGACGGCATGCAGATCAAGCGTCAAGATTCGAGAAGCCCCTGCTTCCACCAGCATATTGGCAATCAATTTTGCAGTGATCGGCTCATGCGGGTTGGCGGTTCGGTCTTGCCGTGCATATGCGTAATAAGGCAAAACGACATTGATGGTCTTCGCACTAGCCCGTTTCATCGCATCGATCATGATCAATAGCTCTAAATAGTGATCATTGACGGGTTCATTCGTCGATTGAATGATATAAATATGGTCGCCCCGCACACTTTCTTCGATATTGATGGCAATCTCTCCATCACTAAACTGTGTCACTTTTGACTTCCCTAGTTCTGTACCGAAAACTTTCGCAATGTTTTCTGCTAATGGTAAATTTCCATTTAAACTAAAAATTTTCAACGAACTATCTTTATAACTTTCGCCCATGATTGCCTCCAATGAATGTGGTTGTTTTCTTCTATTCTAGCACAAAGTGACTGTTTTTTTAACCGTCTCGTTCAAGGAAGTGTGACGGTACCGTTTACCCAACTGGCGGGAATCACTTTTTTGTAGTTGCCCCAGTTGTCATGAACTTTAAAATAGCGTTCTCCGCTGGCGGTTTCAGCGTAGGCGTAAGCCACGACCCAATGATTGCCATACGTGCTGCCTAAAGGCTTCAAAATACCGATGATCACCGGTTTGCCTTCATCGATTCGTTTGCACGCTCGATGCCAGCCGCCAACAACAGTCGCACGTCCGCGGTAAGGCAATTGGAATTGATCGAAAAACCGAGTCAATCCATGACTGACTTGCCAAGCGATCGTCGGCAACCCATGAGGCTGAATCAGCACCCGCAGCATTTCCGTCACTACTGTCAGATCTCGCTGTTTTTTTCTACGAAACGCTTTCGGGATGATCGTTTCATCGATGTAATCTTGATAGTAGGCCAAAAAGACGGCTGCCGCATAGGTGCCGCATAAATACCCTGAAGGAGTGACCCACTGCTTATACGGACGAAACCGCTCTTCGGCGATCCCTTTCCACTCTACTTGTTCCATCTCGTTCACCTGCCTTTTTTCTTATTATACCTTAGATTCTCCTCCTACTTGGATCAAAACCCTTTTTCGTCTAGAAAACTTTTCTTTGCGTCCTTACAGATTTTGTTTCATAATAGTAGAAAGCGAGAGGAGCGAAAGACATGACAACCTTGTTAAAAGATGATTTTTATGACTATGTAAATGGCGAGTGGCTGGAGACCGCTGTTATTCCAGCAGATAAACCCGCTACGGGTGGATTCCAAGATCTCGTTGACGGAATCGATTCCTTAATGATCGCAGAATTTGAAAATATGGCACACGATCCCCATGCTACGCCAAAAGGCCGCATGAAGGATGCTGTGGCTTTTTACCGCTTAGCCAGCGATTTTGCCCAACGAGAGGCAGCTGGCGCTACTGAAGCAAATGCACTATTAGCAAAAATCGAAGCGTTGCGTTCTTATGAGGAATTGAATCAGCAACTGGCAAGTTTCGTTTTAGATGGCATTGCCTTGCCTTTCCAACTAGATGTCGATGCAGACATGAAAAATGCGCAAATGAATACTTTGTCTGTCTATCCGCCTGCTACTATTTTGCCGGATAAAACCTATTACACAGAAAATCCCCAAGCAAGCGAAATGCTGCAAGTCTACTTTGAGATGGCCGTCAACGTTTTAGTTGCTTATGGAAAAGACCAAGCAGAAGCGGAATCGTTGGTAGAGCAAGCGATCGCTTTTGATAAATTGATCGCCCCTCATGTGCGCAGTGCGGAAGAAAGTGCGGATTATAGCAAAAATTACAATCCTCGCTCCTTGGAAGAATTTGCAAAGCAAGCCAGCAAGATCGATTTTAGACAACTCTTGACAGCCCTTTTACCAGGTACACCAGAAGAGCTGATCGTAACGGAACCCGCTTACTTTGAAGCCTTTGACATTATTGTTTCTGATAGCCATTTTGAACTCTTGAAAGGCTGGATGATCGTCAACCAAAGCTTGCGCTATACTAGCTATCTGAGTGAAGAATTGCGTCAGTTAGGCGGAACCTACAGTCGCTACTTATCAGGGATCGATGAAGCGGCTCCCCAACAAAAAGCGGCTTATTACTTAACGATGGGTCATTTTAGTCAAGTGATCGGTGATTATTATGGACGCAAGTACTTTGGGGAAACGGCGAAAAAAGACGTCAAACACATGGTGGAAACAATGATTGCTGTCTACCAAGATCGTTTGCGCAACAACACGTGGTTAAGTGAAGAAACTCGCCAAAAAGCGATCATCAAATTGAATCGTTTAGGCATCCATGTCGGGTACCCTGATCAAGTTCCTGCTATTTATGACCAATTGCATACCGATGAAGAGAAAAGTCTGCTGGCAAATGCCCTGCATTTCAATCGTTTGTTCCGAGAAGATGCCTTCAAAAAATGGCAGCAGCCCGTGGATCGCGAGGAATGGGAAATGTCCGCCGCTACCGTGAATGCCTACTATCACCCATTTAAAAACGTGATCGTTTTCCCAGCAGCAATCTTACAAGCGCCCTTTTATAGTTTGGAGCAATCCACCAGCGCAAATTATGGGGGGATCGGCGCGGTCATTGCTCATGAGATCTCCCACGCCTTTGACAACAACGGGGCAAAATTTGATGAATATGGTAATTTAAACAACTGGTGGACAGAAGAAGATTTGGCCCACTTTGAACGCTTAGCTCAAGCGATGATCGACGAGTTTGATGGCCTGCCCTTTGCCGGCGGTACCGTAAATGGAACGTTGACTGTTTCTGAAAACATCGCCGATGCAGGCGGACTAAGCTGTGCGCTAGAAGCAGCGCAAAAAGAAAGCGATGTTTCTTTAGCAGACTTCTTCACCAATTGGGCGAAGATCTGGCGTACAAAAGCCAAAGAACAATACCAACAGCTCTTACTGTCGATCGATGTCCACGGACCAGCGAAACTACGGGCCAATATCCAAGTCCAAAACATCGATGAATTCTATACAACCTTTGATATCAAACCTGGTGACCCTATGTATCGTGCACCAGAAGATCGTGTGCAGATCTGGTAAACAATAGCGTAAGAAAAAGACAAACCATATCAAGCTAGGGTTTGTCTTTTTGCTATGGATTTTTTAGAAGTGATAGATGAACGAGACAACTAACGAAAGAACCCCCAGAAGAACACGAATGATACCTATGCCTACAAAAAAACAAACCAAGACATAGAACATCTTGCATTTTTTATCTTCGTAATAAAAGGCTTGATAATAGTTGAAAGCCAATACACACCGCAACAAAACATAGAACATCATAAAAAAATGAAGAAAGTAGAGTCGCTCCAAATGATACGCAATTTGCTCTAATGGTAATTTTCGAGAGATGCTCCTAGTCAAAGGATCAGCAGTGAAAATTAAGATTAAAAAACCAGGCAAGAAGAAAAAAAAGAATTCAATGCCGGCGATATGTTTTTTGTGTTTCGGAACCAATTTATGACAATTTGAACTGGAGGTTCTCTCAAAAGCTAGAAGAAGCACACAAAAGCTCACAGTCGATAAACCGACAGCAACGAATTCCGTTTTTCCATGAATTGTCAAAGGCCAAATTGGGGAGCTATGATATTTTTCAAAAATCATTGCGGCACCCAGAATAACATAATCAATAAGGGAATAGATCTTCCCTTTTCGCTGATAACTATCAAGGGGTTGATATCTTTTTTTCAAAACATTAAAAACCTCCTCACAATTTAAATGAAGCAATCCAGTAACAAACTTATTCGATTGAAAGACAATCTTTTAATCAGCTGAGGCTTGTCTTTTGCTCATGGATTTTTTAGAAGTGATAGATGAACGAGACAACTAACGAAAGAACCCCCAGGAGAATATGAATGATACCTATGCCTACGAAAAAACAAAGCAAGACATGGTACATCCTGCATTTTCTATCTTCATAATAAAAGGCTTTATAATAGTCGAATGCCAATACACACCGCAGTAAAACATAGAACATCATAAAAAAATGAAGAAAGTAGAGCCGTTCCAAATGGTAGGTGATTTTCTCTAAGGGTATCGTTCGAGACAGCAAACCAATCAAGGGATCGGCAGTGAAAATCAAGATAAAAAAACCAGCCAAGAAGAAGAAAAAGTGCACAATTCCAGCGAGATGCTTTTTGTGTTCAGGAACAAGCTCGTGACGGTTTAAACTTGAAGTTGTATTCCAGGCTAGTATCATAATCATTGCACTCACAGCCGTTAACCCAATCTCTCGAATATCTGAAGTTCCAAGAGTTCCAATAGGTCTGATTGGGGGTCTATAAGGCCTGAGTGGGAATCTATGATATTTCTCAAAAATTATTGCGCTCCCAAAGATTACATAATCAATGATGGTATAGATCTTCCCTTTTCGCTGATAACTATCAAGGGGTTGATATCTTTTTTTCAATACATTAAAAACCTCCTCACAATTTAAATGAAGCAATCCTGTAACAAACTTATGCGATTGAAAGACAATCTTTTAATCAGCTGAGGCTTGTCTTTTGCTAATGGATTCTTTTAGAAGGGGTGAATAAATGAGACAAATTAAGTAAGAGCTGCACGAAGAATACGAATGACACCTACGCCCACGAAAAAACAAAGCAAGACATAATACATCCTGCATTTTTTATCTTCATAATAAAAGGCTTGATAATAATCGAATGCCAATACACACCGCAACAAAACATAGAACATCATAAAAAAATGAAGAAAGTAGAGCCGTTCCAGATGGTAGGTGATTTTCTCTACCGGTATCGTTCGCGATAGTAAACCAATCAAGGGATCGGCAGTGAAAATCAAGATAAAAAAACCAACCAAGAAGAAGAAAACGTGCTCAATTCCAGCGATATGCTTTTTGTATTCAGGAACAAGCTCATGACGGTTCAAACTTAAAGTTGTCTCCCAAGCTAGCAAAAACACCATTGCGCTCACAGCCGACAACCCAATCCCACGAATATCTGATCTCCCACGAATTATAGGTCTAATTGGGGAGCTATGATATGTTTCAAATAATATTGCAGCCCCCATAATTATATAATCAATGATGGAATAGATTTTTCCTTTTCGCTTGTATAACGTCACTTGATCCGTTTTCCCCAATACAAAGCCCCCTATTCTATTCATAACTGAGTACATTTTTGAAAAAACTTTTCCTATGGCACTGAGGTATGGACGTAAACTCCGAAGACACTATTTGCGAAATAAAAAGTTTATGGACATGATCCACATATAGAAGAGTGCACTTCCTACTAGAAATAAAAAGCTGTATACATAAATATATCCCATGTAGCATTTTCTTTTTTTGTAATAAAAGGCTTGATAGTAGTCAAAAGCGAATAAACACCGTATCAAAGCGAACAGTAACATAAGTAGATTGAGAAAATACAATCGATCTAAGTGATACATAATCTGTTCCAAAGGTAATTGGTTTCGAAAAAGCAAATGATTAATTAAGCTTTCTGATCTGAATAAAAGCAAAATAAAAGAGACGAGTAAGCCGAGAAAAAAACTGATTTCTATACTATGTTTTTTTTCTTTAGGAATGTTTTTATGCGCATTCAACAAATAGGTCTTATAAAGAGAGTAGGACATTAATACGCTAAATAAGCCACCTACCATATACTCGTTCGTCCCTGGAATATGTAAATACTTAGGAATCGTAAGCGGAAAAGAATGATATGCACTAAAACAAAGGGCTGAGGTGATTACTAGATAATCAATCAAAGCATACAATTTTCCTTTAAGTGTATCATCGTCGAATATCTTGAATTTTTTCACTTCCCTCCTCTTTTAGCAAGCAAGGTTATCTGCTTAGGGATACCTTCAAAAATTAAGGCGAAATAACTAATCCTACATTTTTTAAACAAATTAATCAATTTTAAATAAAATAATTCATTTTTCTATTTTTATATGATAAATTTAACTTGTATAACACGTGTTGTCAAACTTTAATTATGAGGAGGAATTGAAATGAAGCAAAAATTGAAGCAAAAATATTCAGTTATATTGTTACTTGTCGTTTTACTGAGTGGTTTTTTCTCACCAATCACGGCATATGCTGTCAGTGAGAGTGGCAATTTTGCAGATGTTCCTGATGACCATTACGAAAAAGCGAATCTATTGGTCGCCCTTGAAGAAGAGCTAGTAGAAATCGGTTTATCTTTGGAAATCTTTGCTAATACGAGTATCGATTTTGAAAATTTACAGTACCAGTCACTACTGCCAGCAGAGGAGCGTTCAGAAAGAAATTTACCAGCTGTTACGCCGGTCGTTCCTTTTGAGTTTCCTAAAGTCAAACAATTTGCCACTAGAATTTACGGGAACAATCCCACCAATGATCAACTTATGCACACATTTATGCTTTATTATTTTGATGTGCATGATTATGAGCGCAATGCTGGGCTGGTGGGTGACAGACTTCCCCTTCGTTACTACCCTGAATATTACACCTTCAATGACACCAACGCTTACAATGCCTTTCTTAGAACCACTACGGGAACCAAGTACTTGAATTTTGCGTTATCATCTTATGATACGGTAACTAGTCTCAAAGATTATTTTTCAAATCTAGATATCTATAACCTTAAAAATCATGTCTCTAACGTAAAAAAATCCATTGCGGGATATAAGTCCTTAGAACATGGAGCCTCTTTTATTGATGCTATTCATAAATATTTCACTGAAGAAAAACCTTCATTAGAATCCATAAACTCCCCAGAAAAATTCATGGAAGAAATCTCTAATATGATCGATACACAAGAAACCATCGATCAAGCTTCGAAAAAGGCTTTAAAAGGGATGTATGACACCGTTTTAGACTCTGTCTTTCTTCTACTTATGGGTGCAAATCCAATTGGGATAGCGGGAATCGCTACCATGTATGTTACCGCTATGGCGACAATGTACGTATCTATTATTGATCTTGCTGCCATCAATACTTTAGCGGGTACACGAAACAGCCGTCTAAACTTTAGACAGCTTAATAATTGGGGTATGTGGTAGCAAATAAAAATCAATTTGTTACATAACCCACCCATTAATATATAAAGAAGGAGCCTTCGGAAATCAATTGATTTTCGAAGGCTCCTTCTTCTATCGTTGTTTATTTCTGTAAAGCTTTTTTCATCATACTGATCACAGAATCGAATTGGGAATGCTCATTGACGACTTGATCGGCTTTTTGCCGATTGGGGCGGTCTTTTAGAAAGTCGAAGATTTGGTTTTCATTCTGGATGCCTAATTTAGCCATAAACTCATCCAAGTTCTGAAAATCCGTATACTTTTGTAAGAAGTCATTGTTCAACAACGCCTTCACATCAAGATCCCCTTTTTGATACGCTTGATAAAGGCTAGTCAGTTCACTGAAACTGAAATTTGCTTTTAATTGATCCATCCATCCCATTTATGCTTCCTCCTTCGCAGAAATGATTTTCGCACCAAGGGTATTTTCAAAATGGCGTAGTGCCCATTCATGTCCGACCGCGTCAAAGCTGGCAACGGTATCTGCATCGATCACCAGTTGGTAGCCTAAATTATAGGCATCCACTGCTGTATGCAAGACACAGATGTCGGTACAAACGCCGGTCAGGTACAATTCCGTGATCCCTCTTTCCCGCAGTCGGATGTCCAAGTCGGTACCGCTAAAGGCTGAGTAATGGCGCTTGTCGATCCAATAGACATTTGGCGCTTCCTGATAGTTTTCATATAGCGGGGCTAAACGACCATAAAGATGTCGCCCCGCACTGCCCGCAAGATTGTGGGGTGGGAACAAGCGGTTTTCAGGATGATAGTTGTCTGTTTCCTCATGACGATCGATGGCAAAAACGACAAATTCACCAGCTTCGATAAAGGCTTGCGTCCGAGCCACTAAGGCAGCTTCAATCGCTTGCCCAGCAGCACCCGTGGTCAATCGTCCCTCATCTGCAACAAAATCAAACGTATAATCAATGGATAGTAATGCTCTCATGCTTCCTTCCTCCTCTTACGGATCGGCTCTCCTGTTTTTTAAGTTACTTTAATGTTTCAACGAATGCCAAGACCATTTCAGCGGAACGCTTGCCAGCTTCTAAGATAAACTCATCAAAAGAGACGGTTGCTGCGTGGTCGGCGGTGTCGCTGATCGCGCGCACGATCAAGAAAGGAATATTGAATTGCTGCGCGGTCTGTGCGATCGCGGCGCCTTCCATCTCACAAGCCAAGGCATCTGGAAAATGTCCTAAAATCTCTTGTACTTTTTGCGGGTCATGAATGAAGCTGTCACCGGTAACGATCAGTCCCTTTTTCACGGTATGATGAGTCGCTTCTGCGGCTTTCGTCATCTCACTGATCAAATAGCGGCTGGCTTCATAATACAAAGGCATCCCGCCAGGCAGCTGGCCATATTCATAACCAAAGCCCGTCACATCGACATCAAAATAGGCCACTTTATCTGAAATCACTAAATCCCCTACTTGTAAGCCGGCACCGATCCCACCAGCTGATCCAGTATTGATCACCATATTGACCCCGTATTGTTGGATCAATAGACTAGTGGTGATCGATGCCAGAACTTTGCCGATACCTGAACGAACGACGATCACTTCATGATTGCCGATACTTCCTGAAATAAATAGTGCGCCGCCGCGTTCCCAAGAAAGCGGTGAAATCAACTGTTCCCGCAACGCCTTGATTTCTTCCTCCATTGCACCAATAATACCAATTTTCATGTGTTTGCCTCCTACTTCTCGTTTATTTTTCATCCTTTAAAATGAAAAACAACAGAAATTCCCACGTATCTACTGACGTGTTTTTCTCCTTTCATGATAAACTAGTTTTGACGAAACGAACAGTTTTTTGTCATTATAAAAGGAGGCACTTATGTCTGAAATTTTCAACGCCATGGCAGCAAAATACGATACCCCTGAACGGATCGCGTTAGCACAATTAGTCACCCAAACCCTTGAACCTTATTTTAAAGACAACCAGCATCAAACTCTGATCGATATCGGCGGCGGTACCGGCCTAGTAAGTCTGCCCTTAGCAGCTTATATCCAGCACTTAGCCATCTGGGATACTGCCCCTAACATGATCGAGGTTTCTGAAAAAAAAATCAACCAACTGCAGCTGGCCAATGCTTCTGCAACTGTCCACGATCTGCTGCAAGAATCCTTACAAGCAAAAGCAGACGCGGTGCTGCTATCTCTCGTCTTGCTGCATATTCCTGACACAGCCGCTATGATGGAAAAACTATACGCCTTGCTACAGCCAGGAGGAACCCTTTATCTAGTGGATTTCCTCAAAAATCCCGCCGTGTCTCACCCGCTGGTTCATAATGGGTTCGATCCTGCCGCATTGACTCAACTGGCAGAGACGACTGGGTTTACTGCCACTTCCTTTACCGTTTTTCATGAAGCGGATCATTTGTTCATGAATCAGCCAGCGGCCATGTTTTTAGCTATTTTGAAAAAGCCGACCGAATAACAAAAAAAGCCGCACTTGCAGAAGATGCAGGGGCGGCTTTTTCTTAGTACTAGAAGAATCACAACAAAAAGATCGCCAAACCGACGACGACTAACAATAAAGTGACGATCACAATGGCTTTCATTAAAAAACGGTTCAGATCCCGAGATTTTTGGTTCTCACCGGCACGGGTCTTCGTGATTTCTTTGTTTTTCTTGCGCACTTTTCGGTAGTGGTTATCAATTTGTTTTTCTTTTTGTTTCCATTCTTTCTTGCTTTGCTTTTCTACGATTTGCTGATTGCGTTCAGCTGCCGCTTGTTCTTCTTCGCGTCTGCGTCGAAGCTCACTGCGGGTGATCAATGGTTCTTTAGGCAAGTCCGTTCCTCCGTTTCAATTCCAGCAACTCCCAAAATTGGATCGCAAACACGGTCTTCGCATCACAGATCGTTCCATCAGCGATAGCGGCTTGTGCTTGCTCTAAGGTCAATTCATAGACTTCCAGCACTTCATCTTCGTCTTGCGGTAAGGGATTTGTCACTTTTTCCAGCTCTTTGGCATAATAGACGTGCAAGAGCTCATTAGCAAAGCCTGGTGAAAGGTACATAGAAGAAACGTGCTCCAGCGTTTTTGCACGATAGCCGGTCTCTTCTTCTAATTCCCGGGCGCCAGTCAAATCTGGACGAGCGCCTTCTCCTGGATCGATTTTTCCTGCTGGTATCTCTAAAATCACTCGCTCTAACGGTTTTCTGAATTGGCGAACGAACAGCATTTTGTTCTCACTTGTCAAGGCGATCACGGCAACACCACCAGGGTGAAAGACTAGTTCGCGTTTACTGGTCCCGCCATTTGGCAAGGAGACATCATCAACGACCACATCAATGATCTTGCCATGGAAAATTTCATTCCGTTGGATCGTTTTTTCTTCAAAATCTTTAAATTCTAACATCTATCGACACCTAACTTTCCTCATACGTCTTATCTATCAAACACTTTAGCATAATTTAGAAAAAATATCTTCTTAAGAAATAGCAAGAAAGCTTATGAATTTACTAAAAATCGGAAAATCCACCCCAAGTCTGATATTTTTCTTTTAGTGAACATGCTAAAATAAAGATGTCGAATAACCCAATCTACTTGTCCAAGAGATTTTTAGGAGGAGGAAAAATGAAAAAAAACATCTGGCTGATCGTTGGTGCGATCGTCCTCATCAGTATTATTTTTAACGTAGTAGGCGATTCATTTGCGAGCCTATTATTAATCGTCGGTGCAATTTTAGTCTACGTCGGTATTAGAGGGCGTAAAGTTCCAGCAGCCGATCCACAAGTTTTGCCTTCTTTAACGAGAGAACGAGAAGCCCATTACTTGAAAAGCGGAATGACTGCTCGTGAGATCGAATTGTTCCGTGAAACGATGAATCAGACGAAACACCAAATCGATAAATACCAAAAAAATATCACTAGCAATAACAAGTTAAAAGCCATTGACTTGCGTCACGATGCCTTGCGTGCCTCAAAAGCTCTTTTCAAAGAACTCGTGAAAGAACCGACCAAACTGCCTTTGGCAAGTCATTTCCTTTATACACACTTGCCCAACATGGTCGATTTGACCGATAAGTTCATTGAAATCAATAGCCATGAGATCAAAAGTCGTGAGACCTATGATAAAATCGAGGAAAGCACCCAAATCATCGAGCAAATGGCTTCCTTGATCGCCAAAGACTACTCCCAATTTGTAGCAGACGATCTTGATGACATGGATGTTGAGTTATCCATTGCCAAACAAAGCATAAAACGAGATAATGAATAGGGATAGATTCTGATTGGCAACAAGAAAAGAATCTAAAAAAAAATCTAGCCCAGGCTAGATTTTTTTCGAAAGCAGACAATTATTAGGAGGAGTTATTATGAGTGAAACACCAAATCAAGCAAAACCCGTAACGGATACGCTTGACGATTTATTGAACAACCCATTTTCAACCCCTGTCGACACTTTGACCACCACTCAACAAGCGGAAATCAGTCAGCTGAAAGAACAGCAAACGGCACCGCGTTTGATTGATAAATTACCGCCAGAGCGTCAAGCACAGGCCCAAGAATTAGCCAGCAAAATCGATGCGACCGACCAGCAAGCGGTCATCACCTATGGTGCAGCTGCCCAAACCAAACTTGGAGAGTTTTCCCAATCCATGTTGAACCATGTCCAAGCAGCTGATATCGGCCCTGTGGGCGACTCATTGACGGAGTTGATGTATCGCTTGCAAGAAGCCAATCCAGACGAACTGCGTGCAGGGGAAGGCAACTTATTCAAGCGGATGTTTGGTAAAGTAAAACAATCCATTTTTGAAATCACCGCTAAATACCAAAAAATCGGTGCCCAAATCGACAAGATCGCCGTCAAATTGGATAAAGAAAAAGACGGTTTGCTAAAAGACAACATGATGTTGGAACAGTTGTATCAAAAGAACAAAGATTACTTCGATGCATTGAACATCTACATTGCCGCTGGCGAGTTGAAGATGCAAGAATTGCAAACCAAAATTATTCCTGAAGCCATGAAAAAAGCAGAAGAAACGAATGATCAAATGGACGTACAGATCGCCAACGATTACACGCAATTTCTTGATCGTTTAGACAAACGAACTCATGACTTGCGCTTGGCACGTCAAATCACGATCCAACAGGCACCGCAAATTCGCCTGATCCAAAACACGAACCAAGCGTTAGCAGAAAAAATCCAAGCTTCTGTCAATACAGCGATCCCACTATGGAAAAACCAAGTGGTCATTGCCTTGACTTTATTGCGTCAAAAAGATGCAGTTACGGCACAACGCCAAGTTTCTGAGACCACCAATGATCTATTGAAGAAAAACTCAGAAATGTTGAAAGTTTCTGCTATTGAAACAGCGAAAGAAAACGAGCGCGGCATCGTCGATATCGAAACATTGCAAAAAACACAAAACGACCTTGTGGAAACGATCCAAGAAACATTACGGATCCAAAAAGAAGGAAAAGAAAAACGTCGTGCTGCCGAAGTGGAATTGGGTCATCTAGAAGAAGACTTGAAAGACCGCTTATTGGATTTAACCAGCAACAAGTAAACGAAACGCCACGTATTAAAGAAAGCCCCTCTTTGGTGACCTAAATGGTCAGCCAAAGAGGGGCTTTCTATGTTGAAAGTAGGAAATGCATTGAGCGTCTACCTATTTTTTCACCAACTCTAATGGTGAATCGATTTGTTCAGCGACTGTTTTTCCTTGGAAATGGTCAAACGCTGACTGCAATGCAAGGCGGCCCATTTCTTCTGGTTTTTGAGCGATCGTTGCCGTCATTCTACCTTCTTCGATGGCTTTGAGTCCGTCTTCAGTACCGTCAAACCCGACAATCACTACGCCTTCTCGGTTTCCCATCGCTTCGGCTGCCCCTAAAGCCATTTCATCGTTTTGAGCAAAGACGCCTTGAATGTCATTGTTGGCTTGGAGGATATTTTCCATAACCGTTAATCCTTCTGCTCGATTGAAGTTTGCGGATTGCTTTTCAACAACATCTAGTTTGTCTTTAGCATAATCATCAAAGCCTTTTCCTCGCTCTCTGGTTGCAGAAGCGCCAGGGACGCCTTCAAGTTCTACCACTTTTGCGTTTTCCCCTAATTGTTCGAGAATAAATTCTGCTGCCATTTTTCCACCTTCTTCGTTATTGGAGGCAACCGTCGTCAAAAGCGTTCCTCCATCGCTACTACGGTCGATGGCAATAACTGGGATGTTGGCATTATTAGCGGCTTCAACAGCTGGGACGATAGCAGCAGAATCAACGGGATTGATCAAAAGCACATCCACGCCTTGTTGGATCAAATCATCAATATCATTGCTTTGCTTGGCAGTATCATCTTGGGCATCAACAAAGCGTACATCGGTGTCATTTTCCTCAGCCAGTTGATTGATCCCCTCTTGCATGGAAACAAAAAACGGGTTATTGAGGGTGGAGATCGATACACCAACTGTCAATTCTGAAGCTGCTTTTTCCTCACTTTGTGTCTCACTACTGCCGCCGTTGTCCAATGTTGCCGCTCCACATCCAGAAAGTACCAATAAGCCTGCTGCCAATAAAAACATTTTTTTCATAATAGATCCTCCTATTTTTTATTTCCTTTTCCGATCCAGTAACACTGCAATTACGATCACGATCCCTTTAACGATTTGTTGATAAAAACTTGAGACACCCAATAGATTTAGACCATTGTTCAACGTACCAATGATCAATGCCCCGATCAACGTGCCAAAAATTCTGCCTCTTCCACCAGATAAGCTCGTACCACCTAAAACGACTGCTGCAATCGCATCCATCTCATAGGCTTGCCCTGCTGTTGGTTGCGCAGAATTCAGCCTAGAAGTGATGATCATGCCACTGATTGAAGCCATCAATCCAGAGATCGAATAAATGATCAGTTTTATCTTATCGATTTTCACCCCAGCAATAAAAGCGGCCTTTTCATTGCCACCGATGGCATAGGTTTTTCGTCCGAAGGCGGTGCGATGAAGCAACAAGAACAAAAGAAAGAACACGAGAAACATCAATACGACTGGAAAAGGAATCCCGAAAAGATACCCACGACCAATAAAGCTGAATAGAAAGCTGTCACCTAGTCCAGTGATTGGATTTCCATTGGTGTACACTAAGGTAGCGCCCCGATAGATCGTCATCGTTGCTAAGGTTGCGATAAACGGTGCCATTTTTCCTTTTGAAATCAGTAGTCCATTCAACGCACCAAGGATCGCTCCACTTAGTAACCCAATCAAAATAGCGACTAAAGGTGACACCCCGTTGGCCATCATTCCTGCTGTCAAGGCACTGGAAAGTGCCAAGGTGGACCCTACAGACAAATCAATGCCCCCAGTCAAAATGACAAAGGTCATTCCGAATGCAATAAAGCCATTCGCTGCGACTTGCCGCAAAAGATTCAACAAATTACTGGGTGATAAAAAGCTTGGATTTAAGGCAGTGACAGCAGCCACTAGAGCAATCAAAGCGAGTAAAGGTCCCAATTTACTAATTGATTCCGAGAGTTGTTTTGTTTTCATACCACTTTTTTCCATATTAGTTTCCTCCTGTCGCATACGTCATGATCTTCTCTTGTGTGGCTTCTTGCCGAGAGAGTTCCCCTGATATTTTTCCTTCGTGTAAAACAATGATGCGATCGCTGACACCTAGCACTTCTGGTAGATCACTAGAAACCATCAAAATCGCAATACCACGTTCCGCTAACTCATTCATCAGCTGATAAATCTCTCGTTTGGCACCTACGTCTACTCCGCGTGTCGGTTCATCTAAAATCAATACTTTTGGTCCGACACCGATCCACTTCGCCAAAACCACTTTTTGCTGATTTCCACCAGAAAGCTCGCTGGCTAAATTCTGGGCACTCATCGTTTTGATGCGTAAGCGCTCGATCATTAACGCAACGAAACTGGCTTCAGTCTTGCTATCGACCATGCCTGTTTTGACAAAATTATCAATGCTGGGCAAACTGATATTATCGGTCAGGGAAAAGTCTAAGACCAAGCCTTCCGTTTTCCGATTTTCTGTTAGAAAGCCAAAGCCATTGGCGATTGCCTTTGAAGGCGAAGAGTTTTTCACTTCTTGCCCTTCGACGATTAAGGTACCGCTTTCAATTTCATCTAAACCAAATATTCCTCGCATGACTTCTGTGCGTCCAGCACCCATTAAACCTGAGAACCCAAGGATCTCACCTGCTCTGACTTGAAAATTGATGCCTTGGTAAACTTTAGAAGCTGCTGTTAAATTTTTTACTTCAAAAACGACTTCACCGATCTGCGCTTGTTTTTCTGGATAATAATCAGCTAACTCTCTACCGACCATTTTCTTCACGACCTCATCCATCGTTGTATCCTGCGTCTTTTTCGTATCGATCGATAGACCATCCCGCATCACAGTGATCTTGTCACTTATTTTGAAAATCTCCTCCATTCGGTGAGAGATATAAACGATCGCTACGCCGTTTTCTTTCAAGCGACGAATGATTTGAAACAAATTATTAATTTCCTTATCCGACAAGGCAGCAGTCGGTTCATCCATGATCAACACCTTGGCATCAGTCATCAGCGCTTTCGTGATCTCGATCATTTGCTGTTGCCCGACTGAAAGTTCATCCACTTCTTTTTGAAGGGGGATCTGAATCCCTAATTGTTCAAAGACTGCCTGCGCTTTGCTTGCCATTTTCTTCGTATCTAGTAGCCCAAAGGTGGTTTTCAATTCCCGATTCAAGAATAAGTTATCCAATACAGTCATCTGTTCCCAGTTATTCATTTCTTGATGGATAAAGCTCACACCGGCTTGTTCGGCTTCCTTCGGATCGGCGTAGTTCGTTTCTTTGCCATCGATCAAAATCGTCCCTGCATCTTTGGCATGTAACCCAGTTAAAATGTTCATCAACGTTGACTTGCCTGCCCCATTTTCTCCCATTAGGGCATGGATTTCTCCAGGGTACAATGTTAGTGAGACATCTCTTAACACTTGATTCTTCCCAAAGGATTTCTCAATATTGCTCATCTCGACTTGCACATGATTTCCTCCTGTCTCTTTAGAAGATAACGGCTGCTTGTAAAATAATGTTTGAATAGGGTGTCGCTTCCCCTGTTCGAATAATGGCTTTGCTTTCCTTTGTTTCTTCTTTGAATGCCTCATGTGGAACAAAACGAATCGGAACATTCGGGAACGTTTTTTGAATCAATTGCCACTGCTCCGCATTCTCCGTTTTTATTTCCTCTGCTAAAACGATCGCCTCGACTGCCATCTCTTGTTGCATTACCGATAACACCTCTTCAAAACTCGGACTACCTAGTTTTAATGCCAGATCGATTTTTTTCACCCCTGTGGGTACTGGCAACCCCAAGTCCCCAATCGTAAGCTGATCAGTGTGGCCTAAATCCGCCAATAATTTGTCGATCTCACTATTTAATGCCCCATGCTTCTTCATACAATGGACTCTCCTTCATTTCCTTTAATGTAGGCATTCCGCCTTGAGCACCATATCCTTTGACGGAGATTGCTGCTGCTAAGTTGGCAAAGGCAATGGCGTTTTCTAAGGGAACACCTGCTAAAATCCCTACTGCTAATGCACCATTGAAGGTATCACCAGCTCCCGTAGTATCGACCGCAGCAACTGGAAAGGCAGGAACTAAGACCTCCGACTTCCCGTTGTGGAAAATCGCTCCTTTGGCACCTAGGGTAACGATCAATCGATTAGGGTAGGCTGCTAAAACGTCAGCAAGCTTTTGATTGGGGAAAAGTAACTTAAACTCATGTTCATTAGGGGTCAGATACCCCACCTTAGATAACATACGCGGATTGAGCTTTCTCGCAGGTGCTGGATTATATAAAACAGGGATTTTTGCTTCCCAACACCAGTCGATGATGGCTTCATTGGCTTCTTGGGGAATCTCGTTTTGCAAAATCACTAAATCAGCCTCTGTGATGTTTCCTTTTATTTCGGAAAAGCGAGCTAAATCAAGCGCATTATTGGCACCGGGTATGACAATGATGCTATTGTCATTTTCATGCAAAATGATATGCGCGGCACCAGATGGAAAATGTGTAACGGGTTCCACATTCTCCGTAGAAACGCCATTCACGTTTAAGTTTTCGACGATTTCATTTCCGAAACGATCGGTTCCTACATGGCCTAGCATTGCTACTTCTGCGCCTAAACGGCTAGCGGCGATGGCTTGGTTTGCTCCTTTGCCGCCAAAATTCGTGTCAAATTTTTCCCCAAAAACCGTTTCTCCTTGATTGGGTTTCACCTTCGTAGTGACTACAAAATCTGTTGCCATACTACCAATGACGATGATCTTATTCAATTGGCGTTCCTCCATTTCTTACTGTCTCTCTTTCTTCTAAATGAACAGGAAGGATGATTTTTTTCTGTTCAATAAATTGATCGTTGATCAATGCAAAGAGCATTTCTGCTCCTTTGTAACCTACTTGATAAGCAGGCTGATGGATCGTCGTCAAGCGTGGCACCACCAATTTACTGATGGGAATATCGTCATAGCCGATCACTTGAAGTTGTTCTGGGATCTTTACGCCATGATGATAAGCCTCTTGCATGATGGCAATCGCATGGGTATCACTTGGGGCAATCACACTATCGACAGTGGGATGTTCTAAAAAAACTTGTTTCGCTGTCAAGGTCGCATCCTCTAAGAGAAAGGATGTGGATTTCACTAGTGCATAAGGAACTTGTGCTTTTTTCAATGTGTATTCAACACTCAATAAACGATCCCGAGCACGGGTGACAGATTCAGGCCCAGCAATCACGACTACCTTTTTGGGGTCACCTTTTAAGATCGCTTCAGCAGCAAGTTCGCCGCCTTGAAGGTCATCCGAATAAACCCCATATTCGACATCTTGATCGATCCGATCCAAGACGACCGTCGGAATATTGCTTTGGGTACGATTTTTATTTTCGACAGCGGAAAGAATCCCCGCCACATTGTTTTGCTCAAACGCACGTAAATATTCATTGGCTTTCTCATTGTCTTCTTGAATGTTGCCAAGGATGACTTGATAGCCTTTTTTTTGTAGAAAGTCTTCAACGCCTTTGGCTACTAGCGGAAAAAACGGGTTGGATATATCAGGAAGTAGCAAACCAATCAATTTTGACTTTTTCTGATACAGCGAACGTGCGACTTCATTGGGGGAATAATTCAGTTCATTGATCGCCTGATGGATTTTCTCACGGGCTTTTTCGCTCACATAGCCAGTCCCATTCATGGCTCTTGAAACTGTCGCCACGGAAAGTCCAGCTAAATTGGCGACATCTTTAATTGTTGGCATGTTGCTCCCCTCCTGTGTAACCGATTACACACCTATCATAGCCGAACTTTGTGAAAATTGCAAGGAGAAATAAAAAAACTTTTTCCCTTGGTGTCCCCTTCTCCTAAAAAATGCGTTTTGCTGCATAAATACCGCATTTCGAGGAAGCGAGACTTTCTCGAAATGCGGTAAAAGATTTGATGAGCGCAGCGCATATCTTTTATTTCCTAACGGTAAAGCTCATTTTTCAATGAAATGAAACTTCAAAGTGATTGACGCCGTCTTGATCCACCGTCAAACTGATTTGTGCCTGCAGCATTTCTGTGATGGCTTTGGCGATGGCTAAACCTAACCCATAGCCACCGTCTTGATGGTTGCGAGAAGGATCCCCGCGGTAGAAGCGATCAAAGACATAGGGAATTTTTTCTTCTGGGATCGGGCAACCACTGTTGGACACTTGCAGCACCGTTTTTCGTTGGCGTTCAACGAGTGCCACTGTGACGGTTTCTCCAGTAGGTGTATATTTCAAGGCATTGTCCACCAAAATCATGGTCAATTGCCGTAAGGCTTGCTCATTGCTTTCAAGGCGCACCTGTTTAGCGATCTGTTCCTGATAGTGGATCCCTTTTTCCAGTGCAATGGCCTCCATGCTTTGATAAACACTTTGCACGACTTGACTGGCATCGATCACCGAACGCACGACTTCTTGCTCGGCACTTTCGAATTTGGTCAGCATCAATAAGCTATTTACTAGCTCATCCATCCGTTCGGAACCTAACTGAATGTTTTCCAGCCATTTCATTTGGCTTTCCAAGGTTTCTTCTGGACTGCCAGCTAATACCTCGGCATTGACTTGAATGATCGCCAGTGGTGTTTTCAGCTCATGGGAAGCGTTAGAAACAAACTCTTTTTGTTTGCGCCAAGCCAGTTCCACTGGTCGTAAGGCTCGATTGGCGACATAAAAGCTAGCGATATAAATACTGACTAAGGCTAAGACCCCGATGATCAAAAGCGTGGTTCTTAAGTTGCTTAGACTGGTTTTGTAGTCGGTGACGTCAAAGAACAGCACTTGATAAAATGGCTCGTAATTATTGATACTAGTGGAATATTCCCCCATCGAATCATGATTGATCGAATAATGACTAAAGGAAGTCACCAAAAAGAGCGCATACCGCCAATTTCGGCCATTCACCTTCACTTCGTTAGGGATCTCCCCTTGTTTCGCCGCTGCATCGACCAAGGCTTCATAAAGCTCGTTTTGATCGACGCTCTCATCAATACTTTGAATCACGACATCCATTTGGCTAATGTCAAGTAGAGCGATCTCTCTGAGCTCACTAGTACTATTCGTGATGGTCAACATCATTGGATACTCAGGTTCTGTCAGTGATTGCCGCACTTCCTCCTCATCCAAAGGTACCGCAGCTAGGGTGTTTGCTTCTTGCGAGATCAATGATTGGATCTCGTTTTCAATTTGGGTGGCATTCAAAATATAGATAAAGGTAAAGGCACCTAAGACAATGATTGAGATCAACGCCATATTGAACCACAGCATTTTATTTCGCAATTTTTTTAACATGGCGGCTCCTTGCTCTGCAAAATATACCCCGCATTGCGGATCGTGCGAATGCCGATATCCGCTTCAAGCAGCGTCAGTTTTTTCCGCAGCAAAGACACATAGATTTCAACGCGGTTTTCTTCCACATCGGGATCAAAGCCCCAAATTTTATTGATGATGGTTTCTTTTGATAAGATCACTTTGGGTCTGGCTAAAAATAGCTCCATCAGTTTCATTTCTTTGGGTGACAGCACCACTTGATTGCTAGGCGTGGCTAACTGCAGCTCATTACGATCTAAGCCCACGTTGCCAAAGGCTAACTGGTCTTCTTGATAATCCAAATCTTTTCTTCTGCCTAGCGAACGAATCCGTGCCAGCAACTCTTTCATTTGAAAGGGTTTCGTCAAGTAATCATCTGCCCCTGCATCCAAGCCGAGTACTTTGTCATCGACTTCGCTTTTGGCCGTCAACATAATGATCGGCGTGCGAATATTTTGCTTGCGTAACGTCTTTAGCAATGTGATCCCATCGATTTTTGGCAGCATGATATCCAAAACGAGAAGGTCATACACCCCACTTGCTGCGTAGTCCAACCCAGTCTCGCCATCATACGCCAAATCAACGGAATAATGCTGTTTTTTCAATAAGCTGGCAACCGCTTCTGCGATCGATGGCTCATCTTCTACGAATAAGATCAGCATCGGTCAGTCCCCCTTTTACACTCATCATTTCTTTTTTTCAATCACTTTTCGGTAAGCACAATCATTCCTGTAGGATCATTCCAATTGTTCTCCAATAAACCGTTCTGTTGAAACGATCCGCACGTGTTCGCTGGATTGATGAATCCACATGTGTAGCAACAATGCTACCATACCGCTTAACAAAAAGACAAACAGCTTTTTCCTAAGGTCTTGAAAATTCTCTTGATGACGCATGGGTTTCCTCCTTTTTGCAGGTCATCGATAAATCCGCTCGGCTATTCTGGATCAGTAGCCGCTGGGGCTGTCTGATTGCCTAAGCTGATATCGAAGGTGATCGTATCTTCTAACGGTAAAAACTGATTGAACTTGCTCATCCCCACGATTGTCCCGTAGGGTTCTGCTGAATTGACATAACGGACTTGATAGCTGATGTTCGCCCCTTTTGAACGGAATTCATCAAAGAAGAGTTTTTGCAGATCCCCTTCAAGGAGCTCGCTTCGACGGTAATCTTTGATATACGGTTGACCTGCTGAATAGACGACTTCAATGCCTTGGTCATCTTTGCTGGTTAAGACGGTCCCGGCGGTCTCACTTTGCGAGATCAATTGTCCGTAAGGCAGACTCTGAGTAAACTGCATCCGCATCCGCACAGTGACCCCCTCAACAGCGGCCTGGGCATCATCTGGTAAAATCGTTGAAAAGTCTGGTACGGTGACCCCTTTCCCTAGGGAAATCGTTACTTGAAACGCATCCCGTTTCGCGATTTTTTCTTTTGGTGCCACGCTTTGTTCAATGACTTTGCCTTCTTCCACAGTATCCGAAGCCTGTTCTTTGATTTCAAGCTCCAGCTCATGGGCTTTCCCCCATGTTTCTACCTCTGCACGGGTTTTATCACGAAAGTCTGGTACTTCAATATCTTTTTCAAAGGTTTCTTCGCCTTTGGAATAAAAGACTCGTCCGACATCTCGACGATGATAGTTTTCTCGTGAGACTTCTTTATTGGTAAATTCTACTCGAATCGGTGCTTTTTCCTCGATCTCATCGTGGTATTCATCGACGATCGTCAAATTGCTTGCTTGATTTTTTTCGATCCACTCTGCTGCCTCGTCCCTCGTCATTTCCATAAAGTCTGGCAATGCCAATTTCTCTTCTGGATCTGGGCCTTGGCTCACCGTTAGATGCAGGGTGCTTCTTTTTCTGACTCGACTTCTGGCGGCTTCTTCTTGGGCGATCACTTGATTGGCTGGGGCTTCATCATAGGCAGGCGTCACATCGATCGCAAGATCATGTTCCGCCGCCCATTCCCTGACTTCTGAGATCTCTTTGTCCACAAAGTTATCCAGTCGGACGTACGCCAATTGGAAAAATAAAAAGCCGCTGAGTATAAGTAACCCGAGTAACGCACCCATCCCCAGCAGTCGTTTTTTCCGCCGTTTCTTTTTGAAGGAGGGATCGTATTCGATCCCCTCTTCTAAAGAAGCTGAACCTTTTTCTTTGCGGGAAGCACGGGAAGAAGGTGCTTTAGCTGTAGCTGATTCCTTGTCTGGCTCTTTCGGTTCTTCTTCAAACTTCGATAAAAAATCACTCATAGGCCGTCAACTCACCTTTTTTCAAATAAAATGTCTGATCCGACTGCTTGGCAATTTCAGTCGAATGGGTCACTACGATGATGCACTTGTTGTGTAAAGTAGCTAAATCTTTAAAAATATCCACGATTTCTTGCTCCATGCCTTCATCCAAATTTCCCGTCGGCTCATCAGCTAAAATGATATCAACATTGGTCGCCAAGGCACGAGCGATGGCAACCCGCTGTTGTTCCCCACCGGAGAGCTGATTGACGAAACGATCGGCTTTCGTGGAGGTGATTCCGATATAATCCAGCAAGCGATACGCAATTTGATCGTGTTGATCGGGGAGCTTGTTGTCTGAGATCGCCATCGAAACAAGGACATTTTCTAATGCCGTCAAATAAGGGATCAAGTTGTAACTTTGAAAAATCAAACTGATCTTGTTGCGGCGATACTCTTCATAGCCGATCGTTTTGATATTTTTTCCTTCAAAAAATACTTCCCCATCGGTTGGTTGATCCAATGCACTGATCAAGGAAAGAAAGGTGGTCTTTCCAGAGCCTGATTTCCCTAAAATCGTGTAAAATTTACCTTTTTCAAAGGAGATATTGGTTTTATCTAAAATCTTCCGACGATTCTCACCATCTTGGTAGTAATACGTCATCTCTTTGGTTTCTAAAATTGCCATGTTCTTCGCTCCTTACAGCATGATTTTTTTCGGATTCAAACGTAAAATATACAACAGCGGCACCACTGCCGAAAGCAAGATCGTCAAGATCCCGGTCGCTAAAAAGGCAATGATATAAGACAGGGTGTATTGAACGCGAAACGCTTCGTTGATCGTTGCTTGATCGATTTTCGGTACACCCACAAAGAATTGCTCCACCCCTGCTTGATTTGCCTCTAGCATACTACTGGATAACAAAGATTCAGAAACCATCTTGCCCAGCATATTCCCTGTGACCAAGGAGATCAACATTGCACTGACACCAATCAACAGGAGTTCGAGCACGATCTGTGCAAACACGTATTTCCGTCGTTCTCCTAACGAAAGGTAGATACCTAACTCATATTTACGATCGCGGGTAAACAGCACAATGATCAAGGAGATAATAATCAAGGAAGCAATCACCGCAATCACTACGACATATGATGAAATCTGTGATAAGCGATTCATGCTGGTCCCCACACGGTCATACTCATCCGTAGAGGCATTGACCTTATAGCCATTTGGCAAGAGCGGTGTCACCTCTTGTTTGAATTGCTCTGCATCTTCTGGTTGGTTCAAAATGAATTGTGGAGTGAAGAACTCCTCATCAGAACCGAAATCTGTCGCTGGAAACGCCGCTTGCTGTCCCGCACGTTCCTCTTCAACAATCGTTTTCACGGCATCATTCGGCATATAGATACGATTGAAGGGCCGATCATCAAATGCAAACGAGCTGGCCATGCCATCTTGTCCTTGATTATTTGCTTTTTCTAAGCTGGTATTTTTAAAGATCCCGACGATTTCGATGGAGTAATCATTGCCTTTTTGCTTTTCAGGGTCCATCCCTGACGAATAATCGACAAACTGACCATCTAAGACCATAGTGTCTCCCACGGTCAAGCCGTTTTCCTGAGCCATCTCTTCCGATATCAAGCCCACACGTTTTCCGGTACGCTGTTCCTCTTCAGTAAAAAAGCGTCCCTGTGTTAAATCCACCGTATCTTCTTCAAAATCCAACGGCTTTAAGAGATTGGTTCCTGTTAAATAAACCCAAGGAGATATTCCTCCGACAATCATGACATTGTCGTCGTCCTCTTCAGGACTGAAACGATAAGGTTTGAAGTTTTCAACAGCAATCGCTGTTTCTCGTAAATAGTCATACTGTTTGACTTCGGACCGTTCACCGATCTGCTTGATCAGGTCCTCTGACAGCGGCTGAATCTCCTCCATACTCGCACCACCATCACTATTTGCCAACTTTTCATAATCGATCTCAATCGTGGCCAGTGAGCCTAATTGATTTTTGATCTGCTTTTCGACATTTTGAGTCGATTGATTGACCGCAATTGCGCCAGCGATCACATTTCCTAATATCAGAATAACAGCAAACAATATCGCAGATTTCCCTCGCTTTCTCGTCACACTCAGCCATGCTCGTTTCATATAATTCACTTGCAACATCCTCTCTTTTTTTCTCTAACAAAAGCATACTGGATGAACCTTTAGTGAATCTGTCATTTGCAAATTTTTTCAAAAAAAGCAGAATCCTAGGGAACGTTTGATAAAAAAGACTGTTGTTTCAATGATCGACTCCAGCAATCATCAGAATGTGAATGACAAAAGAACATACCTCCCAAAAGATTTCTTTGGGAGGCTTTGCTATAGTTAACAAAAAAAGACAAAGACCACATCTGGGTCTTTGCCTTTTCACAATCCTATTCGTCAATTTTCTCATTTAATTCGCTGTTACGATAGCCATATACAAAATAGATCGCGATTCCGATCACTAAGGAGATCCCAAAAACGATCCAGGTCGCCGTTTGTAGACGGGTCATCAAGAAGAGACAGCTGGCAACGGACAACAAAGGCAATAACGGTACCAGGGGTACTTTAAATTCACCTTTAGCAGGTGGCCCCATCATCTTCCGCAGCTTGATGATCCCTAAGGACATTAAGATCATATACGACAATGCCGCAATGTTGGTCAATTCTGCCAAGATATTCAACGGGAAAGCTGCCGCAAAGAAGAAAGCAAAAACACCAGCGATGTAGGTCGCTTTCTTTGGTGTTTTATGCTTAGGATCGATGGCTTGCATGGCTTTTGGCAATAACCCATCTTTACTGATGGCATATAACAGACGCGCCAAAGAGTACATCATAGCGATCGTCACTGTTAATAAGGTCAAGATCGCCCCTACGGAAATGATTGATCCGACCACTCCATGACCGACATAACGCATCGCAAAAGCCACCGGATCATTGACTCCTAATTCAGCAAACGGCACGATTCCCGTCATGATCAGTGTGACAATGATATAAAGGACTGTTGCGATCGCAATGGACCCAATGATCCCCCGAGGGACATTTTTCTTTGCATCTTCAACTTCTTCCGCCGCCATTGCGACGGCATCAAAGCCAAGAAAAGCAAAGAAGACTAACGCTGCACCATTAAAGACGCCTGAAAAACCAAAGGGCATAAAGGGCTGCCAGTTGTCTGGTTCCACGAAAAAGGCACCAAAGACGATAAACAAGAGGATCACGCCGAATTTCACCCATACCATGGCATTATTCAAACGCAACGCTTTTTTCGCTTCTTGGCTGACCCATAAGGTTACAAAAATAATGACTAAACCAGCAATCAGATCAATGTAGGTCCCCTTGCTTGGATCATAACCGCCCGTCAAAGCGGTTGGTAAATGGATATCCGCACTGGCCAAGAAACCTTGCACATAGCCTGACCAGCCAGATGCCACCGAAGAAACGGCCAATAAGAACTCGCAAATCAAAAACCAGCCTGCCAGCCACGCGGTAAATTCACCAAAAACGACATACAGATACGAATAGGCGCCCCCTAAAACAGGGATCCGAGAAGCAAATTCCGCAAAAGAAAGCCCTGATAACACAACAACGATACCAGCTACAACAAAGGAAAGAATCAATGCCGGTCCGGCATACTCAGCAGAAGCAGTCCCTGTAACAACAAAGATACCTGTGCCGATAATGGCGCCGATCCCCAACATAATCAAATCTTTTAACTTCAACTCTTTTTTTAAATTCGTCACACTTTCCCGTTGTATGACTTTTTTTCGAAATAAATCCATAACTCCTCCTCAAAAATATAAGTTTATGTTGCTTTCATATACCCCAGCAAAACACCACCGATAATCACCAGCAGACAACCAATCACCACATAACGCAGTTCTTTCTTGGTTTTCTTTTCGCCGAGAATAAAAATCCCGCCTAGCGTTGAAATGATGATCCCCATCTGCGACAATGAGAAGCCCACCGCGAGTCCGACTTGCTGAACCGTGATCAGCATGCAGACATTTCCGATGCCCCATAACAACCCTGACAAAGTATTTTTCCCTACAAAACGGTCGACCTTCGTCTTCCTTAAAGCAAATAGGCTGGCACCGATCAGCATCCCGACACTTTGTGGCAAAATGATCGCCAAGGGGTCCAATCCTGCCCAAGTAATCAAAATCGTATAGGCGCCGTAACCGATCGTTGATGAAATCAATGCCCGAAATCCTTTAGGAAAATCAAGCATCTTGCTGCCAGCTTCTACCGGACTTTCGCCATCTTGACGAGCGGTCAGATACGCCCCGATCACCAACAAGATCAATGCGCTAACACCTAGTGCATAATCGCGGGTCTGTGTCCATTCTGCAAAAAACAATGCACCTGCGACTGTATTTAAAATCAGCTGCATGCCGGTTGAAAGCGGCAGTCCAACAGACACACCTAAATATTTCATGCCATGGAATTGACCGTTTTGACCGACGGACCAAAAAAGACCAGACAAAAGACCGATCAAAATCACCTTTCCATCAATCACTGGCATCGTCACAAAAAATACGACCAGCGAAAAGAAAAAGGCACCAATCGTCATTCCTAGCGTTTGCTGGTTCGCATCCCCGCCAAGTTTGGCACTTACTAAACCAATGCTGCCCCACGCAAACATTGGTACTAATGCAACGAGTATCTCCATTTCATTCATCCTTACCATTCAATTTTAAACACAGGCTTTAGTGTATCAGTGAAAACGTTCTAGGGACAAGTGATTTTTGTCAAAAAACACAAAAAGATACTCGAAAAAAAGCAGATTAGCGTTTTTCCTCATAATAACTCAACAACGGAAAGAACAGCGTCATGGTGGTTCCTTTTCCAACTGTCGACGAAGCCGTTAGCTCGATGCCTAATTCCTTCGCTAAACTTTTCGCTAAAAAGAGCCCCAATCCCGTCGAGTGGGTGTCCGTTTGGCGCCCATTTTCGCCCGTAAAGCCTTTATCAAAGATGCGCCGCATATCTTCTTTAGGAATGCCGATCCCACTATCTTGCAAGTGGAGATAGGTCCCTTGGGCATCTTTTTCGATCCGAATCGTCAGCTGCCCATTTTGTGGTGTGTACTTCACGGCATTGCTGACCAGCTGTCGAAAGATAAAGCCGAGCCATTTTTCATCGGTCAACACTTGCTGATCCTCGCCTTCAACGGCATAGTGCAGGTTCTTTTGGATAAAATAATTGGCCTGACTGCGTAAAACTGGCTGGATGACGGCTTTCAATGAAATTTCTTGGACCAGATAATCTTTTGAAAAGCTGTCTAAGCGGGCGACGTATAAGACTTGCTCGACGTATTCGTTCATGCGGTTCAATTCATTTTCTAGTAAGATGAATTTTTCATCGGGAATATCAAATTCGATCGAATGCAAAAGCAATCGTGATGCAGCTAAAGGGACTTTGATCTCATGGACCCACGAATCGATGTATTCCTTTTGTTCTTCTTGATTGCTGACGACTTGCTGCATCAATTCTTGGTGCTCTCGGATCAACTGATTGATGTAGGATTCGATCCGTTCTTCTTCCGCCGAGCGTGCTCCTTGCAAGTAGTTTTGCAGCAAGCTGTCTCCAGGCTTGGGAGTGATTTTTTGCCAAAAACGCCGCTTGGATAAGTAGCTGACTGCTAAAAAGAACACCATCAAGACACTTTGCATTAAAAAGAGATAGCCGACTGTGCCCCAATCCATCGGGGAATGAGGAGTCAGCCAAAAAACTAAGACCGTCAACACGAAAAAGACTAGCCAACCGATAAACAGCAGCCAACGATCTTTCAAAAAACTGCGCAAAACCCGCCACTTTGTCATGGTACGATATACCCTTGACCAACTTTGGTCTCAATGTAGCCGTTCATCCCCGCTTGTTCGATTTTTCGTCGCAAACGATTGATATTGACCGTCAAGGTATTGTCGTCTACAAATCGCTCGTCATCCCATAAGGCCCGCAAGAGTTTTTCCCGACTTAAAATCTTGCCGTGATTTTTCATCAAAATATACAGCAGGCGGTATTCGTTTTTGCTAAGATCGATGCTTTCGCCACTGATGTACATGCTGCTATTGTCGATATTGAGGGTCAAACCGTTATGCACTAACGTTTCACTGCTACTTTCTACATAGTTGTAGGAACGGCGCAGCAGCGCATTGATTTTTGCAATCAGAACGTCGATCTCAAAAGGTTTTGTCACAAAATCGTCCGCTCCCATATTCATGGCCATGATCATATCCATATTGGTATTGCGGCTAGAAATAAAAATGATTGGTACTTTGGAAGCTTCGCGAATTTTTTGACACCAATAGTAGCCATCAAAAACCGGCAAGTTGATATCCAGTAAAATCAGTTGGGGCTCTTGTTCTTCAAAGTCAGTCAACACTTGATGGAAATCCGTCGTGCCAAAGGTCTCAAACTGCCATTTTTCTAGTTCTTCGATAATTAGTTGGCGAATCACCGCTTCATCTTCTACTACCATTATTTTTGCCATATCCGTGAATTCCCTCACTTTGTGTAATTTTCTCCTCTTTACTTTATCAAATATCAAAAACGAATGCGAACATTAATCGCCGTTTTTAGCAAACCCTAAAAAACCTCGCCACTGACGGTAGAAGCCAGTGGCGAGGCAAAGCAAAAATGTCTATTGGGTTATTCGATGATCTCTACCGTCTCGATCAGTAATTTACCGATAAACAATAAGATCCCATCGAAAAAAAGCACACTCATGTTGACACCTAATAACATTGATAACCGTTCAACGACATCGATTTTTGGTCGTTTGTTCAAGTAACGAAACAAGAAAAAATTCACACCATACGTCACTGCCATGATCAGCAGCATCAAGATCACCATTTTAGTTCCCTGCTTTTCTTCAAATTTTTGGTTGCTGTGCTAAAAACTGTGTCAGTTTGCTTTGATCGATGGCTTCATACTGCGATAGAAAGCGACCGATCGCTTGAACGACTGCCGGTAGATGACCCGCTTCATCATTTTCGATCTGCAGCACCAGCAGTGGCTCGTGCAGGCTCATTCGCAGCAAGAACCAGCCTTGGCCATAAGGCGCTGTCAAGTTGATGCGAATGCCTTCCTCATTTTCTGGATCGATCTGCCATCCTGGCAGCAAATGATCGGCTAGCGCCTTGATCACTTGGCGACCATAGTCTTGATAGTCGTCTTTTTGGATCGCAAAGCGCAATTCTTGGGTCTCGGCGGGTTGTTGCAACGCCGCGATCAGCTCATCCAGTGTCGTGCCTTGCTGTTGCAATTGAGGCAGCATCATCAAGAGCTTGGCGATCACGTACGCCCCGTCATCTAAAAAGAAATTTTCTTTAAACGCGGCATGCCCGCTGGTTTCGATGGCTAACTGTGTGTCCAGTCCTGCTTCATTCAATTCGATCGCTTTGTTGATCACATTGCGGTAGCCAGAAATATAGCGTACTTGCTGCCCTCCCAGTGCTTCGATAAAGGTTTTTAAATGATTAGAGGTTGGCGAATTGGTGACGATACGCGTGCCAGGGTGTTCCGCTAAGATGATCTTGCTTAATACAGCGATCATATTGTTGCGGTTCAAGGGCTCACCGCTTTTGGTCACGACCGCCGAGCGGTCGACATCGGTATCGAAAATAATGCCTAAATCAGCTTGTTCCCGCAAGACGGCTTCGCGAATACTTGCCATCGCCTCTTTATTGTCTGGATTCGGGATATGATTGGGAAAATGCCCATCCGGTTCTAAAAATTGCGAGCCATTCGTATCTGCTCCCAGCGGCAGCAACACTTTTTGAGCAAAAAAGCCGCCGGCACCATTGCCTGCATCAACAATGATCTTTAATCCAGCCAAAGGTTTTTCCTCATTGGTTCCCATCCCTTGGCGAATTTTTTGCAGTAGATCTTGGGCATAAGGCGTCAGCAAGTCTTTTTGCTGATAGCTTCCTTTTTCCGCTGCCTCATGAACGGTAGTGTGGGACAAAATATAGTGGATATCCGTTTTTTCGGCACCGCCTTGGCGGCTGAAAATTTTTATTCCATTAAAGTAATAAGGCAAATGACTCGCTGTCAGCATCACACCAGCATCACAGTCGAAATCCGCAAACTGTGTACTCATAAACATGGCAGGTGTCGTTGCCAAGCCGCAATCGATCACTGCCACACCTTCTTGCTGCAGCTGTGCCATCAACACTTCTTGCAGTGCTTCGCCACTCAAGCGACTGTCACGACCGACTGCCACGCGAAAAGGACCGCTGCCCTTTGTTGCCAACCAGTTGCGCAAGCCCGAAGCAACTTGCCGAACCGCTTGCTCTGTCAGTGTCACCTGCTCTTTTTCTGTTGCGATCGCAATTCCTCGAATATCAGAACCATTTTGCAAATCAACGATGTTCATTTCCTCCACCCCTTCTTGTAACCGGAATCAATTTTATTATACCAGAGAAAAAAGGAAATGAAATTGCTTTTTAGTATTTTTTACTATAAATAGTTTGCTTCCCTTACTCTTTAAACGGAATCCCTTCCAGTTGCAGTAGTCGGCGTTTGGTTGCTAACCCGCCCCGGTACCCCGTCAAGCGGCCGTTTTTTCCTAACACCCGATGACAAGGAACCACGATCATCATCGGGTTACGCCCCACTGCATTTGCGACAGCGCGGACAGCAGTCGGTCGTTGAATGCGCAGCGCCAAGTCACTATACGTAGTGGTTTGCCCATAAGGAATTTGGGTCAGTGCTTGCCAAACGGTTTGTTGAAATGGTGTCCCGACAAAATCAAACGCAAAAGTAAATGTCACTGGTTCCCCTGCAAAATACGCTTGCAGCTGCGCTTCAATTACTGGATCAAGGTCAGCTGTACTAGTGATTTCAGCCAATGGAAAGAACTTGAGTAATTCATGATGATCCTGCTGCCGACCAAAATAAACTAACCCTTTTTCCGATTGGACCACTTCATACCACTCATCATCTAAAACGATCTTTGCCAATGCTAGTTTCATGTTTTCACCTCATGGAATCCATTTTCGCAGCACAACTGCTTATGTGCTGCCGCCGTTGTGCGGCTGTCTCAGTGACAGTATACCATTTTTTCGAGCTGCGCAAAAAAACCGACTGGCTTACTGCCAATCGGTCGTTGCAAACAAGGGAAAAATAGGTAGATCGCCAGTCGCTGCAGCTTCAAGCCGTAGCCATGGCAGGATCAATCCAATTCGATTTTTCCAGTATAGAGCTGATAATAGGTGCCTTTTTCCGCCAATAGCGTTTCATGAGTCCCCCGCTCAATGATACGGCCATGATCCATCACCATGATGGCATCGGAGTTTTGGATCGTAGACAATCGATGGGCGATCACAAACACGGTCCGTCCAGACATCAAACGGTCCATCCCTGATTGGACGATCCGCTCTGTACGGGTATCGATGCTTGAGGTGGCTTCGTCTAAGATCATCACTGGCGGATCAGCGATCGCTGCCCGCGCAATTGCCAACAGCTGACGTTGCCCTTGGGAAAGCCCTTCGCCATCGCCCGTGATCACGGTGTCGTATTTTTCTGGCAAGTGGTTGATAAACATGTCGGCATTGGCTAATTTCGCCGCTGCCAGCACTTCTTCATCACTAGCATCCAGTTTTCCGAAGCGAATATTCTCGCGAATCGTTCCAGTAAACAAATGGGTGTCTTGCAACACGATCCCTAAGGAGCGGCGCAGGGATTCAAGATGGATTTTTTCAATATTGATGCCATCATAACGAATCTTCCCGTCTTGGATGTTGTAGAACCGATTGATCAAATTGGTGATCGTTGTCTTACCAGCACCTGTGGCACCGACAAAAGCAACTTTTTGCCCAGGCTCTGCATACAGATTGATATCATGTAAGACCAGTTGATTGTCGACATAGCCGAAATCAACATCTTCAAATCGCACGTCTCCCGTCACTTCCGTATAGGTAATGGTCCCATCCTCGTGGGGATGTTTCCACGCCCACGTGCCTGTTCGTTCTTTGGTTTCAACTAGCTGACCTTGCGACCATTTGGCATTGACCAGTGTGACGTAGCCATGATCGATTTCTGGCGTTTCATCTAATAGATGGAAGATCCGCTCAGCACCGGCTAATGCCATGATCACAAAGTTGATTTGTTGTGACACCTGGCTGATAGGGCCATTCAATGAACGGCTCAGTTGCAAGAAAGAAGCGATCATCCCGACCGTTAGGCCAGAAACACCATTGATGGCAAACAGGCCCCCAATGATGGCGATCAAGACATATTGGACATTCAGTAAGTTCATCATGATCGGCATCAAGGTATTGGCATTGACATTGGCTTTAGTGGCACTTTCTTGTAGTTGGTCATTTAAGGCATCAAATTCTTCCATGACGATTTTTTCATGATTGAAGATCTTGACGACTTTTTGCCCGTGCATCATTTCTTCGATATACCCGTTGACAGCGCCTAAATCTCGTTGCTGTGCGCCAAAGAAGCGGCCGCTGCGGCGAGAAATGATGCGGATCACATTCAGCATCAAAATAATCGACAGCATCACGAACAAAGTCAATGGGACACTGATGGAGAACATAGCGATAAAGACAGAACAAAAGGTTACCGCCGCCATCATCAAGTTTGGAATACTTTGGGAGATCATTTGGCGCAACGTATCCGTATCGTTGGTAAAGTGACTCATGATGTCGCCATCTGAGCGGGCATCAAAGTAACCGACGGGTAGAGACTGCATATGCGTAAACATTTGGTCACGGATTTTTTTCTGCGTCCCCTCACTGATCTTGACCATCATAAAGTTATAGATCAGTGCGGCCAAAATCCCAATCAGGTAGATGATCGCCATTTGAACGATCGCCCGAAACAAGCCGCCAAAATCAGGATTGGCTTGCCCTAAAAGCGGTGTGATATGATCGTCGATCACGACTTGTAAAAACAACGAACCGCGAACGTTGGCAAAGGCACTTAATAAGATCATAACAACGACGAATAGGAGTTGTCCTTTGTAGTCGCCAAACATCGTCCGCAATAAGCGTTTCAATGTGCGCTTGGGATTTGCTGCTTGTCTATTCTTCACCTTCACCAAATCCTTTCTGCTGCGAATGGTACACTTCTTGATAGATGGCATTGTTTGCCAATAATTCTTCATGGGTACCGATGCCGTTGATTTTGCCATCATCCATTACGATGATCCGATCGGCGTCTTCGATCGAATTGATCCGTTGGGAAATAATGATCGTCGTCGTTCCAGGGATTTCTCGTTTCAAGCCTTCACGAATACTGCGGTCGGTTTTGGTATCGACGGCACTGGTAGAATCATCGAGAATCAAGATTTTCGGTTTCTTCAACAAGGCACGAGCAATCGTCAACCGTTGTTTTTGTCCACCAGAAACATTGTTTCCTCCTTGTGAGATCTGCGTTTCATATTTATCAGGAAATTCTTGAATGAAGGGATCGGCTTGTGCGATCGTTGCCACGCGCTGGATCTCTTCATCCGACGCCTCTTCATTGCCCCAACGTAAATTGTCGTTGATGGTGCCGCTAAAAAGGACATTGTTTTGCAAGACCATACTTACTTGGTCCCGCAATGCTTCTAAATCATAGTCGCGAACATCATGACCGCCGACGATGACACGCCCTTCAATCACATCATATAAGCGCGGGATCAGCTGGACGAGGGTGGATTTTCCGCTCCCGGTCCCGCCAATGACTCCAATGACTTCCCCGGATTCGATACGCAGATTTGCATCCGTCAGCGCCAGCTTGTTTTTGTCATTGGCGTAACTAAAGCCGACATTCTCAAAAACGATGGAGCCGTCTTTGATCTCTTTGACTGGATCGGCGGGATTTTTCAAGTCACTTTCTTCATCTAATACTTCTACGACCCGTTCTGCCGACGTTCGTGCGATCAAAATCTGCACGAAAGCCATCGACATCATCATCAAGCTCATCAAAATCTGCATCGTGTAGTTGAACATGCTGACTAACTCCCCAGTGGTCAGGCTGCTTTGTTCCACGATCAGCTGAGCACCAAACCATGACAGGAGCAGCATACACGTATAGACAGAAAATTGCATCAATGGCATGTTGAAAGAGACGATTCGTTGCGCAAGCGTGAAATTCCGATAAACATCGGTGGACACTTCGCCAAACAGTTCTTCTTGCTGTTCTTCCCGAACATACGATTTCACGACGCGAACCCCTTGTAAATTTTCTTGCACCACATTATTCAGGCGGTCATAAATGCGGAATACTTTTAGAAACAGCGGGTGGGCAAAACGTATAACTAAAGCCAGACCAATCGCTAAGATCGGTAAAACAACCAGATAGATCGTCATAAGTTCTGGACTGATGGTGCTAACCATTGCAAGTGAAAAAATCAGAACTAACGGACTACGGACCAGAATACGAATAATCATTTGGTAAGCATTTTGGACGTTGGTCACGTCAGTGGTCAAGCGGGTGATCAAACTGGAGGAAGAAAAGCGGTCAATGTTTGAAAAGGAAAAATCTTGGATTCGGCGAAACAGATTGTGCCGCAGGTTGCGGGCAAAACCAGCCGAAGCGATCGCTGCCGTTCGTCCGCCAAGCGTTCCTAAAAGTAATGCGATCAAGGAACATAAAAAAAGCAAGCCGCCATCTCTTAGAATCACACCGGCGTCTCCTTTTTCGATCCCTTGGTCGATCATCATGGCCATGATCAGGGGCATAATGACATCTAAGGCAACCTCTCCTGCTACATACACAGGGGTCAGCAAGCTGTCCTTCTTATAGCTGCCAACATTCGCGAGTAATTTTTTTATCATTTGTTTCGTCCCTTCTATAGATGGCACTGCGGAGCCATTTTTTGTCGTTACCATCAAGTTTACTTTATCGACTCAGCGATTTCAAGCGGCTCGCTTGTGTTTTTTTTACAATTAGTAAGTAAAAAGCACCCTTCCAAAAAGAAGGGTGCTTGCTTTTTTGATGCGGTTTGAAAAAGCACTTAGTAAGGATTATTCGGTAGCGTTTGAACCAGCGGTACTGATCGGTTCATCGACATCGTCACCGCCATCATCTGCCGGCGGTGTTTGGGTACTGCCTTGCAGATTGCCGCGGCTGATCCCGATGGTGACCCACGTTTCTAGGGGAATAAACTCGCCGTAGCGGCTCATTTCAACAACGGTTCCTTTTGGTTCCGCCGAATCGACATAGTAGATTTCGTAATAGACGTTGGCGCCTTTTGATTTGTATTCATCAAAGAATAGTTTTGGCAAGTCGCCTTCCGTTGCTTGAAAACGGATGTCTTTTAAATATGGTCGGCCTAATGAGTAGACGACTTTGACGGTTGGCAAAGTATCGCTTTCGCTGTATTCTTTGCCTGCTTCTTCCGACTGGCTCAAGAAACTACCATACGCCACTTGATCGGAATAGACTGTGCTGACTTGCAGCGGGATTTTCGATTCTAGTCCTTGGGCTTCTTCGATCGTGTATTGTGAAAAATCTGGAACGGTCAATGCTTGGCCTTTTGAGACCTTCACCACAAATTCATCTTTTTTCGCGAGTTTGCTGCCTTTGACTGGTTCTTGTGAAACCACCAGATCCAGGGCGACACTGTCAGAAAAGACGGTTTCTTCTTTGTATTTCAAGTCATTCTTTTTCGCCCATTCAGAAGCTTCACTCTTGGCTTTGCCCGTAAAATCAGGTACTTCAATATTTTTTTCAAAGACTTCTTTCCCTTTTGAATAATAGACACTCAAACGGTCTTTGCGTTTGTATTCCGCCAAATCAAGCTCTTTGTTGGCCGCCTCTTGTTTAATAAAGGCTTCTGCTGCTACATTGTCGTCAAATTGTTCGATCAAAGAGAGGTTCTCGGCTTTATTGCTGGCGATCCATTCTTTTGCTTCGGTCACTTGCATCGCTGAAAAATCTGGCAGCTCTAAGCGTTCTTCAGGATCAGGCCCGAGACTCGCCGTCAGTGTCAATGTGGCACCCTTCTTGATCTTTTTGTCAGGGTCAACACTTTGGTCAATCACTTGGTTGACGTCTTTGTCAAAATCATATTCTTGCTCTACTTTGATAGCGACGCCTTCTTCCATGCCCCACGTCCGCGCTTCTGACAGATCTTGGGCAGTGAAATCTGGCACCTTCACATGGGTCATTTGATAGTAGACGATCCCAATCACGGTAACCGCCAAGGCGGTCAGTAGGGCAATCAGCAAGATTTTTTTCTGCTTACGCTTTTTGTAGGTCGGATCAAATTCCGTTTCTTCTTTCCCAAACCGGCTGACTGGTTCCTTTGATGCTACCTTCTCCGTCGAAGAACTCGCCGCTTTTGCTTCAGTCGTCTGTGTTTGTTGACGGGCTGCCGAACGACTCAGTGGCTCACTAGCGGTCGACTCTTCTGATTGGTGAACCGTCGTCGGCTCTGCTGGTTTGCCCGCTTGCTCCGCGCCACTTGCGTTTTGATCTCCGACAGGTTCGCTGGTTTTTTTCTCGCGATCGGGCGTGGGTTTCTTTTTGCCATCATAGTTGTCCGGGCTAAAATTTGATAAAAAATCACTCATGTTTGCTCAACACACCTTTACGTAAATACAAGACTTCATCCGCTTGTTGAGCGATCTCGTTGGCGTGGGTCACGACGATCACACATTTGTTGTGGACGTGTGCCAGCTCTTTAAAGATATCGATGATTTCTTGTTCCATTTCTTCATCCAAATTCCCGGTTGGTTCGTCCGCTAAAATGATATCGACATTGGTGGCTAACGCCCGGGCGATCGCTACCCGTTGTTGTTCCCCACCAGATAATTGATTGACGAGACGATCGGCTTTTTCTTTAGTGATGCCTATATAATCCAGCAAATTGTACGCCACTTCTCGTTGATTGTCTGGCAGCTGATTTTTCGTAATCGCCATCGGCACTAAGACATTTTCGACTGCACTCAAATAGGGAATCAGATTATAGCTTTGGAAAATGATACTGATGTCGTCGCGGCGGTAATTCTCATGCCCAATTTTTTCGATATCGGTGCCTTCATATAATACTTGCCCACTTTTCGGACTATCCAGTGCACTGATCAAGGACAAAAACGTCGTTTTTCCCGAACCAGATTGACCTAAGATGGCATAAAATCGGCCTTTTTCAAAAGAAACAGAAGTCTCTTTCAGTATATAGCGACGCTGATCGCCGTCTTGGTAATAGTAATCGACTGCTTTGGTTTCTAATAAAGTCATCGTTGGTTCCTCCTACATCATGATTTTCTTTGGATTCAAGCGTAAAATATACAATAGCGGTAAAATCGCTGAGAGTAAGACAGTTCCTAAACCTAACAGCAGATACGTGATGATGTAGCCGGCTGAGAAGGACACTTGATAAGCATTCTTGATATCCATGTAATCAATATTAGCTGCCATCAAACCGCCAGAATAAACACCGCCCATCTCATTTTGATTGCTCATCCAATCGTTTTGCATCAAAGTATTTGAAACGGCCCCACCTAATAAGTTCCCGGTCACTAAGGACAATAGCAGTGCGGCTAAACTAACCAGCAAGACTTCAATCACGATCTGACCAATGACTTTCCCACGGCTTTCCCCCAAGGAGAGATAGATGCCTAATTCTTGTTTCCGATCTCGTAAGAAAAGTAGGACCACTAAGGAAATGATAAAGATGGTTGCGATCGATGCAATGATTACGATGTAATTTGCGATCACCCCTAAACGAGTAAAACCACCGGCGATCTGCTCGTATTGATCCGTATTGGCAATGACGCGGTAGTATTGCGGCAATAACGCACCGGCTTCTTGTTTAAAGGCTTCGACGTCATCCGTTGAATTTAGGACAAAGATCGGTTGATAATAGGCGTCTGACTCTTCTTCGATCACTTCTTGACCCCAAAGCTTTTCAGACTGCAATTTGTTAAAATCTTGCACTAAATTATTGCTAGCATAAAAGGTGTTGATTTGATCCATCACTTGCCATATCTGATCACTATTTTGAGAATTGCTTTGATCTGATGAACTGCCTTGATTGCTTTGATCCTTTTTAACGACAGAAAAGATCCCTGCAATGGTCACAGGATAATCAAAGGTTGCGACACGATTGCCACTTTCAGCCGTTTCGTCCGTCGCATCCTCACTATCGTCACTCACTCCCTCGCTTGAACCACCTTCCATCATGACTTCTGCCCGTGTATCCCATACCAATTGATCACCGACACTCAGGTTGTTCAATTCTGCGATCTCTTTACTGATCAATACCGCATTCGTCAACTCACTGACATCTTTTTCTGTTAATCCCTCGCCTTCCTCCAAGCGAATCAAGCCTTCTTGCATGTCTAATGGCTCAACCAAATTTCCGCCCTTCAAAGAGAAATAGTTGCCACCCATGCCAACCGAGCCATCCTCCGGCGTATAGGCTTTCAATTTTGTTGTTTCTAACCAAGCTTGATTTTGGTAATCAAAATATTTCACATAGCTTAACTGACCGATTTGCTCATAAACATCCAGCGCTGGTGGTTTCGGATAAAAATCTTCTTGAGACCGCTCTTCGTCCGAAGCATCTGCATGCTCTTTTTCAAAACCTTCCCAATCCATTTCCACCGTAGCTACGTTCCCCATTTTGCGTTTCGTCTCTCGCTCCACGTTGGCAGTGGATTGTTGAATTGCTACAGCACCAGCGATCACATTGCCTAGAATAAATAGAACTAAAAATAAAATAAATGATTTCCCTTTTCTTCTGGTGATACTTTTTAATGCACGCTGCCAAAAGTTCATTGTTTTTTCCTCCAGTGACATTATTTTTTAACAATTATTCCATACTTCTCCCTCAAGAACAATCGCAATAAAGGATCGTTTTTCGAATTTTAAATATTAAAAAACGAGTACAAACGATATTTCCATTTAAAAACCCTTATAAAAGAACAAGAAAAAGATGTTAAATAACAAATAAAAGAATAGTATTTTTGCTAACAGTTTTGTAAGATTTCCCGATTTCAACTTAAATTTTACTTGAATCCCATCAAAAATGCTTGGCGCTTTCGAGAGTATAAAAAAACGAAGGAATTCTCTCACTCTTTCCCAGCGAGAAAATCCTTCGTTTTGTATCACTTATTTTTCTTTCGTATCGATCACGATCGTCACCGGGCCATCATTGACCAAGGCGACTTGCATATCTGCACCAAATTTTCCAGTAGCAACAGTGATCCCTTCTGCTTTTAAGCCTTCATTAAAAGCTTCGTAAAGCGGGATCGCAATACTTGGCGGTGCCGCTTGAATGAAGCTGGGGCGATTGCCTTTCTTGGTCTCCCCATAGAGGGTGAACTGTGAAATACTCAAGACGGCGCCATTTATACTTTCCAGTGACCGATTCATTTTACCTTCTTCGTCTTCAAAAACCCGCAGATTTTTGATTTTTCTTACGAGATAAGCCACATCTTCGCCTGTATCCTCATGGGTGATCCCCAACAAAACCATGAACCCTTGTTGGATCGCACCGACGATATTCTCCTCAATCGACACGCTTGCTTGACTAACTCGCTGGATCACTGCCCGCATTCTTTCTCATCCCTTCGTACGTCTGACGCTGTAAACATCTGGAATCTGCTTGATTTTATCAACGATCGATTTCAAATGGGTCAAATTCTGAATCGCCACCGTGATGCGGATCGTTGCCATTTTGTCTTTATTGGTTTTGGCTTCGACACTCACTAAGCGCTTCGTGACAGTGTTGACTGTCTGTAAGACATCATTGAGCAACCCAGAACGATCATAACCGTAGATCTCAAGATCGGCATCGTATTCTTTGTTGATGTCGGTGGCATCTTCCCACTCAACATCGATCAAACGGTTCGCGGCGTCTTTGTTTTGAACATTGGGACAATCGCTGCGGTGGATCGAGATCCCTCGGCCTTTGGTAATGTAGCCGACGATCGAATCTCCAGGGACTGGATTGCAGCAACGGGAGATGCGGATCAACAAGTTATCGACCCCTTCAATGACAATGCCGCCTTCGTGACGAACCTTCATTTTTTCTGGTTCTTTTTTCGCCGGTTGATTGATCATCTCTTGGACTTGCTGCTTTTGCTTCTCGATTTGTTTCTCGCGCCGTTCTTCTTCGGTCAAACGGTTGGCTAAGGTCGTGGGACTGACTTCCCCATAGCCGACAGAGGCAAATAGATCATCTTCTGTTTGATAATTGAACCGTTCGCAGGCTTCCGCCATTTTGCTTTTCGTCAAAAATTCTTTCGGGACAAAGCCCATATCTTGTAAGGTACGAACCACTGCCTCATGCCCTTTGATGATGTTTTCATCACGATCTTGGGCTTTAAAAAATCGTTTGATTTTGTTCTTCGCTTTGCTGGTAGCCACTAGTTTGACCCAGTCGCGGCTTGGACCAAAGGAATTTGGTGAGGTCAAGATCTCGATAATGTCCCCATTTTTTAACTTGTAGTCCAATTGGACCATCTTGCCGTTGACCTTGGCGCCGGTGGTTTTGTTACCGATGTCGGTATGGATGCTATAAGCAAAATCCAGTGGACTGGAGCCTTGAGGCAACTCCGTCACATCACCTTTTGGCGTGAAAACATAGACTTTGTCGCTGAAAATATCGCCTTTGACACCTTCCATAAATTCAGAAGCATCATAGCTTTCATCTTGTAGTTCCAAGATTTCTCGGAACCAGCCAACTTGTTGGGTCATCTTGTCGGCTCTGACTTTTTCGGTCTTGCCTTCTTTATAGGCCCAGTGCGCAGCAACCCCAAATTCAGCGATCTCATGCATTTCATGGGTTCGAATTTGGATCTCGACAGGATTGCCTTTGGGACCAATGACCGTCGTATGCAGCGATTGGTACATGTTGGCTTTTGGCATCGCGATATAGTCCTTGAACCGCCCAGGCATTGGTTTCCATTTTGTATGGATCGTTCCCAAAACCGCGTAACAATCTTTGATGGAGTCAACGATCACTCGGATCGCCAACAAATCATAAATTTCATTGAACTGTTTCTTTTGGTCTTTCATTTTGCGATAGATCGAGTAAATATGCTTTGGTCGACCATAGATCTCAGCATAGATATCTAGTTCCTCCGTAGCGATCCGAATCTCTTCCACGGTTTCGGAAACGTAGGATTCCCGTTCTTCTCGTTTGGTCTGCATCAAATGCACGATTCGGTAATATTGCTGTGGATTCAAATAACGCAAAGAAATATCTTCTAATTCCCATTTGATGCGGCTGATCCCTAAACGATGAGCCAATGGGGCATAGATTTCCATCGTTTCTTGGGCGATGCGGCGTTGTTTGTCTTCCCGCAGATGTTTCAACGTACGCATATTATGTAAACGGTCAGCCAATTTGACCATGATGACCCGTAAATCTTGCGCCATGGCGATCAACATTTTTCGATGATTTTCTGCTAATTGTTCTTCATGAGATTTGTACTTGATCTTACCCAGCTTGGTCACGCCATCCACTAGCATCGCTACATCGGCACCGAATTCTTCTTTCAGATCGGCTAACGTCACATCGGTATCTTCGACGACATCATGCAAAAAACCAGTTGCAACGGTATGAGGATCCATCTGCAATTCTGCCAAGATCCCCGCAACTTGGATTGGATGAATAATGTAAGGCTCGCCGGATTTACGGAATTGTTCTTTATGGGCTTCTGTCGCGTAATCTAATGCTTTTTGGACAAAGGCAACATGCTCTTCACTCATATAATGAGCGACCAATTTGATGACATTGGGCCCGGTCAATATAACTTCTTTTGCCATTCATTCCGCCTCCTGCTTTTCTTTTTTGTGCTATCAAAAAGGCAGACAGAAGTCGCTGTTAACGTTTCGTCACGCACCCAAAGCCTTGCGGACAAACGTTCTAAGCATGGGACTCCTGTCTAACCTGCAGTTCTTATTTAGTAGTATTATTATACAAATTTTTCAGCTATTTTTCAATCGCTGTTGTTCAAAGCACATCGGGCGACGGCTGGTCCTTAAGCAATTCTTCAAAAACATGATACGAGAGCCCGATTTTCTCAGCGCCAGCAGCCTGTAGTGATTGTAGCGCTTGTTCATCTACTGTGTCAGGATTGATCTGGATCGACAGTTGACTGCCACCATCTAAGGAAAACAAGCTCACGTCATGCAATGCTTCTGCTAGCGGTTGTTTTTGCCCTAACACGATCTTTGGCCAAGCTTCTTCTTTCAAGCGTTGTGCTACTTGGATCTTCGTCAATTCATTCATGATCTCGGTTTGCACAGCTAAGCGGATCTCTCCTCCTGTCAAGGTCAAGGAGCGGATCGTTTCAGTCAACTCCGCAAAGCCACGATCATTTTCCATGAAGGAAGAAGCTGGCAGCCAGACTTCCAAAAAATCGGCGCCTTCCATAAACGCCCGACCAATTTCAAACGCCACCTTTGCCAGTGTTCCTTGGGCAAGGGGGTAATCGATCACTGCGCCGATTTGTAAGGAAGAGCCTTGTGCCAAGATTTTCGCTCGCCGAATGGCACTAGGCAAAACGACGACTTCCTTTAAGGTCATCTTATATTGATTGATAAAATCCTTCAAGACCCAGTCGGTCAGATCGGCCGTCAACAAACGGACACTGATTGCTTCTTGGTTCTTATTCATCAACTCACATCCTCTTTAATTCCGTTAGCACACTGACAGCACTTAAAAAATAAAACGGTGCTGTTTCTGTTCGTAAAATTCGAGGGCCTAACCCGCATAATTTGGCGTTGTTTTGCTGGGATTCTTCGATTTCGGAGGGGGTCAGACCGCCTTCTGGACCAAAGATCGCTAAAACTTTGCTGCCAACAGGCAATGCAGTGATCACTTGCAGCAGCATCGCCGCTTCTCCTTGCTTGGCTGATTCTTCATAAGCCACTAGGACCGCATCATACTGACTGAGGCTTTGCCAAAATGCTTTGGCGTTATCCAGCAGCGTGATGGCTGGTGCGATCTGCCGTTGGGATTGCTCCGCCGCTTCTTGGGCGATTTTTTGCAGCCGCTGCTGCTTTTTCTGTAATTTCTTTTGATCCCATTTCACGACCGAAGTTTGCGCAGGAAAACCGATAAAGGCTGCCGCCCCCAGTTCCGTTCCTTTTTGAACGATCAAGTCCAGCTTGTCGCCTTTCGGGTAGCCGCTAGCGATCGTGACCTGCAGCGGCAATTCCTTGTCCTGCTGTTCTTTTTCGACTTCCTCTAAGTACACCGTTTCTTCATCGGCTTCTTTGATCTTGGCAATAATCGCCAAATGATCCTCAAAAACTAAACCGACTTTTGCCCCGGGAATCATGCGCATCACTCGGATCATATGGTGGAAGGGTTCTCCCGAAACGGCAAACACCGCTTTTGCTTCATAAGGCTCCTGTAAAAAATATCGCTGCATCTTACTCTACCTCTGGTTTTTCAAAGGCGATCGCATACCAGTCTTTTTGATTGAACAACTGATCGATCTCAAAGCCTTGTGCGATCATGGCATCGATCACTAATTGTTTTTTCGTCTCAATGATCCCAGAAACGATCAAGGTCCCTTCTTGCTTCAATAGACGCCACGCATCAGGGATCATCAATAAAATGATGTCCGCTAAAATATTGGCAACGATAAGATCAGCAGGGACCGTCACTCCTTGCAAGAGATCATTGGCCTGCACGGTCACATCGTGAGCAATGGGGTTCATCGCCATATTTTCTTGGGCGGACCTCACAGCGACTTCATCTAGATCATAAGCGAACACGTCTTTGGCACCTAAATATTTACTGGCGATACTCAACACGCCTGAGCCCGTCCCGACATCTAAGACGGTTTCACCGCCTCGCAAGTAGACTTCTAGGGCTTGTAATGTCAAGCGTGTCGTAGGATGTGTGCCGGTCCCAAAAGCCATCCCCGGATCAAGGGTGATGATCTTTTCCTCTTCTTGCAGCGGTTGATAGTTTTCCCAGCTGGGCACGATCGTCAGATAGCGGGAGATGCGGACTGGATGGTAATATTTTTTCCAGGCCGTCGCCCATGTTTCTTCCACGACCTCGCTCGTTGTGATGGTGTTTTTGCCGATCGCCAAACCATATTCTGGCAGACGGTCGATGGCTGCTTTGATCGTCGGCAGTACTTCTGGTAAAAAGATCGTTTCTGGGAAATAGGCACTGACTTGGGCGCCTTCTTCTAATGTCGTATAGGTTTCTTTATCCAAAATTTCGCCATACGCATCGCTTTTAAAATTTTCGATATCTAAAACGTCCTCGATCGCTACCCCACTTGCTCCGTGTTCCATTAAAATATTGGCGACTGCTTCCACTGCTTCGCTAGCTGTCGCTACGGTTACTTCATTCCATTTCATGTTCGTTCTCCTTAGTAACTAGGGTACGGGATCATGGTTTCCCCAGCTCCCGCTTGATAGTTCGTCATTTTCTCCACAAATTCTTCTTCGTTGAATCGCAATTCAAAGATCGCTTCTTCACTGTCATCGTTCAAGAAATCAAGCAGATCGCTTTGGCCTTCTTCTAAAATTTCTTGAATGTAATCAACCAATCCGTCTAACAACGCTTTTTGAACCCCTTTTTTCCCTGCATAAGGGATCGTCGCTAAATAATCTTCTTCATCAAACGTTGATTTTTGTGGATCATACAGCAAAATCCCATCTTCAAATTCAATGATCGCTTCTTCTGATGCCACACCTTGTGCATCGTCGATCTGCACGTGGTGAGGATTTTCAGCAAACAAGCGCAGCACCAATTCGATCGTATGATTTTTGGCATCCCAATCGATCGCCACATCATAGTCGGTGATTTTTTTCGTTAATCGCTGATCTAAGTAAGTCAATATCGTTTCTTTCGCCATCACTATTCCTTCTTTCTTAACACCATCCATGGTCTTGCTGAACAGCGGTTTTTCGTATATTTGTCAAATACGGATTGCCAGCCACCGCAAAACGAAGCGGCATCTGGGTCCATTCCCCTTTATTTGGGATACCGATCCGAGGCAATGCCAAAATTTCTTTTGGGGTACGTCGGCGCTCAGGAACCAAATGCAGTGGGCTTGTAAAAATCGATTCTCCATAAAGCTCAGCGGGGATCTGCAGTGCCTGTACCAGTTTCCCGGGGCCGTTGGCTACATCCGGTCCTGTTTTTTGTCGTTGTTGTTCCATCAAGGCGATCCCATCCACCGGTTCTAGCCCGCGAATCATGATTCCTTGCGGGATGCCTTTTGGCTGCGTAATAAAGTTGACGATTCGATGCGTATGCATCGTATATAAATAAATCGTACCTGGTTCCTGATACATCGCCCGAACCCTTGGTGTGTTTCGCATGCCCACACTATGAGCCGCCAGATCATCGGGGCCTAGATACGCTTCACAATCCACGATATACCCACCTACTGTTCCTTCTGGGGTCTCATGTTCCAAATACATTCCTAATAAGGCACGTGCGATGGTCGTTGTCGGCTGTGTCGCAAAAAGTGCCATTAATTCATCCATTCTCATCACCCTCTTTATTCTACACAATTCTCGACGAACTTACTATCTTTGACTACAGAGTTACGACGATCTCAACGATTTCTTTTCAACGAACCTGATTTTTGCTGACTGAGTGGAAAATAAGCGCCCTTTTGTTTCTGTAAAGACGCAAATCAGCTTGTTTATGAGAATATACGTTCTTATGTTATACTTACAGGAAAAGGAGAGGATCGTTTTATGCAGCAGCCACTTGCTTATCGAATGCGGCCACGGAACTTAGATGAAGTCGTCGGACAGCAGCATTTGGTTGGCCCGGGGAAAATCATTCGCCGAATGGTCGAAGCCAAAATGCTTTCTTCGATGATCCTATACGGACCGCCGGGAACCGGAAAAACCAGCATTGCCAGTGCGATCGCCGGCTCGACACGCTATGCGTTTCGCATGCTGAACGCCGCCACAGATACAAAAAAAGACCTGCAGATCGTGGCAGAGGAAGCCAAAATGAGCGGTACTGTCATTTTACTGCTTGATGAAGTCCATCGACTAGACAAGACAAAACAAGACTTTTTACTGCCCCATTTAGAAAGCGGCAAGATCATTATGATCGGTGCCACGACGGAAAATCCCTACATTACGATCAATCCAGCGATTCGCAGTCGGACACAGATTTTTGAAGTCAAACCGCTCCAAGAAGAAGATATTTTGACCGCCATTGATCAAGCCTTAGCAGATGAAACTCGCGGACTTGGATCAGAAACCATCGTATTGACCGATGATGCCCGCTTGCATCTCTCGCGAGCGACCAACGGCGATTTACGAAGTGCGCTAAACGGCTTAGAGCTCGCTGCTCGTTCCACCCCAAAAGGACCAGACGGCATTATTCATTTGACCTTAGCGATCATTGAAGAGTGCGTCCAGCGTAAAGCATTGACCCACGATAAAGATGGGGATGCGCACTATGATGTGATCTCTGCTTTTCAAAAATCGATTCGCGGCAGCGATGTGGATGGTGCGCTGCATTACTTAGGTCGTTTAGTAGAGGCAGGCGATCTGGCGATCATTTGTCGGCGCTTGATGGTCATCGGCTATGAAGACATTGGTTTAGCTAACCCAGCAGCCGCTGCTCGAACCGTCAATGCTGTGTTAGCCGCTGAACGTTTGGGCTTGCCAGAAGCTCGGATTCCGTTAGCCGATACAGTGGTTGATCTATGTCTGTCACCAAAATCCAACTCTGCCTACATGGCATTGGATGCAGCGATCGCAGATATTCGCAGCGGTAAAGCTGGCGATGTCCCGGATCATTTACGAGACAGTCATTACAAGGGTGCCCAAAGCTTGAATCGGGGTGTCGGCTATCAATACCCGCATAATTTTGATGATGCCTGGGTCGATCAGCAATACTTACCTGATAAGCTGAAAAATACTCATTATTACCAACCAAAAGCCACTGGTAAATATGAGCAAGCCTTAGGTCAACGGTACCAACAATTGCAGCAGCGAAAGAAAAAAAACTAGGTTCTTAAAAAAAATAGCGACTTTTTGGTATCGTTTTCAAACAACTTTATTGCACCTTCGTCATTCCTATGCTACTATAAGGGTGGGAATTCTGTGATGTACGAGTTGTCCCTTTTGTGTGTTGACCGAACATTTTTATTGATATCTTGGGATCCGTCTTGTGTCAATGCTGGTAACATGCCTTTTCCTTTGGTAGTTCGAAGCTTAGACCGTGGAACCCACCTGCTAGAATTTGCGGGATCAATACTATGGGAAAAAGAACGGCATCAACGGATATTACCCATTCTTTTTAGAATGTGCCATCTGTTTTTAACAGATGGCTTTTTTGCGTTCTCTAACTGATAGCAACAGTGAAACGTCCTTGCCTGACATCAGAGTAAGGGTGGCTTTTGCTATTCTTTCTAGGGTTCGCTATACTAAAACTATCAACTTAGGACAGGATGGCGTATGTTTATGATTCTTCTATTATTTACGATCGTGGCACTCGTATTATTCGGCACCAGTTATTTGCTTTATGCCAAACAAGCGATTTTTTTCACTTTGATCCCTACCACCGAGGCGAATAAGGTCTTCTTAAAAACCTATAGCCTCATTCATTTCCTTTTAGGCGTGGTGGCATTGGTTGTGGGCTTTGTCGATAAGGAGCTGATTGCCTTGTTTTATTTGGCTTTATTGCTGCTCTCTTCCGCATCTTTCAGCATCTTGCTGGCACAAAAAATGAAAAAAAAGAAAGATTAGGTTTTCTTTTTCCAGAAAAAAGCATTACAATAAAAGTAGAAGATAACAGATGGGAGTGTTTCTTATGTTACAACAATATCAACGAATCATGGTAGCCGTCGATGGGTCTAGCGAATCAGAATTAGCCTTCAAAAAAGCCGTGAACGTGGCACAGCGGAATGATTCTGAATTGGTTTTAGCACATGTGATCGACACTCGTGCCTTTCAAACCGTTTCTTCTTTTGACGGCATGCTTGCTGAACAAGCAACCGAAATGGCCAAACAAACCTTGAAAGACTATGAGGATTATGCCCGCAAGCATCAAGTAACTGCGGTCAAAACGGTGATCGAATACGGCTCGCCAAAACCGATCATTGCCAAACAATTGCCAGAAGATCACGACATCGATTTGATTATGATCGGTGCCACTGGTTTAAATGCCGTGGAACGAATCTTTATCGGTTCCGTTTCTGAATATGTCATTCGCCATGCCGGCTGTGATGTGTTAGTTGTACGGACAGACCTAGAAAACAAAGTCCCAGCAAAAGACCACACGAAAGCTTAATAGTGAGACGACCTGCCGCTGCTTGGCAGGTTTTTTTGTACAAAAAAAACCGTGACAAAAGCAAAAGAGGCAACGAGCGCTCAGGTCTCATTGGTCTTTTTGACTTTGGTCACAGCTCTTTGACAAGTCGGTTATCCAAACTTGTACAGCAAAAAATGAAAGCAAAGTAATAGGTACTCCTATCTAACCATGTTTCCGCTTGATTGTAAATAGTTTTTCTGAATTTTCTGAATAAATAGTTAATTTACCCATCCTTAAATAAAAAAAGCAAAGCGTCGCTTCCCTTAGGAAAAACGACGCCAAAATCTATGGTGATAATGGGCTATCCAAAGGACGCTGGTCAAGAGGATCACAAAGAAAACGGGACCATTCAATAACCAAAAATCAACCGAAGTCGCAGCAAAGCCGTAAAGGATGATAACAATGATGGAAAGAAACAGCGTTGCGATCGTTCCAATGGCTAACCCAAGACTCCCCGCCCCTCTCGTAAACAATTGACTGATGTTGGTCCAATCCAAAAGCAGCAGCCGATAATCACGAGCAAAATATTTCAAGCACAAAAGAAAACTGCTCCAAAGTGCCCCGATTAGAAAAGAGACAGCCAAAATCAGCGGCATTTTGAACAGAAGGACTGCTGCCAGCACGATGACTGCCGTTAAGCTCAGCTGCAAAACGACGCCAAAGCGGAATTTTTCCCGCAAGTAGCGCTTCATCGATAGCGGCAAGGAGCGGACAAACAAGAAATTCTCCTGATCCAGTGAGATCAAATTACTGATAAAAGAAGTCGGGTTGACCATCAATGCTGCCAAGGCGATCCCCGCCACAAAAACGACACCGATAAACCGCTCATCCAATTCACTTAACTGAATCGCTCCTGTAAACACAAAGGACACTAAGAAAATGATGGGCATCAGCAACGAAGAAGAAAAGACTTGCATGATCAAATTCGGATCTCGGATCAACTGCGAATTGTAATTAAACAACAGCTGGCCCAAACCTTGGTTGGGTTTATGCTTCCGACGAACACTCCCTTGGTTGGGCGCCGCGGCTGCCACTTGCTCATAAAACTTCGGCAAGATCAACCGATAGAGGGCAAAAAGCAACACGCCTGCTGTGGCGATGATCCCTAGCAAGCTAAGCAAACCATTCGTTTGAAACGGTGCCACCATCACATAATAAAAGGGCAATAAAAAGCTGATCGCTCCCCGATCTACCACGTCTGTCTCATAAGTATTCACCTGATTCATCATTAAGACCCCGATCACAACAACCAGCATCGTCACGCCTAGCAATAAACTAGTGACCAATTTTTTATGCTTCAAGAAAAACTTCGTTCGTGTCAGACTGAAGACGATCAAGCTACAAATGCTGAAGATCAAGACTAAAAATAAGCCGAACAGCAAGAACGCCCATAAGATCGTCAGCAAGAAAAAGACATTTGCCCGAATCCCTGTCAGGAGAAATAAGACCAACAGAGGAAAAATAAACGGCGCAACGGTGAGAAATACCACCACGATCTTTGCCAGAAAAATTTCACTCTGTCGAAAGGGCAGCGGCAAATACGCTGGCAGATCTTGACTCTCGAAAAAGACATTGTAAATGGACGAAATCCCTTGGGAAAAGCCTAAGATCCCGAACAAAGCGACATAAGCGGTAAAAAAGCCTGGCATCTGACTAAAATCCAATGTGATCATCGTCAACCCATAGACTAGCAGAAACACTACCCCAGAAAACGCATATTGAAACAACAAATAACTGGTCAAGGTCGAACCAGCCTTGCCTTTTTTGCGAGCTTTGTCTGTCAGTTGGGGATTGGCATACCGCAAATTAACGGAGGTCAGAGTCAGAAATTGTTGTTTTCGCATCTACGCTTCCTCCGCTTCTGCAAGAATCGCTTCTTCTTGACTTCTCCCAGTCATTTGCAGATAGATCGTTTCCAAAGAAAGCGACGGATGCTGTGCCAGCAAATCTGCCACTGAGCCATTGTACAGCAGCTCGCCTTTTTTCAAAATCGCCAATTGATCACACAACTGCTGGGCGGTGTCTAAGACGTGGGTGGAAAAAATCACGGTCTTGCCCTTGGCAGCGTGCTGTTTCATCATTTCTTTTAAATCATACGCCGCTTGGGGATCTAAGCCTTGTAACGGTTCGTCCAAGATCCAAATGTCTGGATCGGGGATCAGTGCCCCAATCAGCAGCGTTTTTTGCCGCATTCCATGGGAAAAGCTGGCGATGGTCTCTTCTTCATGAGACAGCATATCAAACAAGCGCCCTAATTTTTGCAAACGCTCGGCCTTTTCCGCTGCTGGCACCTCATACGCGGCGGCAATCAAGTCCCAATACTCCCCTGCTGTTAGCTGTAAAAACAAATCTGGCGTGTCCGGCACATAAGCAATTTGTTTTTTTATCGCTTCGCGATGTTCCACGAGGGATTGGCCATCAAAATAGATTTCCCCACTCGTCGGTTGCAAAATACTCACTAAGCTTTTGATCGTGGTCGACTTCCCTGCTCCGTTGTGTCCCAGAAAGCCAAAGATCTCCCCTTGACGGATCGTCAGGGAAAGATCAGACAATGCTTTTTTTGGTCCATACTGTTTTGTCAGATTCTTGATCTCAATCATTTTCCTGCCTCCTTATTCCATACCTATTGTTATCTTACGCTGAAAAGCAGGAAATGAAAAATGTTTATTGCCATTTTTAACAAATCAATTGACAGGAGCTGTAAAAACAAAGATAATAAGAGCACTTTAGGGGAGTAGCACATGGACCGTTCCATGATCTTAGATCAACAGCAAGCGGGAATCCGCTGGTTTAAGATGTTTCTTGCAAGACCTAAGTGGCAAGGGGCCGCTTAGGTCTTTTTGCAGTTTAAAATGGAGGGAAAACAGTCAATGAGTTCAAGTAAAATGAAAAAAGTGACCGCCGGCGGACTTTTAGTCGCCATGGGGGTGGTCTACGGTGATATCGGTACGAGCCCGCTTTACGTAATGAAAGCCTTGGTGGAGGACAATGGCGGACTACGCACCTTAACACCCGATTTTATCTTAGGCAGCGTCTCGCTCGTCTTTTGGACGCTAACGCTGCTAACGACGATCAAGTACGTCTTGATCGCATTAAACGCGGATAATCATGGAGAAGGCGGGATATTCTCCCTTTATACCCTAGTTCGTAAAAACAGCCGCTATTTGATTATTCCAGCAATCATCGGGGGCGCAGCCCTGCTAGCAGATGGCGTGTTGACGCCAGCCGTGACGGTGACCACTGCCATCGAAGGATTACGGGGGATTCCAGTCTTTTTTGATCGCTTCGGCAATGATCAATCGATCATCGTCGGCATCACCTTAGCAATCTTATTGGTCCTCTTTGCCCTGCAGCGCTTTGGGACTGAGTTTGTCGGCAAAGCCTTCGGACCGATCATGCTAGGCTGGTTCACCTTCTTAGGCATCGTCGGTGTGATGAACTTTGCTGGTGACCTTTCGGTGATTCGCGCCCTTGATCCCCGTTATGCAATCAATCTGCTCTTTAGTCCCGATAACAGCGCCGGTCTCTTTATTCTCGGCAATATCTTTTTGGCAACGACTGGTGCGGAAGCCCTCTACTCAGACTTAGGTCACGTGGGCAAGAAAAACATTTATGCCAGCTGGCCCTATATCAAAATCTGCTTGATGCTGAATTACTTTGGTCAAGCTGCGTGGTTGCTGCAAGTCTATCAAAACCCGACTTATCAAGAAATCGAAAACTTGAATCCATTCTTCCAAGCGTTGCCGCAAGGGTGGACAGTCTTCGGCGTCAGCTTTGCCACCCTCGCTGCCATCATTGCTTCGCAAGCCCTGCTGTCTGGCTCCTTTACCTTGGTTTCTGAAGCCATCAAGTTGAAACTATTGCCGCGGATGCAAATCATCTATCCGGGGGCGTCTATCGGGCAAATGTACATTCCTGCCTTGAACACCTTGCTGTGGATCGCCTGTTCTGGCGTGGTCTTGTTCTTCCAGACCTCTACTCGGATGGAAGCTGCTTATGGATTGGCCATTACGGTAACGATGTTGATGACCACTATTTTGCTGTATTTCTACTTGCATCAAAACAAGAAGACCCGTTTCTTGGCACCGTTCATCACGCTCTTTTTTGCAGCGATCGAGGGGATTTTCTTTATCTCCAGTGCGACCAAATTTTTCCATGGCGGTTACGTTGCCATCTTGTTAGCCAGCGTGATCATCGGCGTGATGCTGATTTGGGAATGGGGCAATCGTATTCAAGAAAATGCTGCCGAAGAAGTTGCACTTTCTACCTACATCCCTCAATTGAAACAGTTGCGGGAAGATGATTCTTTGCCCTTATCTCAGACGAACGTCGTCTTCATGGTTCCTAAGCTGCAAGACGATCAGATCGGTCAGCAGTTCATCTATTCCATTTTAGACAAACGGCCAAAACGTGCCAAAGTGTATTGGTTCGTCAATGTGGAAGTCACCGATGAACCCTATACGAAAAAATATGAAGTTTCGATGGCAGATACCGATTTTATCGTTAAACTAAAGCTTTATCTCGGCTTTCGGGTGCCGCAAGAAGTCAATCTCTACATTCGCCAAATCATTCAAGAATTAATGAAAGATGGTCGCTTGCCGCTGCAGCCGCAACGCTATTCTTTAACGCCTGGACGCAATGTGGGCGATTTCCAATTCGTGATGATCGAAGAAGAGCTGTCGAATGCAACTGCATTAAGCAAATGGCAGAAGCAAGTCATGCAGACGAAGCTTTTTATCAAACGCCATACCATTTCACCTGAACGCTGGTTCGGCTTAGAATACAGCGATGTGGTTCATGAGACCGTTCCATTAGTCATCGGTCAGATGAAAGAAAGCTCTCTGACAGAATTACGCATCGAGGAACGCTAAGAAACCGCCAGTACTGGTTGAACTTTCTGATACTTTCAGGTACACTGAAAAGACAAAGACACAAAGGAGGGAAAACTACCATGATGCGCATGACTAAAATAACAAGTAATGAAAATTACCAACGATACCATATCGCATTTAGCCATGCAGTTGGTTTTACAGTTGCTGTTGACGGGACGAGTCTGTCCAAAACAGTTACATTTACGTAAAATCAATGGCCATCTCAAGGTATTTTTCTCAAGAGAATCTGAGTTTAAATAACACTGGCCATGGATATCCATGGCCTTTTTGAGTGGTCTCAAGGAGAGAGATCATGATCATACAAGCAATTGCTATTAAAAAAACCATCGGCGGGAATCCGTTATTTGAGGAGTTATCCTGCCAAATCGAAGCTGGGGAAAAAATTGCCCTAGTCGGCATCAACGGAACGGGCAAATCAACCTTTTTACAAATCTTGACTGGCAGTGAAGGCGTCGATAGCGGCGTTATCAGCCGCCAAAAAGGCTTGAGGATCGGGACGGTCGAGCAAGAGCTGACAGTTTCTGAAGCAACCGTTACCCACTACCTGCTCCATTCTGCTGCTACCATTCAAGAACTCAAGCAGCAAATGAGCCATTACGAAGCCTTGATGGCAGAACCCGATACTGATTTAGAGAAGTGTCTGATCCGTTATGGCGAGCTGCAGCAGCGCTTTGAAGAGCTGGGCGGCTATGGATTGGAAGATCGAATTTCCGCGATCTTACAAGGCTTAGGAATTCCCCATCGACAGAACGCACGCTTAACAGAGCTTAGCGGCGGTGAACGGGTCAAAGTCGCTTTAGCCAAAGTGCTAGTTGCCGATGCTGACTTGCTGTTACTGGATGAACCAACCAATCCTTGGATCTTTCAAGTATCCGCTGGTTGGAAAATTATTTACAGAATACGAAAAAAGCGGTTCTAGTCGTTTCTCACGATCGGCACTTTCTCGATCAAGTCACCACCAAGACCTGGGAACTGGAAGAAGGCGCCTTGGTTGAGTATCCTGGAAATTACAGCCGATTTCGTGTCTTGAAAGAAGCTCGCTTGGCGGAACTGACCAAAAATTACGAACTGCAGCAGAAAGAAGTCCAGCGGCTGAAAGTCATGATTCGTCGGTTTCGTCAGTGGGCCCATGAAGGAGACAATGAATCCTTCTTCAAAAAAGCCAAAGAATTGGAACGCCGCCTAGCGAAACTAACGCTGGTCAAACCGCCAGCGCCCCCGAAAAATCGGCTGCAAGGCTTGACAAATGGCGGAAAATCAGGCAAAGAGGTGTTCATGGTTCACGATTTGCACCAGCAATACGCCGATCAGCTCCTATTCAAAGACAGCACTTTTGCAATCTACCGTGGGGAGCATCTAGCCATCATCGGCGACAATGGTACAGGAAAATCAACCTTACTCAAATTACTTCTCGGTGAGGAGCTTCCTAGCGGCGGCACCATCAAGCGCGGCAGCAGCTTACAAATCGGCTATTTGCCCCAACAGCTGCAGTTTGCCGATCCTGAGAGCCGCTTGTTGGCCTACGTACAGACGTTGACAGGAAACGAAGAGGCTGCTCGTCGGCAATTGGCCAAAAGCGGGTTTTATCAAAGTGATGTGGACAAACGAATCAAAGATTTGTCTGGTGGTGAAAAAATCCGTTTGGCGTTACTGAAACTCTTTTTAGAAAAAATCAACGTCCTGATTTTGGATGAACCAACCAATCACCTCGACAGCTATGCCCGAGAAGAAATTGAAGAAATGCTGCAAGATTATCAAGGGACCCTGTTGGCGGTCAGCCATGACCGCTACTTTTTACAGCAGCACTTCCAAGAAGCCCTGGTCATTGCACAGCAGCAGATCACGCGCCAGTCCCTGAGCCCCTTGATTGACTAAGAGATTGATTCGCAACAAAAAAACTTGATTTTCCTACGATATGCATGGGTTGTTCAATCCATGCATAGGCGGAAAATCAAGTTTTTATTTTTTGATCAATGAATGTTGCCGATCAAGTTACGGATCGGTTTTCTAGCTAAATACAAGATGATACCGACAACAACGGCTACTCCGCCGACGATGCCATAGTACATCCCTTCTGTTTGCGGTGTGTAGAACCGAGCGATTTGCGCATTGATGGCTTGTGAAGAAGCGTCTGCTAACAACCAAATCGCCAAGGTTTGTGCTTCGAAGGCTTTCGGCGCTAGTTTGGTCGTCACCGACAAGCCCACCGGTGAAAGACACATTTCCCCTGCAATCATAATGAAGAAGCTCAATACCAACCATAATGGGCTGACCCGTTCTTCTACTCCAAACAAGAGGCTTGGCAGCATTAGCAATAGAAAGGACAAACCGGCTAAGACTAAACCGATGGCAAACTTCACTTCTGTCCGTGGCTGACGAGAGCCTAGTTTGGTCCACAACCAGACAAAGACAGGTGTCAATAAGACGACAAAAAGTGGATTTAAGGTTTGATACAAACTTGCTGGAATATTGATGCCGAATAACGTTGATTGCGTACGGTCAGCGGCAAACAATGCCAAGATCGATGAGCCTTGTTCTTCCAATGACCAAAAGACGATCGCTGACAAAAACAGCGGAATGTAGGCCAACACTTTTTTCTTTTCATCTGGTGTGACATCTTTCGAACGGAGCATTTTGGTAAAGTAGTAGATCGGTAAGAAAATACCTAAAACACTGATAAAGTTGATGAAGAAATCCACCGTCAGATGGCCAGTTGCAGCTGCTGCGCCAAACAACACTGCCAATGCGAGAAGAACCAGAACGACTGCTCGGAAGAAGGTTTTCTTTTCGGCTGCCGATAAGGGATTCGTTGGCGCGATCGCTACACTTTTCAACGTGGTTTTTCCTTGCACATAATACTGCACCAAACCGATGAACATCCCGATGGCAGCAATCGAAAAGCCTAAGTGGTAGTTGACCTCTTGTCCTAAGATCCCGACGATGATCGGTGCTAACAAGCCGCCAATATTGATCCCCATATAGAAAATCGAGAAACCAGCATCCCGACGGATATCGTCTTTGCTGTATAAATGCCCCACCATACCCGACACGTTAGATTTCAAGAGTCCGGTTCCGATGACGATCAGCATCATGGACACAAACAACGCTGGAATCCCTAAAGGTGTTGCCAAAACGATGTGTCCTAACATGATCAAGATCCCACCATAAAAGACGGATTTATTTGATCCTAACAGACGGTCCGAGATCCAACCGCCAACAATACTTGACATATACACTAAGGAACCGTAAATCGACATGATCGCCACAGCCGTTCCTTTTGGCAACCCTAAGCCGCCGTTGGCAACTGCATCGTACATGAAGTACACCAAAATCGCCCGCATACCATAATAACTGAATCGTTCCCACATTTCCGTGAAGAATAAAGTCGACAGCCCTCGCGGCTGACCTAAGAATGTTTTTTCTTTTTCCATATGTAATGGCCCCTTATAAAAATTAATGAAAATAAAGTAGCGGAATTTTTCTGAAAATTCACAAATGCCAGTTTATTCCCATTTGGCAACTTTTACAAGGGTATTTCCCTGAGAACATCTTGTAAAAAAGGAGGGAAATTTAAATTCAAATGAAAGCAAAATGAGAAGCCCTCCACCTAGGTGCAGTATGAGCCAATTTTCATATGTATAATTATTAAATTATCTGTTTAAAAAATTAGAAAATGGTCTTCACCAATTTTTCTCTCTAGCCCCATTTTGCGGACTTTCCTACAAAAAAACACATGCAAGCATTTCTCTTGCATGTGTTTCAGCTTCTATTCTAAGGAAGGTTTTCGCTTAGCCGCGTAAACGTTCCACATCGCGAGCGATCATTAATTCTTCATCTGTTGGGATCAAAAGTACTTTGACTTTTGACTCTTCAGTTGAGATCACTAATTCTTCGCCGCGTTTTGCATTTTGATCGGCATCTAATTCGCAACCAAACCAAGTCATGCCTTTGATAACTTCGCTGCGGACGTGGGCATCATTTTCACCGATACCGGCAGTAAAGACGATCGCATCAACACCGTTCATGGTCGTTACATAGCCACCAATGTATTTACGGATGCGGTCAGTAAAGACGTCATAAGCAACTTTGACTTCTTCTTTGTCGTAGTTTGCTTCTAGATCGCGCATGTCGCTGGAAATACCAGTTAAGCCTAATAAACCAGATTTTTTGTTTAAAACATCCACCATTTCATCGATATTCAAATCTAATTTTTCCATTAAGTAAGGCAAAACAGCAGGATCGATGTCACCTGAACGTGTGCCCATCGTTACACCAGCTAATGGCGTGAAGCCCATTGATGTATCTACTGATTTTCCGCCGTCAACCGCAGTGATCGACGCACCGTTCCCTAGATGGCAAGTGATGATTTTTAATTCTTCGATTGGTTTACCTAACATTTCTGCTGCACGCTCAGAAACATAACGGTGGCTTGTACCGTGGAAGCCGTATTTACGTACTTTAAATTCGTTATAGTACTCTAATGGCAAGCTGTATAGGTAATTGTGTTTTGGCATCGTTGCATGGAAAGAAGTATCAAAAACAGCGACACTGATGATTTCTGGCAAGATTTTTTTGAAAGCAGTGATCCCCATCAAGTTTGCTGGGTTGTGTAATGGCGCAAATTCAGCCAATGCTTGGATGCGTTCCATCACTTCGTCTGTGATCACAACTGAATCAGGGAAATCTTCTCCGCCGTGAACGACGCGGTGACCGACGCCAGTGATTTCATCATAGGCACCTAAAATGTTTAATTCGATCAGTTGATCCAATAACATTTTTACAGCTACTTCGTGATCGTTGATGTCGATGATTTGTTCGAATTTTTGATCTTCCCCATATTTGATGGTAAAGATAGAATCTTTCAAACCGATTCGTTCAACGATTCCTTTAGCGACAACTGTTTCCTCTGGCATTTGATATAATTGCCATTTTAAACTTGAACTTCCAGCATTGATTGCGATTGTTTTTGACATGATGATCTCCTTATCCGAATTATATTACAGATTTGCTGCTTTCCAAGCCGCAAATTGTTCAAAAAGTTTTGTGATGTTCTTTGGTTCTTTCAGTGAGGCTAGCTTGACCAGCAAGACTTCGTCTGCTTGTTTGCTTGTCCCTCCATGGTTTTGTAAAAGCAAAATACTTTTACGTGAATGTTCATTTTTAAAGAGTTCTTCAGGAAGCTGAATCATTCCTTGCAAATAAACCTTTTCTTTCAGCCATTTTTTCAAAAATTCACTCTGTTCCGTTTCCAAGAAGTTGCTTGGTACTAAGAACAAACCGTAACCGCCAGCTTTGACATAGTTCATCGCTTGTTCCATCAACAAATGATGGGCGTAACTGTGCCCTTCTGGAGCCGCCGTAATGAAGCTGCGGGCTTTGTCATCTTGTGGGTAATAGCCCACTGGTAGATCGCTGATCGCCAGATCCATCGGTTCGATCAAAAGCTCTTGCAAGCCATCTTGATGGAACAAATGCAAGGGCGCTTTGGTCCATTCGCCAGTCGCAGCTGCGATCGCCAACAAGGTTTCGTCAATATCCACACCGGTTCCTTCTACTGGACGCTTCGCTAATTGCAGATTCAGCAAGACTGTCAACAAGAGATTCCCCATGCCTACCGATAAATCAAGAAGTTTCACTGGTTGGTCGGCACTACTCAACTGCTCGATCAAATAGACGAATAAAAACCCAAGACTATCTGGTGTCAGTTGGTGATTGGCCTGCAGGCGCTCCGTTTGGCTGCCTTTGAGCAAAACCAACTGCGCAAGCTTGCGTTTTTCTTCTGCCGATAGTTCCATTGCTCGAATTTCTTGATAGATGGTTTCTAAACGAGCAGCAGTTGCTTCATCTGGTACCCCATCGATCACGCGAACTTGGTATTGATCAACAAAATTTTCAATCGTCTCTACGTAAGCATCAAAAAAAGACGTTTCCAATGCGTTTTGAAGCAGTTGGATCGCTTCAACGGTCAAATGAAAAGACGTTTCCATTTTTTCTGCGGACATCTTGCACCTCTTTTCAAAACTATAACAACATATATACCTGTTTAATTTTAGCCGATTCATCCAAAATAATCAATCGCTTTCGTTTAGAATAATTTGTGAAGCTGTAAACATTCTTTTTCTATTTCTGTATGAAAAAGGATGGTCGAAACAACCATCCTTTTCCTGTACTATTCTTCTTGGTCATCTGTGTCTATTTCATGCTCTTCTTCGGGTAACAAAAAGGCAAATGTAAAGCGGCGGCTTTTGACATGGCACTCGATCTGTAAGCGTTGTCCTTGCCGTTCATAGGTCAACTTTCCTACATTATAAAGTCGTGACCCTTGATCTGCCAATTCGTTTTGCAAGAATTCCGCATGAAACAGTTCGCTCATGATGCGGGCTTCATAGGTTTCAATGGTTTTTGTATAAAAAAGGGCTGTTGTGCGGCTGTTTTCTAACACTAGCAATAACATCAAGCTCAACAGCTGCACAAACAACAATGCTGTGAGTAAAATACCGCCTTTATGCCGCCTCTTGTGTGTGAATTTTCCATTGTCCAATTTTCTGCTCTCCATTCTCAAAGGAAACGGTAAAGCGGATCGCTGCGCCAATTTTCTCAAAAGACACATCCGTTACTTCTGTCAATAGTGGTTGATACCCATTGTTGTCCCGCTTTCGCAGCACGCGATTGATACGATCGATGGTGACCGAATTGTTTTGACTGCTTCGCAAATACAGTGTGGTCTCACTGACCGATAGATAGGTACAGGTACTTAATTCCCGTTCCAGCTGAAACAAAAACACATGCCATTCTTGATCTTTGCGAGCCATGATCTGCTGATTGACGGGTGCGAGGTGCTTGACGATCCCGCTGATCAGCAATAAGCAGATCGCCAATACCCATAAAGACAACAGACACTCCAACAAAGTAAAGCCTTTACTCTTCATACACGATCTCCCAGAGCTGTTCGCCGCTTTGGATACGTGCTTGTTGATGCTGCGCTGCTTGCCAAAAGCGAACTTGATAGACTGCCTGACGCTGCGTCGTGTAGGTAATGGTTGACGCATCAAAGGAGTGGTTCTGGACTTCTTCATACAGCACCCGCAGCATTTGGGCTTTTTCTTGCAATGCCGCACTTTGCGTCAGTGAAGCGGTCTGCATTGCTAAAAACAGTAACACACAAGTTGCCAACACCCCAAAGCCAATCAGGCTTTCTGCTAAGATGAACCCACTATTCAACGATTTTTTCATAACGGCCACTCCCAAATAAAAACTTATAGCTGATGGTTTGCTTTTTCTCCTGCCAATAGAAAATGATCCTTCGCAGACTGCTGTTGTTGCCGGATTGACTACTAAAAAGAATATCGGGAAACGCCTGCATCGCTAGTTGAGGAGGAACGTCGATCTTGGTGACTGGCTCAGTTGCAGCGCCGTAAAATGAAACAGTTGGTGTTGGCTCTGCTTGATAGATTGCTCGGGTTTGTGTGTTATCGATGATGGCCGATTGCTGCAAGGTATAGAGTCCTTTTTCTAAGCGAGCACAAAAGCCGAAAACTTCCGCCGATCGTTGATAGTACTCGATAGCCACGACGGGGAAAAAGAGAAAGAGACTACTGACCAAGAGTACCAAGAGACTTTCCATCAAGGTAAACCCAGAAAATCCCCTAGTGCCATTGTTCTCACTTTCCCTGCTCATAAATCGCATATTGTTCCTCAGATACATACCCTTCTGCAATCAATTCTTCTTTCGAAGGCACCCGATCTTCATTTAGACGAAAGAGTTCGATCTGGGTTTCCACTACTTTCACGATCGCCGCATTTCCTTTCTCATCAATGATTCCTCTTTGATTGGCAAGATTTGGGACAAACAACAAAACCAAAATACTGATCACTAATAAAACGACTAGCATTTCAACCAATGTAAAGCCTTTTTTGACACGCCAAATCCCCTGCTTGCGAGGAGATGCTACTTTCTTTTCTATCATTCGATCACTCCTTGGATATTTCCATAGATTGGTAAAAACATAGCGGCATAGATCCCAACGATCATTAAAGCAACCAACAAAAAAATCAGAGGCTGAACCCAGTGAATGGCTTTTTCGATTCGTTGAAACAAGCGTTCCATCAATAATTGACTGTATAAAAAAAGCTCTTCTCCTAACTTTCCTCGTACTTCTCCTTGAAAGACGATCAAAGAAAATTCGGGTGTGAGAAACGAGAAATGACGAAGTTTTTCTGGGAGTTCGCCCCCAAGTGTCAAGGTCACTCGCAGTTCTCGTGCTAATTCTTGGATCAAGGTAGCTTTATTGGTGTGCTCCATACACTCGATGATCTGTTGAATATCTAACCCTTGCTGAAACAACTTGCCCCATTCCAATGCGAAAAAACTCGTGTGATAACTCGTGTACAATGCTCCGAACAATGGCAGGTGGCTGAAAAACACAGCTTTTTGCAAGGCAGTGCGGCGGGCAAACATCCAGCGGCTGATCACAAAAAGCAGCACACTTAACAACAAGAAGAGGATAAGTACTGCTGGTGCCCAAGTGATGGCGCGAATGCCCCAATGACCTTCGTCGATCATGCCAGAGGCTAGCAATTGGGGCAATAAAAAGCGGTGCATCCCAAAAAGCGCAGCTATTAAAAAGACCAGTAACAAAAGCGGATAGGCAGCTACTTTGTACAGCAGCTGTTTTTGCTTGTTGACCAATTTATGGTAGTCGACCATCCGCCGCAAGGTCGCCGTGAGATCCCCATGATTTTCTGCTAAATGAAGCTGACTTTTTTCAGTAGCCGATAACGACAACGGCGCTACCGCTGCTGCAAAGCTTTGCCCTTGGGCGAGATGGACAATTAGCTGTTCGATCACAGGTTCAGAAAACTGGCGGCTGCGCAGCAGCACTTGGAGGCTTTCTTGTAGGGAAAAGCCACTCTCCAATAACACCGTGAAGGTGACTAAGAGGGCTTCAGTTGCACGGCGTGGTAGCTGGGGCTTCTTTTTCATAAACTTCATCGCTGATCCACCCACTTTCTTTCACTTGTTTTAATACCTGCTGCCACTGTTTTTCCACTTGCCCCTCATAAAAGTGATATGCCAGCAATCCATGAGGTTCATTCGCTTCATTTGGCAACAATCGCTGATAAATGATCCCTTGCAGCGCATGTGCCAGACGATCGTCTGTCCCGAGCAATTCCAGCAGCCGCGTCTTGGTTTCTGCTACACCTCGGGCATGGATCGTGGCAAATACTCGGTGACCTGTCAGAGCGGCTCGTACAGCGGCTTGCGCCGTTTCTTTGTTACGAATCTCGCCGATCAAAAGCAGGTCTGGACGATACCGCAAGGACAAGCGAATCAATTCATCATAGTCTTGTTCGATCTTCAAATTGGTTTGCAGCTGTAAAAAGCGCGGCTCCTCGATCTCCACAGGATCTTCGATGGTAATGATTTGCCCCTTGGTTGTCCGAGCTAATTGATACATGAGGGTCGATTTCCCTGAGCCAGTGGGGCCAGAAAACAAATACAGCCCTCTTTGTTTGGTTGCCTGTTGGATCTGCTGGACGTCTTCTGCAAAAAAATAGCGCAGGTGCTCCTGAGTCAAAGGATAAAGAAACCGCATCACGAGACTTTCACGCCCTTGGTAATCACCGACTGTGGAGATGCGCAGCCGCTGCAGCTGATCGCCTAACGGATAACTGACTGCTCCTAACTGAGCTTTGCGTCGTTCTCCCACCTCCATTCCTCCTAAAAATTTGAAGCGAGTGATCAGCTGCTGGGCTTCTTCGTTGGTCAGTACTTGATAGGTCTTTCTGAGATAGCTTTTACTGAAAATCACCTCCATCTGTGTACCGCTCGGCAAAATGGCCAGATCCTGCATGCGTTCTTGTCTGCCATAGTGAATCAACTCATCTGAGAATGCTTGAATATCCACGACTTATCCCTCCTAAAAAGAAATACGCAAGCCTTTTGAGAATAGAAAAAAAAGACGAAGCAAATTTGCTTCGTCTTTCGTCACTTCTTTATTCCTGCGGGTCTTTTGCCACAAATTGGGCTTCCACCCGATAGATTCGCTGCCCGCGGCTTGAGAATTTTTCTTCATATTCCGTCATGATATTGTTCTCAAAGCTACTGTTATGCAGGTCCAACCAAACTTGTTTGATGATCATGCCATATTGAGAAAAGCTCGCTAAGGAATACTCAAACAATCCTTGGTTGTCCGTTTTGAAATGGATTTCGCCATTAGGTCGTAAAATTTGCTCGTCCACCGCTAAAAAGGCTTTAGAAGTCAAACGGCGCTTCTCATGCTTCTTCTTAGGCCATGGATCAGAAAAATTCAAATAGATCTGGTCTACTTCATTGTCTTCAAAATAGTTGGTCAAAGCCGAACCATCCACATGCAGCAGCTGCAAGTTTGGGATCTCCTGCTCGATCATTTTATCCAATGCGATCGAAACGACACTGATCTGCATCTCTACCCCAATATAATTGATTTCGGGATGAGCTTTCGCCATTTCCGTAATAAATTGACCTTTTCCCATGCCGATCTCGATGTGTAGCGGATGATCATTGCCAAAGCGTTCATGCCAACGCCCTTTCCATTCGGTAGGCTCTGCAACGACGTATTGTGGATGAGCTTCAATCAGCTCTTTTGCACCTGCACGTTTTCTTACTCTCATGTTTCTTCCTTTCCGAAAAAACAAGATGGAACCAAATTGCCTCGCTCCATCTTCTCTTCATTCACTATAAATTCGTTTTAATTGTAAAATCTCTGCATTCATGGCTTTGTAATCGCCCCGCAGATAATATTTTTTGACCTCTTGCAGCATACTCAACAATGCATACCAATAAATTTTTTCGATCACTTCGCTGCTGCTATGGATACCGTAGCGCACCAGCCAATGGGACCAGCTGGATAGCGGCACATAGTGACCTAAAATAGTCCCGATATCGATTGCTGGATCTGCAAACATCACGGAATCCCAATCGACTAAATACAAATAGTTTTGACAAACCAGCCAATTTCGATAGTTGACATCGCCATGGACGACCGCGGCTTTTTGCTCGTCAAAAGCTGGAATATTGGCTTTTAAATACTCGGTGACCAAATGAATAAAACGGTTTTGAGCCACCGCAGAAGGCAGCTGATCTTGATAATCCATCAGCATTTGTTCAGGCGATCTGACTTGTCCGCCGATTTTGCTTAGCATCTGTGCCAGCGTTTTTGAATGATGCAAGTGATACAACACATCAATGACGTCATTTCTTTGGCCGATCTCATCGGGATCTAAGACCCGTCCATCCAGCCATTCTTGTGCGGAGAGCGTATCCCCATTTCCCGTCCGTTTCGTCCAGACGAGTTTGGGTGCAATGCCCTCTTTAGAGAGTGCCGCAAGCATCGGGGTCGTATTTCGTTTGATAAAGACTTTGTCGTTGTCCTTGAGCCCGATATAGGCTTTCCCGGTGTCGCCTTTGATCGGCCGCATACGCCAATCTTGATCCAAGCGAATATCCATCCTAGCTTCTCTCCTTATTTCGCAGTACCTCTTATTCTAGCTTCCTAAAGGGTCGCCGTCAAGCGCATATGCGTTCGCTTTTTGTAAGAGAGGTTTCCTGAGGATCAGGCGTGCATTTTCTTTAATCGCCCTGGCAAGTAGATGCCTAAAAAAAGACCCGCAAAGAGGAAGAAGCCCACAAAAGCGATGCCCCCTTGCCAAACAACGGGCAAGCGCAAGCAACAGATCACGCCGAAAAAAACAGTCGTCACAAGCAAAAGTGACCCGATAATTTTTTTGATTGCTGCGGCTTTTTGTTTTTCTGGCACGGGATACAAATGGGTCAAAACCATGTATTGAAATTCATTGATCAAAGGGATCAGTTGGAAACCGATCAGATAAAGAAACAAGCAGCCGATCAGCAGACTGATCCAAAGCTCATCGACAAAGAATAAGACGAAGCCACCAATCAAGGATAAACGGACATAAAGACCGCCGTATTGCCCACCACGAATCACTCGGCGCAAGTAAAGATAAAGATACGTATTGCTTTGGGCTGGTTTGATCTTTGCCAGCAACCAGTCGAGGTATTTGCGCCGTTTGGCTTCCGTCGTGATTTGGGGAACATCTGTAAACAAGTTGATAAACCGATAGATCCGTAATAAGCGCGATTGCTCGGCTTGGATCATATAGTCCCAATCCAAGAGCTGACGATTAGATTTCACGCCAAAGAGGAACCAGATTGCTTGGAGGATGCTGATCACCAACCCTAGCCAAGGTGCTACATAAATACTGGCAAGTGTGGCAGCTAACGCACTGGCGAACCAGATTCCTCGCTGCTGTTTGACTTGCTGCTGTGTTTCTTGATACAACCGAATCCGCTGCAGTGAAAGATCCCCCAGTTTTAACAGCCACATCATTCCTAAAAAGAAGGGAAAGGAAGCAAATGTACTGTTTGCTGTGACCACGACTAAAGGCATCGTTGCTCCTACGGCTAAAAATAAGACCCCAAAGGGCAGCCAGAGGGAATAACGCAGGGCTTGACTGAGGTAACTTCTCATTTGCCCTTCTTTGGCTAACAGAAAAATCAAATCTGCCGGTTTTGTCAGTGTCGCTAAGCGTCCCAGCGGTAAAACGAAGAGCCAAACAGCGACCACGATGATGCCGCCTAATGGAAACGGCCGCGGCAATGTTTTTAGCAATTCTGAATAATACAGCCCCAGACCTCCCACTAAGAAGGTGCTGATCAAAGCAAAATGATCATTGAAGACATAGCGCAAATAGCGTGTCATCTGTTTTTGATGCCGCTGTAAGCGTTGCGAGAAAAACTGCTTCATGCTTGACTCTCCTTTGTCAGTGCGAGGTACAGATCATCAAGGGAGGCTTCTGGTGCTTGAAATTGGCTTCTTAGCTGCGCCAATGTCCCTTGTGCGCGGATCTCACCGTTATGCAGTAGGATGAATTTGTCACAATACTTCTCTGCGGTTGCTAAAATGTGGGTGGACATCAAAATTGATGCCCCGGTTTGTTTCATCTCATTCATCAGCTCCAATAACGCATTGATCGCTAAAGGATCTAATCCTAGAAAAGGTTCATCAATGATGTAGACGCTTGGCTCAATCAAAAAGGCACACAGCACCATGACTTTTTGTTTCATTCCTTTTGAGAAGTTTGCTGGGAACCAATCGAGTTTGTTTTCTAAGCGAAAGGTTTTTAACAAACGCTCCGCTCGCTTCATGGCTTCTTCTTGCGGAAGGTCATAGGCCATCGCTGTCACTTCAATGTGCTCTCTTAAGGTCAATTCTTCATATAAAGATGGGGTTTCGGGAATATACCCGATTTGTTTGCGGTATTGCTCTGGGTTCTCCTTCAAGGTCAAGCCGTCGATCGTGATCGTCCCGCTGTGAGGTTGCAGTAACCCGATGATTTCTTTGATCGTCGTACTCTTCCCCGCCCCATTCAAGCCAATCAGACCAACGAGCTCACCATCGCCGATCGTAAAATCAATATTTTTTAAGACTGGCAGCTGGTTATAACCGCCTGTCACATTCGCTACTTGTAAAGTCATTCTTTTCCTCCGATTCGCCTAATTACGGCTTTTTGTCAACGTAGGCTCTTTTTTTCAATCCGCTAGCAAAACCGTTGCCTATTTTTCTTTATTCGTGACTTGTAAGATAAATTCGTTTTCTCCCACTGTAATGGTTTCTTGCGGCAATTCTTGGCTGCCAAAGCGTTCTTGCCACAGTTGTGCATCACTCGCTGGAAAAATGACCATTTGGATCGCACCGGCGGCAAGGCGGGTAGTAAAGGCTTGAACAGCAGCTGGTTCAGCATAGGAAACCAGACTGATCCTCAGCTCTTCTTTTTGATACCCTTGGTCGATCGCCCAGGTCTCAACGGCTGTCTCTAATTCACTTTGCACCGTAGGGTCCATCGCTGTTTCAGTGACGATGGCGGCATTGACTACTTCTTCTTTTGGGCGCGTTAGCGAATAGGTGATCGAACCTGCGAACACCACAAAAAGCGTGATCGCAATCAACCATTCTTTATAGGCATAAGCCAAGTAGCGGAGCTTCGCTGAAGTCGTTGTTTTTTTCTGTAAGGTTTCTTTGATGATCGGTTTCATAGGTTCCTTCTTTCCAATTGATTTCTGATATTAAGTCTAGGGTTGTTGGAATCTAAATGCAAGCGTTTCTCGCTCGCTTTTCGCATTTCTTTAAAAAAGCGCCTTTGTTGAAGGAACAGTTGCCTTGTTCCGACTTTTTCAAAGAGGAAACCAGACGAAAAAAAGCAAAATATGGTAAAGTAGAGGTAATAGATCAAGGAGGTTTTTTTACAATGGAAAATTGTATTTTTTGTAAAATCAACAATCGTGAGATTCCTAGCTACAAAGTCTACGAGGATGAGCAAGTCTATGCCTTTTTAGATATTTCCCAAGTCACCCCGGGTCATACATTGGTGATCCCCAAAACTCATGTGACGGATATTTTTGAGTACGATGAAACGTTGGCAGCAGCGGTTTTTGCCCGCATTCCTAAGATTGCTCGAGCGATCGAAAAAGCATTCCCTGAGATCGAAGGCTTAAATATCATCAACAACAATAAAGAATTGGCGTACCAATCGGTCTTTCATTCCCATGTCCATTTGATTCCTCGTTACAGCAAAGACGATGATTTCAAGATCCATTTTGGCAATCACGCAGACAACTACACGGGGGAAGAACTAGCGGCAATCGCCGAAAAAATTGGAAAGCAGGTGGACTAAATGATCGGCAATTTTCTTAAAGGACTATTATTCGGGTCCATCGCCGGCGGCTTAGGCGGTTTGCTTTTTGCACCGAAAAGCGGCAATGAAACCCGTGAAGAATTGATTCGCTATTTAGATGACACGACAGAGGCGACCTTAGAATTCAATGACAGCGTCAAACAGCTAAAAGATGCCGTAATGGTGACCCGCAAAACGATCGACGAAACGATCCCTGTTGTTACGGAGTCTTTCACGAAAGATTTGGAAGCCTTCAAATTCCAAGCACAACCGCGCCTTGCTCGGATCAAGACCCAAATGGAGCAATTGAATCAACACATTACGACGATTCAAGCCCAAAGCGCAGAGGATGACAAACAAATCGAAAATTTGTAGTTTTTATGAATTTTGTTTGAAACATCCACTGTTTTCTTCCCAACCATTTCTAGAAGTGGTATAGTAGGTGCAGTGATTATTATGAATCTTTTTAGAATTAGGAGTGCTTAAACGAATGAAGAAAAAATTACTTTTAGTAGCAGTCAGTGCAATGAGTCTTTTTGCATTAGCGGCTTGTGGAAACTCAAGTGAGGAAATCGCAACAATGAAGGGCGGTAAAATCACTGTTCAAGATTTTTATGACAAAGCAAAAACAAGTTCAGAAAACCAAAATGCGTTGCGTCAAATGATCGTCTTAAAAGTCTTTAATGAAAAATACGGCGATGACGTGACTGAAGAAATGATCGACGAACAATTCAACAACGTGGCTGAACAATACGGCGGTAGTGATTCCTTTGAATCAACCTTGACTGCTTCTGGTTATACGGTGAAATCTTACCGTGCAGAATTGAAAGAACAGCTTGCGTTACGTGAAGGCTTAAAAGCCAACATGGATATTACTGATGCAGACATGAAAACTGCTTGGGATTCTTTCCACCCAGAAGTAGAAGCACAAATCATCAAAGTAGCAAGTGAAGATGATGCCAAAGATGTCTTAGAAGAAGCGAAAAAAGATGATGCTGACTTTGGCGAAATCGCTAAAGAAAAATCAACGGATGCAGCAACAAAAGAAGATGGCGGAACGATCAAATTCGATTCTACGTCAACTGCTGTGCCAAACGAAGTGAAAACAGCCGCTTTTGATTTAAAAGATGGTGAAATCTCTGAAGTGATCTCTGCAACCAACACGTCGACTTATACGACGGAATACTATATCGTGAAAATGGTGAAAAACCAAGACAAAGGCAACGATATGGATAAATACAAAGATGAACTGACGGAAATTGCTCAAAACACGTTGTTGAATGATTCAACCTTTATGGCAGCAACGATCGGTCAAGAATTGCAAGCAGCCAATGTGAAAATGAAAGACTCTGACTTAGCAGACTTGCTTTCTGATTACATCACAGCTGCCGAAACAGAAGATTCAACTGCTGACTCTTCTGCAACGGATGCAACAGACAGCTCTGCAGCAGATTCTTCTGCTACTGAGGCAACCGATGATTCTACTGCAACAAGTGAAAGTGCTACAGATTCTTCTGCTGAATAAACGAACAAAGAAGTGCCGTCATAGCGGTGCTTCTTTTTTTGTGCCGATTAGATTTCTATCTACGATTTAACTGCTTTTTCCAGCAGCTAAAAAAGCCACGCTAAGCAAGCCTAACGTGGTTTTTGTTCTTTCTATCATTCACTTTGATCGATCAAGCTGCAACATCACTGCTACACTTCTTTCGGTACATAAAAACTCCGATTGTCCATGCCAAAAATTCGGTCTGTGTATTGACCAGGTTCTGTCAGGCGGATCGAGGTCAGCATCATTTGCATGGAAGCATCCAAATTATCGATCTGATGGAGGATCTCCGCTTCCATTATGCGGGGGCGAACAGGTGACCCATATTCTAATAAGCCATGGTGGGCTAAAACCATATGCCGCAAAACAACGATATCCTCTTCTTTGTCATCAAATTTCAAAGCCATACAGGCTTGCGTGATTTCTTCATCCACTAAGACCAAATGCCCTACTAGATTCCCCGCCAAGGTATACTCTGTCGTCATCGGACCTGTCAACTCGATCACTTTTCCTAAATCATGCAAAATGATACCCGCATACAGCAGTGACGCATTCAATTCAGGGTACTCTTTGACGATCGCTTTTCCTAATCGCAGCATAGTTGTCGTATGATACGCCAATCCACTGGCGAAGGCATGGTGATTGCGTTTCGCAGCTGGAAAGTCAAAGAATTCCTTTTTATACTTGTTCAACAAGAAACGGACGATGCGATTCCAGTGAGGATTTGTGATCTCAAACAAGATTTGACTGATTTCTTCTTCCATCTCTTCTTTTCGCAAGGGCGCTTTTTCCATGTATTGGCTTGGTTCGTGGGGTTCTTCCGGCTTCGCTAAACGCAAATGCATGATTTTGACTTGCGGATTGCCTTGGTAAACTTCTCGTTTCCCATCTAGTAGTACCACTTTCCCGGGTTCAAAACGGGCGATTTCTTCATCTGATGCATCCCAAAACTTTCCATCAATCGTGCCAGATGTATCCTGAAACGTGAAGGCAATAAACTTTTTGCCGTTTTTCGCGATCCGTACATCGGCATTTTTGATCAGTAAGAAAAGTTGAAACGTTTCATCAACAGTTAATTCACGAATTTTTTTCATGGGCTTATTTGGCCGATCAGCCAAATCTTTCACTTCCTTTACTCAGATCCTCGATAGGCTGCTGGTACTTCTGATAATAGCTTACCATTTCTTGGTCAGAAGACAAACAAATTACTTGATAACTTTGTCCAAACTCTTTTAATAGTGCTGCGAAGCGTTCCTTACGAACACTGTCATAATGCAACCAACCATCATCAATAATGATCGGGCACAACGGATGATTTTTTTGTAGCGCTAGATAACCGAAACGTAACGCCATGATCAACTGATCCTTCGTTCCTGTGGACAAGTCAATGATCGAAAAGGTCTCGCTGGCATTTGCCGCTACTAACAGACCATTTTCCAGAAGAATCTTTTGATAACGTCCGTTTGAAAGCTGTTCAAAATAAGTCGAAGCGGCTGACAATAGCTGCGGCAATTGCTGTTCTGACAATTCAGTCGTGACATCCGTCAAAATTGAAGCCGCCAACTGACGACTGCCCCATGCCACAGCGAGTTCTTCAATGACCGCCTTCAGCTCACTTTCTTCTTGATAAAGCTGATTCAAGGTGCCGTTTTTTTGACTGGCTGCTGCTTCTAGTTCCAAGCGCTGTTTGTGCTCCGTCAACTGCTGCATTTGTGCCTGAAGCTGTGTTTGCTGCTGCTTGATCTGGTCTTTTTGCTGCAGCAATTCTGCTTGTGTGACTGGTTTGGGATAGATCGGTGTTAACATCCCCGCCAATTCTTCTGCTCGCTGCTGCGTGCGCTGCGCTGCTTCCCATTGCTTCAACCAGAGGCTGATTTCTGCAGGGTGATCTAACCCTTGCTGCTGCAAGAGCGCACTGGCTTGGGCAAACAGTTGGTCGCGTTCGTTGCGGGTACGGGTCAATTGTTGGGCCAATAACGTGCTAGGTTGTTGCAACCGCGAAAGCTTGATCGTTTGCATCTCTTCATGAAACTTCTGCAACATCGCCGCTTTTTCTAACAAGGTTTTGTTTTGCAGCGGCAGCCACTCCGCATACGGACGGAATTGCTCCTCAAAGGGTGCCAATTCTTCCGTGACAGCTTGCCGTTCTTGATAGGCTTGCTTGCGCTGCTGTGAGTAGGCTTGATAGCTAGCAACATCTTCATCATAGGCGAATAGATACGACTGCCAGTTTTCCACCGGCAAATCACCAAAAAAGGGTGTCAACGCTTGGTGGGCACGGCTGATCTGCTGCTGCTTTTGCTGCTGCTCATTTTCCAGCTGTGCCAACTCTTCGCCCAGTAGATCCAGCTGCATGAGGACCGTCTGCCATTCTTGCTTGACGCCTTGCTGCTTGTTTGGTGCTGCTTTCATCAGCGGCAAAATACTGCCGATGATCGATGAGATCCCCGCACCTAATGCAAGCCAGCGCCACGGACTTGGCAAAAAGATACCGATCACTGTGACTAGCCCACCGACGATCCCTAGCGGCCATAGCGGGCGAGAAACGGGCTTGCGGCCAATCAATTGAGGATGCTGCTGTTCTAAGCGGGCCGCGGTGGCTTGCAAAGATTGCGCTTTTTCTTCTAAACGCCTCATGCGCTTTTCGAGCTCTTCTAACTGCACACGTTCTTGCAGTAAACGTGTGGTTTGTTCATGGATCGAAGCCGTTACTAGCGGCGGCGATTCTCTGCTCCACTGGCGCTTTTCAATCAAGCGATTCAACTCTGTGATGGCGACAGTTTCTTGTTGATTGGCTGCTGCTTCACGATCTGCCAAACGCGCCATCGTCACTTGCTGCTGCAGCAAGTGACTGATCTGATGCTCGTGATCAAGGTAAAAGAAATACTTGTCTGATTCTTTTCCTTGCTCCAACTGATCTAATTCGGCTTCTTTTTTGCGAATTTCTTCCGTCAGCTGCTGATACTGCTGATAAAACTGTTTGATGGCTTGGACTTGCTGAGGATCGGCTAGCGTATCTGCTGGTGCCATTTGCTGCCACTCTTTATAAAGGCCCCAGTGACTCAGCTGTTGCTGATTTTCCTGATAAGCGTCATTCAATGCTTGATACTGGTGCCGCAAGTCTTGGATCTGTTCTTGCAGCTGGGCGATCTGTTGATACTGCTGTTGGATGCGGCTTTCTTCGCTTTCTTTTTCCGCAATCGTTTTTTGCAGTTTTTCTAATTGTTTTAACGCTTGGTTCAAAGGCAGCTTTTGCCCTCGTGGCTTGTATTGCTGCTGATTGGTGGTTTCATATTGCGCCACTTGCTGCAGCATTTTTTGACTGCCGCTGATCCCTAGAGAAATCAACGCTTGGTGCAGCTCATTTTCTTCTAGCTTATCGATCTGGGTCAATTGCTCTTGCTGAAAAGTAAAGACATCGAAGAACAATGCTCGATTGAGGGGCTGCAGGTGTTGTGCCAGCCATTGCTCATCGACCGTCTGGCCAGCGACATGGACTTTGGCACGACCACGGTCCACTTGCCGATAGCGTTCCACGATCACTTCACCGAAGGGTTCCAGCGCCAACCATAACTTGCCACCGTAAGCAGCACCGTTTTTGGGGGTATAGTCTTTTTTCTTGGCTGTCTTTTTCGGAAAGCCAAACAAAATGGCGGCAATAAATTGATACAACGTCGATTTTCCGATCTCGTTGTGCCCAAAGAGCAGCTGATTTTGCGGATGAAAGGCAAAGCTTTGTTCATGGTATTTCCCAAAACCGGTAATCTCTGCTTTTAAAATTCTCATGACTGCTCCTCCCATTGAAAGTCGTCTTTCAACAATTGCTTGGCTTGCTGCAAGACTTCTTCTTGAAATGATTCATGGGTGATCCCCCGCTGGATCAGTGGATGCTGCAATAGATCCGACAATCGATCCGCAAACATCTCTGGCGACTCATACATCGCTAAAAACTGCAGCATATAATCTTCTGATACCGCCAATGCGATCTTGTCTTCATTGGCTTGCTCGACTTCAAGGGCATAGATCACTTGCAGCGGCTCTGTTTGTGCCAACCGTTCATTGAGGTAGGTCAGCCATTCATTTTTTTCCGCAGCTGGAAACCAATCTGGCGGCAGCTGCTGCACATCGGTCAACACCAGATGCAGCAAGCGCGAACGAGGACTTTTTAAGCGCTCGATGATCGCTGGCAATACGGCATTCGAGGCAGTCACATCCGCTAAGGAGACCACTTGCTTTTGCCAAGCGATCTCTGCGATCTCCAAGCGCTCGATCGTTGGTCCCTGCGGCGTTAAGTCTGCCAAAATCACCCCAGTCGCCTGTTCTTTCTTGGTCTTTCCTTGAGGTGTACCTGGATAGAGAATCGGTGGCTGCTCTGAGAGCGTCTTAGGTACATGGATGTGCCCCAAGCCCCAATAATCATAGCCTTTTTGTTTCATTTCACTGATTGAAAAGGGGGCATACCGTTCACCAGCTTGGTCCCCGTGGTAAAGCCCGATATGGTAATCCACCGCTGCTCTTGCAGGAAATTCTGTTACTTTATTTTCAGTGATCCAAGGATGTTGGTAGCTAAATCCACTGATTGCATAGGTTTCACCGTTTTTCGTTGTTCCTTGAACCGTTTGAACTTCTTCTGATGAAAAGAGAATGACATTTTCTGGAAAAGCAAACCAATACCGTTGCGGATCATAATAATCATGGTTACCGAAAATCATATAGACAGGGATCTGTGCTTCCCCTAGTCGTTGCAGTTGGGCAAAAAAGTCATGCTGCACTTTTAGACTCGGCCGTGCTTGATGGAATGTATCCCCAGCCAGCAAAACAAAATCGACCGCTTTTTCTAAGGCAACATCCACCAAATTACGGATGATTTTTTGATTGATGGCAGGGAGTTGGGTCTTCACTTTTTCAGATAACAAATGAACCCCTTCAAATGACCGGTCGATATGCAGGTCTGCACTATGTAAAAATCGCATTTCTTTCTCCCTCCTTAATGCTTCTATCATAACATTTCTCAGGCATTTCGTCAGCAAAATACGAAAATTTGTTCGCCTTTTTCATAAAAAAAACCAAAGAAGCGATTTTGAAACTTCTTTGGAAAAGGCTCTTGCAGTTGCAGCCGATTGCTCTGAAGATTCACTTGCTTCTTTGGTCTTTGTTGGTTGGCGATTACGCTTCGTATAGATCTCTTACAGGACCCATGATGATGCGGTTCAAGTCATTGGCTACTAAGCTGAAGGCTTGCTCTTTTTGCATCAAGTCAGAAACAATGCCGTCTTGCTGAATTTTTTGCGATAATTCTTGGGCTTTTTGCGCTTCTTCTTCTGTCATTTCTTCGCCAGCCATCATTTTTTGTTGCAGGCTTTGTTGCAACTCTTGAAACTCTTTGAATAACGCATACGCTTCTTCATTTGCTTTCAAGCGGTCGAAAGAACCTTTCAAATCTTGAAACTGTTCTGACTCGCGTAATTCACGTTCTAATTGGTTTGCTGTATCATAAATATTTGCCATTTTGACGCCTCCTCTTTTTTTCTAGTATACCATTCTTCTCAGGTTCTAGACTAGCAGTTGCCTAATTCCTTTAATTTCCGCTTATGGAATTCCATAAGCCGCCAAACAGTTCTTTCGTTCCTTCTTTGATCTTGCTGCCGAATTCCTTCATGCCTTCTTTGGCGCTTTCGGCAAAGTCATCGATGGTTTTCTGCCAATCATTGCCATTTTGTGACGTACTGCTCTCAGGATCTGGTACTTCATCGGCTGCCATCAATTTTCCACCTGTCCAATAAGCGTCTGCAACTTGGAATTGGGTGCCTTGACTATAAGGCAGTAAGCTTTCGGCCTCTGCTTTGAATATTTTCCCAACGACTTGCCCACTGGTTCCTGTTAAGTAATGATCTTCACTCACATGCTCAAATCCTAACCAAGTTGAAAGAACCATATCAGGAGTATAGCCGACGATCCATTGGTCATTGACCTTAGAAGCATCAAAGTTGGTCTCTGTCGTACCCGTCTTACCGGCGATCGTAAAGCCGTACGGACTGGCACTAACACCCGTCCCGTTAGAGAAGGTGCCGAGCATCATGCTCGTCATTTTATCAGCGGTCTCTTTAGAAATCACCCGTTTGCCTTGCACAGACGTATTGTCAACGATCACGGCACCAGTTGAATCAACGATTTTGGTGATCAAATGCGGTTTGTAGTAATACCCGCCATTTGCGAAAACGCCATACGCTGCTGCCATCGTCATGGGTGATTCCCCTTTTTCCAAACCACCTAAGGCTAAGCCATAATATTTGTCGGATTCGGTCAAGGAAAGTCCAAACTCTTGTGCTTTGCTGTACCCACGATCTAAGCCGATCTCATGCAACAGCCAAACTGCTGGCAGATTCAGGCTTTGGGCGAGGGCTTGATACATGACTGCTTCGCCAGCATAGGTCCCATCAAAGTTTTGAGCATCATAAAAATCGAGGGGCTCGTCTTTCAGGATACTGTCGGGTTCAAACCCAGCTTCTAGGGCAGGGGCGAAGACGCTGATCGGTTTGATCGTGGAGCCTGGTGAACGTTTCATTTGCGTGGCAAAATTAAAGCCTCTAAAGACGTGCTCGCCACGACGACCCACCACCGCTTGCACCCCACCGGTATTCGGATCAAGTGCGACAGAGCCTGATTGCACCATCGTGCCATCAGCGGCATTTTCAGGGAACAAGGCATCGTTTTTATAGGCAGCTTCCATTTGCGCTTGGTAGTTTTGATCCAGTGCTGTATAGATCTTGTAGCCGCGATTCATGACATCATCGGCGTCCAACCCATAGGATTCGGCTTCATCGATGACCGCATCGAAATAATAAGGATACTTATAGCCAGATTCTGAATTGCCAAATCCATCATACAGTAAATTAGCTAAGGCAACTTGTGATTCTTGGTCAGCAACGGACTGGTCCAACTTGCCGTTATCCACCATCAAACTCAAGACGGTATCGCGACGGTTCGTGGCGTTTTCCAGATTGTCGATCGGGTTATAGATCGAAGGACCTTTGAGCATCCCCACCAACGTCGCAGCTTCTCCCACGCTTAGTTCAGAAGCATTGACACCGAAATATTTTAGCGAGGCATCTTGAATGCCCCAAACCCCGTTACCAAAATAGGAACTGTTCAAATACATTTCCAAAATCTCATCTTTAGAATATTTCTTCTCGATCTCGATCGCTAAGAAAAGCTCCTTGGCTTTTCGACTAAAGGTTTGATCCAAGGACAGATAGGCATTTTTGGCAAGCTGCTGGGTGATGGTACTTCCCCCACCGCCTTCGGCACTGCGGTTGACCAGCATGCGCAGGGCTGCTCGAGCGATCCCCTTGATATCAAACCCGTGATGATTATAGAAGTTGCGGTCTTCGGTTGAGATCAAGGCGTTGACCACATCACTGGAAATGGCATCAAGAGAAACGTACGTGCCTTTTTGCGAGTACAACTGCCCTGCTTCATCGCCATTGGCATCAAAAATCACCGTCGATTCTTTCAGACCTGACTCTAATTCACTGACTTTCGTATTTTTGGCGATATAAAACAAATACCCGCTCATGATTAAGATAGCAACTAAACTAAGTAAAATAAAAATTTTATTTACGTGGTATTTTTTCCAAACCCGCTTGCGCCATTGATGAAATTGCTGCAAATACGGTTTTAACCAGCGCCAAAAGGTCAGCCAACCGGTCTTTATTTTGTGAAGGATGTGTTTCCAATCCATTACTTCACGCTCCTTTGGTTAAGTGTAGCATAAATGACTTTCTTTGTTATACGGCTCTAGACGTAATTTCATTCGAAAAGAATGCTTTATTATTCTAGCATTGAATGCTCTGTTTTTTATTGTTTTTTTTATAAGAAAAGCTTAAAGATGCTATAATAGTCGGTAGCGAACAGCAAAGAAAGGACGTTTTTATGGAATACACCATGACTTTACCCAAAAATCACCCGCCCATGCCGCTTCGCGATTTGTTAGAACGGGAGTGGCTCGTCCCACGAAAAGTGCGCCATTTTCTGCGCACACGGAAAAATGTAATCGTCAATCAGCAGCCCGCGATGTTTCATCAAGAAGTTCGTGGCGGCGATCAAATCACTTTGATCATTGAAGACAGTGATTACAGCTATCAGCCGATCCAGTTAGGCCAAGCAGACAAAGTCGACGTACTTTTTGAAGATGAGCACTTATTGGTGCTGAACAAGCCTGCGGGGGTCAAGACGCACCCCAATCAGCCATTAGAAGCAGATACCCTATTGAATGATGCAGCTGCTTACCTTGCGCCGAAACAGCAGCAGCCTTATGTGGTCCATCGTCTAGACAAAGAAACCAGCGGTGTCGTTTTATTCGCAAAAAATCCTTTGGTGTTGCCGATCTTGGGTCGAATGTTGGAAAACAAACAGATTTTCCGCCGCTATCAAGCCAGAGTTTGGGGCAAACTTACGCAAGATCAAACGATCGCCAAAAAAATCGGTCGTGACCGTCACGATCGTCGCAAGCGGATCATTGACCCCCGCAACGGTCAGTCAGCCGTCACCCATGTAACCATCGCCCACACCCAACAAAAGACGACCGATGTGTATTGTGTGTTAGATACGGGGAGGACCCACCAAATTCGCGTCCACCTTGCCAGTATCGGTCATCCAGTCGTCGGTGACCCGCTTTACCAAAACAAACCAGCGCCGCGTTTGCTGCTGCATGGCTATGAATTGCATCTGGAGCATCCCTTTACCAAAGAACAGTTAGTGATCATCGCTCAACCGGGCTTGTGGTAAACAAAAAAAGCATGACGACTTGAGGAACCCCTCTTGTCAGTCATGCTTTTTGGTTTCAGATGTTTTTTTCAATGTTTCTACTCGGTGCTTCGGCTTATAGCGGTAAGTAAGCTGCTGGATCAACGAAATCTGACCACAACGTCTTACTCAATCCAAAGTGCAAATGGACGCCAGTCGAGTTTCCAGTCGTCCCCATCGTACCGACTTGCTCGCCGACTGCAACGGTTGCCCCCTTCGAGACACTGATAGCTGTTAAGTGAAAATAATACGAGTAAAATCCGTTATCATGAGCCAAAATCACGTAATTCCCCGTGCTTGGACCATAACCAGCATCTTCTACCTGACCATCACGAGCGGCGACGATCTTCTCCCCCGCTTGACCTGTAAAGTCGATCCCATCATGCTGCGTCCCAGAAAAACCAGTTGGGTCAGCTCGAGTACCAAAACCGCTGGAGATCGACACGGCGCCCGTGATTGGCAGTGAAAATTCACTGGCTGCTGCTTTCTCTGCTGCTTCTTTGGCTTTTTGTTTTGCTTCTTCAGCGGCTTTTGCTTCTTTGTCCACTTTTTCTTGCAAGTCTTGTACTTGCGCTTGCGTTTGCTGCAGCTGCTCTTGTTGGCTCTGCAATTCTTCTTTTGCTGTTGCTAGTTGCTCTTTACTATGTACTAATTGGGCTTGCGTCAAGGTTTGGTACGAAGTGATTCGTTGCTGTTGGGCTTCTTTTTCCGCCAATTGTTGGTTCACTTCCCGTAAAGCCGCTTGTTGTTCACTAAACTTGCGTAGTTGTTGGATCGTGGCTTGTGGTCCGTCGACTACCAGGCTGCTTGGCGCTTGGCTTTCTTGATGCTGGGCTTTTTGGTCATTCAGAGCAGCGATCTGCGTTTGAACTTCCTGGCTTTCTTGTGCTAATTGGGTTAATTCTTCCTGATAATCCGCTAATTGACTTTCCAGCGCTGTGACTTTCTGTTGGCTAGTGGTGACTTCCTCTTCATACGTGGCAAGTTCTGCAGTCAAAACCGTCAGTTCCTCGGTGCTCTTCGTTTCAGCAGCATAACTGACAGCTGGCTGGAAAAGCGGCAACGTAAGGGCGAGCAATAAAAAAATCTTTTTCTTCAATGAGGCAACTCCTTCTTTTTTTTAGTAGCTTGGCTACTTTAACATGCTTATTCATGAAAAAAAAGAGGGTTTTTCCAACAGTTTAAAGTCTATTGTTGCAAATTTTCATGTAAATTACCTATAAAACGGGCTTTTTTTACAAATATTGCAGCAGAATAACAACTTTTATAAGAATTTCTTTAGCTCGCCAATCGCCTTATCCTCGCTCTTGCAGCTTCGCCAATTCCTCAGACGTTAATTCCCGATACTCGCCTAATGCCAAATCATCTGGCAAGGACAGGCCTCCCATGCGAATCCGTTTCAAATAAACGACTTCTTTTCCTACTGCATGGACCATCCGTTTGACTTGATGAAACTTGCCTTCATGGAGGATCAGTTTGATCTCGCTGCGCATTTCGTCTTCATCGACGTTGAGGATCTGCAGCTCAGCCGGCAAAGTCCACTCGCCGTCTAATTTGATGCCTTTGGCAAAGATTTTTTGATCCTCCGCTGTCATGATTCCCTCAACTTGGGCATAATATTCTTTTTCCACATGCTTTTTAGGCGACAATAATTGATGCGCCAATCCGCCATCGTTCGTAATCAGCAAAAAGCCTTCGGTGTCTTTATCCAACCGTCCTACTGGAAACAGATCTTCGCGAAATGCTTCTTCAGAAAACAAATCTAAGACCGTCTCTTCATAGGAATCGACGGTTGCCGAAATCACGCCGGCGGGTTTATTCAGCAAATAATAAAACTGGCTTTGATAAACAATGGGTTCCCCCTCAAAACAAACGGTATCTTGTGTTTCTTGTACTTGTGCTTTGTCACTTTTGATGACTTGTCCATTGACGGTCACGAGACCTTTTTTGATCAACTGTTTCACTTCTTTGCGGGAGCCATAGCCCATATCCGCTAAAAATTTGTCTAAACGCATCGGTTTCTTCCTTTCATATAAAACAGCCGCCAAGGTCTCACAAAGGAGGCTCAGCGGCTGCTTCTAGTTTTATTTGATGTGTAATTTCTGGCGTAAACGAACCATTGATGAGCCGAGTAATTTTTCAGCTAAACGCAATTTCAGCGCAATGTAGATGTATACACTGCCGCCGACTCCAGCTACTAGCAAGCTCAAGATAAAGGCTTGGACTTTTCTTTCAGAGCTCAAGACAAGCCCAAAGAGTTGGCGAGCGATCAACGCTGCGATCACCATAATGATCGTCATCGCGCCAATCAATAATGTCCGTCGCAACGTTAAGTTTACATTGAAATGGCCTTTGCGAATCATTTTGCGAATATTTAACCAGCAGACGATCCCTAAGGCAATCGTGGTAGAAACCAATGGACCGTAGACTTGGAACAAACGAATCGCTGGATACTGCAAGATCACTTTCACCAGTAATCCTACAAAGAAGAAAACAACCGCTTCTTTGTTGTGGTACATCCCTTGCAGCATACTCGAACTAAGCATAAACAAGCCCAAGACCAGACCAGACAGACAGGCAGCGACTAAGACGCTCGCCCCTAACGCATCTGGACGATAAAACAAGGTGTATAGGGGATAAGACAGTACGATCATCCCAAAGGTCGCTGGAAACATTACAAAGGAATACAATTGCAAGTTGTTGCTGATCAATTTGGCTAAGTTCTTTTTGTCTTTTTTGGCGACTGCTTCACTGATCAAAGGCAGGCCCGTTGAAGCCATGGAAGTAGCTAATCCGATAACCACCATCGTCAACTTATCAGGATTGCTACCGAAAATCGCCATTAATTCTAAGAGCTGATCATTTGAAAATTCGGTAAAACTGCTCATCATTCGAACAAAGGTGTACTGATCCACCAATTTTAAAATCGTGATCCCAGAACCAACGATAATAAAAGGGATCGCTTCTTTGATGGTCGCTAAAACCAATTCTTTGGTTTGCAGCACGGTTTCTTCTTTGCTCATATCGACTAAGACATCCATCCGCACCCGTTGCTTTTGGAAGTAATAGCCTAAAACCAAAATACTGGCTAAGACACCGATAAAGGCGGCAAAAGTCGATTGCGTCACGGCTGCCGTGTACTCGCCTTCGATGACCCGCATAATGATAAAGGTCGCCAAAAGCATATAACAGACACGTGCAATTTGTTCCACCACTTGCGAGATCGCAAAAGGTTTCATGTCTTGGTTTCCTTGGAAATACCCTCGCATGACACTCATACAAGGAAAGACCAATAGTGCAATGCTCAATGAGCGCATTGCAGGAATCAATTCTTCCCCGCCACCTGAAGCCGTTGCCAACCATGGGGCTGCCAAATACATGATGCCGGCGGTCACCACGCCAAAGCCTGCCATCAATTGGAAGGCTCTTAAAAAGAGCTTCTGGCTCGTGCGGTATTCTTGGCGAGAATTATAAAAAGAAATCTGTTTGGCAATTGCCGATGGGATCCCCGCAGTGGAGATCATTAAAAATAAGGCGTAAACATTATAGCCCATTCCAAATAACGCATTTGCTTTATCCGCATTTGCGCCCATCCAATAATACCAGGGTAAAATGTAAATGGCGCCAAGCAAGCGTGAGCCGATATTTCCCATCGTCATCCAAGCAGATCCTTGAGCCATTTTTTCTTGTGTAGTTAATTCTTTTGACACTGAACGCATGTGATTATCCATCGCCATTATCTCCAACTTTCTACAAACATATCCCTTCCATTTTAATTCGAAAAAGGGTTGGTCGCAATCTATTTTTGCAACATCTTAAAGTTTCTTCAAAATAAGGAGAAAAAAAAGAAAACTTTTCCCTCCCAAACGGCGGTTTTTAGGAGTTATGCTATAATAAGAGAAATCTTTAGAGGAATGAAGGAGAACAACGATGCAAAAGGAACTCATTACCGTGCCACAGATCCGCAAGCTCTTATTGCAGGAAAACCTATTGAAAGAAATCATCACCCCCACTGATTGGGTTTATACCGTGCCGCAAGAAATGACTGATCTTGCCTTTACCTCATTAAGCTACGACTCGCGAACAGCCGATGCGGCGACGCTTTTTTTCTGTAAAGGGGCTTCTTTTAAAGAAAGCTACCTGGCTGCCGCCATTGACCAAGGGATTCAGTGCTACATTTCAGAAACGCCCTATGACAACTTTGCAACTTATGGAATCATCGTCACCGACATTCGAGAAACGATGGCAGTGATCGCTCAAGCGTTTTATGGCAACCCGCAAGAACAGTTGGTGACCATCGGCATCACGGGAACAAAAGGCAAAACCAGCTGCGCCTATTTTGCTCGGGCGATTTTAGCAGAATCGACGGGTCAAAAAGTAGCATTCTTTTCATCTGAGGAAAACTCAGTCGACGGAAAAACCTTTAATGAAGCAGTGTTGACGACCCCCGAAACACTGGATCTTTATAAGATGATGGCCGAGGCTGTCGCAAACGGCATGACTCATCTTGTGATGGAGGTTTCTTCCCAAGCCTATAAAACCAAACGGGTCGCCGGTATTACCTTTGATATTGGCGCGTTCTTGAATATTTCGCCTGATCACATTGGACCAGTGGAACATCCAACTTATGATGATTACCTTTACTGCAAACGGGAACTGATCCGCAACAGCAAACAGATGATTTTGAATCGCCAAAGCGATCACTACCACTTGCTGCGAGAAACTTGTGAAGTCCATCAAGTTCCTTATATCACCTACGGACGTTCAGACGCCGATTATGTCGTCCAAGAAGGGACAGATCTAAAAGGCTTTGCGCTGTCAGCTGCTTCTGATGTCTTGCAAGTCTCTGGTGAATATCAACTGGGGATCTTAGGTTCTTTCAACCATGAGAACGCCGCAGCGGCGATTTTAGCTGCCTGCTTAGCGGGTGCCTCTCGTGAGGACGCTCAGAAAGTCCTGCCGACAGTGATCATCCCTGGACGAATGATCGTTTTAGAAAAAGAAAATGGCGCAGTCATGATCGTTGACTATGCCCACAATTACCTTAGCTTCCAATCATTAAGTGAACTTGCCCGCCAATTGCGCCCAGAAGGCCGCCTGCTTTTTGTCACTGGCAGTGCTGGCGGCAAAGCCCAATCTCGCCGAGCAGATATGGGACGAGCGCTAGGAGAATATGCGGACAAAGTCTACCTGACCAGCGATGATCCTGATTTTGAAGAAGCATCCTCAATCGCAAAAGAAATCGCAGCTGCGATCACCAATCCTGAAGTTGCCATCATTCATGAGATGGATCGGGCTCAAGCCGTCAAATCAGCGATTGCTGAAGCAGACAGTAAGGATATCGTGATTATTGCGGGCAAAGGCGCCGAACAATACTTGAAAGTCGCTGGAAAAAAAGTCCCTTACATCGGTGACTTGACCTTAGCGCAGCAGCAAGCCAAACACCAATAGCAACAAGTTGCCTCAACAAAAAAACTTTCAGATGATTTAACAGATCATCTGAAAGCTTTTTTTCTGCGTGACTAAGGTTGTTCGTCTTCGTAAGTCTCATAGACATAGGGTGCGCCATCATAACGGAATTCTGTTGAAATGGCGGCGTCAAGGTCTTCGGTAAACATTCGTTTGCTGAAAGGAAACAAAAAGACTTGCCCTTCTTTGGCATCTTCGGCTGCTAAACGGTAAAACAGCTCTTCTTCTGTTAATTGTTGATTCAACTGTTCCAAGACATCGGCAGTGACTGCCTCTTCCTCATAGCCAGGTTTGGCAATCCGTGCATAATCTTCAAAAAAAGCCGACTGGCCTTCAAATGATTGATACTCCATGTAAGTCCCCTCTTTCTTTTCTCTTACTTTATTATACGAGAGTCCGTGAGGATCAGCGAATAATATGATCGGTCTACAGGGGAATTTTTACTCTTCTGGTGCTTAAATATGTCAGAAACATTTCAAGTGTATTACGAATCAATTATTTGACAAAATCAGATTGAACACGCATCCAAATTTTGTATAATGATACATAGAGACTATAAAAGGGGCAAATGTAATGAACAACGCAAAGAAAAAAATTTTCGTCGGTACTGGTGCTGCAATTGGTTTTGTCGCAATCGTTGCTATGATGGCTCAGTTCATGATTTCCAATCATCTATTTGGCGGAAGTGATGCTTCATCAGAAATTTTCACTCGCGCTACGTATCCAAACGGCTTTCTACTAGTGATCTTGATTCCATTGGTCGCAACAGCCGCTTTGTTCTATGGGATCATTCGCAAAAAATAACAAAAAAGTGTTGCTGAGAACTACTCAGTAACACTTTTTTTCTTTGTCGTCACCAAAAAGCTGCCTAACAGACCCTCGATCTGCTAGGCAGCTATTTTTTAGCGTTTAGTTTGCAACGATATTGACCAATTTGTTCGGTACGACGATCACTTTACGGATCGTTTTTCCTTGGAGCTGTTCTTGGACAAGTTCGTTTTCTTGCGCCAATTGTTCAAGCACTGCTTTTTCGGCATCCGCTGGCACCATTGCTTTAGCCCGAACTTTGCCGTTGACTTGAAAGACGACTTCGATCTCGTCTTCTACTAGGGCACTTTCGTCATAGGTTGGCCATGGCACATAAGAGATCCCATTGTCATTCCCGAGGATCGACCATAGCTCTTCCCCGATATGCGGTGCGATCGGAGCCAATAGCTGCACAAATCCTTCGACATATTCGTAAGGCAAGGCATCGGCTTTGTACGCTTCATTGACAAAGACCATCAATTGGGAAATCGCCGTATTGAAGTGCAGCTGCTCAAAATCTTCCGTCACTTTCTTAACGGTTTGATGGTAAACTTTCGACAATTTGCCATCGTTGAATGTCGTGATGCGGTCACGCATTTTGCCATTTTCATCGACGATCAAGCGCCACACACGATCCAAGAATTTACGACTGCCTTCAAGGCCATTCTCATTCCAAGCGATCGATGCATCCAATGGTCCCATAAACATTTCATATAGACGCAAAGTATCCGCACCGTATTGATTGATGACATCATCTGGATTGACGACGTTGCCGCGGGATTTTGACATTTTTTCATTGTTTTCCCCAAGGATCATCCCTTGGTTGAACAATTTTTCAAATGGTTCTTTCGTTGGCACGACACCGATATCATACAAGAATTTATGCCAGAAGCGAGCATAAAGCAAGTGCAAGACAGCGTGCTCTGCGCCACCGATATAAATATCGACTGGCATCCAGCGTTGCAATTTGTCGTAGTCTGCCAAAACAGACTTATTATGAGGATCGATAAAGCGCAAGAAATACCAGGAGCTTCCAGCCCATTGCGGCATCGTATTGGTTTCACGACGTCCTTTTTTCCCAGTTTCAGGGTCGGTGACATTGACCCAATCTGTGACATTGGCTAATGGCGATTCACCAGTACCGCTTGGTTTGATATTGTCGGTTTTTGGCAAACGCAACGGCAGCTGATCTTCAGGAAGCGTCGTAGTCGTCCCATCTTCCCAATGGATGATTGGGATTGGCTCTCCCCAATACCGTTGGCGAGAGAACAACCAATCGCGAAGACGATAGCTGACTTCTTTTTTCCCAACGTGGTTTTCTTCCAACCATGCGACCATTTTTTCGATGGCTGTCTCTTTGTCTAGCCCATCCAAAAAGTCTGAATTGATATGCAGTCCATCTTCGGTATAGGCAGCTTCTTCCACGTTGCCCCCTGCCAATACAGGAATGATCTCTAAGCCAAATGTTTTGGCAAATTCGTGGTCACGTTCGTCATGGGCAGGAACCGCCATGATCGCACCTGTTCCATAAGAAGCCAAAACATAATCGGCGATCCAAATCGGGATCTCTTTACCATTCACGGGATTGATGGCATAGGCACCTGTGAAGACACCAGTTTTTTCTTTGGCCAAATCTGTTCGGTTCAAATCAGATTTTTTCGACGCTTCTTCTACATAGGCATCAATGGCTGCTTTTTGTTCTGGTGTAGTGATTTGGGCCACTAGCTCATGTTCTGGTGCCAATACGGCGTAGGTCGCACCAAACAAGGTATCTGGGCGAGTCGTAAAGACGGTAAAGTCTTTTTCCATCCCTGCCACTTTAAACGTTACGTTGGCTCCGACCGAACGTCCGATCCAATTGCGCTGCATTTCTTTGATGCTTTCTGGCCAATCAACTTCTTCTAAATCGTCCAACAAACGATCAGCATACGCTGTGATTTTCAGCATCCATTGGCGCATCGGTTTGCGGATCACATCGTAGCCGCCCCGTTCGCTTTTGCCGTCAATGACTTCTTCATTGGCGATCACGGTCCCAAGCTCTGGTACCCAGTTTACTGGAACTTCGGCTTCATAAGCTAACCCTTTTTCATAAAGCTTGGTAAAGATCCATTGCGTCCACTTGTAGTACTCGGGATCTGTCGTATTGATTTCACGATTCCAGTCATAGCTGAATCCTAGCGCATTGATTTGACGGCGGAAGGTCTCAATATTTTTCTTCGTGAATTCCGCTGGATCATTTCCAGTGTCTAGTGCATATTGTTCGGCAGGCAGACCAAAGGCATCCCAGCCCATTGGGTGCAGTACATTGTACCCTTGGCTGCGTTTGAAGCGGCTCAAGATATCCGTAGCTGTATAGCCTTCTGGATGTCCGACATGTAATCCTTGTCCAGATGGATATGGGAACATATCTAGCGCATAAAATTTTGGTTTGTCCGGCTCATCATGGGTGTTGAATTCATTTTTCTTTGCCCAATATTTTTGCCATTTTTTTTCGATTTCTTTGTGATTGTAATTCACGATGGACTCCTCCTAAAAAATTGGTGTTTTGCTCGTCAAATCAACCAGCAAAACTTAAAAAAAGTCCTATAAAAATCGCTATGATTTTTATAGGACGTTATCAACGTGGTACCACCTAAGTTTATCTGCTCCTCAAAAAAGCAGACCTCGATGTTTTAACGGCCATCGCCGTATCTGCCTAGCCAAATCAGGTTCAGTCAGATATCACTCGAAGACGAGTTCGAAAGGTGTGCTGTGCATTTCCACCAACCATGCACTCTCTAAAAGTCCCACCGTACTTCTACTATTCCTTCTCAAACGTGAAAGTTTCTTTGCACTTATCCTAACAAAAATCATTAGGAATAGCAATCTATTTTACCCTAACTGTTTGTCCTGGGTAAATAAAGTTATTTTGAATATTGTTCCATTGGATAAATTGATCCGTCGTGATGCCGAACTTATCTGCGATCCCCCAAACAGAATCCCCCGATGCGACCTTGTACGTACCATTTGTCGCTGAAGTGCTGGTAGTAGCTGCCGTGCCGCCTTGCTTGATGACCACCTTTTGTCCTGGATAGATAAAATCATTTTTGATGTTGTTCCAGCTGCGGAATTGGTCCATCGAAATCCCGTGTTTATTGGCAACTGACCAGACTGAATCACCAGAAGCCACCGTATAGGTGTTGCCTGCAGCACTGCTGCTGGTTTGGCTGCTGACGGTCGTGCTCGTCGTTGTACTTGTACGGGTAGAACTACCGCTGACAACCACCTTTTGACCTGGATAAACATAGTCGTTTTTAATATTGTTCAAGCTGCGGAACTGATCCATCGAGATGCCATGCTTGTTAGCGATCGACCAGACTGAATCGCCAGCTGCCACCGTGTAGGTGCCGCCACTGCTTTGGCTAGCCGTTGATGCCGTGCTGACGGTCGTCGTACTGCTGGTATTCGTAGACGAACCACCGCTAACGACAACTTTTTGCCCTGGATAGACAAAATCATTTTTGATGTTGTTCAAACTGCGGAACAGATCCATCGAAATGCCATGCTTATTGGCGATCGACCAAACGGAATCGCCAGAAACTACGGTGTAGGTATTGCCTGATGTAGTTGCTGAAGCATTGCGATTGACGATCGATACCGTTGAAGTTGCTGAAGTACTTTGGGCGCTGCCGTTGACTTTCAAGGTTTGTCCTGGATAAACAAAATCGTTTTTAATATTGTTCAAACTGCGCAGCTGATCCATGGAGATGCCATGTTTGTTGGCGATCGACCAGACCGAGTCGCCTGAAGCGACTGTATAGGTTTGACTGCCACTCGTGCTGACAGCTGATGTCGTGGTCGTCGTACTCGTTGAAGCACTGGCTGTGGCGCCACCACCGGCATTGCCAGAAGCTGGCGTGTCATATTTCGTCAACCCAAATTGCTGAATCACGGCATTCAGTGAAGAGGCATAGTTTGGTGCAGTCGCATAACGGCCTGCTAGCCATGCGGTTGCATCAAGATATGAAGTCGTATTGCTTTTCCAAGCGCCAGAATAATACGCGACACCGCTTTGTAAAGAAGTTGAGCGTAAAGTACGTGCGTTATCTTCGAATGATTGCGTGTAAGATGGGTAGCGCTTAAAGGGTTCATTCATAGTCAACCATTGGTTGTTCAAATATTCTAAGGTACTCATATAAACGGTTTGACCGTTATAGCTGCCTTTGATTCCGAAAAGATTGTAATTCGGTGCTTTTGATAAGCTGCTTCGGCCCCAACCACTTTCTAAAATGGCTTGTGCGATCATCACAGAAGCATATAGATCGTTGGCGTTTGCCACAGGTTGGGCGTACGTAGCGATTTCAGCAATAAACGCGGAAGTATTCGGCGCGGCAAAATTGCTAGTAGAAACTTGGGCGATCGAGGTCTCTACGGCTTCTGCTTGAACCGATGACACCAATGGAGCTACAACAGAGCAAGCAGTCAGTGTTGTTCCTAAAACAACTGCACTTTTTTTGATCACTCGATACTTATCGCCCGATTGGTCTGCTTGACGATGTACTTTTCTTGATTGACTCGTGTTCATGTCCGTTATTCCTCCGTTTTTTCCTTATAGTGAACGTAGGTTTAGTATACAATTTCTTAAGAATTTATAAAAGGTATTTGAGCCGATTTCAGAAACTGTAAACTCTTTGTAATCAAACGAACATTTATTGCAATGAAGCAATTGGCCTGCTCCCGATAAACGTATCGCTTGCTCAGACGAGTAACCCCCTGCTCGTTCCGCGCTTTTTCCGACTTGTGATAAATGCTATAATACCTTCTAGATGTCTCTTTGACTTAATGACAATAATTGACAGAAATTCTCTAGAAACGAGGCTTATTCATGCATAAAAAACTTTATTTTCAATTTGCGGGCAGTTGCTTTTTACTGCAGTTCGTTTTTCTCGGCTATGTCGTGAAATTTTACCCTACTTGGTTGGTCTCCTTTGACGAAACCTTGACTCGCATCATCCGCAGCGGCTACCCGTTTTGGACACCGTTTTTTCTATGGGTCACAAAATTTGCGAATCCTACCACGATCATCCTGCTCTTTCTCGCTGTTTTAGCTGTCTTAGTGATCAACAAGTATTATGCTGAAGCTCTATGGCTCAGTATTGGTACCATCGGGATTGCTGGGCTCTTTAATCCATTGATCAAACTGGTCTTTTTACGGGAGCGCCCAACTCTTGAACACTTAGTCACGGAATCAAGTTTCAGTTTCCCCAGTGGACACTCGACAGGCAGTATGATTTTTTATGGCACCTTGCTCTTCTTGGTCCCGGTTTTCTTCAAGCAGCCTTTTTGGCAATGGGGCATCCGCCTCCTGCTGGGCCTTTTGATTGGCTGCATCGGCATCAGCCGTATTTATGTTGGTGTGCATTTTCCCAGTGATGTGTTAGGCGGTTTTTGTGTCGGCCTGTCTTGGCTGCTGTTGACCTATCCGTACTACTTGCAAAAACGCTTTGTCTGGCGCTTCACGCGTAAACAATTATAAAAGAAGGTAAAAAAATGAATCCATTTCCTTATGCAGAAGATAAAAACAAACGATACCATTCGTGGAACTTTGCTTTGCGGCAAGAATTTGGCGAAAAAATCTTTAAAGTCCCCATCGATGCGGGCTTCGACTGCCCCAATCGTGACGGCACCGTTGCCAAAGGCGGCTGTACATTTTGCAGTGTGTCCGGTTCTGGCGATATGATCGTAGCTCCTGAAGCCCCACTGCCAGAGCAGTTTGAAAAAGAGATCGCCATGATGCACAAAAAGTGGCCGCAAGTGGACAAATACATTGTCTATTTTCAAAATTTTACGAACACCCACGCACCGGTGGCAGTGATCCGCGAGCGCTTCGAGCAAGTGCTGACACTCCCTGGTGTTGTCGGAATCTCCATTGGGACCCGACCAGACTGCTTACCAGAAGATGTCGTTGACTATCTAGCAGAGCTCAATCAACGCTTTTATTTATGGGTCGAATTAGGACTGCAAACGACGTTTGAAACCACGAGCAATGCCATCAACCGCGCCCATGATTATCAAACTTACTTAGACGGCGTCGCCAGCCTGCGCAAACACAATATTCGTGTCTGTACCCATTTGATCAATGGCCTGCCAGGCGAGACGATCGAGATGATGCAAGAAAACGTCCGCCGCACCATTCAAGATTCTGATATCCAAGGCATCAAACTGCACTTGCTGCATTTGATGCGCAATACTCGGATGCTGCGGGATTATCATGAGGGACGTTTGCAATTGATGCGGCGCGATACCTATGTGTCATTGATCTGCGATCAGTTAGAAATGATCCCCCCAGAGATCATCATTCATCGCTTGACAGGCGATGCACCATGGGATTCTCTGGTAGGTCCAATGTGGAGTTTGAAAAAATGGGAAGTCTTGAATGAGATTGATCAAGAAATGCTGCGCCGCAACTCCTATCAAGGGAAATTCAACGTGCGAAAGGAGCCTGTCAATGCTGCCGACCGCCATGCGCTATAGCCACACCCTTTTAAAAGAAGTTCTGCAACCGGGACAAACCGCTGTTGATGCCACGATGGGCAACGGCTTCGACACGGAATTACTGGCCTCCTTAGTTGGCCCAACTGGTCAGGTGTTTGCGTTTGATATTCAAGAACAAGCCCTGCAAGCTACCAAAAAGCGGTTGGCTGAAAAAGAGCTGTTGGCGCAAGTCCAGCTGATCCATCAAGGCCATGAGACGTTGGCAGATGTTGTGAGTGGTCCGGTTCACGCCGCCATTTTCAATTTAGGCTACTTGCCGAAAGGGGACAAAGCGATCATCACGCTGCCTGATACAACGAAAACGGCTTTAGAAGCTTTACTGACACGTTTAGCCCCGAAAGGTAGAATCATCCTCGTCTGCTATTATGGACACGCTGGCGGCGAAGCAGAGCTGAAAGAAGTACACTCCTTTTGTCAGCAGCTGCCGCAAGAGGCATTCAATGTCCTTTCCTATCAATTTATCAATCAGCGCAACCACCCGCCGATCTTATTTTGTATCGAACGAAAAAACCATCAGTCCTCGGCACGTTAAGGTGTCGATCGACTGATGGTTTTTTTATTCACTAAAAAGCCATTGCAGGACTCGTTGGATCCATTGATCCCAGAAATTCCAATCATGATCGCCAGTTCCCGATTCAAACGTTACGGCTAGTTTGCGTTTTTGCAGCTTATCCACCGCATATTCACTTGCCGGATACAGCTGATCCTCGGTTCCGCAGCTAATAAAAAAGCGCGGCGCGGTGCTTGGATCGATGGTCTCAATCAGATGGATCAAATCATTTTCTGACCCTTTGAATTGCTCTAATGGTCCAAAAATTCCTTCCCAATAAGCTTGGCTTCGCAGCTGCAGCAAGGAATCCATGCTTTCAGCCAGCGCTAATGCCCCAGACAAAGACGCTACCGCCGCAAACTGGTCAGGCTTTCTCAGCCCGAGTTTTACTGCCCCATAGCCCCCCATCGAAAGCCCAGCCGCAAAAGTTTTTTCTCGTTTTTGCGTCAGCTGAGGAAACAGCTCATGGCAAATCTGTGGTAATTCTTCGGCGATAAAAGTCCAATACTTCATCTCATAGGTCGTATCGGTATACCACCCCAGATCAGTAGACGGCATGATGACCGCTAGTTGATACTCTGCGGCATACCGCTCGATCGACGTCCGTCGCTGCCAGACACTATGATTTCCGTTCATCCCATGCAATAAATAAAGCACCGGGAGATCTATGCCCGTTGATTGGCTTTGCGTGCCGATTTTTTTCTTGGTACTTTGAGGCAAGATCACATCGATCATTACCTCCATTTCAAGAACATTTGAATAGATATTTGCTTGTAAAAAAGCCATACAATCACCTGCGATCCTTTTTTTATATTGTACCAGATTCTCGCGAAATCGTGCGGGTCAAACCAATCGCTAGCACAATAAGTAAAACACCGATCCCAAAAACCCAGTGTAGACCGCTATAAAGAATCTCCCGTAATTGCCCTAATAATGCGGTTGGCAGCTGGCGCGCAGCGGCTGGATCTACTAGCTGATTCATGACACTGCTGTCATTGACTTGTGCCTGTGCTAAGCCTACGCTATTACTGGTGTTTAAAACGATACCGAAGACCGCTACCATGATGGTTTGCCCGATCGTTCGCAACAGAGTATTAAAAGAAGTCGCCACGCCGACTTGTGTGGGGCCAACGCTGGTTTGGGCAGTAACCGTACAAACCACCATCGTTGCCCCTAACCCGACGCCAGTAATAGAAGAAATGACCAAGAACAACCAGAATGAGGTCTGTGCCGGTGTCAAAAACAGCCACAAAGCACCGGTAGCCGTGATCAACAAGCTAACCGTCAAGACCCAGCTGACACTGTGCTGTGTCAACCAACGGCTGGCTAAGAAGGAGCCAATCATCCATAAAATCGACAACGGTGCCAACACAAGCCCGCCAATCCCCGCACTCATGCCTAAGACTCCTTGCATCCACATTGGGATATAAACATCGATCCCCATCAAGAAGCCGCTAGCCAAAGCTGCTACGATATTGACCACCACAAATAATTTTGAGTGAAACAGCTTCAGATCAATAATCGGATCTGCTGCTTTTTTCTCCACCCGAACGAAGCCGATGGACATAAGGACAGAAAAAACGAACAGACTGAGGACAGGCAGACTCACACCATAATCTCCCAGCAACTGGAAGCCTAGCAGGAGCCCTACTAGCGTCAACATCAACAAGAGACTGCCTGCATAATCAATGTTGACTGCAGCAAAGGCCTTTTTTTCTTCATGAAAATAAAACCAAATCAAGGCAATCAGCCCTAATCCAATGGGTACGTTGATAAAAAAGATCCAATGCCACCCGATCGTATCTACGATCAAGCCACCGGCTAAGGGACCAACGACACTGGCGATCCCCCAAGCCGTACTATTGAGCCCTAAGACTTTCGCCCGCTTTTCAACGGGATACAGGTCCGCAATGATCGTTAGGGCAACGGGCATCATGGCACCTGCGCCTAATCCTTGCAACGCTCTGGCAATGATCAACGTCAACATCGTGTTGGCCATCCCACAAAACGCCGACCCGATAATAAACAGCAACGTCCCAAATAAAAAGACTGGTTTGCGGCCGATATTATCGGCAAACTTGCCGTAGATCGGGGTCAACATCGCACTGGTCAAAAGATAGATCGAGAAGACCCAGTTCATGATCTCGATCCCTTTCAATGAACTAACGATGGTAGGCATCGCTGTCGTAATGATCGTTCCTTCGATCGCGGTCATAAACGTTGCGACAAAAACCGCAATGGTGACTAATTTTACATTGGTTCGCATATAACTCCTCCTTTTACTCCAAAAAAAAGAACCTCTATTGATAGTCACCAATAGAGGTCGCCTCTTTTAATCCTTCACACTTGCCAAAAGTGCCGCCACCTTGTCGGTGCGTTCCCATGGCAAATCGATATCTGTACGACCGAAATGTCCGTAAGCGGCAGTCTGACGATAAATCGGACGGCGCAAATCTAACATTTCAATAATTCCTGCTGGTCGCAAATCAAAGTTTTCCCGTACCGCTTGGATCAAGCGCTCGTTGCTGACGGTTCCTGTACCAAAAGTGTTGATGCTGATCGAAACGGGCTGTGCCACACCGATCGCATAGGCTAATTGTACTTCCACTTTTTTGGCTAGCTTTGCTGCTACGATGTTTTTGGCAATGTAGCGAGCCGCATAGCTGGCTGAACGGTCAACTTTGGTTGCATCTTTTCCAGAAAACGCACCGCCGCCATGACGTGCATAGCCGCCATAAGTATCAACGATGATTTTTCTGCCAGTCAAACCGGCATCCCCTTGAGGACCGCCGATCACAAAACGACCAGTAGGATTGATATAATATTTTGTCTGCTCGTCTAAAAGATCGGCAGGGATCACTTCTTTGATCACTTTTTCGATGACATCACGGTGGATCGTTTCATTATCAGCCGCATCATCATGCTGGGTACTAATAACGACGGTGTCCACTCTTTGTGGTTGATCGTTATCATCATATTCAACGGTTACTTGTGATTTTGCATCTGGACGCAAGTAACTTAGTTCGTTGTTTTTACGCAACTCTGCTAAGCAACGTACCAGCCGATGGCTCAACGCGATCGGTAAAGGCATCAATTCAGGTGTTTCATCAACGGCAAAACCAAACATCAAGCCTTGGTCGCCGGCACCGATATCTTCTTTATCCGTTTCTCCACGACTTTCTAAAGCATCGTCGACGCCTTGAGCGATATCTGGTGATTGCTCATCGATTGCTACCAAAACAGCAACCGTATCGCCGTCAAAGCCGAATTTTGCTCGTGTATAGCCGATTTCTTTGATGGTTTCTCGGACGACTTTTTGGATATCTACATAAGCAGAAGTAGAAATTTCTCCAAAGACTAAAACCAATCCGGTGGTAACTGACGTTTCGCAAGCGACCCGTGCCATTGGATCTTCGGCAAGCAACGCATCTAAGATGGCATCACTGATTTGGTCGGCTACTTTGTCTGGGTGTCCTTCTGAAACGGACTCTGATGTAAATAAGTGTTTCTCTGTCATTTTTGTATTCCCCCTAATATATGTTTCGGTTACAAGGCATCTTCGCAGCTGCGAATCCTTTCGGGAACTTGCAACGGACTGATTATAACAAATTTTGACTGCTCATGCTTGAGAAAATGATAAAAAGATCGTTTTTGGGCAATAAAAAAACACTCTCAAGAGTGTTTGCATGATCCGTACGGGATTCGAACCCGTGTTACCGCCGTGAAAGGGCGGTGTCTTAACCGCTTGACCAACGGACCAGTTTGAAAATGTAATGGGCCTAAATGGACTCGAACCATCGACCTCACGCTTATCAGGCGTGCGCTCTAACCAGCTGAGCTATAGGCCCCAAATAAAAAATGCAAAGCGGGTGACGAGAATCGAACTCGCGACAACAGCTTGGAAGGCTGTAGTTTTACCACTAAACTACACCCGCATTCCTATGGCGCGGGACAGAATCGAACTGCCGACACATGGAGCTTCAATCCATTGCTCTACCAACTGAGCTACCGAGCCAAAAACAACGGTCTGGACGGGACTCGAACCCGCGACCTCCTGCGTGACAGGCAGGCATTCTAACCAACTGAACTACCAAACCAGAAGCTTTGTATTGCTGCTTTGCCGTTAAACAAAGCGATTGCGGGAGCAGGATTTGAACCTACGACCTTCGGGTTATGAGCCCGACGAGCTACCAGACTGCTCCATCCCGCGATAAGTAATTACTTTTCAGTAATTAAAGGACTGTGATTCTTTTGCTCGCAACAAAAGAGACAGTTAAGGAGGATAAGGGATTCGAACCCTTGCACGGTTTTACCCGCCTGACGGTTTTCAAGACCGTTCCCTTCAGCCGGACTTGGGTAATCCTCCAAAAGTAAAAAATGATCCGTACGGGATTCGAACCCGTGTTACCGCCGTGAAAGGGCGGTGTCTTAACCACTTGACCAACGGACCAATAAAAAAACGGAGAAGGAGGGATTTGAACCCTCGCGCCGGTTTCCCGACCTACACCCTTAGCAGGGGCGCCTCTTCAGCCACTTGAGTACTTCCCCAAATGTATGACTACATTTTGATGGGCCTAAATGGACTCGAACCATCGACCTCACGCTTATCAGGCGTGCGCTCTAACCAGCTGAGCTATAGGCCCCAAAAAATAAAAGCTAAAGCGGGTGACGAGAATCGAACTCGCGACAACAGCTTGGAAGGCTGTGGTTTTACCACTAAACTACACCCGCATGGCGGTCTGGACGGGACTCGAACCCGCGA
>NZ_JBIOME010000001.1:3225000-3455000 GCF_051711225.1 Enterococcus sp. DIV2449a
AGAGAAGCTTTAAGAGATTAGCTTAGCCTCGCGACTTCGCAACTCGTTGTACTTCCCATTGTAGCACGTGTGTAGCCCAGGTCATAAGGGGCATGATGATTTGACGTCATCCCCACCTTCCTCCGGTTTGTCACCGGCAGTCTCGCTAGAGTGCCCAACTAAATGATGGCAACTAACAATAAGGGTTGCGCTCGTTGCGGGACTTAACCCAACATCTCACGACACGAGCTGACGACAACCATGCACCACCTGTCACTTTGCCCCCGAAGGGGAAGCTCTATCTCTAGAGTGGTCAAAGGATGTCAAGACCTGGTAAGGTTCTTCGCGTTGCTTCGAATTAAACCACATGCTCCACCGCTTGTGCGGGCCCCCGTCAATTCCTTTGAGTTTCAACCTTGCGGTCGTACTCCCCAGGCGGAGTGCTTAATGCGTTTGCTGCAGCACTGAAGGGCGGAAACCCTCCAACACTTAGCACTCATCGTTTACGGCGTGGACTACCAGGGTATCTAATCCTGTTCGCTCCCCACGCTTTCGAGCCTCAGCGTCAGTTACAGACCAGAGAGCCGCCTTCGCCACTGGTGTTCCTCCATATATCTACGCATTTCACCGCTACACATGGAATTCCACTCTCCTCTTCTGCACTCAAGTCTCCCAGTTTCCAATGACCCTCCCCGGTTGAGCCGGGGGCTTTCACATCAGACTTAAGAAACCGCCTGCGCTCGCTTTACGCCCAATAAATCCGGACAACGCTTGCCACCTACGTATTACCGCGGCTGCTGGCACGTAGTTAGCCGTGGCTTTCTGGTTAGATACCGTCAAGGGATGAACATTTTACTCTCATCCTTGTTCTTCTCTAACAACAGAGTTTTACGATCCGAAAACCTTCTTCACTCACGCGGCGTTGCTCGGTCAGACTTTCGTCCATTGCCGAAGATTCCCTACTGCTGCCTCCCGTAGGAGTCTGGGCCGTGTCTCAGTCCCAGTGTGGCCGATCACCCTCTCAGGTCGGCTATGCATCGTTGCCTTGGTGAGCCGTTACCTCACCAACTAGCTAATGCACCGCGGGTCCATCCATCAGTGACGCAAAAGCGCCTTTCAACTTTCTTCCATGCGGAAAATAGTGTTATACGGTATTAGCACCTGTTTCCAAGTGTTATCCCCTTCTGATGGGCAGGTTACCCACGTGTTACTCACCCGTTCGCCACTCTTTTTCTTTCGGTGGAGCAAGCTCCGATGAAAGAAAAAGCGTTCGACTTGCATGTATTAGGCACGCCGCCAGCGTTCGTCCTGAGCCAGGATCAAACTCTCATAATGATTTGTTTGAATGACCATACGGTCATTAAGCTCATAAAAATTAACTTTGCTAGCTATTGCTTGCATGTATTTGTTTCAATAAATTGAAACGTCCTACACATTGGTTCGTTTGCTTGCTTCGTTCAGTTTTCAAAGGTCTACCGTGCTGTGTTAGCAACTTTTATATCATATCAGAGTGACATTTAATTGTCAACTCTTTTTTAAAATTTTTTTCGCTCGTTGTTTTTCAACTTCGTAGCGGCTGTCTCAGCGACTTAATTAGAATAACAAATGATTTGTTATTTGTCAACAACTTTTTTCAATTAATTTTGTTGATGTATCAACATCAATTAACTATTTTAAAATTGCGACTTCGTTATAATATCATCTGTCGAGCTGTGCGTCAACTACTTTTTTCAATTCTTTTTAGGAATTCATTTAGTCATTTGGCACATGTAATAATATACCAACTAAATCCCTTGCGGTCAATCATTTTCTATGGCTTTTTTCAATTTTTACAAACCCGTCTAATCGCATTGGATCCAGCTTTTATCGTTCGCATTTAATCCGTTTTCCGACAACTTTCGTGGCGCTTTTCCCTCTAATTCCTCGCTGTTTTTCACCCTGATCCAGCAGACAAGAAAAAAAGCCGCCCATCTCTTGCGAGTGGACGGAGTTTTTTTATCTCATTGTTGGGAATAATAAAACGTCGCGAATCGATTGCGCATCTGTCAACAGCATCACTAAGCGATCGATCCCGATCCCTAATCCACCAGTTGGCGGCATACCGTATTCAAGTGCTTCTAAGAAATCTTCATCCACCCCATGGGCTTCATCATTTCCTGCTTCGCGCTCTTTTTCTTGCCCTTCAAAACGTTCTCTTTGATCGATTGGATCATTTAGTTCCGTGAAGGCATTCGCAAATTCACGACCAACGATAAATAATTCAAAGCGGTCGGTAAAGCGTTCATCTTCTGGATTCTTTTTCGCTAATGGCGAAACTTCCACTGGATGACCGAAGACAAAGGTTGGCTGCTGTAACGTTTCTTCAACAAATGTCTCAAAGAATTCATTGATGATATGGCCAACAGTCATGGCATCAGTGATTTCAACATGATGTTCTTTCGCTAAGCTGCGGGCTTCTTCAACGGACATTGGTTGCCAGAAATCAACACCTGTTTGATTTTTGATTGCATCGACCATATGGATTCGTGCAAAGTCGCTAGCTAGATCGACTTCTTGTCCATCGTATTGGATCGTTGCTGTATGCAAGACTTTTTCAGCAGCATTACGGATAATGCCTTCGGTCAGATCCATCACATCTTTGAAATCTGTATATGCCGTATACGCTTCTAGCATTGTAAACTCAGGATTATGGGTCGTATCGATCCCTTCATTTCGGAAAACGCGACCGATCTCATAGACTTTTTCCATGCCGCCCACGATCAATCGTTTTAAGTGAAGCTCAAGAGCGATCCGTAAATACAGATCCATGTCTAAGGCATTGTGGTGGGTAATGAAGGGACGAGCCGCTGCACCACCTGCTTGATTATGCAATACTGGCGTTTCGACTTCGATATACCCATGACCGTCAAGGTAACGACGAATTTCGCTGATGATTTGGCTTCGTTTCATGAAACGATCAAAGCTTTCTTTATTACTGATCAAATCCAAGTAACGTTGACGGTAGCGTTGTTCTACGTTCGTCAAGCCATGGTATTTGTCAGGCAATGGACGCAATGCTTTTGATAAGATCACGATTTCTTTGGCTTTGATGGTCACTTCACCGGTATCGGTCTTCATGATTTCACCAGATACGCCGAAGAAATCACCTAAGTCTGCGTGTTTGAATACTTCGTAAGGTTCATCCCCTACTTGGTCTTTACGTACATATATTTGAATACGGCCTTCGCGGTCTTGTAAATGTGCAAAACCAGCCTTACCTTTTCCACGTTTTGTAACGATTCTTCCTGCAATGCTTGCTGAAAGATTCATTTCGGCTAATTCTTCTTTGGTTCTTTGATCAAATAACTCATGTAACTCGGCAGAATTATGGGTGCGTTCGAATCGCTTGCCAAAAGGATCAATGCCTTCTTCCCGTAGTTTTTCCATCTTTTCACGGCGAACCAACATTTGATCATTCAATTCTTCTTGTGTTTGTCGTTCCTCTGTCACGAGTTTTCCTCCATTCTTAACTTGGGTTTCCTTCTTATAATGCCAATGATGACGCAAAAAATCAAGCCGAACTTTCGAATCGACTTGATTTGTTTCTTATTCCTTAAGAGTTGCTAGCGGCTGTTTTTCGGTCTTTTCCACAAATGCATCTAATAAATCAAAAATCGTCTGCTTATCTTCCGCTTGGTTGATAGCTGCCTTCACTTTGGCTGCCCGCGAAATACCTTTTAAGTAGTACGCAGCATGTTGACGAAATTCTCGCGAAGCGATTTTTTCCCCTTTTAGATCAGCCAAACGTTCTAAATGAAGTTTCGCTGTCGAAATTTTTTCTCGCGGTGTTGGTTCTGGCAATAACTCGCCTGTCTCCAAGTATTGCTTGGTGCGGTGGATCATCCATGGATTGCCTAACGCTGCCCGTCCGATCATCACTGCATCTGCACCGACTTCTTCCAACATTCGCTTGGCATCTTCAGGGGTTTTGACATCGCCGTTGCCCATAAAGGGAATCGTGATACTTTGCTTCACTTGTTTCAACACGTCCCAATCAGCCGATCCTTCATACATCTGTACACGGGTTCTGCCATGCATACCGATCGCTGCGGCACCCGCTGCTTCTGCGGCTTGGGCATTTTCAACCGCAAAGATGTGCTGCTCATCCCAGCCGATCCGCATTTTTACGGTAACGGGCTTGTCGATCGCACTGGAAACAGCATGGACCATTTCATAAACCTTGTCGGGATCTAAAAGCCACTTCGCACCAGCTTCTGCTTTGATGATTTTGTTTACAGGACACCCCATGTTGATATCAATGATATCGGCAGTTGTGTTTTCTGCGACAAATTGCGCTGCTTCTACTAAGGATGCTTTATTCCCACCAAAAATCTGAATACTAAGAGGATGCTCGGTCTCGTCAATAAATAGCATCTCAAGGGTCTTCTTGTTCCGCAGTTGAATCCCTCGATCACTGATCATCTCACAGACGACTAAACCCGCGCCAAATTCTTTGACTGTCACACGAAACGCAGAATTGGTGATCCCTGCCATTGGCGCAACGACGACGCGGTTGGGAATCTCAACCGAGCCGATCTGCCATGTTTGTCTATCTTTCACTTACGCTTCCGCCTCTTTCTTCAATGCCGCCAATTCCGTTTCATCAAAATGATACTTGTTGCCACAAAACGAGCAGACTGCCTCTGCCCCGTGGTCTTCATCGATCATCGCTTGGATCTCATCAGCCCCCAAGGTAATGATCGCCGTCGCAAATTTTTCTTTCGTGCAATCACAATGGAACTGGACTGGCATTTTTTCTAGTACTTCGATCGTCGTGTCTGGCAACAATGTCTCTAAGATCTCTTCTGGTGATTGTCCTTCATCGATCAAGGTTGATACTCGAGGCAATTCTCCCAAACGTTTTTCGATGGCATCAATGATCTCTTCACTGGCACCAGGCATGATCTGCAGCATAAACCCACCGGCTGCCCGAATCGAATCATCGGTTTCTACTAATACACTCAGACCAACAGCAGAAGGAATCTGTTCTGACACTGCTAAATAATAAGTAAAGTCTTCCCCAAGCTCCCCAGAGACGATCGGTGTTTGTCCAGAGAAGGGTTCTTTTAGCCCTAAGTCTTTGATCACGGTAAAGATCCCTTGGTCACCCACTGCGCCCCGAACGTCCAATTTCCCTTGAGGGTTCAACGGCAGACTGATCTGCGGATTTTTTATGTATCCTTTTACGTCCCCACGGCCATTGCTGTCTACGACGATTGCCCCAGCAGGACCATTTCCTTGAATTTTGACGGTCAATTTGTCTTCCCCTTTTAAGGTACTGCCTAATAACAAACTTCCCACCATCGCTCGCCCTAAAGCAGCGGATGCCGTATTCCATGTTTCATGGCGTCGTTGTGCTTCGGCGATCGTTTCTGTTGCCGATACTGCATATGCTCGGACGAAGCCGTCATATGCTAGTGCTTTTACTAAATAATCCTTCATCTTGATTCTCCTTTTTATTCATTAATGAATCATACTAGGAAGCGCCGCTTTTTTCAACTGAATGTGTTTGAATTTAAGGAAAGTCTTCTTAAATAGAAACAAAAAGGCACCGAGTTTCCTCGGTGCCTTGATACGTCTTGTTTTAGGCGTTATCATCTTTGTTTTCTTGATCAGTCGGTTGGCTTTCGCTATTGCGGCGAACGTCTTCCAATTGTTGATCAAAATCGTTTGATGGTGCATCTTCGCTGTGTTTTTCTGCAGCTTGCTTCTCTGCATCTTTTTCTTCCAGCGCACGTTTCGCTTCTTCAAACGTTTGAGCTTTTTCACTAGGATACTCAGAGCTTTCGGTTCCTTCAGGCATTTTGCCTTCTTCAAACAAGGATTTGATTGCTTTGGCATCTAATGTTTCATGTTCAAGCAGTTTTTCAGCGATCAATTTGTGCTGTGCACGGTGTTCTTCAATGATTTCATGGGCTTTTTGATGAGCATCCATTAAAATCTTGCGAACTTCTTGATCGATTTCAAAGGCAACTTGTTCAGAGTAAGCTTTTGTTTGACCATAATCACGACCAACAAAGACTTGATGGTTTCCTTCATATTGAACTGGACCTAACTTGTCACTCATTCCATATTCTGTCACCATGCTTCTTGCAAGCGCAGTTGCTTGTTCAAAGTCATTGGAAGCACCCGTTGATTGTACACCGAAGATGATTTCTTCAGCCGTACGACCACCAAGCAACCCAACGATTTGTTCAAACATATCTTCTTTGGTCATCAAGAATTGATCTTCTTTCGGCAAGGCGATCATGTAACCACCCGCACGTCCCCGAGGAATGATCGTTACTTTGTGTACCACACGGGCACGACTCAAGACTAACCCAACAATGGTATGTCCTGCTTCATGGTAAGCAACCATTTCACGTTCGCGTTTGTTGATGACCCGATCTTTCTTCGCAGGACCAGCGATCACGCGGTCTTCTGCTTCATCGATATCTGAAGCATCGATTTTTTTCTTGTTACGACGAGCAGCAACTAATGCCGCTTCGTTCAAGACGTTTTCCAGATCCGCACCGGCAAAGCCTGGTGTTTGTTGGGCAACGACTTTCAAATCAACATCATCTGATAAAGGTTTGTTGCGGGCATGGACACGGAGGATCGCTTCACGACCTTTCACGTCTGGACGACCAACCAAAATCTGACGGTCAAAACGACCTGGACGTAGCAACGCTGGATCTAGAACATCCGAACGGTTCGTTGCGGCAATGACGATCACGCCTTCGTTTCCATCAAAACCATCCATTTCAACCAATAACTGGTTCAATGTTTGTTCCCGCTCATCATGTCCGCCGCCCATACCGGCACCACGTTGGCGACCGACTGCATCGATTTCATCGATAAAGATGATGGCTGGTGCATTTTTCTTCGCTGTTTCAAATAAGTCACGCACCCGGCTTGCACCGACACCGACAAACATTTCAACGAAATCTGAACCAGAGATCGAGTAAAACGGTACGCCAGCTTCACCAGCAACGGCTTTGGCTAGTAATGTTTTCCCGGTTCCTGGAGGCCCCTCAAGTAAGACACCTGCTGGGATACGAGCACCTAATTCAACGAAGCGTCGAGGATCTTTCAAGAATTCCACGACTTCGACAAGCTCTTGTTTTTCTTCTTCTGCACCGGCTACGTCTGAAAAACGCACGCGGTTGGCTTTTTTATCCGCTTCTTTGGCTTTTGATTTGCCAAAGTTCATCACACGGCCGCCACCGCCACCGCCGCCACCTTGTTGGCTCATCATCATGTAGAAGAAGAAAATGATGATCACAAGTGGTAAGAAGCTAACCAAAAGCGATAACCAAATGCCGCTGTTGGATTCTTCTTCGATCGTGGTTTTGACCCCTTCTGCCGAGGCCAAACTGGTGACTTCGCTTAGTGTGGAATCATTCGGTAAAATGATCGTTGAAAAGCGGGTCGAACTCGCCTGTGTATTGCCTAAAACAGACAAGCTGTTGTCATTGCTGACGGTTTGTTCTTCATTGTATTCACCCACGATTCGATACACACCGTTAGCGGGTTGAACAGTAAACTGTTTGATCTTCCCGTCTTTCAGTTGCTCTGTAAACGTGGAGTACTCGATCGTTGGGGTCTGCTGATTGCCATTTCCAAAAATGAAATAAACGACCATGACCATCGCCAACAAGACAAGTACATAATATAAGGTATTTTTTACCATACCGTTATTTTTCTTATTCATGCGTACCTCCCTGGCTATTTTGTTTTATCAATCCTGACCATTTAATTGTATCACAATTGATTTAGAACAGTCACTAATTTGACTGATAAACACTAGGTTTTAAGACGCCAACGTAAGGTAAGTTTCGATATTGCTCTGCATAGTCCAGTCCATATCCAACAACAAACTCATTTGGCACATCGAAGCCGACATAATCTGCATCGATCTCAACAACACGACCTTCTGGCTTATCTAATAACGTTACAATTTTCACTGATTTCGCTTTACGGTATTTGAATAGATCCACCAGATAAGCCAATGTGCGACCGCTGTCAATGATGTCTTCAACGATCAAGAGATCACGGCCCTCAACATTTGTATCTAAATCTTTGATGATCTTGACTTCCCCAGATGAAATCATGGCATTGCCATAACTTGAGACATCCATGAAGTCTAACTCCAAGTAACAATCCATCTCACGAACGATGTCTGCCATGAAAGGAACGGCACCTTTCAGCACACCTACGACTAGAGGATTTTTATCCGCATAAGCCGCCGTTAATTCTTGACCAAGTTCCACACAACGATTTTTGATTTCGTCACGGGAAATCAAAATTTTCTCAATATCTTTATCTAGCATAAAGTTCTCCTTCCAACTCTTACTCCTGGTATTTATAAAGAAGTATGTAGTGTATTTTATCAGTTTCTGGCGCAATACTCAAATAGGAAAATGTATGAGGTAGTAAGGCAATCACCTCTTTTTCAAGGTTTGTGACGACCCAACTTTTTTCTCGCACTTCATTAGGAATTTTTGAATCGATAAAAAAACGACTGATCTTTTTGGTCAGACCACGCGCCAAGCGGATTCGGTCTCCCGGCTGGCGCTTACGCACCACCAGCTCAGAGGAATAGTTTAGCGGTAAATCTTGGGAAAACTCTGACCAATTTGTGATTTTTTTGGGAATATGCTGTTCATTTATCGGAAAATACCCAATCCATTCCTTTTCAGAAAGATAGATCCCCTCCCCTAAAACCAGTCGCTGACTAACTTCTGTCAACGGCGCTGCAGGCTTTTGGGGAACAGTAACAGGTTCCAATAACAATTGGTCATAACTGCGCCGCAGCTGCCACTGTTTGTGCAACGCCAATTGCCATTGCCCTTTCTTTTCATCTAGCAGACGCAATAACTGCGGCAGCTGTTTTTGATTGAGGGGCTGTTTCGTAAAAGCCTCTGCTTGCTGTAAAAAACCCGCATAGAAAAAATAGCGTTGCGCTGGCGAAAACGTCGGCAGCTGCTGCAGATTGATCACTAAGCGAGCAGCTTGCTGTTGAACGAACGCAGACAACCATTGCTGCTGCTCTTGTTGGATCAGCTGATTGGCGAACTGTACTTCTTCAGAAAGCTGTTGAAAATGCGGCAGCAGCTGCGGATTTTCCGCTTTTAAGGCTGGCACTACTTGCTGGCGTAGTCGGTTTCGCAAATACAGCGGTTCGTGATTGCTTTCGTCTTCAAAGTAGGGAATCTGCTGTGCTTGCGCATAGTCGTAAATCGCTGCCTTACTGACAGTAAGCAGTGGACGCAACAAGATCCCTGTGTGAAAAGGCTGCTGCTGTTTCATACCGGCAGCCGATCGCAAGCGACCTTCTCGCATCATCTTCATCAACATCGTTTCTACTTGGTCATCACTGTGGTGAGCAGTCAGCAAAACATCATAGCCTTCTTGAGACATGACGTCGGCAAAAAATGTATAGCGAAAGTTTCGAGCGCTAGCTTCTACGCCGTTTTCTGGCGGATTTTCCCAGCACCGCTCGTAAAAAGGAATGCCGCGTTCTTGGCAGTACTGCCGTAAAAAAGCCGCTTCCTTGGCAGATGCTGGACGCAATTGATGATTCACATGTGCCACACCAAAACATGGCTCTTTTTGCATTTCAGGAAACAACTGACAAAAGATCTGCAACAAGACCATCGAATCGACGCCCGTCGATACCGCCAGCAAAAAGCGGCGTTTTTTTTCAGGATCGATGGCAGTGAGTTGCCCTCGAACGGTTTGAATGACCATCGTTTGCCCTCCTTCTCATTTGGTAATCCCACAAGAAAGAAAGCTGAAACAAAACGAACCAACAGTTTTGTTCCAGCTTTTTCCAACTTGCTATTCATGTTTAGTTACGGCGTCCGCCGCGGCCACCGCGTTTTCCTTCTGTATTTCGACGTAATGACGAAAGACGATCATCACTATCTTTTAGAAAAGAACTCATCAATGAATCGAAGTCTTGTTTATTTACATTCGTATTTTGATTGCGTGAAAAAGATTTTTTCGGATTTGGTCGATTGAATTCTTTTTTCGGGTATTCACGTTTTTCTTCCGGTTTATCTTCTGCTTTGCGGATCGATAGGCCGATTTTTCCATCGTTGCCGATTGCCGTAACAAGTACTGTCACTTCATCCCCAACAGACAACACGTCGTGAATGTCTTTGACGAATCCGTTTGATACTTCACTGATATGCACCAAACCAGTTTTCCCTTCACCAAGATCAATGAACGCACCAAAATTTGTAATACCAGACACTTTGCCCTTTAGTTTCGCTCCAACTTCGATTGACATATAAAAAATGTTCCTCCTAATTTTTACCCATTTAAAATAATTCAAACTACTGCGCTGAGTAGGTATGACATTGCTTAATCTTGTGACTCTGTGGATGATGATTCTTGTCCGCTTTGCGAAGAACGCTCATTGGTGTTTTGAGAATCCGTCCCGTCTGGCAAGACTGGATAGATTTTTTCGCCATCTTTTGAGTAGAAGAATCGGCTGCGGGCCAATTTTGCCACATACTCATCGTCTTGCAGCAAGGCAACGTCTCGCTCCAGTGAAGCCACCTTTTGTTCTGCCTCTTTTTGTTCGGCGACTGTTTCCGCCTTATATTCCTTTAGCTTTTGCAGGCGCATTTGATCGTTGAACATTTGAATCCCTACGATCGCAAATATCGCTAATGCCGCCACGAAAAACGCCACCAGCCGACGTCGGCGAAACACGACTTGCCGCCGCTCTTTTTCAAACTTGGCAAATTGCTCTTTCGCATAATCGGTCTGCAATAGTTCTATTTTTTTATTTGATTCTTTTGCCACCTGAACTCGCTCCCGTCGCTGTCTTTGTTTTTTACATTATACCAACATCCGCAAAGCTTGTCTAACTGAAAATGCCGTAAAAATCAAGCATTTTCTGAGATTCTTTCCTCTGAAACGATCTCATACATTTTTGCAGCGTCTTCTTTTTTCGTCGATTCATGCAATTCATTGACTTTTACTTCCAAGACCTTATTCCCGAATTGAATGCGCATGATATCGCCTACTTTGACGTCACTGCTTGACTTGGCTAATTTGCCGTTGATCTGAATGCGTCCCTTGTCTGCCACTTCTTTGGCCACAGAGCGACGCTTGATGATGCGGGAGATTTTAAGAAATTTATCTAATCTCATGTTTTTCACCTCTTCTTAATAGTTTCTTTCCAAATGGAACTAACAGCCATTCGCGAATCGTTAACAATTTGATTTTGATCGCTGCCCCGATAAAGGCTGCGCCTCCCAGACCGACACCGCCTAGGCAAAAAAGCAGTGCCTGTAGTCGATGGGTCAAAGGACCGTTCAATAAGATCGCAACGAAGCTATAATATAAGAATAGCACGCTTGCCATGATCCCTAAACAAATAAATAGTTTTTTTCCATAATTTCCTTCATGCCAAAAGTGATTGATGCTGCTTTGTGCTTGACGCTGTTCGGAAACCACAAAACAGCATAAGGTCGCGCCTAACCCCAACAGTGTACTTATACTCGCTCCTGCAGTCCCATAAGAAGCAGTCAGCGGCCACATCGATAGACATTTGATCAAAAGACCGATCCCCGCAGCGAGCAAGCCGAAGGTGTAGGTATTGCGACTTTGTTGAATGCTTTGATAGGCTTGGATCGTCGCCATCAGAGCGATGGAAAAGACAAACAATACCAGCGCCGCATTGCCAGAACCGTCTTTGAATAAGGCAAAGTTGATATAAGGCAGCAAAATCGCTAAGCCCACGGCGGAAGCCGAAGCAATCCCGATCGTCAGGCGCAAATACATTTTTGCCGACTTTTCAAACAGCTGCTGATTTTTTACCGTCAAATACTTGGTCAACGTTGGCAAAAACGTCGAGCTTAACGCCATCGCCACCACAAGACCTAGTTGGACGAGGGGTTGTCCGCGATCATAGATCCCTTTTGAAATTCGGGCTGCTTGTGCCGTCATCCCCCCCGCTTCTAGCGCATTGGTCAATAAAAACGAATCCGCTAACTGGAACAAGATCAAATAGCCGCTATAAATCGTCAACAGACCGCCTTCTAAGAAGAACCGTTTCTTCAACGAGGCGGATAAACCAGCGGGATTTTCTCCTGTACTGGTGACTGGTTTGTGCCATAGCGACAGGCGTTTGCCGTTGATTTGTCGGCTATAATAACTTAAGATCCACCACGCCGCAAGGCCCCCGACTAAGGCACCCATCATGGCGACAGTCCCCGTTTGATAAATCGTCCAGCCCAATTGCTGGAAAGCTGCCGCAGCACCTAAAATCACACCAACTCTAAGCAGCTGCTCTACGACTTGGGAAACTGCTGTCGGCACCATTTGCAAATTTCCTTGAAACATTCCTCGATAAAAGGTCAAAGGTGGGACAAATAAGAAGGTAAAAGAAACGACTCGAATCAAGCCCGCCAGTTGGTGGTCCCCCATCACTTGTGCGATCGGACCAGCAAATAAAAAGGTCACCGCCCATAAACCGATCGCAGACCAAAGCACGAAAGGCGTCAACGCTTGCAGCCGTTCCTTGCTTTTCAAAGGATCGGGTTCTTCAGCAACAATGCGGGAGATAAACTGTGGCAACCCTGACAACGCTAACGTCATCGCCAATCCATAAATCGGATAGACTTGTTGATACACATAAAACCCTTCGTCCCCTACCAGGTTCTGAAAAGGGACCCGATAAACGGCACTTAAGATTTTTGCGATAAAGGAAGCGATCGTTAAAATAAACGCCCCTTCCATCGTACGCTTCAATTGTGATTTCGGCATCCCGCTGGTTCCTTTCTAGCCTTGGCTGGCGTATTTTTGTTCCCGTAACGCTTTGACAAAATCTTGGATTTCTAATAGCCAGGTGCTTTCCTTCATCACTGGCGGAATCTGTAATTTGATGGTCATTTGCTCATGATCGACACCCATCGTGGCTTTTAATTTAGTAGCTTTCAATGCTTCAAACAGCTGCTCCACCGAATAATTTTTCGTGCTGACTTTACTCAAAGTAAACGACACCGTCTGCTGCTGCTTGCGGATAGTTTCTAACAAGGCACGATCGCCGTTCATCTTGATCTCGCCCACCGTTAAGAGATGCGCCACTTCTACAGGGTATTCACCGAAACGGTCTAACAGATCATCTTGAAGTTCATCAACTGCTTCTTGGGATTCCAGCTCACGAATTCGTTTGTAGATCTCGATTTTTTGTCGTTCGTCTTCAATATACGAAGTCGGTAAGTAGGCATCGATCCCCAGATCGATCTCGACGGTCGTTTTTTCTGTTTGGGTATTTTTCCCTTGTTTCCGAGTGACTGCTTCAGACAGCATTTGCGAGTACATGTCAAACCCGACTGCATCGATAAAGCCGTGCTGCTGCGCCCCCAATAGATTTCCCGCTCCACGAATCGAAAGATCTCGCATCGCGATTTTGAAACCTGACCCCAACTCGGTAAAGTCCTTAATGGCTTGCAGGCGTTTTTCACTGACTTCATTCAACACTTTTTGCTGTTCATACATGAAATATGCATAGGCGACCCGATTGCTCCGACCGACACGACCGCGCAGCTGATACAACGTCGAAAGCCCCATGTAATCGGCATTTTCCACAAACAACGTATTGGCATTGGGAATATCCACACCGGTTTCAATGATCGTCGTCGTCACCAACACATCGTATTGCCCTTCAATAAAGTCAAACAGGGTATTTTCCAATTGAATCTCGGTCATTTGCCCGTGGGCATACGCGATTCGTGCGTCTGGCACTAACGCCTGCAGTTCTTCGACTTTCCGCTCGATCGTATCGACACGATTATAGAGATAAAACACTTGACCTCCCCGTGCCATCTCCCGTTGGATCGCTTCTCGCACTGCTCCTGGATTCATCTCCATCACATAGGTTTGGATCGGGTAACGATTTTCTGGTGGTGTTTCGATCACAGATAAGTCCCGCACGCCTAGCATCGACATATGCAATGTTCGTGGGATCGGCGTTGCCGTCAACGTCAACACATCGACTTGCGAACGCAGTTGTTTCAAGCGCTCTTTGTGTTTGACCCCAAACCGTTGTTCTTCATCGATCACCAACAAGCCCAAATCAGCAAACTCGACATCTTTTGACAATAATCGGTGGGTCCCCACCAAAATATCGACTTGCCCTTTGCGTACTTGCTCGATCGTTTCATTCTGCTGTTTTTTCGTCCGAAAACGACTCAGTACCCCAACATTGACGGGGAACCCTTCAAAACGATCGACCATCGTTTCATAGTGCTGCTGCGCCAAGATCGTTGTCGGTACTAAGAAAGCCACTTGTTTGCTTTCTTTAATCGCTTTAAAAGCAGCCCGCAGCGCCACTTCTGTTTTCCCAAAACCGACATCCCCAACTAACAAGCGGTCCATCGGCTTTTCTTTTTCCATATCCCGCTTGATCTCTGCCGTACTGCGCAGCTGATCATCGGTTTCCGAATACGGAAAGGCATCTTCAAATTCTTTTTGATAGGCATCGTCTGGTTGAAAGGCATAGCCTTTTTCTGATTCGCGTTTGGCATACAATAAAATCAAATCATCTGCGATGTCTTCAATTTTAGCCGTCACTTTGCGCTTGGTCTTCGCCCACTCGCTGCCACCTAATTTATTGATTTTCGGTGTTTTCGATTCGGAAGCCACATATTTTTGAATCAAATTCAGTTGGGTGACTGGAATAAAGAGCTTGTCTTCGTTTTGGTACAAGATCGTCATGTAATCTTGGTGGACGCCATCGACTTCTAAGGTTTCCATGCCAATGTACTTCCCGATCCCATGATTCGCATGGACGACATAGTCGCCCGCTTTTAACTCATTGTAGCTTTTGAGCCGTTCCGCATTGGTGACATTTTGCCTGCGGGCTCTTTTTTTGTTCATCTTTTGGAAAATTTCTTTTTCCGTAACCACCACTAGCTTGTCTTGCGGCATTTCAAAGCCGCTTTGCAAACGTTCCACCACGATTTGGGTGCGTCCTGTAAACAGGCGGTCTTGTTGCGTCTGCACGGCATAGATATCATGATCTCGCAGATCTTGCTCTAACTTCTTGGCCCGCTCTTGGTCACTGACCAGAAAAATCACCGTCTGCTGCTGCTTCTCCCAGCGATCGATTTCAACTTTCAAGAGACCCATTTGGCTGAAAAACTGCTGCATCGGCCGGTATTGGAATTGATGGATCGCTTGGAAGCGAATGTTCCCCATTCCTTTTTGGAATAAAGAAAAGAAGCTGGTCACAAAGGTTTCTTTTTGCAGCAGCTGATGGACATCGATCCCGAATTGCTGTTCAGAAAAGACCCGCAGCTCCGCTAATTTTTGGGTATGCCACTCCGCCTCTTCCCGTTCGATCTCACGATTGGTCTCCATGATCCGAGCATAATCATCGATCATCAAAAAGGCATCTTCAGAAAAATAATCTAAGACACTCGTTTGCTGACGATACAGTAAATCCGTGTAATAACGGGCACTTTCACCAGGAATCCCTGCTTGCCATTGAGAAGCCAACTGGCCAAAATAATCTTCTAAAAAGGCGCGATCGGTTGCTTCTTTGGTGACTGCCAACCGTTTGTTCAATAATTCTTGCAGCTGCTTTTGCCCCGCAGCTAAATCTTCCGCTGAGAAAACCAATTCGGTAGTGGGTAAAATAGCCACTTGCTGCAGCGTTTCCACTGAGCGTTGCGTTTCCACGTTGAAAGAACGCATCGAGTCGATTTCTACATCGAATAACTCGATCCGTACGGGATATTCGGCGTTTAATGGATAAATATCGAGGATGCTCCCACGAATACTGAATTCGCCAGGTTTGCCAATCATTGACTGACGTTCGTAACCCATCAAGATCAATTGTTGCGGCAAACGCTCTAAATCGATCTCATCGCCGATCTGCCATTGAAATTGATTGGCTAACCAGGTTTTCTTTTCAGGCAAATACTTTCGCAAAGCCGCTACCGGCAACACATAGATCCCCGTTTTCCCTTGAGAAACAGCATTCAGCGCTGCCACGCGTTCTTCTCTGGCTTCTGGTGAAGAAAAAGCCATTTCGGCTGACAACACTTCATCCACTGGAAAAACATAGACATCTTCCGTCACATTGCGCAGATCTTCGGCTAGTTGATTTGTATAATAGAGATTTGGGGTCACGACGATCACTTGTTTTTGAAATGCCTGATACACACCAGTGATCGCTAATGTTTTTGCCGATCCAGCTAGACCTGTCAGTAATTGCCGGGGGGCCTGTTCACGTAAACCTGTATACCAAGCCGCCACTGTCGGCACTTTATTTATTAATTCAATTAAATCCATCTCGGCCCTCCTTAGTTAAATCGATTCATTGTGGCAAGAAAGTCGCCGTTGGTCAAGTAATCACTACTTGCCTCGACCGCTTTATCAATACTTTGTAAAACGATGGGCAGGTCGTCTTTTGCAAAAGGACTCAGGACATGATTGACCACGGTTTGTCCTGGACGTGGACGATCGATCCCGATTTTGATACGGTCAAAGACTGTTGAATCCAAATGAGCGATCAAACTCTTGATCCCATTGTGGCCACCTGCACTGCCTTTTTGGCGCAAACGAATTTTCCCTAATGCTAAATCGAGGTCATCATAGACCACCACTAGTTCTTCTTGGTAGATGCCAAAATAGGTCATCAACGGGCCTACCGCACGACCGGATTCATTCATGAAAGTTTGTGGTTTGACCAAAAGGATTTTTTCACCATTCAAGAAAAACTCTGCCACCTCTGCTTCAAAAGCCGACTTTTTAAAGGTTGCTTGGTACTTTTGTGCCAACGCATCCACTACCATAAAGCCAACATTATGTTTGGTTTTTTCATATTTTTTGCCAGGATTTCCCAAGCCTACAATCATTTTCATTTTTTATTTACGCTCCATTATTTCTAGTTTCAAGCTGATTCTTCATCTATTTTATCGGTTTTCTTATCCAAACACAAAATACTGGGCACACAAATGCGCCCAGTTCTTTTGCTTAGGTAATTATAACACGAAATGGACTGTTATGGTGGCACCCTCTTGCTCAGTTTTTATCTTTCTTAACGAATCTTAATAAAACCTTGATATATCTTCTTTTTGACGTAATAACAAAGAAAGCATTTACAACTGAAACAGCGATATTTTGTGTAATATTGTTGTGCAAATCACATGACAAACATACTTGAAAATGGTAGGATGATAGCGAGTAAAACAATTATGCGGAAGGAATGATACACAGATGACTGCAAAAACGAACAAAAAAGATCACCAAAAGGTAATTCTTGTTGGAGACGGTGCGGTTGGTTCTAGTTACGCGTTTGCGCTGGTGACCCAAAACATTGCGCAAGAAGTCGGAATCATTGATATAAATACAGCAAAAACAGAAGGCGACGCAATTGACTTGTCCCATGCTTTGGCATTTACTTCCCCTAAAAAAATCTATGCCGCTTCTTATGAAGATGCACATGATGCTGATTTAGTCGTTATTACTGCTGGTGCGCCTCAAAAACCAGGCGAAACCCGTTTAGACTTAGTTCATAAAAACTTGAAAATCAACCGTGAAGTAGTTACCCAAATCGTTGATTCAGGCTTTAACGGAATTTTCTTAGTTGCAGCAAACCCAGTCGATATTTTGACTTATTCTACTTGGAAATTCTCAGGCTTCCCGAAAGAACGCGTTATCGGTTCAGGTACCTCATTAGACTCTGCCCGTTTCCGTCAAGCATTGGCTGAATTGGTCGATGTCGATGCCCGTAACGTCCATGCCTATATCTTAGGGGAACACGGCGATTCAGAATTCCCTGTTTGGTCTCATGCCAACGTAGCTGGCCTACAAATCTATGAATGGGTCAAAAACAACCCAGACATCGATGAAGAAGCAATGGTCAACATTTTCTTCAGTGTTCGTGATGCAGCCTACACCATCATCGAGAAAAAAGGTGCGACCTTCTACGGGATTGCGGTAGCCTTAGCACGGATCACTCGTGCGATCTTAGACGATGAAAATGCTGTTCTCCCATTATCTGTGTACATGAACGGCGAATACGGCTTAAACGACTTGTACATCGGTGCGCCTGCAGTCATCAATGCTCAAGGGATTCAAAAAGTAATTGAGATCCCATTAACAGATGGTGAAAAAGACCGGATGGCCGCTTCAGCAAAACAATTAAAAGATATTCTTGATGAAGCTTTTGCAAAATTAGATGCGGAAGACAATCAATAATTTCTTTTCCCTCGTGTTAAATAGTCAATTTTAGTTAGTCAATTATGCGACTGAACGAATCCTCCAGCTCACTCTTTTTCAGAACCCTTTGATCAAGATGGCTTGCTGCCGATTCGTTCAGTTTTTTTATCGTAAGAAATGCGTTTCTACAGCTTGCCTAAAGATAGTTTAAGAATTTTCTATTTTTCATGGAAGTTTCATTTGCCATATTCGCTTTCCCGTGGGAATATGGTATGATTTAAGCGTTATTATCTATTATGCCATTAGAAAAAAGGAGTAGTTGAATGACTCGTTCAAACAAACATACTGACGCCAAGAATAATACGAAGAAAATTGTTCTGATCGTTGTGGCTGCTTTACTCGTCGTGATCGCTGGCGGCTATATCTACCGAAGTACATATTATGCAAACCGTTTTCTACCAAAGACTGAAATCGATGGGATCGACATCAGCAACAAAACCGTTGCCGAGGCCAACGCCCTGCTGCATGATCGCTATTCACAAGAAGCCATTACCATCAAAGATGGTGATAGCGAATGGAAAACAGTCAACCTTGCTCAATTTGGTTTGCAGACGGATTTCACCGATGAGCTGCAATCATTAAAAGATGAACAAAATCAGTGGAGCTGGGGAATGGCTTACGTTTCGGCTGCCGAAGAAAAAACACTAGACAATCTCTCAGTAGACCAAGACACCTTGACTAGCGAGACCAACACGATCCAAAAAGAACTCGAAACCTTAAATGAAGATCGTACCAAATCGGCTGATGCCACGTTGGAAAAAGGCGAAGACGGCTTTTCTATCAAACCAGAAGTTGACGGCGATGCCATCGATGTTGCCAAAGCAGTGGCAGACTTGCAAGAAGCCATCGTCAGCGGCGAAAAGGAATTGAATCTCGTTGATTATGTCACAAAACCAAGTGTGACCGCCGATGATCCAGACTTAACGAAAGAAATGGATTCGTTGAATAAAATCGCCAAAGTAACTGGCAATTATACGATCAACGGAAATACGTTTCAAATCCCAAGAGAAACGATCATGGATTGGCTCTCTTATAAAGATGGCAACACAACGATCGACGAAGACAAAGTACGAAGCTATGTCACATCGATCGGCCAACAATACAATACTAGCACCAATTCTTCGACCTTCAAAAGTACCAAGCAAGGCGAAGTGACCGTCCCAGCCGGTACTCTTAGCTGGACGATCCAAACCGATGCAGAAACAGAAGCATTGATCGAGGCGTTAAAAGCGGGCGAAGACTTCACCCGCACACCGATCGCTCAAGGAAGCACTGATGCAGGCAGCCCGCTGTTTGGCAACACCTATATCGAAGTTGATTTGAAAAACCAACACATGTGGTATTACAAAGACGGACAGCTTGTTCTTGAAACAGCCATAATTTCCGGAAAACCAGCCACACCAACACCAACTGGCGTCTTCTATGTCTGGAACAAAGAAGAAGATGCAACCTTGACTGGTGAAGATTATGCGTCCCCTGTTGATTACTGGATGCCCATCGATTGGACTGGTGTCGGTATCCATGATTCTGATTGGCAGACGGAATACGGTGGCGATCTTTGGAAAACCCGTGGTTCTCACGGCTGTATCAATACTCCGCCAGGCGTGATGAAAGAATTGTACAGCAAAGCCGAAGTCGGGACACCCGTGATCGTAATTTAAGCGAAAAAGAATGGCTCTTCGACATTTAGTGTTGGTAGAGAAAGATACAACTGAAAATTTAGTCATAACCAGTTAGGCAGAGTGCTTAACTGGTTTTTGTTTTACTTGGAAGATCAAGCCTTGAATGAGATAAATTCTTGCTCGAAAGTTATGGAAATTTCGATAGCCGTAGGCTACTCGTTTTATCACTTTTATCTTGTTGTTTGTTCCTTCTAATGCACCATTACTATACCTGGTTTTTAAAGCATATTGAATCCCTAATTTGTATTTATTTAAAAACGTCAGCTTCTTACAAAACCATTGTGGGAGGCGTTGATCTAAGCTGTTGATCGTATCGAAAAAGCTTTGGCTGTCCTTGTGTTTAAAGTGATAGAGGAGGAGCTGACAGGTCTCGTAAGCCCTTGTTAATTGCTCGTCATAACTCAAAAGCTCATCGACGATCGCTTTTTGCGTCATTGGTCTACGAAAGGATCGATCATATTGATAATTGGAACTATCCAGATCATAGGCATGTTTAAGGAGTAATTTCCAGAATCGCTTCAATCGTCGATACTTTGTCGGTTCCGTTTTTTGAAAGCTATTCATTGTTTTAATTCGCAACTGATTTAACGCACGAGTGATTTGTTGGACAATGTGAAAGCGATCGGTCACGATTTTGGCGTTTGGGAAGACCGCCTTTACAAGTTCAAAATAAGGGGCATTCATATCCATCACGACGTATTTCACGTTCGCTCGTGCTTTTCGAGTGAATTTAAGGAAATATGGTTTTAAGAAAGCCAGGCGACGATTCTCCAATACACCGATTAATTGCTGGGTCTGCCCATTCATAAAGACAAAACTCATTTTTCCACTGCAGGACTTCATCGATTTGAACTCGTCAAAACAAAGGACCGAAGGTAATGTATCAAAACGAGGATGATACGTTTTTAAACAGGTGTGCAGGACACGCAGAACGGTTACGTCAGAGACAAAATAGCGATCGGCAATTTCTTTTCTTGTTGTATTCTTCGCCAGTTCCAAGGCAATTTGAACCTTTAATTCCTTTGAAAGATAGCAGTTTTCATCCACCAAATTGGTCTGAGCGTTGAATGTCGACTGACATTCTTTACAGTAAAAGCGCGTACGTACCAAGCGTAATTCTGTTTTGATGTCTCGATAAGGCAAAAGTTGGACTTTTGTTTTATGTGAGCCATTCTTGATGATTCGTCCTTCATTTTTGATACCACATTTACGGCAATGGCTTGGTATATAGCTAAGTTTGGCATGGATAAGATTGGTGCGAAACCCCTCTTCTTCTATAGTCTCTAACCATTCTTCTTCGAAGAATAAATTTTCATCTGTTAAACCTAACAAGTTTCTAGTACAATGATCCATGGAGATATCCTTTCTTGGTGTGGTTTTGTTTTAGTCGACTAAATTCTACCAGTTAGGCTATCTCTTTTTCTATCTTTTTTTACAAAAAAAGTGTCAGTAGAAAATCCGTAGATTTTCCACCAACACTAAATATTGTAGAACCAAAAGAATCAAACCTTTTTATAGACGAACCAAAAGCTGCAAAAGAAAATTCTTTTGCGGCTTTTTTGTTGTCTCCCAAATGTTCCTATTTACAAAGAACGATTTAATTAATATACTTAATTAATCGTTTTAATTAATAAGGAGAATCATTTTGGAAAAAGTCGTTTTTATTGATCGTTCTACTTTAGCTGGAAGTCTGATTAAAATTTTCGCCCGCAACATCCAACTGCTGTCCGAGGATCAAATCAGTGTAACTGTTCTGCCACCAGAACGTCTGGCGAATTATCGTTTTGCGCAAGAAAAAATCGTTTTGGTCGATCCCTTGCTTTCTTTAACAGATCCGATGATCGAGCACGCCATCCCACCACGCATCAAGCGCCTTTCGTTTCCCGTCAATCATTACAGCGGGATGAATACTGAAGCCATTCTAGAATTGATCCAACAAGCATAACCTAAAAAAGCCGACGGAAACCAATGGTTTCTGCCGGCCTTTTCTCATGCCACTTGCCCTTTGCTAGACAATCGCTTCTTCTTGTTCTAACAAAGTAACTTGCTCTCCTTTGTCTTGCAGTGCAGCAACGTGCATCGTGCCCCACTGGCAAAGAGTATCCAATAAGCCGCCTAAGGTTTCTCCATATTCACTCAAGGAATACTCAACTTTAGGTGGTACTTGATTATAGGATTTGCGAGTAACGATGTCAGATTCTTCTAATTCCCGCAATTGCTGGGTCAACATTTTTTGACTGATGCCAGGGATCTTCCGCCGTAAATCACTGGGACGTAATGCCCCATGGCGCAAATTACAAAGAATGATTGGTTTCCATTTCCCGCCGATGACATCCATCGTTGCTTCAACACCGATATTATAAATTTTTTCTGCCATTTTTTTCACCTCATTACGCCTGATACCACACAAAGGTTACCAAAAGGTGGGTATCAAACAAAAAAGTACGTACTATACAGTATTACCACCTCATTATATGATGATACCAGAAAAAAATAAAGGAGATGTTTTTATGATCGAAAAATTATCAGATACCGTCACCCTGAACAACGGCAGCGAAATCCCCGGGTTGGGGTTAGGTGTCTTTCAAATCCCTGAAGCTGACACAGCAGAGGTCGTGAAGCAAGCGATTATCAATGGCTATCGCCTGATTGATACAGCAGCGATTTACGGCAATGAAACAGGAACAGGGGCAGGAATCAAACAAGGCTTACAAGAAACCGGGTTGGCTCGTGAAGAACTCTTTGTCACTTCCAAACTTTGGAACGATCATTTAACTTATGATGAAACGATCCACGCCTTCAATGAAAGTCTGGCCCGCTTAAACCTCGAGTATCTCGACTTGTACTTGATCCATTGGCCAGGAAATCAAGCATTTCAAGAGTCCTGGCGTGCCTTGGAAGACCTCTATGCGGCAGGAAAAATCAAAGCGATCGGGGTCAGCAACTTCCAGATCCATCATCTGGAGCAATTATTGGCCATTGCTAAGGTCGTTCCTGTTATCAATCAGATCGAGCTGCACCCCAAACTGACGCAACAAGACCTGCGGGCTTTTTGTGGCGAAAAAGCAATTGCGATCCAAGCTTGGTCGCCATTGATGCAAGGCAAACTGCTGAAAGATGACACCGTCTTGGCGATCGCCGATGCACAGCAAAAATCAGCGGCACAAGTGCTTTTGCGCTGGGCTATTCAACAAGGAATCTTAGTCAATGTCAAATCGACACACCCCGAGCGAATGATCGCCAATGCAGCGATTTTTGATTTCTATTTATCAGAAGCTGACATGGCCCGCTTGAACGCATTAAATGAAGACTTACGAGTGGGTCCAGATCCAGACACATTCGATTTTCATTAACCAAACGATATACTAAACAAAACCTTAGGAGGAAGTATAGTGACAAACAAAAACACAGGCTTTTCAATGGTTAACCATGTGGGAATCACCGTCAGCAATCTCGAACGTTCCATCCAATTTTATGAAGCATTAACGGGAAAGAAAATCGCCAATCAAGATACGATCGGCGGCAAACGCATGGCGCAAACGCAAGGATTAGAAGATACACTGATCAAATATGCCAATCTTCATTTAGACAATCTCAACATCGATCTTTTAGAATACGTCGAACCAAAATCCAACAAAGCTAGCTATTCCAATGAGCAAATCAGCGCGATGCATCTTTGTTTTGAAGTCGAAAATATTGATGAAGCCGTTGCTCGTCTAAAAGCCATTGGCGTTGAGCCTGACGGCACCCCCATCGTTTTTGAAGCACAAGACGGTTTGAAAAGCGGCTTTGGGACAGGCGTCGCCTACTTTACAGATCCAGACGGCACCAATCTTGAATTGATTGCACCAAAAGGCCCTTTTCAACGGGGATAAAAAAACGGATGGCGCTGCAAATCGCCATCCGTTTTTTTTGCTAGAAGCACGTATTTTTCGATTGTTCCCCTTCATAGAAGCGTTCATAGCGGATACAATAAGTATGTACTCATCTTTAGCGGCTTCACTTACTTATCCAACAAATCGCACGTGAAAGGTAGTGATCTCGATCGATATTGGACTTTTGTTGTTGATTTTTACGGGTATTTTTTTCATCGTCTTCTGGTGCTTTTACCGAGAAGAACCCAATTATGTATTCGGCTTTCGCACCAAGCGCAGTACAGCCAGTGTCAGCAATTGGCGTTTTGCCCAGCAGTGGTTCTCCCTGTTAGCGATGCTCTTTCTAGGCGGGGTCGTTTTATTGCAGCGCAACGAGCTGATCGCAGAGGCTTTTTACCAAGTAGCCGTTTTTGGCTGCTATCTTCTAGCAGCGCTACTCGTAGAAACGGCACTGTATCTCAAAGATTCACGCACAAGCACCAAAAAGTAAGACAAAAAAGACATTCCAGCGAATGTCTTTTTTCTATTGTTTATTTTGATGATGGATCGTGATCCCCAACACCAAGGCTAAAATCCCTGAAACCACCCAGATAGTGCGGTGGAATAAGAAAATCCCTAGCAAGCTGCTTAAGACTGCACCAAAAAAGAAGCCGCCGATGATCAAGGAAATAGAAATGATCTTGGGTGTCACTGATCGGTCCTTTTTAAACCAGCGCATGTACACATAATCAGCCAGTGAACGTAAGTTGCCAGTGGTCATCGTGGTGGCATAGGGCATCCCTGCCAATCGACGATAGGCGGCATATTGAATCGCTGCAAAAAAAGATAACCCCGAATCGATCATGACATTGGGTAATGATCGAGCAAAAAAGCCCAGAACCAAAATACCGATCGCTTCAAAGATCAATGCGGCATTTTGCCAAACGATCCAGCCCCCTGTCGGAAAATGATGCTGCAGATAATTCGTCACTACGATCCCCACTAAAAACATGAAGATTGGCGGCAGATATCGAAAGGCTTGTTCAAACTGCCCCGTCGAAAGATTGATCCCTAACAAAATGACATTCCCCGACTGCATACTTGCAAACACTTCCCCGTGAAACAAGTAGGTATACGCATCTAAAAAACCGCCCGCCATAGCAAGAAGAATCCCCACCGGCAAGCTTTCATGCACGACAAACTCCGATTTGCTTTTGACACTGCTCAATCTTTTTTCCATTGGTTTCGCCTCTTGTTTTTATACTTTCTGACAGCTTACTGCTTAAAAAACGTCGACAACTCGTTACCTTCGGCGTTTAGGTGACTTTTTCGATAGCTGACAAATCAACCACCCCAAAAGAACGGCGGTCAGTGCTCCAGCTGAATCCAGCATGACATCTTGAAAAAGCGGCGTCCGTCCTCCCGTCAGCATTTGATGGTATTCATCGATCCCAGCGTAGCCGGTGGCTGCCAACCAAGCAAAAAAAGCGGCTAGCCAAAAAGGCTGTTTTCGCAAACTAAGCGTTAAGAACAAACTGCCCCCTAGGACAAAATAAGTGAAGAAATGCGCACCTTTGCGAATGAAAAATTCCACAAATGAGAAATAGCCTTTTTCCGCAATACTGATCTCCGACCCAGCATAGGAAAAAGAGATCGTCTCCAACCAATCTTTCAATGGTTCATTTTTTAAGATTCGTGAAAGCAACCCGATTTGTGATTGCTGCTCATAGGTTTGTGAAGAGCTGATAAAGAGGATGACCATTACCGCAATTGCGATACAAAAGTAAAAGTTCGGTTCTTTCAGTAATTTTTTCATAGTTTTCACTCCTCATTTTCCTATCTTACCATTTTCATTTGGTGATGCAACTGTTTTTCCAGCAAACCGTGGAGACATTGCACACACAAAAAGAGTGCTTCCATGAAGATTAGAAGCACTCTTTCTTTTTAAAAATAGCCATCGGTATGAAAAGCCGTCACCCGTTTGGTTGTGAGATTTTGGGGCTTGTGACGTTCAGCTCCTTCAACGATTCTCAGGGCTGTTTTGCGTTTTTTTCTCCAGTAAACAATGACGAACCCATCTCGTAGCCTTCTACATAATGATTCAACCGCTCGACGACCTCTGCTGCCGCTTCTTGTGACGGCGTGATGATCAATAAAATATCAAACCCTGCAATCGTGCCGACAATTTCTGGCAGTTCCATTTCATCAAGATAATTGGCGATCACGTCGGCGCCGTTTTCAGCCGTATGAACGACAACTAAAAAGTCAATCTGCGTAATCTTTTTTAGGTACTCATACATCGAAAACGCAATTCTGTCTTCTAGATCCTGCTCTTTGGATTCAAAGATCGAATAATACGGCCGGCCGTTTTTGGCATAGGTTTTAGCGATGTTCATTTCCCGCATGTCTCTAGAAATCGTGGCTTGGGTAGCTGAAACATTTTCTTTTTTTAATAAATTCATCAATTCTTCTTGAGACTCAATCCGATGTAGGACAAAGAGTTTTTTGATAATTGCTTGTCGCTCTTTTTTTTTCATTTACTTGATCCGCTCCTCTCAAGTCGCCTCGCTTACTGAAATAGTTGATCCGTCTCGTTCACTTCTTGAAACGTAGCTTACAAGAACAACATTGAGAAGATTAAAATGGCAAGATTGGAAATTCCGATAACCAGTAACGGTTTGCGCATAAAGCGAGTCCAAGTAGAATAGTTGACCCGCGCCAGCTCCAATCCGCCCATCACGACGCCAGAAGTTGGTGTGATCAAATTCACTAATCCGCAACCAGCAGTAAAGATCATGACCATGACGTTCGGATTGAGTCCGATGCTTTGCGCCAAGGCACTCATGATAGGGATCGATACATATGCCAGTCCTGAAGTCGATGGAATCAAGAACGATAAGAGCAGATACAAAATATAGGCGCCAATTACGAACAGGACAGGTGATAACCCTTCTAAAAGATGGGAAGCCCGATCCAAAATAAACAGATCCAAGTACGTCGTTTGCATAATGTAGGAAGCCCCCCGTGCCACAACGATGATCAAGACAACGGATAAAATGTCTTTGACCCCATCGATAAAGTTGGTCACGATTTCTTTTTCTGAGAATCCTTGAATCAATGCAATGATGATACTGATGTAGAAGAACCACATAGCCAAATCACCAAAATACCATTCACCGAAGCTATTACCGGTCAAAAAGGCGGTCCAACCGTCAAACACGTGGATATCAAAGTCGCCCCAAGGAATCAAGGAAACCACCATGATCACAAAGGATAAGCCAAAAATCGTCAAAATCAGGCGATGCTTTTGCGTAAACGCTAAGTCTTCGTTCGTATCTTTGACAAAATGTTCTTCCATTTCTTTTTGCTCTTGCAGCGATAAGATCGTGGAGCCTTTGTCGGCTTTAACTTTTTTGGCATAAGACATCACCACAAAGATACAATACGCGGTCGTGACTAGCCAAAGCAATGCGCCAACTACTAGGATCGTGCCATTATTCGGAGCAATATCGATGCTTCGTAAAGCATCCATTGCCACCCCTGTAGCAAAGGGATTAACGGTGGAGCCGATCACACCGGCACCCGCCCCCAACATGACGGTTCCTGCTGCGACGATCGTATCAAAGCCCGATGCCACCATTGTGATTGCTAATAAGGAATAGAACGGAATCGTTTCTTCCGCCATTCCATAAGTTGAGCCACCAATCGAAAACAACACCATCAAAATCGGGATCAAAATCAACTCGTTGCCTTTGAGTTTTTTGACCAAATGCTGAATACCAGCTTCTAAAGCGCCTGTTCGTGTGACAATATTCAAAAAGCCACCCAAACAAAGAATAAACACACAGATCTCGATCGCATCACGAAATCCGTTAAAAGGCGCCATAAAGAAATCAGAAAACTTGGCACCGACGACTTGGCTGACCATCTCTTCTTGCCCTGCTGGTAATGAAGGTGCAAAGGGCTGACCGGCTAGTAGCCAAGATGCGACCGTCAACGCAATAATGATCAGAAATAAGATACTGAACGATGTCAGCGACTTTTTTTCTTTTTGCTTTTTTTTCATCTTCGTTCCTCCTCTATTGAATCAATCTTAGGAGCAAATTGCCAACAGCTAGTCTGTCTGTGGTCAATTCGCAACATGGGAAAAATAATCTTTGTCATAAATAATGAGTTCTTTGTAACGATAATAAATCTTTCTTTTATGCACGAGCGCCTTGATGGCTTGACTGACCGTCTCTCGGGTCGTTCCACTGTATTTAGCGATATCATTGATAAAAACTGGAAAAGGAATGCGAATCTGCTCTCCTTGTGACTGTCCGTGCTCGATCATCAAGAGACCGATCGTATTGACGACTCTTGTCTGCGCGCTAGAGGTGACACAGTACTCCACTCGGCGTCTTTGCTTCTCCAACTGCTGGCTCATTTGCTGATTCAGCCACAGCAACTGACTTGTAGATGAAACAACCAGCGGTTCAAACAGCGACATCGCTGCAAACTGCACGACAATGTCTGTTGCAGCGAATGCCGATACATCATAGTTGTCTCTTTCAAACAAGCCAATCAAAGGAAATAACTGATCCGGCCCAACAAAATCTACATAACAATAGGAATCAGTTCCGTCGGTTTTTTCGATCCGTACGAGACCTTCGATCACATGGAATATCCGATCTCTTACGTCGCCTTCATAAAAAAGCACTTGGCCTTTTTTGTACGTACGGCAGTAAATATGCTCCTTCAATCGCTGTTGATTTTCTTCTTCCAGCCATTGAAAGCTATTCGCTCTTGTTGATGGATCTTTTATTTGGTAGTCGATCATTTCTCTCACTCCAATGTTTTGGACTTGCTTTGCTACTTCGCTTATTTCCAGGTGATCTGTGTACCAGCGTCTTCAATTTCTGCCAGCTTATCTAAGGAAGTAATCACTGCCCGTTTCTCTGTGCCCATTTTGACAAAATTCAAAGCTGCTTGTACTTTCGGTAACATGCTTCCCGGTGAAAAATGTCCTTCATCGACATAGGTTTCCAATTCAGCGGCGGTCACATGATCCAACCACTGCTCATTTTCCTTGCCAAAGTTCAAAGCGATTTTTTCCACGCCCGTCAAAATGATCAGCTGATCCGCATCGACTAAACGAGCCAATTTTTCAGAAGCAAAATCTTTATCGATCACGGCTTCAACCCCCAGCCCATTATCTAACACGGGAATGCCCCCGCCGCCTGCGCAAATAACGATCGTGTTTTGTTCAATCAGCGCCTTGATGCTGGCAACTTCTTGAATCGCTTGTGGCGCTGGACTGGCAACGACTTTCCGCCAACCACGACCAGCATCTTCACGATAGATGGCATCTGTTGCCGCCATGGCTTCTTTGGCAGCTGTTTCCGTTAAGAAAGGACCGATCGGTTTGGTCGGATGGGCAAATGCTGGATCTTGGGCATCGACTGTAATTTCCGTCACCACTGTCACTACCGGCTTAGCCATTTGAGCTTCTTTCAACTGGATTCTCAGCTCATTTTGTAACCAATAGCCAATACTGCCTTGCGTCATTGCCACACAGGTATCTAAAGGCATCGCTGGGTTTTTGCTAGAATCACTGGCTTGTTGCTGCAAAACCAAATTTCCCACTTGTGGCCCATTCCCATGGGTAATGATCAAATGAACGTCTTTTTGGATCAGGGGAATTAAATACTCGACGGTCTGTTTAAGCCGTTCTTTTTGCCCTTTGGCACTGGCATCATCTGCTAGGATAGCGTTGCCGCCAAGGGCGACAACGATCGTTGGTTTCTTTTCACTCATCTGCTCACTGCTCCTTCTTACACGCTAGGAATAAAGAGATCGCCTAAGGTTACTGCCATGATTGCTTTGATCGAGTGCATTCGGTTTTCAGCCTCTTCAAATTGACGGCCCCATTGACTGCGGAAAATGTCGTCTGTGATCTCCATTTCAGAAATGCCGAATTTTTCTTCAATCATTTTTCCATACGTCGTATTCGTATCATGGAACGCTGGCAAGCAGTGAAGCACGATCAAGCCATCGTCTTGTTTTCCAGTCGCCATTACCATTTCGCGGTTGATTTGGTAATCTTTCAACAGCTTCACCCGTTCTTCAAACTGGTCTTCTTCCCCCATTGAAACCCAAACATCGGTATACAGAACATCGGCATCTTTGACGCCTCTTTGAATATCGTCTGTTACCATCAGCTGACTGCCAGATTCTTTGGCAAATTTGTTGGCATAGTCTGTCACTTCTTCAGCTGGGAAAAGTTCTTTTGGTGCACAGATGCGAACATTGACACCTAAAATCGCCCCCGTCACTAACAAACTATTCGCCATATTGTTTCGGCCATCGCCCACATAGACTAACGTAATATTTTCTAATGTACCGAAGTTTTCTTTGATCGTCATGAAGTCAGCGATCATTTGGGTTGGATGCCATTCATCGGTCAAGCCATTCCAAACAGGAACGCCAGAGAATTTGGCTAAATCTTCAACGACTTGTTGGCTGAACCCGCGGAACTCAATGCCATCAAACATACTGCCTAAAACTCTGGCGGTATCTTCAACGGATTCTTTTTTGCCTAGCTGGATATCATTCGCACCTAAAAATTCTGGATGGGCACCAAGATCGATGGCAGCCGTCGTAAATGCCGCCCGTGTCCGAGTCGACGTTTTTTCAAATAAGAGGGCGATGTTCTTGCCTTCCAAATAGCGATGAGAAATATTTTGCTTTTTCAACTGTTTCAAATAGATGGAAAAATCAATAAGGTATTCTAACTCGGCTTTCGTAAAATCTTTTTCTGCTAAGAAGCTTCTTCCTTTAAATACTTGTTTCATTAGTAATTCCTCCTCTAGATTAAATATCTTCTCTGATAAATGGCATGCTCATGCAGCGAGGGCCGCCACGGCCGCGAACCAATTCACTGCCGGAGATTTTATGCAATTTGATGCCGGCTTCAGTTAACTTTTGATTGGTGATCGTGTTACGGTCATAGACCACGACTTCACCAGGTGCGATCGTCAAGGTATTGGAACCGTCATTCCATTGTTCCCGAGCTGCAGCGACCAAATCGTTCCCCCCACAGCGAATCAATTCCACTGCATCTAATTCTAAGTAGCGGCACAAAATGTTTTCTAACGTATCTTTTTCTTCTTTGATGGTTACGCCATCCCCGTCACGTGAGATTGAATAAACGGTCAGTTCTCCTTCAATTTCTGGATGGATCGTAAATTTGTCATAATCAACCATTGTAAATACCGTATCTAAATGCATGAATTTGCGTTCTTGACCAATATCAAAAGCTAAGACGTACTCAAAACTTGGTTCATGTTGGAACACATTACGAGCCAACTGTTCAATGGAAGTGGCATCTGTTCGTTGGGAGATCCCGATCGCTAACACTCGTTTTGACAGAACCAATTCATCGCCACCTTCAATTCGTGTTGGCTGATCACGGTCATAAAGCAAGTGCGGTGGCTGTTGTTGGAACATTGGATGATGAGCAAAAATGTATTTGCCATACAACGTTTCACGACGTCTTGTTTCTGAATACATGCGATTCAAGGAAACCCCGTTACCGATCGTCGCAAACGGATCACGAGTGAAATACAAATTCGGCATTGGATCGATCAAAAACGGATACTGGTCATCCACAGCACCAGCTAAGCTTTGACTATGGGGCAATTTCAGTTCATTTTTCGCTAGACCTGCCATCGTTTTATCGATGAATTGACGGTTATCTTCAAAAGATAAGAAATAATCGGTAATTTCAGCAATGATTTCTGGGCTTTGTAACGTTGTTTCTTCTAAATATTCCTTGATAAACTGCTCTTTGATTTCTTGACTAGTTAACGCTTCTGCTGCTAAATCTTCTAAATACAACACCTCCACATTATTATTACGCAATACATCGGCAAATTGATCATGTTCAGCCCTTGCTTGTTCCAAAAAGGGAATATCATCAAATAACAAGCGATTTAAATGATCAGGCACGAGGTTTTCTAATTCTCGACCAGGGCGATGGAGCATGACTTGCTTCAAGCGGCCGATTTCTGAAAAAACATGAATAGCATTTGACATTTCTTTACATCCTCCTTTGTTTTGATTACGCCTACATAGTACAAGAATGTATGCGCTTACCAAGCGACGTATTTCGCCTTCATTATGCAAAGCATTTGTCATTATGCAATAAAGAGTGAATATCTTCTTGCGAGCGTTTTTTTACTCGTTGTTATTTTTTTTTATGTAATATTTATTCAGCAATTTTTAAATAAGAATTTGATGAGAATCAAAAAATGATCGATTTTGTTCTTTTCTTTGATTTTGACCTCCCGGCCCAATGCAGGCAAAGCTTACGAAAGAAAAGAACTTTTTCAACCAATAGCTTTCCTTTTTCGATTAAAAAAATCCGATGGTTGCGACTAAATGTGGCTATGCTATACTTAATAAGATCGTAGGAAAAGAAAGGGGTTTGATAGGAATGACCTATTCAATCAATTGGGATCTAGAAACAATTTTTCCAGGAGGCAGTGATTCTGTTCAATTAAAAGAACGCATGAGCCAGCTGGAAGAAGAAATCAAAACTTACCGCGAAAAAGTTGACGCTTGGGCACCAAACGCTACAGACAATGCGACAAAATTAGAGGAATTAATCGAACTTTCTGGCACAATCAATCAGGGATTTTCACAATGTGGCAGCTTTATCAATGCCTTGCTTTCAGCGAATGTCAACGACAGCAAAGCCAAAATCCTGACCGGCGACCTCTACGCAAAACTGCCAGCATTGCAAGCAGCACAAACCGTTTTCTCGAAAAAATTGACAGAAATTTCTGAGGATGATTGGACTGCGTTACTTACCGCGGAAAACTTAGCACCAATCGCCTTTCGTCTAAGCGAGATTCGTCGCGACGGCAAAGAATTGTTATCTGAAGCAGAAGAAACCATCATCAACACGTTAAATTTAGATGGCTTAAATGCTTGGAGCCAACATTACGATACGATCGTTGCCTCGATCGAAATTCCTTTCCTTCAAGAAGACGGCACGACGATCAACTTGTCCGCTGGTCAAGCCTTCAATAAAATGATGGGTGATCCAGATCCAGAAGTTCGTGCACGTTTATTTGACACTTGGGAAAAGACTTGGGCAGAAAAAGAAGACCTCTTTGCAGATACCTTGAACCATTTAGACGGCTTCCGCCTTTCTACCTTCAAGCTTCACGGGGTCACTGATTACTTGAAAGAACCATTAGAATACAATCGTCTGCAAAAAGCGACATTGGATGCTATGTGGGGCACGATCCAAAAGAACAAACAGCCGATCGTTGATTTCTTGACCCGCAAAGCCCAGCTTTTCGGCAAAGAAAAAATGGAATGGCAAGATCAAGATGCGCCGATCATCCTTGGGGACATGGAAGAAAGAACCTACACCTTTGATGAAGCAGCTGACTTTATTTTGACCAACTTCCGTAAGTTCAGTCCGAAAATGGCTGACTTTGCCCAAGTTGCTTTTGAAAAAAGCTGGATCGAAGCAGAAGATCGTCCTGGCAAACGTCCTGGCGGCTATTGCACCAGCTTGCCAGAAACCAAAGAGTCACGTATTTTCATGACCTACAGCAATTCAGTCAACGAAGTAGCGACGCTTGCCCATGAGTTAGGTCACGCGTTTCATAGCAGCGTTCTTTGGGAGCTACCAGAATTAAACCGCAACTATGCCATGAACGTTGCCGAAACAGCAAGTACCTTTGCTGAATTGATCGTTGCTGATGCAACCCTCAAAGAAGCGACAACGAAGGAAGAAAAAATCAATCTATTGGATGCCAAAATGCAAAATGCGATCGCGATGTTCATGAACATCCATGCACGCTTTATTTTTGAAAACAGCTTCTACCAAGCCCGTCAAAACGGCTTAGTTTCAGCGGAGCAAATCACGGAAATGATGACAGCGGCGCAAAAAGAAAGCTATGCGGATGGGTTAGCGACTTATCATCCACATTTCTGGGCAGCCAAATTGCACTTCTTTATTGATGATGTGCCATTCTACAACTTCCCTTACACCTTTGGTTACCTCTTTAGCATGGGGATCTATGCGTATGCCAATGAAAAAGGGTCTAGCTTTGAAGAAGAATACATTGCTTTATTGCAAGATACTGCTTCAATGACGACGGAAGAACTGGCGCAAAAACACCTTGGTGTTGATTTAACAAAACCAGACTTCTGGCAAGCAGGGATCGATATGGTCCTAAAAGATGTTGCCAGCTTTATGGAATTGACTGAAGACTATATCTAAAAGAAAAAACCCTCTTCCAACACGACGCTTGGAAGAGGTTTTTTCTATCAGGCATTCAATAAAGTTAAGCCAATCGTTAAGTAGCCTGCGTACAGACACCAAATCAAATAAGGAATAAACAAGTACATTGCTTTTTTGTCGATGCGAGCAAAGAGGATCATACAAATAATCACTGATAGGACTAACAAGACAATAATGACCGTTCCTGCCCAGTAAGCATTCCAGCCAAAGAAAACGATACTCCACAAGAAGTTTAGTACTTGCTGGATTGCAAAGAAGATATAGGCATTCTTTTTAAGCGCTGGATTGACTTTGGCTACGATCAACAGATACAACGCTGTTCCCATAAAGGCATACAAAATCGTCCAAACGATCCCAATGATCCCACCAGGAGGGGCTAAAAAGGGTTTTTCCATTTGCGCATACGTTCCAGCGATGTCTCCTGCAAACAAACTCGAGATGATTCCTGTTGCTTCGATGCCGATCACACAGACCAGCCAAATCAAAAATTTCATGTTCTCCACTCCTTCTTTTTTTCATGACTCTCTCATTTAATCGTACCATCGAATCGAAAAAAAGCAGAATAGAACGCTTAAAAAAAGAAACGCCCGTGCGGACGTTTCTTTCTTGTTCCTTGCAATTTATGCTGCTTGCTCCCCTTCTTGGGCTTCTTGCTTGACTAGTCCTGCATCATAGGAACGAGCGAATGGGAAGTAGATCAAGAAGGCCGCTTTACGTAACTACAACGAGTTCGACTTCCTAATCTTCAACTTCCGTATAGCCGTAGCCCTCATATAATTGAATGACTGACTCTAACGAATAGGTGGAATCTTTCGTGTCTTTGATGGTTACCAAATCTGCGACATTCACTCGGTTCTCTTCATCAAGATATAAATCTGAAAAACCAATAATTGCAGTGTATTCTTTTTTAAGTTTCCCTTCTGTTCCTCCAGAGTACTCTTTTATACTGAAAATCTTGATCAAATTACCATTGTTTGTAGTAGAACGATAACCAAATAAATTTTGACTGTCATTATCTTCTCTAGTGAATTGGCGATAAAGCAATTTTTCTTCCTTGATCTCATAACGAGTTCCAACTTCTTTATCAACCCACCAATCTTTATACGTGCGAGTAGTTTCTTCATCGATCATTCGCTTTATATCTTCTAAATTAGCAATATCTCCCGCCTTTTCAGCGACTTCGGCAAGTCCTTTTACTTCAAACCTTGGATCAAAACTGTCCTCTAACAGGTATCCATGTTGAACCAGCCGATCTTGCAATTCAGCCGATACTTCGATTTTTGCAGTATCGCCATTTTTAAATTCTCCATCTCCAACTAATTGGAAAGGAAGTCCACCTAGTTCATCAGGGAGCGTGTTGTCGATTTGCGCTTCTCCGCGGCCGCTTACCCCATTAAAGTTGACTACGAGGTGTTTTTCAACCTCCTCACTTGTCAGCCATTTCGGTTCATCAAGTCCTTCCACCGTCACTTCTTTTTCTCCGCCTGTCAGGTTTTTCACTTTAGTCAAATCAACAGAGACCAAGAGTTTGACAGTGTCGCCGTTTGACAGATCCAAGGAATTATCAAAAGATATTTCAAGTATATCTTCAAATTCCTCATTATCATAAACGTGCATATCGTCCTCAAATTCAATTTCTAGGTCATTTTCATATAAATAGGTATGTAACCGATCATAGTTGATTGAATAAGAAGCAAATCCTCGTGTATCTAATCCTTGAAATTCAACATCAATAAAATCTATCATATCAATATTGCTCTGAGCGCACCCTGCTAGTCCTAAAAAGCTAACCATTACAACCAATACCAAAACCAACCTTTTCATTTCTTCCTCCTTATTGTTCATAATAATAAATAAAAAATGGTTATAAATACTTTTTATGACCATTTTTCAAAAATTATACCACATGTATCTATGAACAGTTAAGAAAAAAACATCTTTTCGCCTTTTCTAGTTTCTGCTTTCCTCAGACAAATGAAAACTAGGTGATCGAATAAGACGATTTTCGAAAGTCAGACTAATTATGAACTCTTCGCTGCAAACTATCGATGCTGAAAAAAAGAGACGCAAAAAAGTGATGAAACAAGTATGCTCATCACTTTTTACATCTATAATCTTTGGTGTTTTTCACTTTGACTTGATCTGCCCTCTTCAAACTTCCGTCGTTCATTTTCCACATACTTGTATAGCGCCCCGTAGCGGCTGCGGTAGCCTTTTTTCCATGGTTTCTCTTTGCCGCAAAAATGTAACAAAACAGTATGCTCGATGACCCAATCCAAACTCCATTCCCCTAAACTGATCGTTTCATAGGTACGGTTTTTTCGTACGTCATAGTTGTAGAGCTGATCAGGGATCGCCAGCACCCGATCGCCGTACAACCCATTCAAAATGTCTTGATCTGGCAAAAAGAGGTTCAAATGATTTTTCTCAATGAACGCAGCGATCTCTGCTTCTTTGACCTCTTGCCGCAGCTGGTGCACATTCATCAGCAAGACACCTGAATTATAGTAGCCTTCCGACTCATAATTGCGCAACCGGACTTTATTGATGACTGTTGTTACTTCTGTCAGCTTAGAATGGCTGGCGGCGGCATACAGAAAATCCCCTAACGTCAGCTCATACAAGGGACGCAAATCATTGATGCACAAAATATCCGCATCCAGATACAAGATTTTTTCCACCTGCTGCGGCAAGTAATTTTGCGCCAACAGTCGATAGTAGATCGACTCTGGGTAGCGGTCACTAACTGGCGCGGTTTTAAAGATCGAACCAGAACCGATGATGACGGGATGATAGGTCATCGCCAATTTTTGACAAAAGGCCTCCAGCTCTACACCTTGTTTCAATTCTTTTTCTTGTAAGACATAGACATCGAAAGATGCTGCTGTCGTATGACGTTTGATTGAATATAACGTTGTTTTTAATTGTTCACTGAATCGATCATCAATCGCAAAAAGTAGATTCATGCTCTTGTTCACTCCTCTGTTACTGGCTGCACTCGTTGGGCAAAAAATCGAACGCAGTTGCCCGCAGCCTCTGTTCTTCTAGTATACCCGATTTTTGGTCTTTCTTTCAGTGAAACACCCTTGCCAGTCGAACCCTTGCTTGGCAGACGCCAAAAAAGCTGTTCCATCCATGGGATGAAACAGCACAGGATCGCTTATAAATGATTGTGTCTTGAAAACAGATCAGCGGATCGTTGCAAAAGCTTTTGACCACAACAACAATTCATCTAGCATGTCATTGACACCTGCAGCCATGTGCGCACCGGGTTTGAAGGTACTGAAATTTTCAAAATCAGTGAAGAGATTGAAGGCTGGGTTAGTCCGCACGGTGGCAACTTTTTGTTCAGCCAATACGTTGCGCAATTGTTCAGCGGCCCGAATCCCACCGCCAGAACCGTAGCTGACGATCCCAGCAGCTTTATCAAACCATTCTTCCCGAGCAGAATCTACGGCATTTTTCAAGGAAGCTGCAAAACCGTGGTTGTATTCTTGCACGATGAAGATATAGCCATCTAATTCAGAAATTTTTTTGTTCCATGCCAGGTTTGGCTCAGCCGTTCCCATAAACGGTAAATCAAATGCCTTTACATCAACGATCTCAAACTGATGCTCTGACCGTTGATTAGCAATTTCTTGAATATATGCTCCGACTTGCGGACTTACGCGTCCTTCTCTTGTACTGCCTAAAATAATACCAAATTTCATGATAGGTTCCTCCTAAGGTTGTCTTATTTTGTTTTCTTAACGATTGGCAAATGTGTCTGCCCAGTCCAATAATTCCGTCAACATGTCGTTCATTCCTGCAGTCATATGCTCGCCAGGGGTAAAGGTGGTAAAGTTTTCAAAATCAGTAAATAAGTTGAAGGCAGGATTGGTACGCACCGTGGCTACTTTTTGTTCCGCCAAAATCAAACGAACTTGCTCAGCGGCTCGAATCCCTCCTGCCGAACCATAGCTGACGATCGCTGCTGCTTTGTTGAACCATTCCTCGCGAGCGCTGTCCAACGCATTTTTCAAGGAAGCTGATATGCCATGATTGTATTCTTGTACGATGAAGAGGTAGCCGTCTAACTCAGCGATTTTTTCGTTCCACGCTTAGTTCACTTCACCTGTACCCATAAATGGCAAGTCATAGTCTTTGATATCAATGATTTCAAACGAGCGGTCGCTATGTGCGCGTGCTGTTTGTAACACGTAATTGGCTACTTGCGGACTCACGCGGCCTTCTCTCGTACTGCCAACGATGATCCCGATTTTTTGCGCTTTTTTCTTTTCCGGGGTGCGATAGACCTCTTTCATTACTTCTTTTTCAATTATTTGTTCTTTTTTCCCAAATCCAAAGACCATTCTTTTGTACTCCTTTTGTTGTGGTTTATTTAACGATGGACTCAGCATACCAAACTTACTTTTAGTAAGTCAATCATTCTGCTTACTTTTTGTTAGAAAAAAATCTCAGCTGCTTCTTATTGACATTCGTTCGGTACCGAACTATAATCAACTCATCGATATCGTTAGGTACCGAACGATAAACCAAAAGGAGTGTGCACCATGAGTACAATGACCGACCACTTAATGAAACAGCTTCGTTTTATCAGCGAAGCCAGCAATGCCTTTATGAGTCAAAACAACCAGCGCCTTTCGGGACAGCAACGTGTCCTGGCCGTTTTAAATTTAGAAGACGGCTTGGTGCAAAGTTATCTTGCAGAAGTCTTAGACCTGCGGCCAAGCTCTCTAGCGGAACTATTGAAGAAAATGGAAAATAGTGGCGATATTCAGCGCAAAGAAGATGCTGCTGACAAACGGATCAAACGAATCTATCTGACAGAAACTGGCCGAAAAAAAGCAGAAAAATTACTGGCACAAAAAGAAGCCACCAGCAGTCAGTCGTTTTTTGCTGGGCTCTCAGAGGAGGAACAAACCGAGTTTGCCCGTCTGCTTGAAAACATCGCCGCTGGGTGGGAGACGGACTTCCAACAGCAGGCACAACGCTTTATTGACCCAATGGATCGTTTGCAAGCCATGCAAGAGATTCGGGAAGAAATGATGAAGCAATGGGGCGGAAATTGGCAGGAAATGACGAATGACGAGCGCCGAAAAATGAGGCAACAAATGAAAGATACTTGGCAAGAAATGGGCGTTGATGAGCGACGCAAAATGAAAAAACAGATCAAGGAAGCCATGCGACAAATGCCGTTTCCTGGACATCGCGGCATGGTTGGCAATCGACCATTTGGACCATTTGATAATAGCGAGGCGAATGATCCACGGTACACATGGGTAAAAGGCAATTTTTTTGATGCCTACGGGTTTGGACAAGGCCGCAAAGCAAGACCGACTTCCACTTCTAAAGACGAAGCAGCCGAGGAGGATTGGCAGGATTTCTAATAACACCTAATTAAAAAGAAAAAGCGGTGAGCCATCTTGCTTGCTGCGGAGGAAAACGAATGGAAACAACGACACCAACAGTGAACAAAAACAAATTTAAAATGAAAGACTTTATCCACCTGATCGTCAGTGTCAATCCTAAGAAAGGCTTGTTTCTTTTAGGGATGCTCTTTAGCCTGATCACAAGTGCCGCCAGTTTGGTCGTGCCGCAGCTGACGAAAACGCTGGTCGATGCCAGCGGCACCCCCACGTTCAGCACCTCCATGCTGGTCGTTTTGATCCTAGCCTTTGTGCTGCAATTAGGTGTAGGGACTTTAGGCGGCTTTCTCTTGCGCTATGTGGGAGAAAGTGCTGTGAAAACGTTGCGGGAACGTCTTTGGAAACATCTGCTGCATTTGCCAGTCAGCTATTTTGATGACCACAAGTCGGGGGAAAGCAGTTCGCGACTCGTCAATGATACTTCCGTGATCAAAGAACTAGTCACCTCGCAATTTCCCAGCTTTGTCACTGGCTTGATCCAATTGGTCGGTTCGATGATCATCTTGTTTTTGATGGATTGGAAGATGGCGGCGATCATGTTTAGTGCGGTGCCTTTGATCACCTTGATCATGTGGCCGATCGGCAAGATCATGTCGAAACTAGGACGCCAGTTGCAAGCAGCGACCGCCGATTTCAATGCGGATGCCAGCGAAAAGCTCTCAGAGATCCGTTTGATCAAAGCCAGCAACGGAGAAGCCAGTGAACAAGAAAACGGTCGGCGCAACATTGGGGCAATTTTTACCCTCGGGGTCAAGGATGCGAAAGTCAGTGCGATTTTGCAGCCAATCATGACGACGGCCATGCTGGGCTTACTCGTAGGAATCCTCGGTTATGGCGCGATCCGTGTGCAAGCCGGCACCTTGACGAGTGGCGCATTGATCGCTTTTCTACTGTATCTCTTTAATATTATTGCGCCTGTGACGACGTTTGCGATGTTCTTTTCACAAGTCCAAAAAGCGATGGGTGCTACGGAACGGATCCAAGAAATTTTGGATACGCCGCTGGAGCCAATCCAGGCAGCACCCAAAGCCGCCATCGATGGCGCAGTCTTACGAGCAGAACAAATCGATTTCAGTTACGATCCCAAACGGCCGATTTTGCAAAACATTTCTTTTGAAGCCAAACCTAACACCGTGATTGCTTTTGCGGGACCAAGCGGCGGCGGAAAATCCACGATTTTTGCTTTACTGGAACGCTTTTATGAACCCACCAGCGGGCGCTTGCTGATTGGAGATCAGCCGATAGCTGATATTGATCTGCAAAACTGGCGGGCACAGATCGGCTATGTTTCCCAAGACAGTGCGGTCTTTGCTGGTACGATTCGGGAAAACTTGCAATACGGATTGGGCCGGACACTGTCAGAGGAGGAATTGTGGCAAGGACTGGCATTGGCTTATGCCGATCAGTTCGTCCAAGAGTTCCCCGAAAAACTAGAAACACAAATCGGCGAACGCGGCGTCAAACTATCTGGCGGGCAAAAACAACGGATCGCCATCGCTCGAGCATTCTTACGAGACCCCAAGCTGCTGATGCTAGATGAAGCGACCGCCAGCCTAGATTCTCAGTCAGAAGAAAAAGTCCAGCGGGCGTTGGATCATTTAATGGAAGGGCGCACGACATTAGTGATCGCTCATCGCTTATCGACCATCGTGGATGCTGACCAAATCTACTTTATAGAAAAAGGCACCATTACTGGTCAAGGTACCCATGCACAATTAATCAACAACCACCCGCTTTATGCCGCCTATGTCAATGAACAAATGATCAATTAAAGAATAAAAACTGCTTATTGACGGATAAGCAGTTTTTTTCTATTAGCCAACGGCTGAATGTTGCTTTTCTTCACGCGTTACAGGCACTTGATTTACTCGCTGTAATTCTTTCAGCACCTGATTTTCTGCCCGCAAAAAATCCCGCTCGCTTTGGGCAGTAGCAAGCTTTCCTTGATAGACTAAGACTTCTTCTTGGTAGGTTTTGGCGGTCTTTTGGACTTCTTCTTCTAACTGATCGATTTTATGGGTCAATTCTTGATTGATCTGTTCATATTTTAGGTAAAGCTTTTGGGCATTTTCGATATTCGTTTGTTCCAAATTCGCTTTGCTGGATACTCGGGTAGCCAAATAAGTAAGTACACCAGTAATGAGTGACGGCAAGACAACTGTTACGATCGATGTATCCATGATCCTCCCCCATTCTTTTTGATACAATTCATATCATCTATTTCCAGTATAAAAGATACGATTCGTATCGTCAACTGATGTGATATTTTTTATATCAAATAATACAAAAATAGATACAAATTATATCTAACGTGCTATACTACAAAAAAGGAGGCGATCACTCATGCTTGGCGAACGGCTAAGAACACTCAGACTACGAACCAACCAAACCCAACAGCAGATCGCAGATCAACTAGGGATCACCCGCGCAGCGTATTCGCATTTCGAAAATGATCGTAACGAACCCGATGGCGAGACCATCGTCAAACTCGCAGAGATTTTTCAAGTATCCACCGATTTTTTATTAGGCAGACAAGTCCCGGCAGGCTTCACGCCGCCCTCTGCAAAAGTTCAAACCGTTGCGGCCCATATTGATGATGACGTCACCGATGAGCAGATGGAAGACATCCTCAGCTATATTGAATTTATAAAACAGCGGCACGCCCAAAAGGAATGATGGAAATGGATAAAGTAGAAGAACTGATGGCCGCCTACCCAGACTTGCACTTTATTTTCGATAAAAATATGCCTGATGGTCAGCAAGGATTGTACATCGATCACCATATTTACTTGAACCCTGACCAATCACAAGAAGACCTCTTGAGCACCATCGGTGAAGAAATCGGTCATTATCTGACCAGTGCTGGCGACATTACCGCCCAAGACACCAACGAAAAACGCAAACAAGAACGCAAAGCCCGCGACATTGGTTCTGCGATCGTGGTCACGCCCTATGATATCATCGCTTGTTTTGAAGAAGGCTGCAAAACATTGGCGGCATGCGCTGATTATTTAGGGGTTCCCCCACAAACCTTCAAAGACGCGGTCACGTATTATGCTCGCCGCTTTGACGGTATCAAAACCGAAGAGAACTATACCTTGTTTTTCCATATCGACGGCACGATTGAAGTTGTCAAAACCTTTGGCAATCAAAGTTAAGCCTTTTCACACAAAAACAGACGTTCCTTTTCTGCTGCTAAAGGCAGCGTTGACGGAACGTCTGTTTTTTATCCTTGCATGTTGACCCGCATCAATACACGGTTCGGTCGATAGTTTTCTGAGGATTGATGAACCAGCGCACCTTCCTCAAAACGATACAAATTGTATCCATAGCGTTCTTCAAAACGGACCATTCCATCACCTTCATCTTCCCCGACAAACGACATACTTGCCACAGTATAGTAAGGAATCCCTGCGATCGTTCCCGTAAACGCATGATGGGTATGTCCACTGAGAATACAAGAGATTTGATACTGCTGCAATAATGCCACCAAACGATTGGCACCGGCCCATGCCGGCGTGCTTGCTTGGTCGGGCAACAAATGATGGTGCGTCACAAAAACGATCTTTTTCTCTTTGAGCTGCGCCAGCGTGGCTTGCAGCCATTCAAACTGTCGCTCATCTACGATACCGTCGGCATAGCCATAGCAGGAATTATCGAAAGTCACGATCGCCAATGTCTCCGTTTCATAGACTTGATTAAAAGGTGTATCACTGGCGGTTTCTACTGACTTGCCTTGCCAGCCTTGGCGAAAATGCCGTTTGATATCATGATTACCTAGCGTTACTACGATGGGCACTGAGCCAAAGGCTTTTTCTAAATATTGCTTCAAAGAGGCATAATCGGCAGGCGCGCCATCTTCGGTCAAATCGCCGCTGATCACCACCAAATCGATCGCTGCTCGCGCCTTGGCATCTTGGATACACTCTTCAAGAGGAATCAAGGGATTTTGCATGGCTGCCAGCATTCCTTGATACCCTTCTTCACAAGGCAGGTAACTTTCTCGAAAATGGATATCTGATATATGCAATACATTCATAGGTTTATCTCAATTTCTTTCTGATGATTCCAGTCAACTGGTCTAATAAGAAGACGGTCACAACGACGCCCAACAAAATAATACTTACCTTGCTCCAGGTTCTGGTTTGAATAGCAAAAATCAATGGTGCACCGATCCCGCCAGCACCGACTAACCCTAACGTTGCCGCACTGCGGACCGCAATTTCAAAATGATTCAGTGCAAAGGAACTATAGATAGGCGCTAAGTAAGGGACCCGCACGAAAAACATCGTCTGCCAAAAGTTGGCACCGACGGCTTGCATCTCTTCCGTCAAGCGCTCATCCATGGCTTCCATTTCTTCGGTAAACAACTTGCCCAGCATACCGATCTGGTGGACACCGATCGCCATAACTCCAGCAAAAGGTCCTGGACCTACCACACGGACAAAAATAATCGCATAAACCAGCTCGGGAAATGCCCGCAAGATATTGCAGATCATTTTGCCGATTTTTGCGACCCACGGTGCAGAAGACCATAGGTTGGCGGCACTCAGCAAGGTCACCGGTATCGCGCAGACTGTTGCGATCATCGTTCCTAGACAAGCGATCCCGATCGTCAGTAACAATAAGCTCCACAGATCCTCCCCGCTACCGTCGTAAAAGAAAGACCAGTCTGGCTGACTCAACCCTTGCAGGACATCTCTTCCCATCGCTAAGGAAAAAGTACTCAATCCGGAATAATCCAGCGTCGCTGCAGATAATGCCAGTAAGATAGCAAAGAGTCCCCATAATAGCCAAGTCGTTTTCTTCACTTCTCTGATCATCATAGGAATGACCTCCTTACCCGCTCACTTAGAAAATCAACGATCGCTACCGTTAGCAAAATCGTCAAGATAATGATTGAGACCCGCTCATAATTCAACAATGCCAATGAGGCGTTCAAGATGACCCCGATCCCGCCGGCACCAACATACCCTAACACCGTCGAAGCTCGAACATTGACTTCAAAGGCATAAAAAGTATAGCTGGCAAACTGGCTGATGACTTGAGGTATGATCGCCCAAACAGTCACTTGAAATTTATTTGCCCCTACCGCCGCCGCTGCTTCGATTGGCGCAAAATCAATGGTTTCGATCGCTTGGAACATCAGCTGTGAAACCATACCAAAGGTAAAGACCGCGATGGTCAAAACACCAGTGGCTTCACCGATCCCAAAAATCGCTACGAACAATGCCGCCAACAATAGGTTGGGAATCGTCCGCACCAGCCCCAAGAGAAAACGCATCGGCACAGAGACCCAACGGCTTTCTGTCACGACTGTTGTCGCCAACAGACTCACCGGTATCGCTGCGATTACTCCTAAAACGGTGCCTAAAAAGGACATCTGCAATGTCTTGATCAAGGGCATCATCAGTTGCGGTAGATAACTAAAATCCGGGTGCAAAAAGCGAGCCATGAAAGCCGTCATCTGGCTGCGATTCGACCACACTTGTGCAAAATCAGCCCCCGTAATCCAGGCACTGCTTTGAAAAAAGAGCAGCAATAAAAGAACCAGCAGCAGGTGTTTGTACCAATTAAAATGAACTGTTTCTTTCAGTTTCATCGATTTCTCCTGCCTTTTCTTCAAAAATTGCTTTGCCATAGATTTGTTCTAAACGCTGATCTGTCAAAGCGGCTGCGTTGCCGTCAAAAACGATCGCACCTGCTTTTAAGGCAATGATCCTTGTCGCATACTGACGAGCCAAGGGAATCGAATGCAGATTGATGACAATCGTTTTGCCCATTTCTTGATTGATCTTCTTCAGATCCTCCATCACTTTCTCTGTCGTGATGGGATCTAGTGATGCCACGGGTTCATCTGCTAAAATCACCGGCGCTTGTTGGACCAAGGCACGGGCGATGGATACCCGCTGCTGTTGCCCACCACTCAACTGGTCGCTTCTCGTTTGCAGTTTGTCTGACAAGCCGACCGTCGCTAGCGCTTCTTTCGTTCTTTCGTAGTCTTCTTTCGTAAACAACCCTAAAATACTTTTCCAGGTCCCGTAATACCCCAAACGCCCAGACAAAACATTTTTTTGAACGGTACTGCGTTTGACCAAATTGAAGCTTTGGGAGATCAATCCGATTTGTCGACGAATCAAGCGCAATTCTTTTTTATTGGCTTTCGTGACTGATTTGCCGTCTATCCGGATATCTCCTTCAGTGATTGGCACTAAGCGATTGATTGAGCGTAAAAAGGTACTCTTACCAGCACCGCTCAAGCCAATGATGGCCACAAATTCACCTTGCTCAATCGTTACATCTATGTTCTGTAATCCTTTGACCCCATTCGGGTAGACTTTGGATACATTCTCAAAAGTTATCATCTGTTTTCTCCATTATGTAGGGACCGCGGCAAAGTTTCCCCAATCGGTCACGGTCTATTTCACTAAAAAATGCACTGGTACTGCGTATTCCACCTATTCCCCTAGTAAATCGCTGCACATCTCCGTGTCCCGTTATCCTTCTACCGCAATCCCTGATTTTTTACTCTGCTGCTCGTTGTGTATAATCGCGAATGGTATCGTAAGCAGAATCTGCTGCTTCTTCATACCCTTGGTGTCCCCACAAGCTCATTGCTTCGGCACCCTCTTCATCATCTGCCATGTTCAAGAACACTTCTTTGATCTGCTCTTTTAGTTCAGCATCCATTGATGGTTGGACGGCAATGGCGTCATTTGGAATATCCCCTTCGGTCAAGTAAAGGACTTTTAGGTCTTTGAATAAGTCGTTGTCTGGGAAGCTTGACGCAAAGACATTTCGTGCCCCTTGGAACACAAAGGCGGCGTCCATCTGACCATTCAAGACTGCAGTGATCTCACTTGGAATATCATTCACGGTCGTTAATGTAGCATCCGTCGTTGGATCAACTCCTGCATCTTTCAACTCGGCAACTGGGTAAATATAGCCGCTAGCAGAGTTTGGACTCAATGTAGCGATTTTTTTCCCTTTTAAGTCCGTCAATTCTGTCATGTCGCTATCCGCACGGACCAAGATCTCCCCTTTGAAGGTATTGGTTTTTTCCCCTTCTAATGGCAAGCCCGTCTCTGGATCATAAGCACCTAATTGAGAAGTCAAAATCGCTTCAGCTGCATCCATGTCTTTGGCTTGAACATAAGCGGCTGGCGGCATGATCCCTAAATCAACTTGTCCAGAAGCCATCGCTTCTACGATCGTCGAATAATCCGTTGCTAACGTTACTTCTACTTCACGGTCTAATTTTTTTGATAAATACTCAGCAAACGGTTTTGCTTTGGCTTGCATCGAGCCGTCATTATTGGTCGGTACGAATTGTACCACCAGCTTTTCTTTTTCGGCTGCGGCACTGCTGTCGCTGCTGCTGCTCCCATTCCCACAGCCGGTCAATGCGGCAACTAACGCAATTCCTAACATTCCTTTAACAATTCGTTTCAATGGCATTTTTTCTCCTCCTAATGGTTTGAAGCTTTCTTACATTCAAATCATACCAAGTATCCCTTCAAAATGAAGTGACACATGTCCTATTTTACCTTATTTTTACATACAATTTACATTAGTTTTTATTTATCGTTCGTGTTGAGTCAAAAGGGGAACTAAGCTATACTTAAAGAAAACCATTCAGGAGTGGCTGATTCCCATGAAAAAAATCGATGATACCGCACGCCTCAGTAATTACATTGACACATACGATCTGCAATCTTATATGGACAATGATTTGTTAGCGATGGCCACTTTGCATTCCTTTGAAAAAGAAGAGCACCTGATTCGAACGGGCACGCCTTCTGAATACTTGTATTTTCTCGTAGAAGGAACCGTGATGGTCTACTCCTTCTCTTCGGATACCCAAACGATTTGTATTGATTACGCCAAGCCGGCTGCACCTTTAGGGGAAGCTTCCTCTTTGTGGGAACTCTTGCCGAAAAGCAGTGTCAAAGCCGCTTCTGCTTGCGTCTGCGTCTGCATCCCTTTGAATCGCTACCGCAACACCTTGCAACAAGACGTCCGCTTTTTGCAAACCATCTGTCAGTTGCTCAGTTCCCGCTTGAATTCGGGGATCAACTTAGCGAATTCATTGACGGAACCTGTAGAGACACGGTTGGCCAAATTTATTCTTGCGCATCAAGAAAATCAACACTTTTCCTTTCAGTTGACCACCTGTGCCGCGATCTTGAATGTCAGCTATCGCCACCTGCTGCGAACCTTTACCAGCTTTCGGGAAGACAAGCTGATCGAAAAACAAAAACAGGGCTATGCGATTCTCGATTTCCCCGCTTTAGAGTCGCTTGCCGAAAATTTAAGCCATGTGTAAGGAGCAGTCCCCAAGAATGTTCGGGTTTTCCCTGAGCAGGCGTTCCTGATGTTGGTCTTACTCTTAACTCGCGCTGTGACAAGCGTTTGCTACCGTGTCAGGCAAGCGAGAAGGGCAACTGCGCCTTATTTTCTTACAAAAAACCCGATCCTTGCTGATATTCAGTCGAGGATCGGGTTTCTTTTGCTTATTTCACGATGGCTAAGAAGTCTTCTCCTTGCAAGACATCGGTTTGATTCATATCCATCACATCTAAATATTGCGGGGTATTCGTCACAACGATTGGTGTAATCGTGGATAAGCCGGCTGCTTTGATCGTATCTAGATCAAATTTCACTAACAAATCGCCGCGTTTGACTTGATCGTCTTGTTTAACAAAGACCTCAAAGCCTTTGCCGTCTAGTTCCACAGTATCCATACCAATATGCATCAAGACTTCGGCTCCATCCGTGGTGGTCAAACCAACGGCATGGCCAGTAGGAAAGAGCGTCGTGATGGTGCCATCTGCTGGCGCATATAAAGCCCCGACGGTCGGTTCGATAGCGATACCTTTTCCTAATGCACCAGAAGAAAAGACTTGGTCTTTGACTTCTGCTAAGGGAACCACTTTGCCTTCTAACGGACTGCTGAGGATCACTCGTTCTTTAGACGAACTCTCTGTGGGTGCTGCTGGCTCTTTTGCTGGTGCTACACTGGCATCAGTTGCTGGCTGATCTTCAAAACGTAAGAAGAAGGTCAAGACAAACGCTGCGCCAAAAGCGATAGCCGTGCCGATCGAAGCTGCGATCAGACCACTTAAATCTTTCGTATCTTGTGGGATAAAGGACGGCAGACTTAGTAAGCTGACTAACCCAAAGGTATAGTTTTCGACTTGGCTGAAGCCAATGAAGGCACCACCGAGGGCACCACTGATACACGCGGCGATAAATGGTTTTTTCAATGGCAAAGTCACCCCATACACCGTCGGTTCTGTGATCCCAAAAATTGAGGTGATCGTTGAAGAAAGGGCCAAGCCTTTCAATTTAACATTTTTTGTCATAAAGAACACTGCTAGCGCTGCACCCCCTTGAGAAAGGACGGCTGGCAATAGCATTGGTACCATGGTATCAACACCAGTTTGGCTGAGATTCAACATGATGATCGGTACAAAGCCCCAGTGCATGCCAAACATCACAAAGACTTGCCATAAACCACCCATGACAGCCCCAGCGATCAGTGGGCTGAAGTGGTAAATGCTGTCATAGGCACTACCTAACAAGTTTCCTAAAATCGTTCCTAGTGGACCGACGACAATAAAGGTCAATGGCGCCATGATCAAGAAGACCGCTAAAGGCACACAGATGATCTGTAAGAAGCTAGGAATGACTTTTTTAAAGAAACGCTCCACATAGCTTTGTAAAAAGACCGCTAAAATAATCGGAATGACGGAAGACGTATAAGCACTAGCACCAATAATGACCGGTAGGCCTAAGAAACTCAAGGTTTGTCCAGCCAAAGCGGTAATGTCTGGATGAACCAACGCCATCGCTAAGGAAACCGCTAGAAATTCATTGGTGCGAAACTTTTTCGCTGCAGTAAAAGCCAACATCACTGGTAAATAGGTAAATAACCCATCAGCAATCGCATACAATACGGTGTAGACCCCAGAATCAGCTGCTAACCAATTCAAGGTGACTGCCAGCGTCAAGAATCCTTTTAAGACCCCGGCACCTGCCATTGCGCCTAAAAATGGCGTAAAAATCGACGAAATAATATCCACCAGTTGATTCAAGAGGTTGCCTTTGTCGCCTTTGCTGTCTGCTTCGCCATCAAAGTTCGCTACTCCATTCAATTCACGGTAAACGTCACTGACATGACTGCCGATCACCACTTGGTATTGTCCGCCGCTTTGAACGACTTGGATCACATCGTCGTCTTGATTCAAGCGTGCCGTATCCGCTTTGTGCTCATCTTTTAATTTGAAACGCAAGCGGGTCGCACAATGCACCACGCTGTTGACATTTTCTTTGCCGCCCACCGCATCAAGGACGCGAACTGCAATTTCTTTATTTGAACTCATTTTTTCAACACTCCTTTTTTTAATAAAAAAACCCAGATTGAAAAAACGACCGTCTAACGAGTTTTTTCCTCGCTGACTGTTGTCTTTTCAATCTGGGTATTGCCTGCCTGACAGTAACAATCCGTTAATGATTGAATGTTAATTGGTTTGATCATTGACGACACGTTCGATGTGGATCGTTAAGTAGATCATTTCTGATTCACCGATCGATTTGTCGTAGGTTTTGATCAAGTACTCGTTGATCCGTTGGACCGTTTGAAACGCTTTAGGGTACTTCGATTGCACAAGGGCAAATAAAAATTCATCTTTTTCCCCCGAAAGTTCATCGCTTAAATAACGCTGCGCAAAATACTGCAAATGCGTGGTGATCCGTTGATAATTCAAGGAATCTGGGTTAAAGACTCGTCCATAAAAGCGACTGATGATCGCCAGTACGTCACGTACGATTTCTACCGCTTGCATCGTGGTTTCCATCGTGCCATTGGCTTGTTCGCTATTGACGATATGAAACGCAATAAAGCCAATTTCCGATTCTGGCAATGTAATCCCGAAGACTTTTTCAAAATAAGCAACGGCATCTGCTGCAACCGCATACTCTTTCGGATAAAATTTGCGGGTCTCAAACAACAATGGATTCGGCAGCTCAATGCCTTCACGTGCCCGAACCAGCGCATAATGGATATGATCGGTCAGTGTCAAATAAATATTTGGCGACAGTTCGATCCCCAATGACGCTTCTGCATCATCCACCACTTGCTTGACGGCTTCGACTTCTTCCACAGGAATGTCTGAAAACAATTGCTGAAACTGATTTGCGGTAAACGTATCCTTTAACACAAATTCTTTTTCGACAAAGGCTTCATCCACTGGATCGCCGACCTTCTTCTTAAACGCAATGCCACGACCCATATAGATCACTTCCTGACCGGCATCATTGGTCGAGATGACGACATTATTATTTAATATTTTCCCAATAACCATCGTTTTCCCTCACTCCAAAATAAAAAAACCTAGAATCTCCCCATTAGCGCGCTGCGGTCAATTCTGGTTTTGCCTGCCGAACAGTAACAATCCTTGTAACTGAAAGAATAATAACACACCCCTGTGGCAGATGCAACCCTTTTCAAGCAGAATTTCTACAACGGGTTTTTCCTTTGTTATACCATTGAAGCGTTCTCCTTGCAACATCCTTCACTACCTAAAATGCTTTGTTTTTTAATAAAAAAAGGAACGGCCCAGCTGCAGCCATTCCTGATGTATCAAAGTTGCTTTCTTTGCTGTCCCATGCGCCGCTCTTTCATCGCCGTCCCTAGCGTACCATAGGTGAAGACCGCGATCCCCAGCCAAATAAACGCAAAGGCGGAAAATTGGGCCAGTGAATAGGTTTCGTGAAACAAAAAGATGGCTAACAAAAGCATGATCGTCGGGTTGACGTATTGAATAAACCCAAGCGTAATGTAAGAAACATTTTTCGCTGCTTCCGCAAACAGCAGCAGCGGAATAGCCGTCACGATCCCAGCACCCACCAATAAGAGATTGGTTTGCAAGGGATAGTTCATAAAGCCGACGGTTGAAAATCCTAAAATATACACGAGGGCAAAGGGGAAAATCACCATCGTTTCGATTGTTAACCCAGTAACCGAACTAATGGGGATTCTTTTTTTGATCAAGCCATACGTACTAAAGGAAAAGGCCATGATCAGTGAGGCATAAGGAATCGTTCCTGTTTGGATCGATAATAAGATCACCCCGATACTTGCCAGCAGACACGCCAGCATGCCAGTACGACTAAGACGTTCCTTCAAAAAAAACGGTCGCTAACAAGACATTGACAAGCGGATTGATATAATAGCCTAAGCTGGCTTGCATCACGTGGCCCGCACTCACCGCGAAGATAAAGGTGAACCAGTTGATGGAGATCAGCACAGAAGCTAAAACGATCAGTCCAGCAAATGCTTTGTTCTTCCACAGCAGACGCGCTTCTTGTAAAAATTGCGTTTTCTTCCCAGAAAGCACGATAAACAACACCATAAAAACAAAGGACCACACGATTCGGTAGCACATCGTTGCTAATGGCGAAACCCCAACGATTATTTTCCAATATAGTGTGACCAAGCCCCACAAGACATAGGCAGACAATCCAAAATAAACGCCTTTATTCTTCATTTTCTCCCTGATTTTTTCCCATTAAAGCAAGCCTTTAATGAAAAAAAATACTCCTCCTAAACCATAAGTTATCTTATTATATCGAATTTTTTGGTTTTTCATAGAGTTTCATGAAATAAATCAAGAAAAGCACCCTTCAAAGAAAGGTGCCCCTCTTTATTCCAGTGGTTCTTCTGCCCCTTCTAGCCAAACGGCTTCTGGTTTCTGATCACGAATCAAGAATAGCCCCGTTGCAAACAGCAGTCCAGAAGCGATCGTCATCAATAAGAAAGAAACATTCATGCCATGAAGCAATGCACTCGTCCCTGTTAAGGTCGTGCTTTTTTGCGCCACACTATTCATGATCCCGACAAATAATGCTGTCCCGATGGCGCCTGCCACCGTTCGCAAAGAAGTCAATAATGCTGTTCCATGCGCCGTCAACTGCGGCGGAATATTTTTATTTCCCCACGTCACGAAGGGCATCAACAAACAGCCTGTGGCGGCACAGCGCAGCATGTTCAAAACCACTGCTACCCAAATACCCGTGTGCATATGGATGAAATACATGCCGATGTTGCTCAAGACCAGTGAGCCGCCGCCGAAAATCGTCAACAGACGGATGCCGACTTTGTCATAGATTCGTCCAGCCACCGGACTTAAAAAAGCCGAGACCAAGGAACCTGGCAAAACGACTAACCCTGAGATCGTCGCTGATTTGCCTAAAATCGACTGCACGTAAAGTGGCATCAGCATCGCCGAACCCATCAAGACCAAGTAAAGCATGATACTGCCAAAGACACTGATGGCATATTCTTTTGTTTTTAAGACCCGCAGATCCAAAAATGGGGTTTTCGCTCTTAACTGACGGAAGACAAAGAAGATCCCTGCTACCAAACCGAGCCCTAAGGTTCCTAAAACGGGTAAGCTGAAAAAGCCATAGCTGCCGATATTGCCAAAGCCTAAAGTAATCCCACCAAAAGCGAAGGCACTCAAAACAAAAGAGGTCTGATCAAATTTGCTGTTGCTTACTGGCAACACATCATCAAAAACCTTTATGGCCCAAATCAGTGAAATCAAAACAATCACGGCAACGATATAAAAAATCGCATGCCAGTTCAAGCGGTCCACGATCACCCCAGCAAGAGTCGGTGCGATCACGGGTGCCGCGGTGATCGATAGTCCATACCAGCCCATCACGACACCGATACGATTGATCGGATAGATCGATAAGAGGATCACTTGTGCCATCGCGGTCAAGATCCCGTTACCCACAGCCTGCAAAATACGAGCAAGCATCATGACTAGAAAATTGGGCGCTGTAGCACAAAGCAGCAAGCCCACCAACGCAATTCCTAAGGCAGCGAGATACAGCTTTTTGGTTGGCACACGATTCATAAGATATGCCGTCAATGGCATAACGATCGCCATCGCCAAGGAATAACCGCTAGTCAGCCATTGTCCCGTAGTGACGGAAATCTGCAGGTCAGTGACGATGGCGGGTAAAGCCGTCGTCAAGGCGGTCGCCAACATGGATACGGCAATACATGTAATCATTAAATTAATAAAAATCAGCGTCCGCTGACGTTCCGTTCGTTGGACTGTTTCACTCAATCAACGTCCGCCTCCTTCTCAAGATAAAACTGTTCGATTTTTGCTAAGGCTTGACCAAAGGCTTGTTTTTCTTCTGCCGTCAAATAGGTCAGCATTTCTTGGTGCGCCTTGCTGCGTTTTTCTTTCATTCGCTGTGCCTCTTCCTTGCCTGCTTCCGTCAGCGAAATCAGATGGCTGCGTTTATCTTTCGGATCGACTTCTTTTTGGATCAGCCCTTTTTCAGCCAGTTTTTTTAGTAGTTCGCCAGTGGATGTCGAGCGAATCGCTAAATACGCGGCGAGATCTTTTTGGGTCAACGTCCCTTTTTCGTCCAATACCAGTAGGCAATTGAACTGTCCCCGACCTGGCATAAAACGCCCATATTTTTGTTCCGCATACCGCCGATTTAATTTATACACTTCAAACAATCGTTCCACGATTTCTTGTTCGGAAACCATCGACCTTCAGCTCCTTTCGCCTCTTCACTATTTAGATAGGTACCTAATTAAAAGTCTGTTCTCCATTTTACATAGGTACCTACCTATTGTCAAGGAAGGATTGACAATGAGAGCGGGTACAGCAACCAAAAACGAAAAAAGCATTGAAACTTACGCTTCAATACTTTCCTCGTGGTTCTTTTTCTCCGCAAACTCTGCCAGCAGTTGCCGGACTTCATCCGTTGATTTGGTATTCATCAATTTTGCCCGCAAATCACTGGCTCCAGGGAAGCCTTTGACATAGATTTTAAAGAAACGATGCAATCCTGCGATCGAGCGTGGCACCATTTTGGCGTAATGGTCCTGCAGATCTAATTGCAGCTGCAACAAGCCTAATAGCTCTTCTGAGGTATGCTCTTTCGGTTCTTTTTCAAAGGCATAGGGATTCTTGAAAATACCCCGGCCGATCATGATTCCGTCTACGCCATATTTTTCTGCTAGCTCCAAACCTTTGGTACGATCAGGGATATCGCCGTTGATCGTCAGCTTCGTTTGTGGGGCGATTCTATCCCGCAAGGCAACCACTTCAGGAATCAATTCCCAATGGGCATCGACCTTGCTCATTTCTTTGCGGGTTCGCAAATGGATCGAAAGGTTGGCGATATCCTGTTGCAGGACATGGGTCAACCAAGCTTCCATTTCTCCTAGTTCGGTATAGCCCAGGCGGGTCTTGACACTGACCGGCAGACCGCCAGCTTTGGCTGCTTGGATCAGCTCTGCAGCAACTTCTGGTCGCAAGATCAAGCCGCTGCCTTTGCCTCGTCCAGCAACGTTTGGCACTGGGCAGCCCATATTTAAGTCGATCCCTTTAAAGCCCATCTCCGCTAAGCCGATACTCATCTCACGGAAATACTCTGGCTTGTCGCCCCAAATGTGGGCTACCATCGGTTGCTCATCTTCGGTGAAGACTAAACGTCCCCGCACACTGTCGCGTCCTTCTGGATGGCAATAACTATCGGAGTTGGTAAATTCCGTAAAGAAAACATCTGGTGCGCCGGCAGCTTGAACGACATGCCGAAAAACGACATCGGTGACATCTTCCATTGGTGCTAGGATAAAAAAAGGCTTCGGCAATTCAGCCCAAAAATTTGTTGTCATGATTTACGCTCCATTTCTTTGTCCAAGAATCTTATTTTATGACCCCACTTGCAAAACAAACCCCATTATACTAAGAATGCGTCAAAGAAGCAAAAGAGCAAGACGACACCCGCCGGTGCTTCGCCTTGCTCTTTTGCAACAGACGCTTAATACTGCCGAATAACTGGCGGTTCGTAGGCTTGAATAAAGGCTTCGAGCTCCTGGGTTGTTTGCGCAAAGCCGATTTTTTCGCGATCGGCCTGCGTCAAGAACTCATTTTCCACCATATTGTCATACAAGGCTCTCGTTGCGTGGTAAAAGTTGTTCACATCATAAAAAGCACAAGGATTCGGGTTTTGACCGATTCTTGACCACGAGATCATCTCCGTGATTTCTTCCAGCGTCCCGGGACCACCTGGCAGTGCGACAAAGGCCTGCGACAATTCGAACATTTTCCGTTTTCTTTCTGACATCGTCTCGACGACATGGAGTTCGGTCAATCCAGGATGTGCTAGTTCCCGATCTTTTAAAAAGGTTGGGATCACCCCGATCACCTGACCGCCATTTTCTAAGACAGCATCTGCCAATACGCCCATCAAGCCCGCTTTCCCGCCGCCATAAACCAGTGTATTTTTTCGTGAAGCGATCCACTGCCCCAATTCTTGGGCGGCTGTTGCAAAACTAGGTTCATTACCGACACTGGCACCACAATAGACTGCAATTTTCATAAAACTCTCCATCATCCTTCTCAATCATTTTGAAATAGTATATCATGATTCTGATAAAGGTTCTGGGAAAGGATGGAAAAAAAGTTATGAACATTGAGGAATATCAACGATTTATCAGTGACTTCTACAAAGCCCGCAACTGGTATCAGTACGATCCGTTTATTCGGGCGAATTTTTTAGCAGAGGAAGTCGGGGAAGTGAGCCGTGCCATTCGGACATTGGAAATCGGTCGTGACCGTCCCGATGAACAAGATGGCTTGCCAGAAGAAAAACTGGCAAACCTGACGGAAGAATTGGGCGATGTACTGGATAACTTGTTTATCCTCGCCGATAAATACGATATTTCTCTGGAAACAATCATGCAAAAACACAAAGAGAAGCTATTGTCTCGCTATCAAATGGACCACGTGACAGAAAAAAACAGCTAACGGGCTACTCGTTGCGGAACGGGCAGCGGCAAAGGTTGCTTTTCTTAAATACAAAAAACCAACGTTTCTGTGGTCGATCGGCCAGTGAAACGTTGGTTTTCTTCTATTATATAAAAAGTTGGTTCTCCTTTTTATGCAACAGGAGGTGTTTATTGTGCCATTTGCTCTACCAGTTCTTCCAATCCAGTCAAGGCTTGGTAGCCATAGCCAAAGAGATAATTGTAGTCCATGCTGTAGACTTGTTTGTTTTTGATGGCTTTCATGCTGGAGAGTTTGTCATTTTTGTACAAGCCTTCAATGATTTCTTGACCAGAAACACTGCCTTCGATCGTTGACCAGTCACCGACGATCAAGACATCGGGATCCGTTTCGATCAAGGTTTCGACACTGACTTCTCCTGAATAGTCTTGAAACACATTGTTCAGTTTGATCATGTCAAAGTTGCTGTTGAAAAAAGACTCATCTTGAGCGGCATAGACACTGACCACACTTGGATCAGACATAAAGAGATGGGCAAAGGTTTGCTCTTCTTTGTCTGCTACTTTTTCTTCCAAGGCACTCTGGCGATCCTTTAATTCTTTTTCAAAAGCAGCGGCTGCCTCAGGGACATTGAAGAGCTTACCAAGGTTTTCAATGTCTTGATAAACGGAATCAAATGTTGCACCAGTGACAGAGGTTTCTTGGACGTAAGTCGGAATGCCCATCTCGTTCAAGGAATCAACGGTGCCAACGCCCCAATCTTGATTATCGAAAAGTCCCCCGCGACCAAAAATCAAATCCGGATCCACACTGAGCGCCGTTTCTTTACTGATATAGTCGCTGCCCAGGTCGTTTAGTTCTGCATAATCAGCAGCAACTTCCTCATCGGCGGCACCAAAGGTTGCACCGACACCCGCAATCTGATCCTTGAGGCCGAGATGCAGCAGCAATTCCGCTGCTGGTCGTGTGTTGGCTACGACTTTTTTTGGTGCCTCATTAAAGGTTTGGTCCTTGGCGGTCCATTGCGTACCGCCTTCTGCTTTGGTGTAGTTGCTGATAGTTAAGGGATACGTACTTTCTGCCTGTGAGGAAGAAGCCGAAGTTCCTTCATCCTTCGTATTGCCGCAAGCGCTTAATGTAAAGACTGCCAATCCTACCCCAATCATTTTTCCCCATTTATTCATCTGTTTGCTCCTTTTCAAAATAATAATGAAACCCTAATCCGCCTGTGATCGGATGATGGTAAATACTGCATTTCACGCCATAGATTTCTTCGATCAGTTCCTCTGTCAGCAACGTTTCTGGTTCGCCATACCCTACGACCCGACCATCTTTTAAGGCATAGATAATATCGCAATAATTGGCTGCTTGTTCCAAATTGTGCAGCGCCGCCAACAAGCCAATCTTCAGATGCTTGACGGTCTCTAAGATTTCCAGTTGATATCGGATATCCAAATGATTGGTCGGCTCATCGAGAATCATAAATTTCGGTTCTTGGGTGATGGCACGAGCAAGGACGACCCGCTGTTTTTCGCCTCCTGATAATGAGAGGTAGCTGCGTTTTATGTAGGCACTTAACCCTGTTTTGGCTAAGGCCTCGGTGACCAGCTCATGGTCGGCTTTGGTGTCTTGTTCCAATAAACCCTTGTGGGGCGTTCGACCTAAAAGCACCATCTGTTCTACTGTTAAATCAAAGCTCAACTCATTGAACTGACTGACGACGCTGACTTGCTGGGCGACTTTTTTTTCGGAACTTTTCAAAATATTCATCTCACCCAAATAAATGTCGCCGCTGTCAGGTTTCAACGTTTTGTAGATAGCTTTTAACAATGTAGATTTGCCGCTGCCGTTGGAACCAATCAAGCCGACAAATTGCCCTTGTGCGGTTTGGACGGAGATGTCTTTTAGTATCTGCTGATCACCGATCGTTAGATTGAGCTTTTCAACTGCTAATTTCATTCCGTCACCCCCCAAAGTTGTATTGCCGTTTGACAATGATATAGATAAAGATCGGTGCACCGATCAGCGCTGTAATGATCCCGATTGGCAGTTCGACTCCTTGCAGGGTCGAGCGGGCGATCACATCCGCCCAAATCAAAAACAACGCGCCTGTCAAAGCGGTCAAAGGCATCAACAGGCGATGATCCGACCCGCTGACTCCACGTACGATATGAGGAATGATCAAGCCGACAAAGCCGATCATACCAGAATTCGCCACGATGATACTGGTTAATAGCGCTGCTAGCAGCATGTAAAAACGACGATAGAAAGTCAGCTTGACCCCTAAGGTGGAAGCAACTTCATCTCCCAGCAAAAGCGTATTCAAAATACGGTATTGCGTCAGGAAGAACAGCGTGATCAAAGAAACCAGAACCACGATAAAGCCTAATTTGTTCCAAGAAGCCGAGGCTAAGCTGCCCATCGACCAAAACGCCACAGTCTTCATCCCTTCTGCATTGCTAGCCAGATAGATGATCAAGTTTGAAACAGAGCTGCATAAGGCACTGACGATCGTCCCCGACAGCACAAGTTTTGTGGAAGTCATTTTCCCACCGATACTGGCAAGCAGCAGCACCAAAATAGTGGCAATCCCCGCTCCTGCAAAGGCACCAAACGATAAGCCCAGTTGTAAGACTAGCGCCGAGCCGCCAAAACCGACTAAGATGGCGAAGGTCGCCCCTAAGGATGCGCCAGAAGAGATTCCTAAGATATAGGGATCTGCCAGCGGATTTTGGACCACCGCTTGCATCACTGCCCCGCTGATCGCTAACCCCATGCCTACAAAAATAGAGAGCAAGACCCGCGGTGCCCGAACAAACCAGACGATATTGATGTTTGCGTCTGAAATGCCTGAAAGATCACCAACCAATCCATGGCTGATTTTATAGAAGAGAATTTGGTAAACTTCGCCAAGGGTGATATTGGCTTGACCGTTTGCCAAAGCAACTCCTGCAGATAAGAGAATGGCGACAACTAAAACACAGCAAATGATTGTCGAAACCATCCAACGATTTGATTTAATCAACCCTACCGACATGTGATTCTCCTTTATTCAGCACGACTCCCTCCTGATTTCACAGCAAAAACAACCTTGACTGTTGCCTCGCCGTCATCATAAAAGAAGCATCTGTGCGTTTTTTCGCTTATAACAGTTCTTCTCATGAAAAGCGCCAAAGCCATGTGCTGCTTTGACATCTATTTGCAAATGAGAATCACTCTCAATGAATAGAGTCATTATAAGGAACCTTTTGTGAAATGTAAATAATTTTCTGAAAATTTCCTTAAATAAGAGTTATTCTAATGTTCGTGATTGATTGGGCATTTTCCTCTCCATTGACCGATCGAAAATACGGTACCCGTGAAGAAGCGAATCCTTTGGCATAATAATCAAGTGTTTTTTTTTATGATGAAAAAAAGACAGACTTCATTTTGTACGAAGTCTGTCTCCAGTCTGATGCCTATGCTCAGGCAGGCTTGTTCTTGCTAGCTTCCCTTTGTTCGAACGTGAAACCTATGCGTTGCCAAGGATTTGCTGATTCAACGAAATCATCTCCAAAAGACCTTGAGCGGCTTCGCTGCCTTTGTTGCCAGCTTTGGTTCCCGCCCGTTCAATGGCTTGTTCGATCGTTTCAGTCGTCAACACACCAAACATGATCGGAATGTCGGCATTCAGACCAATTTGGGCTACGCCTTTCGACACTTCATTTGAGATCAATTCATAGTGGGTCGTTGCTCCGCGAATCAAGGCACCTAATGTCACGATCCCATCGTATTGCTTGTGGTCAACGATTTTTTTGGTAATATACGGAATCTCATAAGCACCTGGAACCCAATACACATCGATGTTTTCTGCTTTGACTCCATGACGCAACAAATTGTCTTTGGCGCCTTCCACTAACTTGGAAGTGATAAACTCGTTGAATCGTGAGACTACGATCCCTACTTTGACTGCCTCTCCCTGAAACGTTCCTTCAAATACTGTCATCGCTCATTCTCCTTTGGTTGATTAAATAGATAGGTAATGGTGAAACTTTTCTTTCTTCGTTTTCAAATAGCTGCTGTTTTCTTTATGCGCAGGCATCTCTAGCGGTACCCGTTCTGCGACCTTGATCCCTAAGCTTTCTAATTCCTTCACTTTGTCAGGGTTGTTGGTCATCAGTTGAATCTCCTGCACTTCTAAGGAACGTAAAACATCAGCGGCAAACGTGTAATGACGGGCATCTGCTGCAAACCCTAATGCAATATTTGCTTCATAAGTATCCATGCCTTGTTCCTGCAGCTGATAAGCACGGAGCTTGTTCCGCAAACCAATACCGCGGCCTTCTTGGCGTAGATACAAAATCGCACCACGGCCTTTTGCTTCGATCTGCCGCATCGCTTCTTGCAGCTGTTCGCCACAATCACAGCGATGAGAGCCAAAGACATCGCCTGTTAAACACTCTGAATGGATCCGTAGTAACAGCGGCTCAGTAGTATGTTGAATCTCGCCTTTGGCTAGTAAAAGGTGTTCATTGCCGAACTCATCTTCAAATAAGGTCAATTGGAACGCCCCATAAGCCGTTGGCAGATCCACCGTGATAGGCGCGGTTCCTCGTAGATATTCCGCCAACTCATCAATGGTCAAAAACGGCAGCTGCCATTTTTCTGCTAATTTTTTCAATTCTGGGACCCGAGCCATCGTGCCGTCTTCATTTAAAATCTCACAAATGTAGGCTGCTTCCACGCTGCCAGCAAGCTTTGCTAAATCCACAGCCGCTTCTGTATGTCCTCTGCGTTCCAACACGCCGCCAGGTTGAGCGGTCAATGGGAAGATATGGCCAGGGCGATAAAAATCCGCAGCCTGTGACGCAGGATCAGCCAACTTTTCAATCGTCACTGCCCGGTCTTTCGCAGAAATTCCCGTACTCGTCGTCACGTGATCGACACTGATGGTAAACGCGGTGCCAAAGGCATCCGTATTATTGGCGGTCATCTCAGGCAATGCCAGCTTTTCAGCGATCGCTTGTGAGATGGATGCACAGATCAAGCCGCGGCCATAAGTCGCCATAAAATTGACAGATTCTGGCGTTGCGTATTCAGCGATCCCAATCAAATCTCCTTCTGATTCTCGATTTTCATCATCGGCGACAATCACTAAGCCGCCTTTTTTTAACCATTCCACTGCTTGTTCTACTTTATGCATCGTCTGCCTTCTTTCATTTTCGTTGGTATTTGACATATTTCCCGATCATATCCGTCTCGATATTGACCCACTCCCCTTGTTTCAACTGCCCCAGCGTCGTCTGGTCTTTGGAATGGGGGATCAAGCTAACGGAAAATGCCTGTGCCGTCGTCTGGGTAACCGTCAAACTGACGCCATTGATCGCAATCGACCCTTGCGGAATGATTTCCCCTTGCACACTGACAGGATAAGCAAACGTCAAGATCAAGGCATTTTCCAACTGCTTTTTCTGGATCAAACGGGTCGTTACATCAATGTGGCCTGCGACAAAGTGGCCTTCAAAACGCTGCGTCGCTGCCATCGCTCGCTCCAAATTGACTTCGGCACCCACCGAGAGTTGTTTAAATGTCGTTCGTTGAAAGGTTTCTGGCATGATATCCACCGTAAACGTCGTCGCTTGTTTGGCGATCGCCGTCAAACACGTCCCGTTAATCGCCATACTGTCTCCGATCTGGTAATCCGCCAGTAATCCTTCGGACGCACTGCAAGTTAGCTGGATCGTGCGGCTTTGCTTGCGGATCTCTTTGATGCGGCCTTTTTCCTGAATCAATCCTGTGAACATTCCTCTGGTCTCCTTCCTCGGATGCAAACATCTTCCCCAACTGCAGTCACCGTCACCTCTGTTAGCTGCTGCAGCTGTTTCGGGGTACGCTCACTGGCAAAACTAGCGAGACTATTGCCCCCAAGGAACTTTGGCGCCACATAGGTAATGCTTTCTTGCCACAGTCCGCTGGCTAAAAAGGCATCATGGATCGCAGCGCCTCCTTCTACGTAAAGCGATTGGACCTGTCGTGCGGCAAGCTCCTTCAGCAATGCAACAATCGTCAACTCTTCCAGCTGGATCACTGACACATGAGCTGGCAAATCACTGACAGCTGTCTGCTGCGTAAAAATCCACACAGGTGCCGAATCATCGGCAAACAGTGCCAAATGGGGTTGCGACAGCGTTCGCCCCCGACGGTCTGACACGATGCGAATCGGCGGAAAGCTGGTTTCAACCGTGGTCAATAACGTGGGATCATCCGTCAACACCGTCTGACTGCCCACTAAGATTCCTTGATAGTCCCCACGTTCTTGATGGACGTTTTGCCAAACCGCTGAACCAGTGATCGCACTGCGGGTTAACGCATCATGAGCGATCCGGCCATCTAAAGTGATCGCTTGCTTCAACGCCACGTAAGGTCGCTGATGCTGATGGTAAAAATTATAGTGTGGATTCAAACGGCGCACCGCTGTTTCTTCGATGCCCACCAACACGTCGATGCCCTGTTCTTCTAAAAAGCGCTTGCCTTGTCCAGCCACGATCGGGTTAGGGTCTAACTGGCCGATGACTACCTTTTTGATGCCGCTGTCGATGATCAGCTGGGTGCAAGGCGGCTGTTTTCCTTGATGGTTGCAAGGTTCTAACGTCACGTATAAAGTCGAATTGATTAGGTCTTCGGAGGAATGGCATTGTTCGATGGCGTTTCGTTCCGCATGGGGCTGCCCATAGACTAAGTGAGCCCCTTTGGCAATGACCCGTTGCTCTTTGACGATCACAGCGCCCACTAGCGGATTGGTAAAGGTTTGGTAACGCCCTTTTTTGGCTTCTTCGATCGCCAAACGCATGTATTCGTTATGCATCTTCCTTCCTCCTTTCAATAAAAAAATGCCTCGTGAGAATCTCACGAGGCATAGACAAACAAGACCGGCAAAAAATCAATTTTAGACGCACTGCGCCCCTTGAAATTTTGTGGTTTTTCTTCTCCCATCCAGACTTTCACTGTCGGTGCCAGATTCACACTGGCTCCACCGCATAGCTATGCGGGTCACGGACTTCAAGCATTACGCTTGTCACCGTCGGTCGGGAATTACACCCTGCCCCGAAGAATACTATTCAATTCATGTGCATTTTAGCCCGACCATTTTTGTTTGTCAATAGGCCTGATTACAAGCCAATAGGAATTCCTCTTGGCTTTTTCTTTTGGCAACCCCAAAGCAGCGACAGCAGAAATCCCTTGTCGTTCCGCCACTTTCCTAAGCTGCAGCAAGGCGATTTTGCCTGTAAAAAAACACGAGAAAACCTAGGTTAAATATTTTTTCTCGAACGAAGCCATTTATCAAACTCCGTCACGAGTAATACGACCATCCCAGAAGCTGCTGAGATGACCCAGCCGATCAAGGACATGTCCTCCGTATGAAAGGCGCTTTGCATAAATGGAACATAGGTCAATAACAGTTGCAGAACTAGCATCACACCAATGATCACGAATGCTTTTGGATTGGTGAAGGAAGCTTTAGAAAACGCTGGTGCACTGGTACGGATGTTGAACAAATAGAAAATCTTACTCAAGACCACGATATTGACCATCATGGTACTGGCAACGGCTTCGCTGACGCCTTGCAGCAAGAGCCAGTCATGAGCGATCAAACTGATGACTGCCATCAAAATCGATACATACGCCATCTGCCAAATATCGTGGCGATTCAACAATTTATTGCCTGTCTTTCGCGGTTTGCGGTTCATGATCCCAGACTCTGCTGGTTCAAAGATAAACGCAAACTGGATCGTAATAGCAGAAACCATGTTGATCCACAGCAGTTGTGTCGCCTGCAGCGGCAATTCTTTTTGCATCATGATCGTAAAGGCAATGATCAGCCCTTCGGCAAAAGATGTCGGCAACAGAAACAGAATGCTCTTTTTGATGTTGTCATAGATCCTGCGTCCTTCGCGAATCGCTAAGGACATGGTACCGAAATTGTCATCGGTCAAGATCATATCAGCAGAGTCTTTGGCTACATCCGTGCCGCTGATCCCCATCGCTACACCGATATCCGCCCGCTTCAACGCAGGGGCATCGTTGACTCCGTCCCCTGTCATCGCCGTGACTTTGCCTTTGGCTTGTAGCGCTCTGATAATGTCCAATTTATTTTTCGGCGTGGTTCGTGCAAAGACTTGATTCGTCAAGGCAGCATCTTGAAATTCAGCTTCACTCATCTGATCCAACTCGGCACCAGTCACGACGTGAATCTCATCCGCTAAGCCAAGCTTTTCCCCAATCGCTTTGGCGGTCAGAGGGTGATCCCCAGTGATCATTTTCACTTGAACACCGGCTTGGTTCATTTCCTTCAGGGAGGCAATCACTTCTTCTCGCGGCGGATCGATGATCCCAGCGATCCCTAGTAATTGCAGCCCTTGCTCAAAAATCGTTTCATCAATGTGATCGATCGAAACTTTCTGATAGCCCACCGCTACCACTCGTTTGCCTTCTGCCGACAAGCGGCGGACATGGTCTGTCCAATAGGCTTCATCAAAAGGCGCCGCTTGTTTTTGCACCATTTCAAACAATTTATCTGGGGAGCCTTTAACAAATAGCAAGCGTTCCCCTGCAGGGTTTGCCACTAGTTTCGCCATGTAGCGGTTGTCCGAATCAAAGGGCAGCATATCCAGCTCTTGGTAAGCAGGTGCTTGCGGATAGGCAAATTGCTTATGATACAGCGTCAAAAAGGAGCCGTCTGTTGGTTCCCCATTGATCGTCCAGTGATTTCCTTCTGGGACCAGTACCGTATCGTTGGCTTCGTAACCAGCTTCCAAAAACAACTGCAAGGTGTCTTGCGCGTGGACGTCCTCCTGCTTTGGACGAATTTCTCCCACCGGCGCATAGCCGTCACCCGTCACTTCATATTCCTGCTCAGCTAATACAATGTCTTTGACCGTCATTTCATTTTTGGTCAGGGTACCGGTTTTATCCGTCGCGATCACATCCACTGAGCCTAGCGTTTCAACCGCTGGCAGCGTTTTGATGATAGTGTGCTTGTTTTTTGCCATATCACTGACACCCATCGCCAAAACCACCGAGGTCGTTGCTGGCAATCCTTCTGGGATCGAGCCGACGATCATGGTGACAACGGCTAAGGACAAGACAGAGATCGCATAGGTTTGCTGGAACAAACTGACGACAAATAGCAAGACCGCCACGCCCATGATCACATAGGTGATGCCTTTCCCCAGTCCATCGATCTCTTTCATCAATGGCGTTTTTCGTTCTTCCGTTTGATTGACTTCAGCTGAGATTTTCCCAATTTCAGTCTTGACGCCAGTAGCGATCACGATCCCTTTCCCGCTTCCTGACGTCACGGAAGTCGAAGCAAACGCCAAATTCCGTTGTTCCGCTAATGGAGTTGCTTCATCCATTAAGGCATCTGTTATTTTTTCCACCGAATCGGCTTCACCAGTCAAGGCGGATTCTTGGATACGCAAGTTGTCGGCTTCGATGATCCGCAGATCTGCGGGCACATTGTCACCAGCTTCTAGGAATACGACATCCCCTGGAACGACTTCGGCAGCTGGAATATCTTGCCGAATCCCATTCCGATAGACCGTGGCTTCTGCTGATAGCATCTCTTTGATTCGTTCTAACGCATCGGAAGCATTGGCTTCTTGGTAATAACCGATCAACGCATTGACCAGTACGACGATGCCAATGATCACGGCATCAGAGAAATGCCCCATCAGCAGCGTTAAGATGGCGGAGAAAATCAAAATGTAGATGATCGTGTTATGGAATTGCCGCAGCAGCAACCGCCACTTGGCGGTTTTTTTGACCGCTAATTGATTCAATCCGTAGGTTTCTAACCGCTCGGTTACTTGTGCCTCAGTCAATCCTTGATCGATAGAGGGCACCTGATACTGTTCGATTGTTTCTGACACTGATAATTGAAACTCTTTTTTATTCATTTATTCTTCTTCCTTTTCTTTTTCATTGATGGATAACACAAATAAGCCCCTTATTTAGAAACTGCTCCTAAATAACGCGCTGTTGTTGGTCTCCTATTCAATTAAAAAGTAAGGTAAGTCAAAATAGTGTTTCTGCTCACCGTCACTCGAGTCGCTTGACATTCGTTTACCACCCCCTCTAAAGTTAGCAATAAGCGTAACAAACTATTTTTTCAAAGTCAAGAGTCATCGCTTTCAAAAATGAAAAGTGACTGGCTTCTTCACAAAAAAAGCCGCACGACAACGATTCATTGCCGTGCAGCTTCCTTCAGTACATTCTCTTCAAGCCCAAAGGCACGCCTTAAAGCTGATCCAGTGCCTCGCTGATCGGTGTTTCTCCTGCTTGGACTTTGATGACTTTTTGATAAGTTGCTGGACACTCCAGCATTTCACCTAACAAGACGGCGACATCCTCGATCGGGATCGCACCAGAGGTCGTTTCACTGATCTCAATCAAACTAGATCCTGGAGTTTCTTTCAACGCACCCGGCTGCAAAATCGTATAATCTAGTGCGGTATTGTCGATCAGCCAGCGATCAGAGAAAAATTTGGCGATCGTGTAATCCATCAATGACGCCATGCCTTCCCTTTGCCACTGTTCAGGTTCTAAGGCATAGGCTGAGCTAAGGTGTATGTAGCGCTTGATTCCTTTTGATTCAGCAGCTTGCATCACTTTGACCGCACCATACAGATCAGATTGCAGCAAGTCTTTGCCTCGGGAACCCGCCACGAAGTATACCGCTTCCGCATCTGCGAATTTCGCCGCCATCTCTTCCGGTTCCGTGTGTAAATCAAAGAACACGGGCTTGATCGTCTCCGTTTCTGTGATTTTCTCACTGCTGCGCGCACCAGCATAAACGATGTGTCCTTGTTTTTCTAGAAAGGTGATCAATTTTTGGCCTACTCGTCCAGTAGCACCAACGACAAAAATTTTCATTTTCTTTGCTCCTCTCGTTTCTTTTTCCAACTCTTGCTAGTATCATCGTAGGACAAAAACCAAGATCCAACAACTATTCTGTTTCTAAACGAAGGAAAAAAGCACAGCACAAACCAATTCTTGCTGTTTTTCCCCATAGAAACCTATGTTTTTTAAAAAACATCCAAAAAAATGAAAAAAATTTTCTCAAACGATTGACAAAGCTTTGACTCTTTTGTAGACTAGGTAGAAATAATTTAAATATTTAGAAAATTCCAAATAAATAAAAGGACGGTGGCGTATATGACCCGCACCAATGGTAGCAAACGAATTATTTTATTATTATAGCCGGGACTGTTTGATTTTATACATTCAAAGAGTCCCTATTCACATTGCATCCAAAAAGAAGAACAGCTTCTTGAGATGGAGTGTTTTTTTACACCCATTTTCAAGAAAGCGGCCTTTTGCAAGCTGACGCGTTGATGTCAGATAGATCCAAAACGCTCGTTGACCAACTGCTGCCGATTCCCCGCGGTTATGTACTGCACTTATTCTAAAGACCCCTTCTGTTTGGACACTTGATTGGTCAAGCAGAAAAAAGGAAGGATGATTTTTTATTATGAAAACCGTCAACACGATCGCTGCTTTTGTAAACAAGTATTTGATCTACATCATGATTTTATTGATGATCGTCTCTTATTTTTTCCCGCAACCCTTCTTATGGATTCCGCCTCGTACAACGATTCTTTTGAGCATCATCATGTTTTGTATGGGGATGACTCTAAACGTTGCTGCGTTTAAAATGGTCGCCTTACAGCCCAAAGCATTCATCTTAGGGGTGCTTTTCCAGTTCACCATCAGCCCTTTGGTGGCTTACGGCTTAGCGCAGCTGTTTGGTCTTTCTTCCGGTTTGATCATCGGTTTTGTCTTACTAGGCTGCGTTTCTGGTGGAACCGCCAGCAATGTCATGACCTTCATCGGCAAAGGCGATGTCGCCCTCACCGTTTCCATGACCACGGTATCGACCTTGTTAGCGACCGTCGTTACACCCTTTTTGGTTTATGTCTTGGCTGGTCAGTACACCGAGATCTCCTTCTGGGAAATGCTCTTGTCTGTCTTGCAGATGGTGCTTTTGCCGATCATTTTAGGGGTGATCGTCCACAAACTCATTGCCAAGCACATCGAGCGATTTCTGCAATCATTTGTATTGATTTCTTCCGTTAGTATCTTATTGATCGTTGCCGGAACTGTCGCTCGCAACGGTGCCGTGATCGTCCAATCTGGCTTGATCGTAATTTTCTTAGTCTTGCTCCATAACTTGATCGGCTACGGCGCCGGCTATGGTCTGAGCCGTGTGATGGGCGTCAGTGCCACCCAAGCCAAATCCATCATGTTTCAATTAGGAATGAAAAATACTGGCCTAGCGATCTCGTTAGCCAATGCCCACTTTGCCGCCATTGCTGCAGCCGTTACCCCTGCCGCAGTCGGCATGGTGATCCATCAAATTACCGGACCAATTTTAGCCAATCTCGTGGCCAAGAAAGAAGGAGAAAAGTATGAGTCAAAGTATCTTTTTGCCAAACTACACAATCGGGGCGGACGCCTACGAAAAAGTAAATGACATCGTAAAACCATACGGCACCAATGCCGTGATCATCGGCGGAAAAACCGCCCTTGAAAAAGCCGAAGACAAGATCAAAGCCGCGTTAACGTCAGCAGTCCAAGTGACGGATACCTTGTGGTACGGCGGCAACTCGACCTATGAAAACGTCGATCAGCTGTTAGCTACTCCAAGTGTCCAAGCCGCCGATGTTCTATTCGCCGTTGGTGGCGGCCGCGTCTGCGATACCGTCAAAGTGGTTGGGGAAAAAGCTGGCAAACCAGTCTTCACCTTCCCAACGATCGGCTCCAACTGCTCACCAGTCACCGCGGTTTGTGTCATCTATAAAGAAAACGGCGAGATGCAAGGGTTGTTTTTCCCTTCGCAACCGCCGACCCATGCCTTTATCGACAGTGAGATCATCGCCCAAGCCCCCGACAAGTACTTATGGGCAGGAATCGGCGATGCCCTCTCCAAAGAGATCGAATCGACATTTTCAGCGCGGGGCGATCAGCTAGATTACACCGATGGGTTAGGCATCCAAATCGGCAAAATGTGTACGGAACGCTTATTGCAATACGGCACACAAGCCTTGAAAGACAGTGCCGCCAATCAGCCGTCTTATGCCATTGAGCAAGTCGTCTTGGATATCATCGTGACCACCGGCTTAGTTTCCGTCTTAGTCATCAATGATTACAACTCCGCCCTTGCCCATTCCTTTTACTACGGAACGACCGTTTTGGAAAAAATGGAAGACTATTTACACGGCGCATCCGTTAGTTACGGCGTTTTGGCCTTGTTGCAGCTCGATCAGCAAGATGCCCTCTTCCAGCGCATCTACGCCTTTATGAAGGAAAACAAACTGCCGGTTTGCCTAGCGGATATGGGCCTTAACGACACCAGCGACCTTGAGGCAATCTTAGACAAAGCAATGACCACCAATGACATCGTCCACGTGCCTTATGAGATCACGCGAGAAATGTTTAAACAGGCAATCCTAGGCGTGGAAGCCTATCATGCCAAACAAAACCAAGCAGCATTGGCAGCTGCCAATTAAATGAAACCCTCCAGCAACGAATTGCTGGAGGGTTTTTGTATGGCCTTTTTTCGCTTCTTCGTACTTGTCCTCCTTCTTCTTTCTTACATGTTAAAAAACATGCAATCGTTTACTTTGATTTATTTTTAAAAACTTATTACTATTTTAGTATAACAAAGGAGGAGATTGGTTTGGAATTGGTTTATTTATCTGGGTTGTTTTTGGTCATTTTCTTGTTGTATTTTCTGGCAAAGAAAAATAACCGCATCAAACAGCTGTTTTCGAAGATTACGATTGCTTTTCTGCTTATTTACTTGGTTTGGCGTTTGTTTTTCACGATCCCTATGGATAGTTCTGCTTCACTAGTATTTGGGATCATTCTCTATATTGCGGAAGTCATTGGTTTGTTTGTCTATGGCTTTTTTGTTTACCTTTTTTCCAATAAGCTCTCAAAAGAATACCGCTACGAGGGGGATGAAGCAGAAGAATTCTTACCAAGTGTCGCCGCTTTTATTTGTACTTACAATGAAGACATCAAACTGGTGATCGCCACCGCACTGGCTGTCAAAGCCTTGAAATACCCCAACAAAAAAATCTATATCTGCGATGATGGCCATCGAGAGGAACTAAAAGAAATGGCCGAGCGAATGAACCTCGGCTATTTGACCCGCGAAGGAAATGCCAATGCTAAAGCTGGGAATATCAACTATGCCTTGTCTCAAACCAGCAGTGACTTGATTTTGCTTCTGGATGCTGACTTTATCGTCAAAAAGAACATTATTTTTGAAGCTGTCGACTATTTCCGCAATCCTAAAGTCGCATTGGTGCAATATCCACAAACATTTTATAACAAAGATCCCTTTCAATTACTGCGCAAATCCATGTACAACGAACAGGAATTATTCATGCGCTTTCTAGAACCTGCACTTTCTCGTGAGAATGCTTTGATCCATATCGGTACCAATGCCATCATTCGTCGCAGTGCCCTTGAAGAGATCGGCGGCGTTCCTACCAGCAGTATCACCGAAGATATGGCGACCGGGATGCTTTTACAAGACGCCGGCTATGAAACGATTTTTATCAATAAAGCCTATGCCTTGGGGATCACTCCTTACACTGCCAAAGAGCTGACCTCACAACGGACTCGGTGGGCGCAAGGAACGAAACAAATTTTTGACCACTTCAAACCGCGCCGCTTAAAAGGATTGTCGTTCATGCAAAAACTTTGTTATTACAACTCCTATTTGTATTGGTTTACCTCTTTCCAAAAAATCATCTTTTTATTGGCACCAACCTTATTTATGGTTTTTGATATCTTTATCGTCAGAAGCAACAATCACCAATTGTTGCTGTTCTTTTTACCGCCTTTCATTATGATTTCCCTGTCGTTTCGGCTGTATGTCCCTAAAATCAGGAACCTGACAAGCTCCCACATCTATGATTGCTTTGTCGCTCCTATCCACACTGGGGCATTGATCAAAGAATTTATGAAATCACAGAAAAAAATTCAACGTGACCAAAAAAAGAGATCGTCGGCAGCAACGCCTTTGATTGGCGAACCGTCTTGCCCCACATCATCCTCTTTACTTGGATTTCCTTTGCCTGTCTGGTGGCTGGGTATCGTTTGTACCGAGGAGAAGGCTATGAATTCGGCTATATCGTGACCTTGATTTGGTCGCTTTATAACCTCTATGGCTTGTTTTATGCCATTTTGATCGGGAAAAACCGTTTTATCGAAAGTGATAGTGAAGCCTTGAGTATCGCCATCAATCGTCAGCTTTCTTATGATGCGAAGACGTTCGAAATGTATCAAATGAGTTTCAACGGCTTCCGTATCCGTACCCATCCCGAGCAACTATTCGTACCAGGCGAAAGTTATACCTTTTACGATGATAAACACCGCTTCACCATCAATTCGATCTGTCTGGAGGATCATGGCACCTATGTGACTTTTGCCTTCAACAATCTAACACCGCAATCTGCTGAAGAGCTTGCCAGCTACTATAGCGACCAGCTCAATGCTGCCAAACAGTTGGAATTTGATATGGAGGAAGAAGTCGCAGAAATGAATAGTTAGCCCCGCCCCCTTTGTCGCAAAAGACAAAGGGGCTTTATTGATTCCAGAAAGCTCCTTAAAGGACAGTTCTCCATCTTCTGATGATTCTCTTCCTTTAGATAACACTCTGGCATTTGCTGCATCCTTTTCCAATGATCATTGATGGAAAGAGCCAGAACAGAATCTTGATGATGTCTCGATGGCAAATACTTTTTAAGCCTTTAGAAAATATTAAAAAGTCTGCTTTTCCTATGACCTGATTGAGCTGATACGCTTGTCACTGCTCACCCGTTTGTGAATAAAAGCGCATGAAAAAGCAATCCTTGTTATACTTATAAATAACACGAAGTCCTTAAAAAAGGAGGAACCCTCATGACCCGTTACAAACGATTTCGCTTTGTTCATTTAGGCGCTCTTTTGGTGTTGGGCTTACTCCTCACTGGCTGCAGTGCGGATACGGCACCAATTGAAGAACAACCGACTACTAACACCGCCACTTCTTCTGAACCAGCAGTTTCCTATGAAACCTTTCCATTGCCGCAACCAATCTTAGACGGGGAAACCAGTGTGGCGGAAGCTCTCTTCGAGCGGCGCTCGCAACGGGATTTTCTAGACACTGAGCTAACACAAGAACAGCTGGCACAGCTTTTATGGGCCGCTGCCGGTGTCACTACAGAAGATGGTCGCCGGACAGCGCCTTCGGCTGGTGCCTTGTATCCCTTAGACCTCTATGTCGTGGTCACACAGGTAACGGGGCTTGAGCCAGGGCTTTATCTGTATCAACCAGAGCAGCATACCTTAGCAAAAGTTCTTGCCGGCGATTTTCGGACCGCACTGGCGGAAGGTTCGTTGGACCAGCAAGCGATCCAACGGGCACCTGCCACATTGCTTTATACAGTGGTTTATGAACGACTGATTGAGCGCTATGGGGACCGAGGAATCGAACGCTATGCCTATATCGAAGTCGGTCATTCCGCCCAAAATGTCCTTTTACAAGCCCAAGCGTTAGGCTTAGGCGCTGTGCCGATCGGCGCCTTCACGGATCATGAACTCACAGAGCTGCTGCAGCTGCCAACGGAAAATGAACCCCGCTATTTGATTCCTGTAGGCGTTATTGAGTAACACTGCCGACGAACGAAACCCAATTTTCATGGAACTGACGAACTGCCGTTAGAAAACGGCAACTGGCAAGGTTGATTTTCCCAGAAAAACCAGTAGAATCGAAAAACCACCTGCAAAAACAGCAGGTGGTTTTTCGATGGACTTACAGTTTGTATGCTCGGACTTCTTCGGGTATTTCTTCTAGCGGCAACTCTTTTACCACCGCTTCGGTGCCTGCTGCCATCGCGGTATCGTAGTACCAGCATTTGTATTTGATCGTATTCATGGTTTCTTGCAAGGCTGCCATTTGCTTTGTGACTTCTTCCAGACGTTCATGAAACAGCTGCTGCCGTTTCTGCAAAGACGCATCGCCTTCCTCGCCCCAATCCAAGAAATTCTTGATGTCTTTGATAGGCATGCCAGTATTCTTCAAACAATCGATCACTTTGATCGTCGCTACTTCTTTTTCTGAAAACACCCGAATGCCGCCATTACTGCGGGCCAGCTTCGGAAACATCCCTTCTCGATCGTAATAACGCAGAGTCGAGATGGGGATATTAGTCGTTTGTGATACTTCGCCAATCGAGTAACTCACTTGCATCGCTCCTAAAAAAAATTTTGTTTATCGCTTGACCTAAACCTAACTTCAAGTTCTACAATTAAAATACACCGCAAGCACTGTACTGTCAATCACCTATCGTCTCACAGGTTCACCATTGTCAGTAGCAGGATTCGATGAAAAAATCATTCACTGGAGGATATACAAATGACAGAAATCAAAGAAAAAGTTATCGTAATTATGGGAGCATCTTCAGGAATTGGGGAAGCAACTGCCGTTAAACTAGCCGAGCAAGGGGCAAAAGTAGTGATCGCTGCCCGTCGTGAAGAGCGCATCAAAGCACTGGCTGAAAAATTAGCAGAAAATGTCTTGTATCAAACAGCTGATGTCACCAATCGCGAACAAGTCCAACAAGTCATTGATTTAGCCATGGCCTCCTTTGGTCGGATTGATGTCCTTTTCAATAATGCTGGCATCATGCCTCAAGGAAACTTGGCAGAGTTGAACTATGACAGCTGGCAAAAAATGCTGGATATCAATATCATGGGGGTATTGAACGGGATCGGCGCTGTGTTGCCCATCATGCAAAAACAGCAAGACGGCTTGATCATCGCCACTGACTCAGTTGCCGGACATGTCATTTACCCAGGTTCTGCCGTGTACAACGGGACAAAGTTTGCCGTTCGTGCAATCATGGAAGGCTTGCGCCAAGAAGAACGTGAACATGGCATTCGCTCCACCATCGTCTCTCCAGGAATGGTCTCCACGGAATTGTTTGAAACCGTCGGCAATGCTCAACTAGAAGCAGCCTTGAAAGAAACCTCTCGCATAGAAGGCAACAGCCTAACGCCAGAAGATGTAGCAAATGCAGTGGTTTATGCCATTCAACAGCCCAAACATGTGGCTATCAGCGAAGTCTTACTGCGCCCAGCAAAACAAACCGTTTAAGCTATTTCTACTTATCTACGAAACCTGCGACCGCTTCAGGCTGGTCGCAGGTTTTTTTGTCGTCAAATCCCACCGTTTTCTTGGAAAAATTACTTGATTTTCTTGTAACACCCGCTTGTCCAAAGAATGTAAACCAATGGTTGCTTTATGTAAACGACTAGGTTCTGTTGCTTCGGGGGAAATTTTTTTATACTTAGTACAAAGCTTCCGTATAAACCCGTTTGATCGGAAACCCACCGAACGTTCTCCTGATGAGCAATGAATAGCCGAGCAAGCGCGCAGCCCTACCTTCACCGTTGACTTGCAAGTACTGCCTTAGCTGTCCTCTTCTTAGTACTTGCTTTTTATAAAAGAATGGAGTGTGTATATGAATGTAAAACAGCTACTCATTATTGCCGAGCAACGAAGAAACATTACGAATCAAAAATTGACCTATGCCGAAAATTTCTTAGCTGCCGGCTACTCTGCTGCCGAATTGCTGGCAGACGAAACCTTTCTTGAATTAGAGCGAAGGGAAACCCAACTGATTGCAGAACGCAACGCCATTTTTTACGAAGAAGTCAGCCACAATTAATCCCCCTGTCCAATTGTAGGCGACGAAAAAGCGAAGGATCAGCAGCACCTTCGCTTTTTTAACCCTCAAAGGCGTCCTTTGCCCTGAGGATCACGCTGCTTGATCGTCCAATAAAACAGCCCTGCAAAGAAACCACCGAGAATCAGGAAATTCATGCCGTATAGACAGTAGAGGAAGAAAAAGTTCAGCTGCCCACTGCGCCAAAAGCCCATGATTCCCATTAAAACCAGACTGTTGACGCATCCTGTCAACACACAAACCGTGCGACTGCACTCCAAGCTTTGTAATAGGTATTTTGTGATTTCATATAACGGACTGACGAGCATTATCCCCAGCATGATTGGTAGAATAGCTGGCAACAAGTCTAAAACAGCGACATCTGTAGTAAACAACTGAAAAAAAGCAGGACGAAAGCCCCAGATCAGACTGGCAATTCCGACATAAGCCACGAAAGAAGAAACGAAGGCACTTTTCCCCACTGCTAAAATCTTCTGACGATTGTTCTGACCATTCGCCTCACTCGCAAAGACGGTCACTGCGTTGCCATACATCAAAGCAGGCAACCGTGCGATCATCAATCCTTGGCTGCCGATCGCATAGGCTGCCAGCGTACTGACACCCAATCGTGAGACGAAAGCTTCAAAAGCAATAATAAAGACTAAACCTTCAAAGCATTCCTGAATCATTAAGGGGACCGCTTTTTTCAATAAAAAGGTGCGTTTTCGTGGTCTTTGTTTCAGCCCCCTGGCTAGACTTTCTCTTAAAAGAACCCCATAAATCCCCAGCAAGCACAAAGTCGCAAGCATATTTGCGATGCCACTGCCTAAGACCCCCATTGCGGGAAAACCGAGATTGCCGTTGATCAGTAGATAGCTAAGCAACACCTGTACCAACGCACTAATAATGGAAACACCGAGGATGTAGTTCGTTTTCTTTTCAATTTTTAAAAGGCTAGTAAAAACAAACGTGACTAACGTAAGTAAAATATAGGGAGACATGATTGCAAGATACAATGTTGCGGTCCTTAGCAGCTCCCCACTAAATCCGTAAATAACCTGCAAAATGCCGCGTCCAAAAAGCAGGAAAATCAGGAAAAAGCTCACGCCGATCGCGACTACTAGAAAAAGAACCGACGACAGATAATCATTTAACTGCGTCTCTTCTCTTTGTCCGACTGCCTTTGCGCCATAAATATTAAAAGCAAGGCCAATCGCACCTAAAATACCCGCAAAAGCATAGAGAAACCCGTCGATCAGCGCGATCGCCGCCAGCGCTTCCGTGGATCTTCTTGAAATAATCGCTAATGAAACTTGCGCAATAATGATTTGAAACAAATTGGAAGCAATCAAAGGCAATGTAAAAGACTGTATTTTTTTGTTCAAAAAGCTCTCCTCTCTCATTCGTCATAACTGCGCAACACCCACTCGCTTATTGTGATTTTAGTCACAAGAAAAGCGATCGTTGGTCGCTATAAATACGCAACGACCCATCAGGCGTTTTGACGTTTCTCCCTCCATTTAACCATACAGCCTTCTCGGTGTATATTCCTTCATAATTAAAAAACAAAACATACCGACAATCTCCGCTTATTTCCTCTATTGGCGTCGACAAGCAATCGCTGATGAAGAGTAAAAAGGTTCAGAAGAACATGCTGCTCTTCTGAACCTTTTCCATGGGATGATAAAAAACGCGACAAACCTTTCAAAAATCCCGTTATTTCTTCACGATCAGCTGAACGGCTTGATCGATTTTCTGCTTTTGGGTTTCCGTGTCGCTGTCTGGATTTTCCAAACAATTTTTCAAATTTTCAGCGACAATGATCCCCATAATACGGTTAACACTGGAACTGACGGCGGACAATTGCGTGATGACATCGACGCATTCTTTCTCGTCTTCGATCATTTTTTGAATCCCCCGCAACTGCCCTTCGGTTCGTTTTAACCGATTCAAGATATCTTTGTTGCATGCGGTCATCGTTTGATTTCTCCTCTCCATGCTGACATGCCGCCGAGGACATTGGTCACTTGAAACCCTTGCTGGCTCAAAAATTCAGATGCCATTTGCGAACGAGCCCCTGAATGACAGATGACATAGTAGTTTTTATCCTTCTCTAAGTCGCTGATTTGTTCTGTCAGTTCGCTCAACGGTAGGTTTTGTGCTGTTTTGATGTGTCCTTGTGCAAACTCATCGACTTCTCTGACATCAAGGATCTCAAGTGGTTCACGTTTTTCTTTTTGGGCAAATTCCTCCATAGATATTGCTTTAATCATGAATAATCATCTCCGGCTTAATAGTATTATACAACGAAAAGGCACCATCGAGGTTTTGACAATTGATGCCCGCTTGTTTTAAGATGCGTTCGGCAATGTAGCTTCTCAATCCGCTATGACACGTAACGACATACGAGACGCTTGGATCCAATTCAGACAACCGATCCCTCAATTCATCTAACGGAATGTGGAGCGCCTGTTGAAAACGCCCATTATTGGCTAATTCCATCTCTGAACGAACATCCAACAACTGCTTACCGTTTTCTAAGGCATCCGTCAATTCGTGCCACTGAATATTCTCACTGATTCCTTCCGCCAGATTGATCGCTGCATAGCCAAGCATATTCACTGGATCTTTGGCTGAGCCAAAAGGCGGTGCATAGGTGAATTCCAGTTCAGGCAAGTCAAAGATCGTTAAGCCGCCTTTGATCGCTGTTGCCAATATATCGATTCGTTTATCGACCCCTTTGGCACCGATGCCTTGCGCACCGTAGATTTTTCCATTATTCGCATCAAAAATCAGTTTCAAATAAACATCCGTCGCATCAGGATAATACCCTGCATGGTCTTTGCCTGAAAGATGAACCACCTGGGGATTTAGCCCTGCCAGTTTGGCGCTGCGCTCACTCAACCCGGTGGACGCTGCGGCAAGATCAAATACGCGCACGATCGCAGTCCCAATACTGCCTTTGTTTTTACGAGCCAGTCCTCCCAACACATCAGCTACTTGCCGACCTTGGCGGTTGGCTGGTGACGCCAGGGAGATCAACGTGTCTTCGTTGGTGATTTGTTGTTTCACAACGATGGCATCACCCACCGCGTAAATATCTTTCTTGCTGGTTTGGTATTGCTCATCTACTAGGATACCCCCCCGGTGTCCCAGTTCAATACCAGCACGTTTCGCCAAATCCGTTTCTGGTTGGACACCTACCGAAAGAATCGTGACATCTGAGGCCAGGACCGTGCCATCTTCCAGAACGATTTCTTGCCCTGCTTTTTCAAAAGCGGTCGCTGACTGCGAGGTCAAAACTTTGACCCCTTGCTTGATCAATTCATTTTTGATATACGCAGCCATTTCTTCGTCCAAAGGTGGCAATACGTGGGGTGCTTTTTCTACGATCGTTACTTCGAGGCCTTTTCTATGTAAATTTTCAGCGACTTCTAACCCAATAAACCCAGCGCCAATGATCGTCGCTTTTTGAGGCTTTTTGTCTTCAAGATGCGCCATGATTTGGTCTAAGTCAGGAACATTGCGCAAAGAAAAGGCGTTGGTTGCTTCTTCTAGCCCTTTGATCGCTGGTACTAGCGGTTTTGCCCCCGGCGATAAAATCAACGCATCATAAGATTCCGTGAAGACGTGTTCGCCATGTTTGACCGTCACCGTTTTCTCCTCTGGCTGTATCGCCAGTACTTCATGAAAAGGTCGCACATCTAAGTTGAACCGTTTTTTTAGTGCTTCAGGTGTTTGGACCAATAGGGCGTCCCGCTCTTTGATCTCACCAGAAATGGCATACGGCAGCCCACAATTCGCAAAAGAGACAAAAGGACCTTTTTCAAAAACAATGATCTCCGCTGCTTCTTTAAGCCGACGTAAGCGCGTGGCTGCCGACATTCCCCCTGCTACCCCACCGACAATAACTATTTTTTCCATCATTACTTTCCTCCTTTGGTTGTTCCGCGCCATTGATTCATGCCGCCACGAACGTTGACCACATCAAAACCTTTTTTACTTAGGATTTTGGCTGCTTGTTTGCTTCGCATCCCCGATTGGCAAATGACTGCCAGTTTCTTGTCGCCTTTTTGAGTAAATCCAGCAACCTTATTTAACGGTACATTTTTCGCATAGGCAATGTGCCCGTTGCGGTACTCCGCCGGTGTGCGTACATCCAGAACCGTCCATTCTTTGGCTCCTTCTTTTTGTAAATCTGCTGTTGACATACTTGGTATGCGCTTAAATAGTGAAAACATTTCTTGCTCCTTTCGTATACCCATTGGGGTATATTAAACAAGATGTTTTGCGATTTGTCAACTAAGTGATTTTCTTTAAGAAAAGAAACTTGCTGTTGCGCTGCTCCCCGCTCGATACTCTCGACAGCTGTTAGACATCTACCAATCAAGTAGCGAAAGACCCGTATCACACATTTCCCTCCCCTCGATCACAATGCTATAATAAAAGAAAAGATACATTGTAAAAATAACAAGTATCAAATCGTTTACTTAGCAGCTGATCGCTTTGATTATTAAAGATGATTGGCTCCCGCCCTAACCAAGAGCGGACAAAAAAGCGACGCAAGCACCACTTTCCCTTGATTTATCAAGCAGCAAGCCCTGCTTTCTTGGAATCAACGTGCGTTTAAACTATGCTTAAGTCACATCAGCGAAAGGAAGAAAAGATGGAATTTGGCGAAAAAATCAAAGAAGTACGTACGAGAAATAACTTGACCCAAGAACAATTTGCCACTCAACTACACGTGACAAGACAAGCCGTTTCGAACTGGGAAAACAATCGTAATCTACCAGATTTAGAAATGCTGATTGCCATCGCCACGATTTTTGAACTCTCGCTTGATGAATTGATTTTAGGAGGAACTCAAGTGAACAAGATCACTGAAAAACTAATCAAAGACGGCAGCGAGACCCGACGCGCCAAACTCAATTTGATCACGACCTTGATCGGAACATTTTTACTACTATTCGGCTTTGCCTGCTTCTTCATCAAAGCAAGCGCCGTAGAATACATCGATCAATCCGGCATTTTACATGAAAATTTCTACCTGATTCCTGTAGGATTTTTGTTCCTATTGGCTAGTTTCGTAGTATTTGCAGGAACCGGGCTCAATTATTTTCGAGCTGTTAGGAGAAAATAAATAAGAAGACGGCATAAAGCGACCCTCGAAAAGCAGATCAAAATCTGACTTTGGCGGGTCGCTCCATTTAAATTGCCATGCTAAATTGTTTGATTCCAGTAAATACTGTACCGATACTTTATCTCCTTACAAAATCCCCTCTATTCTTCTTTCATTTCACAAATCAATCCCACTACTTATTCCTTAAAATGTTTAAACTATTCACGACCATTCGTCAAGCAATTATGCTTAAAATAGTATAAAAAACCAAACCAATCCTTTTTTTTGACACAAAAAATGTCAGATGATAGCCGTGAAATAGAAGGTTATCACTAACGATGACCTTCTTGCTTTTGGAATAAATAATAAAAAGGAGTGTATGAAATGAAACATCTAAAAGCGTTGGTTGTCAAAGCACTAATGATTTGGGCGATTTTGTGGATTGTGTTGTCAGGGATTTACGATGTCAGTTTTATGGACTCGACGACCGTCGGTGTGATCATTGTGGTGATGATCTATGTGCTAGGCGACTTGGTCATTTTGCGGAAGATCGGTAACATTGCGGCAACGATCGCAGATGCCGGCGCAGCAGCCCTTATCCTATGGCTGTATCTGACTTATATGGACTATACAAATGATATTTGAATGCTAGTATTGATCCCAGCAGTATTGATCGGTGTGGCAGAATGGTTCTTCCACATCTGGTTGTTAAAAGCAGATATCGTGCCAGATGAACGAAAAATGAAATAATTTTGTTGATTGCTAGAATCGAACGCAGACTCTTGTTCTGTGTTCGATTTTTTTTGTTTACAAGATCGGCTATTGAAAAGCGACGCATCTTCTTGTTCCATATGCTTTCTATAATCACGGACGCTTGCCAAGATTTCTGGTTAGCTAAAGCAATCGCCAAATTTGAATAAATCCCATCTTTCCATTACTATAAACGAAATCCGATCGTTTTTTGCACGGTTATATTATCAAGGAGGTTTGTATGGCAATTCATGTGATGTGGTTTAGAAAGGATCTACGCTTAGAGGACAACACGGCACTGACTGAGGCGCTTGCGTCTCTTCAAGAAAACGACCATTTGTTGTGTGTATTTCATCTCAATGACAAGCAGTTTCTCCCCGAGGCGCCAAGTCATGATTACTTTTTTAGCGCAGTTGCTCACTTTATCGAGGCTGCCAAAAAACAAAATCTGACGATCCACCTATTGACAGGGACTTTGACAGAAGCCTTTGATCAGTTGTTCGCTTGCTATCCAGAATGGAGCCAGCTTTACTTCAACTTTGATAACCGTGGATTTGGTCGTAAACGTGATCTCTACATAAAAGAATTGGTCGAGAAAAAAGGCATCACTGTCCATTCTTTTGAAGACCATCATCTGCATCAACCAACAGAAGTCACCAAAGAGGATGGGACGTACTACAAAAAATTTACCCCCTACTATAAGAAATGGATTCAATTGCCCAAACCGGTGTATCAAAAGCAGGCCCTCGATTTTGAAAAAGCCGTTCATTTTGATGATGCCCCTCACTTCAAAGCAGGGACAGCGCTGCTTGCTAAGCTGCTAGAAAATAGAAAGACCGATTTTTCAACGATCGTTGGGGAAGACTATGCGCATAAGCAATTGCAAGCATTTGTGCAAAAGCGTTTGGCCACCTATGAAAAAGACCGTGATATCCCTTCGATCAAAGGAACCAGCCGCCTGTCCCCTTTCTTGTCTTTTGGACAAATCTCCATTCGGAAGGTTTGGGCCGCTTGCCAAGGAATGCCATCAAGCACTGGCAAAGCGACCTTTTTAAAAGAACTGGCTTGGCGAGATTTTTATCATATGATCTACTTCAGCCATCCTGAACAAAAAAACTATGAACTCATTGAGAAATATCGAAACATGGATTGGCGAAAGGATGAAGAGGTGCTAACCAAATGGCAAGCAGGGCAAACCGGCTATCCGATCATTGATGCCGCGATGCGGCAGCTGAATCAGACCGGTTGGATGCATAACCGTCTACGGATGATCGTCGCTTCCTTTCTAACCAAAGATTTACTGATCGATTGGCGGCAAGGAGAAGCCTATTTTGCTCGACAATTGATCGACTACGACGCTGCCAGCAATATCGGCGGCTGGCAGTGGGCAGCTTCGACTGGCACCGATGCGGTTCCTTACTTTCGAATTTTCAACCCCATTACACAAGGGAAAAAATTCGACAAGGATGGGACGTTTATCAAACAATTTGTCCCCGAACTCGCCCAGTTGCCGCTAAAATTCATCCATGAACCTTACTTGATGACTGACGAAGAACAAGCCGACCTAAAGGTAGTTTTAGGCACCGACTATCCGTTGCCTATAGTCGACCACAACGAAGCCAGAAAAAGAGCCCTCGATTTGTATAGTAAAATCGAACCATAAAAAGCTGCCATGGACTGCTCACAAGCATTTTCGGTAGAAAAAACCAGCAAAGACGGTCTCTTACGGAGCGCCTTTGCTGGTTTTTTATGAAACTGGTGCGCCCTCTTTCGCCTTTCTATAGTGAAAAAACAAACGGCACGTCTCATCAAGCTGTCTGCTGCTGGGCATACATAAAAGAAGCATTTTCCATGCTGTGTTTTTTAATTAAGATCTTGTCGTCTACTTCCCCTCTTATTTCTAGTCGCTCTAAGCACCAATCCCCTGAGGATTTATAGATCGAACTCTTTACTAGCGGCGTTCCCTGCTTTTTCACTACTGGATAGCAACGTTTCTCCTTGCAAAACTGTTCGTCTGATGAAAGGTCATCTATAGAACCATTCTGTTATAATAGCTCCATATTTGAGGATAAGGATGGTTTATATGAAAAAAATAATCGGATTCATCTTAGTCGTACTTTTAGGATTCGTTGGATACAAAGGATATGAATATTATCAATCCACCTACTCAGGACAAACAGCTTACGCGTATGTCCCCTCTGAGATTCCGCCTAAAGTCCAACACGAAAGTAAGAGCGGCATCGGTGACCAGTCTCCTTGGTATTCTTACGATTACACATTAAACTTTGTAAAAGAAGATGGCAGCACCCAAACCCTTGAGGTTTCACTATCAGAAGATAACGCAAAACCCTTAACACCAAATTCTTATGTAAAAGCGGTGATCAGTGAAAAGCGTACAATAAAAGGCCCGAATGGCGTTGAAAAAGACGCAATTCCCAAAAAGGTTCTAGAGAAATTAGAAAATCAAAACTAATGAAATCTTTGTTAATAAGGACTAATGAGTTTTACAATATCAAATCTGGGTCAGAATAAACCACATTCTGGCTCAGATTTTTTGTTAGTGATTTTCATCTTTTTTGAGTCTACTGGACATGGATGGCACTTCTCTAGCTGGTGCAAATCCACTCGCAGATAGTTACTGGCAAGTGCAGCGAACCACAAGCCGAATATAGTAAGGAGAAGGAACAGGAAGTGGTGCCGCACAACTTTGAGTCTACGATCAGAAACTCAATCAAACGAAATAGCGGATAAGGTTGCTGAACCAACCAAAGTCCCAAAGGGAAACGTAAAACAAAAATAGCAAATCTTTTGAGAACCGCTATTGATCGAATGCATTTTCTATCTCTTTGTACAATTTTTCAACATTAAGCATCCCGTAATCTTTTTTTGAAATAGCTATGACTGGTGTTGTAGGAAAATTCTGTTCAATTTCGTTTTTCGCATATCCGAAAGTTGGAGTCAGCAAAATAAGATCGGCTTCACCGCCATATTGATTTACCTGATTCGAATTATAAATCTCAATGAGAACTTTCTGTCCTCTTTTCTGCATAAGCATCTCCAGTTTCCTACTTAAAGCTTGCGTTTGTAAAAGTCCTTGGTCTGCAATGAAGCTAAAAACGATATCAAAAATGATAACTTTTTTCAACTTCATTTCTTCTACTGAATCTTTTGGTTTAATTAAATCTCCTGTTTTTTCCATTTGCTGATATCCTTTCTTTTTAGAAAAAAGAGTCTCAAAAAAAGTAGGTCTTTTCCTTCCTAAAATCTCGTCAACAGAAACATTGAAGTAGTTACTCAAAGATATAAGCGTCTGAATGTCTGGATTACTCTCGTTTCTTTCCCACTTAGATACAGCTTGTGGCGTAACGTTCAACATTTTTGCTAGGCTTTTTTGGGTCATCTTTTTAGATTGTCTTAATTCTTTGATATTTTTTCCTAAATCTAACATTAATATAACTCCCTTCAGATTAATTTTTCAATGAACGGATCGTTGAATAGAGGGAATGGGGACTAAACTATTGGTTGAGTTCTATCTCAGGGCTTGTTTAAACGCTTTCATTAGTTACTAAAAAAATTATCGTTCAGAATTTCTGTTAAGCTTTTTTGAGTCATCTTTTTAGATTGCCTTAATTCTTTGACTTTTTCTTCTCTCTACCATTAAGACAACTTCCTTGAGATTAACTTTTCAATGAACGGAGTGCGGAATAGAGGAAATCAGAACTAAACTATTAGTTGAATTCTATTTTATCATACTTCTGTTTTTGGAAAAATATAGCTAGTCGGTTTGTCGATATTGATAGAGCCAATTAACGATGCCAGACCCACATCTCTATGGGGATCTTTTTTTACCTCCTTCCAAAATCAGCATTTTGAATCCCTTCTATTATTTTCACGCTTGATGTCTTCTGCTCTGTTGCGATACGTTATACAAGGATACTGGGCACATTTATCTAGCAGAAAGCTGCTTGACTGATCCCTATTCTTATTTCGTCATCAATGATAAGAGCAATTCAAGCTCCTTTTCCTTCTCATCCTTTGCAGATAATTGAAAAAGCAGCGAATCACCTATCTGTTGACTCACTGCTTTTTAACTAACAAGTAATGGCTCACACCACAAAAGAATGGTACTTAGAGTAAGCAATTTGATCGACGATCGCAGAAACCTGATTGACATCTAAATCGGCACCGATGGCAGTCACTTGATAAAATTGACCATAATTGTTGCCAAGTTGAGGGACACGGGCGTTTGAAATCAGCAAATCGTATTCTTCCTCATTGTTATAAGGAGAAATAGTCACATTTTGTTTCCCTTTTAGTTCATTTTTTAACAAGTAAATGGAAGCATCTGCCAAAAGACTGGAGCCCATATTTAAGACCCCGATCCGTACTCGATATTCCTCTTTCGGTGATAACAGATAGATTAAAAAGACCAGACGTTTCTTGAGGTAGTTGAGTTTCGTGGGCGTAAACAAGTTAGTTGGTGCAATAATGTGTTGCAGGATGTCTGTAATCACTTGATCTCGCAAGGAATTGTGAAATAGCTTGTGGTAATAATTCAAGGTGACTCGGTCAATGGAGTAATTTACCCCATGAAAGTAATAGACTTGTGCGATCAAGGAGAAGACACTGGCTTTAATATCGATCGTCGTATGGGAGGCTTCAAGACAATAAATGGACTGGATCGCTGCCATGACTTCATCGGTGATCTCAAAGACAGGATTTTTATTGGTATACAACCCTAAGCGAAGCTCCTCGTAAGGAATTCCTCCTACCGTAACGAGAAAAAGACAGATAAAGAAGGGGACGATCTTGGCTTCGTCTACTGAACAGATGCTTTTTTTCGACACATAGGCCTGTCGAATAAAGCGACAAATCGGCATTTCTTGGCAGCGATTGATTTTGATTTGTTCCTCTGGACTTAAGCTTCCCACGGTTGTGTGAGGCGTGACTTTTTTCATGATCACAAATAGCCAGATCTTCAACTGCTTTTGTTGCGCAATCGAGAGGGTTATTTTTTTCGCTAGCTCCGCCACCAGCTCATCGATCAAAACAGAGTCGATCGCTGTTTCCCCCATTTTTAAAAAATTATAGTAAAAATAAATGCGTTGCGTCATCGTTCCCGCTAGCTTTTTGTTCTTTATCTTTAATTCAAAATGCTGCAGCAGCTGATTGCACTCTGCAATCACACGATTCAGTGTCCCCACGCTTATTTTTAATTCATCGGCTAATACGAAAGCATCATAGCCTGCATGTTGAAACAAATAATGGATGATTTGATATTTTACAGATTTTTTCAATAACGTGTCGGTCAAATCATCCAATGAGACGCTGTCGTTTACTTGCAGATCAAGGGTATAACGGTTGATTGCAAAAGAGACCTTCTCATTTTTTAGTTGTTGCTGAAGATTTTCTGATAGTTTCGTCAAGGTTGGCATCGTAATCTCTAATTCCCGACACGCATCACTTTTTTTGATATGACCCGTCGATAAATACAAGAATTTGAGCAAGATATACTCCAATTTCAAGTCTTTATCCAGTAAGTCTTCTTTATACATGACTGTTTTTCCTCCTGTGTAAATCCTTATTCTTTTCGAATAGTTACAACCAATTTACAGAAAAAGATAGCAGTACATTTCCTATGAAACAAACAAATGTAGTAAAAACAGGCCCTTTCTACACATACTTTTCCTTCACTTACTCCCCAAATAAACCAAAACGAACGAACAAAAATGCGCCCTGCCAGACGAACTTTCCTCAGAGTTTCCTCGCGACAATGTTCTCGGATTTTCTTTTTGTTTATGTAAAACGTTCTTCTCTAAAAAAATATATTTAGACCATAATAATTAATACTATCACAAGCTAGAAATGTCAATAAATGAAATTATCAAGCGCCATTTTTTTACTTTCTCTTAAAAAATAATACTATCAAGTGCTTACCCGTTCTTATAAACAAAAAAATCAAAGGCAGTCGATGCAACCGCCTTTGATTTTTCTATAAACCATTGTTCATTCAGTCTTGCAAAAAACGTTTCATAAAGGGTCTTTTTATTCATTGAAAAAAGCAATGAACGGGTTTCTAACGATACCGTTTCTTAATGTGAAAAGCCATAGGTTTGGTCGGATGAAACATGACGGCTTGGTCGCTTGTTCAAGCGCTCGATTCCTTCTTTCATGTCTTGCACCAGATCCATTGCCATTTGCATACTTAAATCTGCTCGGCAGACAAAGCGTTGGATATTGATATGTGATAGATTATCAGGTAATGGATAGGTAGGGACTTGCCAGCCTTTCATGGCAAATTCATCCGTCAAATCATACAAATTCCAAGAAATATCGGCATTTTCTTTTAATTTGTAGCAGACGATCGGCAACCGTGACCCATCATTATAAATATCGAAGTAGCCCATGTTTTCGATCTCTTTTGCTAAATATTGGGCAACATCACTGGTCTTTTTGTGGATCAAGCGGTAGCCTTCAAACCCATTGCGGATAAAGGTGTAATATTGTCCGATGATTTGGCTGGCACTTCTTGAAAAGTTGATGGCCATCGTTGGCATTTCACCGCCAAGATAACTTACTTTGAAGACCAATTCTTCTGGAAGGAAATCTTTTTCTTTCCAAAGCACCCAACCGATACCAGGATAGACTAACCCATATTTATGTCCAGACGTACTGATGGAACGAACATTTTTCAAACGGAAATCCCATTCAAGTTCTGGTTCCATAAATGGCGTGTACAATCCACCACTAGCCGCATCCACGTGGATGTAGACTTTGTAGTCGGTGTGTTTGTTGTATTCCTCTAATTTCTTGTCTAGTGCTTTGATGTCATCGTATCGTCCAGTGTAAGTGATCCCTAAGATACCGACGACCCCGATCGTATATTCATCTAAATAGTCTGTGACCTTTTCAACATTGATGCTGCCATGTTCTTCATCGATAGGGATCGTCCGCATTTCAATGTCCCAGTAAACACAGAATTTTTCCCAAACGACTTGATAGGCAGAAGAAATCACTAAGTTTGGTTTTTGTTTATTGATATCTAAGCCAAGTTTTTTTGCCCGATTGCGCCAAGCAAATTTTAAGGCCAATCCACCTAGCATACACGCTTCACTTGATCCTACCGTTGATGTACCGATAAAATCGGACGCTTCTGGTGCATGCCATAAATCAGCGATCATGTTGACACAGCGGTTTTCAATTTCTGCTGTCCGTGGGTACTCGGTTTTATCGATGGCGTTTTTATCAAGGGTTTCACTCATGATTTTGACTGCTTCTGGTTCCATGTAGGTTTGACAAAACGTCGCCAAATTTTGTCTTGAGACCCCTTCATCGATCAATTGATCTTTGACTAATTCATAGGCATCCCGCGGTACCAAGGGCTCTTTTGGCAATTTGTACATAGGGATCGCCCGATCCATTGCCTCATTCCCATAGATAGGTTCCAAATATTGGGCTTCTTTTCGATTTTTTTTACTAAATAACATGCAGCTCTCCTCCTCATAGGTTGTGCTTTTTATTTTTTATCGCTTGCTTTTTCACCTACGTATTTATAGATGACAAACGGTATCACGACAATTATCAGCCAGCTGATGATCAAGATGGCTAAATAGGTTCCGCCTTTTCCCGATCCGATATCGCTCGGTGGAAAGAAGGAAATAAAGAAAGAAAAAATAGAAACAAGCAAACCAACCATCGCAACACCAATTTTCACATTTTTCCCCCCAGGAATATGATACGTTCTTGTTAAGTCGTCTTTTTCTTTGACTAACTTAATATACGAAAGAAACAAGAGGACATAAGCAACCAGATAGATGCAGACCGTCAAAGCCATCGCAACGAAGAAGGATAGATTGGCGCCCCCGCCGCCTAATGTCAAGACAACCGCCCAAATAGAAACAATGATGCCTTGCACCAAAACGATATTGATTGGAACATTGTGTTGATTGACTTTGGCCATTTGTTTTGGCAGCAAGCCATTTTCAGCTGCTTCAAGCATCGCCGTTGATGGGCCGACTACCCAAGCGGCAATTTCTGCAATGACACCTAAACAGATGACCACGGCAATCAAACGAACCAGCCATTCCCCGCCGCCAAAATGATGGATCAAATAAGAATAAGCTTGGATCACACCAGTATCAAGAGACAATTGATTTTGGGGAATCGTGGCAGCCACCGTTGCCCCACCTAACGTATCCAAAAGAATAGTCGCTACGACTAAAATCAAAATGGCTTTCGGGTAATTCTTTCCAGGATTGTCCATGTCTTTTACGTGACTGGCAGAAGATTCAACCCCTGCATAGGCCAAAATAAAGGAAACAAAAACGACCAGCGTATTGATTTTTGTAAAATCAGGAATCCATGCGCCTGAGCCAAAGGAAACTTTGATGGGATTTCCTTGAGCAATGTAGACAATTCCTAGGATAAAAAGTATGATCCCAGTTGCGACGATCCCCACAAAGAACCCTACTTTGGCAATCTTCGCGGTATTTTTTGTTCCGCCAAATTGCGAGATCGTAATCAACCAAAAGATCACTAAAGTGGCAATCAGCTTCAGCCAAACATTGGTATTAAGAGCCGGCCAATTTAGGGCATAGGAAAGCGCCCCGACAATAAAGTAAATCATCGTAATAAAGCCTACCGTGATTTGGAACCATTGGAAGAAAATGGCAGCAAAGCCCCATTTTCTCCCTAATGTTTTTGAGACCCAGGTATAGAGTCCCCCTTTTTCCCATCCTTTTACAGTAGCCATCTCCGCAGAGCAAAGGGCTACAGGGATAAACCAGAGGAAACCGCCGACGAGTAAATAAAAAACTAGATTCATCTTCGATGTCGCAAAGGTTGGATACTCATATACCGTCATCACCATTGAAGCAGTTATCGCAAAAAAACTCAACAATGATAGTTTTTTCTTGCTAGTATCCATTTTTTTCAACCTCCTATCGTTAGATACTATTTTTCAGCAGCGGAAGAAAGATCAATATGGTACGTATGTGTCAGATCGCCATCTGCTTTAAATTCGATTTCGATTGCTTTGATCGCTGGCAAACTTTGTTCTTGTGCTACTTTAAAGTGAATAAAGCCATCTTTGTGTTTGTCATGGGTCAAAATTTCATCATCTAAATAGTCCACAAATACTTCCGCTTCAATTTTCTTGCCATCATTCAACACCAAATAGGCTTTGTCAGGTTTGATTTTTTTGTCTTTCGAATCTTCATTAAACAATTGATATTTCAGTGAAAGCAATGTTTTGTATTCTTTGTCTTTGTGTTTGAACGCTTCTACATTCACAATTTTTACATGGTTCACTAAAAAGCGAATGTGATCCCAACCAGCATTTTCATAATTCGTTTCATACCAAACAACATCTTTGACTTTCGGATCGATTCCCTTGGTTACGATTTCTTCAAAATACCCGTCATCACTCAATTTTTCACTTCCCACGATCACCTCATCTGAAGAATCACTGATCAACGTTTCGGTTCCTGACCCAGAGACCACTTCCCCTGACTCTTCCACTGTTGAGCACGCACCTAGAGTGAACAAAACGCCTACACCTAAAACGAAACCTGCAACTAATGATGTTTTTTTCATTGTAAATCCTGTCCTTTCTTTTATTATTTTTATTCCATCTCAGGTATACCATTTATCTAAAAAAAGCGAATATCTAATTTTTTATTTTAAAAACAAAAAAACGCGAAAAATACTTCGCGTTTCGGTGCTATCATGAAGTGCAGATAAGAACAATGACCATTGAAAAGAAAGGACTGAGTTTTTTGAGAGCGCTTGTGGTCGTCATAACCGCCTTTTTGTTGGGTATCTGCCCACTTTCAGCTGCCTTTTTTCTGGAAAGTACGGACGGACATACTTCTAGCGCAACGATTTCTGGGATAAAAGTTGCCAAAAATGAGTGGTTTCCTTCTGGGTCACCAAGGTTTGTTGGAACGCTGATGCTTCCTGATGCAAAAGACAACGTGCTGACAGCTGACGGGCATTTTCTGAGAAAGCCTTCCAAGCTTGCGACGAATAGGCGAGGAGCAATAGCAGCTTGTAGGGTTCAAAAAACACCAAAAACCGCACGGGGCAGCCAACTTACTCAGCGTTGCAGCTCTTCAGCCCTTACGACTTTGCGGTTAGAAAAAGCGTGTCAGGCACGGGCAATCAACCGTCCTTAGTTCTCATCCGAGTATCTGGTGTCGTACACGACGCCTTCATCCACAGGGTTTTCGCAGTGATGGCACATAGGTAAGTCAAAAACAAATGATCCTCAAACGTTTATCCTCACGTGTATCCTAGACAAATCTACTTCCCCATCCTGAACACAAAAAATAGCCACTACCTACTTTCCACTTACTTGTGCCATCCTCTGCTTGATAAAACGATCAACATTTTTTGATTAAAAACAAAAAATTGCCTATTCTGTTTTGATCATTTTTTAGTGATCGATCATTGCTTAGCAAGCTAAGCCCCCCAAATCCCAAGCAACCCCCGAAACTATTTTTCGGGGGTTGCTTGGGGTGAGCTTTTTATTCAAATTGGAAAGTTTTTTGGAGGCATTGCAAATGAAGCTGACTTGATTAAGTAGCAGCCTTTCACATTGCCAGCGTAATCTAAATGATGACGACCTATAAAATGATGAATGATAGACAGTCGTATATAACGACTGCTGAAAATAAAAAGCTTGTGACACTTATCTTGTTTCTAAAATCGTCTTCAATCAACCTAATTTTAGAGCTTCTAGGCATACAGCCAAGCAATCCTCAAAAATAAAGAATGAAAAAAACAGCTACTTTTTATCAACTTTCTTCATATAAAGAATTGGATAAAGGTTTCCTTGTTCGTCCAACTCGCTTCTTTTGTATACCTCAAATCCCATATGTTCATAAAATCCTTTCGCTAGAGGATTCTGTTCATTTACTCCCAGTTCATTTACAGCATAGTTTTCCATTCCATATGCCAAGAGTTTCTTTCCTAGGCCCTTGCCTCTTTGTTCATTTGCTATAAACAGCATTTCAAGATTTCGATCCGAGATCCCCATGAAGCCAGCTGGCTCTCCTTGCTCACTTTCTACGACAATCAAATGTGGCACATGATGCAATGCCTCTGGAATGTATTGCTTAATGGCTTGGATTTCGGCCTCTGACAAAAAGGTGTGCGTCGCCTTAACAGAACTCTCCCAAACTTCAATTAATTGTTGCTCTAACTTTTGATTCATATTATTTACTTCTTTTATATTCATGGATAGTCACACTCTCATCAGCTTTTTTTCGTTTTTCATAACAAGAACCGATTGTTTCCTTAATCCAAGTTAAGAATTTTCATCATCATCATAACATGAGATGGATTTATTTAAAATCTATAGAAAAAAATGCCTCTCTCATATAGATAACGAAACAATAATTTCTAAGAGAGTATGACTTGCTTTGAAAAACACTAAGAAAGGAGCTTTCAATACTGATGATTTCTCAAATCATTCTGTTGAAATAAAAGTGTTGGAAGCTTTTTCTTCCTATATAGTCGTCCTGACGAACAAAATATATTCTTTTAAATAAATAATTTTAAACCACTTGCCCTAGAGTCCACTTTAGGGTTTATGATTACTTATAGAAAAAGATAAGGAGAACCAACGATGAATATAAAAAAAGCAGCGGAAATGTTTGATTTGAGCGTAGACACATTGCGCTATTATGAACGAGTCGGTGTGATTCCACCTGTTCAACGCAATGAGAGTGGCTATCGGGTGTACACAACGAATGATCTAAACTGGATCTATTTAGCAAAACATTTACGAAATGCAGGATTGTCCATCGAATCACTAATTGAATTTGCCCAATTGGCACAAGTACGTGAAAGTCAAAATGTCGAAAAAGCTCAAAAACAGATTTTATCCGATCAACTCGAAGAATTAGAGAAAAAGTTAGCAGAAATGCAGGAAGTACGAGACCTGCTTATTTATAAGATAGAAACGTATGATGAGCATATCGCAAAATTCAAAGCAGGAAATATGACCCCTGATAAAGTGGAAAAATTATGGGAACGAAAAAAGTAACATCTTTTACTTGCTATAGACCTAACTCCAAGGTTTAGGATAGAACATGTAATGTAAATTAGAGGAGGAAACACTATGCAAACAATCACACTCAATAATGGTGTCACCATGCCGCAACTAGGATTTGGCGTTTATCAAATTCCTTTGGAAGAAACAGCCGAAGCTGTTTACCAAGCAATCAAAGCTGGGTATCGCTTGATCGACACTGCTTCTATTTATGGAAATGAAAAAGAAACCGGCGAGGGAATCAAGCGTGCCATCAGTGATGGTCTAGTCACTCGAGAAGAACTTTTTGTTACCTCTAAATTATTTATTCTACAAGCTTCCGAAGATAAAGCTAAGGAAACGATTGAACATTCGCTTGAAACAATGGGATTAACTTACCTTGATCTCTACCTTATTCACCAACCATATGGAGATGTTTATGGTGCTTGGCGCTCAATGGTTGCTGCTCAAAAAACAGGGAAATTACGTGCAATTGGCGTTTCAAATTTCAAATCAGCTAAGATGATCGAGTTTGTCGGCTTGAATGAGGCGAAACCTCAAATCAATCAAATCGAAGTGAACCCTTGGAATCAACGAGTGGAAGATCAGGAATGGCATGAAAAATATGACGTCCAAGTTGAAGCTTGGGCACCTTTTGCAGAAGGACGTCATGACCTATTTACCAATCCGACATTAGCAGAAATTGGCAAGCAATATGGCAAAACGGTTGGCCAAGTTGTGCTTCGCTGGTTGATGCAAAGAGGGATCGTCGCTTTAGCAAAAACAGTTCGTCCAGAACGGATGGCTGAAAACATTGCTATTTTTGACTTTGAGCTTTCCCAGGAAGACATTGAAAAAATAGCCGCTTTAGATAAAAAAGAGTCCGCATTCTTTGACCACGATGCACCGCAACAAGTGGAATGGTTTATGAACCGGATGTTAGATACTGAAAACTAATAGGTTTTTTATTGAAGGAAACCAATACAAGTCCGCTTCCGTTTCGAAAGGAAGCGGACTTGTATTGGTTCTAACTGAGTTGTATCTTGTCTCTTTTCATGGTAATTCTTACAAATTTTTTGGAAATTCTGCCTTGATCAAGTAACTGAAGAATCCATCGATTAAACTCATTTCTCTGGAGCACTGTGCTTGTAGCTAAACAACGGATAGCGTTCTGTTACGCTCGCTCTTAAAATCTCTATTGTACGATTTCTATTTACTACTCCCTATTTATCAAAGACAATGATCTTTTTGCCAGTATTTCCGCCTGCTTGGAAATCAAGGTGAGCTTGCTTGATTGCTTCTAATTCAAAGGGATATGTCTTGTCTACAAGGACATCAAGTTTTCCTTGCGCATAAAGATCAATGACTTTTTTCAGCTCTTCAACAGTCATGAATCCCATAGAATACATACCAGTAATTCCTCTACGCTCCGTTTCAACAGGATCGATTGGCGCATTAACAGAAATGACGCGTCCACCTTTTTTGATTACTTGATAACTGTTCTCCAATATTTTAGGACCAGTTAAATTAACCACTAAATCGGCATTAGAAACCAATTTTGTGAAATCTTCTGTTTGATAATCGATCGTTTCATCTGCCCCTAACTCCTTCATATAGTCAGCTTGTTCAGCGCTGCCTGTTGCTATGACATACGCTCCGGCATGTTTTGCCAGCTGAACAGCTTTAGACCCGACACCGCCAGCACCGCCATGAATCAGTACTTTTTGTCCATCTTTTGCTTGACCATCACGAATGGTTGCACCGTAGGCTGTGGCCACACCAAGGAAAAATCCACCTAACGGCACCAAGTCCAGCTCCTTCGGTACAGCAGCAACAACTGCTGACTCGTCTAACAAAATGTATTCAGAATATGTACTCATAAACGCCATCCCAACCACATGATCACCTACTGAAAAGCGGGTCACATCATCTCCGACAGCTGTTACGATACCAGAAAAGTCTTGTCCCAAAGAGTGTGGAAGCACAGGTTTCAATTCTTTTGGCATCGTTGGAAATGGTCCATTCGCACGAATAACAATATCAGGATCATTCACGCCGATCGCTGCGGTTTTGATCACAATTTGTTTAGCAGCTGGCTCAGGGATAGCAGTTTCAACCATTTGCATAACATCTACAGAGCCATATTGATTCAGTATCATTTTTTTCATAAAAAAACCTTCTTTCTTAAGATGATTTCATTATGACCTGTTACCTCAATAATAAAAAGTACCATATTTTTTGATAGGAACTATCGTTTTCAATAGATTTGTGTAATCATACGGATTTCAGGTACAAAAAAAATCCTTGAACGCTTCAAGGATTGACTACTTTTTCGTTTTCTGACTCATAGGTAGAAGCAAATGTTTCTAAGGCATCCAAAACTGGCATGAATTTATGCCCCATTTCGGTCAGTGAGTATTCAACTTTTGGCGGCACTTGCGGATAGACTTCACGATGAATGAGGCCATAGCTTTCAAGCATGCGCAATTCCTTTGTCAAATTTGCTTGGGTCACCATGGGCATTTTACGACTAAGCGCACCGAAACGAAGCGTTTTGTGCCGTAAAAAGGACAAGATGACCATGGACCACTTGCCGCGTACGACCTTCTGGACGCTAGCCACTGGGCATTCTATAAATAATTCAGTTTCTTCTGTTTGCTGCATCACTACTTCCTCCTATTCGCTCACTTTTGCTGCGGTCTTTCATATCAGCAATACTACCGAAATGATGACGACATACGAAACCATGAAGTATAGACATCAGTATATAACGACTGCAAAAAATAGCAAGCCCGTAACGCTTATCTGAACTCTCAAATCGGCTTCAATCAACCTAATTTTAGAGCTTCTAAGCGTACAGCCAAGCTATCCTCAATTCCTTTACGCTTATAAACAGCCACTGCACAGTAATTTTTAGATCAAGATGGCTGCTGCCATCACAACGAAAGAAGAGACGACATGCGCAATAATCGGTTCTCCACTATTATCTCTGCATCAAAGGCTACCCCTTTATTTCAATTAAATGATAGAAAGAGTGATCAAGGCAATCCCAAAAGTGATGCCATCTAGAACAAACCATTCTTTTTTACCTTGAGACGCCTTGGTAGCAATCAAACAACTTACTCCATAAAGAATCAATAGAATTCCTATGTTTATGGGAAAAGTTAACCAAGCTGTCAGGGCATTAACAAATAAGAGAAGCATCAATGGTAAAATATAAAATAATGCATACCACTTTTTTAAATAGTGCGGCAGCTTCTGGTAATTTGAATACATCTATTTATCCTCACAATTCATTTCATATTGGTCATTTATTTCTGTTATGAGCAGTAAGTACTTTCGTTATAAAATGAGACAAAACAAAGCTTAGGATGATAATCCCAAAAGTAATAGCAAAAGATAAAATCGTATTCTCCAGTAAATTAGCAAATAAGGGCAGCTTAATATACAAATAACATCCAATTGCCGCAATAATACTACCTGCTAAATAGAAACAAAGCAGTTCAGCGACTGTTTTTGAAGAATGAACGTTTCGATCAACTGATGAAAAGTCGCCATTTTGAAAAGGTATTGGTGATCCAGTTAGTGAAGGATCAGATTTTGTATTCATTACGTTAAAGGAATTACTAGATAGATTGCTAATTGAATGTTGTTTTCGATTCTTTTCGTGATTGTTCATAGCTATTCAGACCTGCTTCCTTAAAAAAATTCATTATTTTCAATTCCTTCAAAATAATCTCAATACCATGATTTCATGCATTGTGCTATTGCATCTATTCAAAAAACTCTATATTTTCAAAACCAAGTCGAATCAACAGCACGTTGTAGGGTCATCGGTCCATGTTTTGCTTCATATATAAAATCTTTTGACTGTAATCCAGTACGCTCCTTAAAAATTTTCTCAAACATAGAAGAATCGTTAATGGGATCGTCATTGTGTGTCAAAGTCAATATATAATGTTTCTATTTTGGATTACTCCAGACCCCCATATTACTTAAAGAAGCTAAAGCAAGCAGTGGAGTATTAGAAGATAAATTAATCGTATACTGGCGTCTATGCAAAACATCATTTATTTTCATAAAGCACTTCCTTAATTAGTTAGTATTTCCTCAAACATTACAGATCCAAACAAACAATAGTTACCTTTTCATTTAAATACAAACGTACATCATATTATATTGCGTTCCTCTTAAGCATTTTTTCAAGATAAGCTTCAGTTCTTCCTATCTCTAAAATAACAAAAAACCAAATAACCACTCGAGCATACTAACAAAGGAAGCCCGACATAGAGCATACCAGTTCCTAATGGATAATTAATAGCAAGATCAAGTTGGATATTCTTAAGTTCTTCTTTGCTGATTGTGTCAAAATCTTGAATAGGGATCAAAATCGTCTGTAAAAAAAGGCCAACGATCGTCATAAAAAGGCTGATCCCAAAACAGCCAATTGCAAATTTTTTCATAAGAGTCCTCTTTTTAGCATACATTTTCTTACTGTATGTTCTTATTATATATGCCGACCATTAAAAAAAGAACCTTAAATTATTTTTTAACATTAATTTTACAACAATAAAAAGAAAATGAATCAATCGGTCAACAAAAAATTGACAAGACTCAATTAGTACTATGTAGTTCTATTATGGCAAATTATAAACGTTCAAATAAAAACAAAGTGATCGAAACAGCCGCTGAACAGCGCTTCTTTTCAGAGAACGATCAACTGATTCTTTTACAACCACCTATTCACAAAACCGATTCGGTCCCTGCAACATGGCTCAGTAAATTAGCTTTAAGACATGCATCTGAACGACAATTACTCGCCTATTTCACAAAAAAAAACTGCTGATAGACGAAGCAGCCTCTTCTAGTGAATATTTAAAAAGAGTGAAGAAGAGTGTTCGTTCTTCACGGATAGTCAACACAACACTTCAACTAAATCGGTTGTTAAAAGAAATGACCCTTCAATTCCGATCATATGGGGAACTGAGGATAAAAGCTATTTACCGCCAAGAGAAACGACTAAAATAGTCGATCTGCCATTGGGTCATCATTTTCCAATCAGCCACCCACAGGAAACCGCTGATGTGCTGGTAGAGTTGATGGAATGGCAACAGTTTTTTTGACAAATTTTATAAGGTGCAGAACTTCCTTCCGTATGCTATTCCGATTGTCCTTGACAATGAGCCTCCTCGGATGTGACGATCTTCGGCAGGAGCTAACAGTTAAAGTTAGACTGCCTCGCTAGCGTTAGCACATCCGAGCTCATTATCAAGGATTCGCTGCGCCAATCTCTGGTTACGGTAACCAACCGGTGTCTCGTAGCCAAGTGTACCGTGCAACCGAAGGTGGTTCCACCAATTGACATAGTCAAATAACTCCAAATCCAATTGTTGTAAGGTTTCAAATGTGTATTGATAGACAAATTCTACTTTCAACGACTTATAAGTTGATTCAGCTACGGCATTATCAAAAGGACAGCCTTTATGACTCAATGATCGATTGATGTCAAAAGTTGTTAATAATTCATCAATAGCTTGGTTATCAAACTCTTTTCCACGATCAGTATGAAAAATCTCAACCTCTGTCAGAGGTTGTTTGATACGGCTAAATGCTTTTTTTACTAGAACGGCATCTTTATGTTCTCCACAAGAATAGCCGAGAATTTCTCGATTGAACAGATCCAAAATGAAACAGATATAATTCCATTTTTTCCCGACTCGTACATAAGTCAAGTCTGTTACGATCGCTTCTAATGGGTTGTCTCTTAAGAATTTACGATTCAATACGTTTGTCGTTTTGGCTTCATTGCAAGTAGAATGATGTACTTTAAAATAAGCAACAGTATAGCTCGATTTTAATCCTCTATTTTTCATGATTCTACTAATTTATCGTCGGCTGATCCGAATGCCTCGTTTTGATAAGGCTTTTTTTATTTTTCTTGAGCCGTAGGCCTTTCGGCTGCGGATAAATTCTTCAGCGACTACTTCTTCAAGTTCTGATTCGTCTTTCTTTGGTTTTGATTGATAATAATAGGACTGACGTGATAGACCTAATATTCTGCACATCGCTGATATAGGGTAAAGATGCTTATTCGCATCGATTACTTGTCTCTTCGTCCGAATATCAGCGCTGCTTGCTTTAAAATACCATTTTCCATTTCTAATTGCTGGTTTCTTTTACGTAGTTCTAACAATTCTTTTTGTTCAGGCGTAAGATTATCTTTTCCTTTGAATGAACCACTCGTTTTAGATTGCTTTACCCATTTGTCAAATGCTGAAGCCGTTAGTTCATATTCTCGAATGATTTCTACACGTGGCTTTCCAGCTAAGTAAAGATTGACGATTTGTTGCTTGAATTCTTGTGAAAAAGTTCTTCGTGTTCTCTTAGACATAAAAATTCCTCCTGGTATGTTTTCTTCTAGTCTACACACCTTAATTTTTCTGTCTAGTTAATTGTAGCCTATCCAAAACAAACTTCGGGTTTACAATACACTCTATTAAATAAGGGGAAGATTTTCTTAGGTTGACATTACCTGGATACTCTCACGTGCACTATATGTTCGTTAAGTAATACTCAACGAGAGAATTAGTTAGTTACAGTTCCTGTTTCTAAATCGATGATATAATTCGTGTTTTTAATTTTGATGGTTTGCTTATCAGATAGAAAATCATTAGGAATTTCTAAATTCACTCTCTTCTTTGGATTAAAAATAGCTTGTAGCTGAATCCTTTTCGAAACTTCAATAATCCCCTTTCCATCCTCTAGATCCGGATAATATTCCCAGACTTCAGGTTGTTCAAATACATTGAGACTCAATTGAACCTCAACATTTGTGTGATCCTTTGATTTAGTAACAGTAACAGAATCTACATCGCCGTTACCAATATCCATTGAGGGAGAAAAATAGTTTAATACAAATATAGAAATTAATACGATTAAACAAAGTGTCGCTATTTTCCATCCTTTGTATTTTTTTGACATATTAACCTTTTGTGCAAAATCCTTTACCATTACTGAATCACCTCGTAAAATTTCATCTAAGGAAAATTCAAAAAAAATGCTAAGTTCTACAAGAGTATCTATATTGGGATAAGATAATTCATTTTCCCAACGAGAAACAGTTTGACGTGTAACATTAAACTGCTTCGCAATGTCTTCTTGTGTTAAATTTAAATCAGTTCTCTTTTGGCGTAACATTTTTCCGATTTCCATAAATAAAGTTTATCCTCCAAGGGTTCATTTGTTTAGCAATTGCCATTTAACAATTGATTTTGTAAAACATAAATTGCTCTAATTATTTTATTGTACCTGTAAACGAGTAAGAATTGTTTATCAAGTTACCATTGTAAAATTGAGCATACCAAGTTGTACTAGATTTAATTCCATTCCAAGTTACTGTTCGGCTTTTCCCTGCTTTAACAGAAAAAGAAATATACGTTGTACTACTATTTTTACACTTTATATCTATAACATTTTTTCCTGTATTACTAATCGATACAGTATAAGAAGTCTTTCCTTTGAATGTATAAGAAGAATACACATATCCCCCTCGATCACTACTTCCACTAAGGGAATATTTACCTTTGGAGGCTATATTCCAATTGCTACTTGGCACATTAGCTCCTCTAGTCAACCCAGGGATAGTTATACCAACATTTTCAATTGGTTGATCGCTTAAATTGGCATCCGTTTCAACATCACTAATAATTTCAATTCCTTCAGAAGCCCAAATCTCTGATTCTTCAGCTGAAGCTCCTATCCCCCCAATAAACAAAGATAGAACAGCTGCAATCCCTAAAACAATTTTTCTCACAATAATCATCTCCTATTTTTTCTGATTACTATATCAGTCAAGTAGGATTATACATTGTGTGCGACAAAATAGGCACGCAATTATCATGTTACATCCCTGAAAACATGCTATTCTACCGTATTCACCTTTCTATTTTTTTGCCCCTCTTCTTTTCATGGGGGGATCCACTCTTCTAAAGATTCAACTTTTACACCAACATCTTCGATCTATCTTTTTTTGCTTTTGCACGATAAGGTTAACTATTTTAGTAATCCCTTGAAAATAAAAGGTCAGTATTCTGGTAATCCTCTTGATTTATAGGCTGATCGATTTCATCGTAAATTTTACCACAACTTAATACCGACAGAATAACTGAACATAGATTTTGTTACGTGTTTCTGAACACAATAATTAAGACGAATGAATAAACCTGTAGTCTACGATGGATCACTTTCTTGATCAACTGGTAACCAACTTCATCAACACCAGAAAATACTTCAAATGGAGAAATATTGTACCTCTTACCATCTTCGAACCCATAGAAATCTTGATTGGTAAACAAGTGATACACCAAAGCGACCAATCGTTGCTACCCACCACTTAGGAGGACAAAAAAATAGACGTGCAATAGCACGTCTGTAGCGTCAATGATTGATATCTCACCGAAATCTTGCTATAATTATTGTGTAAAGAGGAGTTGCGCAAACAACTCCCCTACAGCACCGTTTAAGACGGTGGCCAGATTTAATTACTTTTTAAAAAATAATCGTCGCCTGGCTAAAGAGGACGGTTATTTTTTTGCATTCTTTTTTCGTTTCTTCTTGCTTCTATGCTTAGAAGAACGAGTGTTTATAATCGTATCTGCTAGTTTCACACATGCTTCGATTAAACCAATGAAGGCTAACAAAACAGGCGCTATTGCTAACAAAATGCCGATTATATCCACATCTTGCAAAAAGCTACTCCTTTCTTCAGATTTCGATAGTACATTCATAATGCACCACCTCACTTTCAAAAGATAGCCACCGTCACAAACTTTACTGTATCCTTATTATACCAAAAACCCACGCTAAAAACCGAGATTTATCAAGGTTTTTAGCATTTTTTTCATGCGGTAAGAACGGTCTAAGTAAAGAGATTTTTTTCTCGTTTCATCGTTTAAAGGAACCATCCATTTGTTTTTTCCACGTTGAAAGATCCCTTTTATTTCAGCAGCTCAAGAACACATACCGACACCATTTTTCTCTGACCTTACCTCAAGAGATCCCCATTCCTCACCCTTCATCCTCCCAAGGCAGCTCATCCAAGATCCTAATCAACTTCTGGACTTCTTGATTCAACATCGCACTCTTTAAATAGGCATATTGAATATAAAAGATTTCCTTATCTTCAGGGACCAATGGTATTTTCACTAAGCCTTCCTTTTCTTGAAACACGGGAAATTCCGTCATCAAGGTAATGCCGATATTGGAACTGACCAACTGACCAATTGTCTGAACGTCTGAAAAATAAAAGGGAACTTCTGGCTTCTTCTTTGATTTCTCACTTAAATTCTGAAAGGCGCGCATATGGGTATAGCCTTTTTCCAATAGGATAAAGGGATATTCGGCAGCTTCTTCGAATGAGATTTCCTTTTTTTCTGCCAATGGGTTTTCTTTTGACACAAAGATAAAAAACTCTTGTTGGTGCAGCAACTTCACCTGCAGATTCGGGTGGACGAGGGGATTGACACTGCCCAGCAAGCTAAAATCGATTTTTCCTGATAATAGTTTCGAAAGCAATTCATTGGATCCCCCAGATACTAAGTGGAAATTCGAAATAAAGCGGATGATCTCTTTTTCGTCTAAGAGTTTTGAAAAGACTTTGGAACGAATGATCGGCGGCAAACCGATGTGGGTCCGGTTGTTTTTGGCATGGTCGATGGCTCGGTCCAAGGTCAAAAATTCATCTAAGATATACTGTGCATGAGCCTTCAAAATTTCTCCTTCCGTGGTCAATGAAATGGAGCGATGAGAGGCTTCTCGAGCGATCAAATCACAGCCATAATGCTCTTCCAAGCGTTTGACAGCGTAGCTGACGGTTGGTTGACTGACAGCAAATTTATGCGCCACTTGCGTAAAAGAAAGCATCTCTGCCAAAGCTTTAAAGTATTCTAAATCTCGTATATTCATCGTCTGATTTCTCCCTTAGCCGATTCAAGCTCGCATCGGTTTTGTTATAAATAATTTTTATTATACCACCGATAGTTGACTATAATTCCATGCAAGGATTAAAGTAGCTAATGGAAATGAACGAGTACTCAAAATATATCCATTGGAGGAACATAATGAAAGCACATGACATTTTAAATAACCCATTTTTAAACAAAGGAACCGCGTTTACACAAGAAGAACGAAAAGAACTAGGGTTGATCGGTTTATTGCCCCCTCACGTGCAAACGATCGAAGAACAAGCAGAACAAGCCTATTTGCAATATGTCACCAAAGAATCAGACATAGAAAAACGTCACTTTTTAATGGAAATCTTTAATACCAATCGGACATTGTTCTACTATTTGTTCAACCAACATATCGTTGAATTCAATCCGATCGTCTACGATCCAACGATTGCTGATACCATTGAAAATTACAGCCGCCTATTCGTTGATCCTCAATATGCAGCATACTTAGATATCAATCATCCAGAAAACATCGAAGAAACGTTGAAAAATGCCGCTGGCGATCGGGACATTCGCTTGATCGTAGCCACTGACGCTGAAGGGATTCTTGGGATTGGTGACTGGGGTGTCCAAGGTGTCGATATTTCTGTCGGTAAATTGATGATTTATACCGCAGCTGCTGGGATCGACCCTGCTTCTGTTTTACCAATCGTGATCGATGCTGGCACGAACCGTAAAGAATTGTTAGAGGATCATTTGTATCTAGGCAATCGGCAAGAACGTGTTTACGGTGACGCCTACTACCAATTCATCGACCAATTTGTTCAAACGGCAGAATCATTGTTCCCTAAACTTTACTTGCATTGGGAAGACTTTGGCCGTTCAAATGCTGCAACGATTTTGGACAAATACAAACAATCGATTCCAACTTTTAACGATGACATCCAAGGAACGGGAATCGTTGTGCTGGGTGGTATCTTCGGTGCACTGGATATTACAGGTGAAAAATTAACGGATCAAATCTACTTATGTTATGGCGGTGGTTCCGCTGGTGCTGGGATTGCCAGTCGAGTCCATGCGGAAATGGTCAGCGAAGGTCTTTCAGAAGAAGAAGCCTACAATCATTTCTTTATGGTTGACAAACAAGGGCTTTTGTTTGATGATATGTCCGATTTGACTCCTGCACAAAAACCATTTGCCAAAAAACGGGCTGACTTTGCCAATGCTGGCGATATGACGCAATTGATCAATGTCATTAAAGTCGCAAAACCAACGATTTTGGTCGGTACCTCCACCAATGCCGGTGCCTTTACCAAAGAAGTTGTGGAAGCGATGTGTGAAAACACTGCTCGTCCAGTGATTTTCCCTATCTCGAATCCAACCAAAAAATTAGAAGCAACAGCTGAACAAGTGATCGAATGGTCTGATGGAAAAGCCTTTGTGGCAACCGGTGTCCCTTCAGGAACGATCCAATACAAAGGGGTCGACTACCAAATCGGCCAAGCAAACAACGCCTTGATCTATCCTGGTCTAGGGTTAGGTATGTTGGCTTCAGAAGCCTCTCTCTTGACCGATGAAATGATTGGTGCCGCTGCTCACTCATTAAGTGGTTTGGTTGATTTGAGCCAACCCGGTGCACCTGTTCTTCCACCATTTGAATACGTTGCGGACGTTTCTATCAAAGTGGCTGAAGCAGTTGCCAACAAAGCCAAAGAACAAGGGTTAGCCCAAGCGCAAGAAACCGATATGGCAAAAGCTGTCCAAAATCTTAAATGGTATCCAACATACTAGGAAGGTCTGAAAAATGAATAAATTAAAAACGATGACGATTTCGGGAATTAGTCTTCCCTTGTATCTCTTTTTCATGGTTGTCATATTCAGTGCGATTGCCTTAGACAAATTGCCATTAAATATGGTTGGGATCACCATTTTACTGGTTGCCTTAGGACACCTGCTGTATTTCATTGGGGAAAAACTCCCGATCATGAATTCTTATCTTGGCGGTGGGTCAGTTTTTACCCTGCTTGGTGCCACCCTTTTAGCCTCCTTCCATCTCGTACCCACGAAAGTCATTGACGCGGTCAGTGACTTCATGGGGGGCGGTTTTGGCTTTCTTGATTTCTATATTGCCGCTTTGATTTGCGGCTCGATTTTAGGTATGAACCGTAATTTGTTGGTGAAAGCTTCTACGAAATTCATTCCCGTTGCTTTGATCACTATGGTAGTAGGCTTTTTCTCCGTCGGCCTTGTCGGTATGCTGCTAGGCAATGGATTCGCTGATTCGGTGATGTATGTGTCTCTACCAATGATGTCTGGCGGGATGGGAGCGGGAATCACCCCACTTTCACAAATTTATGCCGATGGCTTGGCAAACGGCAATCAAGCCGCCATCTTTTCTCAATTAGCGCCAGCTGTTACTTTCGGGAATATTCTTGCCATTATTGGTGCTTTATTTATCGCAAAGGCCTTTGCTAAAACCAAATACAATGGCCATGGTACACTGATCAATGCCACGAAAGAAGAATTAGAAAAACCAAAAATAACACTTGATGCCCAACAAATCGGGGTCGGGATGCTCTTTTCCTTCTCACTGTTGGTCGTTGGTGCGATTTTAAGCGACTTTTTCCCTAAAATTCACGAGTATGCCTTTATGATCGTGATTGTCTTTATTCTAAAAGCCTTGAACATTGTCCCTAAGAAACTCGAAGATTCTGTGGTGATGTTCAACAATGTTGTGATGACGAATTTGACCCACGCGGTCTTGGCGGGGATTGGTTTGGCATTGATCGATCTGTCAACATTGGCTTCTGCCTTTACTTGGCAATTTGTCGTGCTTTGCCTAACCAGTGTCGTATCTATGGGGGCTGCCAGCTGGTTCTTCGGGATGGTATTGGGGATGTATCCCGTTGAAACCGCAATTGGCGCCGGTATGATCAACAACTCCATGGGGGGAACAGGCAATATCGCTGTATTGTCTGCCTCTGATAGAATGGAAATGATTGCTTTTGCCCAAATGGCCAACCGTTTATGCGGTGCAATCGTGCTGATTTTAGGTGGGATCTTGATCCGTTTCTTCTATTCTTGATCTAAAGCAAAAAACAGGTGCTGCTACGCATGATGCATAGCAGCACCTGTTTTTGCATTCCTCAAACGAATTCGTCCAATTGGTTGCACGAATCAAACAAAGGTTCAATCATTTCCTCATAAAAGAGTCAAAAAGAGCAGTGCCACCGCACTGCTCTTGCGTTACTGATTCATTCAGGGGTTACAGCTTCTGAAACAAGGTTGGTGCTTGATCAGGAGACCAAGTGGTGTCCCCGTAATTTGAGTGGGTGTTGATCACGACATAGTTGCTGCCTTTATGGCTCACGATTTCACCGCTTGTATACACTTCTGGTGCAGAGAAAGTACCTAGTTTCCACACACGGTATTCTGACTCCCCGCCTCCAGGTGTTTCCGTTTCTTCTTTGGCATTGGTTTTCACGCTCAGCTGGTTACTAAAAGCAGATTGTTCGCCCGTTTTCCTGATTGCTTTGATTTGGTAATTGTAGGTCGTGTCCGCTGCTAGATTCGTGTCTTCATAGGTTGTTCCTGTGGCTGTAGCGATTTTGACGCCATTGCGGTAAACGTCATATCCAGCGATCCCATTTGTATGAGTCGATGCTTGCCACATTAAGGACACGCTGCTGTCTGTCACGCTCATTTGGTGTAGGTTGCCTGGTGTCGAAGGGGTTTCGACTTGATTGTCTGCTGCGGTAGTCACTTTCACTGCAGCACTTTTTTCTGAAACTAACGCCGTAAAGCCGACTGCCTCTACTTGATAGTTATAGGTTGTGTTGGCTTTTAATTGCGTGTCGGTAAAGGTTGGCTCAGTAGTCGTTGCCACTAAGGCACCATCACGATACACGTTGTATTCTTTCGCATCGGTTTGACCGTTCCATGCTAAAGCCACCGTGCTGCTAGTCACTCTTTCTGAGCGGACATTTGCTGGTACTACTGGTTTTTCAGGAATGACCGTTGAACCAGAAACGTTAACATCGATTACGTTATAAAAGGCATTTGGCGTATCGGCAACATCCCAGACCGCTAAAATGACATGGTAACCGAGACGATTTTCTGGAATGGTACTGGTATGGCTTGGACTATTGCTGGCAGCCGAACCATCGTGATTTACAGTAGCGATCAATTCCAAGCTATCTCTTGAAAGTGGCGCGTTTTGATCCCATCCTGGTTTCGTGATATAGTAATGCCATTTTGTGGTCTTGTGCGGCGCTGTATAATGCCAATTGACCCGCAATGGTCCTTGATTGATGTCTTGTTTGGTCCAACGATTGGTTCCTTGTTCATCAAGAACAAAGTCCCCGATTTGTCCGAGTCCACCATCTGCTGAAGCGATACGACCATCTACTGGTCCTGCTTCTGGAAAGCCTTTTTTGGTTTCCAATGATTGTGGGTTTGAAATGACATTGCCATATTTTTCAAACGCAGCGCTCCACCCTAACGTATTGCGATCCAAAGACCCTTGATAGCCCCGACTGACCGGTGATTCCACATAACCATGAGCAAATACTTGTTTCCCCGTGAAGAACAAGGTCCCTCCAAGTAAGATTGCCACCCCGACCGACCATTTTACCAATGCGTTTTTCATACTCTGCCTCCTAAAATTTTTTATCATCGAATAAACCAATCCTATCCGTTTATTCCTTGATTCCGATTCATTGAAAAGCAAACCCTACTGACATAAACATTCTGTTTATATGTGAATTATAAATTATCAAATCATTATAATATTATAATGACTAGTTTCCCGTCCTTTCAGTGAGAAATACAAAAAAACTTGAAACGAATCTCCTCCTAATCGCTTAAGAGGATTCGTTCCAAGTTTCTTTCTTTATATACGGTCTTTTTTAGGAAAAAGCAGCCGCTTATTTCCCGTTTTCTTTCAAATAGTCAGAGGATTGTGCGCCTGCTTGGCGACCAAAGACCATAATGTCGGCTACAGCATTGCCGCCGATTCGATTTTGTCCGTGGATACCGCCGGTCACTTCACCTGCTGCATACAAGCCAGTGATTGGTGTGCCATCTTCTTTCAATACTTGGGTCTTCGTATTGATTTTGACGCCGCCCATTGTATGGTGGATCCCAGGTGCGATTTGAATCGCATAGAATGGCCCTTCCGTCAGATCATAGTCCATCGCCGTTTCACGACCGAAATCTTTGTCGGCTTTGTCTGCCACTGCTTGGTTCCATGTATCTAAGGTTTTCTTCAAGGTTGCTGGATCGACATCGATTTTTTCAGCTAAGGCTTCGATGGTGTCGGCTTCTACCACTACACCTTGTTCTTTGTAGTAATCGACTTGTTTGGCTCTACCTGCTAACGCATTGTCAAAAATCAAGTAGGCATAGCTTTCTGGCAGATCCGTGATAGCAGCTGAAACATTGTCGCGGGTTTCTAATTCATTGTAGAAACGTTCCCCTTGTTGGTTCACCAAGATGGCGCCTTCTCCACGAACGGTTTCACTGATCAACATGCCTGTATCTTGAACTACTGTTGGATGGACTTGGATTTGATCCATATCAACCGTTGCGCCGCCTAATTCTTCGATCATCTTGATACCATCGCCTGTACTACCTTCAGAAGTCGTGCTGACATAGCCTTTCAGATCTGGACGGTATTTTTCGATCAGTTCTTTGTTTGAGCCAAAACCACCAGTAGTAACAACGACCGCATCACCAGCGATTTCTTTTTCTTCGCCATTGATTTTCACGTTGACGCCAGTGACTTTGCCGTCTGTTTCATTGATTTTTGTCACATCAGCATTTACAAACAAAGGAATTTCTTGCTCATGAATGTTTCTCAATAGGCCATCCACCAAATACCTACCGACTGCTGAACCGTCGTGAGGACGATGGATCCGTTTCACACTGGCACCGCCGCTATAGCTGATATTGTCTAAAGTGATCCCCATTGAATCCAACCAATCAATCGCTGAAGCAGAGTTATCCACTAAATAATGCAGCAATTCTTGATCGTTGGTTCCTTTACCGCCTTTTAGGGTATCTTCAAAAAATAGTTCATTGGAATCTTCAATGCCTTGGGCTTCTTGGAATTTGGTTTCTGATGCGTTCATTCCGCCAGAAGATTTCAAGGTATTTCCGCCTGCGATCGGCATTTTTTCTAAAATGACTGGATTCATTCCAGCATCTTTAGCCGACAAGGCTGCTGCCATCCCTGCACCGCCAGCACCAACGATGACGATATCATATTGATCTTTTAACTCTGCTGGATCGGTATACTCTTGTTGGGAAGCACCTGAAGTGACTTCACTTTCTGAAGAAGAGCTTGCCGCACTGCTGCTGGCTTTTGTTCCGCCATCGGCGCCACATGCACTAAGCAACAATAATGAGGCTGCCCCAATCACCCATTTTGACCATCCACTTTTTTTCATTTGTTTCCCTCCGTTTTTCTTGCTCTTTTCTCCTCACTGATCCCCGTCATATACGATAAGAAAAGCAGCATTTTTCTTGCGAACTCCGCCCAACTTGTTACTTTATTAACAACGATAAACATCTTGCGATCGGACTATTTTTCTATTCGATAGCGATAAAAACATTGTTTAAGCAACATTTCAACAGCGTTCTATTTTATTTAACCATTGTAACAAAAAAAGAAACTAAGTGTCCCGTAATAATTTGTGTATATTTTAACTATTTATTCTCATTGTTTTCTAATTTTTCCGAAAAAAGATAATATATTTTTCTCGCTACTTTCTGCTATTGAAAGCTATCACAAAAGACATGCCCATAGAAGGACCGTTAAGCTTGCGGTCAAAAAGATATGGCCGCGATTGTTCTTTCTCTGTTCTTTTCCCTTTGTTCTACGCCTTCTTTTGTATAATAAAAGAAAAAGCAGAAATGGAGTGGCGAATGGAAAAATTGACCCGAATGTTCGAGCGAGTGATCAGTATTTGCATTGATAGCATGTTGGCGATCTTAGTCGTTGTCGTCTTGATTTTTATGGGAAAAGCGATTTTTATGATCAGCACGACGCTCTTTCCCTTAAGTGAAGCGCCTCACCTGTCCTTTTTGATTGAAGAAATTGCCACGTTATTCATTTTATTAGAAATCATTTTGATGTTGCTGCGGTATATGAAGGATGGACATCACATTCCCGTCCGTTACTTGATTCTGATCAGCATTACTGCGATTTTGCGCGAGTTATTGTTGACGCAAGGTATGGCGAACGATGCCCTATTTTTTGCTTTAGCGATCTTTGTTTTGGTACTCGTCTTGCTAGTCCTGCAAAAAATCAATGCCTTCCAACATACCCAGGAAAAAGACCACTGAAACCATCCCATTGGATCAGTTGGTTTCAGCGGCTTTTTCGGGATCAGTTAGAGGGATACCAATATAAAAGGTGGTTCCTTTAGGCGTACTTGTAACATCAATCAGCCAATCGTTTTTTTCCACGATCGAAGAGACAGTGAAGAGTCCTAGACCAGTACCGCCAGTGGCACTCTTGGTCGTGAAAAAGCGGGTAAAGATTTTTTCTTGGATCGCTTCTGGTATGCCGGGACCGTTGTCGGCGATTTCGATCAAAGCAAACTCCTGTTGCGCGGAGAAAGCTTGCTTACGAAACAGAAAGGTGGCGCTTTCTGTCGAAGTGCGGCTCAAGCGAATGCTGCAATCGGCATTTGCTTGGTACACATTCATCAACAAATTGTAAATGATGACTTGCAGATCGATCTTCTCGTAGACGGCATATCCTACTTCTTGGATATCATACGTAAGGGAAAAGGCTTTTGGCAGCAGCGCACGCATAGTATCGATGGCTTCTGTCAAGGTAGTAGCGATCGACTGCACAGTTTTATCGGCACTTTCGAGTTTCGAAAAACGCAGCACATTGCTAGATAACTCTTTGCCTTTTTCTGCTGCTTTGCAGACTTCTTGCAAGTCCTCCACCAAGACTTCATCGTGTTGGTTTTCCTCGATCAGTAATTGTAGATGACCAATCATGGGCGTCAAAAAGTTGTTTAGGTCATGGACGATCGAGGTCGTTAATAAGCCAATGGTTTCCAGTTTTGATTCTTGCAAAATGTTTTTTTCGATCTCGTGCTTTTCTTTTAACAGCCGTTGTCGTTCTTTCAATGCTTGGTTTTCGACATAGGCTTGATTGCGTTTCATGTAGTTTTTGATCAGGATCGTCAATAAAATCATAATGACAAACAACAAACCTAGTAGGCCGATCAAAATTAAGTTGTCTTGTAAAAAGAGACCGCTTTGCTCCAAAAAATCGGCATTGCTAGCGACGATCAGCCGACTGTCGCCGATGGTGATCCATTGATAAGCAGCCAATTTCAGCACTTTTTGCAGTGTTTCTTCGTTCCACCAATAAGAATAATAGACGGAGGTGCCTGCTTCATTGTCGATTTGTTCTTGCTCCAAGCGCTCAAGATCGGTGAAATCCAGCTCTGGAAATTCTTTTTTGCGGCTTTCAACGATGGAAAAACCAATTTGTTCGTCCGATGGGTGCATAACGATCCGCATCTCGGCGTTTTTGACCATCGTATAGCCGGAGACATTGCGATCGGTGGTAAATTCATGATGGTACATGCGCTGTAGATTCAAAGGCATCACAAGAATCGCTTCTTTGTCGTCAAGGGTTAAGGACTGATACACATTTAGATAGGCCTGCTTGCCATCAAAATAGACTTGCCCATTTTGTACCTGCCGTCCTGCCAATACTTTGTCTAAGGATGGGTCTTTGAATAACAATTCTTGCACCGGCGGGTCTTCTGGTTTATTGACCGCCGTTGCGGTATTTTGGGCGATGACCTGACCTTGTTGGTCGATCAAAAACAATCCGACCATGGCATTGTTCGCAGAATTGATCACTGGTAACGTTAAGGGGCGCTGCAAATCAGCCAAGGCGGCGCCTTCGAGGTGGTCATCGGCATAATTGGTAAGAGACACGTGGTACGATTCGATACTGCGGCTGATCAGCTTGATCGCCGCTTGATTGACCGTTTCCAACTGCCGCAACCCGACGGTTTCAGCTTGTCTTTGTGCGCTTTTATAACTTGTAAAGGTAAAAATAAGTCCAATCAGTGTAATGAATAAGGTAGCGACCACACTTAAATACAGCCAAAACTTTGATGGCGGTTTCATTGTAAACCCCTTTCATATTTACTATAATACTATTGATACAGGAGGCGGATATTTTGCGAGATGAAAAAATTTTAATCGTTGATGATGACCCTGCCATTCGGCGGCTGATTTGGAAATCTTTACAGTCGACGGGTATTTTGATCTACCAGACCGATTCCGTTGAAAAAACGATTGCGATCAACTCTCGTGTCAGCTTTGATCTTTTTTTACTGGATATCAGTTTAGAGCATGAAAATGACGGCTATCATTTGGCACAACTGATTCGGGAAGAAAACCCCACGGTGCCGATCGTTTTTTTGAGCGGAAAAAGTGACGAAAAAGACATGATCAACGGCTATGAGATTGGCGCCGATCACTACATTACGAAGCCTTTTTCACCGGCACTCTTAAAAGCACAAATCGTTTCGATTCTTGATCGCCGCAACGTGCTGCGAGAAAAAGGGATCGCCAAACCGGAAGGCGATCTGTGCAGCGGCATGTTTCGTTTTGACCAAAAACGCTATCAGTTTTTCAAAAATGATCAGCCCATCAAGTTGTCTTCAAAAGAAATCATGCTGATGCGCTTTTTCATGGAAAATCCAGATCAAGTGTTCTCGAAAGAACAGATTTACAGCAATGTCTGGCAAGATGGCCAATTCGATGCCAATACCGTGATGGTTTTTATCAATCATCTGCGAAACAAAATTGAAGATGAGCCGAAGCACGCCCGCTTTTTAAAAACCGTTTGGGGGATCGGCTATACCTTTTTACCAGAAGGAGACGCCTTCTAGCTGCAAGAAATAAAGCGCCAAGGCTAAAAGATCCGCCGAGCCGCCGGGACTCAAATGGCGTGCAATCAATACTTGATCATAGATCGTTAATTCACGAAGCAAGTCTGTATCTGACAGATTGGCTTGGTGAATTTTTTGCATCTCCTGCTGTACCGTCTTCATCGCCTCGTAACCTCCTCGATGGACGAGGTTGCTGTCTTCGGTTTCACTCATTAGATAGACTAACCCGCGCAACAAGGAAACGGAGGTTTTTTGCGGTTGCTGCCGCAAGTACTCCAGCAGTTTTTTGACCGTTGGATACCCAGCTGCAGCTTCTCCACGAATCCCCATCGTGCCGTAGGTCAAATAATTTTTTTCCCCATAAGACAATTGGTCTTTGTGGGTGATTTGCTGCAGGTCTTGCTTGACCAAATGCTGGCAGATATCAGCGGCAAGCTGCAGGATCTGATTGGTATCTTCAGCCATCAGCTCCGCCTTGCCATTTTGTTGATAATAGACTCCTGTCGCCCCCAACAAAACTGCAAAGGAAAAGTTCGCCCCTTTGTGGGTATTGATGCCTTTGGTTGCCCGAAGCATCGCTGTTTCTGCTTCTTGACCGATCCCACGTAACTGGTCAAACAGCTGGATCAGCGAGCCTGTATGGGCAAAGCCCGCTTGGCTATAGCGCTGAAAAAAAGGCGCCAAACAAGTGATACTGTTGATAAAGGTAAACACATTCATGTCCTGATGCGCACCAGAGGAGCAAGGATCTACTAAACCAGGCTTGGGTGCTAACGCTACCTCATAATGCAGCGCATTGACTGCATAGCTGCTGGCGATAAAAAGACGGGAATCAGTCAATTTTTCTTCGCTCCATTTCAGCAAGAATAAATTGCAGGGAGTGATCCAAATGTTCATGGGTCAACAACGTGATCTGTTCCGTGTCATTGGTTCTCATGCCGCGATAAATCAGCCAATGTTCCGCCAATGCCGCATCCCTTCTTCTAGAAGAGCGAATCGCAATGTCACGAAAATACACGAGGTACGCTTGCAGATCTAGCACGATACTTTTTAACCGCAGCATTTGACTTTTTTCGTAAATAAACGCATTGAAGTCCGAAAAGTTTTTCAAGACCCCATCCACATCATCCTCACGATTCAGCTGTTCGCCATGTTCTAACAAGCAGCGCATCTCCTGGAAATCTTCCTCAGTCATCAAGTCCATCGCTTTGATGGTCGCTAACGTATCCAATGATTTGCGGATATCGTAAATCTCATAAGCATCTTTGATACTGATCCCTTTTACGACGATGCCGATTTTTGGCACATGCTCCACCAGTTTTTCAGCCACGAGCTGAGTCATGGCGTAACGAATCGGGGTTCGGCTGATATTTAGCGTATCGGAAAATTCTTTCTCATTGATGCGAGAGCCTGCGGGAATATCTCCTAAAATGATGGTTTTTTTGAATGCTTCATAGATCAAATCTTTTAATGGTTTATTTTTGGTCAGATCCAGATTTTTATTTACTGCATCAATAATTGGATTCATGATTTACTCCTATCATACTAAAAACAAATGAGATTTTTGGGAAAAAATAAGTTTATCGATAAACAAGGAAAACTACCGAGCAAAATGGCAGCCTGCTCGATAGTTTCTGTATGAAATTACTGTGGAATATAAAACGGCATGTGACCTAATAGCACGATCGTAACGACGAAGATCACGAAAATCCCCAGTGCGTATTTCGCCGCTTCTTTTTGCCATTGCCCCATATCTAAGCCCGTCAAGCGCAACAGCAAGTAGATGAAGGCAACCAATGGACTTAACAAGTGGAACGCTTGGCCCATTAAGGACGCCAAGGCCATCTGCATATTGGTAAAACCATACGAACGACCTGCTTCTGCTAAGACTGGCAGGACCCCAAAGTAAAATCCGTCATTGGAAATAAAGAAGGTCCCAGGTGCAGAAATCAGGGCAATGACTAATCCCCAGAAACCAGCCAATTGTTTAGGGATGATTTGCGTGAAGCTATTCGCCAAAGCCGTTGCCATCCCTGAGCCTTGGAACAAGCCCATGAAGACGCCTGCTGCAAAAACTAAAATTACGACTTGCACAGCGTCGCCGCCGTTGGCACCGATCCGTGACGACTGGTCTTTCAAGATTGGGTAGTTGACCATCAATGCAATACACGTACCTACAAGGAATAACAAGATTGGCGGTAAAGCGATACTAGAGATAAAGGAGCTTGCTACTAACCAGCCAATCAAGACGATTGTTAAGATACCGTTGAAGACAAAGTTTTTCGGACGGCGGATCGCTAATGTATCAGGATCAGTCACAGTTGTCATTTCTAAAATCTCATCATTCGTCAGCTCGGTAACCCCTAAACGTTTCCGTTCTTGGATCCCCATTCTGCGAGCCACAAAGAAAACCACATAGAGCAAAGACAAGATCATTCCTGGCAGCAGATAAGAAAGAATATCCGCATCGACTTCCAGCACGGCCATTGCCCGAGCAGTTGGTCCGCCCCATGGCAACAAGTTCATGATGGTATTTTGCAAAATGATCAAGACACCAAGGTTCATCATTTTCATATTCAACTTCTTATAGATGGGAATAAACGCAGAACAACAGATCAAGGTCGTGGTCGTTCCATCACCGTTCAAAGAGACTGCAGCGGCAACGACTGCCGTTGCCATCAAGACTTTCATCGGATCGCCTTTAGCAAAATAAATCATTTTTTTCGTGATTGGATCAAACAATCCCGCATCCAACATAATCGAAAAGTACAAAATCGCAAACAGCAACATGATCCCTGTGTTGGCTGTGGTGGAGATTCCCTCAAGGACAAAATCACCGATATTGCCTTTTTCTGAAACACCAGCAACCATCGCAACGAGGGTAAATAGTAATGGGATAATTACTAAGGATGTAAAGGGTGACATTTTTTTCTTCATGATGACGAACATGAAGACAATAATCATAGCATAGGATAAAATCGTTAAGAACATTTTCTTCTTCCTTTCATGCATCGAAATGTGTAAGCGTTATCAAAAAACATTTTAAAAAAATTACAGGCCCGTAATTTGTTAGCGACAAGCGTCACTAGTTTGTGAATCTTTTTCTTTTATTAAAGGAAATAATGTTATTGAATGCTTTACACGTCTAAGAATAAACAATCAAGAAATAGAAAAAAAGACCCGTTTAAAAAAAGAACAGCAAAAAAACAATTTCTCTTTTCAAATCTTATTTTTCGTTTAAAAAGTTCTTAACAGAATATTAACGCAATAAAAACCTTGATAAATCAACGTTTATCTCGGTTTTTCGCTCTTTTTTAAAAAAAGGAACACTGAAAAAACAATTTTTAGCCGAAATAAATCTCGCTGATTGAACGGGAGTTTCTATAATGAAAGGGAACGAATCATTGAGAAAGGAGAAACCCATGAATCTTATTAAAAGATTGTTCAAAAAAACGCATGATGAACCTGATGCGGCTGTCAGCTCCCCTTTGAAGCCACAGGAAATGATAACGGATCCACCCGCGTCTGATTGGCAAGAAGTGTCGAGCTATCAGCCAGCGCCTGCAGAAGATTATCCATTAGTCAGTCTGATAGCCGCCGCACTAGGGGCTGAATGTTACCCTGAAAGTCAGTTTGTCATTCGAAGAATTGAGAAGCGTAATCCTGATTTTAGGCGAGTCGCCCTGATTGCTGCCAGTATTGCCGCAGGAGAGCTGCCTGATTCTCAGTTCACAATCAAAAAAATAGCCAAAAAAAATGAAAACAAGTGAGGGAAAAACATGTTACGTAAATTTAAAATAGCGATCGATGGGCAAGAATACCTTGTCGAAATGGAAGAAATCGGTGCGCCGCAACCTACCGCTCCTGCCCCAGCAGTGCCAACACCGGCTCCCGCAGCGGTACCTGCTCAACCAGAGGCAGTCAGCACACCAGAACCAGAAGTAGCACCGCAGCCAGCGCCAGCTACGCTTCCTGCTGATGGCGAGCCGATTCATTCTCCGATGCCGGGAACGATTTTACGTCTCTTGGTCAATGTAGGTGATACTGTACAAGAAAATCAGTCGTTGATGATTTTAGAAGCCATGAAGATGGAAAATGAGATCGTGGCACCAAAAGCAGGAACCGTGGTTGCGATTGCAGTCAATGCGGGCGACATGGTCAACCCAGGAGAACTGCTGATTACGATCGGCTAATTTATTGAAAAGGAAGTGACGTAGTGGAAACGTTAATTGAAGGTGTAGTCGGGTTAGGATCGGAGCCGGGACGGATCGTTATGATGTTCATCGGTGGTCTATTAATGTATTTGGGGATCAAGAAAGAATATGAACCGACCTTATTAGTACCCATGGGATTGGGCACGTTGTTAGTGAACTTCCCGAACTCAGGTGTGTTAAGTGCTGGCGGAGAAGCTGGCCCGTTCCAAGTATTGTTTGATATGGGGATCTCAACTGAATTGTTCCCCTTGCTTTTGTTTATCGGGATTGGCGCGATGATCGATTTTGGTCCCTTGCTGCAAAATCCATTTCTTTTGTTGTTTGGCGCTGCTGCGCAATTCGGGATCTTCTTTACGATCATCGTTGCCGTGTTGCTTGGTTTTGATTTAAACGACGCAGCTTCCATCGGGATCATCGGCGCTGCTGACGGTCCGACTTCGATTTTTGTCGCAAATACGCTGAACTCGAAATATATGGGTGCGATCATGGTAGCAGCTTACTCTTACATGGCGCTAGTACCGATCATTCAACCGGTTGCCATCAAAGCAGTGACGACCAAGCATGAACGAAAAATTCGTATGTCGTATCGTGCCGGCGAAGTTTCGCAAACGGCCAAAATTTTGTTCCCGATCGTGATCTCGATCGTAGCAGGGTTGATTGCGCCTGTTTCATTGCCACTGGTTGGATTTTTGATGTTCGGGAATCTCTTGCGGGAATGTGGTGTCTTGGATCGCTTGTCCATCACTGCTCAAAATGAACTAGTGAATATCATTAGTATCCTCCTAGGTTTATCAATTTCTGTGAAAATGCAATATGAAGAATTCTTACAAGTCGATACATTGATGGTTATTGGTTTAGGGCTGGTTGCCTTCGTGATGGACTCGGTCGGCGGCGTGTTGTTTGCGAAAGTGCTGAACTTGTTCCGTAAAGAAAAAATCAATCCAATGATCGGTGCCGCTGGTATCTCTGCGTTTCCAATGTCTAGTCGGGTCATCCAAAAAATGGCGACAGATGAAGATCCGCAAAACTTTATTTTGATGCATGCAGCCGGTGCCAACGTTTCAGGACAGATTGCTTCGGTCATCGCCGGTGGCTTACTGCTGGCACTGATTGCTTAGGTCACTAGAAAGGAGAGGAAAACTATGAGTCAAGATTTACTGACTTCATTTGAATTGTTGTTATTCGGTTGGGGCGGCGTCTTTGTCGTGATCCTGATCATCTACTTCGCATCCTTGCTTTTGTCGAAGCTCTTCCCAGTAAAAAAATAAAGAAGGCATTGTATGTATACCCTGAAAAGAATCTGGCTGCAAAAAGATCCAGAAGTCTTTTTGCAATGGCAAAAATTGATCACCCGTGCTGGCTTAGCCGTCGGTGAAGAGGTAGCCTATACCGTTGGCATTTTTGACCAGCAAACCTTGATTGCTACTGCTTCTTGCTATGCCAATATCATCAAGTATGTAGTGGTCTGTGAAAAAAGACGCTCCGAACAGCTGTTGACGCAATTGATTTCGCACCTTAGCGATCATATCAAAGACGAAGGCTTCACCAAGTCCTTCGTCTATACAGCACCGAAAAACCGCCTGTTTTTTGAATCCCTCGGGTTTCGTGAAGTGCTGGCAGCACAAGACATCTTGTTCATGGAACAAGGCGTTCCTTCTTTTGAAAGCTATGCCCAACAGCTGCAACGGCAGCGAATTGGACAAAACAACGGCGCGATCGTCATGAACGCTAATCCTTTTACTAAAGGACATTTGTACTTAGTCGAAACGGCTGCGAGTCAAAAAGAACAGGTTTATGTGTTCGTTTTATCAGAAGACCGCTCGCAATTTTCTGCCAGCGAACGGCTGCAGATGGTGACGGATGGTGTGGCTCATCTGCCAAATGTAACGGTGCTGACGACCAACAACTATCTCGTCTCTTCGGCGGTCTTTCCCAGTTATTTCTTGAAAGAGCAAGCACCTGAGGCGATCGCCAAAAAACAAGCCGCCTTTGATGCAACCCTCTTCAAAGAAAAAATTGCCCCGCTGTTGACGATCACTACGCGTTTTGTAGGCTCAGAGCCTTACTCGCCCGTGACCCAACTCTACAACGAGGCAATGGCTGCCGTTTTTTCACCCGAGCTTGAACTGATCGTGATCGACCGTCTGAAGATCAACCAATCAACCGTTTCGGCTACAAAAGTCCGGAAAGCGATTGCAGAAAAAGATTTACTTTCCTTGCAGCAATTTTTACCAGAAACAACGTTCTCATTTTTAATGCAGCATAACTATATTTAGAGGTGATAATAAGTGGAAATCAAAAAAAGTGCGGTTGCTGGCTCTGTTGAATCCAGTGATATCTTAATCGCGATCGAGCCTACCACAACCCAAACCATCGAGCTGACCCTCGATAGCAGTGTCGAAAAACAATTCGGCAAACAAATTCGCGCCGTCATCCTTGAGACGCTGAACCATCTAGGCGTGACACAGGCCAAAATCACTGCCACCGATAAAGGCGCATTGGACTGTACCATCAAAGCCCGAACTCTGACCGCCGTTCATCGGGCCGCCGAACAAGAACAGTATGCTTGGAAGGAGATCGACACATGGAACGTTTAAGAAGAACGATGATGTTTGTACCAGGAGCCAATGCTGCCATGCTACGGGATGCACCATTGTATGGCGCCGATTCCGTTATGTTTGATTTAGAAGATGCGGTCTCCTTGAATGAAAAAGACTCCGCTCGGACACTGGTGCATTTTGCCTTAAAAACCTTTGACTATTCTGCCATCGAAACCGTCGTACGCATCAACGGCCTCGACACGGTGGGTGCCCTTGATATCGAAGCGATGGTCCTAGCGGGGGTCAACGTCATTCGTCTACCGAAAACCGAAACCGCCCAAGACATCATTGACGTTGCCGCTGTGATCACACAAGTAGAAGAAGAAAACGATCTGCCTGTAGGAACCACCAAAATGATGGCTGCCATCGAGTCTGCCGAAGGCGTTTTAAATGCCCGAGACATCGCTACAGCTTCCGATCGTTTGATCGGGATCGCTTTAGGGGCAGAAGATTATGTCACCAATATGAAAACCCGTCGCTACCCAGATGGGCAAGAATTGTTGTTTGCCCGCAGTATGATCTTGCATGCAGCTAGAGCTGCGGGGATCGCCGCTATCGATACCGTCTTTTCTGATATCAATGACACAGATGGCTTTATTGCTGAAACGACTCGCATCAAGCAACTTGGTTTTGACGGAAAATCAGTGATCAATCCACGGCAGATTCCCCTAGTCAATGGGATCTATGCGCCTTCAAAAGCCGAGATCCAACAGGCCAAAGAAGTGATCTGGGCCATTCGCGAAGCCGAAAGCAAAGGCTCTGGTGTGATCTCCTTGAATGGCAAAATGGTCGATAAACCAATCGTTGAGCGAGCGGAACGCGTGATCGCCCTTGCCAAAGCAGCGAAATTGATTACCGAGGAGGAAGTGTAATTATGGTGTTAAACAAAGCAGGAAAAGACATCCCTGAATGCTATGCCAACCAATACGGGGTCTTTGAAAATGAAACAGCCAATATCCATGCCTACAAAGAAGCGAGTCGCAAGATCGAGCCAGTCCTGCCAGGCAAGAGCAAGGTCGTGGGCAGTATTCGTGAAGCCATTGAAAAAACAGGGCTAACGGACGGCATGACGATCTCCTTCCACCATCATTTTCGCGAAGGGGACTTTATCATGAATCTCGTTTTGGACGAGATCGCAAAAATGGGCATCAAGAATCTTGCGATTGCCCCTAGTTCCATCGCCAATGTCCATGAACCATTGATCGGACATATCAAATCTGGGGTCGTGACCAATATCACCTCCAGCGGTCTGCGGGACAAAGTCGGTGCCGCAATCTCCGAAGGCATTATGGATGCCCCAGTCATTATCCGTTCTCATGGCGGTCGGGCTCGTGCGATTGCCGCCGGCGATATCCACATCGATGTCGCTTTCTTAGGAGCGCCTAGCTCAGATGCGTATGGCAATGCTAATGGTACTGTCGGAAAAGCAACCTGCGGCTCATTGGGCTATGCGATGGTCGATGCAAAATACGCCGACCAAGTCGTGATCATCACCGACACCCTTGTGCCGTTTCCAAATACCCCAATCAGCATTCCCCAAACGGATGTCGATTATGTCGTGGAAGTCGACGCCATCGGTGATCCTGCAGGGATCGCAAAAGGCGCGACCCGCTTTACCAAAAATCCAAAAGAATTGCTGATTGCTGAGTATGCAGCCAAGGTCATCACCAGCTCGCCTTATTACCAACAAGGCTTCTCCTTCCAAACTGGAACAGGTGGTGCCGCATTAGCTGTTTCTCGTTTTTTACGCGAAGCAATGATCAAAGATGAGATCAAAGCTAGCTTTGCCCTTGGCGGCATTACCAATGCCATGGTGGAACTGTTAGAAGAAGGATTAGTGGAAAAACTGATCGATGTCCAAGACTTCGATCATCCTTCCGCACAATCGCTAGGGAAAAACGCCAATCATTACGAGATCGATGCCAATATGTATGCCTCACCGTTAAGCAAAGGGGCGTTTATCAATCAATTGGATACCGCCATTCTTTCCGCATTGGAAGTCGACACGAATTTCAACATCAATGTCATCACCGGTTCTGACGGTGTGATCCGCGGTGCTTCTGGCGGCCACTCAGATACCAGTATGGCGTGCAAAATGAGCTTAGTGATCGCTCCTCTCGTGCGGGGACGGATCCCAACGATCGTCGATACCGTCAACACGATCGTCACGCCAGGCGCCAGCATTGATGTCGTTGTCACAGAAATCGGGATCGCCATCAATCCTGCTCGCAAAGACCTGATCAGCCATTTTGAAGCATTGGATATTCCCCAATACACCATTGAAGAGCTAAAAGAAAAAGCCTACAGTATCGTGGGTCAACCCGAACCAATCAAGTACGGGGAAAAAACCGTCGCTTTGATCGAATACCGCGATGGCACGATCATTGATGTGGTCAAAAATGTCTGATGCCCTATTTTCAGGAACCCCTGTGACGCTAACCGACATGCTGCAGGCGCGAGAAAATAGAAGCTCCCTTCAACGGGAGCTTCTCGCTGCAGATGAAAAAGCGGCATTACTTGTTGCCACCATGAATATTCCTGGTCCCGTGAAAAATTCTGCCCCATTGACCGCAGTTTTTGAAGAACTCATTACGGAAATCGAAGAGGTCGTCAAGGAACTAATTCCACTGGCAAACCTCTACCGCAGTTTGGAGACCGGACCAGAATATTATCTCGTACTGCCCACAGATCCTTATGAACTAAAACGAATGATGGTTCAGATTGAGACCAATCATCCTTACGGCCGGTTGGTGGATCTGGATGTCTTAACCAAAACCCAAGACCAGCTTTTACCTATCAGCCGCACCGAAATTGGACTGCCTGCAAGAAGCTGCTACATCTGTGAACAAGACGCCAAAGTTTGTGGCCGTTCTAGAACCCATAGCGTAGCAGACATGCAGCAGCAGATCCGTAAAATCATTCAGGAAAGAGTGAAAGAATGAAAAAAATCCAATTTACCGAAACCGTCTTGCGGGACGGCCAACAAAGTCTGATCGCCACGCGAATGCCTACCAGCGATATGCTGCCGATTTTAAAAACCATGGATCAAGCAGGCTATCATGCCCTTGAAATGTGGGGCGGCGCGACCTTCGATGCTTGCCTGCGTTTTTTAAATGAAGACCCATGGGAAAGATTGCGCGCAATCCGCAAAGAAGTGAAAAAGACCAAACTGCAAATGCTCTTACGGGGACAAAATCTCTTAGGCTACAAAAACTATGCCGATGACGTCGTTGCTGACTTTGTGACCAAATCGGTCGAAAACGGCATCGACATTCTTCGTTTGTTTGATGCTTTAAATGATGTCCGCAATTTGGAAACTGCCATCCGTGCCACAAAAGCAGCCGGTGGACACTGTCAAACGGCGATCTCTTATACTACTAGCCAGATCCATACCGTGGATTACTTCGTTGACCTTGCCAACAAAATGGCAGACCTCGGCGCAGATTCTATCTGTATCAAAGATATGGCAGGCGTTTTGACGCCGCAAACCGGCTACGAGTTGGTCAGCCGAATCAAAGACGCGGTCGATCTGCCGCTGGAAGTCCATACCCATGCCACCAGCGGCATTGCTGAGATGACTTACTTGAAAGTTGCGGAAGCTGGCGCAGACATCATTGATACTGCCATCTCCTCTTTTGCTGGCGGCACCAGTCAGCCAGCGACCGAATCTGTGGCGATCGCCTTAGAAGATTGCGGCTTTGCTACTGGACTTGATTTGCAGAAAGTCGCTGAGATTGCAGAACATTTCAATCCCGTTCGTGATCGTTTCCGTGAAGAAGGGCTGCTGAATCCAAAAGTCAAAGACATCGAACCCAAAACCTTGATCTATCAAGTACCTGGCGGCATGTTGTCGAACCTACTCAGCCAATTGACGGAACAAGGATTGCAAGACAAGTATGAAGAAGTCCTAGCAGAAGTACCAAAAGTCAGAGCGGACTTGGGCTATCCACCGCTAGTGACCCCATTGTCGCAAATGGTCGGCACTCAAGCCTTGATGAATGTGATTTCAGGAGAACGCTACAAACTTGTCCCAAGTGAGATCAAAGATTACGTCAAAGGACTTTATGGACAATCGCCAGCACCCATCAGCGACGAAATCAAAGAAACAATTATCGGAGATGCTGAAGTGATCACTGTCAGACCAGCTGATCTACTGGCACCGCAATTGCCAGCCTTCAAGGAAGAAATCGCTGAGTATGCCAAAAGCGAAGAAGACGTGCTGATGTACGCCCTCTTCCCTCAGCAAGCCCAAGACTTTTTAGGCCGACGAGAAGATCCCTTTTATGATGTCCCCGTACAGACAGTGTCTGTGAAGATTGCGGTGGATTAACAATGAAACCAGAAATAGAGAAAACAACTTAAAGTGCCCCTCACAAATTCGCTTGCTTTAGCAAATTTGTGAGGGGTATTACCATCTATAGGCTGTTTCTTCGTTTTTACTAATCAGCAGTGCAAAAATACGTACGCCACAGCCACTCCACCAATAAGCTTGCATTAATCGCTTCTCGCTCACGTATTTTGGGTAGCTGAGAAGCCAGGATTGTGCTTCCGCTCCATCCATTCTATAATCAGCTAAAAGAAGCGTTTTAAAGGAGGGTCTAGCCATGCAACGATACATCGCTTTATTAAGAGGCATCAATGTCGGTGGAAAGAACAAAATTTCTATGAAAGAATTGAAAGCCGGTTTTGAAGAACTAGGGTTTAGAGATGTGGTCACTTATTTGAATAGCGGCAATGTGATTTTTTCCAGTGAAGGGTATGATCCACAAGCCCTTGCCGAAATGATTAAAGCAATGGTCAAACACGACTTTTCCTTTGATATCGCTATTTATATCATTCGCCAAACAGAGCTGCAGGAACGCTTGACCCATATACCTGACTGGTCAGGAACGGAAGATAAAACCATCTATGACAACCTGATCTTTTTGATGCCTTCACTGACCTACGAGGTGTTATCTGAAAAACTCGGGGCTCCAAATGCCGACCTTGAACAGGTTTTCCCTTACAAAGACGTCGTCTTCTGGTCCTACATCCGCAAAGACTATCAAAAAACCAATTGGTGGAAAAAAACAGCCGGCACCAGCGTCGGTAAACAGATTACGATTCGGACCATCAATACCGTACGGAAGATTGCGGAGCTGTGAGGAATAGCAAGCCTTCTAATAATTATAAAACCCGTCAGGCAGACTCTTCTGACGGGTTTCTTATAACATTCTAATGTCTCATTAGTTCTCGTTACTACTATTCGTGACGCGCTTTAACTGACGTTAAGTTTCTACGCAATCATCCCAACTAGAAGCAATAAACTACCGAGAAGAATAATAGATTTTCACATCGTGTATTTCTATACTGAATATCTATGATAAAACAAAACCCAAGCATTAAGAAGCAATTTGAGGCAACTAGACAATAGTATAGAACGAAAGAAAAAATTCTTATTCGCAACATTCGATTACGAAAAAGATACATATGAACATCTATTATTAGCCATCCTTTTTTCTAGCTCACATTTTAGTTAACCTTTTTATCTATCCTAACTGCTATAAAAACTCTCTCACACGTTCTTTAACATGCTGCTATTGTTCCAACTTCTTTATTGCTAAAGCTAAGCAGCCGATCAAACCTGCATCGTCAGCAAGCATTGGAGTTAGTAGGTATTCTTCGAGAGTAGGGGTATCCACATAGGAACCCATTTTTTCTTTAAACGCTTGGCGAATCAACTCGAGTAGTTGTGGCTGTTTCATTACACCCCCACCTAAAATTATTACTTCCGGTGCATATAGTAAAGTTGTGTTATACACACACTGAGCAAGATAATCTGCCTCAATCGCCCAATAAGGATGATCAAATGAAATGGTTTGGGCTTTTCTTCCAAAGCGTTTTTCAATCGCGGGTCCTGAGGCTAACCCTTCCAAACAATCATGATGAAAAGGACAGATCCCTTCAAATTGATCTTCATTATGACGTTGTAAGAGCATATGTCCCATTTCAGGATGACTGAAACCTGCGACTATTTTTCCATCGACTACAGCACCACCACCAACACCAGTACCAACGGTGTAATACAGAACACTATTTTTACCTTTTCCATAACCTGCCATATATTCTCCATAACAAGCAGCATTTACATCGGTAGTCCAATAGATGGGAACCGACAAGGCGTTTTCCAAAGCTCCTACAAAATGATAATTTTGCCAAGCTACCTTCGGAGTGTTGGTGATATATCCGTAAGTTCTTGATTCGATTTGAATATCAATAGGCCCAAATGCTCCTACACCAATTGATGCGATATTTCCTTTGTACTTATCAAAGAAATCAAACACTTGCTTCATCGTTTCTTCTGGTGTTGTGGTTGGAAAGCTTTTCCGTTCTATCACTTGTAATTGTTCATTACCAATCCCACAGACAAACTTTGTTCCACCAGCTTCTATTCCACCATATAACATTTTATCTACACCTTTCATTCACTCATTTTCAAAAAAAGAAACGTATTTGCACTAAGCAAAATCGTTTCTCACTAAAGGTTTCGTTGTGCCACCTTCGCCAAATTCAATCGGCAATACGGTACGTTTTTCTACTGTCTCTCCATTAATGACAGCAATTAATTTTGCCACTGCCACTTCCGCCATTTGCTTTGTAGGTTGGGCAATCGTTGAGACTAGATAAGGATCTCCTTCTGTCATCTTTTGACCATCAAATCCGATAACTTGGACATCCTCTGGTACGTTTTTCCCTATTTTTTCAAGCATATCAATGACAGCTAATGCCATTGGATCGTTGATCGTAAAAATACCATCGATATCGGGATTCTCTAACAAAAAATTTGTTACACGTTCTGAGAGATGGTCTAAAGGTTCTAACATATCTAACGCTTTATAGGAAATCCCCAATTGACGGCACTCAATCTCAAAATATTTTCGACGACTCTTCGTTTCATTCGGTGTTTCTTGGTACCCACCGATATATGCTACATTCTGACATCCTCGGCGATAAAGTTCATTTGCAGCCAAACGTCCACCGGCCGCATTGTCAGCGGTCACATAAATCACCTCTTCAGTGAAATAACGGTCAATACTAACAAAAGGCAGATTACTCGAAATGTATTCATCGATATCTGAATAAGTAATTCCAATGATGCCGTCTACTTTATTTTGACTGACCATCTGGATATATTCTTGTTCTTTTTCACTATTCCCACTGGAGTTACACAAATAAAGCTTGTAGTTTTGTCTTTCTAATGCTGTTTCTACATGGTAGGCAAATTCGCCAAAAAATGGATGCCATACAGTGGGTAGAATCAAAGCAACCGTGTTCGTATGCTTCATCTTTAACCCCCGGGCATAAAAATCTGGTTGATAGTTTAACTCTGTCATTGCTGCTTCAACTTTTTCTCTAGTAGAAGCTTTAACAGAACCGTTATTCAATACCCGGGAAACAGTTCCTACTCCGACACCTGCTAATTTTGCGACATCTTTCATTGTTGCTTTCATAGTTGATCCCTCACATTTCTGCACAAGTTTAGTATAATGAATTTTGTCATAAATTACTAATTTTTTCAAAATACTAATAGCAAAACCATGGGAAATCTAGCTATCTGTTCTTTTCTAAAAACATTATCCTTCAAAACCTATTAAATAATTGATACATCGCCTAAGCAATCAAACATTTATTTCACACTCGCTGTTTCAAAAGCTTGAATACGACTTTCTCCAATCGAATGAAACAAGATATCTCGAGCTTTTTCCAGCTCATAGAAAGTAGCCGTCATAACTTCTAACCCATTAATAAAGACTTCAACTGATGAGGTATCTCTAAAAATCTCAAGAACGAGCTGATTATCAATCAAAGGTACTTCAACTTTTCGGACATTCAGAGGGTCTTCTTCCGCCCCTGTAAGCTCTCTTCCTAGTTTCTGACGATCCAATTCAAAAACCTGTGTAGCAGTGTCATAGGCTAGTTTGAGACAATCCGTCTTAGACCGCAGTAATTCAATTGTAAAAACTTCTGCTTTCTCCAAATCTGCGACTAGATGTAAATATGAAGAATCCGACAGTGCGTTTCGAAATACGACTGATGTGTCAGTCACTGCGATATTTTCACTGCCTTGTTGATAAACTAAATGACTATATACAGTTGAGATGGGTTTTTGTACCAATCGATTTTTTTTCACTCTTAACTCTCGGGGCAAACTCATAGAGCCTGCCCAAAGATGGCCTAACTCATGTGTAGGCAATGTACGATCCCACATCTGCATCCAAGCAATCATCACCCGTCCGCCATTAGGATCTGTTGTTGTTTGTGGTGCATAAAAATCCATTCCAAAATCCATTTCATGGAAATTATCAACTATCATCTGACCTGTTTCCCAGTCTACCTCACCAATACAAGCCATGGTAGAACTGATATTATGATATTCCAGTCCGTTCTTCTTGATTTGTATCGGTGACATGATTAAGACATCTCGTCCGTCTAAATGGAATAAATCAGGACATTCCCACATTATTCCTTGCTCTGAAGTCCCTTCTAGTAACACAGAGTAAAAGTGCCAAGTATACAAGTCTGATGATTGAAACATCACTATTCTACCAGTAGACTGTGCAGATTTAGTAGCTACTACCATATAGTAAGCATCGTTGTGAACAATTACTTTAGGGTCACGAAATTCTTGTATCAACCCATTTTCACCTAATTGTTTATCTGCTACCACAGGATTACCACTGTATTTGCTAAAATGAATACCATCTTCAGAGACCGCCAAACATTGATGCTGATGGCTAATACCATCAATTTCTTGACAGCCTGTATAAAATAAATATAGTTTTCCGTCTCTTTCAATTGCACTTCCTGAAAAACACCCGCCGCTGTCATAAGGTTGATCTGGGGCTAACGCTACTGGTAGATCTTCCCAATGGACCAAATCACTACTGCGCGCATGTCCCCAATGCATGGGCCCCCATCGACTATCGTAAGGATAGTATTGATAGAAGAGATGGTAATGCCCTTTGTAATATATAAACCCATTGGGGTCATTTATCCACCCGATGGGTGCGGAAAAATGATAGTTTTGTCGATACTGAGGGTTAACTTTTCCTCGCATCATTTCAATAAATCGATTTGCTTTATCCAAAATCGCCGTTTCTTCTACTAACACTTATTGTGCTCCCTTCAAAAAATTATCATAGCCAGTTTGTTTTATTTGAATCCATTCTTCCAAACCTACACGTTCCAATTCAGCAAGGTATTCTTCCCATTCTTCATCGATTTTACCGCCGGTGATCCACTCTGCTCTTTTGCGATAGATGTAATCCCACATATCCGTTTCGATTTTTGCTAATCGATCTGTTTCTTCTTTTTCTAAAAAGACACGTGGATAGATATTGTCTTCTGTAATATATGGCAAATACGTGTCATGCATCAAATCTAAACGCCACTTCGCATCATCTGGCATAGTCGTGACTGTGCCGTAATAAGAATCAAGAACTGCTAATGGTCCTCCAGCTTCGGTTTTTTGTCTTAGTTCCCCCGGTGCTGTCCCCTCTAAAGGCAAATGTTTTAACATACCATCCTTTAATTCAAAAATATTCGCCTGTGCTTCATCACCGTAGGTTCCCCAGTTATTTTGGACAGACTGTAACGGTTCATACATTTTATCTATCCACCTAGCTGTAAGTTCCAAGTTTTTATTCGCACTAGTAATTACGAAACGATCTCTTGAGAAACCCATGCCATTCGTACGAGTAACGTGTTTCGTTCCATCTGGTCCCGCTAAGACTGGCAAGACGTCATAACTATCATCTGCACCCGTGATATTTGCTTTATCCCAAGTAAAGTACACGCCATACTTATGTTCTTTCCCTTTGGCAACATACGTATTCCAATCTTGTTCGAAAGCCTCTTTATCAATAAGACCTTTATTATTCATTTCATTGAAATATTTGATGGCTTCTTTATACCCTTCTTTGTTAGCAGTAAATTGTACCTGGCCATCGTTATCAACGACTAAGTGGTCATCATTATCACCTAGACCGAATGCCCCCATTAAAAATTTTAAGTCTTCGTTTCCTCCATTGTTAATAAAGCTAAAAGGAATTTCATCTGCTTCACCATTACCATTTGGATCTTGCGTCTTGAAAGCCTCCAACACAGTCATCAACTGATCAGTGGTTTGCGGCATTTCAAGACCTAAATTATCCAACCACTCCTTGTTGATCCAAGCCATCCCATTTACTGTATGAATCGACTCTTTTCCTTCGCCTAATTCTTCAATCCAAGGCATAGAGTAAATGTGACCATCAGGTGCAGTAGACATTTGTCGGTATTCGGGGTTTTCATCAAAAATTTTCTTCAGATTTGGCATATAATCTTCGATCAAATCTTCAATCGGTACAATAACACCACTTTCCGCCCAGTTTAATAAATCATAGTCACCTGCAGCGGCGTTGAAGATGGCATCTGGTAAATCACCACTAGCGATATCCAAATTTCTTTTTTCGGCAAAATCACTACTGTAGTTTGTCCAATCAATATGGAGATTGGTCTCTTCTTCTAATCGTTGGAAAATCAATTTGTCATTAGGATCATTGGGAGCCAAAGGGGCACTTTGAGACATCATTTTTAAAGATACTTTTTCTTTCAATGGAAAAGAGACATTTTCTAGTTCATAATCAGGGCTTGATGTACTCTTTTCTTTTGAGCCTCCACAAGCCCCCAAAATTAGTACGGAAGTAAAAACGATTGGCAGCATCCATTTTGCTTTCATCTTAAAATCTCCTTTATAATTTTTATTCATACAAATAGTGAACAATACTTATCCTTTAACAGAACCAACTAAAACACCTTTATCAAAATATTTTTGGAAGAAAGGATACATTATGATTAATGGCAGACTAGAAATGACGATCGTTGCGTATTTGATCAACTCAGCAATTTGTTTCATTTCTGCCATGGCTGTATTGGCTCCCACCATGTCTTGTGAGGGTTGGTTTTGGATCAAAATATTTCTTAATACGAGTTGCAACGGCTGTAAGTCGGGATCTTTGATATAGATCATGGCATCAAAATATGAGTTCCATTGCCCAACAAAGGCATATAAAAACAATACGAACATAATTGGTTTAGCTAATGGAAGCATGACTTTGAACAGTATTTGCAAGTCATTGGCGCCATCGATAGTAGCAGCTTCAGAAAGTTCTTTTGGTAAAGCACTAAAATAGGTACGCGCTAAGATAATATTCCACACATTTATAGCACCTGGTATGATAATCGCCCATACACTATCTAACATGCCCAAGTTCTTTACCAATAAATAGGTAGGTATCAAGCCGCCACCAACGAACATTGTAATGACAAAAAAAGTCATAATAATCTTTTTCCCAGCCAAGTTAGGTCGAGATAAAGGATACGCAGTGATCATCGTAATAAATACAGTCAATAAGCTGAAGCTAAAAGAGTAAAACAACGAATTTACGAAACCGCGTAAAATGGAATCATCTGCAAATACCCGTTGATATCCTTGTATTGTCCAATCTTTCGGATTGAAGCTTATACCTTTATTGATCAAAGTAGCTGGGTCCATAAAAGAAGCTACCAGTACATAAATCAGCGGAACAATGGTAATGACGACTAAAAAAGTTACAATCACTCGATTCAACCATAAGATTTGACGGTCGATTTTTGATAAAGCACTATTCATAATTTTCTCCTTTCATTACAAGCCTTGACCATCGTTTAGCCGCTTGGTTATATTGTTGACAATCAGTAATAAAACGACATTAATAATCATATTGAACAGACCAACAGCAGCAGAGTAGGCATAATCACCTGATTGCAAGCCGACTTTGTATACATAAGTGGAAATGATTTCTGAGGCAGGGATGTTCATTGAAGTTTGCATCAAGTAGGCTTTTTCATATCCTACATTCATAATACCGCCGGCGGCCAAGATGAAGCTGATCACCATCACAGGCCTCAATGCAGGCAAATCGATATGCCAAATCTTTTGTAAAATATTTGCCCCATCGATATTTGCTGCCTCATATAAATCGGTACTGACTCCCGCCAGTGTTGCGGTGTAAAGAATGGATGACCAGCCGATTCCTTGCCAAATTCCAGATAAAATATAAATCGTTCTGAAATAAGCTGGATTAGACATGAACATAATTGGTTGCCCCGTAACCTTTTCTACTAACCCATTAATAGGTCCATTTGCGGATAGGAACAAAAACAGCATCCCCACGATAATAACTACTGAGATAAAATTCGGCGCATATAGAATCAACTGGATTTTCTGTTTTATTTTTTTATTGATAATTTGATTCAAGCTCAGTGCTAAAATAATTGGTGGAAAAAAACCTAACAATAAACCATAAATGCTAATTTTTAATGTGTTGCTCAGCAAAAGTGTAAAATTTGGTGAACTGATAAATTCCCTAAAGTGATCTAGTCCTACCCAAGGACTTTCCAAAATTCCTAGCATAGGATTATAGTCTTTAAATGCAATCACAGCACCGTACATTGGCACATACTTAAAGATAAACGTCATGATGATACCGGGTAAGAGCAAAAAGTACATCCACTTATCACGCCGCAACTGTTTCTTTAATTTTTTCCACTTCGAGATATTTTTGTTATCCCGTTGTACCGCCCTTATCTCACCACCTGGTCCCAATGTCTTTTCCAATTCAATCTCCTCCCAATACATTTTAGAAACGTTTCCATTTTTGTTTAAAAAAACAAAAATTTAACGAAGTCACTTTTTTGGAAACGTTCCCACTATTTTCGTTTATAGATTACCATAGCCATTTTTTTAAGTCAATATTTTTTTGTAATTATTCTTTCACCCACACTAAGCTTCCTTCAATTCATTTATGGTTTTCGAAAATTGTTATAAAATAAGGATCTCGATTATTTCATTAATCCTATTTTTTCTCTACTTTTCTAGCATTCTTCTTTTATGAGTTTACTTATCACAACTCGCATCCTCTAATCTCTTTTCTACCAATCATTCACTATTTAATCGTTCCAATCGGAAGATTATCTGGTTAATTATTTAAAAATAGCTCGGATTCACATTTATTTTTTGCTTTTTAACTAACTAAAAGCGAAAAGATAAGAGTTAGATATGTAAATGTATATAAGGTTAGGAGCTGTTAGATGAGCTTTTTAGGGGAATATCGGAAAACTAAGGTCGCCAATCAAAATTAAAAAAAAGTGTAGCACCTAAGGGTATTCACTTTTTCATCTGCCAACTGAAAGAAATTAGCGAAAAAGAGTAAACTCACAAAAAATGAGTTTACTCTAGATCAATATAATAATTAACTGCGCCCTTCCTCATCCATCTCTCGATAATCAAATTCACAAAACACAGCTTTTGTGTCATAGCCTGCATAATCAACCGCTGCTAGTCCGACAAATGCTCCGGTGAAGAAGCCGCCGCAAGTTTGTAATACATAATCATCCGAGAGAATAGCAGAATCAAATTCGATTGGTAAATCTTGCCATGTTTCTCCATCAAAGGAGTAGGCATATCTATAGGTCTGCTTGCGGACTTTTGTTTTGAACCAGACAAAATCCACATCATCTGGAATGGCAATCGCATTTTCTCTTAAGTAGGACGTATAGGTTCCTTGATTGTTTTCAGCTACTTCAATTACTTTTCCATTTTCTTCATTCCAAGTGATAAAAATGAAGGACCAGTGTTGGTCATTATAATAATTGGTTAGTCCTGCCATTTGTTGGTAAGAAAATGGATCAAATTTTACTTTTGTTATTGTATCAAAATAAAAGGTTTGCCAACGGCGTGCGATCATTGAAAGATCATGGCGATTTGTTAAGCTTCCTTTTCCAATTAGTTCTAGTTTCCCATCGCCTACATTGCCCATTTCTGCTGAAATTGGTACACGAAGGGTCTGCCAGTTTTTATTTAGCTGCTTCTCACTAAAGTCATCATAATGAGAGCGGCTACTCAAAACTTCGGTAGGTACTGCATCTTTAGGTGCCTCCACGCTTGTTTGTCCCCCATGTCCACCAACGATTCTTGGCCAGTCTTCAGAATCCCATTCAACTTTTTGAATGGCGGTCTCACGTCCTAAAGTTGACCATCCGCGAGGATTTGTCACCGACTCGTTTTCTCGATGTAAGGGTCTTGCACATAGCGATGCATAGTACCATTCGCCTGACGGAGTAGACACAAGTGCCCCATGTCCTTGCTTTTGCAAGTATGAATGAGGCGTATCGTAATTGGTTAGAAACGGACCATGAGGATCGGTTTCGAACGAATCAGCTTCCAGTGAAGAGGATCTAGCTACGACTTCTTGATGGGTAAAGACAGTTCCACCTTCTGCCACAAATAAATAGTAACGCCCATTTATTTTGTATAGATGCGGCCCTTCAACTAATCCTACATTCGTTCCTTCATAAATCATTCGAGCAGTTTCTGGTTTCAACTGCATGGTTTCTACATCAAATTCGGTCAGTGTAATGCCATTGAAAGGATTTTTATACTCTCGATGATCCCACGTCTGTTGCACGAGGTATTTTCTGCCATCCTCATCATGAAACAGAGAGGGATCAAAGCCAACGCCATTCAATCGAATCGGTGTAGTCCACGGTCCATGGATGTTCGTTGCGGTAGTCAAATAGTTGGTCATGTCCTTAAATGCCCCATCCACAACTTTGACGTCGGTAAACACCAACCAAAATTTGTTGTCTGCATATGATAAGTCTGGTGCCCATATTCCACCAGACGACGGATTTCCCTTCATGTCTAGCATCTCTACTGAATCGAGAGGAGCATCCAGCAGTTTCCAATGGACCAAGTCTTTTGATTCGTGCAAACGAATCCCAGGGAACCATTCGAACGTTGAATTAGCTAGATAGTACGTATCTCCTACTCGGATGATGGACGGATCAGGGTGAAAGCCGGATAAGACAGGATTTTTTATTTTCATAGAAACACCTCTTTTTTTAAAATTAAGCTACAGTTTTTGATTAGTATTCATTTCAAGCCGTTCGCTCTTGTTGCCCCACTCCTCAAAAAACAAATCAAGTGAAAATCGTCGAATCAAATTACGATACACGCCGTAATTGATTGCACCACTAAGAAAACAAAGATACGCCAAAGAAAAATACTGCATCAAAAAGATCGACAGTCCAATAAATGCACTATTATAAACAGTGACTGAAGGCAAACGGTAGCTTATCAGCAATGACCATTCTATTTTCTTCTTAAATGGGATTTGAGTGACGCGGGAATCGCTTGAGATCAGTAAGACAAAGAGCATACTGCTTAATAAAAAACAGCTCGTAAGGACAAATGGCAAAAACATAACAGATCGTTGATATAATATCAGTATTTTCAGTCCAAAGAGAATCAAGAGAATAATCAGAGAATACAAGAAATATAATCCCCAGTTTTTCTTCAAGCATTCTCGATAGTACTGAGAATAGTTCTTTCTATTCGATAAATGCTCTGGGTTGTTAAATAAGCCGAATTGAGCGGACAGACTTGCAATAAAAAATACTAGGGGTACCCAAAAGAAGACAATATTATTCAGAGTCAATCGAAGAAAAAACAAGTGCATCAGGAGTAAACTATTCGACAGGATGAAATACAGTTGATAAACCAAAAGCCGATAGGCTGAGTGGACAATGGCAACGGTCCACTCAGAAATAGCGTGAAAGAAAGGATTCATACTTACCTCCTATCCTTTGATACCCGAACTTGTGACACCTTCGACAAAATACTTTTGCGCGCTGAAGAATAAGATGATGGCTGGCAACAATGAGATCACCGACATTGCAAACACTTGATTCCATGGGGTATTAGTAGATGGATCAACGTTGAGCCGCAACGCAAGAGATACTGGGAATTTGTCTTGTGAAGTGATATAAATCAATGGACCTAAGAAATCACTGAAACTCCAAACGAATTGAAAAATCACACAAGAAATCAGTGCAGGTTTTAATGACGGAATCAGGACACGCCAGAGAACACCGAAAGAAGAACAACCGTCAACGATCGCTGCTTCATCGAGATCCCGTGGAATTGAACGCATAAACTGGATCATCATGAACACGAAGAAGGGTTCTTGTCCTAAAAATGAATTGGCCAGTAACGGAACATACGTATCTAATAGATCCAAGCGATTCCAGAAGAGATACAAGGGGATTCTGGTTACGACTTGAGGTAAAAACATCGTTGCCATTAACAACGAGAACATGATTTTCTTGAATGGAAAGTCAAACCGAGCAAATCCATAGGCTGTAAGAGTCGCCGAGACAACGGTAAAAAGAATCTTTGGAATGACGTATTTAAAGGTATTGATAAAATACAAGGTGAACGTATAATCGCCCTTGGTGTTCCAACCATCAATATATGCTTGGAAATCAATCGTTGAAGGAATGAAGCCGATTGATGTGAAAATCTCTGTGTTCGTTTTGAAGGACGCTCCAACCATCCAAATAATTGGATACAGCATAATCAGTGCAACGACCGTCAACAAAACATAGCGAATCAGTGCTTGACCATGCTTATTCGAGTGCTTCTTTTTTGCAGATGCTACAGGGGTTGCCTCCATTTATTTCCCACCTCCATCAGAATAATAGACCCATCGTTTTTGGCTCGTGAAAAGAAGAACCGTTGAACAAACAATCAACGCAAACAACACCCAACTTGCCGCACTTGCGTAGCCCATATCAAATTCTTTAAATGCTTTATCATAAATAAACATTGAGGACAGATACGTGGCATTGAGGGGACCACGACCGGTGACAATAAAAGGACCGTTAAATTCTTGAAAGGCATTGTTCAGTTGCATCACTAAGTTGAAAAAAATGGTTGGTGTGATCAAAGGAATCGTAATTTTGAAAAACTGGGTCACCCTTGATGCACCGTCCAAACTCGAGGACTCATACAAATCCTGGGGGATTTCCTTCAATGCAGCTAAGAAAATCAACATTGAGGAACCAAATTGCCACACTTTCAAGAGAATCAAGACGACCATTGCGCCTGTAGGTGTCGATAACCAGTTGATTGGCTCGATGCCAACGGTTCCTAGAAAAATATTCACCAAACCTTCTGGTTGAAACATTGATCGCCAAAGCACACCAACGGCCACATTTCCCCCTAGAATCGAGGGAATATAATACGCCGTCCGATAGAAATTGATGGCTTTTAATTTGAAATTCAGAATAAACGCAACGAACAATGCAAACCCTAGTTGAAAAGGCACAGTAAACACCGTATAAATCAGTGTCGCCCGCATCGAATCAAGAAACGTTTGATCCTTAAAGAGATTCACATAATTTTGAATGCCTAAAAATGTAGGTGTCTGTCCGACACGAGCCAAAGAATAATCGGTCAGTGAGTAATAAAATGAGGACAAGATCGGCCAAGCGGTCAACAGTAAAAAGCCAATCAGCCAAGGGGTTACATAGATCAAGCCCACTTTTTCCTTTTTCATAAAATCCCTCCAATCTTTTTGACAACGATTCACGATACTTCATGGAAGCAAACAAAAGCCATTCACTCCCATAAAGCATGCGGATAGTTGCCTATTGCAATTTATAGTCTTTCGCAAGCTTTTCGGCTTGTTCTTTTGTTTTCGTGTAGACGTTGCGAGCAGCTGTTTCTAAATCCGTTCGTCCTAATTCGACAGCTTCCATTTCTGCAGTGTAAATAGTCGTTAAGGTACCATCTTCATAGAACGGTGTTTGGTTGATTTTTGCGACACTTTGGGCGTACTCAAATCCTTCTTTCATCACACCTGATAATTGTCCATCTTCCATCAACGTTTCGATCGCTTTGCTTGAAGCAGGAATCCCTCTGGAAAGACCCAAAATTTTATTTGCTTCCTCGCCATTTAAAAATTCATTTAGAAATGTGCCTACTTCCTCTGGATGTTCAACATTTTTCCGAACGGCAAAAAGGAGTGAAGGTTTTGACATTAAATTCACCTCGGTGCCGCCTTCTGCGATTGGGTAGTCAACGACGACCATTTCATCCCCTACTTCTTTCAATGCTTCATAATTAGAAGACATACTGGCATTCCAATCGATACCGCCCGCATATTGTCCTTCAATCCACTTTTTGTTGGTGGCTAAGGATACCGGTTCTGAGCCGACATTTTCTAAATAATCTTGTCTTGAAACGAAGACCCCAGCATCTGCCATTTCCTTATACCAAGTCATCGCTTCTAAATAGTCTTGTTCTGTCCAATTCATATTTCCTTGTTCATCAAACTCAGACGTTCCAGTCTTTTGTTGCAACCAAATGGTTACTGGAAAACGCCAAGTTGGGGATACGACACAAAAGGTCCCTTCTGGTAACTTCTTAGCGGCTTCCACATAATCGTCCCACGTCTTCAACGTAGTGACATCAATACCATGTCTTTCATATTCGGATTTGTTTAAATACATAACTAAAGTATTTTCCCCATAAGGAACGGCAACCTGCTTTCCATCAACTTGTCCGAATGCCAAAAAATCAGGTTCATAGGTGGACAGATCCAAACTATCGATTGTATTAAGATCATAAAACCCGTCATTTTGTCCGAATTGCGGCACCCAATTGTAGAGTAAAGTCGTGATATCCGCCAAAGTATTGCCAGCATACCTCGTCGTGAAGGCTTGATCCAAATCGCCAAAGCCGCTCGGCTCTCCTTTGACTGCAATTTCAGGATGCTCCTTTTCAAAATGAGCGATCATCTCTTGGGTTGCCTGGTGGCGATCGTCATTTCCCCACCAACTAAAGCTGATTTCTACTCGATCACCACTCCCCGTTGTCTCAGTCTTTTTTCTCCCAGCATTGCATCCAGCCAACACCAAAGATATCGAAAGCAAAGAACCTACCACTATCAATTGTTTTTTCCATTTTTTCATCACTCTTCCTCCTGATTCTTTTTAGTAAGTTGGATAAACTAACTTATATTACAAAAAATTTTACCTCTGATTGAAATCTTTTTTCTTAGTGATCTAAACGTGCTATTACTTCTTTTAAATCTAGCACTTGATTCTCTTTCTACGCATAAATTTGACGTCCATGTGCATCTGGAATGCCGCTTTTACGATAAAAATACGTGTTGATTTGATCCCGCCAATCTCTAGCAGAACGAACTTGTTCTTGCAATCGTTCGGCGACGTTTTGATAACTTTCTTCATCGATTTGTCCCTGTAAGGAAGCCCACTCGGTAACATATTCCTCTACTTTTTCATAGCCTTCGAAATGCGTGTCATAAATGTGTTGAATGATCGTTTTGCCGCTTTGTAAGACATGGTCGTATGGCAGATGGTGGAAAAATAAGACAAGTTCATCTGGGCAAGTTTCTACATTTTCGTATGTTTCACACCAAGCATCCGCATACTGCCTTACATAGCCGGTGCCGTCTTTTAACGTTCGATTGACGCCAATGCCCTTTCTATCCGCAAAGTGATACGTCCCCCATCTATCATATTCGTAGCCATCGACATCAGGCCCATAGTGATGATTGGGACGAACCATAAAACCGATACCTAGCGGGGCAGTATAATTTTCATAGGTCTGATAGGACGTAGCGAGGATTGCAAGTAGTCTTTTTTTTGCAGAATCATCTAACTCAAAGGACAAATCGATCCATTCGCAAAGGATAGCTTCTGTGCTTAATTCATTGTTCCAAATCAATCTGCCATAGCTAAAAAGGTTCGCTTGCGCTAGCTTGTGTCCGGTCCAATTATCATCCATGCCGACATTGATGACTGCTGCCACGCCAGAGTATTTAGGATTTGGACTTTGCTCTGGTAGAATCTTCTTTACTGTGGCGTGTTCAAGTGGATGCTTCGTATCAAAATCTAGCACATCTTTCCACATCGGTAGTAAGCAGCAAATGTGCTTTTGTTGTCCGGTATACTCTTGCGTTACTTGGAATTCCAACATTTGATTGGTGTATTTTAACGCGCCAAAAAGCGGCATCACGGGTTCTCGTACTTGAAAATCAATCGGTCCATTTTTGATCTGTAAAATAACATTTTCCTCAAACGTACCGTCTAATTTCATAAAGTGGTCGTAGGCAGCTTTGGCACGATCAATTGAACGATCTCGCCAATCCTGTAAACAGTCATAAACAAAGCAGCGCCATATCAGTAGCCCTCCGTAGGGTTGCAACGCTCGTGCCAGCATATTGGCACCATCATTATGGTCACGCCCGTAAACAAACGGTCCCGGTTCCCCTTCAGAATCAGCTTTGACTACAAACCCACCAAAATCCGGCATCACCTGATAGATTGTATCTGCTGTTTTTTGCCAAAATGCAATAACTTCCTCAGCTAACGGGTCGGCGGTCGTTAGTCCTCCAACGGATATAGGTGCCGCAAAGTTGATACTTAAAAACGTCCGAATCCCATAGGCAGCGAATGTATCTGCGATCTTTTTAATCTCAATCAAATACGGTTCCGTAATAAACCATTTGGCATCTCCGCGAACATTCACGTTATTGATAGAAACCGCATTCATTCCGATGGAAGCTAAGAAACGCGCATAGTCGCGTACCGTTTCATGGTCTTGCCGAAACTGATTGTTTGAATAGAAAATCGATTCTCCAGCGTAGCCACGTTCGATCGTCCCATCAAAATTATCCCAATGATTGACCATACGAATGGCTTGATTGGGAATCGACCTTAGATTTTCTGGCAACTCAGTGGTTCGAATCACATGCTTATAAAGTTCAAAGAAGCCATATAACCAGCCTTTACTAGTGTTCGCATAAACGACTGTCTGATTGTGCTCATGACTGATCTCAAATCCTTCATCCTCAAGCAGCGCATCCGTTGCCTTTTTGAAATATAACTCTGCATTTGTCTCTTCCACACAGCGGCACATTGGAAATAATAACTGCATCTCTCGTTTGATCGTATCCGTCAATTGGTCCGACTGCTCGAAACTATATGTCGAAACTACATCAGTTGCTACACGCTTTTTTAGCCAACACTCGTCTTTCTTTCTCATTGCTTCATCCCCTCTTTTATCTAAAAAATCCCTTCCGGCAGTTTCCAAGCAACTTCACTTTCTATGTGAATCCCTCCTCAGAACTTTTTGATTATTTGATAGACGAATAGAAACCGAGGCTTGCCGACACTCTGTTTTAGAATTGGAATGCGTCAATCTCCTGTTATTTTAACTTCCCCATTTGAAACACAAAAAAAGGATTGGACGACTGTCCAATCCTTTTGACATAGCGAAATAAGCATAAGGCATCCTGCATAAAATCCCAGAAAATCTGCTTTTCCTACTAGAAAAAGAACAGAATATTAGGTACAATAAACAGGTCGATACCTTAGGGTATTGACTATGGCAACTTGATTAGTCAGTTCGCGTGACTTTTCAAGGCCTCGTATTGGAGCGCCAACTCTGATACGGGGTGCCTTTTTTTATTCGGTTTCTATTCCCCTCTATTGTATAGAAACCCGTTTTGGAAAGCAAGACCAAATCTGAGGGAAATGATTTAATAACAGAAATGATTTATGTTTTTTTGATGGATAAAGTAATCGATGTGTACAATTTGTTATTATGCTGTAATCTCTTTGACCGTATTAATATTATCATATGAGGTGATTTTGTGTATCATAGAATTCGCGACTTACGCGAAGACAAAGACTTGAATCAAGAACAACTTGCTAAACTACTGAATATCAGCCAAACCACTTACTCCCGCTATGAGTCAGGGAAATTAGACATTCCTACTCAACTTTAATATCCTCGAGATATCATCAATGTCCAACGCATCTGCAATCCTTTCAATGTGTTCTAAATAAATTTTTTGTCTTTTTCCATTTGCCAAATTGCTTAAATTTGATGGCTCAATTCCCGACAACCTTGCGAGTTCTCTTAAAGACATCTGACGTTCTGCTAATAAATCGTTGATTAGCACTTTCACTTTTCTATCACCTTCATTTTCGTTCATTTATATTTCCTCCTCGTGTTGTCTATATAAACATGGTATAGTACAATAATTTTAGATTGTTGTTCGTATAGACATGAAGTTTATAAATATAGAAGAAGGTACCCTTATAACATCGAAAAATGAAAATAAAGAATTCCTGACAAAGAAGAATCAACCGATTAAAACCATTACTCAACAAGATATTAATGCGCTATAAATAACACCTGAGCAATTTCGATCATGGTCATCGATGCTAGAGGTATTAATCAAATTATTTGGTTGTAAAAAGGACCGATTAATAATGAAAAATTACTCAAACTTACCATTTGATACGAAAAAAGACACTCTCCAAAAAGAGAGTGTCTCGAATCTTCGATAAAAAGATTAACGTTTTGAAAATTGAGAAGCTTTACGAGCTTTCTTAAGACCTGGTTTTTTACGTTCAACCATACGTGCGTCACGAGTAAGTAAGCCAGCACGTTTAAGAGCTAAACGGAAATCAGGATCAACTTGTAACAATGCGCGTGCGATACCGTGACGGATTGCACCTGATTGTCCAGCGTATCCACCACCATTTACGTTTACAAAAACATCGTATGAACCTTTAGTTTCTGTAACGCCGAATGGTTGGTTGATTACTTCACGCAAGTCTGCGTGTGGGATGTATTCTTCAACATCTTTTTTGTTAACAGTAATTTTACCAGTACCTGGTACTAAACGTACGCGGGCTACTGCATTTTTACGACGGCCAGTGCCGATATATTGAGCTTGTGCCAATGAAATTCCCTCCTATTAGATTAAGTTTGTGATGTCCAATACTTCTGGTTGTTGTGCAGCATGTGGGTGTTCAGCGCCAGCATAAACATGAAGTTTCATTCCTTGTTTACGGCCTAAAGTGTTTTTAGGAAGCATGCCTTTTACAGAAGTTTCGATCAAACGACGAGAATTTTTAGCACGTAATTCTCCAGCAGAGACTGATTTCAATCCTCCTGGGAAGTTTGAGTGACGGTAATAAATTTTATCGCTTGCTTTGTTACCTGTTAATTTGATTTTTTCTGCATTAATGACGATTACGAAATCGCCTGTATCCACATGAGGTGTGAATGTTGGTTTATTTTTACCACGTAAGACAGATGCTACTACTGCTGAAAGACGACCCATAGGAACATCTGTTGCATCTACTACGTACCATTTACGTTCTACTTCGCCTGGTTTGGCCATATATGTTGTACGCACAATTTTTTCCTCCAATTCAATTTCACGAATGTTTGACATACACTTGAGTTTCCGGGGCTCTTGTGGGGCAAACAATACCATATAACATAATACCTTCTATAAAGCCTAATGTCAACGTAATTCCGCCTCTTTTTGAAAATTTTCTCCATTCGTTTTCTGCCATTTTCTCTGAAAAACGAAACTTGTTGTTGCAGGTTTCTAAAACTGAATACCATAATGAATATTATGTATAAACTTTCATTAACAAAGTGAGCATCCACTTCTTTTCCTTAACCATCGATAATAGTATAAAAACCTGATAATCACCACTTTTATGTATAAATATTTAATTTTACCCTTGATTTATTATTTTTATTCTGATAAGATAGCTTCAATCACTTGAAAACACGCGGAAAAGGAGTTAATAAGTATGAAAGAAAAAGTAATATTGGCCTATTCTGGAGGATTAGATACCTCCGTTTCAATTAAATGGTTAACGGACCAAGGATATGATGTGGTGGCTTGCTGCCTAGACATCGGTGAAGGTCGCGACACCCAATCCATTAAAGACAAAGCTTTGGCAGTTGGCGCGATTGAATCTTATGCCATCGATGCCCGCGAAGAATTCGCCCAAGATTTTGCTTTGATCGCTTTACAAGGCAATACTTTTTATGAAAATTCTTATCCTCTTGTTTCCGCTTTGTCTCGTCCATTGATTGCCAAGAAATTGGTGGAGTTGGCATTAGCGACTGGCGCAACGACCGTCGCCCACGGCTGTACTGGTAAAGGCAACGACCAAGTTCGGTTTGAAGTGGCGATCGCTGCTTTAGCGCCTCACTTGAAAGTCATCGCACCGGTTCGGGAATGGAAATGGTCCCGAGAAGAAGAAATTGCCTATGCAGCGGAAAAAGGAGTGCCGATTCCCGCTGACTTGGACAATCCATATTCCATCGACCAAAACTTGTGGGGACGTGCCTGTGAGTGCGGCGTCTTAGAAGATCCTTGGGCAACACCGCCAAAAGGAGCCTACGCCATCACGCAAGAATTAGAAGATACTCCTGACGTACCAACGATCGTTGAGATCACTTTTGATCAAGGGGTACCGACCGCCATTGATGGCGAAACGATGAATCTAGCAGAATTGATCATGAAACTAAACCGAATGGCTGGCGAGCATGGCGTTGGTCGGATCGACCATATCGAAAATCGTCTGGTGGGAATCAAATCACGGGAAGTTTATGAATGTCCAGGAGCGATCGCTTTGATGACGGCTCATAAAGAATTGGAAGATTTGGTCTTTGTACGGGAATTGGCGCATTTCAAACCAATCATCGAGCAGCAATTAGCCCAAGTCATCTATGATGGTCTTTGGTTCAATCCATTGACGGAAGCCTTGATTACCTTCCTGAAAAGCACGCAAGTCTACGTCAACGGGATCGTGCGTTTGAAATTGTTCAAAGGCAATGTCATTTGTGAAGGACGGAAATCTGAAAACAGCTTGTACGATGAAAACTTAGCAACGTATACTTCTGCAGATACCTTTGATCAGCATGCGGCCATCGGCTTCATCAAATTATGGGGACTGCCAAGCAAAGTGCACGCTGAGATCCAAGCACAACAGCAACTAACAGAAACATTGATTTAAGTATGCACGGCTGAAGCTGCCGCTTCAGCCGTAATCTTTTTTTGAGGTGAGAATATGGCAAAATTATGGGGCGGACGTTTCGATGGGAAAAATGAAGCATGGATCGATGCTTTTGGGGCTTCCATCACGTTTGATCAAAAGTTAGCAAAGCAAGACATTCTTGGCAGTTTGGCCCATGTCAAAATGCTGGTCCATACGGGCATCATCAGTCAAACCGATGGCGAAGCGATCATTGGCGGCTTGACCACGATTCAACAGCAATTAGCCGCTGGCGAATTGACCTTCACGATTGAAAATGAAGACATCCATTTAAACATCGAGACATTCTTGCATGAATTGATTGGACCAGTGGCAGGCAAATTGCATACTGCCCGTAGTCGTAATGACCAAGTGGCGACCGATATGCATTTGTATTTGAAAGAAGTCGTGCAAGAGGTGATCACTTTGATCGCTGAGTTGCGAGAAGCGCTGGTTTTACAAGCCGAAGCCAACATCTACACCATCATGCCCGGTTATACCCATCTGCAGCATGCACAGCCGATTTCTTTTGCCCATCACCTCTTAGCCTATTACAGTATGCTGACGCGTGACCAAGAGCGTTTCAGTGAGAGTTTGAGCCGCATCGATGTGATGCCTTTAGGCAGTGCTGCTTTGGCAGGAACTACCTTCCCTATCGATCGCGCCTTCACTGCTCAAGAGTTAGGGTTCAGCAATATTTACAGCAACAGCCTAGATGCGGTCAGCGATCGTGATTTTATCTTGGAATTTTTAAGCAACGCCTCTTTATTGATGATGCATCTGTCTCGTTTTTGTGAAGAGCTGATTCTTTGGTGCAGCCACGAGTACCAATTCGTGGAACTGACCGATACCTTCTCCACTGGCAGTTCCATCATGCCTCAAAAGAAAAACCCTGACATGGCGGAGCTGATCCGTGGAAAAACAGGACGTGTCTATGGGAACCTCTTTGGTCTTTTGACGGTCATGAAGGGCTTGCCGCTGGCGTACAACAAAGATTTCCAAGAAGACAAAGAAGGTATGTTTGACAGTGCCGAAACCATCACGAAAAGCTTGCAGATCATGACGGGCATGATCGCAACGATGAAGGTCAATCAAGCACGGATGCAAGAATCCACTGAAAAGGATTTTTCCAACGCAACAGAATTAGCGGATTACTTAGCTGGCAAAGGCGTGCCTTTCAGACAAGCACATGAGATTGTCGGCAAACTCGTCAGCGAGTGCTTGACCAAAGGCATCTATCTGCAAGATGTTTCCTTGGAAGACTACCAAGCGATCCATCCTGCCATCGACAGCGATATTTTTGAAAAACTTGACTCCTACACCGCCGTCAAAAATCGTCATTCCTATGGCGGCACCGGTTTTAATCAAGTGGCACAGCAAATTGAAGCCGCCAAAACGTTATTAACAAGCAAGTAAAAAAACCAGCGAAGAAAATTCTTCGCTGGTTTTTTTGTTGATTAATGACGTACGCGAGATTTCGCTGGATCGATCAATGGCGCTTCGCCTAAGTGCGCTTGGATCATCCAAATACGTTTTTCGATGGCTGTTTTGAAGCCGATGAAGATATCTTGGGTTGGATCGTCGCCTTCTTCACCAGATACTTCGATCCCTTTTTGGTATAAGTCCGCTAAGTAACGGTAGCCTTCCACCAATGTAGCTAAGCGTTCTGGAATCGTGCGGTCCCAGTTGCCGACTTCATCAGGGATTTGAGTGTGTTCTGCCATTTCACGCAAAGTTGAATATGGTGAACCGTCTAATGTAATCAAGCGTTCAGAAACTTCATCCAATTGCTCATTTAGATCATCCATGAATTCGTCCATCATTGGATGCAATGTCAAAAAGCCAGGTCCACGCATGTACCAGTGTGTTTGGTGAACGACCATAGCCATTTGGCTTAAATCAGCAACAAGTTGGTTTAATACTTCTTTTGTTTGTTCAAATTTCATAACGATTCCTCCTCTAAATTATCTATTTTAAGGATAATACGAAACAAATAAAAAGTACAACAAAATCATCTATTTGAGAAAATTTCTCACTCTCTTACGTATTTCTTTATGAGGGGGTACGAAAAATGACGATTTTCGTGTTTTTTTTAGGCGCTTTACTCGGCTTCTTTTGGCTTTTGCTCTTACAAACCCTGTTTTGGAATCTACCAAAAAGTGATTCTCGTTCTCACTACCAGAAAGTGAACAAAGTTTCGGATAACCATTGGTTTCTTCTCCTTCCTACAAGATGGCTTTCATCCCCGCTTTATTGGGTCTTCGCTTGCATATGCTATGGCGGACTTTGCGGGGTTGCCTTTCATGCTTCAGAAAGCTTCCTGGCTTTTGTCTGGCTGACCAGTGCCTTTTTACTCAGCTTGACCGACTTGATAGACTATAGCGTCTACCCGCAACTGCTGTACCCCGCCCACCTACTGCTAGCGCTGGCACAGCTTAGAAGCGGCGCTTCTTTTCAATGGCTGTCTTTAGGCTTGCTGGTTCCACTGGTCTTTTTTGTCTGGCAGGAAAAAATGGGCGGCGGCGATCTCTTAGTGCTGGCAGGCTGGGGCACTTGGCTAGCGCCAAAGACACTTTTGGCCCTCTTACTAGTAGCCAGCAGTCTCGGTCTCCTCGCTTTTTTTAGCTATCAAGGCATCTGGAAGAAACGATTGGCGCAGTTGCCCTTCGTCCCCTTCTTGAGTCTGGGTTTGCTGACTGTTCGCTTCCTAGCGTTTCATACTTTTGACGGTTTTTTTCTTTGAAGTGAAGAAAAACGGGACAGGAAAAAGCGGGACAAGTTGGCCTCATCCCGCTTTCTCTTTCTGCTCTGTTGCTTCCCCTGCCTATGATAACGGCGTCCGTTTTTTGCGATCAAGGTAGATGCCTACTGCGATTACTACTAACAACAGTCCCAAGACGACCCAACCAGCGGTCGTGGTGTCATTGGTTTTCGGTAAGTTGTCAGTTCCCGGCTTCGGTGTTTTGCCTTCTTTGACACGATTGTTGAATACCATCTCTGCCGTTTGCTCCGCTTCAGCCACCAATTTTCCTGCTTGATCTTTGACGGTGACCGTTACTTGATAGGTGGTTTCATCATAGATGATCGTGGCGTCGTTGCCAGCTTTTTCACGAATCGTGTAACGATGTTCCCCAGCATCGTCATACGTCAATGCATCAAAGGTAATCGTTCCATTTGCGTCATTGTGTTTGGTTTGCAGAACCTTTCCAGCTTCATCCACTAATTCAAATGCGAATTCGTTGGCTTGCAAGTCTCTACCCGTCAAGACTTTCTTCGCACTTAGTACGACACTGCCTGCTTGTGGTTGGTAGCTGTTTTCGAAGACTTGATCGCCTTCGTATTCGGCAACTGCCGTGAGCTGTCCAGCTTCATCCGTCACGGTCACAACTACCGCCAGCTCTTTTGTATCGTAGGTGATGGTGCCATCGCTGTCTATTTTCTCACGGATGGTGTAGTGGTATTCGCCTGCTTCATCATATGCGAGAGCATCGAAGTAGATCTTGCCGGTTGCGTCATTGGCTTTTGTTTGAAGTACGTTGCCTTCTTCATTGACTAGTTCAAAGGCGAATTCATTTGCTTGTAGTGTACGACCAGTTAAGACTTTCTCGGCACTTAGTACGACACTGCCAGCTTGTGGTTGATAGCTGTTTTCAAAGACTTGATTGCCTTCGTATTCCGCAACTGCCGTGAGCTGTCCGTCTTCATCCGTTACAGTGACAACTACCGCCAGTTCTTTCCTATCGTACGTAATCGTGCCATCGATTCCTGCTTTCTCACGGATGGTATAGTGGTACTCACCTGTTTCCTCGTAAGGGAGCGCGTCAAAGTAGATCTTGCCCGTGGCATCGTTGGCTTTTGTTTGAAGAACAGTTCCGTCTTCATCCACCAGTTCAAAATCGAATTCATTTGCTTGCAAGGTACGGCCCATCAATACTTTCTCAGCACTTAGTACGACGCTGCCTGCTTGTGGTTGATAGCTGTTTTCAAAGACTTGGTTGCCTTCGTATTCGGCAACTGCCGTGAGCTGTCCATCTTCATCCGTTACGGTCACAACTACCGCAAGTTCTTTTGCATCATACGTGATCGTACTATTGTTGCCAGCTTGTTCACGGATAGTATAGCGGTATTCGCCCGCTTCGACATATGCAAGAGCATCGAAGTAGATCTTGCCAGTGGCGTCGTTGGCTTTTGTTTGAAGAACGTTCCCTTCTTCATCCACTAGTTCAAATGCGAACTCATCTGCTTGTAAGGTACGACCTATCAAGACTTTCTCGGCACTTAGTACGACACTGCCTGCTTGTGGCGTATAGTCGTTTTCAAAGACTTGATTGCCCTCATACGTTGCTGTTGCCACCAGTTGCCCGTCTTCATCGGTGACTCTCACAACAACACCAATTTCTTTCGTATCATAGGTAACGGTACTATCTGCACCAGCTTTTTCCCGAATCGTATAGCGGTATTCGCCGATTTCGTCATATGTCAATTCATCGAAATAGATTTGACCAATTGCGTCATTGCTTTTCGTCTGTACTACATCACCTGCTTCATCGACTAGTTCAAAGGCAAACTCGTTGGCTTCTAACGCGCGTCCCGTCAACACTTTCTCTACATTCAAGACCACACCGCCAGCTTTTGGCGTATAGTCATTTTCAAAGACTTGATTGCCTTCGTATTCGGTAACTGCCGTGAGCTGTCCGTCTTCATCAGTGACGGTCACAAATACCGCAAGTTCTTTTGCATCGTAAGTGATGGTGCCGTCAGTTCCTGCTTTCTCACGAATGGTGTAGTGATACTCACCTGTTTCCTCGTAAGGGAGCGCGTCAAAGTAGATCTTGCCAGTGGCATCATTGGCTTTTGTCTGAAGTACGTTGCCTGCTTCATCGACTAGTTCAAAATCGAATTCATTTGCTTGTAAGGTACGACCAGTTAAGACTTTCTCGGCACTTAGTACGACACTACCAGCTTTTGGTTGATAGCTGTTTTCGAAGACTTGATTGCCTTCATATTCCGCTACTGCAGTCAACTGCCCGTCTTCATCCGTGACGGTCACAACTACCGCAAGTTCTTTTGCATCGTAGGTGATGGTGTCGTCAGTTCCGGCTTTCTCACGGATGGTGTAGCGGTATTCACCTGCTTTATCGTAAGGAATAGCGTCAAAGTAGATCTTGCCCATGGCATCATTGGCTTTTGTCTGAAGCACAGTTCCTGCTTCATCAACTAGTTCAAAGTCAAATTCTTCTGCCTGCAAGCTTCGACCCGTCAAAATTTTCTCAGCATTCAAAACGACACTGCCAGCTTTTGGTGTATAGTCATTTTCAAAGACTTGATTGCCTTCATAGACTGCTGTCGCAATCAACTGACTGTCTTCTTCTGTCACCGTCACAGTTACCTTTAGTTCTTTGTCAGTATAGGTGATGGTTGGATCATCGCCGGCTTTTTCCCGAATCGTGTAATGGTAATCGCCAGGCTCGTTGTAAGTGATGTCGTCAAAAGTGACTTGACCGTTACCGTCATTGGTTTGGGTTAGAATCACAGAGCCAGTTTCATCCACCAGGTAGAAAGTAAATTCGCCGTCTTTCAGCTCGCGTCCATGAAGCAGCTTCTGGACATTCAAAGCATGGGTCGTTTCTTTGATTTCTCGCTTGTTGGCTAGCTCAAAGACATAATTGACTTCTTTATCAGAGATAGTGAAGGTGTACTGAGTCGCATCTCGTTCGTATCCTTCTGGTGCGGTGATTTCTTGGATCATATAATCGCCGTAACGCAGATTGTCGATCCGATCAATGGCGTTGCCGTTTTCCATGATCTGATTGTTTTTGACCACCAGATTCGACAAGATGACTTCATAGGTATTTTGCGCATTTTTGCGGCTTAATTGGAAAACTGCTTCTTCATCGATCCCTCGTTCTTTGGTGCCATCTGCATCGTATTTCACGATCGTCAAGGAGCCGTTCGTACCAGAAGAGGTTCCGCTGCCGTCTGTCGATTTGATGGTGATTTCTTTGGTCACTGTGTGAATCTCGATCTCACTACCCGTTAAATTGACACTATTGGCCACCCGTTCATTGTTCAAAATCCCAGGATCAAGCTGTGTTTGATAAACGATAAAGTACGGTTTATCAATCATTTCTTCAAAAGCGATCACTAACGATTGCGTCCCTGCTACCACATCCGAGGTGATTTTCGGATTGTCCTCGTTGGTGAAGGTGACTTTTTCTCCTTTTTCCCAAGTGCCATTGTTTAAGACCGCTTCATACACCTCTACGATCACGGCATCGTTGGCATCGCGTAAAAAGGTGTGCTGATTGTAGTTGATGGTATCGGTGACTACCGCATTGTGGATTTTGCGACTGTCAGCGTTGATCATGATTTCCCAATCAATCAATCGATTGTTGTCGGCATTCTGGCTGCCGTTTTTCATCAACCAGTCCGTTTTTGCGGACTTGTCGACTTGGCCATCGGCAGTCAAGGTTGTGTCATTGTCCGTCAATGTGATGGTATTTTTGTAGGTAAATACCTCTTCAGCTGCTTCGGTTGCCAAGAAGACCGCCAGTGTTTCAGACGTTTCTTTCAGCAAGGTGATCGTAACTTTCTTCGTATCAGGATCATAGGTGTAGATGTAATCCTCGTTCTCCACCAATTGTTCTTTCAGCGCTCTGACTTGCGTCGTATACCCAGTTACTGTGACCGTGTAAAGCGCCAAGTCTTTCAAGGTTTGGCCTTCTTGCAGCTGGTCAGTGATGACTGCATCTTTGTTGATTTTTTCTTTGTACGTATTGAATAGCCCCATCCAATAGACTTGATCGCTCGAAGCGGTCTGCTCATCAAAAATAGTTCCTAGATTCCGACCTAATACGGCGGTAATCGCTTTAGCGACATCTTCCCCTTCACCAATAAATAGGCCGTATTTCAAGGCATTTTTTAACCAACTGGTGTCCATCCATGTATTGGTTTCAGAAGCTTCCGTGAACGTATTGCCAGCTTCGTCTTTATAATGGACAAACGCTGCATTACTAAACCGGCTGCTAGAACTTCCTAATGCGATCTGCTGTGAAACATCGAAGCTGGTTTTAAAATTAATAGTGATCGTTGCCGAGGTCGTTTGGTACGCCCCTTGCAACTTGATGCGAAAACCCGTCTCAAGTTCCTTCGTTGTGCCGTCCGTCAGTGTTTTCGTTTCTTTGATCAGCTCCAGCGTATAGTCGGTATCAAGAACCAAAGGCTCGGTCACGCCGCTCGCCGTCACTACCAGCGTATCCGCCAACAAGGCCAGTGCGCTGCTGTTTGCGCCAGAAATCAATTGATAGCGGTCTTCGATGATCAGGTCGCTAACTGTTTGCTGATTCGTATTGGCATCAATCTTCCATACGACAGTCTTTGTCTCATAATCTTTGGTGCCAGCTGTTTTCACGACACCGATCGTTTTGGTTGGCGTCACGATCCCACTGCCCGTCAACGAGGTATTTTGATTGTCGCGGACCGAAGCGTAGTTGTAAATACGGGTATCGGCTAAAACCGATTCATACAGCTGGGTATCGTATTGAATCTTGTAGTAACCAGCTTTGGCAAACGTAATACCAAAGCGTACGATTTCCCCCTCTTTGTCCAGCTGGTACGTCCCATCAAAGGACCAATCTTCTGCTGGAATCGAGTTGCCATCTTTGTCTGTGATCACCAAAGTTTCTGGCACAAAAAAGTGCAGGGCTTTTTCAGGATCCGTTCCTGAATAGGTCTGATCCAAAACTTTGGCTTGGTCTTTGTCCAATGTGACGGAAATTTCCCATGACGCACGTTTCGTTTCTTGATCATACCCTTTAAACCGTTTGTATTCTGATTGTTCATCATAGGTCACCGTTGCTTCTGCGGTTTTTTCTGTAAAATCGCTACCGTTGATTGTTGCCGTGTTTTTGAAAGAAGAAGCCGTTGGATCGGTGACTGCACTATTGATGACGATGCGGACCGGTTGATTGACGGTTTGATTGAAGGTAAACGTGTTGTTGACGCTGTTAAAGGTATATAAGCCATCGGTACGAACCCACTCCTTGGTAGCTTCATCGTACAAGTAGCCCGTCGAGGTACTATAAGATAAGCCTTGGGGCATCTTATCGGTGATCACCACATCGTGCAATTCACGACTGGTTTGGTTAAAAATAATTTCCCAGACCACTGAACCGCTGGAAGTCACATTACCAGTCTTAATGATATCGACTTCATAAATCGGCAATGTAATGATGATCTCATGACCATCTTCATCGTAGATCCCAGTATGAATCGTCACTTCTTCAGTAACAGTACTCACACTTAATTCCGTGATCAGATCAATGGTTCCCGAACGATTGGATAATGTCTGTGCGGCCTCATTAAACGTGACAGTCAATGTACCATCATGATCCAAGGTAAAGGTTCCGATCGATTGTCCGCCAGAACGAGTCAATTCGCCGCTAACGGTATTATGAATGGCAAAATAGTCTGGCAATTGATACGTATAATAATCGCCTGCGCGAATTTCTACCGTGTCTGCTAACGACCAGTCAAAATGGATTTTGATGTTGCCGTTATACATCGGTGGATTTTCGGCAGTGAAGGGTTGATCGTTTAAGTCAGTGATCCGAACATTATCAAATAGCTGCACGCCCCGTTCATTTAGGTTGGCACTAAGATTCTCCGCGGTAGCCGAAGCTTCCGTTTCCGCCTCAGCATCTGGTGCTCGCGGTTGAATACTGTTTTGATTCAATGTCGAAGATGCTTGGGTTTCTTGACTCTCGCTAGGGACGGTAGTTGGTGCTTCTGTAGATTGAGTAGTCGTAGGTTGTGTTTCCTCTGTCCCAGATGAGTCCGTCGGTGCTTTTTCCGAATCGATCGTTTCGCTCTCTGCTTCGCTACTTGCTAGCGTTTCTGTCGTCCGTTGCGTGCTATCGGTTGCGTTAAGTGCTTCTGCTAATATGATCGTTGGTTCACAAATAATTGAACCAAGCAACACCAGCAAACATATATAGATAGAAAATGGCTTTTTCATGATTATTCATTCCTTTTGTATAAAGTTTTTTTATTCAATTGATTTCGGAAGTGCTCCACGAATAAAATTGTTCAACAGTGAGCAAGATATCCCAACAAACAACTGCTTTTTTCCCCCTCCCCATGATTCTACGATTTAGGTCTTTGCTACTTGCATCAAACGTGTTACTACTATCCCACACTTCTATTTTCCCAAATTATCACGTGGTGATGTATTCAAAAAAAATTCAACAGGTAATTTTTTTGAATACATGTAAAAACGTGATACTATTTAGTCAAAAGGAGGCTTGGAGGAAAATATGTTACGGAAATTGTTATCATCCACTTCACAAAAGAAACTACAGCTGATTGAGTATTTATTGGACGATCAAGGGACCAGTCTTCACGATTTAGCACTGAAATTTTCTATCTCCATGTCCTCAGCAAAAACCTATATCGCAGAAATTGACAATGAATTTTCGTTTCTGGACTTACAATTTGATGATTTTTCAGCGGTTCGCTTGCACTTACATCCCTTTGCTACTCGTTTGGATATTTACAGCCACTTTTTGAACCGTTCTTCTGCGTTTCAATTACTGGAATTATTGTTTTCTTCCAGTTTTACCAGTTATGATATGCTGGCGCTGGAATTAAATTTAAGCAAATCATCGATTATTCGTTTAATTAAGAGGATCAACTTGATCCTACCTCCTTTTGATTTCTTTATCGCAACCAAACCTATCCAGTTAAAAGGCAATGAAAAGAATATTCGCCAATTTTTTCTGATTTTCTTCTTGGAGAAATACCAATATGAATTTATCGACGCCAACATCAATCAAGAACAGGAATTTTTGAAAATCGCCCATATTATGGCAGCAGCGACGCCCTTAAATCTCTATTTTTCCGATATCAAAAAGATCGCTTTTGTCATCTATATCAATACGAAGCGTGACCGTTTTGCTGCCTCTGAAACCAATGCGAATCATATCGAGTATTTTTTAGAAAAAATCGACTTGAGTGAATTTACTGGCTATACCCGTGCCTATGTAGAAAAAATGGTTGGCTATGTCACGACGCACATTGGGCAAGACCCCGCTGTCTTTCGCAAAACCAAACAAGAATTTTATCATTTGACGAAGCAATTGTTTCGAAAATACAACTACCGCGAAAGCAATTTTGAAGAAAAGCTGGATGCCGTCGTCTTTTCCTATTTTCTTGGGATCAATCTGCAGGTTCTTTACTGCATTTTGGATGATCGCTTCGCCCGCTTTGTTGCTAATTGTGATTTTGTTCAGCAAGCAGTCAACCAAGACATCGTTCAGCTTTTGACCCATTCGAGTTTACCGATCATTCGACCAAGTACGATCAATTACCTGATTTATATTTTTCATACTTCTTTTCCCAATTTTGCCAAAGAAATCATCGACGCCAATGCTGGCTTTCGCTTAGCCTTGTTTTATGATACGAATAGTTATCATACGGAATTTATCCAAACAAAGATCCAGCAGTTTATTCCCTATCAGCTAACGATCACGATCTTAAATCCCCTCGATTCGTTTTCTCTGACTATGCTGGATGAGACCTATGATCTGATCATCGGCAATCTGACACCTTCCAGTAGAAAAAATCTGTTTCATTATGCGGATATCAATCTGACTTCAAATGACTTGGCTTTTATTGCGCAGCAGATTCAGGAAAAAGGGATCGCCAATTTACAAAAACGGTAGGAAGACCGATGAAAAACAAAAAAGCCCCTCAAAAGGAGCTATTGAAGTGCTATCCCTTCAGAAGTTAGAGCAACTTCTGAGGATACAAGCTTCGTTTCACTTTTGGCGGGGCTTTTTAGTATGCCAAGAGCGTTCAACATTTGATCCTATATAACTACAAAAAAAGCTTGCCATTCCGAAGAATGACAAGCTTTTCCGTCACACTGAGTCAATCAGGTGCTGGGCATTGATTAGTTTTGGCTGTTCAATGCGTCTTCAGCAGCCATTTGTGCTTCGATGTCTGAGATGCTGTAGACATTTTCGCTGGCAACTGTTACTTCTTTTGGTTCCATTTCACGGTAACGAGGCATACCAGTACCAGCTGGGATGATCTTACCGATGATTACATTTTCTTTCAATCCAAGAAGAGGATCTTTCTTGCCGCGGATCGCTGCATCGGTCAACACACGAGTGGTTTCTTGGAAGGACGCAGCAGACAAGAAGCTGTTGGTTTCCAAGGATGCTTTCGTGATCCCTAATAGGACTGGACGGCTAGTTGCAGGAACGCCGCCGGCTACCAATGTGTCGTAGTTGCGGTCTTTAAAGTCGGCGATATCCAACAATGTTCCTGGCAAGATGCCTGAATCACCTGGATCCATGACGCGGACTTTACGCAGCATTTGACGAACCATTACTTCGATATGTTTGTCGCCGATTTCTACCCCTTGCATCCGGTAAACGCGTTGAACTTCCCGTAATAGGTAGTTTTCAACAGACAAGACATCGCGAACTTGTAACAGTTGTTTTGGATCGATCGATCCTTCCGTCAATGGCGCACCACGATGGATAAAGTCGCCTTCTGCTACTTTCATCCGAGCAGTATAAGGAACGGTATACGTACGCGTATCGGTTTCCCCTTTGATGGTCACTTCTTTGGTCCGAGTTGAAGGGTCTTCTGAGATATCGATGACTTCTCCGGTAACTTCGGTAATGACCGCTTGTCCTTTCGGATTACGGGCTTCAAAGATTTCTTGGACACGAGGGAGACCTTGCGTGATATCGTCTCCGGCAACCCCGCCGGTATGGAAGGTACGCATGGTCAACTGAGTACCAGGTTCACCGATTGATTGGGCAGCGATGGTACCGACTGCTTCCCCAACTTCAACTTCAGAACCAGTGGCTAAGTTGCGGCCATAACAATGTTTACATACACCATGTTTGGTGTTACATGTGAAGACAGAGCGAATGGATACTGTTTCGATGCCAGCGTCCACGATGGCTTTAGCTAAATCTTCAGTGATCAATTCATTGACCCCTAGAAGGACTTCGCCAGTTTCAGGATGGATCACTGATTTACGTGTGTAACGTCCAATCAAACGTTCTTCTAAGGATTCGATGATTTCGTTTCCTTCGCGAATTGCTTGAATGTCTAAACCACGGTCAGTACCACAATCGTCTTCACGGATGATGACATCTTGGGCAACGTCAACTAAACGACGTGTCAAGTAACCGGAATCGGCTGTTTTCAAGGCGGTATCGGTCATCCCTTTACGGGCACCATGGGTCGAGATAAACATTTCCAAGACAGATAGACCTTCACGGAAGTTTGAGATGATCGGCAATTCCATGATTCGTCCGTTAGGCGCGGCCATCAATCCACGCATCCCAGCAAGCTGAGTAAAGTTGGAGATGTTACCACGGGCACCGGAATCAGACATCATGAAGATTGGGTTTTTCGCTTCTAATGATTCCATCAGTTTTAACTGGATTTCATCTTTGGCTGCATTCCAAACACCAATAACTCGTTCATAACGCTCGTCATCGGTAATCAACCCACGACGGAATTGTTTCGTGATCGTTTCTACTTGTTTGTGGGCATTGTCGATGATGTCATGTTTTTCGTGCAAGTTCATGATATCAGCGATACCAACGGTGATACCTGCCATTGTTGAATGGCTGTATCCTAAGTCTTTCATGCGGTCAAGCATGCGTGACGTTTCAGTGATGCGGAAACGTTTGAAGACTTCTGAAATGATGTTTCCTAAGTTTTTCTTCTTGAATGGGCCAACAAGCTCTTGTTCTTTGATGAAGGCAGGCACATCTGTACCAGCTTCAATAAAGTACTTGTCTGGTGTTTGAACCGTCAAGTTGTAGTCAGTCGGTTCGTTCAAGAATGGGAATTCTGGCGGCATGATCGAGTTGAAGATCACTTTACCTACCGTTGTTACCATCAAGCGTTGTTTTTGTTCAGACGTGAATGGTTTGTCCCCTAAAGTGTTTGGATTGATGGCGATCCGTGTGTGTAAATGCACGTAGCCATTGCGCCATGCCGTAACTGCTTCGTCCATGTCACGGAAGATCATGCCTTCCCCTTCACGGCCTTCTTCTTCCATCGTCAAGTAGTAGTTCCCTAGGACCATATCCTGAGATGGTGTTACAACTGGTTTTCCGTCTTTTGGATTCAAAATGTTTTGGGCTGCTAACATCAGCATACGTGCTTCTGCTTGCGCTTCTTCGTTCAATGGTACGTGAACGGCCATTTGGTCTCCATCGAAATCGGCATTGTAGGCTTCACAAACAAGTGGGTGCAAACGAATGGCACGACCTTCAACTAAGACTGGTTCAAATGCTTGGATACCTAATCTGTGAAGCGTAGGTGCCCGGTTCAATAGCACTGGATGTTCTTTGATGACATCTTCTAAGACATCCCAAACTTCGTCTTCTTGACGTTCGATTTTGCGTTTGGCATTTTTGATGTTTGACGCGATTTCACGAGAAACAAGCTCCCGCATCACGAATGGTTTGAACAATTCGATCGCCATTTCTTTTGGCAGACCACATTGGTACATTTTAAGGAATGGACCAACGACGATAACTGAACGACCTGAGTAGTCGACCCGTTTTCCTAGCAAGTTTTGACGGAAACGACCTTGTTTCCCTTTCAACATGTGAGAAAGAGATTTCAATGGGCGGTTCCCTGGTCCTGCAACTGGACGGCCGCGACGACCGTTATCGATCAAGGCATCGACTGCTTCTTGCAACATCCGTTTTTCATTTTGAACGATGATGTTTGGTGCATTCAAGTCTAACAAGCGTTTCAAACGGTTGTTACGGTTGATTACACGACGATACAAGTCGTTCAAGTCACTTGTGGCAAAACGTCCACCTTCTAATTGCACCATTGGGCGCAAATCAGGCGGGATAACTGGGATAACGTCCATGACCATCCAGCTTGGTTTGTTTCCTGAAGCACGGAATGCTTCTAAGATATCCAAACGGCGGATCGCACGGGTCCGTTTTTGACCAGTTGCGTTTTTCAATTCTTCTTTCAATTCAGCAACTTCGCCTTCAAGATCAACGCCATCTAATAATTGTTTGATGGCTTCGGCACCCATCGCTGCTGAAAATTCTTGACCGTATTGGTCACGTTTTTCACGGTATTCCCGTTCAGTCAATAGTTGTTTTTTCTCAAGGCTGGTGTTTCCTGGTTCAATCACTACGTAAGAAGCAAAGTAGATGATTTCTTCCAATGCACGTGGGCTCATGTCTAAAACAAGACCCATCCGTGAAGGAATGCCTTTGAAGTACCAAATGTGTGATACTGGTGCTGCTAATTCAATGTGTCCCATGCGTTCACGACGCACTTTTGAACGTGTTACTTCCACGCCGCAACGGTCACAAACGATGCCTTTATAGCGGATCCGTTTGTATTTGCCGCAAGCACATTCCCAGTCTTTGGTTGGACCGAAAATACGCTCGTCAAACAACCCTTCGCGTTCAGGTTTTAACGTACGGTAGTTAATGGTTTCTGGTTTTTTTACTTCACCATAAGACCAGCTTCTGATTTTTTCAGGAGAAGCCAAACCGATTTGCATACTTTCGAATTTATTTACATCGATCAAAAAAGGTTCCCTCCATTTCATTTCATGGACATATCCGATAGAACGGGGGCTATTTCCGCTGGTGGCGGAAATAGCGAGGGCCGTCTATTATTGCAAGCGATCTTCTGCTGTCTCGATTTGTTGGTTCAACGCGTCGGCGGCATTTTTAGCTTCTGTTTGTGCTTTTTGTTCTAATTCGCGGGCTGTTTGTTGCTCCGCAAATTTTGTTAAGGCATCAACGGTGATCAAATCATCATCGTCATCATCCATATCACGTAGTTCGATCTCTGCATCATCGATATCTAGTACACGCATGTCTAGACCCAGTGATTGCAATTCTTTTACTAATACGCGGAATGATTCTGGTACACCTGGTTTTGGAATTGGTTCCCCTTTGACGATTGCTTCGTATGTTTTCACACGACCAACCACGTCATCTGATTTGTAGGTCAAGATTTCTTGCAAGGTGTAAGCAGCACCGTATGCTTCCAGTGCCCAAACTTCCATCTCTCCGAAACGTTGTCCACCAAATTGGGCTTTTCCTCCCAATGGTTGTTGAGTAACCAATGAGTAAGGTCCAATGGAACGGGCATGCAATTTATCATCGACCATGTGGGCCAATTTGATCATGTACATGACACCAACGGAGATGCGGCCATCAAATGGTTCGCCGGTACGTCCATCGTAAAGCACTGTTTTGGCATCGCTGGCCATTCCTGCTTCAGCAACGGTTGCCCAAACATCTTCATCGCTGGCTCCATCAAAGACTGGTGTTGCCACGTGAATGCCTAATTGACGCGCAGCCATTCCTAAGTGTAACTCTAATACTTGTCCAATGTTCATCCGAGAAGGTACCCCTAATGGGTTCAGCATGATATCGACTGGTGTGCCATCTGGTAAGAAAGGCATGTCTTCTTCTGGCATAATGCGAGAAACGACCCCTTTGTTTCCGTGACGTCCGGCCATTTTATCCCCTTCATGGATTTTCCGTTTTTGAACGATATAAACGCGAACCAGCATGTTCACACCTGGTGACAATTCATCGCCAGCTTCGCGGGTAAAGATTTTGACATCGTGGACGATTCCGCCGCCGCCGTGAGGCACACGTAGAGAAGTGTCACGCACTTCGCGGGCTTTTTCACCAAAGATTGCGTGCAATAAACGCTCTTCTGCTGAAAGTTCCGTTACCCCTTTTGGCGTAACTTTCCCAACAAGCAGATCGCCATCTTTGACTTCCGCACCAATGCGGATAATCCCCATTTCGTCTAGGTCTTTCAATGCGTCTTCCCCAACGTTCGGGATTTCGCGAGTGATTTCTTCAGGTCCTAATTTTGTGTCGCGGGCTTCTGATTCATATTCTTCAATATGGACAGAAGTGTAAACATCATCTTTCACCAAACGACGGCTCATGATGATGGCATCTTCATAGTTGTACCCTTCCCAAGTCATGAATGCGACTAAGACGTTTTGTCCTAGTGCCATTTCGCCTTGTTCCATAGATGGGCCATCTGCTAAGATGTCGCCTTTTTCCACTTTTTCACCAAGTGCTACTAATGGACGTTGGTTGTAGCTGGTTCCTGAGTTTGAACGACGGAATTTGGTAACAGAATAAACGTCCAATGCGCCATTGTCACGACGAACGCGCACTTCGGCTGCATCCACGTATTCTACGATCCCATCATGTTTACATAACAAAGCAGCTCCTGAGTCATGTGCTGATTTGTATTCCATACCAGTACCAACCCAAGGTGCTTTCGGATTGATCAATGGTACAGCTTGCCGCTGCATGTTGGCACCCATCAAGGCACGGTTGGAGTCATCGTTTTCCAAGAAAGGAATACATGCGGTTGCGACTGCGACTACTTGTTTTGGTGATACGTCCATGTAGTCGACTTTATCGATCGAAACTTCCAAGTTTTCAGAAGTAGCACGCGCCATAACAACGTCGTTTACGAAAGAGCCGTCTTCATTTAACAAGCTGTTTGCTTGGGCCACAACGTAGTGGTCTTCGGTATCGGCAGTCAAGTAATCGATCTTGTCAGTAACACGGCCTGTTTCGCGGTCAACTCGACGGTATGGTGTTTCAATGAAGCCATACTTGTTGACTTTGGCATAAGAGGCCAAGCTGTTGATCAACCCGATGTTTGGTCCCTCAGGCGTTTCGATCGGACACATACGGCCATAGTGGGAATAGTGAACGTCTCGGACTTCATAGCCGGCACGGTCACGGGTCAAACCACCAGGTCCTAAGGCAGATAGACGACGTTTATGGGTCAACTCACCCAGTGGGTTTGTTTGGTCCATGAACTGTGACAACTGAGAAGAACCAAAGAATTCTTTGATACTTGCGACAACCGGACGAATGTTGATCAATTGTTGCGGTGTCAAGGTTTCGGTGTCTTGGATCGACATCCGTTCACGCACGACACGCTCCATCCGAGCAAGCCCGATCCGGAATTGGTTTTGCAATAATTCACCAACAGAACGAATCCGACGGTTTCCTAAGTGGTCGATGTCATCGACATTGCCAATGCCTTCCATCAAGTTGAAGAAGTAGCTCATTGAAGCAATGATATCCGCTGGACGAACCGTACGTGTAGCAGTATCTGGATAGCCATTACCGATCACGTTGACTTCTTGTTCTGGATCTTTTGGTGAAAAGACTTTGATGACTTGGACGGTCATTGGTTCGGTAACGACCCCATCTTCTGATGGGTAGTACGTTACACTGTTTAGGCCATTATCGATAAATGCGCCTAGTGTTTCCATGACTTGGTGAGTCAAAACAGTTCCTTTTTCAACAATGATTTCGCCTGTTTCAGGGTCAACCAAGGTTTCTGCTAAGGTCAAGTTCAATAGACGTGTTTTCAAGTCTAATTTTTTGTTTACTTTGTAACGACCAACATTTGCTAAGTCGTAACGTTTTGGATCGAAGAAACGTGCGTTCAGCAAGCTGCGTGAGCTGTCTGCTGTTTTTGGCTCGCCTGGACGAAGACGTTCGTAAACATCTTTCAATCCTTCTTCGGTACGAGAATCGCTTGCGTTTTTATGCAAGTCTTTTTCGATCGTGTTGCGCAATGATTCACTGTCGCCGAAAATTTCAAAGATCGTGTCATCAGAACCAAACCCTAGGGCACGGACTAAGACCGTCAAAGGAATTTTACGGGTACGGTCAATCCGTACGTAAGAGATATCTTTGGCATCAGTTTCCATTTCTAACCACGCACCGCGGTTAGGGATAACAGTTGAACCAAAGCCTTCTTTGCCGTTTTTATCGACTTTGCCATGGAAATATACACCTGGAGAGCGGACCAACTGAGAAACGATAACCCGTTCTGCCCCGTTGATGATAAAGGTTCCTTGTTCAGTCATTAATGGGAAATCACCAAAGAATACTTCTTGGGATTTGATTTCCCCAGTTTCACGGTTCGTCAAACGCAAAGTAACATGTAATGGTGCCGAATAGTTTGCATCATGGGCACGGGCTTCTTCTACTGTATACTTTGGTTCTTTCAATTCATAATCCACAAATTCTAGGGACAAGTTACCGTTGAATCCTTCGATTGGCAAAATATCTTCAAACATTTCTCTTAGGCCCTCATCTAGGAACCATTGGTAAGAGTCGGTTTGAATTTCAATCAAATTCGGTAATTCTAATACTTCACTGATCCGTGCGAAACTTCTACGTTCGCGATGCTTTCCGTATTTTACTACGTGTCCAGCCAAGCTCTTCACCTCTTCATAAAGTCTTTCAAAAAGGCTATCCGATTATTTACAAAACTGTAACAAATATTAAATATAGGTTACAGAAAGCATTTTTTGCGGCTTTTAGGCAAAAAAAAACCAAAAATAGAACGGATGCATTGGGCATTTTCTACTTTTGTTTCCTTATTCCTAAGCCGAAACGGACAATATTTCGTTTCTGCTTTTTTCGTTCAGATAGTTTTTGCAACTCCTTATTATACAGACGAAGCACTTTTCTGTCAAGCTTTCATTGGAAGTTACAATGCTTTTCTGACGCACCCATTTCCTAAGATTTTCTAAAGAAAAAAACGAACCGAGTGCGGACTGTTTTTCGTAAGAAACTACTTTGCTTTTTGCCGATTTCTTGCTATGCTAACGAAAACGTTACACGTGAAACATTAGGAAGGATATCCTTATGACGACAAAAGAAAAAATACTGACCTTATTACAAAAAGAAGATACTGTACTGTCCGGAGAAAAACTAGCCCAAGCCTTGTCGATCTCTCGTACAGCAGTCTGGAAAGCCATTAAAGAACTTGAGAAAGAAGGCTATCATTTCGAACACTTGGCCAACGGCTATCGCTTTGTCTCCGCTGACCGCTACGATCAAGCAGCACTTGCAGCCGCCTTGCCGATGATCCCCACGATTCAAATCAAGGATGCTGTTGAGTCCACCATGAAAGAAGCCAAGATCGCCGCTTTGGACAGTGGACTGGCAACCCCCGCCCTTTTTTTGACCGAAACACAAACAGGCGGCCATGGCCGCTTCGAACGACCGTTTTTCTCACCGAAAAAACAAGGAATCTACATGAGCTTGCTCTTAAAACCAAACCAAGCGTTTCAAGAATTGCCGCAATATACCGTTTTGGCTGCGGTGGCAGTCGCAGAAGCCATCGATGCCCTTCTAATGAAGGAAACAGCCCTTAAGTGGGTCAACGATCTGTACTTAGATGGAAAAAAAATCTGCGGTATTTTGTCTGAAGCAACCAGTGACTTTGAAACAGGCCGCATTACCTCGGTTGTTATCGGTATCGGCATCAGTTTTTCGATTCCGCAACAGCAGTTTCCAGCAGAGATTCGGGAAAAAGCGACCTCACTCTTTCCTGGTGAAGAGTATCCAACCTTTTCTCGAGCCGCGTTGATTCAAGAAATTTGGCGTCGGTTCTTCCAATTATTGGCGCAGCTGCCTGACATGGATTATATGGCCCGCTATCGGCAGAAATCCTTCGTTTTGGGCCGCACCGTTCAGTTTACACAACAAGGTGTGACCTATGAAGGAATCGCCAAAGACATTACTAACACCGGTGAATTAGTGGTGGAAACAGCAACGGAGCGCAAGGTGCTTTCTTCTGGAGAAATCAGTTTGGAACGGTATTGATGCTGCAAAAAGTCGCAAATCCGCTTGCTGATTCGCTGCTTTCGTAAGGAATCAGTCAAGCATAAATGCTCCATAAACAGACCTGCTTATTCCGAGGGGTCATACAAAAGAACAACCTAGGCAGCTCCCCTTTCTATCGGGTTTAGCCACTGTCACCAAAACTTTACTGTTGCAATCAGGATCGCTGAGAAAGCGAGCCTCATCTTTTCATACTAAGTAGGATGCTTGTTCTTTTATCATGTCTTTTCTACAGTTTTTATGCGCTCTTTCATTCCCTACATAAAAAAGGGGGCGTGACATAAGTTAACTAGTTACGCTCTCCAAAATATAAGGAGCACTCGAAAATCATGTGATTTTTCGAATGCTCCTTGTTTTTTTTATTCATTTTGGGTAGTTCAAGTACCAATTTTTGTCAATTTCATCATATTGATTGCCGTAATGAGTAAACCCGTCTGTTTTCTGACTTTTTCTAAGCCCCGAACCGTGTATCGAGTGAAACCCAAACAAGCCTTCATAAATCCGAAGACTGTTTCCACGTCGATCTTTCTCCGACCATATATTTTTTGAATTTCAGGCGTTAATAAGCGCTCTTTTTGTTTTTCTTTATGGTATTCCCAAGACGGATTTACAGTGATCTTTCTGCGATTCCCCTTTGGGGTTAAGGCTTCAGGAATGAGCGCTTGGTTCGCATCCGTTTTTTCTGCTTGGTATTCTTTAAAATCTCGGACAAAGCCATCCGCATCTGTTCGTTGACGGTAAGCATGAAAATTAAATCGTACCCCTTTGGGGTCGATGTAAAAGTCCTCCTTAGGCTCATAATCCCAATTCATTACTTTCCGATCATCTGTCTGCCATTTCTTGCTTTGTTCTTTAAACATCGTTCCATAAGGAATCAGTGCAGTATGCTGGGGAAGTTCATCTTCTATATAGCGGTAATTGCTTTCTGAACCATAGCCTGCATCGGCGACCAAATAATGAGGGGACTTTTGTGCAATCTTCATCTTTTCCAGTAATGGTTTCAATGTCTTAGTGTCTGTTGGGTTTTGAAAGACATCGTAGCCGAGTACAAATTGATTACAAGTAGCGAACTGCAGGTTATACGCAGGCTTAAGTTGGCCATTTTTCATAGGGTCTTCTTTTACGCGCATGAATGTCGCATCATGATCAGTTTTTGAATAACTGTTTCTTGTCCCATAAGTAGAAAACTGCGTTTGATGTTCCAGAAGTTTTTCTCGTTTTGTATTTAATTTGCGTACTTGGCTTTTCAACGTTCGCCGTTGTTGTTTCGCTGGATTTGGCGAAAGACGTTTCGTTGCCTCAACTTCTTTTTCTAGTTCTTCCAGACGTAGTTCCATCCGTGTTAACAGTTCATCTATCATGTCTACTGTCAAGGACGTCCCTTCGGGAATCTGTTTCAGGGCATACGCTTCTCTTAGTTCCGTCATCATAGTAAGCAGTTTTTCGCGATTCATTTGATCGAATCGGATCGTGTTTTTCTTCCAGACAAAGCTGTACTTATTCGCATCTGCCAAGATTTTTGTACCGTCAATAAACAACGCATCATCAATCAGATTCCGTGCACGCAGATACTCTGTCAACTGATCTAAGCCTTTATTGGTCAACTCCTGCACATCGTTAGATACACAAAAACGGGCGATCGTTCGATAAGTTGGAACCCGTTCTTGCGTCAACCAACGAGCATAGAGGTTTTCTTCAGCTAAGCGTTCAATCTTGCGACTTGTAAAGGTTTCTCGTGTATACGCAAAAAGAACCAACTTCATCATGGCACCTAAATCATATTCTCTTGGTCGACCAAAAAGATAGGGGTCATTAATCTGAAGCGCTTCGACCAGTTCATGGATAAAAACGGCGACATGATTTTCTTTTGGAGAAAATGAAGTAGATAGATCCAAAGTGAGTTGATTCATGTTATAATTAGTATACATTTTGTTTAGTCCTTTCAGGATTAAATGATGGGGCATTGGCGGCAACCGGTGCTCCTTTTTATTTTACCCAAAAAACCGCAAGAAATGAACGATTTCTCGTCATTTCTTGCGGTTTTCTTCTATGGACTTATGTCACAGTCCCTTTTCTTTTACAGCAATTGCCACAGCAGGCACAAAAGCAAGCCCAAGGCATAGCTGCTGTTGAATAAAATCATGTTTTTAATCGAATAGCCGAAGCTACGTGGGTGCGGCAGGCTGGCTTGATGTTCTTTCAAGTTTTGGCGGATTTTTGGCAGTGTCAGAAACACGAGCAATATCGGCCATTGAAAGAGTCCAAACAAGAGGCCCAATAAAATAGCGGCATAAGACGCCAACATCATGCCTTGAAACAGACGGATACCTGCTTCGCGACCGATGTAGTACACCAGCGTATAGCGATGGTTTTCGATATCAGCTTCCAGATCCCGTAAATTATTGGCTAACATGATGTCAGCAATCGTGAAAATCAACGGCAAGGATGCCAACACGATGGCGCACACGGCCCAGAGGTTCCCCACTAAGCCAAAGGTTCCGTTCGCAAAATCCAGTGCCAGATAAAACACTTTTTGATCAATGGTATTGATATAGATCGTGATGGCAAAAATCCCTAATCCCATCGTTACACCGCTGAATACCTCGCCTAAAGGCATCCGAGATAACGGAATGGGGCCAAAGGTATAAAAGACCCCGATAAAACAAACCACCAGCCCCATCACTAGCAGCAGCCAGCCGGTAACAAAGGTCAAGTAAAGACCGATCAGTAAGGTTCCTGCCAGCATCGCAAAAATCAGATTGCGAACAGTAGCTTCTGAGATGTTTTCGCGCCCGATCACATTGTGCTGGTATTTGTAGGTCTCTGATTTGGCTTTTTTGAAATCCATATAATTGTTGATGGACGTCGTCGTCAAATCAAACAGCAGCATCCCCAGAAAAAAAATCACAGTATTCAACGGATGAAATTCATGAAAATACACCAACGAGAACAACACACCCATAATGAAGGGGAAGACACTCGCCACCTTGGTGCGGATCTCCACCACTTCTAAAAACACTGAAAGAGACATCTTTCACTCCTCCTATTCTAAATCAGCACGATCACCCATCGTGTAGCCTGATTCCTCTGAAAGCTCAAAGGTATCTTTGATGCCGTCTGTTACGTACACTTTATCTTCTTTTGTGATAAAGATCGCATCGGTTCCCTTTTCGGTATGCTGTTCGATATAAGCCAAGCCTTCTTTGACTCCTTTATCAAACGCCACCGTAGTCAACCCGTCACCATCGATGGATTTGTCAGTGATCACAGTCACACTTGCTACATCGCTATCGTAAGGATAGCCAGTCTCAGAATCAAAAATATGGTGATACGTTTTGCCGTCTACTTCTAAGTAGCGTTCGTAGATCCCTGAAGTAACTACTGTTTTATTGGTTTCTTTGATACTGCCGATAATCGAGCCGCGAGATTTGTTTGGATCTTGGATTCCGACATTCCATGGCTCATCTGCACCGCGGTTGCTATGACCTAACACATAGACATTCCCGCCCAAATCGACGATCGCGGAAGTCACGCCATTGTCCTTCAGCACTTTGACGACTTCATCCGTGATGTAGCCTTTGGCGATCGCCCCAAGGTCAAGGATCATGTCCTTGTCTTTTAAATACACCGTGTGGTCTTCGTCGTTAAACTCGACTTGTTCATAATTGATATGTTTCAACGCTTCATCGATCTCAGATTGTTCTGGCTTGCGGGCATCATCAAAGCCGATTCGCCACAATTGGGTGATCGCACCGATGGCCATATTAAAGCCGCCTTCTGATTTCACACTATAATCATAGGCTTCTTTCAACAAATAATAGATATCATCTGAGACCTTCACTGGCTTGATGCCAGCTTGCGCATTGATTTCATCGATCTCTGACCCTGCTTGGTTGATGGTGATTTTATCGCCTAACTCTCTGATGCGGTCAAAGGCAGGCTTCATAGCGTCCTCTTTGCCTTCATCATAAATGCGAATCCGAGTATACGTGCCTAATAAAAATTCTTCTTGAAAATATGGTTCTTCGCGCAGCGTCGTTGCTTCCTGATCACTGCCACAGGCTGCCAACATTGTGCCTAAAAAAACAAACATCAGAAAAAACGTTACTTTCTTTTTCATGATTTTCCTCTTTTCTATTGTCTTCAACCTTCATATAATAGCCTTTTTTTGGCAGAATGAAAAGGGGCATTCCGTGATTCCTCAACGTATTTTAGGAATCCTTAATCGAACCTTTTCTTCTTTGTAAAAAACAGTTCTTTTTTTAAAAAACCTTCCCACCAGATTGCTTCCTTTTGCACGAACTTGCTTTTGTGACCTTGTTGCCCACGAAAAAAGGACAGCACTCAAAACGAATGCTGTCCTCTTCATGGAAAGAAGTTGTGATTATTCAGTAACGAAGTTATCCACTTCGATTGTTGTTTGGTCGCCTTTTTCAGCGGCATTCAACAATTGTTGTGCATAGATAACAAAGCTGTGGAAGCTGTGGGTTGCCCCTGAAACAACATCCATGTCTGCCACAGAGCCGTCTTCGGCATTGACTGCAGAAACAAAGGCTTCATTGAAGTTTGGAATGAACTCTTCTGGACTTGTACCAGATTTTGCTTCCATGTTTTCGTTGTATGATGCATCATCTTTTTTCGACTCGCCTGCTTCGTTTAGGTAGTCGTAGTTTGATTCAGAGATTTTGCCGTCAGCTACAGTCATTGAGAAGACTACGCGGTAACCGTTTGAGTAGTTCTTTTCTTCTAATGTATAGGTTCCGTCTTTCAAGTCGGCACCATTGTCGATTTCAATGGTTTCCGTGTTGCCTGCTTGCGCCGCTTGAATCAATTGTTGTGCATAGTTTTGGAAGGAATCAAAGGAATGAGTCGCGCCAGAAACTACTTCGATTGAAGAAGGGCTTTGTGCGGCAACTAACTCTTCATTGAATTTAGGAATAAATTCTTCTGGGCTGATGCCTGCTTTTTCTTTCATTGTTTCATTGTATTCAGTGTTTTCTGTTTTTGATTCGCCATCCGCATTGACGTTGTCATATTTTGATTCAACGATTTTGCCGTCTTTGACTGTGATCTCAAATGTGACACGGTAGTCGTTTTTATAGTTCTTTTCTTCTAAACGATACGTACCATCTTGCATTGGCTCGCCTGCAACGACGGTTGCTTCTGAGCTTTCTGTAGTTGCAGAATCGCTTGCAGAAGTTTGTGATGTACTTTCACTAGTTGACGAAGAACCTGTATTGTTGTCGTCTGCTCCGCATCCCCCTAACAATAATGCTGCGAATGAAAATACCGCCATACCTACAATCAATTTCTTTGCTTTCATAATTATCCACCTTTTACTTGTTTATTTTCCCCACAAAAAAGTTTGTGATACATCTAACATTGTAAAGTAAATTTACGAGATGTCAACCGCTTCCTTTCCGCTTTTTCAATAAAAAATGACTTATTTTTTGATTTTCGCAAGTTTTCACGAATTTCAGGAAATATGCGTTTTTTTCATCAGAATCGTTAGACAAATGAACCATTTGTCTATATAATAGGAACGATTGTGTAATTATTATCATAGATTATTTTTATTAAGGAGAGATTTGCAATGGCAAAGAAAAACATTGTCGTTGTCGGTGCCGGTTATGCAGGCGTTTCTGCTACGAAGTACATGGCAAAGAAATTGAAAAAAGACAATGATGTTGAGATAACATTGATCGACCGTCACTCTTATCATACGATGATGACTGAACTGCATGAAGTCGCTGGAGGACGTGTAGAACCTACCGCAATTCAATATGACTTGCAGCGCTTGTTCTCACGCAAGAAAAATGTTCGTTTAGTAACCGATACAGTAACTGGGATCGATAAAGAAAATAAAACCGTCCAAACAAAATTAGGCAGCTATTCATTTGATTACTTGATCTTAGGGATGGGTGGCGAACCGAATGACTTCGGTACACCTGGTGTCAAAGAAAATGGCTTTACTCTATGGTCATTTGACGATGCTGTCCGCATTCGCGAACACATTGAAAAAACTGTCGCAAAAGCAGCGATCGAACCAGATGCAGCATTACGTAAAGCAATGTTGACGTTTGTCGTTTGTGGTTCTGGATTTACTGGGATCGAAATGATCGGTGAACTGATCGATTGGAAAGATCGTTTAGCTTCCGATTATAAATTGGACCCAAGTGAAATCAGCTTGAAAGTCGTTGAAGCAATGCCAACGATCTTAAACATGCTTGATCGTAACGATGCAGCCAAAGCAGAACGTTACTTGAAGAAAAACAATGTTGATCTTGTCTTGAATGCACCAATCGTTGAAGTGGCACCTGACCACATCAAACTAAAAGATGGTTCAACGATCCCAACCCACACATTGATCTGGACTGCCGGCGTCAAAGGAACTAGCGATGCTGCTGATTTCGGTTTAGAAACCGCTCGTGGTTTCCGTCTAGTTGCCAATGAGTACATGGAAGCAAAAGGCTACGAAGACAAAAACATCTATATTATTGGTGACTTGGTTTACTTCGAAGAATTCCCGAACACACCAACACCACAAATCGTGCAAGCAGCTGAACAAACTGGGCACACTGCAGCAACGAATATCGTTTCAGCCATCAAAGGCGGCGAAAAACATAAATTCAAAGGAAACTACCAAGGATTTATGGTTTCCATCGGTGCCAAATGGGGCGTGGCGAACTTATTCAATAAGATTCACCTGAGCGGTTTCTTAGCGATCATTATGAAACATATCGTTAACTTGAAATACTTCTTTGATATTCGTTCTGGTTACTACATGTTCCAATACTTGATGCATGAAATCTTCCACATCAAAGATGACCGGACAGTCGCTCGTGGTCATACGTCTCGTTACGGAAACGTCTTGTGGAGTGTTCCGCTTCGTATTTTCTATGGTCTTGTCTGGTTCGTTGAAGCCTTCAAGAAAATTTTGGGTACGAATGGGGAAGTCTTCAAACCTGGTACTTGGTTCGGTGAAGGTTCTTGGTTCCAAGGCAACAGCGTTTTCCCTTGGACTTGGGAATACCAAACAGTCGCTGATGCAGCAAGTGGTGCTAGTGAAGCAGCCGATGCAGCAAGTGCCGCTAGTGGTGCCGGTGAAGCAGCCGATGCAGCGACACAAGCCGCACACTTCGGTTTGAGCTATGCCTACGGTGAGCAACCAATGATCGTGATTGAAAAATCACCTGACTGGTTCACAAAAGTTATGCAATTTATCATGCCAAACAACGACGTTGCAATGTTCTTCCAAAAATTCATGGTCTTCTTTGAAATTGCTTTAGCTCTTGCATTGATGGCTGGTCTCTTCACTTGGTTAGTAAACGCAACGACTATCGTTTTAGTGTTGACTTTCTGTATGTCTGGTATGTTCTACTGGGTAAACATCTGGTTCATTCCAGTTGCATTTGCCTTGATGAACGGTTCAGGACGCGCAGTCGGTTTAGACCGTTGGGTAATCCCATGGTTGCAACGTACCCTTGGAAAATGGTGGTACGGTACCCCTCGCTCCTTATATGGCAATAAATAAGCCAGCAAAATAGAATACCTGTACGACTTCATGAGACTAAGACATTCTGATTTTCAATCAGTGTCTTGGTCTCTTTCCAAGTACAGAACTTTTTCTTGATCGTCCTTGCACAGAAATCGGTGGATTATTGAGGATTCAGCTAGTAGAATCTTGTCTTCTTATGCTAGAATGAGACACATCACATGAAAGAACAGGAGTCTTTTTTGATGAAATTAAAAGAATTTATCCGCGATGCCCATTTAAAACCATGGGATGGCGTCATCATACTTGTTTTGATCCTCAGCTCTTTTTTACCGATTTTTATTTTTGGCCAGACGCAAACAGCGGACAAAGAAGCCGTCTTGCGGGTCGATGGGACAGAAATCAAGCGTTTTGACTTAGTTGAAGGTCAAAAAACGTACACCTATCTTTATGAAGATGAAGATGGCGATACCAATTTACTGGAGATCGAAGGGGATCGGATCCGAATCAAGGAAGCCGATTGCGGCGACCAGATTTGTGTCCGCCGTGGCTGGGCCAGTAAAAATGGGGAAACCATCGTCTGTCTGCCTCATAAATTGGTGATCGAAATCCAAGCCGCAGATGGGAGTGAGACCGACGATCTAATCTATTGATCGTTTGCTTATGAGTCGATTACAACGAATAATTTTCATCTCACTGCTGGTCGCCCAAGGGGTCGTGATTGGTTTAGTTGAAAATATGATCCCTTATCCATTTGCCTTTGCGCCTGGTGCGAAACTAGGTTTGGCAAATTTAATTACCATTATTGCTTTGTTCACCATGCCAAAAAAAGACAGCTTTCTCTTGATTTGGCTAAGACTGATCTTAACGACGTTACTAGGAGGAACGGTTTCGACCTTCTTATATAGTATGAGCGGTTCCTTACTGAGCTACTTTGGGATGTCTTTGGTGAAACAGTTGGGGCCTAAGCGTGTCAGTATCATCGGCATTAGTGCGGCCGGCGGGTTCTTACACAACGTCGGACAGTTGATCACTGCCTCATGGATCGCTCAATCCTGGAGCGTGATGCTCTACTTGCCGGTCCTGTCTTTCTTTGGGATCTTGTCCGGGATCGCTATCGGGATCGCCGCCAACTACTTGCTGCGCCGTGTCGAAACACTGCGCCGTTTTCAAATTGATTATGAACGCCAGACCAAAGTCAAATGGCGCTCGGATTCAGAATAAAGGAGTTAATTATGAAACTTCATTCCATGTGGCAAGAGTATCCAGCACTGCAAGCTGACTTATCTGCCTCCTTGCAATTGATGGAAAAATCATTAAAACTAAAAAACAAAGAGGTCGAACAAGCGATCCTGTCCATGATCCATTCAGGTGGGAAACTGCTGCGTCCTGCTTATCAGCTGCTCTTTTCTGCTTATGGCAGCGACAAAGATCGCGAAAAAGCCGTCGCATTGGCGGCCTCGATCGAAATGCTCCACACTGCCTCGTTGATCCACGACGATATCGTCGATCATGCGGACACCCGCCGCAAGCTGCCGACCATTCGTTCCGAATTTGGCAACGATGTCGCTGTCTATGCTGGTGATTACCTCTTCGTCTGCTGCTTTAAATTGATGGCCGATTATGCCAGCTCCATGAAAAGCTTGCAGATGAATTCCCGTAGTATGGAAAAAATCCTGGCCGGCGAATTAGGACAAATGAGCAAACGATACGATTTGTCCGTCACTGTCGAGGATTACTTAGAAAACATTCGCGGCAAAACCGCTGAGTTGTTTGCTTTAAGCTGCTTCATCGGGGCTTACGAAAGCGGCACCTCCTTGCGCTTTGCCAATCAAGCCCGTGAGATCGGTGAAGCCATTGGTCTTGCCTTTCAAATCATGGATGACGTCTTGGATTACAGCCAAGATGCGGCTGCTTTAGGGAAACCAGTATTGGAAGATGTTCGGCAAGGCGTCTATTCCCTGCCGCTGTTAATGGCACTGAAAAGTGACCGCCAACAGCTGCTCCCATTGTTGGAAAAACAAGACGCTATGACGGACACCGACACCCACGAAATCTATCGGATCGTCCAAGAAAGTGCTGGGATCGAGGAAGCCAAGAAACTCGCAGCCGACTATACGAAAAAAGCTTTGCAGGCGATCCAGAAATTACCTGAGACCAAAGATGAAACCAAAACGTATCTTTACCAGATCACTGCTCAGATCCTTGGGCGTCAGAACTGATCAAGGATCTAGCAAAAGCCTAGCAGCTGGAATCATACTGAAATAAGTCCCCAAGGTTAGATTTTTGATCTACCTTTGGGGGCTTTTTAGTTGATAGATAAAATTTTATACGCAAAAAAAGCCTCAACTGACAAATCATCTGTCAGTTGAGGTTTTTTTCTTTTAACGCATCGTCACAAATTCTTCTGACCCTGTCGGATGAATGGCAACGGTTTGATCAAAGTCTGCTTTTGTAGCACCCATTTTGATGGCTACAGCGAAGCCTTGCAGCATTTCATCGACACCGATCCCGATGCCGTGCAGACCGATGATTTTTTCTTCTTTTCCTAAGCACACCAATTTCATCTCACATTTTTGGCGATACTCATTTAAAGCAAAGTACATCGGTGTAAAGCGCGAGCGATACACCTTTATCTGCTCTTGGCCGTATTTTGCCAAGGCTGCTTCTTCGGATAAACCAATCGTGGCAATCGGTGGATGAGTAAAGATGACCGTCGGTACTAAGTGATAATCCAAGTACGCATCGCTTTGACCGTTGAACAAGCGTTCAGACAAGCGACGACCGGCGGCGATCGCAACCGGCGTTAAATCCAGTTTTCCGATGACATCGCCCACCGCAAAAATCGAGTCAGCTGTGGTATTTTGATATTTGTCCACAATGATAAACCCTTTTTCATCCAATTGGACATCGGTGTTTTCCAGACCTAACTTATCCGTATTCGGCACACGACCACCAGCAAAAAGGACGCAATCGCCGGTCAAGGTTTCGCCATTTTCAAAGTGAACGATATACTCGTCACCTTCTTTAATGATACGAGAGGCCACGTAGCCTGCATAAGTTTCGATTCCTGATTCTTGGTACATCTCCACGAGATTATCCGCAAGCATCCTGTCAAAGGTTCGTAATGGCCGCTCTTTGCGGTACGCCCAAGCCACTTGGCTGCCCAGCTGTTGGCTGACACCGCTGATTTCGGCTGCGATGTAGCCTGCCCCTAAGACGACCATACGCTTTGGTGCTTCTCGCAACGCAAAAAAACCATTCGAGTCAATGGCGTACTCACCGCCGGGAATATTCATCACGCTAGGTTTTCCACCGGTGGCAATCAAAATCTTTGCTGCATGGTAGTTTTCCCCATTGACGGTAACCGTGTGGTTATCCACAAACTGTGCATAACCGTGGATAACTTCTACGTTGTTGCTGTCTAAGCCTTTTTGATAGGCTGTGTGTAAAAAATCAATGTATTTTTCACGGTTATCCACAAGCTCAGTAAAATTAAATTTATCCACATGTGGATAAATGCCGTAGCTAGTTGCGTCCCGTTTGATCATTTCTAACATCTCACTGGCTTGCCACATGACTTTTTTCGGTACACAACCGACATTGACACAGGTGCCGCCTAATTCATTGCCTTCGATCAATAATACTTTGGCGCCGTGCATCCCTGCCCGATTGGCTGAGGCGATTCCGCCACTGCCGCCACCAATTACTATGTAGTCGTATGTTTCCATATTTGTTGTTTCCTCCTTAAAATTGTCTATGTTCTCATCGATCCTTTTTGGCTGGATTGATTCAACAAAAAAAGCCGAGAGAAACTCTCGACCTTATTTTTTCTTCCGAATCATGTCTCCGACTTCCACCGGTTCTTTGACCGGCATCGTCAACAGCATCATAGGATTTGGTGCACGATCGATGGATTCACCGTCTTCATTATACATGACTTCGACGGTTTGGTGAAAGTGATGGAATCCGGGACCGTAAAATTCGATTTCATCGCCAACGGAAAAGTGGTTCCGTTGCCGAATCGTAGCTGTTTTTGTTGCCGGATCATACGCCATGACTTCCCCAATAAATTTGTATTGCGGAATTTTCCGACGCGGACCAAACAACTGCTCATTTTCACTTGGGGTATCGTAGTAAAAGCCTGACGCAAGCTCTCGCTGCGCAACTTTCCACAGTTCATCGATCCATTCTTGTTTGCAGACATAGTTCTCTGGATCGGCCATGTAACTGTCCACGGCTGCTTTATAAACGTTCGCCACGGTTGAAACATAGTGGATCGATTTCATGCGGCCTTCGATTTTGAAACTATCCACGCCGTTTTCAATCAAATCCGGGATATGTTCGATCATCGACATATCCACAGCACTCATGGAAAACTCTTCTTCCACTGTCCCGTTTTTAGTCAAACTGTTTCGTTCCGTTGCAAAGGGCATGTCAAACAGATCATATTTCCAGCGGCAAGATTGCGAACAGCCGCCGCGATTGGCGTCTCGCATCGACATATGATTGGACAAAGTACAACGGCCAGAATAAGAAATACACATGGCGCCATGAATAAAGGCTTCGATCTCCACGCTAGTATTTTTGCGGATCTCAGCGACTTCCTCCATGGACACTTCTCGGGCGAGAACGACCCGTTCTAGACCTTCTTCCCGCCAAAATTCCAATGTTTCATAGTTCGTGGCACTAGCTTGGGTGGACAAATGGATCGGTAGACCTGGCGCTTCTGTTGCGCAGATCTGGATCAAAGCGGGATCAGAAACGATCACTGCCGAAATACCGACATCTCGCAATTCCCGAAAGAATTCCCCTGCACCTTCTTGATTGCCCTCATGGGTCACCATGTTGGCTGCTACATAGACTTTTGCGTTGTGGGCTTTGGCAAAAGCCACCCCTTCCGCCATTTCTTCATAGGTAAAGTTTCCCGCGCGACTCCGTAGACCATAGGCATTGCCGCCGATATAGACAGCGTCAGCGCCATAGTGGATCGCTGTTTTTAATTTTTCTAACGTACCAGCTGGTGCTAACACTTCTGGTCGTTTCAATGCTTGTTTAACGGTCATTTGTTCTTGCTCCTTACTTGATATCGTCAGGATCGATGGCATAAAATCCAGTGTCCAACCCACGTTCTGCTGGATGAAGTTGGGCAACTTGTTCACTGAGCACAGTTGCTTGCTCTGCTTGCCACTTCCCACTTTCCACAAGGCTCTTGGCTTGGGCAAACAGCTTAGCAATTGCCACAAAGGCAGCCCCTCGTGTATAGATTCCGTCCAGCTTCCAGGTTTGAAAGCCTGTTGCGGCTAATTCCCCCAGCTGCAGCATCAGATTGATGTCGTTATTGGCAAAAATGTGCGTGCCGTGGCTATCTTCATAAATGGAATAGTGAGTTTCTTCTTTTTTCGGTTCAGATAAAAACAACCCACGGTCGTGGTTCTTTTCTTCCGATTGTTGGGTATAGTTATAATAATTTTGTAAAAGCGGACGCTTCGATTGGTGAATGCAGGTAGCACCATAAACCAATACTTCCACAGGAATATTTAGTTGTGGTGCCATGATTTTCATTTCCTCGAAAGGAACTTCTCGCGCTAAAACGGCTGCCTTTGCTCCTTTTTGTCCCCAAAAATTGATTTGACGAGCGCTCGTTACTAAGGTTTCCCCTGCATAAATAAATGGCACGGCACATTCTGGATTTTGCTTCATGCGGTAAATGATCCCAGGATCTCCGAGAGCGATTTGATCGGCTTGATTGGTCTTCAGAAATGCTAGGTATTCTGGAATCCGCTTCATTTTTTCTGGATGCATGATGCCATTGACTGCGATCGTCACTTTCTTTCCAGCTTCGTGGGCCATGTCGATCAGTCTGATTTGCTCTTCACGAGAAAAAGAGGCCGGTAGGCGCAGCCCGAATGTCTCTTCTCCAAAAAACAATGTATCAACATAAGGGATGAGCTGCTGTGCTTGCTCGATCGATTCCACCGTGGCGATAATCTCAACCATAATACTCCTCCTTTTTTCAACTCATTCATAGTATCACACAGAAGGATTCTTTCCAAGAGGTCTCGTTACTCTTTTTTTCACGAATATCGCTTTTTCCGTTAATCAACCGTTGTCATAAAGCTATTTAGAAGGATATTTTTTTGTGAATCATCAATCATAATTAATAGAGATCACTTGATCACTACTAGACATAGCAAGACAAAAAAGCGACGTTTCTATGGATGCCGATTGCTCGACCATAGAAACGCCGCTGCCGTTATTGGCTCGACTTAAACTTGTTGCAAGACACGTGCTTGTCCCTCTTTGACATTGAGAGTGATCGATCCTTTGGAAGCACCAATCGTCACTTTGTCACCTAAATGAATTTGTCCTGATAGGAGTGCTTCACTTAAACGGTCTTCGACTTCTTTTTGCAATGCTCGACGAATCGGCCGTGCCCCATATTCTGGATCAAAACCAGCTTTACCGATCACATCGATGGCAGATGGCGTGATCTTCAATTGGATGTCTTGGTTGCTTAACCGTTTGATGATCGCTTTGCTCATAATCTTCACGATTTCGTGGATCTCCCCTTCACCTAAGGATTGGAAGACCACTGTTTCATCCACACGGTTCAAGAACTCTGGACGGAAGGCTTTTTTCAGCTCTTCTAAGATCCGTTTTTGCATCGCTTGGTGATCTTTCGTTAAATCAGTGACATTGAATCCAACGCTTTTTTCTTCGCGGATTTGTTGGGCACCGATATTAGAAGTCATGATCAAAATCGTGTTGCGGAAATCGACCTTCCGACCTTTGGCATCCGTCAAATGTCCATCATCTAGCACTTGCAAGAGGATATTGAAGACATCGGGATGGGCTTTTTCCACCTCGTCCAATAAGATGACGGAGTAAGGTTTTGAACGGATTTTTTCCGTCAATTGCCCACCTTCGTCATAGCCGACATAGCCTGGCGGTGAACCGATCAAACGGCTCGTGCTGTATTTTTCCATAAATTCGGACATATCGACACGAACCAAGGCATCTTCACTACCAAACATCGCTTCTGCTAAGGCTTTGGCAAGCTCGGTTTTCCCGACACCGGTCGGGCCTAAGAACATGAAGGAACCAATTGGGCGGTTGGGGTCTTTCAACCCACTGCGGGCACGACGGATCGAACGAGCGACTGCTTTGACCGCTTCTTCTTGGCCAACTACCCGTTGATGCAAGATCTTTTCAAGATCCAACAAGCGTTCGCTTTCTTTTTTCTCCATCTGTTGCAAAGGTACACCAGTCCATTGGGAAACGACCGTGGCAACATCTTCTGCAGTAACACTATCGGCATAGCCTGACGCTTCTTTGACTTCCATAAACGCCACTTCCGTCAGTTGTTGGGTCAATTTCTTTTCCTTGATTCGCAGACGAGCTGCTGCTTCAAAATCTTGCTGGCGAATGGCTGCTTCTTTTTCTTCGATCAAGTTAGCGATCTCGTTTTGTAGATCTGCCAATTCCGAACTTTCATCGGTTTTGTCTAGACGCACTTTGGCTGCTGATTCATCCATCAAATCGATGGCTTTATCTGGTAATTGGCGCGAATTGATGTAACGTACGGACAATTGCACAGCGGCGTGTAACGCATCATCAGAAATTTCCACCCCATGATGTTCTTCATAACGAGGTCGCAAGCCGCGCAAAATTTCTTCCGCTTCTTCTGGTGTTGGTTCATCGACTTGCACTCGGGCAAAACGGCGTTCTAACGCAGAATCTTTTTCAATGTATTTTTGGTACTCATCTAATGTCGTGGCACCGATGGTTTGCAATTCTCCACGGGCTAAGGCTGGTTTCAAAATATTCGAGGCATCAATCGCCCCTTCGGCTCCGCCGGCCCCAATCAGTGTATGCAATTCATCAATGAATAAGATGATTTGACCATCTTGATAGATCTCATCGATGATTTTTTTCATTCGGTCCTCAAATTCTCCACGGTATTTCGTTCCAGCAACTAAAGCCCCCATGTCCAGCATCATCAACCGTTTGTTTTGCATGTCTTCTGGGACTTCCCCATTGATGATTTTTTGGGCTAAGCCTTCGGCGATCGCGGTTTTCCCAACACCAGGTTCCCCAACGAGAACAGGGTTGTTTTTGGTCCGACGGCTAAGGATCTGGATCAGCCGTTTGACTTCTTTGGCACGACCGACAACAGGATCTAGCCGTTTTTCACGGGCTAATTTGGTCAAATCACGGGCTAAGGAATCCAAGGTCGGTGTTCCTTGCTGCGCTTTGGCTTGGGCTGGACGACGACGACCAGCACTTCCGTTGGTTTTGCTTTCATTGAAGCCCATTTTTTTCTTCAAAAGCTGACGCATTTTCGCGAGACTCAAGCCGAGATTCAGCATGATTCGTGAAGCCAAAATATCTTCGTCTCTTAATAAGCCTAATAATAGATGTTCGGTACCGATCTGTGGTGCCCCTAAACGCTTGGCTTCATCCCCTGCATAAGCAAATGTATGTTTTGCTCGTGGTGAATACGCGAGATAGGCGTTTTCTGGGTATTGACGAACGGTGCCATACCCTGTTAAATGTTCGATTTCTTCACGAATATCGTTTTCTGTGATATTCATTTCCCGTAACGTTTTGCCAGCGATCCCGTTTTGTTCAATGACCAGTGCCAATAGAATATGTTCAGAACCTACCGCTTGGTGCTTAAAGTATTTTGCTTCTTCTTGGGCGATAGCCAAAACGGCTTTCGCGCGTTGGGTGAATAATTCATCCATCTCTTTCACTTCCTGTCTTCGTAACTTAATCGTTCTAGAATTGCATGGAGCAAATCAGCTCGTGTTCTATTTTCATAAGGAGAACGTCCTAGAACTGCTTTCGCGATGACGGTCAACAATAAATTGCCTTCTCGCTTGGACAGGATTCCTTCCTCATAAAGTTTCTGGATTATTGCATACGCATCTTTTTCCGAGATGGTTTCATCGAATAGTTGATTCATTTCTTTTAAATAGTGGTGGCTGTCAGTAATTTTGACTTTCTCGATCCGAATATAGCCGCCCCCGCCGCGTTTACTTTCAACCGCATAGCCTCTTTGAACGGTAAAGCGGGTATTGATCACGTAATTTATTTGTGAGGGCACGCAGTTGAACAAATTTGCCATTTCTGCGCGACGAATCTCAATGGTTTCACTGTCTTCAAGAATTTTCTTCAAATATGCTTCAATCAAATCGGAAGTGTTGTGATGACTCAATTCATTCCCTCCCTTGACTAATTCTGACCTTCATTATACCCAATTTTTGAATCCTTGGAAAGATGTACGCTTGCACAAAAGGAAGGTCTAAAGGAAATTTTAAAGACACTTATCCCTCGCTTCAGCTTTTTTAGCTACAAAAAGAAACAAGCAACTCATCGGGGAACAAAAAGAAAATTCTTTGGTCCCCGACGAGCTGCTTGTTCTTCTAACATAAACGTTCGTCTTATTGCGTACTTTCTGAACTACTTTCACTCGTTGACGAGCTGCTGCTTGAGGAGGATGAGCTGCTTGACGAAGAAGAATCCTGTGGTCGAGGACCTCTGGAAACCGTCACGGTAACAGAACTTCCTACTGCTACAGAAGTACCTGCTCCGGGCTTAACGCGCACTACTTCTCCAGCAGGCACAGAGTCGTTATAATCAGATTCTTGTTCTATCGTATACTGCAATCCTGCTTCATTCAAATCTGCTTCTGCATCGGCTTGGCTTTTGCCAACGATTCTTGGTACATTGACCATTTCTTGCCCGCTGCTGACAGTTAATGTAATGATGGTTCTGGAAGTCACAACGGACTCGCCACTCGCTGGTGCTTGACCAATGATCGTACCTTCCGGTTGGCTACTGGATTCGTAAGTGACATTGATTTGTGAGAGGCTTACCCCACGAGAAGTCAATGCTGCTCGTGCATCTGCCTCTGTCATGCCATAATAGTTGTCCATTGCGAAGCTATCTGGTCCGGAGCTGACCTTAAAGGTGATTTCGTCTTCTGCCGGGGAAACTTCCCGCCCAGCCGCTGGTGATTGACTGATAATATCTCCTTCGTCGACATCATCTGACGACTCTAACTCTTCTTTGATTCTGTCTTCATCAAAGCCCAAATCGACCAATTCTTTTTTGACATCATCGAAAGAACGACCTTCATAATCATCAAGAGTGATTTTCTTGGTTCCGCTGCTGATATAAAGAGTCACGACGGAATTCTTTTTGACTTCATTGCCTTCTGGCGGATCGGTCTTGACGACATTGCCTGCTTCGACTTCATCGTCTTCGATTTCTTCTACCTCGTCTGCCACTTGCAAACCAGCAGCTTCCAGCTCGGCACGGGCAGCTGCTTCTGTCTGACCACTGACTTCAGGAATTGCCACATCTCCCCGACCACCGCCGAATAGGAAGTAACTGCCTATGCCTAGCAGTGCGATCACCATAATGATAGGCAGCAGCAGCCACCGTTTGCGTTTTTTCTTTTTCGGCTGCGCTGGTTCTTCAGCTTGATCCGCAACCTTATCTTCTACGGGTTCTTCTACTGGCGGCGTTTCGACTTGGGCTGCTTCCACAGGAGTCAGCACTCTCGTTTCATCTATCAGGGCATGAGGTTCCCATCTCGGTTCATTGAGTCGGTCAGGAGACAACACGGTATCAAGGTCCGCTCGCATTTCATCGGCAGTTTTGTACCGATCCGCCGGTTCTTTGGCGGTCGCCTTCAATACGACGTTTTCCAGCGATTGCGGAACATTTTTGTCATAGATCCGAATCGAAGGGATCTCATCTTGGAAATGTTTCAAGGCGATCGTTACGGCTGATTCGCCATCAAAGGGTACTTTGCCCGTTAAAATTTCATAGAGGATAATCCCAATCGCATAAATATCTGATTGATTGGTCGCCATACTGCCTCGTGCTTGTTCTGGTGAAAGATAATGCACCGAGCCTAGCATCGAGTTGGTTTGGGTGATTGATGTTTCTGATAAGGCGATCGCGATCCCAAAATCGGTGATTTTCACCACGCCGTCTTCATTGATCAGCACATTCTGGGGCTTTAGGTCCCGGTGAATGATGCGGTGCTGATGGGCCAATGCCACCGCTGATAAAATTTGTTGGATGATATCAACGATCTGCAAATAAGGTACGGGATAGTGCGTTTGGATATAGCGCTTGAGATCCATCCCTTTGACATATTCCATCACCAAAAACTGCATGCCGTCTTCTTCGCCGACATCATAAACGGTTACGATGTTTGGATGAACCAGCTCAGTCGCCGCCAAGGCTTCTCGTTGAAAGCGCCGAATCGCACTTTGGTCGTTTTGGAAGTCAAAACGAAGCACTTTGATTGCCACTTCACGGTCTAAGATCAAGTCATGCGCCAAAAACACATTTGCCATTCCGCCGCTGCCGATATTGCCGATGATTTTGTATCGGCCGTTTATCTTCTTCCCAATTTCGATCATGGGCGCTCTCCTCCAACTTTAATCAATAATACCGTGATATTGTCGACACCGCCGCGTTCGTTGGCTTGATCGATCAATGATTGCACTGCTTCTTCCAGCACAGGGGTTTCTTGGATCGTTGCTGTGATCTCTTCATCTGAGACCATGTTGGTCAATCCATCTGAACACAGCAGCAAATAATCCCCGTCTGCAATAAAGTGGATCGCCACATCGACTTCGACTTCGCTTGGCATACCGATCGAGCGGGTCAAAACGTTTTTGCGAGGATGATTCAAGGCCATTTCTGCCGTGATTTGTCCCGACTTCACCAATTCATTGACCAGTGAATGGTCCTCTGTGATTTGAGTCAGCACTTGATTGCGTAAAAGATAGGCACGGCTGTCACCGACATTGGCGATCGTAAACTGGTCGCCTAATAAGGCCACAGCAATGATCGTGGTACCCATGCCGCTAAGTTCTTCTTGTTCTTGTCCTTTTTGGAAAATCACTTGGCTTTCCGCTTGGATTTTTTGGATCAGCCATTGGGCAGTTTTTTCACTGTCTGTCAGCTCTGTCTGTTCCCAAGCGGTGCCGATCTCACTGACTGCTTGACGGCTAGCGACATCTCCGGCCCGGTGGCCCCCCATGCCATCGGCAAGCAAGGCCAATGTCACATTGGCTTTATTTACATAGGTTGCTGCAAAATCTTGGTTTGTGTTGCGACGTTTGCCGACATCTGTTTGAAAACGAATCTCCAATTTCTTTCACCTCGTTACTTTTTGCGTAGACAACTGATAAAAAAGCCATCTGTCATAAAATCTTGCGGATAGATCGTCAACATATCCTCTTGAACCGCTTCGGCTGCCAGCGGTCCTACCGCAAGAGGCATTTGCTCAAATTCAGGATGGTCAGCGAGAAACGCTGCCACGACTTGTTGATTTTCTTCCGCTAGAATCGTGCATGTGCTGTAGACCATTATACCCGATTTTTTCAAGGTTGGGGCGGCACTTTCCAAAATCTCTCGCTGAATCTGCGGCAAGCGTTGGAAATCGGCTTCCGTCTTGCTGTATTTGATGTCCGGCTTACGGCGCATCAACCCTAATCCAGAACAAGAGGCATCCACTAAGATGCGATCAAATTGTTCGGGTGCAAAGGTTTGAGCCGTCTCCCGCGCATCCATCACGCGGGTCTCCACAACTGCTTCGACGCCTAAACGTTGGGCATTTTGCTGAATCAGCTTAACCTTATGGGCATGGATATCCAATGCTGTCACTTTACCGCCCTCTGCGGCAGACAAGAAGGCAGCGATATGGGTCGTTTTGCCTCCTGGTGCTGCGCAGGCATCCAGTACTTGATGGTCTCGGGCTACTTGTAAAACGGGGGCAACCAGCATCGAACTTTCATCTTGGATCGTCAGTAAACCTTCTTTGTAGAGGGACGAGCCCGCCATAAAGCCTTTGTCAGCCACAACCCCATAGGGGGAAAGCTCACTTGGTCGTGCGTCGATGCCTTCTTCTTGCAGCCGTTCGATCGCTGCTGCTTGCGAGATGCGCTGCAGATCGATACGACCACTGGCATGATTGGGTTCAAATAGGGCATAGCCCAGCTCACTGGTTTCTTCGATCCCAATTTGTTTGACTAGTTTCTTCGTTAGCCACAGGGGCAAACTGATTTCCGTTGCTAAACGTTCCATTGGGTCTTTGATCAATGCCAAGTCTGGCACTCCTTGTCGTTGGATCGTGCGCAGGACGCCATTGACGAATTTTCCAGTTCCCGGATTGCCTTTGGCTTTCGCAATATCCACGGCTTCATGAATGATGGCATGGGCGGGTACTTTATCGAGATACAGCATCTGATACAAGGAAAGCCGCAGCAGCGTTTTGACCCACGGGTCAACTTTGCGGGCATTTTTAATAAAACGATCCAAATAATAATCCAATAAAAGCTGACGACTGATGGTGCCGTACACCAATTCAGTCAATAAGCGACCGTCTTTGTCATTTAAACGCCCTTGATTCATCATTTCCCGCAGCAGTAGATTGGAATAAGCGCCGCCTTTTTCGATTCGCAACAACGCTTCTAGTGCCACAAAACGCACTGTATATTGTATGTCTCCAAGATTACGCTTCATAGGTACCTACCTGATCCCCTTTTTGAATCTGTTGTCCACTGCCGTTTAAGAATGCAGCAATGTCTTGTCGGCCTTTTCCAGCTGGCTGCAATTCATCGATAGCCAATACCGTGCCTTCCCCACAAGCGATCAGCAACGTTTTTTTCGTCCGTTCAATGATCGTTCCTGGCTGGGCTGTCGTCGTTTGCTCCAGCGGTGTTACTTGCCAAAGTTTCCAGCGGTTGCCATTTTGTGTCGTAAAGGCGATCGGCCATGGTCGCATGCCTCGGACTTGGGCATCGATTTGCACCGCCGTTTTCTGCCAGTCGATGGCTTCTTGTTCACGGCTGATATTTGGTGAAAAGGTGACTTTTGCTTCTTCTTGCGGGACAGGCTGCAGCTCTCCTGACAAGATTTTCGGCACAGTTTCCAGCAGCAAGTCTTTGCCTAATAGGCTCAACTTATCAAACATCGTCCCCACATCATCTTGGGCCGTGATCGGCAAACGAGCTTGAGCAAAAATACCGCCAGCATCCATTTTTTTGATCATTTCCATGATGGTTACACCCGTTTCTTGCTCCCCTTCCATAATGGCATAATGCACAGGTGCTCCGCCACGGTATTTCGGCAGTAGGGACGCATGAACGTTGATAGCGCCATGCTTTGGTACTTCTAGTAACGCACTAGGTAAAAATTGGCCGAAAGCTGCCGTGATCAGCAGGTCAGGTGCTAAAGCTTGAATCTGCTCCATTTCTGGTGACCCACTGATTTTTTCTGGTTGTAAAACCAACAAGCCATGCTTCATCGCCGCTTCTTTAACGGGGGTCGGAGTGATGGTTTTTTTGCGACCGACGGGACGATCCGGCTGGGTCACGACTGCTGCCACTTCATAGCCAGCTTCAAGCAAGCCTTCTAAAATTGGGACGGAAAACGCCGGGGTACCCATAAAGACGATTTTAGTCATTTTCATGTTCCTCCATATACTTTTCTAAGTCTTCTTCAGGAATGCGTTCGACGAGCTTGTCGACAAACAGCACGCCATTTAAATGATCGATCTCATGCTGCATCGCACGCGCCAAGTAGCCGAATGCTTCCACTTCCATTTCCTCTCCTTCTCGGTCGAAATAGCGGACAGTGATCTCGTCTGCTCGTTTGACGGTCCCAAAGGTGTGGGGAATACTCAAGCAGCCTTCCACATCCAGGGATTCACCAGAAGAAGCGATGATCTCAGGGTTGATCATTTCAAAGCGGTCGTCTTCTTCGACTTCCACGATCGCCACTTGCAGGTTTTTGCCAACTTGCGGTGCGGCAATACCGATCCCGTCGTGGGCGACCATCGTTTCATAGAGGTCGTCTAGTAGCTGAACGAGCTCATCGGTAATAACTTTGACGGGTTTTGCTTGCCGACGAAGACGTTCATCGGGGGTGATAATAATAGGATAACGCATATTTTCTCCTCTAAATAAAATTCAACGGCTCTTGGTCAATCGACACGTACAATCCTTTGCGCTGATCGATTTGACTTTGATCCAACAGACGGGTCAACAAAGCAGGTAGCTGCGGTTCATTTTTGTATTTAATGATCAATTGGTAGTAATAACGGTTTTTCACCCGCAAAATCGCACTGGGTGCCGGCCCCAACAAAATACTCTGCGGTGACAGCTCCTGCTGCAGATCCCGCGCGATCGCAAACATCTTCTGAGCTGCGACTTGCTCTTCGGGATGACTGCAGGTGATTTTGACGGTGAAATAATACGGTGGATAGCCGCTTTGGTGCCGCATCCACATCTCTTTTTGATAGAAATCTTCGTAATCTTGCGACTGCGCCAATTGGATGGCGTAGTGCTCAGGGTTGAATGTTTGGATCACCACTTCGCCGGTTTTTTCCGCCCGACCTGCCCGACCACTGACCTGAGTCAACAGCTGGAACGTCCGTTCACTTGAACGAAAATCTGGCAAATTCAAGGCGGTATCGGCATTCAAGACCCCTACCAGTGTGATATCAGGGAAATCCAAGCCTTTGGCGATCATTTGAGTCCCTAACAAAATATCCGCTTTTTTCTCCCCAAACAAGGTCAAGATTTTTTCATGGGCGCCTTTTTTGCGGGTGGTATCGACATCCATCCGTAAGACCCGCGCTTCGGGAAACAGTTCCTTCAACTCTTCTTCCACTTTTTGCGTACCCGTTCCGTAATAACGAATCTTGTCTGCATTGCAATTGGGGCAACGATGGGGGATGTGTTCTTCATGTCCGCAATAATGACAACGCATCGTTTTGGTATCCATATGCAGCGTCAAGGAGATGTCGCAATTTGGGCAAGGCAAAACATACCCGCAATCGCGGCACATCACGAAGGAAGAGTAGCCGCGCCGATTCAGCAGCAAGACGATCTGTTCTTTGCGGGCCAAGCGGTCTGTAATTTTTTCCTGTAACGGACGAGAAAAGGTTTGATACTTTTTATTGGCAAATTCGGTACGCATATCCACGACTTCGATCTGCGGTAATTGCGCACTGGTTTTTGCCCGCTGATTCAATTTCAATAAGCGGTAGACTTCTTTTTGCGCCCGAGCACGAGATTCCAATGACGGCGTCGCACTGCCTAACACCACTGGACAGTGATGGTACTGGCTGCGCCAAATCGCTAAATCTCTCGCATGGTAACGAGGGGCTTCATCTTGCTTATAGGAGGCTTCGTGCTCCTCATCGACGATGATGACCCCGATGTTTTTCAACGGAGCAAAAATCGCCGAGCGGGCGCCAACCACCACCTGCGCCTCCCCACGTTCGATCTTACGCCATTCATCGTATTTTTCACCTTGGGACAAGCCGCTGTGTAAAACAGCCACTGCGTCGCCGAGACGGCTTTTAAAGCGTTCGACCATTTGCGGGGTCAACGCGATCTCTGGCACGAGCATGATCGCGGTTTTGCCTTGTTTCAGCAATTGGGCGATCGCTTGCAGATAGACTTCTGTTTTTCCACTGCCGGTGATCCCTTCCAGTAAAAAAGTCTGTGCCTCTTGGTTATCCGCACAAGCAGTGATTTGCGCTACTGCAGCTGCCTGTTCTTCATTTAATTCAAGCGGGACCGTTTTTTGAAATTGACGGTCTTTGTAAGGATCACGGTAGGCTTCAACTTCCGTAAACGTCAGCCAACCAGCTTCTTGCGCTTGGTTCAAAGCCGCGGTGGAAATCCCTTGTTCGGTAAAAAAGGAAACCGGCAAGCGGGCTTCCTCTGTCAAAATCTGTAAGATTTCCAGCTTGCGTTTGGCCCCTTTGCGCAGCTGTTGCTGGACGGCGGGGATTTCTGCTGGATCGATCTTGCGTTCAATGTAACGGGTCATTTTCGCTTTGTTTTTATTTTTCACGAGATACTGCAATTCAACTACTGCGGCTTCCCGCAAAGGCTTCAACTGCGGCAACAGCCCGGCACTTTCGGCGTCTTGCCAGCTGAGGATGCCGTTTTCGGGAAAATATTCTTTGATGGGATGATTTCCTTCCAGCAAAACGATCTGCTTTTGGTACTCGGCTTTCATCACACTAGGCAGCATCGTCTGCAAGCAAGTGATCTTAAAGGCAAAGGTCGTTTCCTTCATGTAGTCGGCTAATTGGAGAAGTTCTTCATTGACGACAGGCGACAAATCCAACAAACGAACGATTGGTTTTAAGGTCTGCTGCGGTTCGGCAACTTCTAAAAGGCCGACGACGAACCCTTGGATATGGCGGTCGCCCTTGCCAAATGGCACTTCGACCCGCATCCCTGTCTCAATGGCGGCTTGTAATTCTGATGGGATCAGATAGGTAAAAGGCTGATCGGTCTGCATCGTGGGAACATCCACGATCACTTCTGCTATGTACGCCATTTCTTCTCCTCCTTTTAGGTTCTATTTTACTAAATGGGTGGGGGTTTGTCTGTACCCCTTACAAAAATTTAACCATCATCATTCAAAAGAAAAAGCCAGAACACAGGCGTGCTCTAGCTTGCTTTTGTCTATAGCTTTTGTTCGTCGCGGATACGCGCTTCTAATTCTTTTTGTTCTTGGTCTTTTTGCGCGTTGCGCTCTTCTTGTTCCATTTTCAAGCGGGCACGCTTGATTTCTGGATGCGGATCATTAACGACTAATTCCGCTTCGATTTCTTCAAGTGCTTGACCCACGCTTTTCACTGAATCAAAGTTTTCTAGTGTTGCTTGCGCACCGGCATCAAGTTCATGCGCCCGTTTGCTTGCTAAGATCACTAATGAATATTTTGAATTGACACGATCCAACAAAGAATCGATTGAAGGTTTTAACATCATATTTCTTACAGCTCCTCTAACATTTTGATATAGGTTCCGATCACTCGGTCAACGCGAAAATGTTCACTCGAAATAATTTCGCGAATTCGTTGGACTGCCTTAGGTACTTCATCATTGACAACGGCATAATCATATAAAGCCATCATTTCGATTTCTTCACGGGCGACACGCATCCGTTCATCGATCACTTCGGCAGAGTCGGTTCCTCTTCCTGTAATACGAGAGCGTAATTCTGCCAGATCAGGTGGCGTCAGAAAAATAAACACACCATCGGGAACTTTGTCTTTTACTTGTTTTGCCCCTTGCACTTCGATCTCTAAAAACACATCTTTTCCTTGATCCAGTGTCTGTTGGACATAAGATAATGGGGTTCCATAATAATTGCCGACATATTCGGCGTATTCCAGCATTTCACCGGCTTCGATCAAGGCTTCAAATTCTTCACGCGTGCGGAAATAGTAATCGACCCCTTCCACTTCCCCCTCGCGTTTTTGACGAGTGGTCATTGAAACGGAATATTGAAAATCGTTGTCGTCACTCTCAAAAATTGCTTTGCGCACGGTCCCTTTCCCTACTCCGGAAGGTCCTGATAAAACTATAAGTAATCCTCGCTCTGACATAATGACGTCCTTTCACTGACATTTGCTTAACGTCTATTTTGCACTTTTTTTCAGCAACTTTCAAGAACTACTTTATTATAATGGGAATTTCATGAAATTGCTAGTCTACACTTCGGCCGCTTTCTTAAAAGCCCATGTTGCTTAAGGTATTGATGACCCCTGCCAATTCGTCTTTAGCGGTGATCGCTTTTTCAGTAGGATCCGTCACTTCTTGGCAATCGATACGTACGATGTACCGACGATTTAAAGAAACAGCTACGCCATCAACTAATAGATGGAGAAAATCTGGCTCGATGGCTACGCAAGCATCTTCCCACGCAGAGAAATTCTCTTTGTCAGAAGGAATACTGCGCTTGATGACATTTTTTCCGCTTAGTTCGTGAAAGGTGATATCGTAATATTTCATTGGTTCATTCCTCCTACTCGATGTTTTGAACTTGTTCTCTGATTTTTTCAATGATCGTCTTCATTTGGACGACACTGTTTTTGATTTGGATCGGACTTGATTTTGAGCCAATCGTATTGACTTCTCGGTTCATCTCTTGGATCAAGAAATCCAGCTCTCGACCTATCGGTGTCTCAGCTGCCAGCAGCTCCGTCATCGTCGTTAAATGGATACTTAAACGATCCAGTTCTTCGTGGATATCGCCGCGTTCTAATAAAATCGCCAACTCTGTCAGTAAACGATCGCGATCGACTTCTTCCCCTAAATAAGCAGTCAGTTTCTTTTCAAAGCGTTCTTGGTAGTCCGCCTCATAGAGGGCCACGAATTGTTTGAGTTCTGTCAGCTTTTCCTGCAGCTGTCGCTGGTTTTCTTGCAAGATCTGCAGAATACCTTGCCCTTCCACCCAGCGGCTTTGATCGATCGCTGCCAGCGCTTGATCTAATGCTTCCATCACGCCATCGGCCAAGGTGCTTTCTTCTGGCTCTTGATCAGAGATCGTTAGGAAGGCCTCATGGAGCAGGAATTGTTCCAGCAATGCTGCTTTTGGCAGCTCTGCTAGGTCAAAACGGTCTTTGGCTTCGGTATCGATCTCCTGCATGAAACGTTCCAGCAAGTCCCATTGGATCTCGATCTGTTTCGTATTTATGTTTTTTTCTTTTAACGTCACATACAATTCGATTCGTCCTCGCTGGAGGGTCTGCTTGATCGACTGCCGTAAAGCACCTTCTAGAGGATTCAATTGTTTGGGCATTCGCAGCTGCAGGTCCAAAAAGCGCTGATTGACACTTTTGATCTCAATTTCGATCTGCACATCTGGCGTTTCTGCACTGCCTTTGCCAAAACCAGTCATACTTTTCATTTGATCACTCCTCACCGTTTTGCTTTCTTACATGGAAAGCAGGGCTTTTTTTAGTTCTGCGAATTCTTCATTGGATAAGGTCACGCCTTTGCCCATCTTCTCGTGCTCTGGGCCCCAATCTCTCAGATCAAATTTTGGCGGACGCCCATTCCAGCTCACCAAATTCAATTCTTTGCGCCAGCCTCTTTGATTTTCCGAAAGCACGGCGATCTCTTCAACGATTTCATACGAAAATTTATCCATTTTCTGCTCCTTTCAAAAGATAGTGACTATACGCTGCCATTAAAGCAGTCAGCGGGTAACGCCGACGAATCTGCTGAAGGGCGGGCAGATTCAATTGCTGCGTCCGATAAAAAAAGAAAAAGCGATTTTGCTCGGACAAGACAAAAAAACGGTCGCGATAATAGCTCAGCCACTCGGTGATCGACCAGGCATCGGCTTCTTCCACTGCCTTTAGCGCAATTTTTTCAGCTAAAGCCGTTAGAATCGTTTCCTGCTCATAAATCACTGTAGGCGCTAGATACAATACTTTCGCGGTACACTCTATCAGTATACGCCCCCACTGCTCAAATGGCACATCCTGTTGATAGAATTTACGCATTTTTTTCCAAAATTCTTTTTTCTTTAGTTCCTGATAAAGCAGCGGGTCTGTCTGGCGCAGCTCTTTCAAAAAGCCCCGCCATAACGGCTGAAAATCAACCGTCCTTTCAAAGGTATACCAATGGCCTTGGTATTTGCCGAACACTTTCAAGGTTTCCAAATAGCCTAAGGTCATATTATCCAGCGAACGCTGGGCATCAAAAACCAAAAAGCTGCCTAAGGACCAAGGAGACCCCAACGAAAGCTGCGCAGTTTCTTCCGTCACAACCGTCCTTTTATTGATGCCAGGTCCTTGGACATCCACAGTGATACATTCCGTTGCCCCTTGCTGGACAGCGACATCGATGGGCAGGTTGTTGCGATAGCCGCCATCGATGTAATAAGCGTCGTTAATTTTTTGCGCCTGCATCGCTGGATAAAATGAAGCGGATGCCAACAACCAATGCAGATTTTCCTCTACTGCGGATGGATCAAAGGCATAAACCGTCTCCTTGAAATCGGGCAGACGAGTCGTACAGATCAGCAAGCGACAAGCAGTTTGGCTGAATTTTTCTTGATCAAAGGTCTTTTGCAAAAGCTTTGCCAACGGTTCGGTACTGGCACCGTTGCTTTTGACCGCTTCGCGGACCAGCGAATTGGCTTGATTCATCAAATCTCGCAGTGTTTGGGCACGTACCGAAGCAAGCGGATAGTGCAATACTTGCTCGTTAGAGATATTTGCCCATAAATCGACGGCCGCTTCCACATCGTTCATTAAAATCAAGGCGCCATTCAAGGCACCGACGGAAGTTCCCGTGATCCATTCAAAGGTGATGCCCCGTTCTTGCAGCGCTTGCCAAACACCAATTTGATACGCCCCGTGAGCACCGCCACCGCCTAAAACCAGCGCCGTCTGATAAGCTAGCGCTCTTTGATACCCTTGAGGGACCACCTGATACCCTTGCTGGATAAACCACTCAGCCAAGGGGGTTCGATGAGGAAGTTGCCACGAGACAGCTGCTACAAAACGACTGCGAGCAAAGCTTTCTGTCACGGCTAGCAGTTGTTTCCAAGTAAAATCGGCGGCTGCTTCCACCAGCAGATTGGTGATAGTCAGTGTCTTTTGGTCAAAATCAAACTGCCCAGCAAGGTAAAAACGTCCGTAACGGCTGTCGATCTGCCAGCCCTGCTGCGCTATATCGGCTAGAAAGGCTCGTCGCGCTTTTGAATGCGACTCAAAAAAGGAAAAGACGAGTCGGCTTTCTTGAAATCCTGCCCTTTGTGCAAGAAAATCGATCGAAGTCAGTTTTTTCACTTTCATCAAGACGCCTCCTCAAGCAAAAAAGAATAGACGAATGACACGCCAGCTGCCGTACCACTCGAGCTATTCTTTTGATTAAAATGTTCGTTGTGCCATGTTGAATGCCGCCAGCATCTCATCCGTTGCTTCGTCGACAGGCGTTACAGATTCCAGATCACCTTGGATCACACGACGGGTGACACCGCCCATTTCGCCACAGGTGATCAGCGTGATCATTTTACGGCCTTCCACTTCGTCAAGCAAATAGACATCGGTCGGGTCGACCCGCACAGAAGAAGTCGCGGTATACGTGTAAATATTTTCCAGATCGGTCACATAGATAGCCGCTCCGATGGCGACATCATCCAATGGCGTAAACAAAAGCTCTGGCGATTGAGCGCGATGGCTGGCTAGTGCGTAATTGCCTTCCCCCATTTTTTGGGTGGGACTTAACGTACCAGCACCATACAGCAAGGCCTCGTTGGCCAAGCCTTTAAAAATCGGCAGATTGATCCCCACACTAGGAACCGCCACGCCGCCGATCACTGGCAAGGCTTTGTTGCTCAGCTGCGCCCGTAAGACTGCTTCTGAACTCGCCGGCTCCACGGCATCAAAATCAAAGGTCGCTTCCGCTTCCATATTTTTTTCCACATCACTGCGATCAATGGTGCCGACTGCGTAAGCTTCACCTGTTTGCTTAATAAAATAATTTTTGATTTGATTATTAAAAATCAATGCTAAACCAATCAATAACAGCAAAAGCAAAAAGAGATTGCTCAGCCAATTCGAAAGTCTGCGTTTCTTTTTTCTCATAGGTTTTCGTCTCCATTAGTTTCTTCTTTTATCATACCAAAATCCTCATAAAGACGCCAATTTTGGCCAGTTTTTTTACGAAAAGACAAGATTTGCCTTTTTTTGTCGAAAAAGGGAACTTAAAAATTGTTTTTTCTGTTATTTTGTAATATAACTTTAAACGAAAAGATACAAGCAATTTTCAGCGCTTTGTTGTAGAATGAACTTAGTATATAGGAGGGATCGATCGGCATGTCTAACACGATTTACGTACATATTGATACAACCAGCAATGCCGTCTTGACCCGCGGGCTTGCCCCCCAAGATTTTAACAAGAGCATCGTCCATCAGCCCAAGAATTTGCTCTTGCTTGATCCTTCCAGTGATTTCGGCGAATTCGACGGTCATACAGGCTTAAAAGTGATACGCGGAATGGAAGACGTCCAACTGTTTTTTCAGCAGATCAACAAAGGTCGTGTTGCCGAAGAAATGAAGTGGATCGATTTTAATGATTACGAGATGGTCAAAGAATTGACACCTTTAGAGATCTCCGAGTTGTTATATTTTGGCCACATGAAGACACACCTCCACTCCCCTTTCTTTTACAAACTGCAAAATAACTTTGTTTTCTTTGACTTAAAAGATGCACGTTCCCGCGTTTATTATCGCTATTTAGATGAATATTATCGGATCTTGGCGGATCGGATCACCCGCATCGTCTTAGAAAAAATCAATGATCGCCTCTCCTTTTTTAAAAAAGCAACACCGGTGGAAAAGCTCGATTTTAATTTGCTGAAAGAATTGCGGGGAATCATGCAAGAAGGCATCGTCTTTTGTCTAACACAAGAACAATTGATCGACAGAACCTATACGGTCCCGATCTATCTGTCAGAAGATGCTGGCTTAAAAAACACGCTGGTCAATCAAAAAGAGCTGGATCAAATCGCTGTTTTACGCTATTCAGCCAGCAAAAAAAGCTGGTCGTTGGAAATCGACCAAGAAGATCTAGCGTTTGGCTTTATCGACAAAAAAATGTCTTGATGCTTCTCTTTCTCAAAGAGCATCAAGACATTTTTTGATGGTTCCATTTCTAAAACTAAGCTTTCGGGACAAATAATTTCGGGGCTGCCTTGACTAAGAGACCTAGGACGACCCCTACATAAACGATATTGATAATGACCGATGATCCATTAAAGATCAAGGAATACAGATACGGACTTTGTCCTGGCGGTGCGTACATTCCCCAGACAAAGACCCCAGCCCAATAATGCCAAAACCAACGGCTGATCACCGCCACGATGCCCCCTAAGACGACATACCACGTAACGGTTTTGCTGTTTTGACGGATCGCTTGCTGGATTTTATTAGCAAACAAGCCGCCCATCCCGCCAAAAGCAAAGGCAAAGGGGTATTCAAAGATAATCTGTGGAACGGTGATAAAGTTACGCATGGCGCTACCAATCAAGATATTCAGCAAGCCCCACATAAATCCAGCTGTCATTCCCGGCAGCACCCCACGACGATACGAATACAAGACCAAGGGCACGAGACCTAGAGACAAGTCGATACTGGAATTGGCTGTCTGGATCGGGATATACGACAAGACGACCCCAATTGCAGCGATCATCGTTCCTTCCGTCCAGACCTGCAGCGACATTTTTCGTTTCAAAAAAAACTCCTCCTTTAGAATCATCACAATTCACAAAGGAGAAGTGTTGGACACTTCAACTCGTCACAATTCCTACGTTCGCATGATCGAAACAGGTACGAAGGGTTTAGAGTACTCTCATTCTCAGCCTTTGCAGACTCCCCTTTGTGATTAGATTCTATTTTATTTTTTGCTTGCATTTCGCAAGTCACTTTCAAGAATACCATAAATTGGTGAAAAGAAACATGACTGCGATCGTTTTTTCTAAAAACATCCTGAAACTCCTCAGAAAAAAACAGCCAATGAGGGGCTAAAGACCGACCATTGGCTGTTGTTCTCATGCTGATGAGACACGATTAAATTGATAATTTTGATTCAAACAGTGGACTGACTGGTTTGTTCTCATGGATTCGTTTGATCGCTTCGCCCATCAAGGCACCGACACTGATCTCATCGATTTTTTTCGACTTGCGGTCTTCTGGCAAGTGAATCGAATCTGTCACAACTAGATGCTCAATGGCAGAATCTTCGATCCGTTCCAAGGCAGGTCCTGACAAGACAGGGTGGGTACATGAGGCGTAAACACTTTTAGCACCTGCTTGTTTCAACGCATTCGCAGCCAATGTGATGGTACCAGCAGTATCGATCATATCGTCGATCAAGACACAAGTTTTGCCTTCAACATGACCAATGATATTCATGACTTCTGCTACGTTGGCTTTCGGACGACGTTTGTCGATGATCGCGATTGGTGACTTAAGAAACTCAGCTAATTTACGGGCACGAGTCACGCCCCCGTGGTCTGGTGAAACGACGACGACGTCATCGCCTTGAATGCCTCTTTCCAAGAAGTAGTTGGCGATCAATGGTGCACCCATCAAGTGGTCAACTGGGATATCAAAGAACCCTTGAATCTGTGAGGCATGCAAATCCAGTGTAACCATGCGGTTCGCACCGGCTTTTTCGATCATGTTTGCTACAAGTTTTGCGGTGATTGGTTCTCTTGATCGCGCTTTGCGGTCTTGTCTTGCATAACCATAATAAGGCATTACTACATTGATCGTCTTCGCACTGGCGCGCTTCAAAGCATCGATCATGATCAGCAATTCCATTAAGTTATCGTTTACAGGGCTGCTGGTTGATTGAATCACGTAGACGTGGGCACCACGAATACTTTCTTCAATATTCACTTGGATTTCACCATCGCTAAATTGCTTGACTGAACACTTACCTAATTCAACACCTACTGCAGCTGCGATTTTTTCCGCCAAAGGACGATTTGAGTTCAGAGAAAAAATCTTCAATCTTGGATCAAAATAATGATTTGACATGAGAACCTCCACTTTCTTTGCGTTCATCTAGAAAAAAATGACTCCTTTTACTAGAATCTTCTTCCTAATAAATAGTAGTCATTTTTCCTTAAGAAATCAAGTCATTTCGCTATTTCTAATTTAGATAAGGCAACTTTTTCGCGTAATCCGCTTTATTTTCCTGACGGGCGCGGGCAATCGCCATACTGTGTTTAGGAATATCTTTGGTGATCGTTGAGCCAGCAGCGATCATCGTTTCCTCTTCGATGGTCAATGGCGCAACTAGATTGGAGCCAGAGCCGATAAAGCAATTGTCGCCGACAGTCGTTTTGAATTTGCTCTTGCCGTCATAATTAACAAAGACTACGCCGCAACCGACATTGATGTTTTTGCCTAAGGTCGCATCGCCAACATAAGACAAGTGTCCGACTTTGGTGCCTTCACCAATCGTCGCATTTTTGACCTCCACAAAGTTCCCGATATGGGCATGGGCCAAAATTTCCGCATTAGGACGAAGATGGGCATTGGGACCGACATCGGCGCCATCATGAATGATGCTCTCCTCGATCGTCGATGCCTTGATCGTCACTTGGTTGCCGATCTTGCTGTCTTCTATTTCAGAAGCTGCCGTAATGACACAGTCTTCTCCGATCATCGTCTTCCCTTTGATGGTGACACCGGCTTCGATCAGGGTATCTGAGCCGATCACAACACCTTCGTCGATATAAGTCGTCGCCGGATCGATCAAGGTCACGCCATTTTGCATGTGCTGACGATTGATCCGCTGACGCATCAAGCGATTGGCTTCGGCTAAGGCGATGCGGTCATTGACTCCTAATGATTCATGAAAATCTTCGGTTTGATAAGCAGCGATGATTTTGCCGTCTTCCTTTAAGATCTCGATGATATCAGTCAAGTAGTACTCCCCTTGGGCATTGTCCGTATCTAATTTTGCCAAGGCGTCAAATAACAATTCATTGTCGAAGCAATACGTCCCTGTATTGATTTCTTGGATCAGCGCTTCTTCGATCGACGCATCTTTTTGCTCAACGATTTTCTCCACGATACCGACACGATCCCGCACGATTCGGCCATAGCCTGTTGGGTCTGCCGCTTGCGCCGTTAAGATCGTCGCCGACGCATTTTTCCCTTGGTGGTAATCGAACAAGTTATTCAAGGTTTCCGTCGTCAATAACGGTGTATCCCCACTGATCACTAAGGTCGTCCCTTTTTTGCCTTTTAAAAACGATTCGGCTTGAACGACGGCATGGCCAGTACCCAATTGTTCGGCTTGTAAGGCATAGTTGGTGCGATCCCCCAGTTGCTCTTTGACCATTTCTGCCCCGTGACCGACGATCGTCACGATCTCTTCAGGATTTGTTTCCACCACTCGATTCATGATGTGCTCCACCATTGGTTTGCCACAAACAGGATGTAACACTTTATATAACTTCGATTTCATGCGCGTGCCTTTTCCAGCCGCTAAAATTATTGCAAAACGTGCGTCCACGTATTCCACTCCTATCAATCTGAACGATTTTTGTTCATTGAATTTCCTATAAACAGTTTAGCCCAAGTACTTGTAAATTTCAACGATTTAAGGAATCCTCACCTAGACCAATCAAAAAAAAGACTGGCGGCCGCCGTTTAAAAAACAGCTGCTTGCGCCAGTCTAAGAGCCACAAAAAATCAGGCTTTTTTCTCAAAGTAATTTCCCGGTACTACCGAGATCGTTTTGGTCTGGGTATCGACATCTTCAACATACAGCAGAGAACTGTAATCGCTGATGGCCCGCTTGCCTTTGAATTTCGTTTCGGCAAAAACAGTAATACCGACTAATTCGGCTTCAAATTCTTCAATCAAGCTCTTCATCCCATTGACCGTGCCGCCGCCTTTCATAAAGTCATCGACCACCAATACTCTAGAGCCGCGCTTTAAGCTGCGCTTGGATAATTCCATTTTTTCGATGCGCTCTGAAGAACCAGAGACATAATTGACACTCACGGTCGAGCCTTCAGTGATCTTGGAATCACGACGCACGATCACGAAGGGAACATTCAAGTAGTAAGAGACTGCCTGAGCGATCGGCACTCCTTTAGTAGCAACGGTCATCACCGCATCGATTTGTTCGCCTAAATATTTGGAAGCGATGATGCGGCCGACTTGGCGCAGCAATTCCGGTTCGCCTAATAAGTCAGATAGATAAACATAGCCGCCAGGCAACAAACGGTCTTGCTCAGACAAGCGTTCTGCCAGCCCTTCGACGTACGCATACGCTTCTTCTTCAGAAATTTCAGGCACAAAAAAAACACCGCCAGCAGCGCCTGGCACGGTATCAAGAATGCCTGTTCCTCGTTCTTTAAAGGTCTTTTTGATAATAGATAAATCTTCGCTAATCGATGATTTTGCAGAGGCATATCGTTTAGAAAAGAAGGACAATGAAATCAATTCATGGGGATGATTCAACAAGTAATGTGTCATATCGATCAGTCGTTCACTTCGACGTATTTTCACACCGGACAACTCCTTTAGTTTATTCGCCTTATTATAAGGCTTTTTCGGGATAAATGCGAGCATTATCTAAAATATTGCTTATATTGTTCGGTTTTGATTAGAGTTTAAAAAAAAGAAACGAAAATTCTTCGTTTCTTTTTCATAAAGCCCTTTATTTTAGGCGTTGTTTTCGTTGGACGAGGATCACGATGCGTTTGATCAAATTGATCACTAAGAAAAGAGCGATAAAAACCAGCGTGATCGTCGCTCCCGGTGGTGTGTCCAAATAAAAGGAACTGGTCAAACCAGACATCATCCCAATCATGCCGATCACGACACTGATCAAAATCACGGCATTGAAGCTCTTGCCTAAACGCATACTGATGGCAGCTGGTAAAACCATGATCGCAGAGATCAACAATGCACCCGCAATCGGGATCATCATGGCGATTGCCACCCCCGTCAAGACATTAAAGAGCATCGACATCACTCGCACAGGCAAGCCATCGACATGAGCGGTATCTTCATCAAAGGTCAAAATGTACATGGGCCGTTTGAATAAGAAGAATAAAGCAAAAACGACTAAAAACAAAAAGCCTAAGATCCAGACTTGTTCTTGTGTGATCGTAACGATCGACCCAAACAAATACGATTGGATACTCGTTGCGGAGTTCCCCCCGCTAAGGTTCATCAAGACGAGGGCTAACGCTAAGCCGCCAGACATCAAAATGGCGATCGAGATCTCTGAATAACTGCGGTACAGTGTTCGCAAGTATTCCAAAATGATTGCGGCAATGACTACGATCAATAGCGTCGTCAAACTCGGATTTAGATTTAGAAAGAAGCCTAGTGCCACCCCTGCTAAAGAGACATGGGACAGCGTATCAGCCATCAATGACTGTCGCCGAATCACTAGAAAGACCCCCAGCATCGGTGCGATACCAGCAATAAAAATCGCCGCAAGAAAAGCTCTTCTCATGAATTCATATGAAAGCAACGCCATGGTGAATCCTCCTTCCGCACTAAACGGATCTGACGGTCCGCGTATTCTTTGATATCTTCGTGATCATGGGTGATCATCAAAATCGACTTGCCGTGGTCATGAGCATTGTGCCGTAGCAGTTCATAAAACAGATTGCGGGATTGTTCATCCATCCCCGTAGTCGGTTCATCTAAAATAAATAAATCAGGGTCCGTGGCAAAGACCCGTGCCAAGCTGATCCGCTGCTTTTGGCCACCGGACAACTCGCCGATCCGTTTATGACGCACGTCCCACATCCCGACGGCATCTAATGCACGGCGGACATGTTCATGGTCTCGTTTCGTCAAGCGCTTGAACCAGCGATCTCTTGGGTAGCGGCCCGATTGGACCAATTCCAAAACGGTGCTGGGGAACCCGACGTTAAAGGAAGCAATCTGCTGAGGAATGTAGCCGATGCTTAATTTTTCACCAGCAGCATTTTTGGTCGCCAAGGTGACTGCTCCTTTAGAAGGTTTCAACAAACCAAGGGTTGCTTTGATCAAAGTAGATTTTGCCGCCCCATTTTCGCCAGTCAAAATCACGAATTCGCCGTCTTCGACAAAGTAGGAAATGTCTTCCAAGACGGGCTCATCATCATAATAAAAGGTCAAATCTTTTACATCGATATAACGCACGCAGGCACCTCCTTAGTGAATACTTTTTTGTAATGCTGCCAAATTGTCTTCCATTACAGACAGGTATGTTTCGCCGTTATCCATCTGCTCTTGCGTCAAGCTTTCTAATGGATTCAAGACCGCCAGCTCCACTCCTGTTTCAGACGCTAAGGTCTCAGCCACCTTCGATGACGCGTTTTCTTCAAAATAGATAACTTTGACTTGTTTTTCTTCTACATATTCTTTCAGCTCAGCCAACCGACTTGGCGTTGGTTCTTGATCGGGAGAAATGCCCGAAATCGATTCTTCGACCAAATCATACTGCCGTGCCAAATAGCCAAAAGCTGCGTGCTGCGTAACGAAGGTTCGTTGGGTCGCATCTTTTAACGCCGCTTGGTAGGCTTCATCTAAAGCAGAAAGCTTTTCGATATAGGCAGCTGCATTTTCCGTGAAAGTTGCCTTTTGCTCAGGAAACTTCGCAATCAAGTCATCGCGGATCGTTTCTACTTCTTGGATCGCTAAGACTGGGTCGGTCCAAACATGAGGATCGTACGTATGATCATGGCCGTCATGGGTGTCTTCGCTTTCGTGATCATGCGCGTCATGATCTTCCTCCTCTGTGCCTTCCACCAACTGAATGTTTTTGGCCGCTTCGATCACGGCTGTTTGCTCAGGATCGACGGAATCCGTCAAACTAGCGACCCAAGTTTCTAGCTCAGGACTATTGTAGACAAAGGCATCTGCATCCATGATTTTGGTCATATCTTTGGCACTTGGCTCATAGTCATGAGGTTCGGTTCCTGCAGGGATCAACAAGGAGACCTCTGCTGCATCGCCTACGACTTCTTTCGTAAATTCGTACATTGGATAAAACGTCGTGACGATCGACAGCTTCTCTGTGTCACTCGATTGGCTTGTCGCTTCTTGCTGCCCACAAGCGCCAAGAAGCACGCCCCCTAAAAGGAGTGCTGTAGTAAGTAAGATTTTTTTCATCGGGATTTCCCCTTCCATTTGCTGGCTCTTCTTTTTATTTTAAAACGGAACAACTCCGTTTTGTTAGCAAAAGTTACTCTATCAAATGATTTCCGGTTCGTCAAGACAAATCGTACGTTTTACGATTTAAAACTTTTATTTCGAGATAAATCGGAAAACATAGGAGAAAACGTTCATTTGAAGCGGATTCTTCTCTCAGGAACTTAGCCATATTTTACGCCATTCGCCATGCGCCCCTGCTGTACCAGCTTGAAAAATTAGAGAGTATGTAGGATAATAACCTAAAAGCACTTGGAGGAAACGAAGATGAACGAATTTGTAACTGTGCCGCCAACTGTAAACAACAGCGACTTGTTGACTCGAATCGTCTTACCAGAAGATCCTGCATCGCAGCAAACCGAAGAAATCCGCAAAACGATCGACAAACCATTGTATGAAGAAGACAAAAAGAAAAAATCCGCAAAGAAGCAGCACCAAAAAGAATAGCCTTTGCTTTACGTAAAGAATCAGACCCCGACGCCTTATTTTCGTCGGGGACTTTTTTGTAGGGCAGCTTCTAGATGCTTCCTTCCCCACTTCAGCTGCCTTTTTCTTTACTATTGAAATAGAAGGCATACAAAAAAACACAGGCGAATTCAGCCTGTGTCCTTGACTCATTCATTTCAATGTACGTACAAGATAAACCTCATCGCAGAATCCTTTTAAGGCATTATAGACCCGCTGTGCCCGCGAATATTTTTGACAAAGAGCAAAGACAGTCGGTCCGCTGCCGGTCATCAAGGCAACATCTGCGCCGTATTTCATCATGCGATCTTTGATCTGTTGGACGATCGGATACTTCGGGATCGTGATGGCTTCTAGGCTATTGCCCATGGCAGCGATCATTGCTGGATAATCTTCGGCTAAGACGGCGGCCGACAATGCCGCGATATCTGGATGGTGCAGTTGGTCTAGCTCAACTTCTTGAAAGATTTTCCCCGTTGAAACACTCAAACGAGGTTTAACCAAGATGACCCAACATTGCGGCATCGGCCGCAGCGGCGTCACCAGCTCCCCTTTTCCTGCAATGTGGGAAGTGGTCCCATAAAGACAATAGGGAACATCGGTGCCGACTTCCATACCAATATCGATCAGCTCTGCCATGGAAAGGTCTAAATGCCAGAGGCGAACCATCCCCCGCAGCGCTGCCGCACAATCCGTACTTCCCCCACCTAACCCAGCTGCCACCGGGATATTCTTGGTGATGCGGATACGGATGCCTTTTTTTATGCCGTAGCGTTTTTTTAAGATACTGGCGGCTTGATAGACATTATTGCGTTTGTCGATCGGCAAAAAGGCTTTGTTGGTTTCTATAATGATCTTATCTTCTGCTATCTCTTCCATTATCAGACGGTCGGCTAGATCAACACTAGACATCACCATTTCCAACTCATGGTAGCCGTCTGTTCTTTTCTCTAACACATCGAGACCGAGGTTGATCTTAGCTGGCGCTTTTTCAATAATCTCCATCTTCATTCATCCAATCATCTGATAGTTATTTAGTTATATCATAGCAGATTCTTATAAGATAGTTGAGTGATTTCTCTTGTTTTTATGATTGTTGCCATTTTGGTTGCCCTTTGGCTTGGTTCCTCGTAAAATAGAAGTACCAACTCAATAGATAAAAGAAAGCGGGGGAACCACATGGCAAATTTGATTCCAAGAGATTTCGCAGGCGGCGAAGAACTATTAGGCAAATTAATGAACAGTTTTTGGCAAGAACGGCAAATGAATACGGACATTAAAGAGTACGAAGACAAGTATCTCGTTCAAGCAGATTTACCCGGCATCAAGAAAGAAAACATCCGCGTCAGTTACGTCAACAACACGCTGACGATTTCAGCGGCTCAAACAGAGACCACGGAAACCGAGGAGGATTTCGGACATTATTTGCGCAAAGAACGCTCTAGCAGTGCCTATCAACGGACCTTCACCATCACAGACATTGATGACGAGTCCATTAAAGCAGTGTTTGAAGACGGCGTTTTGACCCTGACGTTACCAAAAGCCAGCTACAAAGATGCACCCGCAAAAAATATCCCGATCGAATAACCGAGATACCAAAAAGGCAGTCCCTTCAGAGAACGCTCTGGGGGGACTGCCTTTTCCTATTTGCGTGCTTGTCGTCGATACGCCTGTCTTGAGGTCTGTGGTTCTTCTTCAGAAATCTCTTTTTTGACGTACAATTTCAAACTGTATGGTTCATGGTATTTCACATCATTTTTGATAAAATCACCGCCAGTGATAAATAAGCCCACTGGCTCTAAGGGCTGTTTGCCTGTCCATTGGATCGTGCCGACTTTCGTCATCTCCGTGTAGCTAGTACCGATCTGCAATGCGTACTCATTTTCCCCTTGCTGTTTGACAAAATAGTAAGGATACAAGGTGTTTTTCGGGATCGTAAAGCCGTTGGATGACGGTTTGATCGCCAATTCTTCTTGAGCGATCAAGGTCTGCAAATGATTCGCCAATACCAGCTGATAGTCTTCTTCAAAATGGATCACCGCTTTTTCAGTCGTCAAACGATCAATGTCGGTGGTGCTGATGGTTTCTCCTTCAATATTGAAGACTTCGTCTGGTAAAACTTTGACAAAGGCCTGAGTGACATCGAACTTCATATTTTTGTTTAAGAAATAATAGAAGATATTCAGTACCCAGAAGTAGACTAAGACCAAAAAGCCGACCGTATAAAGGATCGCTTGAAAATAGTTTTGGTTCGCAAACATCCCGTAGACGATCCGCAAAATATACGCCGTTGGAATGATACTGAGGATGGTATAGGCACGGTTCAAATATTTAGGACTGATATCGAGATAGCCCAAAAATTTATGGATGCCGTTGATTAAATCTAAAATAAGCGTCATTTTCTCACCTACTCATTTCCTTGATTCTCATCCATGATCCCTTGTGGATCTGGCGTGGTCTCTTCACTTGAAGAAGGTGTTTCCTGATTGTTTTCCGATGGTGCTGGTGAAACATTGGCATCGCTTGATGGCGTCGTTTCTGCAGGCACCGAAGAAGACGGAGTCGTTGCTGGTGTTGCTGGTTCACTGCTGGATGACGGTGTTGTCTGCTGGTCATCGTTCGTCGGTTGTGAGTCCGTGCTAGCAGGTGTCTGATTTTGACTGTCTTCTGTCATCGAAGAGGGTGTGCTTTCACTTGGTGCTTGTTCGGTCGTTTCTGTCGTCTCTGTCGTTTCCGTCGCACGACTTGGTTGGCGGTAGCTGCCTGAATTCACCACGCCGGTGGCAGTGGCAATAATCGTTGATATCGTTAAAAGTGCAATTGGTTTTAAAATAGGCGGGACTTTTCGCATGATTCTCATCCTTTTCTTACCCGATGTTGCCCATTGGCAGCCTCGGTTCCTTCAGCCTCTTCTTACCTTTATAATCGTTTCTGACAAAAGGGTCAAGATTCCAGAGGCTTCTGTCGCAGGATTTAAAAAAAACTAAACATGTAACTGTTTTCACAAAAAACAACGACGGCAGTTGCCGCCGCTACACAAGGTATTCATAAAACTTTTCAAAGGTCAGCCGCAACGTGCCATGGTAATCCCGTAAAAGGGCGGGCAAGGCGATCACTTCTTCATGTTGGATCGGGGCATCGATTTGGATCACCGCTTCTTCCTCATCCAGATAATAAGAACTAAACAGTTCATCATCAGCGACTTCTTCTAGCTGATTGGTCAGCTCCTCATAAAACTTTTCTACGATCGGTTCTGCCAACTCATCAAAGACTGGCTGCAAGGCTGCTTCTACAGCTGGAAACGGCTGCGCGAGTAATTGCTGTCCGCTGAGGGAATGGCAGGTATTCTCATAGGTCAAATAAAGCAGGTCGAAATAATCCTCTTCTTCCCCGATCGCTTCTAGCGTCAAAAGGGCTTTTTCTACCAATGAAACCAAGGCCGAGGATACCTCCTGATGCATCACTGCATCAACTTTTTCAAATAATTGCTGTTTCTCGATGACAAATGATTCTTCCATAAAAGTGAATTCCGCTTTTTCAAAGCAAAGGGGGGTATCAGAGATAAATAGTTGGATCGTTGCCATGGCGTTGCCTTCTTTCTTTTTCAAGCTGCGGACAAACAGATGATTTGTCAACAGCGAAAATCTTCGTTAGCATAAATAATAGCAGGTGAACAAATTGTTCATCAAGTAATAAGGAGGAGATCGAATGAGTAAAGTTGCTGTTATTGTCACTGATCTAGTTGAAGATGTTGAGTTGACGTCACCAAAAGAAGCACTGGAAGCGGCTGGACACGAAGTAGTCGTTATTAGTAATGAAGGCGCCGAGACCGTCGAAGGCAAACAAGGTGGAACATTTACCGTCGATGCGGCCATTGATACGATCGATCCTGCAAGTTTTGATGCTTTGTTGATCCCAGGCGGTTTCTCCCCTGACCAATTACGGACCGATGAGCGCTATGTGTCATTGACGAAAGACTTTTTGACATCTGATCGTCCCGTCTTTGCCATTTGCCACGGCCCACAACTGTTTATCCAAACAGGACTGACAAAAGATTTGACCTTGACGGCTTATGATTCTGTGCGACCAGATTTAGCCTACGCAGGTGCCACCGTCAAAGATGAGCCCGTCGTGATCGACGAAACCTATCGGTTGATCACCAGCCGAAACCCAGATGATCTAGATGCCTTCAATCAAGCCATTACCGAGGCATTGAACTAACCACGAATAAGACTTGGTTTCTTAGAGAAAAAAAGCCGCCAGTTGCAGCGTTCGATCCTTCGTATCGATCGAGCTGCAGCTGAGCGGTTTTTTCTTGCGTAGCTTTTCATTTTTCAGTGAATGGCTCGTTTCCCGTTACTCGTCAGAGGGCAACTCAAAACCATCGAAAGTCTCGCCATCGTAATAGCGCAATAACTCTTCCGTCGATAATAAGGAAGACGTCATTTCTTCCTGTGCCTCATTGGCCTCTCGAAGTTGGGCAAGGTAAGCCGCATAGGCTTCTGCCAACTGCCGATAAACAGCTTGCCGCGAAGTTCCTTCCCCTTGGATCGTCGGCAATTCACGGATAAAGGCCCGATAGACGGGGCGGTTTTCCAGCCATTCGATCGGCAACTCAATTACTTGAAGCTGGGCTTCTTCAAACCATCGTTCCATCGCTCTCCCTCATTTCTTTTCTTATTATCGTCAAGTTAGCAGCAAAGGTCAATCGGTGAGCAAAAAAACACAAAACAAGCGCTTAGGAAACTTAGCACACATCTAAGTGTACTTGATATACAAAGCAAAAGAGTGCTAAAAACAAAATATGATCATGACAATATATTTATTTGATAAAATATTTGAAACCATCGCTGTAAAACTAGCGCCTTCAGAAAGCTTTTTTGTAAATATGTTAGGCTACAAAGGAAATTGCCCATCAATAACTTATCCCGATAGGTTAAAAAGGAAGCATGCCAAATCAAGAGCATGAATAGGATTGTCCCAAATACGCTTATTTCTTAAATACCTTAACTCTCTAATAATCTCTCTCATACATCAGAATAATATCTATTTTTTTCCGAGGTTTAATATTTACTCAATTTCTTTTTTCACTATCACCAATACACTTCATCAATATCTATTACAAAAATTTTATCTGAAAAACCTGTTTTTTAATGATGTTCTCCAAATAGTTGGGGACCCTGACCAGAAACAACCATAAATTTCTCCAAAATCTGACTTAAGGACTTAGAACTAAATGTCCTTGTCGAGTTAGCGCATCTTCCATTTCTTTAGTCTTTTTATATTTTCTTAATCCTATCTCCAGTTAACGAACGCATTTGCTAAATTAAATAGACCTGTATGACCGATCTTCCTTTTTCTAAGGATTGCCTTTAATTAATATGAAAAATAAAACTAAAGGAAACCATTTTTAATAGAAATCGAAAAGGGGGCCTTTATGATAATAATAACTTCCTAAACTTTTTGAAAACCCAGTAAAAAAGAGCTGATCAATGATACTCATACAAGAGACATCGATCAGACTCTAATAGTACTAATTAATATGGGATGAACTTTTCTTTAACAAAAGATAAGGGCTTTCTGTTTTCTTGACAATTCTAATATATTCTTTATTTGACTATTTATCTAACTAAGAAATGCCTAAATAAACCTGCTTATTGTGCCTGACTGCTTTCTAAAGAGAGATCTTGCACTTCTTCAGCATCAGATAGTTCACCTGTTTTTAAGAGAATAAGTTTAGTTACTAAGAAAGAGACAGCAACCGCTACTACGACTACTACACCTGCCAAGAGCATATTCCCTGCTGTTCCATCTGGGGCTACAAAAAATAAAGCCGTTAATAATCCAGGACAAAAACCCATTACATAGCTTTTCAATCCGAAAATACCAGCAACTAAACCAGCAGAAACTGCTCCAGCTGCTGTTCCTAACAAAACTTTTGGTCGGGTAATTAAAGCTCCATAAAACGCTGGTTCCGTAACACCGCAAAGAGCAGTAAGAGCAAAAGAATAAGTCATTCCTTTTTTCCCTTTGTCCTTCATACTACTAGCAACAGCTAGTGCCGTGCCCCCAATACAAAGATTAGAAATAAAACCCATCACTACGTATATAGGGTCATAACCTAACGATTCAATAGCAGCAAATCCAACTGGAGCCAAAGCTTTATCAAATCCTAGCATTACCATATAAGGGTACAAAGCTGAAAGAAAAGGTAAAGCAATTCCACCAACATGATCCATTAGAAACATTACCGCACTTCCGGCATAGACACTCAAATTTGTTCCTAAAGGTCCGAGAACGATCAAAACAATTGGTACAACAATTACCATTGTTAGCAATGGTTTCAAGAAATACTTTATCGTTTCCGGAATTCCTTTTTCAAGGAATTTATCTACGTAGAACATAACAAAGACTCCTAAAATAACCGGTAAAATACTGCCATTATAGTCAACATTTGGAATAGAAATGCCTAAAAAATCTAAGTCTGTAACACCACTTATATTTTGACTCACTAAAAGACAACCTAGAAAAGCACCCATAATTGGTTCAATTTTTAAACGTCTTGCAGTGGTATATCCTAAATAAACTGGTAAAAAAGAGAAACCTGCACTAAAAATTGCAGTCATCAACAGTGCCGTTCCGCTTTCCATTGGTACGTTGAAATAGTTTACTAGTAAATTTTTTATAGCTAAAATAAGACCACCGACAATTAGTGCTGGTACGACTGGCATAAAAATAGCGGCACTAAAGTTACCAAATTTATTTACATAATATAGCAAACCTTTTTCTTCATTGCTGTCTTCAGCTGAAACAGCACTTGAATCCTCGTTTTCTTTGTTTTCGAACTGAGAAACATCCATAAAATCCTTATAGGCTTCATGTACGCTAGGACCGATGATTACTTGTAGTTGGCCTGTTTTACTGACGATTCCGACAACATTTTCAATTTTTTTAATCTCTTCCTCGTTAATTACCTGTTTATTTTTGTAGTGAATTCGCAAACGTGTTGCACAATGCTCTACATGAGTGATGTTCTTTGTTCCGCCGACATTACTTAGGATTTCTTCTGACATTTTTTTGAATTTCATGTTGGTGCCCTCCTTATAATATTTATCTTGATAAGAGGTCTGGCCAGCAGTACTGTCACCATCCAATATGTCACAGCAGTTAGTATCCTGCCGATTTATTTTCAACTCCTTTCAGCTTTCACTAGAAATGTGTTCGCATACATTTAGCTCGATAGGCGAATCACATGAATAAGCAAATAGAATTTTTCTTCATGGTTCATTAGGTAGCCATATTTTCCTTTTATAGTATTGCTGATCTCTTGGATACAGTTGTACTGTGTTAAATAATCCTTACGCATAGTATTGAGCATTTCACGACTAGAATATGCCTCATTTTTCACGTACTCGCTATTCACTATTTGCTGAACAAAAAACCGACAATGGGTAAGGAAGCGATCATAAGACAAATTTTCTTCTTGGTCAATAATAAAATGCTTATCCACAATTTCTCGAATTACATCAATGATCTCAATAATAGTATAATTTTGCAGCATATTATAACCCGATTCAGCATTGACTATATGCAAAGCAATAAAGTTTGCTTCCTCATAACCAATAGCAATTCCTAGATAACCTTCGATTTTTTCAATGACGTCCAGAGCAATCATATATTCTGTTTTGTACAATAATTTAACGTTGATTAATAAAAGTGAGTCAAAATCAATCCCTTTTTTAATTCTTTCAATCATCATTACAATATGATCTGTCAATGTTACATAAATTGTATCATCAATTGATTTAGAAATTTTTTGCTTAATAAAGGCAATGATTTCTTCACTTAACAAAATATACTCTAACGGAATCGAAGTTACTAGTTCTTCGAAACGATGACTAATCTCTTTTTTCAATTCAAACTTTTTTTCCGCCTGCTTAGGATTTATTTGATCTCCTTTTTGTTTGCCAAAGGATAATCCTTTTCCCACTAAAATAGCTTCATTTCCAGCTTCATCCTGCACCATAATTGCATTGTTATTATAGATCTTCATAATCCTCATGTTTCTTCTCCATTATGAACTGAGAGCAGCAACAATCATTCCTCTTTCAATAGCTCCATGTCTTATCCTGTGATTCATTTGCTTATTTAAGCTGATAACAAGAATAGTTTCATCATAGCCACTTTCAATAATCAAATTCCAGTTGACTTTTGTTAACACTGTTTTACAATCTACAATTTCGCCTACTTGAACTAGTACATCAAAGGGGGGACCCGCTAATTCCACAGTATCAAGTCCAATATGAACAAGGATCTCTGTACCATCTTTGCATTGGATGCCGATAGCGTGCCCAGTTTCATATATCATACTGATTTTTCCAGAAACTGGACTATAGATGACAGGATCTTGAGTGATAATTCCAAACCCATCTCCCAGCATTTTCTTTGAAAAAACATCATCATTTACTTCGGTTAATGCAACTATTTTTCCAGTTGCTGAACTAAATAGCTCAATCATTTGTATTCTCCTTATTAAATTTTTAAATTCTTAAAAACAGTTCTTGCTTACAAACTGCTTTAAAACACAGTGAGCTTAAATTATTTAGTTTCCTCAAAGTAATTTGCAATGTAATCGCGATACCAGTAATAACTTTTCTTAGGAATTCGTTCTAGATTATGATCAAAATCTATCCTGACAAGCCCATAACGCTTTTTATATCCATTAATCCAGCTATATAGATCCATAGTTGACCAATGATAGTACCCTTTGACATTTACACCATCTGCCATAGCTTTTCTCATATAGTCTAGAAATTGTTCAAAAACCTCAATCCGTTCATCATCTACCACATATCCGAATGAATCTGGCTCTTCATAACAACCATGTCCATTCTCAGTAATCATAATCATGGGGTCAGCGTATCTTTCTTTAATCTCTTTTAAAGCAGTGTACATAACTCGCGGATTTACTTCTCGCCCCCACTTATTTCGACGAATGTGTGTATCAAAAGAAGATTCAAAAATGCCTTCCACTCTAATTCCTTCTTTATTGTTACTCCCAGCACCTTTATTATTATGAAACACTTGTGTAATTCCCTCATGCCAATCCGTAACATACTGACGGTTGTATAAATTTAAACCTAGGTAATCTCCTCTACCAGCACGAAATATATTATCTTCATTTTCAGCTCGCAAGAGTGTAAACCCGTACACCTTTATCATTTTATCCAGCTCATTGGGAAGTTTACCTAATAAAGCCGGGCAAAGAATCAACCGATTATAAAAGAAATCTGCTTTTTCAAAAATAGCTTCAGGTTCTTTGGCAGTAGGATCTACTTCGACATTTCCATTATCATGAACTATTCCAATAATTCCATCAAGTGCCATTTCTTTAAAAATAGAAATCGCTTTTGCACTTGCCAGCATAAGATTATATTGATATTGAAAATAAGATTGAAAATCTGTCTTTCTATTAGGCGGATAATTCCCTACAACATTAGTACAATAGGCGTAATATCTGGGCTCATTGATTGTTGCCCACAACTTCACCCGATCCCCAAATTTTTCAAAGCAAGTTTTAGCATATTCAGCAAAATAATCAGTAATTTTAACGTTTAACCATCCACCCTCTTTGGCTAACTGTAAAGGCAAATCATAATGGAAGAGGGTTACATTTGGCTCAACATTTTTTTCTAAACAATAATCAATAACACGATTGTAAAAATTGATTCCTTCCTGACTAATTTCGCCGTAGCCATTTGGAAAAATTCGACTCCATGCAATCGAAAAGCGATACGTATTTTGATTACCTCCTGCCATCATATCTATGTCTTCTTGATAACGGTGATAAAAATCACTGGCAATATCACCATCTTCCTGATTGATATTTAAAGGACTATAATGATTAAAAAAATCCCACTCTCCTAAGCCTTTCCCGTCTTGATCCCAAGCACCTTCGCATTGATAAGCGGCTGTTGCTGAGCCCCAAAGAAAAGGTTTGTCTTTAAAAACAGCTTCTAACTTTCGCATTGTTTAATATTTCTCCTTTCAATTGATAACGCTTTCGTTACTCCCTGTCATTATTATATAAGTAAAAAGGAAATGAGGTGGTTCATCTTTTGAACCACCTCATTTCCTTTTTAAGCTCTTTTATATTTTGATAGATAGCTAGAAGATAGTAAGTCAAAGATATAAGCAATTCCATACTTTCCGTAGATTCCTAGGTAATCATTTGAAAAACTATTTTGACTTATATAAAAAACTTGACGATATATCTTCAGAAAAGATTGATTTCTAAAAGCAGTAATTAAAACCTTATCCCCTTTTAGTTGGGATAACCAATCATTGACAATCTCTGCAAATTTTCCTGATGCTGAAACAACGATAATTAAAGATTCCTCTGTTAGTGACTTTATATTTTCATTGTTAGTGTAGGCTTTAGAAACAATTTTTATTTCTTTATTTCCGTATATTAGCTCCTGTTGAAATCGAATAAGGTCTCCGCTTGTATTATTTGCACAAAGTAACACCACATCTTTATGTTTATGAAGTAAATCGACTAATTCCTCGATTATAGTACTAGAGAACATGATGTCAATATCTTCGATCATTTGAAAAATCAATTTATTCAGTAATTTGCGGTGATTTAGTAGATTTTCTTGGGAACGATATTGCAAATTACTGGGGAAGATTAGCTTGGTTATGGATTCCTTCAAATCACTAAAGTTAGGATAACCTAGCCGATTGCAAAATCTTCTAACGGCTGACCTACTGGTAAATGTTTCATCTATAATTTCATTGACTGATATCTCTGATGAGCGATTTATATTTTCAACTAAATAAACTGCAATAGCATAATCGCTATCTTTAATCCCCTCATTTAAAATAGAACTTAGCGAGTTTAATAGCCCCAGATTATTTATATTCATTGCACTAAGCCTCCTACTTGTAATTATAATACTAGAAAAAGAAGAACCTGTCTTTAGTTGCAAAATTACTTATGTTTCATAACTACTAAAAAATAATAGCAAATAATCAGTTAAGTATATCACTTAACTGATTATTTGCTATTTACTTATTTGTTTGCTAATCCCATACTTTTATTTAATAAAAACGGCCTAAAATAACCAGTTGCAGCACTCATAGGTAAAACTTCTTCGCTTAATTGAATACCTATAACATCACGTAAGTAAGCTTTGCGTTGGACTACACGATCCCAAATCTTCGGATACTCTTGTTGAATTTGACTGCAAAGTTGAGAATCTGCTAAAAATATGCCGCCTTCACAGCTAGCTCCAGCATATCCTTTTACTGATGGAATTATATCTACTTGGAAAAGCATACCGCTCTGCAATTTTTCTTCTGAGTCAGAATAAATTGGCGAAGCTAGCCATTCTTCATCTCCACATAAATGTCCGGGGTTCAAAGTCCAGCCATATTCGCTTTTTGGAAAAACATCGTTGATTAAGGCATACATATCTTTACCAAACATATCTATTTTGACATTTTCCACCCAAGTTTTAAAAGCCTTAAAATATGGAATGGCCAATTTTTCCAAATAATCCTGTTGTTCTATCGGAAGTTCTTTAGATGTATTCACTGCATAGCCGCTGCGGCTTTCCAACCCCCCTTTGTAACCAGTTGTCATTGAAATTGGGTCACCTAAAGCAACTTTTTTTGCAGTCGGATATAAATTAGCTTGTTCGAATCTTTGTCCCGTTGCCATAATTGTCACTACACTATGATATTGCCCTTGAGAAGATAACTTTGAAGCTATTTCCATTTCTGTTTTCCCTACAGTCACTTCTTCCATTGCTTCTATTATACATTTTCCTGCTAAAGATGCACCAAATTCATAATGAGCAAATTCATTAGCATTATTTATAGTACGTATACCGCCGGGTCCAATCATTAAGTTAGTCGCATTAGTTAAAAAGCTTTTCTCATTGACGTTCTTCAAACCTTCCAGTAAAAAATGAGGAATATCAAATAATGTGCGATTATCATCAACTGTATTGGTAAAGTTTTTCCATCCAACAATCCCAATATTTTTCTTGTTGCTTAACTGACATTTTGTTAAAATTTCAGCTACTGTTTCATGGGTATCCATCGGCTGGTTTGGTAGTGAAAGATGCGGCATATGAACAGCCGTGACTTCAATCCTTGCTTTCTCAGCCTTATTTAAATTTTCATTGCCTAGCACGGCATATGCCTTCCCATCTGCGTGTAATACCAATAATGCTTCTTCAAAACGGGGGACAAACCCCATGAGATATTCAAAATTGCTGCCATGCTCTAAATCAGCATAAATCACTAAAGCATCGTAATTCGCTTGTTTCATTTTTTTCAATAATCGCTGTTTTCTTTCTATAATGGTTGTATCTGTCAGCGTGATTGGTATCAAATCTTTCTCTAATTCTGGTGCAGGTATTGGTTTTAAAGTAATCATTTTTTTAGCCTCTCTTATTAAAATTTATCAATGGGAAACATTGGGCGTTGAATTTGTTTAAATGACAAGGCCGCAGTATTTTGTAAAGTTGCCCCTTCCGTTAAAGACATAATACATAATTTTCCATATTCTTTCAGTTCTGGGAAAGCGTAGCCGATTTTCACTATCACAATATCGTACTCTTGCCAATCTGCTTTGGCAGCTTGAAATTGGTGCCTTTCAACAAAAGGGTGATTGGTATCCGTCACGATAATATCAATTTCCCTATCTATTACTGAAACGGTGATACAACCGCCAAAGTCACCATCTTCCCCAAAAATGCGTGTTTCCTTTTGTCTGCCTTTCGCCTTTATCATTACTTTTATTGGAACCTTAGCAGAAAGTGAATCATACTCTATACCAAGACAAATTTCAGTCTGTTCTCCAACATTATGTTTTTCCAGCTGTCCATAAGTTTTAGGATCATTAATTGCGGCAAACAGAAAACTTTTTTTCTTTTGATCTTCTAAATTTAACACTTGTCTTAACACAAATGTATTTGCACCCATCGCCCCAGAAGTAACATTGTCACCTGAATCGGTTATGAATATAGGACTTTCTGGAAACTGTAATGCCGTACGCAATGCTTTTTCTGGTGCTTCTGTTAATCCGGTATAATGAAACTCATGTTTTTTGTCCATGATAAACTGAGATAAAGAATCGGCCACTTCAACTGCATACTCTCGATAAATATTTTCTGAAGGAACAACAACAACTCCACAGCCTGCATTAGGGGTGTCATGGCGAATATAGCCGACATGCCAAGACACGCTCATTAATCTTGGGTCCTCTTCTAATGTATCCATATAGCGATTAATACTGCAAACCGGTTCGTCAGTAGATACGCTTTGCTCCCCACCGAGCAATAAAGGCAACTTACGATAAACTGGTGTTATCATCCTGCGATAGGTCATGATTTCTATCAACTTTTTAAAAACAAATTCAATCGTCTCATTTATATCCGTGTGAGGAGATTGACGATAACTACGAATTATTGTCGCTTGTTCAACATACTGATGATTCAAATTCCCATGAGGGTCGCAAGTAATTGCGATTGGGAAATACGGACCTGTAATTTTACGAATTTCTTTTAACAAGTAATGATCTCCTGAACCTACACCTTCTACTTTACTTGCTCCATGTAGATGCAAATAAATTCCATCTATTTCGTGTAAGTGCTGTTTAAGCGTTGTCAGCATTGTGGAAGCAATATAATCAAAAGCCGCTTTTTTCATGACACCGGTAGATGCCGCATCAGCATAAATACCCGGAATTGCCTCAATCTCATTATCATTGCAAATATGCTCTATTTGCATTCTTTTGATGCACTCATTGTCATAACAAATATCCATATGTCTTAAATCACTTTTAATGGGAATGTTCTCGTTTGCTTCTAATACAAATTTGGAAACAAAAATTTTCACTTATACTCTCTCTCCTTTTTTATATCGTTTTCTCTTATGCAACTTCAGTATACAAAAAAGAAAAGAGGAAAATGCTTCACTTTTTGAATCATAATGTGAAGTCAAAAAAGGAGAGGAACCTTGTAACCAACTAAAAATGAGCTAGAACTTGCTTTTACAGGATATCATCAAGATTTTCAAGTATACCTTATAAATATAATAAGTGGATTCTTTTCTTTAATTCTGACTTTAAGTTTAGGGTCATCCTCTCGAACTCAAGTAGATATAAAGACAAAAAAGAACGAATCAATTTATCGATTCGTTCTTTTTTTCATCCATGAGTGTCGTGAACTATATCATAACAATTTCTCCTATGCTCTAGTTATAAAACAATAAAATGAGAGTAGATCAACAATGATCATTTCAGAGATATCAATCAGACTTAAAGAGGACTAGTCAATATAGGTTGAATCTTCCCTTGAAACTAGATTAATATACTCTTTTTTGGTTATCAATTTTTAAAAACGTTGTAAAGAATTCCAAATATTCTCTTAGCTAATTGTCTAGTTTTTTTACAAATCCATCCAAAAGTAAGCCTTTTGAGTAGGAACTGCAATTTATCTGCTTGTTCTGTGTGTTACTCGTTTTTATGCGGCAACATACGCATATTTTTCAATGTTTTGTCGGATCGTTTCAATCATGTCTTCATCTTGTAAGCCAGTGATTTCTGCAATGACTTCCGGTAGTGATTTTTCATCCAAAAGTGCTTGCAATTGTTGGCTTTGCTCATCTTCCGGATCTTTGTAGTTGAAGATCATGCCGATCGTTTCATAGAGATGATCTGGCTGCATGTTGCGTTTTTCTAACTCAAGGACTGGTCGGATAAAGCGTTCTTCAGTTCCTAATTTGCGGACAGGTGTCCGTGCCACCCGTGTGATAGCATCGGAAATGTGCTTGTTTTTAAAGCGTTGGATGATTTTTTCGATATACCGTTCATGTTCTTCGGGATCAAAGGCCCACTTCTCAATTAAAAGCCGCCCAGTTTCTTCGAGAACGGATTTTAATTGGATCACCACTAAATGGTCCTGCATCGCTTCATCGATCGTCTGATAGCCTTGGAGGGCGCCTGTGTACGCTACCGTAGCATGACCCGTATTGACACTGAATAATTTCCGTTCAATGTACGGTTCCAGGTCCGCCACATAATGGACCCCTTGCAGATGGATCGAGGATTTCATCCCTGACTCTTGGATCACCCATTCGCAAAAAGGTTCTACTTGAACGAATAAGGGATCTTCATGATGTTGCAGCGGTACGATGCGGTCCACCGCTGCATCTGGAAAACCAACCGTCGCTTCTAACGCGGACCAATCCGCAACGTATTTTTGCACTTCGCTTTTTAAAAAGGTCGATCCGCCGATCATGTTCTCACAGGCGATCACATCAATGGCTGGCTTGTCTGGGTGTTGCTGACGTGCTTCTAAGCCTTTGGCGATCAGCTCAGCGATATGCGGCAAAATGTTGGGACCAATGGCGGTCGTAAGGATGTCTGCCTCGGCGATCGCTTGGATCACCGCTTCTGGTTCTTTGGCATTGTTCAATCCCGTCACATGCTCAATGTGGATCTGTTCTTGGGTCTCATCGGCTAATTCGATGGTATACCCTTGTCTTGCTTTTAAGGCGTCAATGATCGTTTCATTGACATCAATAAATGTGATTTCAAAGTTGTTGGCAGCCAATATCTCGCCGATAAAGCCGCGACCAATATTACCTGCACCAAAGTGAACTGCCTTCATGTCTTGTCTCCTCCTTAAATCCTTATGCTACGGTCAAACTTTGGGCGATTTCTTCTTTATCTAAGGCATCCGCCAATTCGACAACGTTATCGATATCGCTGCAAAAGAGGGCGATTTGTTGGACCAATTGCAGGTGATCTTCCCCTTTGCCCGCGATGCCGAAAAGGACGGTGACGATTTTTTCTTCGTCCGCTGTACCGAAATTCACGCCATCAGGTACTTGCACGATACAGATACCAGATTTTTTGACGTATTTTTTGGCTTCATCCGTGCCGTGAGGAATCGCAATAAAGTTCCCCATATAGACTGAGAGCATCTCGTCACGCTCAAGCATGGCATCGACGTATTCTTTTTCCACACAACCTGCCGCCAGCAATTTTTCGCCGCAGTAACGAATGGCTTCTTCTTTGGTCGCAAATTGTTTGTTCAATTCAATCATGTCTTTTTCTAATACTTGCATTCGGCTCATCCTTTCTTAATTCGCTGCTTTGATCGATGCCACGATCCGTTGATAGTTCGTCGTTCCCATCAAATTATTGACAGATAGGTGGATCGCTTCTGGCGCTGACGTTTGCGCTTGCGGCGTTAGGGCTTCTTTTGTGATCACCAGTGAAGAGGCGTTGGCATGGAGATCATTGATATGGCTTTTTCTGATTGGCATCGTCAGAGCTTCTTTGGCTAAAAGATCTTGGAAAACTTTCTGAGCCATCGTTGCCGAACCTTTGCGATCATCGTGGGCCAAAATGATTTCACTGACTTGCTTAAGGTCATTGGCGGAAGGAACATCTATCTGGTTGCCTGCTTCAGACTTTTTTGCTGTCTCCCCCGCTGTCTTAGTCCCTGACAATGTGGCTACGATTTCATCGTACCGTGGAGAGTTCAGGAAATTTTCAACCGCGACAAAGGTCGCATTTGGCGCTTTTTGTTTGGCACGTTCTTGCAATTCTTCTTGAGTGACGATCAGCGTATTGGCATCGTCCGTCAAATTGTTGATGGCGGAATTCGAGACATTTTGTGGAAGACCCGCTTCTTTGACTTTTTTACGTAAGATCGATGCCCCCATAGCACTGGAGCCCATGCCTGCATCACATGCGAAGATGATACGATTGATGCCAGTCATTGGTTGAGCCGCCAAGCCTTTTGAGCTGAGTTTTGCTGCTTGCGTTTGTTGTACTTTTTCTTCAAAATTATCCACCGTATCCTTCGCATCCGCTTTCAAGATCGCGGCAGCGACGATAAAGGACACGCCTGCTCCTACGGCAATTCCGGCTAAGACAGAAACGACACTCATCACTGAGTTGAATGGCGTCATTGCTAAGATCGCAATGATCGAACCTGGTGAAGCAGGTGCCCGTAAGCCTGCACCTAGCAATTGGAAGGTAAAGCTTCCTGATACACCGCCGGCAATCACTGCTAAGAACATCAATGGTTTCATCATGACGTATGGGAAGTAGATCTCATGGATCCCACCGATAAAGTGAATGATGATCGCTCCAGGTGCCGAAGATTTCGCTGCTCCTTTTCCGAAGAAAGTGAAGGCTAGCAAGACTCCTAAACCAGGTCCAGGATTGGCTTCTAATAAGTAAAGGATCGATTTCCCAAATTCGCTGACTTGCTCAGTACCTAATGGTGTCAAAATTCCATGGTTGATAGCATTGTTTAAGAATAAGATTTTTGCTGGTTCAATAAAGATATTGGCTAATGGAATCAAGTGGGCATTGACGATCACTTCGACCCCTGCTGCCATTGCTTCTGTCAAGGTGTTAACAACTGGCCCGATTGCTACAAAGCCCAGTAATGCTAAAGCAAAACCGATCAAACCTGATGAAAAGTTGTTGACCAACATTTCAAAGCCAGCGCGAACTTTGTCTTGGAAGATCTCGTCAAATTTCTTGATGACCCAACCGCCTAAAGGACCCATGATCATCGCACCCAATAGCATTGGGATATCCGTTCCGACGATGACCCCCATCGTTGCGATCGCCCCAACCACGGCTCCGCGGTCACCAGCAATCACTTTCCCGCCAGTATACCCGATCAAGATTGGGATCAAATACGTTAGCATTGGACCGACCATCGTTGCAAAGGCTTCATTTGGTAAATACCCATCTGGAATAAATAATGCCGTTAATACACCCCATGCAATCAATGCGCCGATATTCGGCATTACCATACTCGACAACGTACTGCCTAATTTTTGAACTTTTGCTTTGACTGATGATTTGGCTGCTTTTTGTGTCTGTTCCATTTTTTTCTCTCCTCTCGTCTGCTTACACCCTTATTGTAGGCGCTTCCCAAAAAGCTCGAAAGTCGTACTTTGGCACAAAAAACTGTGCCAAAACTTGTAGCCAAACGGATAGAACAAAAAAACGGGAGAAGCCCCTGCACTCGCTTATTTTTGTTATGTTTCACGTGGAGCATTTTTTTGGATTTTGCCAAAACGCAAAAAAAAACGTGTACCCGCTCCTTCTACACAAGGTAGAAAGAGCAAGTACACGGAGGCAGCTCATTCATGTATTTCGTTCGCTGCTCTTGTTGCAAGCCAGTCTGCTGCTGATCGCTTATTCTTCTGCCAGCAAAATCTGTTGGATCTCTTCAACCGATTCGGCATCACTAAGCGCCCGAACATTTTGCATATCAGAACAAAAAAAGGCGATTTCTTGCAAAACAGCTAATTGCTGCTCTTTTAGGACGACTACGAAAAGGATCGTAGCGATTTTGGGCTGCTCCTTCGTGCCGAAGTCGACGCCATCAGGCACTTGGATCAAAAAGAGTCCTTCTTCCTTGATCCATTGCTGGGCTTCTTCTTCCGCATGGGGCAATGCCACAAAGTTGCCGATGTAAACACCTGTTTTTTGATGGCGACGCAAAAGGCTTTTGACATAGGGCAAGGAAACGATCTCCTGGTTGACTAAGTACTCGCCAATTTTTGTCAGAGCCTCTGTGGCATCGGTAAAGTGTTGATCCAACAAAATCCGCTCCTGTGGAATATACATCGCTGATCCCTCCTATTGTTTTACTTCTTCAATCAAGAGCGAAGAGAGCAACTGATAAATAATCGAATCATTGCCCGAATTAAAAATCTCCGTATTTAGATCATTCATAATGATCGAACCACTGATTTTTCCTAACATCTGAGAGCTTGTTTCATTGATAGGATACGGCGCAAGCATGACTAATAAACGGGTAACAGCGATTTCTTTTTTATCCATCGCTAAAAGAGGCAAAGGTTGTTTCAAGTCGAAAATACGAAAAACTGGTTGCAGGATCGCCGAGCTCGCCGCGTGAAACAAGGCAAAGTGAGTGTCAGGAATGCCCACTGGCGCTTGGAAGTAGCGCCGTAAGAGACGATCAACGACTTTCTCACGATCCAAAACAACATGTTCATCAAAAGACGTCAGCACCAGCTGCAACGTTTCTTCCAAGTCCGCGGGGTTATCAATGGCCTGCACTTGAAACAGCGCCAATAGCTGGTTAATGGCTTCGATAAAAGCCAAGACCGCTTCATAGGATTCCTCTTTGACCAAAGTAGAGGGCGCTTTTTTGGCGGAACGTTTTTTCTGACTAATGGCTTGGAAGGCCTTCTTCAACTCTTGAATATCTTCTTCTAGCAGGATCGGTGAAACGAGTTTGTACTCTCCTTGATACCCTGGCAGCAAGGAAGTCGAGATCACCAAGTCATAGGTCTCCTCGATATTTTCCCGTTTGACATCTCCCACTCGAAAGAAGGTGATTTGATTGATAAAGGGAAAATGTTTCCGCAGCTGCATCTCTAATAAACTGATGGAGGCTAATCCGCTAGGAGAGATCCCTGCAATATTGACTTCTAACACTTTCGGATTTTTTTCCAACGAATTGGCAAAATGCAGGACCATATAGGCGATTTCTTCTTCCGAGAACTGCTGCTGAGGAAAGACCTGCGGCAGATGATTGCGAATCCCGCTGGCGATCTCGACATACTGGTTCATGATTTTTTCTAGGATAGGGTTGTTCAAATGATCTTCTTCTAAAATCGCCCGCGTCATCACTCCTGAGATATGGGTCAGCAGCATTTTATACAAGTTCGTATCTTCATAAAACGCCACTTCCGTTTGCTCACTGACCAATTCGATCAAGCGTTTCACACGATAAGCCAAGTCAGTATCAAAATTGTCATCAAAAAAATCACGATCAAAGGAATTAGCAAAATCACCTAGTAACACGGCAAAAAAGACGATTTCGTTGATGGAATAAAGCAGTTTCGTCTTTTCGGCGATCTGAGCAAAAATCTTTTTCGCCACCTTCAGCAAGTCTTTGTTGATCTGACTCGGGTACGTCTCTTCTTCCACCGTGTAGCCCAAAGCTACCCGATCCATGGCTAGCGCCAGCATCAAGACGATAAACGCCAATTTGCGGTCACTAAGTTCCTTGAACTGCGGCTCGATGGTTTCTCGAATCAGCCGCTGGGCTAGCAATAGATGGTCACGGGACAGAAATTGAAAAATAAACGGGGCTTCATCATCGGTTTCCAGTAAATGGAAAAATTGGTACTCATTGATCTCCATCACTAGTGTATTGGCTGTGATCAACCGCCGATATTTTTCGGAGCCTTCGATCTCATACCCTTGATTGCGCACGATCCTTAACGGCAGCCGTGCGAGACTTTCTTCTAGCTGTTTGATATCTGAAAAAAACGTCGTATTGCTGATTTGGTAGCGATCCAAGAAGAAATGACTAGATACAGGCTTCGTGGCGGTAGTCAGTTGCAGCAAAATACGATGTTGTCGCTCACTAGCCGCGAATTCTTGATCGGTATCTGCCATAATGGCTTCTTGCAATTGGCGAATGCTCGTTTCTGATGCAAAAATTTGGAAATGACCACGACCGACCTTCTCTAAGGTAGCTCCTACTGTTTCCAGCGATTTTTCTAAATTAGCCAGTTCACGGTACACCGTTCGTTTACTGACTTTTAAGACTTGCATCATGCGATCTAAAGAAACTGGACCGGTACTATTCATCAATTCCGTTAATAAAAGTGTTTCACGATTGGTCAAAAACATAGTCGACTCCTTCTGTCAGTAACTGACGATACGCATCTGTCGTCAATAAATCATCCACCACCAGCAAAGGAACATCTGGGATCGGGCACTTTTCTGCAAGTTCTTTCGGGAGGATATAGACTGCCGTAGGGTCAAGAGCTTGTCCTTCATACGCCATTTTTTTGATGGTCAAAGACAGCGCTTGTTGGCGGGCCATTTTGCTTAGTATCTCCACTGCCATCGTTTGTGAACCGCGTTTTTTTCCAGTATACAAAAAGATGATCGTTGAAAATCCTAACGAACTTGCTGCCTCGGTTTGCAGCGATTTTTGCGGATCCTGTTCTCTTCTTTGTAATTCTAGGATCAGCGGGGCATACTCATCAGCCGCCAAAAAATTATCTAACACATAATGCTGTGCGTGTGGTGTCTGCTTTTGGGCAATAGCTGCTAATTCCCGTTGGGTGATCACCAAAAGCGCGGGATCATCGATCACACGATAAATCGATTGATAGCGGACAGGAAACGTTAGCTGGGCTTCTTGTAACTGTTTTTTTAGTATGCTGGCACCAATCGCACTGGACCCCATCCCTGCGTCACAGGCCACGACGATCTCCGTGACTTTCTTCATTTTCGGCATCTTACGCTCCTCATTTTCTGTATTGGACTTCCGTTTTAACAGCACACTAGCGATCGCAAACGATACGACCGTACTGACGACAATCCCAGCTAAGACACCTAGGATCATAGACGGCGGTGTATTGAGTAAAATCGCTAAGATCGAGCCCGGAGACGCAGGCGCTCTTAAGCCTACCCCTAAAAATTGGAAGATCAGCGTGCCACTGAAACCACCAACGATCGGACCGAGCAACACCCAAGGATCGAGCAGAACAAACGGGAAATACACTTCATGAATCCCACCAATAGCCTGCACAAAAACGGATGCTGCGGCATTCGTTCGGTTTCGCTTTGAACCAAAAAAAAGATACGCCGCTAAGACTCCTAATCCTGGACCGGGGTTGGCCTCGATCAAAAATAAAACCGACTGACCATTGAGTGCCGCTGCTTCGATCCCTAGCGGTGTAAATAGACCATGGTTGACAATATTATTAAAAAACAAAACCTTCAATGGTTCTACAATGATATGAATAAAGGGCAAAACGTTTTGCTGAACAAAATAATCAACGAGCTGATAGCTGCCGAGACTGAACCAATTAAAAAGCGGCGCCAATAGGAAGTAACTGCCTAAAAAGAGGAGTCCGCCAAACGCACCTGCAATAAAATTGCGCACCAGCATCTCATAGCCACTTTTGACTTTGCTCACGATCGAATCACTGCGGTACAATAGCCAGCCCGCTAGCGGTCCCAGCAGCATCGCCCCAAAGACCTGGGGAATATCCGTTGCGAGAATAGCCCCTAAGACCGCCACTGCTCCTACGACCCCACCTCGTTCAGGCGCCAACATCTGCCCACCTGTATAGGCGATCATGAGGGGCAGCAGCACAGTCAAGACCCCTTGTTCCATTTGCTGGATCACTTGTTGATCGACTGAGAAAAAAGGCAGCAGGAATGAAATCAGCATCCACGCAATAAAAATACTTAAATTCGGCATCATCATGCGAGAAAGATAATTCGTATAAAACTTAACCGTTATCATTTTTTCTCTGGAAGACGAGGTCTTGTTCATTTTATCCGCTTCCTTTCTCTTCTCTATTATAAGATGTTCTGGCAAGACTGAAAACAAAAAAAGCATACGTTTTTTAAAACAGAAATCAAAAAAAGCTGACGTAAAACGCCAGCTTTTGAAATAGCTTCAATTGATTTAGTTTACGCGTACCGCGAAATCTGGTGAGTAATAAGAGTAACTGCTAACAGAAACATTTTGACCTGGTGTTGGTGCATGAACGTATTGTCCGTTACCCATAGCGATCGCCACGTGGTGTGTGCTTCCGCGGCTACCCCAGAATAACAAGTCACCAGCTTTTGCTTCATTGATCGAAATCACCGTACCAGAAAATTCTTGTGCGTACGTTACCCGTGGTAATGAGATCCCAACTTTAGCAAATACATATTGTGTAAAGCCAGAACAGTCAAAGCCGTCTGGTGTCGTACCACCCCATACATAAGGAGTACCAATATATTTCATTGCTTCTGCTACGATTGCTGAACCGTTGACCGTTTGTGCGGGTGCAGGAGTATTGCTTGCACCATTGCCGCTATTGTTCGATCCTTGGTTGTTATTGCTATTGTTATTGTTGGCAGGAGTCGATGGTGTCGTATTTGTTGAACCGCCACCTTGTGATGAACTGCCTTGCGTAGTATCAGTCGTCGTACTAGAATTTGTTGTTGAGTTTGATGTCGTTGAATTCGACGTTGAAGACTCGCTTGATGCTGCTTCCTGAGTAGCTGCTTCAGCTGCTGCCGCTTCTTGAGCCGCTGCCTCTTGTGCTGCTTGTTCACGAGCGGCTGCTGCCGCCGCTTCTTCTGCAGCGATGCGTGCTTGTTCTGCTTCGTATTCTTCTTTTTGTTTTTCTAAATCAGCTTTTTCATCTTCTTTAGATGCTTGTTGAACAGCCAATTCCGCTTGTAAAACATTTAAATCGGCTTGTTTGGCTTGTAGATCCCCTAATTGTGTTTCTAATTCAAATTGGTTCGCTGCGATTTCTACCAATTTATCGTCGTTTTCCGCTTTTTTCGCTTCAACTGCTTCTTGGTCTGCCTTTTGTTGATCCACAAGATCTTTGTTAGCATTGACGATCGTCGTCATTGCTTGCACACGGCCAATAGCATCTGTTAAAGAGTCAGCTTCTAATACTGCATCAATAAAGTTCGTGCTTTGACCATTGACTTGAACGTCACGGGCTTGTTTTTGGATCGCTTCTTCACGCTTTTCGATTCTGACTTTCAAATCAGCAATTTCTTGCTTCAACTTTTCAGAATCCGCACGCAAATCACCTTGTTGTTGCAACAAAGTTTGGGCCTTTTCATTGATTGCTGCCACGTCGCTTTCAAGTGCTGCTACTTGTGACTGGATGCTCGCTTGCTGGTTTTGCAAGTCAGAGATCTCTTTATTTTTTTCTTCAATTTTATTGTCAAAATCTGATGCAAAGACAAGTGTCGGTGCTGCTGCAGAAGTAAGAACAATTGAACTTACTAACAATAAAGATAAAATTCGCTTTTTCACTCTTCATTCCTCCGGCTGTTGCTTCCCCTAATATGGTTTTTTTATGTATAAATGCTTAAGAATACCTAAAGTCCTTCACGATAGTGTGATTGTAACACAGCCGTATGTCAGAGAGATAAAAGGAATATTACAAAAACATTTCAATCGCTGTTATTTTTATACAGTCAAACGCAAAAAAAACGAAGCTATTCGTCTTTGAATAGCTTCATGAATGGAACGACTAAAAGGATAAACAAAATGATGTTCAATAAAAGCGTTGGTGCTAAAAAGCGGGAAACAAAGAATGACGTGCTAACTGATGCGATCTTAAATAGCAACTGGACGCCCAACGTCACAACTTCTAAGCTTGTAACAAAGATGATCATTCCGAAAAACATGGTAAATACATTTTGATAAAGCGTATTTTTCAAAATATACATGATCCATACGATCAAGGGAAACGCCACCGTGTAGATGCCGATCACACCGACATAATACACGTCATAGAGGCAGCCGATCACAAGCGCCGTGGTGATCAAAAAGTTTTTCGGCAAATACTTCGCGCCACATAAAAGGGCGATCAATAAAAGATGCGCACTGGCGATATAATTGTCTTGGGTCCATTTTTCCAAAAAACGCGTCAGTTGTCCATCTGCCAACATCATCAAAAAGAAGACGCCCGCTGCCAGGTATTTGATGTAGTCATGCTTTTTCATGGCTATTCCTCACCTGCCAAGCGTTTGATAATCGTTACTGCTTGAATATCATACATTTGGGCATACGGTTTTACAAACACTTGGGTATCAAGACCAAACTCATCTTTGGTGGTACGGATCACTGTTCCGATCGCTAAGTCGGCAGGTGAGTTTCCTCCTAATCCAGAGGTCTGCACGACATCGCCTTCCTTCAGCTCATTGTCCCCTGTCAACTGGGTAATGACCAAGGAACGTTCTTTTTGATCGTAACTACTTAGAATCCCAAAGTTTGACCCATCTTCGCCGCTGATCCGAACCGGATAGTGGTTAGAATTCTGGTTTTCAGAAGTCAAAAGTTCAATTTTAGAAGAAGCTGCATTGACTTCTATCACACGACCAATCAAGCCTTTTTGCGACATGACCGCCATGTTGACCTCAACGCCGTCTCTTGAGCCTCGATCCACGATCAGCATATCTTGCCAAGTATCAGGTGACCGATTGATGACATTGGCGGAGATCCGTTCATAATTCGTCAAGGTCGCATTCAGCTCTAGCTCTTCTTTCAAGGCATCGATTTCTCTTTGCGCATTGTCCTTCGCTTGTTCCAGTTCATCAAAACTGTCCAATTTCTCTTTTAAACGTTCATTTTCTTCATACGTCACAAACAAGTTTTTGACTGAATTCGCCCCATTTTCGATCCAACGAAAAGGCGCCGTAATCACTTTATCGATAAAGCCAACGGAGTCATTGACCGTTGATTGCACAACATTGGTGGAGTTTCCCGCAGCTCTGCGGGCGATCGTCACGCTTAATACGGTGACAACTAAAATCACAATAATCAATGTGATGATAATATTTTTATTAGGATTAAACTTTTTCACAAAGACACCTCAAATAATTCCAAACTGTAGTTCCAATTTTACCATTAATACCCTGCAAACAAAAGCTAAGTTGACCGTCTTAATGTTTTTTTTGTAATTAAGTTTCTGAAATTTTCAACAAAAAAAAGAGACGTTCCGTCTCTTAATCACAACTTTGAATGACTGCTATCATCCCGCTGCTAAAGGAAAAACCTGCTGTTTGTGTCAGAAATTCATTGCTGGCATAAGAAGTTGGGTACGGCACTTGGACGTTTTCTAATAAATACTTGCTACCTGTCAACGTCAAATCTGTTACCGGCGTCAAACAGCAATACGCCAAATACTGCATCTCGGGTTCTTTTTCTAATTGATAGGTGCCTGGTAAAAAGAACTGAACGACATTTTGACGATCTAAAAAACGCAGATTTGGGGCAAATGGACGAAACCGATCTTCTAAAGGCAGCCATAGATTGGCTAAAAGATGGTCGAGACGTCCTCCTGTTACACCAATCAAGTCGATTTGCGCTTCTGGATAGCGACGCAACGTCTCCACCAATGCCAATTGGGTATCTGTATCATCTTTTTCAGCAGGGGCTTGGATCACTGTGTTGACTTGTTGTTTGACCGCTTGCAGTTCGGCTGCGGTCAAAGAGTCGAAATCACCGATTGCTAGATTGACTGGCCGTTGGTGCTGAAGCAAAAACAGTGCCCCGCGATCAATCCCAATGTATTTGTCATACGTCATCAGCGGTGGCCAATTTTCAGGGCGCCCCCCTGCTGCTAACAAAATCTTCATTTATTGCAAAGCTTCTTTCAAGGCTCTGATTTGTGCTGCAGGTTCATCGGCATCGTAAATATAGCTTCCTGCTACGAAGACATTTGCACCTGCTTCCAGGCAACGTTTGGCTGTCTCAGGAACGATCCCGCCATCTACCTCGATATCATAATGGTAGCCTTTTTCTTCTTTTAAAGCAGCCAACGCCGCAATTTTTTCTAGTGATTCTTCAATAAAGGATTGCCCACCAAACCCTGGATTGACCGTCATGACTAACACTTGATCACACATGGATAAAACATGTTCAATGGCTGATACTGGTGTGCCTGGGTTGATGACGATTTCTGCTTTGACATTTTCTGCCACAATCATTTGGATCGCACGATGGATATGAGGTGTTGCTTCCTCGTGGATCCCAATGATATCTGCCCCAGCTTCTGCGAAGGCATGGATATACTTTTCTGGTTCGGTGATCATTAGGTGAACATCCAACGGCAGTTTGGTAACTGGGCGAATCGCTTTAACGATGTTTGGGCCTAAGGTAATATTAGGGACGAAATGACCGTCCATCACGTCTACGTGAATATAATCTGCGCCATGGCGCTCTACCAACTCAATGTCTCTTTGAAGATTTGCAAAATCGGCACTTAAAATAGATGGTGCTAGTTTTATCATGCTTTTCCCTCACCTTTTCTTCTTTTTATAAACCGGACGTCGGTTTTCAATCTCTTCTAAAAATTGCACGTAATTCTTATAACGAGTCTCGGCAATCTCATTTGCTGCAACCCCCTGCTTAACTGCACAATCAGGTTCATTAAGGTGCATACATTCCCTAAAACGACAGTTGGCAGCTACCGCTAAAAAGTCAGGAAATAGTTTGGGTAACTCCACCGCTTCGATTTCCAAAAAGTCGATCGAACTAAATCCTGGTGTATCGGCAACCAATCCATCACAAATCGGCAAGAGCTCCACATGACGGGTCGTATGTTTCCCCCGCCCGAGAGATTCTGAGATCACTCCTGTTTCCAATGCCAATTCTGGGACGATCCGATTCAGCAATGTCGACTTTCCAGC
>NZ_JBIOME010000001.1:3460000-3490218 GCF_051711225.1 Enterococcus sp. DIV2449a
TTTGACGTCATCCCCACCTTCCTCCGGTTTGTCACCGGCAGTCTCGCTAGAGTGCCCAACTAAATGATGGCAACTAACAATAAGGGTTGCGCTCGTTGCGGGACTTAACCCAACACCTCACGACACGAGCTGACGACAACCATGCACCACCTGTCACTTTGCCCCCGAAGGGGAAGCTCTATCTCTAGAGTGGTCAAAGGATGTCAAGACCTGGTAAGGTTCTTCGCGTTGCTTCGAATTAAACCACATGCTCCACCGCTTGTGCGGGCCCCCGTCAATTCCTTTGAGTTTCAACCTTGCGGTCGTACTCCCCAGGCGGAGTGCTTAATGCGTTTGCTGCAGCACTGAAGGGCGGAAACCCTCCAACACTTAGCACTCATCGTTTACGGCGTGGACTACCAGGGTATCTAATCCTGTTCGCTCCCCACGCTTTCGAGCCTCAGCGTCAGTTACAGACCAGAGAGCCGCCTTCGCCACTGGTGTTCCTCCATATATCTACGCATTTCACCGCTACACATGGAATTCCACTCTCCTCTTCTGCACTCAAGTCTCCCAGTTTCCAATGACCCTCCCCGGTTGAGCCGGGGGCTTTCACATCAGACTTAAGAAACCGCCTGCGCTCGCTTTACGCCCAATAAATCCGGACAACGCTTGCCACCTACGTATTACCGCGGCTGCTGGCACGTAGTTAGCCGTGGCTTTCTGGTTAGATACCGTCAAGGGATGAACATTTTACTCTCATCCTTGTTCTTCTCTAACAACAGAGTTTTACGATCCGAAAACCTTCTTCACTCACGCGGCGTTGCTCGGTCAGACTTTCGTCCATTGCCGAAGATTCCCTACTGCTGCCTCCCGTAGGAGTCTGGGCCGTGTCTCAGTCCCAGTGTGGCCGATCACCCTCTCAGGTCGGCTATGCATCGTTGCCTTGGTGAGCCGTTACCTCACCAACTAGCTAATGCACCGCGGGTCCATCCATCAGTGACGCAAAAGCGCCTTTCAACTTTCTTCCATGCGGAAAATAGTGTTATACGGTATTAGCACCTGTTTCCAAGTGTTATCCCCTTCTGATGGGCAGGTTACCCACGTGTTACTCACCCGTTCGCCACTCTTTTTCTTTCGATGGAGCAAGCTCCGGTGAAAGAAAAAGCGTTCGACTTGCATGTATTAGGCACGCCGCCAGCGTTCGTCCTGAGCCAGGATCAAACTCTCATAATGATTTGTTTGAATGACCATACGGTCATTAAGCTCATAAAAATTAACTTTGCTAGCTATTGCTTGCATGTATTTGTTTCAATAAATTGAAACGTCCTACACATTGGTTCGTTTGCTTGCTTTGTTCAGTTTTCAAAGGTCTACCGTGCTGTGTTAGCAACTTTTATATCATATCAGAGCGACATTTGATTGTCAACTCTTTTTTTAAAAGTTTTTTTCGCTCGTTGTTTTTCAACTTCGTAGCGGCTGCCTCAGCGACTTAATTAGAATAACAAATAATTTGTTATTTGTCAACAACTTTTTTCAATTAATTTTGTTGATGTATCAACATCAATTAACTGTTTTAAAATTGCGACTTCGTTATAATATCATCTGTCGAGCTGTGCGTCAACTACTTTTTTCAATTCTTTTTAGGAATTCATTTAGTCATTTGGCACATGTAATAATATACCAAGACTTGTGCTATTCGTCAACCATAAAATGATTGATAGACCAACGTTTCTAGTTACTCCGTTTCCAAAGATGATTCGTGATTTTTAGTCCGTGATTTCCGCCTTTTTTAAGGACTTTTTCCGTTATTATTAACCTATCGTTCGTCTTTTTCCTTTTTGTGTTTTCTTAATTCCTATCATTCTTATAAATTTAAGTATGATTTTATCTATTTTGTGGAATATTTGCTAAAATGGAGAAAAGAATATTGTTCCTAGGAGGACCCAGTATGAAAATACTTGTAGCAGATGATGACAAAGAGATCGTAGAACTATTAAGCATTTACTTACACAATGAAGGCTATGAATCGGTCAAAGCATACGATGGAAAAGAAGCACTGACTAAGATTCGCACCACTTCTGATATCGAGCTATTGATCTTAGATATCATGATGCCTGAAATGGACGGCATGCAAGTCGTCAAAGAATTGAGAAAAGAATCCCAAATCCCCATTATTATGTTGACCGCTAAAACAACCGATATGGATAAGATTCGTGGATTGGTCGCCGGTGCTGATGATTATGTCACCAAACCTTTCAATCCATTAGAAGTCATGGCACGGGTAAAATCGTTATTGAGAAGAACCAAGATGCAGGCTGCTTCAAATCAACCAGAGATTCTGGAAGTAAGCTCCCTTATCATCAACCGCGATTCCCATGAAGTAAAAACGGTGGATGGCAATGAGATCCAATTGACCGCATTAGAATTTGGCATCCTCTACTTACTAGCATCGCATCCGAACCGTGTCTTTAGCGCCGATGAGATTTTTGAACGAGTTTGGAAACAAGAAAGTGTCGTTTCTGCCAAAACAGTGATGGTCCATGTCAGTCACTTGCGAGATAAGATCGAAGAAGCCACGGATGGTGAAAAAGTCATCCAAACAGTATGGGGGGTCGGCTACAAAATAGATGCGAAGTAAACCAACTGAAAAAAAGCGCAACACACCAATCGAAAAAAAGAAACGGATCACGTTGACCTCAAAGGAAATCAGTGAGTTATTTGCTGAAGGAATTGTAACGATTGTTCTTTTACTTCTATTAAATGTCGCTATTTTGGTCATCTTGACCTCAATACGAGAAAACTCACCGGTTTTAGTCGAAGCGATCTATGAATCAAAGAATGCGTTCACGGCTGCCTTCAACACAGATATCTTCCGCAGTGGTCGTAACTTCATTCTACCGATGTTCTTCCTATTAGATGTGATCGTCTTATATTGGCGTTTGATTCGTCGTTACCATCAAATGCAGCTACGTCACATTATCAGCGAGCTGCACTTTATCGCAGAAGGCAACTACGATCATCGCATCCCCTTCGAGTTACGGGGCGATTTAAGTCGGATCGTTTCTAATATTAATGGCTTAGTCGACAGTACGGTGGCGGCGATCGAAGATGAACGGCGGATCGAGCAATCCAAAGATGAGCTGATCACCAATGTCAGTCATGACATTCGGACACCATTGACTTCGATCATCGGCTACTTAGGTCTAATCGAAGATCGACAATACCATTCGGAAGAAGAATTGCTGAAATATACTCATACGGCGTATGTCAAAGCCAAACAAATGAAATCCCTCGTCGATGATTTGTTTGAATACACGAAAGTGCGTCAGCCTAGCGTGCCCATTAATGTGATGGAATTTGATATGGCTCAGCTAGTGGAACAATTGGCGGCAGACTTTGAATTAGAAGCTAGTCGAAAAGGCATCAAGATCGAAACCTACACCCGTCCAGAGCATATCGAAATGGATGGCGATACCGAAAAACTGGTGCGAGTTTTCAACAACCTGCTGTCAAATGCCTTGAAATACGGCAAAGGCGCCGATAAGATCCGCATGGAGGTCGAGAAAGTCGGGACCGAAGCGATCTTAACCGTCAAAAACAATGGACAAATGATTCCTAAGCAAGCCCTTGATTCTCTATTCGACCGTTTCTACCGAGTGGAAGAATCCCGCTCTCAAGAAACAGGAGGAACTGGCTTAGGTCTAGCGATCGCTCAAAGCATCGTCGCCTTACATGGCGGCTATATCTATGCCAAATCAACGCCAGAATGGACATCCTTTATTATTCATCTCCCGTTGAAGCGCAACAATTTGTCCAACACACAAACCTATGGTTGACGCCCCAACATTTTTTGGGTATGCTAAAGAAAATAATCAAGGCACAGAACCTAGTATATTTTTTTCATCTAGTAAAGAGAGCTGATGGTTGGTGAAAATCAGTGTTGGAAAAAATAGAATCCAGTTCTTTAACGTGTATTTTTCGAAAGAAAAATCGTTGGCTCACGATACGAGCAGCAAGGGCAGCGCAAGCTGAACTTGGGTGGCACCGCGAATGGTCATTTCGTCCCAAGCAACACGGGATCGGAATGGCCTTTTTTCTATGGAAAAATCAAAGGAGGATGTATCACTATGTTAGATGTAAAAATGATTCGCCAAAATTTTGCTGAAGTACAAAGCAAACTCGCAACACGAGGCGTGCAAAAAGAAGTATTGGACCGCTTTTTAACGCTTGACGAACGTCGCAGAGAACTCTTAGTCCAAACGGAAGAACGCAAGAAATTGCGCAACGATGTTTCTAGTGAGATCGCTGCCTTGAAACGGGCGAAAGAAGACGCGGCTGATAAAATTGCCCAAATGAAAGAAGTCGGCAGCCAAATCAAGCAATTGGATGAAGAGATCGCTCAAATTGATGAAGACATCAAAGAGATCGCCACGACATTGCCGAATTTGCCAAATGATTCTGTTCCAGTGGGCAAGGATGAAGACGACAATGTAGAAATCCGCCGCTGGGCAGAACCAAAAACCTTTGACTTTGAACCAAAACCCCATTGGGAGATCGCAGAAGACTTGGGGATCCTCGACTTTGAGCGGGGTGCCAAAGTTTCTGGCAGCCGCTTTGTTTACTACAAAGGCTTAGGTGCTCGTTTGGAACGTGCCTTATACAACTTCATGCTGGATCAGCATGTCTATGAGCATGGCTATACCGAGATGATCACCCCTTATATCGTCAATAGCCAAGCAATGTTTGGCACGGGGCAATTTCCAAAGTTCAAAGAAGATGTTTTCCAATTGGCAGACACGGATTTGACTTTGATTCCAACTGCTGAAGTACCTTTGACCAATTACTATCAAGGGGAGATCTTAGAACAAGAACAGCTCCCTGCCTACTTCACTGCCTTGAGCCCATCATTTCGTTCAGAAGCTGGCAGCGCTGGTCGTGATACTCGCGGCTTGATTCGTCTGCACCAATTCAATAAAGTTGAAATGGTGAAATTCAGTGATGCTGACCATTCTTATGAAGAATTAGAAAAGATGACGGCTAATGCCGAAGATATTTTGCAAAAACTCAACTTACCTTACCGAGTGCTTAGCTTGTGTACAGGAGATATGGGCTTTTCTGCGGCGAAGACCTATGATTTAGAGGTATGGATCCCTGCTCAGGAAATGTATCGTGAGATCAGCTCTTGCTCAAACTGTGAAGATTTCCAAGCACGCCGTGCCATGATCCGTTACCGCGATCAAGAGGGCAAGATTCACTACATGCATACACTAAATGGTTCTGGTCTGGCTGTCGGTCGGACGGTAGCCGCAGTGCTTGAAAATTATCAAAACGAAGACGGCAGTGTAACGGTACCAGAAGTTCTGGTTCCTTACATGGGCGGACTGACAAAAATCGAAAAAGCCTAAGCCTTAGCCCCCTTAATTGCACCCCCTTCGTCACAGTCACTCCACGTGATCTGTTACGAAGGGGTTTTCTAGTTCACCTAATAGATAGTGGTTAAAAAAGCTCCCCTAACGCCCTTGATCATTTCTTGCAAGAGAAACAACGCAACAAGGCTGTAATTTTTAAATGAATAATTAGAAAAATCCCTTCATCTTTTTAAGTCTCTATCAGAAACCGGGCATGATCGTTGAAAGTACCTGTGACTTATGGTAACGTGGGCATAATTTAGGATGGAATGAAGGGAGCTTCACCAATGCCCGAACGAAAGACCTATGCCCGTCGGAGTGACTTGCACAAGAAACCAAACAATAATCAAAAACGAACAGCGTCAGCTGAAGAAAGACCGAAAGGACCACCCTCGAGAAAGAAGCCGTATCGAAAAGCAATTTTTTCCTTATTCGCCTTATTATTGATCGTTTTGATCGCGACGGCTGGCTCAGTCCTTTACACGTTACACCAGCAAGAAGTCGCAGCCCAAGAAAAATATGAGGCGGCTGCGGAGAAATTACTGGCATCAATCCAAGCAGAACAAAGTCAAAATGGGTTAAAAACAACGCCTGAAGTGCTCTCCAAAGGCGCAACCAAAGAATTGATCTACCGCCCGCAAGACCTTGATACGTTTCCCATCAAAGATATCAAAGAACGGTTGACACAAGCCGCTGATCACTTGCGTAAAAAACAAACGAAAAAAGAAGTCGTCACCGTTGCCCGCATCCAAGCACAAGCAGCGGCGTCAAAGGTGTCTACTTATTCATTGAAAGCCGACAGCTATGTGTGGAATCGAGAAACCGGACGTTTTGAAGATGCGGACAGCCTAACGGATGCACCGATCTTCGTATCAGAGAAGACGCAAACCGAATTGTCTTTGAAAGAACTGGTTCCTGATGAAGGCAGCTTATTAGGTATTCAACAAGTCATTCAGCAGAAACTGCTGGATCAAGCCAAAGAACCCGCCAAAATCATCGACGCCGTCTTGGCCATGGAGCGGATCACCTTCGATTCGAAATTTACTTACGATCCAGAGAAGCTGACCATCGAATTGCCAAAAAATCAGACGGGAGCGACGGAAATCACCCTGCCTTACAGCGAGATCGCCCCATTCATTGATCCTGATCTCGTGGCTGCTGACCAACTCAACAATGCCTTGCCAAGTTTAGACCCCAATAAAAAATACGTGGCATTGACCTTTGATGATGGACCCAACAGTACCTCCACCATGGATCTGTTGAACATCTTACAAGAAAATGACGTTAAAGCGACCTTCTTTATGCTGGGACAAATGGTAGAGCAATATCCGCAAGCTGCTAAAAAAGTCCAAGAAGCTGGACACGAGATCGCCAGTCATTCTTACTCTCATCCGCAGCTGAATACTCTTTCAGCGGAAGATTTGCAGGCAGAAGTCACAAAAACCAACAAAGCCATTTATAATGCGACGGGTTTACTACCTAGAAATTTACGGCCCCCTTATGGCGCTATCGACAAACAAAGCGCAGAAACCATTGGCATGCCGATCATTCAATGGGACATCGATTCTCAAGACTGGAAATTGAAGGATCCGAAGAAGATCAATGCCTTGGTGCAACAAAATGTCTTTAATGGTGCCATGATCTTGATCCATGATATTCACCCGAAATCTGTGAAAGCCGTACCGGGAGTCATTAAAATGCTCAAAAACGAAGGCTACGAATTCGTGACTGTCGATCAATTATTAGAAGCACGGCAAAAACCATTGCATCAATACTTTGGGATGAACGACGAGCGCCTCATTGACTAAATAAAAAAAGGAACGCAGCAAATTGTCTCTTGCTGCGTTCCTTTTTGGTTATTGGATCGTTCCCTCTTTTTTTAGCCCTTCTTATCCTCATATACATTAGTCACAAAAATTTGGATCAACAGTTCAGCGACAGCTTTTGGCGGCATCGTTGAGAAATCTTTGAGCCAGCGTTCGATCAACCCGATAGACCCGCAGACAAAAAAGCTAAGACACAGTTCCAATTCTTCCTCGGAAGCATCTTGAAAGTATTGGGCAAACCGTTTCAAGGTCTCCGGTTTGATCTCTGACAACAAAAGATTCAGCAAATGGCTGTTGTTTAACAAAATCAAATGGGTCGTACTAGGATTCTCATACAAAATCGTCAACAGCTTTTCCAACCAAAGATCCAATGACAAATTTTCCTGCTGCAAGTTCGATGCGATCTGCTCAACAAGCTCCCCTTCGATCTCCTCCAACAAAGCGGCCGTATCCTTATAATATTTATAAAATGTTCCCCGGTTGATATCGGCTCGTTCCGCAATCTCTTTGATCGTGATTTTGCGGTACTCTTTTTCCAACAATAACTCCTGAAAGGCGCGTCGGATCACTTTTTTCGAGTAGATCGTTCGACGATTCCCCACAGTCCCCACCATATCGTTTCCCCTTTTCTCTGTACATTTGATCAATATTTGTCTATTTAATGACAAATACGTAAGCATTGAGGATTGCTCTTACTTTTCTTTCTTAGTATACTAACACCATGTGATTAAATCAACACGTGTTTAAAAAATGGAGGCTTTATTAATGAGTTATGTTGAAGTAAAGAATGAATATAAACGCTATCAGATGGGCGAAACCACCATCACTGCCAACAACGATCTTTCCTTTGCCATTGAAGAAGGCGAATTAGTGGTGATCCTTGGCCCCAGTGGTGCAGGAAAATCGACCGTTTTGAATATTTTAGGTGGGATGGATTCGCCAGATGAAGGACAAATCATTATCGACAATGTCGATATCGCGAAGTTTAACGACAAACAGCTGACGGAATACCGCCGCAAAGACGTCGGGTTCGTCTTCCAGTTTTATAATTTGGTGCCGAACCTGACAGCGAAAGAAAACATTGAATTGGCAACAGAAGTCTCACCGAATGCACTCGATCCTGATGAAGTCTTAGCACAAGTCGGGTTAGAAAACCGTAAAAACAACTTTCCTTCGCAGCTCTCTGGTGGGGAACAGCAGCGGGTATCGATCGCTCGGGCGTTAGCCAAAAACCCGAAATTGCTATTATGCGATGAACCAACCGGTGCGCTGGATTTTGAAACAGGCAAACAAGTGTTGAAGCTTTTGCAAAACGCCAGTCGGAAAAACGGCAATACGGTGTTGATCATTACCCATAACAGCGCCATTGCCCCGATCGCCGATCGGGTGATCCATATCAACGATACCACCGTCCGTTCCATTGAAGAGAATCCTCATCCAATCTCGATCGATGAAATCGTTTGGTAGGAGGATCTGATGAAAAATAAAACTTATCTTAAAGCAAGTTTGCGGGAGATTCGCCAATCAAAAGGTCGCTTTATCGCAATCACCTTGATCATTTTTTTAGGAACGTTTCTCTTTGTCGGTGTCAAAGCGACGGGACCGATCCTGAATCATTCCGCGAGTGAATATGTCAACGGTCAGCATTTAGCAGATCTGCAAGTCACTTCCACGCTGGGATTGACGGAGGACGACATTGATGCGGCGGAAAAAAGCGGTGCGCACACAGAAGCCGCCTATCAATTTTATTACGCTGCCAATTCAGATGAAGTCGTGCAAGTGACCTCTTATGATCCCTCACAGGAACTCAACCAGCTACTGGTGAAGGACGGCCGACTACCAGAAAAAGCCGATGAAATCGTGCTGGACACCGAAGCAAAAAATTATGGCTGGCAAATAGGGGATACTTTTACGATCGATGATGCCGATAATCTGTCGGACAAAGACTATACGGTCGTTGGGTTCGCCACCTCTCCCATTTATATCAGTGCTGCCGAACGTGGCTATGCGAATGTCGGCAGCGGTGTCGTGACGTATTTTGCTTATGTACCGGAAGAACAGTTCAAGATGGAGGTCAAATCGATCCTTTATCTCGCCTTTGATGATGTCGCAGGCCTTGAAACATACTCCGATGCGTACACCGACAAGATGGCAGCCCATCAAGAAACGATTGAGGAACTGTTTGCGGATCGCCCTAAAGAACGCTTAGCAGAAATTCAGCAAGATGCTTTTGATGAATTAGCGCCTGCAGAAAAAGAAGTCCGCGATGGACAAAAACAGTTAGCTGATGGACAAGCCCAACTGGATCAGGCCAAAGCGGAACTAGAACAACAGCAAGCCGCCTTGGCACAGCTGCCGCCCGTACAACAAGCAGCCCTCGAAGGCCAATTGACCGCTGGGGAAGAAGAGTTGACACAGCAGCAAACCCAATTAGATGAACAGCAACAAGAACTAACCGATGCCCAACAAACACTGGCAGAGAAACGTACAGAGATCGAAGACTTGGCAGAACCTACGTATCTTTACAACCAACGCAAAGACAACCCCGGTTTCCAAGAGTATGGCGGGCTGTCTGATCGCATCGCAGCGATCGCCAATGTGTTTCCTGTCTTCTTCTTCTTTATCGCTGCGTTGATCACCTTTACGACACTGACGTGGATGGTAGAAGAAAACCGCAAAGAGATCGGTACCTTAAAAGCGATGGGCTATGGCAAAGTCGAGATCTCCCTTAAATATTTGATTTATGCCCTCCTGTCTTCGGCCATTGGCATTATCAGTGGTGCCGTATTAGGGACGGAACTGTTGCCGCGTTTGATTTATTTTCTATCCAGCGAACGGTATCTTTTAGACGGGATTCGCGTCTATTATGTCTGGTCGCCAATTATTTTGGCCGCGATCGCCTTTTTACTGGCGACGCTCGGTGCTTGCCTCTTTGTTTTGATCAAAGAATTGCGGGAAAAACCTGCCCAGCTACTGCAAGTTCGGGCGCCAAAACCTGGGAAACGGATTTTATTAGAGGCCATTACACCCTTATGGTCACGCTTAAGCTTCAATCAAAAAGTCAGCTTCCGTAACATCTTCCGCTACAAATCGCGAATGATCATGGCAATCATTGGCATCGCCGGCTGTACGGGACTGATGGTGGCAGGCGTTGGGTTGAAAGATTCCTTAAGTGCTGTGACTGCGAAACAATTTGGGCCCATTACGGATTATCAAGCCGTCGTGACCTTAAATGATGCGAAGGAAGAAACCGTTGCTGCCGCTGAAACGGTTTTAACAGACGATCCTCTTGTGACCCATTCGATGCTAGTCTACAATGAAACGATCGAGATTCGACCAGCTAACCAAGGAAAACAAAGTTTGACCTTGATGGTTCCGGCAGATCAAGAAGCTTTTACCGACTATGTCCATTTGAAAACGACGGAAGGGCAGAAGCTGCCATTAACAGAAGGCGCCGTACTGACTATGAAATACGCAGAATTGTATGATCTGCAGGTTGGGGATACATTGACCTTCTATACTAGCGATCAAGAAGCTTTTGAAGTACCTATCAGCGGCATCGCAGAAAACTATTTAGGCAATTCTCTGTATCTGTCACCGACTCTTTACGAAGAAATCACCGACAGTGCCTTTGAACCGAATGCGTTCTTAGTCAAAAGCAAGACGATGACGAAAAAACAAGAGGAAGCTTTATCAACAGCCTTGTTAGATACCGACAAAGTCAAAAACACGACGTTCCTTTCCACTCAGATCAAAATGCAGGATGATTCGATGGGCAACTTGAACTCCATTGTCTTGATCTTAGTTGTACTATCAGGGGCATTAGCCTTTGTCGTCTTGTATAACTTGACCAACATCAATGTTTCCGAGCGGATTCGCGAGCTTTCTACTATTAAAGTATTAGGGTTTTATAATAAAGAAGTCACCATGTACATCGTACGGGAAAATATCGTCTTTACGTTATTTGGGATTCTCGCAGGCTACGTGGTAGGTTACTTCTTGACTGACTTTATTTTGATCCAAGCTTCGATGGAAAACATGGTCTTTCCATTAGTGATCAATTGGCCGGCCTATGCTTTAGCCGGCGGCATGACGATTCTCTTTACGATCATCGTGATGTACGTCACCCATGTGAAACTGACTCATGTCAACATGATCGATGCGTTGAAATCAAACGAATAAGCTGCTGCTAAAGCGATTTGCTGATCATCCAGCAGCGATTTTAAAGAAAAGGACGCCACTCTTGCCTAGATAGCTGAGAGTGACGTCCTTTTTTGAACAAATAATCCCCCCTGTCCACTTTTGAACAGAGGGGGCGTTGGTTTTCACGTGAAACATTTTATGATTTTACAGAGTAGTTTGGTGCTTCTTTCGTGATTTGAACATCGTGGGGATGTGATTCTTTTAGTCCGTTGCCGCTCATTTGGATGAATTGTGCTTCATCACGTAATTGCTGTAGATTGCCAGCACCGACATAACCCATCCCTGATTTCAAGCCGCCGATCATTTGGAAGATGATATCAGAAACGCTGCCTTTATAAGCGACACGCCCTTCGATGCCTTCTGGAACCAATTTGTTGGCTTCGTTTACGCCACCTTGGAAGTAACGGTCGCTGGAGCCTTTTTCCATTGCCCCCAATGAACCCATTCCGCGGTAGGTTTTGAAGCGTCGGCCTTGATAGATTTCAAATTCACCTGGTGATTCATCGGTTCCTGCCAACATGCTACCTAGCATTACGGCATGTCCGCCAGCTGCTAAAGCTTTGACAATATCCCCAGAGTATTTGATCCCACCATCGGCAATGATTGCTTTGCCGTATTGACGTGCCACAGAGGCTGCATCATAGATCGCGGTCAATTGAGGAACTCCGACACCGGCTACCACCCGAGTGGTACAGATCGAGCCTGGACCGATCCCGACTTTTACGACATCGACACCAGCATCATACAATGCTTTCGTGCCTTCTGCAGTGGCAACATTTCCAGCAATCAATGTCGCTTCTGGGAAATGCGCACGAATTTCAGAGATTTTGCGTAAAACACCCGCACTGTGTCCGTGGGCAGTATCAATAACGATCGCGTCCACGCCTGCATCCAATAAAGCTTGTGCTCGTTCAAAGGTATCGCTGGTAACACCGACTGCCGCTGCCACTAATAGACGTCCATGCGTGTCTTTGGCTGCATTCGGGAATTCGATCACTTTTTCAATATCTTTGATAGTGATCAAACCGCTTAAGATCCCTGCTTCATCAACGATCGGTAATTTTTCGATCTTGTGTTGTTGTAAGATTTTTTCAGCGTCTTTCAACGACGTACCGACAGGTGCTGTGATCAATTGGTCTTTGGTCATCACATCATTGATCGGCATCGTATAATCCGTGACAAAACGCATGTCGCGGTTCGTGATGATACCGACTAATTTGCGGTTTTCCATCGTTTCTACGATCGGTACCCCGCTGATGCGGTACTTGCTCATCAAATGTTCTGCATCAGCAACTAAGTGGCTTGGTGTTAAGAAAAACGGATCGATGATCACGCCGCTTTCAGAACGTTTTACTTTGCGCACTTCATCTGCTTGCGCTGCGATACTCATGTTTTTGTGAATTACGCCAAGTCCGCCTTGACGCGCCATTGAGATCGCCATTTTACTATCAGTTACGGTATCCATACTGGCACTTATGATTGGAATATTTAGTGTAATATTCGGGGCAAGCTGCACTTTCATATCCACGTCATTTGGCAAGACGTGACTTTCTGCCGGAATCAATAAGACATCATCAAACGTTAACCCTTTTTTTACAAATTTGGTTTCCCAGTTGGACATTTTTGTAACCACTCCTTAAAGTTTTTAGGTATTTTAAAAAAAATAGCAAAGATTTTTTCATAAGTCAACCATTCGGAAAGCTTTCTTAATAATCCTCTTCAAACCTTTGGTTAAATCTCATAATTCGCCATTTTTTCTAAAAAAACACGCTGATCGTGCGGTCTTTTTTAACAAAAGAAGGCGCACGATCAACGTGTAGTCATCAGCCTCTAGGAACAGACAGACTGCTGATGATATTGTATTTGCGTTTCAAGTAGTACTTCGCGGCTAATGCCACTGCCCCGATCAAGGCTTCGATCACAGGGTCCACTTGTGGATTCAATGGTGGTTGGATCATCGCAGAAAGCGAGATCACAACGATCCATAGCATGAAGGCTGCGACTAAAATCAAAATGATCTTCCACATCTTCGGCCGTTTGCTCTTATCGGCACCTGGGCGTTCATATTGATACATGTATTTGTACATCAAGTAGAAGACCCAACCAGCAAGCATCGCCATCAAGAAGAGGGTCAATAAGCCATAAGGTTGTGCTTGTCCTCTAGTAAAGATCCCCATGACCCCTAACATCAAGCCAAAGATCCCTAAAATCAGCAAGGTGTTATCCAACCACATCAAGAAGGGGCCGGATTCTTTTTGCTCAACGGGTTTGTTGATGATGGCTTCGGTACGTTCAGACACTGTACCAAATAATTGGCGGGCCGTTTTGCCGCCTTTTTGTTCTTTGACTAAGACCGGCAGCATCTCATGCAAGGCAATCGTTTTTTCTTCTTCAGAAAGGTTGGCTGCCTCTAGCGATTTTTTTAAATCAAATATATATTGTTGGTTTCGTTTTGTTAATTGTTGTTCTAATTCACGATTTTCGGAAACATAATTTCGCAGAGTTTCTGGTTCCATGAATTGATTCTCCCTTCTGCGTTTTCTTCACAATGGACATTTTACCACAAATTCACTGGGAAGAAAGCCCTTTATACGTTAAAACGGAACAACATCACGTCGCCATCTTGCACGACATAATCTTTTCCTTCCAAACGTACCCGACCGGCTTCTTTGGCCGCTTGCATCGTGCCGTATTGGTTCAGATCTTCAAAGGAAACAGTTTCCGCACGAATAAAGCCGCGCTCAAAGTCCGTATGGATGATCCCCGCTGCTTGCGGTGCTTTGATGCCTTTACGGAACGTCCACGCACGCACTTCTTGTTCACCAGCGGTAAAGTACGTTGCTAGACCCAGTAAATCATAGGCAGCACGAATCAATTGATCCAACCCTGATTCTTCAATTCCTAATGCTTCTAAAAACTCTGCTTTGTCTTCTTCTTCCAGCTCAGCGATCTCTTCTTCGGCACGAGCACTGATGACGATCACTTCCGCATTTTCGCTCGCTGCAAATTCCTTCACTTTGTTGACATAGTCATTGGTTTCATAGTCTGCCACGTCTTCTTCTGCTACGTTGGCAACGTATAAAACTGGTTTGGTCGTTAGTAAAAACAAACTTTTGACGATGCGCTGTTCTTCATCTGTAAATTCGATCGAACGAGCTGAGATCCCTTCTTCTAGGACCGGTTTGATTTTATCAAGAACGGCCAATTCCGCAACCGCATCTTTGTCTTTGGTTTTGGCAATTTTGGCGACCCGAGTATAGCGCTTGTTGACGGATTCTAAATCCGCTAAAACCAACTCCAAGTTGATGGTGTCGATATCAGCTAATGGGTCCACGCGGCCTTCCACGTGGGTGATGTTGTCGTCGTCGAAACAACGAACGACATGACAGATCGCATCCACTTGGCGGATATGGCTCAAAAATTGGTTCCCTAATCCTTCCCCTTTGCTGGCACCGCGGACGATTCCAGCAATATCCGTAAATTCAAAGGTGGTTGGGACCGTCTTTTTCGGACGGACTAATTCTGTTAAACGCTGTAAGCGCCAATCTGGCACTTCCACCATTCCTACATTCGGATCGATCGTCGCAAACGGATAGTTTGCGGCTTCTGCTCCTGCTTTAGTTATTGCATTAAATAAAGTAGATTTGCCCACATTTGGCAATCCAACGATTCCGGCAGTTAACGCCATGCTTCACTTCACTCTTTCTCTTTTTTTTCTAGGATTTTCTTCATCTTTTTATCAAATTCTCGGCGCGTCATCATGACGATGTGGCCGCAATTCGTACACTTTATTTTGATGTCTGCCCCCATGCGGATGATTTCCCAACGATTGGCTTTGCAGGCATGCGGTTTTTTCATTTCGACAATATCCCCAAGATCATACATCTTTATCACCTCAAGCTTCATCAAATTGAATGTTCAATAAATCTAAAATACGGGTTAAATCTTTTTGTGACAGGTATTCGATCTCGATTTTGCCTTTGCCTTCTTTTTCGCGGATCTCAACATTCGTGCCGAATTTATCCATCAACCGTTCTTCGCTTTCTCGTAAATAGTACGGTTTTTCCCGAATCAGACGCGGAACTTTTTTCTTTTCGTTCTTCGTGTCGTTCATCTCAGCGACCATTTGTTCTAATTGGCGGACTGTCAGATTTTCTTTGACACAACGATTGGCTAATTTTAAGATCTGTTCTTTATTTTTCAACCCTAATAATGTCCGGGCTTGTCCCATAGACAAACGGTCATCTTGAACCATTTCTTTGACGAGTTTCGGCAAGGACAGCAACCGCAAATAATTGGCGATATACGGGCGGCTTTTCCCTAAACGTTCAGCGACTTGTGCTTGGGTCAATTTCAAGTTTTTCATCAGCATGTCATAAGCTTCTGCTTCTTCTAAAGGATTCAAATCTTCCCGCTGCAAGTTTTCTAAAACGGCGACTTGCATCATCGCTTCTTCATCAAAATTGCGGATGATGGCTGGGATCGTTTCCTTGCCAGCTAGTTTGGACGCTCGAAACCGGCGTTCACCCGCAATGATCTCATAGCCTTTGACGGATGATTGCCGCACGATGATCGGTTGAAAGACCCCCGAATGCTGGATCGAATTGGCTAGTTCTTGTAATGAAAGCTCATCAAAGGTTTTTCGCGGTTGATAAGGGTTGGGTCTTAATTCGTTTAAAGGCAGTTCAACGACTTTTTCTGTCTTGATATCGACTTCTTCTAACCCTTGCAGGTCTTGAAACAACGCATCGATCCCACGCCCTAATCCTTTCCCTTTATTCTTCACGGGCTAACACTTCCTTTGCTAACGTCTGATAGACTTCGGCTCCTTTTGAGCGTGGATCATAATCAATGATCGACAATCCATGACTAGGTGCTTCAGACAACCGGATATTCCGCGGAATAATGGTTTCATATACTTTTTCTTGGAAATAGCGGCGGACTTCTTCCACGACTTCCGCGCCTAAGTTCGTACGGGCATCATACATCGTCAGTAAGACCCCTTCGATCTCTAACTCAGGGTTAAAATGTTTTTGTACTAAACGCACGGTATTCAATAGTTGGCTCAGCCCTTCTAATGCATAGTACTCACATTGGACTGGGATCAAAATCGAATCACTGGCGGTAAAGGCATTGATCGTCAAATGACCTAAAGATGGCGGACAATCGATAAAGATATAATCATATTGTTCTTTGATTTCATTCAAAGCCGATTTCAATCGAGATTCCCGTGCCATCATGGAGGTCAATTCAATTTCCGCACCAGCTAATTGGATCGTCGCTGGAACGATATCCAAGTTTTCTCGGCTGCTAGGTAAAATCGCTTCAACGATCGGTGTTTCATTGACTAATACATCATAGATGTCTTGTTCCACATCTGGTTTGCGAATGCCGACACCGCTTGTGGCGTTGCCTTGGGCATCAATATCTACGAGTAACACTTTTTTGCCGACAAATGCTAAGGACGCACCTAGGTTCACCGTTGTGGTGGTTTTGCCTACGCCGCCTTTTTGGTTTGCAACAGAAATAATACGGGCCATTGATTTTCCTCCTATTTAATTGGTTGTTTCGCTGGCATTCCCGGTTTGCGGGGGTATTTCTTTGGCGTTTCTTTTTTCTTTTGAATGATCAAAAGATGGCGTTCATCGCCGCTGACCGGTAAGGTAAAGCTTTTTTCTTCAATAAATTTGCCGCCTAAGAGTGAGATGGCTGGTTTGGCTTCAACCAGTTCTTCCTCGCTTTTGGCAGCTTTGAGCGCATAAAAATAGCCTGCTTTTTTCACCAATGGCACACAGAGTTCCGTTAACACATTCAAACGGGCAACCGCACGAGCAGTCACATAATCGAATTGCCCACGAAATTGCGGGTTTTGACCAAATGTTTCTGCACGGTCATGGTACAAGTGGACATTTTCCAATTGTAGATCCGTCACAAGGGTTTGTAAAAAGGTGATGCGCTTATTTAAAGAGTCGACGATCGTCACTTCTAATTCAGGAAACACGATTTTTAGTGGAATACTTGGAAAGCCAGCACCTGAACCGACATCACACAAATGACTTTGCGGGTCAAAGGCGGTTTCAAAAGCTAAAGAAACAGAATCGTAGAAATGCTTCAAATACACTTCTGATTTTTCCGTGATTGCGGTTAGATTCATCTTCTGATTCCATTCGACTAAACGCTCGAAATAGACAGCGAATTTTTCCATTTGTTCTTCGGTTAAAACGATCCCGTTTTTGCGTAATTCTTCATGAAATTCTTCAGGTAGCATAACGAATCCTTTCTATTTTGTGAAACAGAAAAATGTTTCACAGACTAGTTCCTACTTTAACGCAAAAAGCAATGTGATGCAATAGCCAGACATTGCTTTCTAGGAGAATTTACCATTTTTTAACTGGGGCTTTAAGGTTGGTTTAAGGCAGAGGAATTATACTCATTTCAATCCAAAAAACTTTTTTCATTTTTCCTTGACCAGCGAGGCTGCCAACCCTCCTGGTCAGCTTTTTTCTCAAAGAAACAAGCATTGATCACAGGATCAATGCTTGTTTTTGTTTCATATGAAACTTTTTTATTTCACCCGGGGCTCGTTGTATTCTTCGATACGATCAGACGCGCGGGAAGCCGCATGTTTGGCTTTGTTGGTTTGACGTGAAGCAAAGTCGCCGGTTTTAGATGCAGCTGACGATACTTTGTCTTGAACCGTTTCTTGTTCCTCTTCGTATTCAGCGATCGTTTTTACATCTACAACATTGATGTTGACTTCGATAACTTCTAATTGGGTCATTGTCGTTACTTCTTTTTGGATGACTTCTTTGACTTGGTCAGCGATTTCTGGGATGTTGCGGTCGTATTCAACCACGATATCTAAATCAACGGCTACTTGTTTTTTCCCTACTTCGGTATTGATACCCGCAGTCACATTGTCTGTATTGACTAATTTTTCCGCAATGTTAGAGAAGAAACCACCATCGACCGTCAACAGACCATCCACGTGTTCTAATGCGATCCCGATGATTTTTTGGATCACTTTGTCATCATAGGTCAATGAACCATGAACAGGTGCGTCGCCAGTTGGTCCTTCAAAATCGTTGTGACCAGGTTTTGGCGGTGCTGGATGATGTCCTGCTGGATTTGGATTTCCTGGTGCTGGATGATCCCCTGGTTTTGGTCCGTTTTGTTGTCCTGCTACTGCTTTTTCAGCATTTGGTACCACTGGATCTGGTGCTTCAGTCATCGGAATCGCATTTTCATTTGCTTGATGATTGGTGTTAGGAACCACTGGATCTGGATGTGCGCTGACTTTTTTATCATTGTTTAATTCGTTTTTATCGTTATTCATTAAAAATTCCTCCTATTAAAATGCGTTATTGTTGGTTAAAAAATTCGTCGATGATACCGGTACGTTGGAGATACAATCCTAACGCAAAACCCAAACCTGTTAGGAGTAGAATCAGCAATGTTTTGAAAAAACCGATCGTTACAAACAACACAGCCAGAACAAGGCCGATTGCTCCAAAAATCAATGGGATTTTGTATTGTTGTAGTTCGTTCATCATAGCCCTCCTATTCTACTCGCGGGTTTTCCGGAGTCTCATTTTGTTCAAAATTCGCGTAGTTGACTTCGACTTTGACTTTCTCACTTGAACCAAGCACTCGTTGGACATCTTGTTGGATTTCCGCCATTAAGTTTTCGGTTTTGCCGACTAAGGCAGACGTCCGTTTCAAGCGTCCTTTGATTTTAATCAAAATTCGATTTTTGGTCGCCTTGACATGAACTTTTGGTCCTTCAACAAATTCTTTTTCATTTACTTTCGTACGTACAAGTCCTTCGATTGCTTTCTTATCGATCGTCAATGCGCCCTTATCCTCTTTCAAAACAAAGGTCGTTTTGGTTTTTGGATAAAAAAGCACGACTAAGATCACGATCAAGAATAAGGCGATCAAGACAACAGCTACCCAAAACATATATTGACGCATAAACAAGTTGTCAAAGAAATACGTGACGACATTGCCTCTGCTGTCCAAACCAAATGGCAGCTGCATATAAGGATTACTCATTAATACGATTGGTAATAAGACAGTGATAAAGATCAACGAAACGATGATTGATACGATTTTCCACCCTTTACTCATAGGACACCTCCTCCTTTTTCTCCAATTTTTGATAAGCTTACAAGTTGATGGCTTCTCCGCCGGTAACACCATAAATCTGTGCTGTCACATAGCTAGCTTTATTCGAAGCTAAAAAGACATAGACGGGTGCTAGCTCAGCTGGTTGTCCTGCCCGCTCAAGTAACGCTTGCTGACCAAATTCAGGCAGCTGGTCTTGCGGTTGACCATGATCTAACTGTAATGGTGTCCAGATCGGTCCTGGGGCTACCCCATTGACGCGAATTCCTTTTTCAGCAAATTGTTTCGCCAAGCTGACTGTAAAACTGGCGATCGCCGATTTGGTTGCCGCATAATCCATTAAATGGGCACTTGGACTAAAGGCTTGGACAGAAGTCGTTGTCACGATCGCTCCTCCAGCCGGTAAGTGCGGCTCAGCAGCTTTGACTAATGCAAACATGGAGATAATGTTTACCATAAAGGTATCTTTCACTTGTTCAATCGGTAATTCTGCAATCGATGGCCGCGTGATTTGCTGTGCTGCGTTCAATACTAATGTATCTAACCCACCTAATGCTGCCACCGCTTTGTCAACGATCTCTTGTGGTGCCGCTTCGTCTCGCAGGTCATAGGGTAGCAAGATCACTTTGCGCCCAGCTTCTTTGATGTACCCTGCAACTTCTTCGGCATCTTCTTCTTCTCCTGGGAAAAAGTGTAGGGCAATGTCTGCTCCTTCACGGGCAAAGGCAATCGCTGCTGCTCGTCCGATCCCAGAATCCCCACCGGTGATCAGTACACGCCGGTTTTCTAACTGCTGACTTCCCTCATAAGATTCTTCACCACAATCAGGTTTTGGTCGCATTTCTTCTTGTAAAGCAGGCGTATCTTGTTCCTGTTTGCTGTATTTACCCGTGTGATAAAGTTCCCGTGGATCAGTCAAAATAGGTTCACTCATTCTTACGTCCTCCTTTTCTCTATAATAAAATTCTAAACCATTCATTTTTTTTTGGGAAATATAACGCTTTGTTAACAAAAATAAATCATCGTTTATTAGAAAATGAAAAAAGAAAGTGCCCCCATTTTTGACCAGAAATCAAATAATTTCCCTTTTTTTTAGAAGGGGGTAAACTAATAAGTAGTAACTGGTAGTACCTGTAAAAGGGAACCCCTAAGAAAATGACCTTGGATCAAGAAAAAGGAGGAAACAAAGAATGCCTTGGAATGTCCGTGATTATCCTGCGTCAATGAAGAATCTAGACCCCTTAGTTCGTAAAAAAGCGATCGATATCGCCAATGCCCTGCTAGCCGATGGCTATTCCGATGATCGGGCGATCCCGATCGCCACGAGTCAAGCAGAAAAATGGTATGACAATGCAGATGAAGAGGAGAAGAAAGCTTTTCAGAAAGAAAAAAATCCGCAAAAAGACGATACCCATCAAACCAATAAGAATGCGGAAAAATTAATGGATGCGGATGTAGAAGTTGTGTATGAAGACGACCAATGGCAAGTCCGTTCCAAAGGGGCGAAACGTGCCAGTGATCATTTCGACAAGAAGGCAGATGCCATCGCCCGTGCCAAAGAAATCGCCGAAAACAAAGAATCCGTGGTGAACGTTTATAAGAAAGACGGCGACCATCAAAAGGATATTGATTTGAGAGAATAAAATTGGCTGCAAAAAAGCGGAAGGAGGTCTTACGTTTGTCGTTTTATCGGCGCGAAACGTTGCCTACTCTTTCGCTTTTTTGTTTCCTTTCACAGCTAGGTTTGGTTAAAACTAAAGCAACCACTTCTTTGACGTTTCTTTTAAAAAGCAGCGGTTCGTTGTCAGAAACCTAAAAAACGAAGACCTTTTGAATGAACCATCACTTTTAAAATTTCTCGACATCCTAAAAAATAAGCCTATGAAATGCTGATCTAGCAACAGTTGTGAACCATCCGTTACCTCTGTAAACTAGCTTGTGCTTTCTTTAACTAAATAAACCTTGTATACTTGAATTATTAAAAGTACAAGGAGTGGTGTTTGTGAAAAAATTATTTTTTGTGCCGTTTATTTTTCTTTGTTTTCTCTTTGCTCTCCCAGCTGCCGCCCAGACAGTGGAAGAACCTGAACTCGTTTATGACTTAGCATCAGATAGTCCCTATGAGCAGCTGATCACGGTAGATGAAGAAGGCAACGAGGTGATTTTGACCATTGAAAAATTGCCGTCATTCCGAGCAAATCTGGCAGCGGGAACATATCGTGTGTCAAAAACATCCGCAGGTAATTGGACCGCTAGTTATAATGTAACGGTCAATAGCCGCAATCAATTTACAGGCACTTCGAATTTAAGTTTAGTTGCTCACAGAGGAAGTATCACTTCTAGTTCATTAACTCACACGTCCACCAAAGCTACCTGTACGTTTAAGCAAAAAGCAGGTATAATCACTACCAATGGGAGTGTCGTAACCACGATCTCAAATGGGAAGCTAGTTGTTAAATAGCAGATAGGAGCATACATTGGCTTTAGCAGAACAATTAAAAAGCTGTCGCGAGTCTTCAGGATTGTCGCAAACAGCAGTCGCAGAAAAATTACAGATTTCACGCCAGTCGATTTCAAAATGGGAAAATGGGCGCGGCTATCCAGATATTGAGAATTTGATTTTGTTGAGCGATCTCTACCAAGTCTCGATCGATGAGCTTTTACGTGAGAACGAAGCCTTAAAAGAGCGGATCGAAACCAACAATCAAGAAATCAACGACAAGAAAGAAAAATTGTCGTTACTCCAAAGAACGATGGCAGCAGATAAAGATGAAAGTCTGCTCTTGCTACTGTTAGCTGGAATCGGCTCCTTTCTTTTTCCTTTAGGACTGATCTTAGATGGCTTTGTTTTATGGCGTAACAAAAAAGCCAATAATTTTTATGTATTGATCTATATCGTCTGTGCCTTCTCGATTTTCTTGAATTTGTACGATGGCTATGTCCATCTCAGCAACATCATGAATTGGGGAACCACTACGATTGAAAAAGTGGAATAACTTTATTATTAAGACAAAAAGCCCGCTGCGAATTGTTTTCGCAGCGGGCTTTTGACACTCTATTTACCATTTATAAATTGGTTTTTCAAAGAATATTAACCGTCTTTAGTTAACCTTGGCAATCTTCCCTTGCTCGATATACACCATCAAAATACTGATATCAGCTGGGTTTACTCCGCTGATACGGCTCGCTTGGGCGATGGTTTCGGGTTGGATTTTTTGCAGTTTTTGTTTGGCTTCTGTTGCCAAGCCATTGATAGCGGCATAGTCGATGTTTTCAGGAATGCGTTTGGCTTCCATCCGTTTGAGTTTCTCCACTTTTTCGAGGGCTTTTTTGATATAGCCTTCGTATTTGATTTGGATCTCGACTTGTTCGATCTCTTTTGGCTTCAATGCTTCATTGGCTTCGATAAATTGTAGCATTTCGGCATACGTCACTTCAGGCCGACGCAAGAATTCATTTGCTAAAACGCCATCTTTCAAGGTAGCCGTCCCTTTAGCAGTCAAATACGCTTGTACTTCTGGCGTTGGTTTGATGCGGATCTTGGATAAACGTTTAATTTCTGCTTCAACAGCTTCTTTTTTCGCTACATACGCTTCGTATTGTGCTTCTGGGACGAGCCCGATTTGATGTCCCACTTCGGTCAAACGCAGATCCGCATTATCATGACGCAGCAATAAGCGGTATTCGGCACGAGAGGTCAATAAGCGGTAAGGTTCATTGGTTCCTTTGGTCACCAAATCATCGATCATCACACCGATATAACCGTCGCTGCGTTTCATAATGAAGGGTTCTTTGCCTTGAATTTTCAAAGCAGCATTGATGCCTGCGATCAAGCCTTGACCGGCCGCTTCTTCATAGCCGCTGGTTCCGTTGGTTTGTCCTGCCGTAAAGAGGTTTTCGATGACTTTGGTTTCTAATGTTGGACGCAATTGATGAGGCACCACGACATCATATTCAATGGCGTAGCCCGTCCGCATCATTTCCGCTTTTTCTAAACCTGCGATGGAATGCAGCATTTGAACTTGGACATCTTCTGGCATAGAAGTAGAAAGCCCTTGAACATACACTTCTTCGGTGTTCAACCCTTCTGGTTCCAAGAACAGTTGGTGACGAGATTTGTCTGCAAAACGCACGATTTTGTCTTCGATAGATGGGCAATAACGGGCACCTACTCCTTCGACGATCCCTGTAAACATCGGCGCCCGGTGTAAATTCTGGTTGATGATTTGGTGCGTCCCTTCGTTCGTATAGGTCAACCAGCAAGGTTCTTGGTTTTGATTGTAGGCTTCATCGGGTGTGCTGTAACTAAAGTGATTCGGTTGTTCATCGCCAGGCTGGATCTCCGTTACCTCATAGTTGATGGTGCTGGATTTCACCCGCGGTGGTGTACCCGTTTTAAAACGAGCAATCTCTAGGCCAATCTCTTTCAAATGATCGGCTAGTCCAATCGATGGCTGGGAGTTGTTTGGTCCAGAAGAATACTTCAACTCTCCAATGATGATCTCTCCTCGCAACGCTGTTCCCGCAGTGATCACTACAGCTTGGGCTTGGTAACGAGCGCCTGTAGAGGTCACGACGCCACGGCATTCGCCTTCTTCAACGATCAGCTTTTCAACGATTCCTTGGCGCAGTGTCAGATTGGCTTCTTTTTCGATCGTTCGTTTCATTTCAGCCGCATAGGCATGTTTATCGGCTTGCGCCCGCAAGGCCCGCACAGCGGGACCTTTTCCTGTATTGAGCATCCGCATTTGGATGTAGGTTTTGTCGATATTTTTGCCCATTTCTCCGCCTAAAGCATCGATTTCGCGCACCACGACGCCTTTTGCTGGTCCGCCGACGGAGGGATTACAAGGCATGAATGCGACCATGTCTAAGTTGATGGTCAGCAAGAGGGTTTTTGCCCCCATTCGGCTGGCTGCCAAGGCAGCTTCTGATCCGGCATGGCCGGCACCAACAACGATCACGTCATAACTTTCTGCTTGATATTCTTGCATGGTGTTCTCCTTTTTGCGCCAGTGGCGCATTCTTTATTTTCCTAAACAAAACTGACTGAACAATTGGGTGATCAACTCATCTTGGACACTGTCGCCGACAACTTCTCCTAGATAGTCCCAGCAGCGTGTCATATCGATTTGAACCAAGTCGACAGGCATTCCTGCTTCGATCCCTTGGATGACCTCAGACAACGACTGAACGGCATTTTCTAATAAGGCAATGTGGCGAGTGTTAGAAAGATAGGAAGCATCCTTATCGGTGGTCTTGCCCCCAAAGAATAGATCGGCAATGGCTTGTTCCAGTTGGTCTAAGCCTTCGTTGGTCAACACAGAGACAGAAAAAATCGGTTCATCTGCTGCGTACTGCACTAGCTCAGCGGGTGCTAATTTTGGCTCAAGGTCGGTCTTATTCAATAAGATGATCCGACGGCTGCCAGCAGTCAGCTCCAGCAATTGTTTGTCTTCCTGGGTCAATCCTTCGCTTTGGTTGAGAACCAGCAAAATCAACTCCGCTTCTGCCAGTGCTTTGCGGCTGCGTTCGACCCCGATTTTCTCAACGACATCTTCTGTTTCGCGGATACCAGCCGTATCGATCAGTTTCAACGGTACCCCGCGAACATTGACATACTCTTCAATAACATCTCGAGTCGTACCAGCAATGTCTGTCACGATGGCTTTTTCTTCCCTTAATAAATGGTTCAATAAGCTGGATTTACCGACATTCGGCCGACCGATGATCGCGGTACTCAAACCTTCTCGCAAAATTTTTCCTTGTTGGGCAGTCGCTAATAAGGCTTGGATCTGCCCTTTGATCATCGTGGCTTTTTCTAGCAATAAGCGGGTCGTCAATTCTTCCACATCATCGTATTCAGGGTAATCGATATTCACTTCAACTTGCGCCAGCGTCTCTAAGATCTCTTGGCGTAAGGTCCGAATCAAGTGGGAAAGATTGCCATCCAGCTGATTGACTGCGAGATTCATCGCCTTATCGGTCTTGGCACGAATCAGGTCCATCACCGCCTCGGCTTGAGAAAGGTCAACCCGTCCGTTTAAAAAGGCCCGCTTCGTGAATTCTCCCGGCTCAGCCAACCGTGCGCCTTGTCGTAAAACCAGCTGCAAGAGTTGATTGACGACAACGATCCCGCCGTGGCAGTTGATCTCGACGACATCTTCTCGGGTAAAGGTCCGCGGCTTTTTCATCACTGATAGCATCACTTCATCCATCAAACGGTTTTCTTCTGGGTCCACGATATGACCATAATGGATCGTATGACTAGGGACTTGGGCGAGGGTTTTAGTGCCTGCTTGAAAAATCCGATCCGCAATTGCGATCGCTTTTTCCCCGCTTAATCGCACAATACTGATGGCCCCTTCGCCTGGCGGGGTGGAAATCGCGGCAATCGTATCAAATTCTTGCGTTATATTCGCCATGTTGCTTGCTCCTCCTATTTTTTCACATAAAAAAAGTGCCCACTCCACCCGTTAAATTGATTGAAAATCAATAAAAACGAGTAGACTTAGCACTTTGACTGCTTGTCAATTAAATTCTGGAAATAGATTAGCACATTTTTGCGTGAGTCGCAAGCTTCCTTCAAAAACTTTTAAATTTTGCATCTGTCCGCAAAAACCTTTAAAATAAAAGCAAAGAATAAGAAAAGAGGGATCTATTATGGAAACCATCAAATCATCAAACAGCGCTGCTCGCATTAAAGAAATCATTTTATCGACAGGAAACGTGAATCGGCCTTACGTCGTGCGGGATATCGTCTTTGCGGCAGACAAAATCGAAGTAGATCTATTTGATACATCTGTGAATTTGAACGATCTGTTGGCAGATGTGACCTATCGCTTAAAAGAAACCGCCCACAGCTACGGAGCGAATGCAGTGATCAACTGTCATTTCGAACATGACCGCATCGTCGAAGGCGACAAAACCTACCTTGAGATCTTTGCCTATGGTACTGTGGTTCAATTTACTCAATCAACCATCGGCGGCTAATTGCCTCTATCATCAAGTAAATATCCACCCGTGAAACGGGTGGCTTTTTAACAGCCCTAGAAGGGCTTACCACTCGCTAGCCCCTTAAAAGGGGCTTTTTAAATGACCACCAACCGCTCACAGCCCTATCTCTCTTTAACTATTTAAATGGATCTACATATTCTTGTTTACTTATACTATCTCTTATTCGATCATCTGCTTCTTGTTCTCGAATATATTTTTCAATTGTTTTTTGATTTAACCCAACCGTACTCACGTAGTATCCTTTGGACCAAAAGCTTTTATTCCCATACTTATATTTCAAATTCGCATGTTTTTCATGGATTAAGGTTGCACTTCGTCCTTTTAAGTAGCCCATAAAACTAGAAATACTAATCTTTGGTGGTATTCTTACTAACATATGAATATGGTCAGGCATGGCATGAGCTTCAATGATTTCAACATCTTTCATCTCACACAATTTTCTTAATATCTGACCAATACTTACTCTTAACTTTCCATAAATCACTTTTCGTCGATACTTCGGGGTGAAGACTATGTGATACTTACAATTCCATCTGGTATGTGCTAAACTTTTATCGTCGTTAGACATAAAAAAACTCCTTTCGATCTGATATGCGGTTGGTAGCCACTATTAGTATATCGAAAGGAGTTTTTTATCGCTAAAGCTATTTCGTCCACGCGTAGAAACGCGCGGTTTTTTTGTTTCGTACGCTACGCGAACGAAACTGACTAAAGTCAATAAAGAAAAATACAAAAAAGAGTCCGCGGCATACGGACTCTTTTTTGATACCAAAGGCTGACCTACGTAACGTATGTTGACTTTGATAAGAATGATTTCTAGTCAAGGATACTTGGTTTTAAATTTGTTGTCAATCGCTTTTTCCCATCAAAAAAGGGAAAGGCTTGTCAGACCGCCTTTCCCTTTTTCATTAAATTCGTTTGTCCGCAGGTTCCACTACTAAGTAGCGATACGGTTCATCCCCTTCAGAATGAGTTTGAACATACGCATCTTTACTCAAAACTGAATGGATCTGCTTTCTTTCAAACGCCGGCATCGGTTCTAAAAAGACTGGGCGGCCTGTTCGTTTGACTTTTTCAGCAGTACGGCTAGCCAAACGTTCTAAGATCGCTTGACGTTTTTCACGGTAATCTCCGACATTCACTACAATCGACAATTTGTTTTTCGCGATGCGGTGAATATACACTTGCGCCAAATATTGCAGTGCATTCAAGGTTTTGCCGTGCTTCCCAATCAAAATGCCTTGTTTTTGCGTTTCTAAATGAAAGACGACCACGCCGTCTTGACGAGCGGTTTTTACTAAGGCGGGTGCATTCAATGCTTTTGAAATATTTGTCAGATAGAGTCCCAGCTGAGCCAGCGCTTCCTCATCTGAAAGATCCGTCAGCAAAACAGGTTCGCTCGCTGCTGCTTCCATCACACTGCTTGCATCCTCTGTCGTCACAGGATCTGGTTCTACCAGCGGTTTTGCTGGTACTTCTTCAACGGGTGCCGGTTCTTCAACGATTCGTTTTTCAATGGAGACCCGTGCTTGTTTTTTTCCTAGACCCAAGAAGCCTTTTTTTCCTTCATCCAGGACTTCGATTACTGCTTGATCTTTGGTGATACCAAGGACTTGCAATCCCTCTTGAATTGCTTCATCTACTGTCAGATTTTCATAAATCGGCATTGCAGTGCAACCTCCTCTTATTTTTTCCGTTTCTTTTTAGGACTCATTGCTTTTTTCAGCGCACGTTCACGCTCGCGTTCTTTGCGGGCAGCTTCTTCTCTTTCTTGGCGAATCTTGAATGGGTTATTTAAGATCATTGTTTGCACAACTTGGAATGCATTGGAAACGACCCAGTACAAGGAAAGACCGCTGGCAATGTTGATCCCCATCAGTAAGATCATCATCGGCATAGCGAAATTCATGATTTTCAGACTCGCATTTGATTCCACTTGGCTCATACTTGATAAGTAAGTACTTGCAAAAGTAAAGAGCGCCGCTAAAATCGGCAAGATGAAGTATGGGTCACGATCACCCAGCTGCAGCCATAAGAATTTTCCTTCTTGCAGAGCAGGAACCCGTGAGATCGATTGCCACAAGGCCATCAAAATCGGCATTTGTACCAATAATGGCAGACAGCCGGCATAAGGATTGACATTGTTTTCCGCATACAAACGTTGTGTTTCTTCTTTTAACTTGCTTTGTGTTTCTGTATCTTTTGACGCATATTGCTGTTGCAGCGCTTTTAACTTCGGTTGTAATTCTTGCGTTTTGCGCATGCTTTTGGTTTGAAAGTGCATCAACGGCATCAAAATGACCCGAATGATCAATGTAAAGAGGATGATCCCGATCCCGGCATTGCCGAAGGAGAGGGCTTTGATCGCCTCTGCAAAATAATAAACGATGTAACGGTCCCATAGACCAGTACTTTGTGCATTTACTTCACCTGTTGCACCGCAGGCAGATAAGACAACTACTAATGAGAGAACTCCCAAAAATAGTAAGACGCGTTTCCCTTTTTTCACGTAACTAATTCCTTTCCATTAATGAATAATTTTGGCAAGTTTTAAGACATGCTCTAAATTCGAGTAGATTTCCTTTGAGGAACAAGTGGCGATACTTGGACGGGCGATCACGATGAAATCGACCGCTGGTTCGATTCGCGGCTTCATTTCCGTTAAACTTGCACGGATCTTGCGCTTGATCTCATTTCGCTTCACTGCATTACCGACTTTTTTCCCTACAGATAAACCAACTCGAAAATGTGATTGCTCTTTAGGTAAGACATACACCACGAACTTCCGATTTGCAAAAGAATTTCCTGCCTGAAAAACTTTTTGAAAATCTTGCTCTGTTTTTACTCGATAGGATTTTCTCATCTTCGGTTCCTTCACTTCTTTCAATTAAGCTTCGCGAAACGGATTGAATCCGTAACCACTCACCTGTCAATAATACCATATTTGCCAAAAGTCAGACACTATATTCCGCAAAAACGGCATAAAAAAAAACCACTGGCATTCAGTGGCTTACGCAGAAATAACCTTTCTGCCTTTACGACGACGGCTAGCTAAAACACGACGTCCATTTTTTGTACTCATACGTTTACGGAATCCGTGAACTTTTTGACGTTTACGTTTATTTGGTTGATACGTTCTTTTCATTTATTTCCACCTCCATCAGGATAATGCTTATGCGCACAGACATACTTTGATAGTATAACGAGTCAAGTACTAGTTTGTCAATAAGAAGTTTGCTCAAAATCAGGCATTCTTTATCCACAATCCCTTTGATTTGTGTGGGTTTGCTGTTTATAGCCAATTTTTGTGGATAACTTTTCCCCAGAGTTATTTTGGCTTTTTCCACAAACAAACAGCCTGTAGAAAAGTTTTCCACAATCACTTTTTTAACTGTTGATAACTACCCCGAAACCTAGTGTTATCAAGGTGTGATCTTGACATCGATCTGTGGATAAAGGAGATTGTTTTACAGTTATGCACATTCTTTTTCTACCTGTGGATAGTCGGATTTCGAACATGTGCATTTCCATTTTTCTTTTATCCCGTTTTGTGGAAAAGTATTTTTTTCTAACCTTTTTTATCGTAATCTGTGGAAAACTTTTTCAATCCGTGCTATTTTAGTTATATCTATTCTTAGTTATAGGAGGACAATTT
>NZ_JBIOME010000002.1:0-58795 GCF_051711225.1 Enterococcus sp. DIV2449a
TTAGAGCCTCCCTTAACCAGTCATCTAAATGGAGCTGTTGGGACTAGTACTAATCCACAGCGCTTATAGTCAGTATACCAATACGAAAGAAAGGAAAGTATATTTAACTGACTGATTTAAATATACAAGGGACTAGCTTATTTTTTTAATAAAAAAGTGAGATCATTGGCAATACGTGTTTCCAACTATTCTGAAGCATTTACTTAAAGGGGATTATCCAGCGATATTTCTTCAAATGAGCTTAGAATTGTCCTGAGACAACCAATTAAATAGCAAAACAAGCGAATCGAGTGAAGGATTCGCTTGTTTATGATGAACTCTGTTTAATTTTATCTAGGATCACTTCAAATATTTCAAAGGTATCTATATCTAACTGGCACAACCAAAGCAAATACTTCTTTTCTTTGTAGGTCCAATTAATAGTAGGGTAGGAGGACATCAAATTATTATATCTTGCTCTTTGTTCGCTTGATGCTAGCTGCCAGCGTTTATCAAATATTTTTTGTTCTTCCATTATCGATCCCCCAAAAAGAGCGCTGCCTGAAACTTCAATAACGGGCAGCGCAAGTCTAAGTTCAGATCTAAGGTTATCATAACAAACGATTATGAAAAAACTTAGAAAATTGAGTTATCTTAGAAACCAACAGCTCTTTAATTATAAAATTATCGAAATAAATCAGAGTGGCTGCCTGTTCGTTCAAAAATAATCGTTCCCTCATAGTAATAGAAGATTACTACCCAATCACTGTTTCGCCCACCTACGTGTATGTCCCATCGTTTAGGTATGAGGTTTTTTGGTTCTAAGGGGTGAAGTTTGTATTCTGTACCAAGTTCTTCTTCATTAATAAGCAATTCCATAGCAGCTTGCAACTTTTGGACGGGCTTCCCCTGCTTAATCAATTTTTTTACATCTTTATCAAAGCGTTTCGTCGTCCTATAATTCAGCATGTTCTTCCTCGAGGGCTTCTTTTTTCATCCTAGTAAAATAGTCGTTCAAATCTTCATTGTTGGCTAAATTACCTTTTTCGATTAAGCGTTCCGTCTCTTTAAAGGCTTGTGCTGTTTCATTCGTAGGTTGAAAAGAATCAGTTTCAATATCAAACGGAAACTTTCCTGTCTTTACAAACTTCGTTAAAAATATCTTTACTGCAACGGACGTATTCATTCCAACTTCATCAAACATTTTGTCCGCATCTTTTTTTAACTCATCATCAATTCGAATAGTTGCCATGATTCTCCCTCCATTCATGAATTTATTATAGCACGAAACAAAACAATTGTATACATTATAAGGCTATTGTATACAATTAAGGCTAAATGCTGAAAATTTACGTTCATTTTAAAGTGGACCCATAGATAAGGACAGTTTGAAAAAAATACCTTAGCTATCGGGTCTATTTTTGTATACACTGAATGTAACAAGATAAAGGAAAGGTGGATCAATCAATGACTATCAAGCACTTTACACAAAATCAGCTCAAAGTTCTGCTAGCGAATCCAAATGTCGTTAAGGCAAGTCAAAAGGCAATTACCTATTCTGTTGATTTCAAAACAAAATTCATTGAAGAATATGAACTCGGAAAATCACCAACAAGAATTTTTGAAGATGCAGGTTTTGACGTTGAAGTAATCGGCACTGAACGTATTAAGAATGCGACTTTTCGTTGGAAAAAAGCTGTGAAAGAACACGGAACACTCGGGTTGCGAGATTTGAGAAAAGCGAATAGTGGACGTCCATTGGAACGTGTGCTCACTCCTGAAGAACGTGTGGCAAAACTTGAAGCTGAAAACCTCTATTTGAAAGGTGAACTCGAATTCATAAAAAAGTTAGAACTGAGCGAAAAAGGAAGTCTGGCAGATAAACGAACTTCATCACTTACCTTTGCGCTCATTAAGGAACTATCAACCAAACGAAACCGTTCAATCAGCCTATTCTGTCGTTTAGCTGGCGTCTCCCGTAGTGGGTACTATGCCTATAAAAATAGTTCTTTCCGAACACAAGAAGCGAAAAGAGAGTTGGCGCTCAAAAAAGATGTTGAAAAAGCGATTGCTTTTCGAAATAAGAAGAAAGGCACACGTTCAATCGTAATGACACTCAAAAATAAATTTGGAATAATCATGAATCGAAAGTGTGTTCAGCGAATCTGTCGTAAGTACGACCTTCTGTCTTCGGTAAGGAAAGCGAATCCTTATCGCAAATTAGCGAAAGCTACGAAAGAACATCATCTCGTCGAAAATAAGCTCAAACGCGCGTTTAAGCAGGGGATTGCAGGGAAGATTCTATTAACTGACGTTACCTATATTCAATATGGTAATGGAGCCACTGCTTATTTGTCGACCATAAAAGACGCGCAAACGAATGAAATACTCGCACATCAACTTTCGGATAATTTGAGAATTGATTTTGTGTTGAAAACAGTCACGCAGCTGGTTGCCAATCACGGAAATCGACTGCATCAAGAGGTGCTTATCCATTCAGACCAAGGTTCGCACTACACTAGTCCTATATTTCAAAAACAATTGAAAGCTTCAGGAATCACCCAATCAATGAGTAGACGTGGAAATTGTTGGGATAATGCACCACAAGAATCATTTTTTGGCCACATGAAGGATGAGTGTGACTTCGCCAGTTGTCAGTCTTATACAGAAGTTTACACGATGGTTAACGACTATATAGACTACTATAATAATGACCGCGGACAGTGGAATTTGAAAAAGCTGCTGGCACCGAATGATTATCGATACCAGCTAGTCGCTGCATAATAGGTTTTGGTTTCTTTTTGAATTGTCCTTGACAAAGGGTCCACTTTACTACTATGTTGGGAGTTTTTTATATGTCAAAAAGAGTAAAGTTTAGCGTTGATGAAAAATTATATTCTGTTAATCAAGTGTTACAAGGGAGGACATCTAGAAATGCTGAAGCAAAAAGAATCGGTATCAGTATCGGGACTTTGCATGATTGGCTTCGTAAGTTCGAAGAAGGTGGTTCTGAACGACTTAAGGAACTTAGAACGTGGACGACATACTCAGAGGAAACCAAGTTATGTGCTGTTAAAGCCGTCATAGACGGAGGGGAATCCAAACTGTCTGTAGTCAAAAAGTATTCTATTTCAGGTAACAGTGTTTTGAATAAGTGGATTTCCAAGTATACTAGTGGTAGCGAAGTTAAATCCACTAGCAAAGGAAGGTCAAAATCCCGTATGACTAAAGGCAGAAAAACCGACTATAAAGAACGAATTGAAATCGTGCAGTACACGATTGCTCATGAACTTGCCTATGATAAGGCAATCGAGAAGTATCAGGTGAGTTACCAACAGGTTTATTCGTGGGTGCGAAAATACCAATCACTTGGACAAGAAGGATTGAAAGACGGACGTGGTCGCAAAAAGAGTCTAGAGGAACTAACAGAGCTAGATTGTCTCAAACTAGAAAATAAGAAGCTTCAAGCAGAAAAAGAACACCTTGAGATGGAGGTGGCTATCCAAAAAAAGTTGCAAGAAATTCGGGATCGATTCAAACGCTAGCGCTATCTCGAAAAGAAGCGAAATTTTTAGCAGTCAAAGAGCTTAATGAAGAGCGTGGTTGGCCAATCAGCCGACTTTGCCAACTAGTAACTGTCTCAACGCAGGGGTATTACAAATGGAGCAAACGTGTTCCGACTAGCCAGGATGAAGAAACGCAACACATCGCTGAAGTCATTACTGAAATCCATCTTGGATGTAAGAAAATCTACGGTTATCGCCGAATGACAGTGGCTGTGAATAAAAAGCTGGAAACGCGCTATAATTGCAAACGAATTCACCGTATTATGCGTATTCTAGGATTCTATTCGGTTATTAGAAGACCGCGTCCGTCTTGGCAACGGTCAAATCCTATTCATCTAGCAGAGAATATTTTGAATCGTAACTTCGACGCCGCCACGTCCCCAAATCAGATTTGGTGTACAGACATCACTGAGTTTAAATATGGGAATGGTCAGAAAGAATTTCTGAGTGCGATCGTTGATCTTTGGGACAAGTCTATCATCGCCTATGTATTGAGTCCTAGAAATGATAATGAAATCGTCATGGATACACTAAAACAGGCCTTTGAAGCCAACCCAGGAGCACGACCACTGATCCACAGTGACCGTGGGTTCCAGTATACTTCTCATGCTTACAAAACATTGAGAGATACGTACAAATTTACCGCAAGTATGTCACGAGTTTCGAAATGTCTAGATAACCAACCAATCGAAAGCTTTTGGGGCACTTTAAAAGCAGAGCGTTACTACCTGAATAACTATGCGACCAGAGAAGCTTTAGTCACGGACGTGGAAGACTATATTCACTTCTATAATCATAAACGAATCACACTAAAACACGACGGACTCACTCCGATGGAAATCAGAAGTAAGGCTGTCGCTTAAGTCTTTTTATTAACCTGTAAGAGGAGATAGAGAAAGGGACTTTCTCTATCTCCTCTGAAGGCCAGTTCGAGTGAAACTCGAACAAATCTTTTTGTTTTTTTTGACTGTCTACTTGACAGGGAGCAGTTCAAAATAACTTTTGGAGTTTATGGTCTTTTTGCTCGTAGATAAATAATTCTGTCTCCGCCTCTTTTTAACGATATACTAAAACAGAAATTGTCGCATTTTTCGCCATGTAACTAGCCTGTGTGCCTAAGTATTTCCGGATAGGGTTACGTGATTTAGAACCAATGATTAATAAATCAGCCTTTGAAATTGGAATAAATTCTTTGACAATAACTTCACCCGGATTTCCTTGACCAATGAGAACTTCCACATCTGTTAGTCCTTGCTCTTTTGCGTAAGTACGATAGGTTTCACCTTGGCGAATTAATTTTTCTCGAGCGTTCTTTAAAAAGGTCTTATCCAGAATTTCATACGTATTAATGTCTTCGTTTTCTAAAACAAGTGCGATGATAAGCGAAGAGTCTTCTAGTTTCGCGCGATGGACAGCATAATGGAAGGCTTTTAACGCATCTTCTGACTCTTCCACACCAACTAAAATTCGTTTGAACGCATACATATTGCTCCTCCTACTCCGTTTCACGCATATTATTTAATTGAATGCGCGCATTTAATTTTTTGTTTCCTTTATATAGATCATAAACTGTCCATGCCAACAAAAGAAGCACAATAGCTATCGTAAAGTAGGCAATGCTATCTGCAATGACAAGATCTGTTTTACTTGCGTTGTCACCGAAGAACCCTTCAATTTGTCCGGGCAATCCGATTAGATTTAAATATGTTAATCCGATGACTGAAATCCAACCTAATAAGCGAATGATCCATGAGTTTTTGAAGCGATCACCCATTTCAAGACTACTATCCGTCATCATGAGTAGTGGGACCATTGAGAATGGTAAGGCAAAAGCTAGAAAGACTTGAGAATTATTCATTAACGTATTTAACGCAGTATGTTCTTCAATAGCCGATTTACCACTGGTTAACGCCACACAGACTAAAACCGGAATCACCGAGATTAAACGAGTAACAAGGCGCCGTAACCAAATCGGCATTTTCATATGAATGAAACCTTCCATGATTACTTGTCCTGTCAAAGTACCAGTAATCGTAGAATTTTGACCAGATGCAAGTAGCGCAACTGCAAAGAGAGTAGACAATAAACCAGATTTCGCAACCTGAACTAGGATACCATTACTTAAAGTTGAAGGATCTGATAAGGCTTCATACAATCCAAAGAAGGATGGATCTTGGACAGCTCCAGTTTTAAATACAGCAACACCCATAATAAGAAGCAACGAGTTAACAAAGAAAGCCATCGTTAATTGAATATTAGAATCCCATGTGGTAAAGCGAACTGCTTCGGCAACATCATCTTCATCGCTATGATCAATGGCACGTGTTTGAGAAACAGCCGAATGCAAGTACAGATTATGCGGCATCACAGTTGCTCCAATAATTCCTAGTGCGCCTGTTAGAGGAGTTTGACCGCCGATACTTTTCGATGAAGAGAATGTTTCGCTTGTTGGAATAAAGCCTTTCATCACGGCAGCCCAATCTGGATTTGATAGAGCAACTTGATAGACAAAGACAAAAAGAATGACAAAAATCAAACAAACCACGATTGCTTCGATCTTACGGAATCCGACTTTTGTCAACAATAAAAGCAACAAGACATCAAAGACGGTAATAAAAACAGCATACAATAAGGGAATATCAAATAGTAGGTATAAGGCAATAGCTGCCCCGATAACCTCGGCAATATCTGTGGCCATAATCGCTAATTCAGTTAAAATCCACAAAATAATACCTAATGATTTGCTCGTACGCACTCGAATCGCTTGCGCCAAGTCCATCTGAGTGACGATTCCTAGTTTAGCTGCCATGTATTGTAAAAGCATAGCAATCAAGCTAGACATTAAGATCACCGACATTAATAGGTATTGAAAATTTTGTCCACCAGTAATAGAAGTGGACCAGTTTCCCGGATCCATGTAGCCGACTGCCACAAGTGCACCCGGCCCCGAGTATGCGAACAATGTTTTCCAAAATCCCATACCTTTAGGAACAACGACCGTCCCATTTATTTCCTCAAGTGATGGACCATTGGCGTGTTCCATCAACTTGTGCTTATGAGCATGATTTTCATTTTTACTCAAGAAGATAACCACCTTTCATTTCTTTTCAACGCTAGTTTACTCCTCAAATGAAAAAAAAAAAAAAAGGATTTTTTTCGGAATGCCTAAAAAAAATGATAGGCACATCGACGTTTAACTCTAACTACCTAGTGGATTAACGTATTAAATTGAAATAAATATAATATAAAATAGGATTTTGATAGTTGCATCTGATTATCGTTATCAATTAGAGGATTATATTATCATTCGAAAAGTTGTGGTGCTACACTCTTTTTGTGAAATAGAGGAGGAGAACAATGAAAAATTACCAACGATTTATTCTAACTTTAACAATCGGTTTCGCAGCCTTACTAGCTGAATTTCTATTCAAAAATCCGACAATAGCTTATATGATTGTAGCGATTACGGGTGGGTTAATTGCCATTCAAATGTTGATTGGCATGATTGCTACACTGCGTTCGGGAAAATACGGTGTGGATATTTTGGCTATTACTGCCATTGTAGCGACATTGGCGGTCGGTCAATATTGGGCTAGTTTAGTTGTGCTAATTATGCTTACTGGTGGAGATAGTCTAGAAGATTATGCTAGCCGACAAGCTAGTAAAGAATTACAAGAATTGTTAAGCCATTCCCCTCAACTTGCTCATGTGATTAAGGGAGCGGAAATCATTGATTGCAAAGCTGAGACGGTGCAACTCGGTGAGCTTGTCTTAGTTAAACCAGGTGAGCTTGTACCAGTGGATGGTGTGATTAAAGAAGGTCAGACGACGTTGGATGAATCTTCTTTAACAGGTGAGTCATTACCAGTCGAAAGAGGAATTGGCGATGAAGTGATGTCAGGGTCGCTAAATGGCGATCAAGCATTTCGTTTTAAAGTAACTAAAGTAGCTGCTGATAGTCAATACCAATTATTGGTCAAATTAGTAAAAGAATCGGCTCAAAAACCGGCCAATTTTGTTCGTTTAGCAGATCGGTATGCGGTACCTTTCACGATTATTGCGTATGTGATTGGTAGTTTGGCATGGTTTTTCTCTAAAGATCCGGTACGCTTTGCAGAAGTCCTAGTAGTCGCATCACCGTGTCCTTTAATCTTAGCTGCTCCGATTGCGCTAGTCGCAGGTATGAGTCGGTCTAGCCGCAATGGTATCGTGGTGAAAAATGGGACAACCATCGAAAAACTTGCAACCGCTAAAAGCTTTTCATTTGATAAGACGGGGACAATAACAGAAGGAGCGCTCTACATTGATCAATTATCTTATACGAGTGGTTATACGGAAAAAACATTTTTACAACTCGTAGCCAGTGCGGAGCAAGAATCGGGGCATGTCATTGCACGCTCCATTGTTCGGGAAGCCAAAGAAAAAGGTGTGGCATTATTGCCAGTGAAAGATTTGGAAGAAGTGACTGGTCAAGGTGTCGTATGCTTTATTGAAGGAAACGAAGTAAAAGTAGGTAAATCGACCTTCGTAGGGAAGAAAGATGTCCATCGCTTAACAAACGAAGTCGCGGTATTTGTTGCTGTGAATGGTGTCATGATAGGACATGTGACTATGAAAGATCAAGTCCGTCAAGAGGCAAAGGAAACGATGCAAATGCTAAAGGCGGAAGGAGTAGAGAGCATCCATTTATTAACAGGAGATAAGCAAGAAGTAGCAGATAGTATTGCAGACCAAGTAGGCATTGATGTGGTGCATGCTGATTGTCTACCGCAAGATAAAATCGCCTATATTCAAGAAATCCCAGCGCCACTTAGACCAACAGTCATGGTCGGTGATGGAGTAAATGATGCTCCAGCTCTTTCCGTAGCGGATATCGGAATAGCGATGGGGGCGCATGGTTCGACAGCTGCCAGTGAAAGTGCAGATATTGTTATTTTGAAAGATGATTTGGCTAAAGTAGCTCAAGCCAGAGACATTGCTAAACGAACAATGGTCGTAGCGAAACAATCGGTATTGATTGGTATCATTATTTGTTGTGTATTAATGGTAATAGCTAGCTTTGGAATCATTCCAACATTATTAGGGGCGGCTTTACAAGAAGTGATAGATACGGTTGCGATTTTATCGGCTTTACGAGCACGAAATGATACAAAATAGTAAAGAGGCTGAGATAGAATGATTATCGATACCAGCTAGTCGCTGCATAATAGGTTTTGGTTTCTTTTTGAATTGTCCTTGACAAAGGGTCCACTTTAACTAATTGTATGATTTCTTTTTTAAATCACGTAATTATGAATAGCTTTGTTATCAAGGTAGTCAATCAAGTAAAATTCATCTAGCTAAGTTGATTATATTTATGACAACGAGAAATTAGTTGACATAAATATAATCAACACAATAATCATACTGATTTAAAGCTATTTATCATCGATAACTGCTGGATAGCAAAATAAAGCGCAACAAACCTCCGCAAACTTATATTGATGCTCGTTATTTAATATGATACGATGTGCCTGCATACGGTAGGTAATACGATTTGATTATGAACACAGATATGATAGCCTTGTATCGGCTGAGCTGACTTGTCTTAAGTTAGGTCCTAGTTGGAAGCGGATCTCATATCTGTGAAGGTTCATTGTCAAATCATTCGTTGCCGTAGTAATTAATAGAGCAAAGGAGCTAGTTTGATACATGGTATATAAGCATTTAACCGCTGAAGAGCGTGGGAAAATTGAGGCCTATCTTGACGAAGGATTACGACCAGCTGAAATAGCACGTAGATTAGATCGCCATCGTTCAACAATCACTCGGGAGATTCAACGGGGGACTGAAGCTAGAAAAGCCAACAGTATCGCACGGTTGCCTTATCAAGCTTCAAGTGCACAAAATATCGCTAAATTGCGGAAAAAGAACTGTGGAGTTACTAAAAAAGCCACGATTCATAATACTAAAACTATTTTAAAATATCTGAATCTAAAATATTCTCCAGAACAAATTGCACATTCCGTTAAAAGCGTAAAGGTATGTACATCCACGATCTATAACTGGATTTACTCAAAAACCATTGATTTCAACATCAAAAAGCTTAGGAGACATGGAAAAAGATATAAAGTAAAGTCATCTGGATCGAAGATTCGCATTGATCGAGCTTTCTTTGAAAATAGAACCATTGATTTGCGCCCAGAAGCTGTTCAGCTTCGTACAGAATTTGGTCATTGGGAAGCTGATACAGTAGTTTCAAAACGAGGCATATCAACCTGTCTCGCAACTTTTATCGAAAGAAAGACACGACAATACGTAGCGATTAAACTCCCTAATAAAACAGGTCGCGCTATGATGGCAGCGATTAAAAAACTAATAGAAATGTATCCTCAAGGGGTAAAATCTATTACTTGTGATCGAGGAACTGAATTTGTAAATCAATTTCAAGTCGGTCTTATTGAAGACACCTTCGGGTGCAAAATTTACTATGCAAATCCGTATGCACCTCATGAACGTGGTTCTAACGAAAATCATAATGGATTACTTAGAGAATATTTCCCTAAACCGTTTAATTTTAAGAATGTCTCGCAACGTATCGTCGATGACGCTGTAGAAAACTTAAATACTAGACCAAGAAAAATTCTAAAGTGGAAAACACCAGCTCAAAAGTTTAAACTAGAATACGCGAGAATTACATGATATTTTCAAGAGAACATTTCATTCGTTATGAAATGATTTTGTCGAACAATCGTATCAATTCAAGTTTATCAATAGGGATAAAAAGAGCAAAAGACGAACTATGTTTATATAAAAGCAATGTATAGTTGCGCTTAATCTTAACATTCGCCAAACGCCTTTAACTTTGTATAATATATCTTATGTAAACTAAATAAAAATTATGATGTCCCTTTATTTTATAATATGTTTGATCTAAAAAATTTATCATTATATTTATATGACTTAAATCAAATGAACCGCTTCATGTGATTAATTAATTATTGATAATCATTTTAAAAATTGGTATTCTATCGTATTGTTATATTTAATATATAATAGAATCCAAGTAGAAATCTTTTTTGTGAAATTTAGCACAACGGGAATTTTTTTTACTCATTTTCTCTGAATATTTCCCTAAATCTTACAAAAAAAAGCTATCAAATCAATATTCCCTTCAAAATTAGAATTGTATAAAATAACCAAACACACTATTTATTGTGTATTAAGTAATCACAAGCACAAGATATAGTGTTTTTCCGTTGACTTTTTTTTTGATTAATTTATACTTGGAGTGTAGCAGAGTACAACAGATATATTTTTTAGTTAAGTAATTATATATCGGTTGTTATATCTAATCGCCAAGCGGTAGCTGTCAAAAATCACGTATGTGATTGTTATGGAAAAATTTTTTTCATGAGGAGATGGTGAAATGGTAGATTTAGATGATATTCTTAAAATCGCAACTATTGTAAAAATTATTGCAACAGTTGCACCAGTAATTGAAAAACTGGCACGATACATTAATAGTCTAGTAACAAACAAAAAGACCAACCGTTAGAAGCCTGGCAGCATTAAACGGTTAATCTATTTGTTCTTGGATTTGTTGCTGTAACTCGCTACCGCACAGTAAATTAGTAGCTACGCTTTGAGTACGGAGATACTACAATATCTCTGTACTCTATTTTTATACTTTAAAATCAATAGAATTTCAAGTGTTAAACACAGTAAAAATATTTTTCAAGATATTTTTTAATTAAAATGTAAAAGATAATAATTGATATTTTTTACTTCTCAATTAACACAACCAAATTATACCATCATCCTATAGCAAATGACAGTGAAATGTTTACATTAATTGTGCAAAGATTTTTATCGTTGTTTGGAGCATGAAATAAAAAGAAAAATGAGTACTATTTTTCACTTACTTTTATACATCTTTTTAATATGCGCTGTTTTTTACTAATTTAACTTTTAAATTAATTTTAGGTCGACGAAATAATACAAAACTTCATCGGTCATACATGTATCTATTAGTTGACTTATTAAAATGATTTTCCATACCTAGGATTTGTAAGTTATTCCAAAAATACATTCGTCATACATAAATGATAAAATTTTTGATTCATCACTAAATTGGTTGCTATTATAATACATAGATAACAATTCATTAAATCTTTCAAATACAGTTTCAGGAATGGACAACAATCCCAAACCTTGGCTAAACATAATCTGATTAGCAGTTAATAACGCAGTTCTCTTATTACCGTCCCAAAATATTTGATTTTTCGAAATGAATAGAAACAGTCGCAATGCCTTTTCTGTCTCTGATATCTCTTGATTCATTATCTTGTCATATTGATTCTTTACCTCATCTTCAGTTAACATTGGAGGAACATACCTTCCCTGAATAGTCGATACTTCTACTCCGCCGGTTCTTATTTCACCAGGAAAAAGCGCATCTTCCGCTGCAACGATCCGATTAATCCGCTTACTTGTCTCTAGCAATGGTTCCTGTACGTCGTTTAAAAGCATTTCAAAGCCTCTTTTTAAGTTAACGACGGTCAGGACATCATCTACAGCCACGTTATTGGCCCGATTATACTTAATAATCTCTTCTGTTTGTAATAGCGTTGTATTCAATCCTTCAAATTTTCCCGCATTATACACCAGTTCCACAATATTTTTTTTCAATAAGTACACCGACTCTTTGCGAGATAAGTGGTATTTATTAGGAAATTTCGGACGCTTTTCTTCGTTCATTTTCTCACCTCTTGAATTTTTCCTTCTATTATATAGGGCATTATTCTGTCATAGATCCAAACTCTTTACTGCGGTATCCTTATCTTCCTGGGTGATCCCAATATAGCGTAAGGTCTCCCGTTGCGAAGAATGGTTGAGCAGCGACTGAATAATCTCTGTTTTGGTCCCTTGCTTGTACAAAAAATAGCCGAAGGTCTTGCGCATCGAATGGGGACCAATTTCTTTCAACCCAACCGCCGTTCCTGCTTCATGAATGATCCGCCAAAGGCTTTGTCGGGTCAAAGGCGTATCTGCTCCTTTGCGACTTGGAAACAAATAATTACTGAAGTCCTGTACTTGCAGCTGGTCAGGAAAATCCGATTGAACATACTCAAGAATCACTTTTCGTAATTTGTTCGAAATGAAAACCGAATTGTGTTTAGCTGTTTTTTGTTCCTTCATGGCCAGACGTTCTTTGACAATCACCCGTCCACGGGAAATTTCTAACACATCACTTAATTTCAACTGTCTTAAATCGGAAATTCGATACGCTGTATTGATCCCGATCGAAAAAAGCACCAAATTTCGTTGCCCATATTTGCCGGAAGCCAAAATTGCTTTCATGGCATCGATCTTTTTTTTGTCGCGAATCGGTTCTACGCTCTTCATTTTTAGCCGCCTTTCAAATGTTACTTAATATGATTATAACAGATAATAAGTCACATTTAAACAAGCTATAGAAAAAAGGCCCTAAAAGAAAAGTGATTTCCTCTTAGAGCCTCTAAGGATGGATCGATTTTAACGAAAGAGACACAACCAGCTTGTGTCTCATTGGTATTATAAGAAAAACAATGTATTCTACTTAATAGAATCAGTTGTTTCTTTTATAAATGAAATCTGTTGTGTAATCATAATCTGAAGATCCTTTACAATCTTTATTCTCTTAACTTGGTCAGCAGTTTCAATTTCCGTTAATTCTTTTTCAAATAAGGTAAAATCAAATCCTTTTAGTCCTGGCAAATGTGACCTATCACGAATAGTGAGTAGGCTTTTTCTAATTTCTGGAATAATTTTTCTTGGAGAGATACCATATAAATTAATTTCCTCATCGTTGTTTAACAAATCTTCAAGTTTTGATCTCATACTCTTTAATTCAGTTTCAATAGAGGAGTATTCTTGGATCCAGCCTTTTTCACGACTTAATCTTATCAACTCTTTCTTTGCATTCTCTACAATTTCTTTAGTATCTTCTTTACTCTTTTCAGCGCTTACTTCACTTTTTTTGCTTGCAACTTTAAATCTATAATTGACAATAGAGAAAAAGATACTGGCAATGACGGCAATAAAATTCAACAAAGTATCTACTTTATCCATTTACTCACCTAAGATTCTATTTATAAGATTTACAGAAAGATTGCCAAACTTATAATCTGATAAGGTTTTTACTACTTTGTAATTAGATAAATATTTATTATAAGTGTTTGTCATTAGTTGATGACTATTGAATCCTTCAAATTCTTTATCCTCTACTAACTCAGGGAATCGATCTAACTTTTCAATAAAAAACTTAGCATAAAACGCTAATTTTATTTCTTTGGGATCATTATAATCAAACCCTCGGAAATAAGTAGCATGTGGTTTAATATTCTGATTGTCAGACGAGTTCAGGTTTTTCTTGCTAAAATTGATATCTCTATACATGCTCAATACATCAAGTACAAATCGAGAATCGTCTTTTGGCAATGGGTCAGAAAGTTCATTCCAAATTTCATCATCGTAATGAAGCTCGTAACCTTCTCTCAATATTTCGATTTTTCTTTCATAATAAGATCTGTTTTGGTCATCAAATTTAGCCAATAACTCAAATTGATTTACTAATGACAATCTCTGAAATTTGTCCATTAAATGTTTCTTCCTCTCTTGTTCATTAACAAAAAACTAGTTTTTGCTAAAAAATATAATCTCGTACAACAAATATTATATATTAAATCTAATTGTAGGTGAACACGAATTTTATAAATATTTATTGTGTTAATGACAAATGATAACCGACTCCTCTCATAAGTTCTAGACTCTTTGCTAATAGAATAAAATTTCAGCAACTATTTCTGACCATAATTAAATGAGCTGCCGAAAAGCTGTAAAATCGGACTTTAAAATAAAGGATCAAAAACTTTTAAGTTTCTGACCCTCTAATAATTATTATTTCTATCAGCATCTACAAAAAAAGCACCTTCTTTAGATTAAAGATAGGCGCTGAAAAAATTTTTAAATTAATTAGACTACTTTTAAGCTAAATCTAGCGTACCTTGGAATCTATGTTCTAGTTGTGGTGGTGGACCCCAATTTTTAACTCTTGACTGCCCTATATAATAGACATAACCTTGATACTTTCTTCCGCTAATATAGCGTACATACCAATATTTACTTAAACCTGGGGTACCCCCTTTTTTCGTTGCGACGCTCATCCAAACATCCGCTGAAAAAATTGGGCTGACCCTTACGGTTATGTTGTTATTATTTATTGAAGGGATAACAGTATTATCCTCTGTAATAGACACATCATTAGCAATCTCAGATTCTGAATCATCTAAATATATAGTAACAGAATCTACTGAATTATTTTCTTCAGCTGAAACATCGATAGCTGTAAAACCGATGAAAGCTAAAAGTATGATAAAAGTACTTATAACTTTTAATTTCATTGACATACATCCTTTCTTTTTTTATTTCACATATCTTAATAAAATAAAGTAGAAGATCGCAAACCCACCAGCAAAGAACAATCCTGGTACCAATATGTCTTTTAAGAACATATCTCCACTTAATGATCTGTTCATATATGTTTTAACCACTTCAATTATCACGTATCCTATAAAAACTCCAAGAATAGGAATGATCTTACTCTTCTTATTTAACATTTAATCACATCCTAAGCCTCAATTTTCGTTATATTTTACTGAAGATAATAGTATTGATAAACAAACCCTCTTATTACAAAAACTCGACCATGTTGGAAGTTTCCTCCACTAATGACTGCCCCAATTCCTCCTAATGCGATAGACCAACCTGCTCCTGGCAGTATCGTTGCTACAGCCGCTGCAGCCGCTCCGGCTCCAAACTTACTCATATTATTTAACCAATTCTTGCTTAAATATAAGTCAACATTGCCGTTTCTAGCTTGACCACGCCAAACAATTTTTGTCACCCCATTGCTACTACTTCTCATTACTGCATTCTTTTCAAAAAGAAAAGAAGAATCAATTCCCTTTGCATCTAATAAATTTTTAAAATCTGAGTCGGTGATTGTTACAGTCGTTTCATCACCTTCGTAAGAAATATCGAAATATTCCGAATTTTCTTTGTAATACTCTATAGGATCATCTGTTGTAAGTTCTGAAGCAGAAGCATTCACACCCCAACTGATTGAAGGAGCCAAAACTAAAACTAGACTTGCAACAAGGACTAATAATTTACTGGCTTTAAACATTTTTATCTCTCCTTTTTATTGTTTATTACAATTTAATCGTACCACCAAAAAAGTCGAAAAACAATTAAAAAGTTTAAAAATAACGATTTATAAAATTATTAAATACGCAGACCTCCTCATATATCAAGACGTATCTTTTAAATAATAAATGGTTCTGTTGCAAAGTTTTAAATCTACTATCAAATAAGGTAGAATAATAGAAAAAGATAGCAGGAGGAATGACGATGAATCCTTTTAAAGGAAAGCAATTTCAGCAGGATGTGATTATTGTAGCCGTGGGCTACTATCTTCGTTATAACCTTAGCTATCGTGAAGTTCAAGAAATCTTATATGATCGTGGCATTAACGTTTCTCATACGACGATTTATCGTTGGGTGCAAGAATATGGCAAACTACTCTATCAAATTTGGCAAAAGAAAAATAAAAAATCCTTTTATTCATGGAAAATGGATGAAACGTACATCAAAACTAAAGGAAAATGGCATTATTTATATCGAGCAATCGATGCAGATGGTTTAACCTTGGATATTTGGTTACGTAAAAAACGGGACACACAAGCAGCCTATGCTTTTCTTAAGCGGTTAGTGAAGCAGTTTGATGAACCGAAGGTTGTAGTCACAGATAAAGCCCCCTCTATTACAAGTGCCTTTAAGAAACTAAAAGAATACGGCTTTTATCAAGGGACAGAACATCGTACCATTAAATACCTGAATAATTTGATTGAACAAGACCATCGTCCAGTAAAGAGACGCAATAAATTCTATCGAAGTTTACGCACTGCCTCTACCACGATTAAAGGCATGGAAGCCATGCGAGGATTATATAAGAAAACCCGAAAAGAAGGCACTCTCTTCGGGTTTTCGGTCTGTACTGAAATCAAGGTATTATTGGGAATCCCAGCTTAAATCATAGATACCGTAAGGGATTTTATTCTTTATTTAAAACTGTGCAACAGAACCGAAAATTTTAAAGCTAAAAATCAGTGGTTGGGAAAAGGTAATTTGCCTAAAAGTGGTAATATCATCTTTTTTGACTGGGATGGTGATTCTGTTAGCGACCATGTAGGAATTGTTGAGAAAGTAGAAAATAACATTGTTTACACAATTGAAGGTAATTCAGGAGACAAAATTGCTAAACTAAGTTATGAAAAAAACAGTCCTTATATCATGGGATATGGGACACCATAATCAAATTCTTTGATACATTAAAATACAATCTTCATGAAATAAAATAAAAAAGCTCTTATCTCCACAAATATGTTAGAGGTAAGAGCTAATTCTAATAACTGTCTTTTAATTATTAACTTCTTAATCCCTTTCCTTTATCTACTAAATAATAACAAATTGCATAAAGAACGATGATAAAAAGGATTAATATTGTAATTGAAACCATAATTGGTACATCTGTCGTTCCAAGAAATCCATAACGAAATCCTGAAATCATATAAACAATTGGATTAATTTTCGATACTGCCTGCCAGAATGGCGGCAACATTGAAATGGCGTAAAATACACCACCTAAATAAGTTAATGGCTGTAAAACAAATGTTGGTACAATTGAAACATCATCATAAGATTGTGCAAAAACACCATTAATTAAGCCTGCTAATGAAAATAAAATTGCAGTCATCAATAATGTAATCACCACAATAAACCATGAATAAACATGAAGTGGAACAAAAAATAGAGAAATGACTGTAACCAATGTCCCAACTAAGATACTCCTACCCAGTCCACCAATAACAAATCCCCAAATAATAACATGTGTGGGTACAGGTGCAACTAATAGCTCTTCAATATTCTTTTGGAATTTTTGAGAAAAGAAAGATGAAGAAACATTTGCGTAAGAACTTGTGATTGCAGACATCATAATTAAACCTGGTACAATAAATTCCATATAGGAGAAGCCGCCCATATCACCAATACGACCACCAATCATTTTTCCAAAAATAACAAAATATAATGAGGTCGTAATAACAGGAGGCACTAAAGTTTGTACCCATATCCGTAGGTAACGGTTGGTTTCCTTAACTGCTAAGCTTTTAAGTGCTGTAAAGTAGATACTAAACATTTTTCTCCTCCTTTTGATGTTTGTCTTCGGTAATTTTTAAGAACAACTCTTCCAATCTATTTGATTTATTGCGCATAGAAAGAACCTTGATATTTTGCTGATTGAGCTGCTCAAAAATATTATTAACTCCCTGATTTCGTTCAACTTCTATAGCAAGTGTTAGATCATCTTCAAAAAAGTGCTTATAACCTTTTATCACAGGCTTTTTGTCGTAGCTATCTAAATCAAAAATGAAAGTCTCATATTGTAGTTTTGATAGAAGTGCTTTCATACTTGTATTCTCAATTAGCTCACCTGATTGAATAATTCCAATGTTACGACAAAGCATCTCTGCTTCTTCTAAATAATGAGTTGTAAGAATGATTGTTGTGCCACTTTCATTTAACTCTTTTAAAAATGCCCACATTTCTCTTCTAAGCTCAATGTCCACTCCAGCAGTTGGTTCATCAAGAATTAGCAGACGTGGCTCGTGCATTAATGCTCGAGCTATCATAAGTCTTCGTTTCATCCCTCCAGATAACATACGGGCACGAACGTTTCTTTTCTCCCATAAATTGGACTGCTTCAAATACTTTTCACTACGTTTCAGTGCCTCTTTTCTTGAGACACCATAATATCCTGCTTGATTTACTACAATTTGTTGAACCGTTTCAAACGGATTAAAATTAAATTCCTGCGGCACAAGACCAATCTGTTGCTTTGCTCGCTCTAAATCATTATCAATATCATAATCAAAAACCTTCACTTGACCAGCAGTCTTATTAACAAGTGAGGTAATAATTCCAATTTTTGTTGATTTTCCAGCACCGTTTGGACCTAGCAGTGCGTAAAAATCTCCTTCTTCTACAGTTAAATCAATACCACGCAGCGCCTCAACACCGGTCGCATATACTTTTTTTAAGCCTTTTAAATCTAGTGCATAGCTTATTTACTCATTACCTCCTTACTTATATTTCTTTTGTCAAAAAACAAATGCAGTCAAGGTGCAACTGCATTTGCGACAAACTATTTTTTGTCTTCTTTAGCTTTAGATTCTCTTTTTTTAGCTAAAACATATAGAACCACAACAATTATAACAAAATTTACAAATATACCAACATTTATTTGATAGTTTAATAGTTTGGCAGCGAGGAAAGCTCCCAAGATACCAGCAAGTCTTGCCAACGCTCTTTTTTCTTCTGTCATCTATTTAATCCCTTCATCATTAAATCAGTTAGAGGCGAGCATTTGGGCAATTATCTGGTAATTTTTATTTCCTCCAGATAAATTATAGACTTCTTTAAATCCTTCGTTTAACAGGATATTTTGAGCAGCATTTCCAGTTACGCCCTTATTACAATACGTGATTGTTGTTACATTTTTATCTAGCTCCGCCACTCTATCACGTATTTCTGCTAATGGAATATGGATAGCCCCTTTAACACAAGAAATTTCATATTGTTTTTTGGAACGAGTATCAATAATTTGCAGTTGTTCTCCACTTGCTTGTCGCTCAATCAATTCAGTTGGGGTCATTAAAGGTGTTCCATTGCTTATTGCATTATCTAACGCCATTCCAGTATAAAGAACGGGGTCTTTCGTTGTCGCAAATGGTGGTGCATAAGCAAGGTCTAAATGGAACAAATCTTCTGCTACTGCACCAAATGAAATTGCAGTGGCAATTACGTCAATTCGTTTATCTACACCTTGCTCTCCAATAATCTGAGCTCCAAGAATTCTCCCGCTACTTTTATCTGCTAAAGCTTTGATTGTCAGCTCTTTTCCACCTAAGTAGTCCGCATGATCTGGCTTAATATTATAAAGAATAGCTGTCTCTAATCCTTCTAATTTAGCTTCTTTTTCTGTTAAACCAGTATATGCAACCGCTAAATCAAAAACTCGAACAATACCAGTTCCTAAAATACCACGATGTTCCAGTGTTCCTCCTGTGATGATATCACCAGCAATTCTACCCATCTTATTAGCAGTTGATCCAAGTGGACGATATATTGGTTTGTCTGTAATGACAGAATAGCTCTCAGCAACATCTCCTACCGCATAAATATGTGGTACCGTTGTCTGCATTTTCTTATTCACTTTAATCGCACCAGATTTTCCCAATTGAATAGTTGTCGATTGAATAAGTGAAGTATTCGGAGTAACACCAGCTGCAAGAATGACTAAATCCGATTTGATTGTTTGACCCTGACTGATTGCTAATTCAGTAATATAGCCATCCTTCTCTATTACTTTTGTGATTGTTGTATTCAATTGGAGCTTAACATGATTCTTTTCAAGCTCCTTTTGGACACGATAAGCCATATCAGCATCCATTTGTTTCATGACTTGATTGCCACGTTGAATAATAGTTACCTCTATTCCTTTATGAACCAATTGCTCTGCCATTTCTAATCCAATAAAGCCTGCACCAATAATAGTAGCTTGTTGTGGCTTTTCTTTTTCAATAAATGAGTGAATGGCAGCAGCATCTTGAATAGTACGAACATGAAAAAGATTTCTATTAGCTTGCTGTGCTTTAAAAATCTCTGGCACAATCGGTTTGGCTCCTGTTGCTAAAACCAATTCATCATAGGATTCGGTTTTCTTCTCCTTTGTTTGAAGATTCTCAACCTCAAGCGTTTGAGTTTCAGGATGAATAGCTGTCACTCGATGCTCTGTAAAAATATCTACATTATAACGCTTTTTAAACCATGCAGCATTTCTAGGGGTCAACTTATCTAACTCTTCAACTTCTTCTCCTATATAATAAGGAATCCCGCAAATTGAATAGGAAATATCCTTGTCTTGGTCGTAGACAACAATCTCTGCTTCCTCTGTATTTCGTCTAGCCTTTGCAGCCACACTTGTCCCAGCTGCTACTGAACCAATAATCACAATTTTCATAAAGATGCCTCATTCCTTTTTTAAGTTTGCTTAAAATATTTTTGCTTAAATTTCAATGCTACATTTACTAAACCAATCAAAACCGGAACTTCCACTAGTGGACCAATTACTGCTGCAAAGGCTTCCCCTGAATTAATACCAAATACGCCAACTGCTACCGCAATTGCTAATTCAAAATTATTGCTCGCTGCGGTAAACGATAATGAAGCTGCAATTGGATAACTGGTTCCCCCCATACGTTTAGAAATAAAGAATGAAACAAAGAACATAAGGACAAAATAAATGAGTAATGGAATAGCAATCCTTACTACATCCATTGGAAGTTCAATGACTTTTTCTCCTTTAACAGAGAACATCACAACAATTGTAAATAATAAGGCAACCAATGTAATTGGACTAATTTTAGGAATGAATTTTTCTTCATACCATTTCTTTCCTTTTTTCTTTATTAGAATCCAACGAGATAAAAAGCCTGCAATGAAAGGAATACCTAAATAAATGAAAACACTTGTTGCAATCTCACCCATTCCAATTGAAACAGCATGCGTTTCTAAGCCTAACCATCCCGGAATAACTGTCACAAAAATATAGGCAAACACTGAATAAAAGATAATTTGAAAAATGGAATTGAACGCCACTAATCCTGCCGTATACTCATTGTCCGCTTGAGCTAAGTTACTCCACACAATCACCATTGCAATACAACGAGCCAGACCAATCATAATTAACCCTACCATATACTCAGGATAATCATGTAAAAAGACAACCGCTAAAATAAACATTAAAATGGGACCGACAATCCAGTTTTGGAAAAGTGATAATAATAAAACCTTCCAATCTTTAAAGACACGCCACATCTCTTCATATTTCACCTTAGCTAACGGTGGATACATCATTAATATTAAGCCTATCGCAATAGGTATAGAAGTTGTTCCAACTTCCAGTTTATTTATTCCTGTCACAACCTCTGGTACAAAATAACCCAAACCAATACCAAAGCCCATTGCAAGAAAAATCCATAGGGTTAAATAACGATCTAATAATGATAATTTTTTTGTTACACCTGCCACAATCAACATCTCCAAGTAATAAATTTAGTCTTCTTCAACTAGCTTCTTAACGATTGAGGTAACTCATTTTTTTCAAACCATCCAACCGTACTATTCGCAACTTTAACTAATAACAACATGACTGGTACTTCAACTAATACGCCCACTACTGTTGCTAATGTTGCCCCTGACTGTAAACCAAATAGTGAGATGGCTACTGCTACTGATAATTCAAAGAAATTACTAGCTCCAACCATGCCTGCCGGAGCAGCAATCGAATGAGGCAACTTCCAAAAACGAGCCCATGTATACGCAATAGCAAAAATCAATAGTGTTTGAATGGTTAGCGGAATGGCAATTAAAAGAATGTGCAGTGGATTATTCAAGATTCTTTCACCTTGGAAAGAAAAAATAATCACTAGCGTTAAAAGCAACCCAATAATTGTAACCTTATCAAATTTCTTTAGAAAGACTGTTTCAAAATAATGAAGTCCTTTATTTTTTATAATGACTGTTCGAGTGACAACACCTAAAAGAAGTGGAATCACTACAAATAAAACAGTCGACAAGATCAACGTATTAATTGGAACAGCTACATTTCCAACACCTAATAAAATAGCAACGATTGGCGCATACAACACTAAAATAATTAAATCATTAATCGCAACTTGAACCAATGTATAAGCTGGATCTCCTTTGGTTAAGTAACTCCAAACAAAGACCATTGCAGTACAAGGTGCCGCACCTAACAATACTGCTCCTGCAACATATTCTTTGGCTAAATCATTTGGGATAATCCCTTTAAATACAACGAAAAAGAAAAAAGCTGAAATGGCGTACATTGTAAATGGTTTAATTAACCAATTCACTGTACAAGTTACAATCAAACCTTTAGGTTTCTTAGCTGCATTAACAATACTAGTAAAATCTATTTTCAACATCATCGGATAGATCATCAACCAAATTAAGATTGCTGTTGGAATAGATACTTGATAATACTCGAATTTCCCTAAAGTTGCTGGAACAGCTGGCAAATATTTCCCAATTAAAACACCCGTAACCATACACAAAGCCACCCAAAGCGTTAAATATTTTTCAAATATTCCCAATCCTTTTTGTTCTTCTTTTTCCATCATCATCTTCCTCCATCATAAAATTCAAATAAGTGCATGATAGATAGAAAAATTTCTATCTATCAATAAAAAAAATAAAATGCTTCTAATTCAATATATTGTGTAGTGCTTCTCCAGAGATTTCTTCTGCATGCCATTCTACAACTCCATAATGATTATTAGATAATTCTGCTACTTTATCAATCCATGTATTTTCATTTTGTGCTCGGGCTAGTAACATTGGATTTGTTGTACCACTTGTTAACATACTGCTATTCACGACCCACCATGTATGAGCAATGCCTGCTCGATCCAAGTCTTCCTGTAGTCGCATAGATTCATAAACAGGTGTTGTTTCAGGTAAAGTGACCATGACCACTTCGGTTTCTTTTCCATCTTGCAAACGAGGTAAGAGACGTTTCACTGATTCTGGTACTTCACCAGATGTCCGCTCTACTTCTTTATGGTAGCTTTGGGTAGAATCAAGTAATAGTAATGTATGTCCTGTTGGTGCGGTGTCAATAACTACCACATCACAATCGGCATCATCCACAATCTCTGCAAAAGCTCTGAATACAGCGATTTCTTGTGTACAAGGCGAACGTAAATCTTCTTCTACATAAGCAACATCATCTGGTGACATCGTTTCACGAGCCTTGCTTAATACTTCTTCTGTATAATCTGCTAATTCCTTGTCCTCATCGATATGACTCACCTTGATTTGATCGGATTCAGAAATCACAAATTGTAAATGAGCAGCTGGATCGGTTGTAGCCAAATGAACTTTCTTGCCTTTATCTGCTAAACCAGTGGCAATTGCCGCAGCAATAGTCGTTTTCCCAACGCCACCTTTCCCCATTGTAAAAATCACTTTTTTACCAGATTGATGCAACTCATTCACGATGTCTTTCAATCTAGGAAATACTCTTGGTGTGACTATTTCAGTTAAAAATTCACCTTGATTGGATTTCAACAATTGGCGTAGATTTTCAACACCAGTCACATTGTAAGAACGTAAAGGAATACTGTACTCAGGAAAAGCTTTCAAACTATCTGGCATTTGTGCCAACGCTTCTTGTTGTCCATCATAAATCAATTGAGATACTTTATCTGTTGCTTCCTCTAAGACGCCATTCACTAATAAAACTTGATTTTCAATGCCTATCTCTTGTAATTCTTTAGAAGCTCGATCTGCTTCTAAAAGTGGTGCCTTTTGTGGTCTAGTTACAAGCATTAAAGTTGTTTTTGCTCCATCAGCTAATGTGGCTACAGCATGCTCATAAATTTCCTTTTTATCACCTAAACCAGATAATTGACCTAAGCATGAAGCTCCTGTTGTATTTTCATCCATAAAATTACTCCATGCAGACGGTAACTGTAACATCCTTAACGTGTGACCTGTTGGTGCGGTATCAAAAATAATATAATCATACTTTTTCTCTGCTTCTGGATCAGTTAAAAAACCAGAAAATTCATTGAAGGCAGCAATCTCTACTGTACAAGAACCAGATAATTGTTCCTCCATATTCGCTAATGCAGAATCAGGTAGTTTCCCTCTAAATGGTCCTACAACACTTTCTTTATAGTCATCAGCTGCTGTTACAGGATCAAAATTTGCTACAGTTAATCCCGGAACTTCTGGAATTTCTTTCCCTTTATTTGTTAATTCTGTTTGAAAAACATCTTGTAAATTACTTGCTGGATCGGTACTGACTAACATAACTTTTTTCCCACTATCTGCTAAATAAGTAGCAGTGCCACAAGCAGTCGTTGTTTTACCAACACCTCCCTTTCCTGTAAAAAATAGATACTTTGTTAATGGTAACTGATCTGGTTGGTACAATTTCATGTTTGGTTTCCTCCTTTAAATTTAACATCTTCATTCTAAGCAGTTGTTACTTTCTTTGTAGCTGTTACTCTCCCTTTACCCTCACAAGAACATGCAGCATTATCAATCGTATGACAAATACAGTCATCTGTGTTTTGAATGATTGTTTGAATGACACCAGATAATACTTTCATATTTTCCGCATTCAATGAATAGTTGTGCCATGTCCCTGATTTTCTGGCTTGAACAATCCCTGCATTCATTAACACTTTCATGTGATGGGAAAGCGTTGGTTGTGTAAATTCAAAATGCTCTAATAAATCACATGCACAACGCTCACCACAAGAGAGCATATCCACAATTTGAACCCTTTTTGGGTCTCCTAATGCTTTAAAAACTTTTGCTGTTAATTCATAATCCATCTTTCATCCCTCCATACATAGAAATTCTTCTATATATAATATAGATGTTCATCTATCTATTGTCAATAGATTCTGTCTCACTTAATAAAAAAGCCTATGAGAATCTCTTCTCATAGGCTTTAGTTTCTTCGTTTTAGCAACATCCAGATGATGGAGAGCAGCAACTATTTGATTGTTCTTCTTTCTTATCCTCTGAGAAATTAACACCAGTATAGACACTAAACTCCTCATTTGACGGATAACCAGCCATTTTCACAATTTCACCATCTAATAAAACAACTGGTAGTATGTCGGCTCCTTTAGACTGTAACAACTCCCCAACTTTTTCATTTTCTACGAATGCCGCAGGATTACCTGTTAAATTAAAACGCTCTACTTCTACACCATCGGCTTTTTCCAATGTTTGAATAATAGAGGAAACTCGAAGCAATTCTGTATCTACTCCGGGACCACAAACTCCTGTGTCACAACACATTGCTGGTTCATACAACGATACTTTACTCATTTTACATAACTCCTTCTTTTTGTTTTATATTCAATATCTGATGTATTAATTCTTGAAATTCTTCAATATTCTCTGTTACCAGAGAATAATATTGCCATTTGCCTTCCTTACGTGCGGTTACTACTCCCGCCTCAATTAAAACCTTCATATGATGTGATAGTGTCGGCTGAGTAAAATCAAAATTATCCAAAATATCACATGCACACTTTTCACCAGTTGAAATCATGTCTAATATTTGAAGTCTATTAGGCTCTGCAATTGCCTTCATAATTTTTGATAATCCTAAATAATCCATATTCTCACCTCCATATAGATGTTCATCTATATTTAATATAGAACTTTATCTATGTTTTGTCAATGAGTAAAATATGAGTTATCTCGTAAATTATAAAATATCTCTTAAAGCATCTCCTGAAATATCCTCAGCTTTCCATTCAATCACTGGGTAATGATTGTTAGACAGCTCTGCTACCTTATCAATCCAAACTTCTTCATTTTGTGCTCTTGCTAAAAGCATTGGGTTCGTTGTTCCGCTAGAAAGCATGCTATTGTTCACTACCCACCAAGTACGAGCGATTCCCGCTCTCTCCAAGTCATCTTTTAATCGAATTGATTCATAAACAGGTGTTGCTTCGGGTAATGTGACCATTACTACTTCTGTTTCATCCCCATTTTGTAACTTAGGCAGTAGCTTTTGAACAGACTCGGGTATATCTCCAGAAGAACGTTCAATCTCTTTGTGGTAGCTTTGTGTTGAATCTAATAGCAATAGTGTATGACCTGTTGGGGTGGTATCAATCACAACAACATCACTATCTGCTCCTTCAACTATTTCCGCAAACTTTCTAAAAACAGCAATTTCTTGTGTGCAAGGGGAACGTAAGTCTTCTTCAACATATGCCACATCTGGTTCTGTTGCAAAGTTTTAAATAAAGAATAAAATCCCTTACGGTATCTATGATTTAAGCTGGGATTCCCAATAATACCTTGATTTCAGTACAGACCGAAAACCCGAAGAGAGTGCCTTCTTTCCGGGTTTTCTTATATAATCCTCGAATGGCTTCCATGCCTTTAATCGTGGTAGAGGCAGTGCGTAAACTTCGATAGAATTTATTGCGTCTCTTTACTGGACGATGGTCTTGTTCAATCAAATTATTCAGGTATTTAATGGTACGATGTTCTGTCCCTTGATAAAAGCCGTATTCTTTTAGTTTCTTAAAGGCACTTGTAATAGAGGGGGCTTTATCTGTGACTACAACCTTCGGTTCATCAAACTGCTTCACTAACCGCTTAAGAAAAGCATAGGCTGCTTGTGTGTCCCGTTTTTTACGTAACCAAATATCCAAGGTTAAACCATCTGCATCGATGGCTCGATACAAATAATGCCATTTTCCTTTAATTTTGATGTACGTTTCATCCATTTTCCATGAATAAAAGGATTTTTTATTTTTCTTTTTCCAAATTTGATAGAGTAGTTTGCCATATTCTTGCACCCAACGATAAATCGTCGTATGAGAAACGTTAATGCCACGATCATATAAGATTTCTTGAACTTCACGATAGCTAAGGTTATAACGAAGATAGTAGCCCACGGCTACAATAATCACATCCTGCTGAAATTGCTTTCCTTTAAAAGGATTCATCGTCATTCCTCCTGCTATCTTTTTCTATTATTCTACCTTATTTGGTAGTAGATTTAAAACTTTGCAACAGAACCCTACATATTTTGGGGGATATTTATTGTTATAGGTTGCTTGAAATTTGTATAAACTGCACTAATTTATATTTGGTAATCTCTGTCAGAAAAGCTTTGTCCTAAACTATGACACCGAGGAAGAACCAATCTTAAGTTCGGTGATTCAACTTTTTTTACTCAACTTAATTTTTGTTGTTGTAGTTTAAATAAATAACTTACTGAACCTAATTAGTTGAGCTGCCGAATAAGCTAAGAAACAAGAAAAAAATCAGGGTCCGAAACTCTTAAGTTTCTGACCACAGTCAATGTTTGTCCTAATACTCATAAATTTAAATTTATATTGAACAATGATTTATTTTCGAGTTTATGAACACAAAAATAAAGTGATACCTATCAATTATGCTATCTAAAAGAGTGTCCAGAAATATGTCATTTTATGAACATTCAAACATTCACTTGAATATAGATGGATGTTCTGATACAATACATTCAAACAAACATTTGAATGTAAAGGGATGATCGTATGAATAATGAAATTTGTGAAATAACTTGTATTCATGAAGACAAAGTTAATCGTGCTAAATCTAAACTAGCAAACTTTGATACTCCGTCAGTAAGTGGTTTCTTTAAAATATTGTCAGATGAAAATCGACTTAAAATTGTACATGCTTTAGTTCATGAAGATGAGCTATGTGTTTGTGATATTGCTAATATCATTGATGCTTCGGTCGCAACAACTTCACACCATCTGAACTCCTTAAAAAAATTGGGAATAGTTGATAGTCACAAGGATGGTAAGTTAGTCTACTATTTTATTAAAAATATCAAAATCTTAAATCTTATGGAGCTTGGCGTAAATTTTAAAGAAGAGGTGCTAGCATGAGTGAGAAAATGACCGAAAAAACCTATCGAATAGAAGGATTAAGCTGTACAAATTGTGCAGGTAAATTTGAAAAAAATGTAAAACAATTGCCAGGAGTTACGAGTGCAACAGTAAACTTTGGTGCAAGTAAGATTTCAGTAGAAGGCCAAACAACAATTGAAGAACTCGAAGAAGCGGGAGCCTTCGAAAATCTTATCATTCGTGATGATCAAGAAAATGATGAACAAGTTAGATCAAAAGAGTCTTTTATTAAACGGAATATCGCTTTAATCATCTCTCTTGGTTTTATACTTGTTGCTGTGATTTCCCAACTATCATTGGGCGAAGATCATTTATTAACGAAAGCTCTTTATATATTGGCAATAATAATTGGTGGATTTGATTTATTTAAAGAAGGGTTCTCTGATTTGATCAAATTGGACTTCTCCATGGAATCTTTAATGACTATTGCAATTATTGGGGCCGCATTTATTGGAGAATGGGCCGAAGGTTCTATTGTAGTAATACTATTTGCTATTAGCGAAGCTTTGGAACGATTTTCAATGGATAAAGCAAGACAGTCGATTCGTTCTCTTATGGATATAGCTCCCAAAGAAGCTCTTATCAGGAGAAACAATGTAGAGCAATTAGTCAGTGTCGATAAAATCGATATCGACGATATTATGATCATTAAACCCGGACAAAAAATAGCCATGGATGGGCTTGTTATCAACGGTCATTCTTCAGTAAATCAAGCAGCAATAACAGGAGAATCGGTTCCTGTTGAAAAACAGTTAGATGATGAAGTGTTTGCAGGAACACTAAATGAAGAAGGTGTTCTTGAAGTCAAAGTAACAAAAAAAGTAACGGATACAACGATTGCCAAAATCATTCACTTAGTTGAAGAAGCGCAAGGAGAACGAGCTCCTGCACAAGCCTTTGTAGATAAATTTGCAAAATACTATACGCCATTCATAATTATTATGGCCCTTTTGATAGTGGTTGTTCCTCCGCTATTCTTTGGTGGTGACTGGAATAAATGGCTTTACCAAGGGTTATCCATTTTAGTTGTCGGATGTCCTTGTTCATTAGTGATCTCAACACCTGTTTCAATTGTTTCGGCTATTGGTAATGCAGCAAAAAATGGTGTTTTAGTAAAAGGCGGAGTCTATCTGGAAGAAATTGGTCATTTGAGAGCAATTGCTTTCGATAAGACTGGAACCTTAACAAAAGGAAAGCCTGTCGTAACGGATTTCATTGCAACCAGTTCTGAAACTGATATAAATTATCTATCGATTATTTCATCGTTGGAATCTCTTTCTCAACACCCATTAGCTTCTGCTATTTTAAACGAAGCGGATAAAACTAATGTGGATTACAAGTCAATACAAATCGAGGATTTCCAATCTATCACAGGTAAAGGACTTACAGGTATACATCAAAACATACGTTACTATATTGGAAGCCCTAAACTGTTTTCTGCATCAGTAATCGAAGAAACAGCGGTCAAAGTACAATACAGACAATTTCAAGAACAAGGGAAAACCGCCATGTATTTCGGTACTGACGAACAAATTTTAGGAGTAATTGCTGTCGCGGATGAAGTAAGAGATTCAAGTGCTGCCGTTATTTCTGAACTCCACAAGTTGTCAATTGAACACACTATTATGCTTACTGGTGATAATACTAAAACCGCTGAATCTATTGGTAAGCAATTAGGTGTGACTGAAATAAAAGGAGATCTAATGCCTCAAGAAAAATTAGATTCGATTAAAGCGTTGCGGACAACTTATAATAAAGTAGCAATGGTGGGCGACGGCATTAATGATGCACCAGCATTAGCTGCATCGACGGTTGGTATTGCAATGGGCGGTGCAGGAACAGATACGGCTCTTGAAACTGCTGATGTTGCTCTAATGGGCGACGATTTACAAAAATTACCATTCATTGTTAGACTTAGCCGCCAAACTCTAAAAGTAATTAAGCAAAATATCACCTTCTCATTAGGTATAAAACTATTAGCTCTACTACTAGTCATACCAGGTTGGCTAACACTATGGATTGCTATTGTAGCAGATATGGGAGCAACGCTTTTAGTAACATTAAACGGATTACGATTGATGAAAGTTAAATAACACAACAAATAAAAGAAGGCATGTTTATAAGCGTGCCTTCTTTTTATGATACATTTTTAGTTTTTTTGAACGCTAGTTATGAAGCAAACTATGCGCCATTTAAATATTAAAATGACAAGGCCCTAAAAGAAAAGTGATTTCCTCTTAGAGCCTCTAAGGATGGAGCGATTTTAACGAATGTGACAGAATCTGATTGTGTCACATCCGTAAAATTTATGGAATATATTTAAGCAGATACTTTTTAGTAGCACTTTTCCCAGAATTGTCTTGCATAAGACCATTAAAATCACTGATTTTTATTCTCTACATTTGATATTTTATCTGATAGATAATCAGTGATCACCAAAAGCACACCAAACGTCAACATTACATCTGCAATATTAAATACAGGGAAATTTAGAAAATCAAGACGCAGCATATCAACTACATAGCCAATCCTTATTCGATCTACTAAGTTTCCCAATGCACCTGCAATAATAAAAATCAGGCCACTCGTCAGAATCTTTTTTTTACTTTTTAACATTAGCCAACCCAACATAGCGATTATGGGCACCGATATAACAATCAATAAGTTTGTATTATTACTCAAAATCCCCCAAGCTGCCCCACTATTTTGAATATAGGTCAGTGAAAAAATATCGGGAATAATGACTCTTTCTTCATATAATGCAAAAATACTAACTGTCAATAATTTAGCAATCTGGTCTACACTTAGAAGAACGAATATTGATATTACACTTAAAAATAACATGAAAGCCCTCAACATCTAAATTTTTATTTATTGAATAAATTTGAAAGTTTTTCCCATAACAACAATATAGTTTCCTTGTCATTAAAAAAAGGCATTTGCACAGTATCTAAATTTTCAAATAATCCAGCTGCCTGATCATAATAATCTGCTAAGAATGTAGCTTGTTCATTCAAAAGAGCATTTGCTTCTTCAATATTGCCATTAGCTATTAGATCTTTGATTGTTTGTAAAATTTCTTCTCTATTCATTAAGTTCCTCCGTATCAAAATATTTACCTCAATTACTTAACACATCAGTTAATAATCACAAATTAACGCTGATAAAGATAAATGATACTATAATTAAAACTAGGAATATTTGAGTTAAACAGCCTAAGCAGCCTCTGTTACTTCTATAGGAACCATGATTACCATGATGTTCTTTTTTGTAAGTGTTACTTTTATGGTGGTCATCTCTATAATAATCTTTTTTGTGATGGTGTCCCACAAAATTCACCCTCTTCCATAGTGTGTTCAAACATAACTTTTAAAATAGTTTTTATATGTTCATCTTTCAAGGAGTAGTACATATACTTTCCTTTACGCTCTGCTGAAACCATCCTATTACTTTTCAACTTAGAAAGATGATGCGATGTTGCTGTGTGTGATCTTTGGACCAATGACTGTAATTCAGAGACATTTCTTTCTTGTTTCGACAAAAAAAACAGTATTTTTAGTCTGGTTCGATCATTGAGTACTTTTACGATTTTCTGGACTCCCTCAACTGATCTTTCTAAATCCTTATTTTTCATTTAGAATCTCCGTCCTATAATTTTCACATTTCTTTTTGAGGAATTAATAATCTCAATCCGTTAAAAATAACCAACACAGTACTTCCTTCGTGAGCTAAAACTCCTATTCCTATAGTCATTTTACCTAAAAAGTTTAATGATATTAATAGCAACACAATAAACATTGAAAAGATAATATTCTGCCAGACAATTTTATTTAATCGTCTAGATACTTTATGAGCATAAACTAAATTCGATATGTCATTCTTCATTAGAACCACATCCGCTACATCGATAGCAACATCCGTTCCATCGCCCATAGCAATTCCTACATCCGCATTAACTAAAGCTGGCGCATCATTGACTCCGTCACCTACCATTGCAGTTAGTCCATATGAATCCTGTTGCTGTTTAACAATTTTCGCCTTATCTTCCGGTAAAACATTAGCAATTACTTGACCAATCTTTAGCTCATTGCCAATCGATTCACCCGTAAGTTTAGCATCCCCTGTAATTAAAGTAGTGTGAACACCTTGATCATTGAAGTATTCTATTGCATCTTTTGCATTCAAGTTAGGGACATCCATTAATGCAATTAAACCTATAACTTCCTTATTGATTGCTATTAAAACAACAGTCTTTCCGTCTTTTGAATACTCATTAACTTTTTCTTTTATGTTTTTATCATAACTATTAAATTCCGAAGGTTTAGAAATTCTATACTCATTATCATTGAAAGTTGATACTAATCCTCTGCCAACCTCATTTTCTACTGATAGTGTTTTTGTCTCCGTATGTGGAAAATTACTAACTATAGCAGTCGCTAAAGGATGATTTGATTCTTTTTCCATTGATACAATAACGTCGATTACCTCCTCTTCGTCGACCCCATCAATGAAATATTGATTTGTAACAACGGGTTTTCCTTTCGTCAAAGTCCCTGTTTTGTCAAAAGAAATAGCTTTGAGTTCCCCTAAATTAGATAAAAATGATCCCCCTTTAAACAGTACACCTCCCTTAGCTAAATTAGAAATCGCTGATAAAGTAGCGGGTACCGCACTAGCTGCTAATGCGCACGGTGAAGAGGAAATTAAAAATACAATACTTCGATATAAAGTTACATTCCAGCTCCATCCAAAAACTGTTGGACCCAAGACCAATATAAATGGGAAAATCATCAATACTAAGGTCACATACTTGGGCTCTAACCTCTTTATGGTTGTTGCTGTTTTACTCAAATTTTTCTGCGATTGATCAACTAGTTTTAATATTTTTGCAAATACAGTATCGCTACTATCTTTTGAAACTTCCATAACAAACGAACCGGTACCATTAATTGTACTTCCGAATACATCGTCACCTACTGTTTTTTCTTTTGGAATACTTTCACCGTTTATAGACGACTCATCGATTGATGTTGTTCCAGAGATTATTTTTCCATCTGTAGGCACTTGTCCTCCATTTAAAACTTGCACTTTATCTCCGACCACTAATTGATCAACTGACACGACTTCAACAGAGTTGTCAATTGATAGTCTTCTGGCTTCCGTGGGATTTAGCTTTAGCAGATTCGTAATTTCTCTCTTACTCTTCCCCTCTGCGTAATCTTCTAAGAAATGTGCCCCTGCAAAAATCAAAATTAATAGACCAGCTTCCTCGAAACTGCCAATAATCATTGCAGCAGCTGCTGCTAATACCATTAAAAAATGAATATTAGGCATAAATTTTTTTGTTTTCAAACTATCTTTTATTGTATCTCCAAAGCCCTCTATGATTACATGGTACCCTGCAGAAACCACCGTAATACTAAATAACATGTTAGAAAGTATAAGTAGATCTTCTCCTAAAAATAGAGCAATTAAAAATGCGATTAACCCAATGAAGTAAAAATACACTGGGATATTCCCATGACTGTGATCGTGTTCTTCATTATGTTTATGCTCAGTACCCCCATGGTTACTAGTCTCGTTTTTAAGAGAATGATTTTTATTGTTGATTTCTTCTTTGTCCATTTATGTTACCTCCTAAATATTGTTTATGATTAATCATAGTTTTTGAATTCTTTGTTTTCATTTAAAATCTCATCCACATTTCGCCGATAAAAATCATGCTCTTTCAACCACTCCTTAAAGCTACCCTCAGATAACTGATAGATTCCTTTTATTTCTTGGTTATTGAAACCTAAGCTAAGTAATTTTAAATATTTTTCTAAAGTTAAGTCTCCAATTTTTTTGTTTTTGGAGCTATATCCTAGAAACTGTCCCAACAACTGAATTTCTTTTTTTAGTTCTGTATGATCACTATCTAACCAGTTAGGATTTTCATTTAAAAGCTTAATCAATTTTCTCCGTATTTCTTTTTTTCTTTCTTTTGACATCTTACTCATCCTTTAGTTAATGTAATAATATTATAAATGACCAACCAAACATATGTCAAATCATTCATATGTTTTTTAAAAAAATACGGTTTTTCTTCTGTGTAATTAGCTTCGATCGATTACTTTTGAACATATAGCACCAATTTTTACCTAAATTTACGTCGATATCTAAACCACATTCTATAAATGAGATTAAACTATTTTGAAAAATATTGAAATAATTATCTAATTTATATTCTTTATACTTTTCTTTAACGTATTAAAAGTTAATTCTATTACTTCGAATAGTTTAAAAAAAGGTGTATAAATCAAATGAAAAATCTAGCGTAATAAAGCATACTGCCTTAAACACTAGATTTTTCTAAAACAAAAAAATTTGCAATTCTATAAGCCTATATAAGTCGCTGGGTCCACAAAACCGGACCACAATCCTGTAGACATGCCCAAGTGAAGGTGAACTCCAGTAGAATTACCCGTCGTTCCCATCCCTCCTAAGTATTCTCTTGAAGAGACTGACTGGCCTACTGATACCGCCGGTGGTGTACTCATATGCATATAATAACTATACATACCGTTAGAGTGTTTTATAATCACATGATTTCCAGTAGACGGTCCATAACCTGCCGCAACAACTTCTCCGGAATTAATTGAATAAATCGGAGTTCCAGTAGATCCGGTAAAATCTAAACCGTCATGCTGATTTCCAGAATATCCTGTAGGATCTGAGCGAAACCCAAATCGGCTTGAAATATTAATAGAATCTAGAGGCCTAGTCCAACCATTATTTGACGAACTAGACTCCTCGGTTGATGGAACATCTTTTTCTTTGGAAGACAAATCTACGTTGCTTTTTTCTTCATCCGATACAACATTTTCTTCAGATTTACTTGTCTCGCTTGGATTCTCTTTTATTGGTTTTTCATCAACCAATTCCGCATTCTCTGCTGAATTATTATTACTTGTCTCTTGTTTCTTAGATACTTCCAAATCAGCCATTCTTTTAGCTTCTTCTTCAATTTTTCGTTGCTTTTCCAAAGCCTCTAAAGCTAATTTCTTTTTCTTTTCTGCCTCATCTCTTTCCTCAATGAGTTTCTGTTTCTTTTCTTCTTCAGTATTTAGGGATAAGGATAATTCAGCTATTTCTAATTCTTGTCCCAATTTGATATCTACTAAGTTTCTCTGTTTCTTATCTAATTCAGAAGATTGATCTTCGATGTCAGCTAGTTTTTTTTCTAATTCTTTTTCAAGTACAACACTTTTTTCTATATCCATCTGCTGTTGTTCCACTATACCATTACTCGCGTTCATAATCGTAATAGAGGCAACTGCTTTATTTATTGCATCACTAATAGATTCTGAACTGAGTAATGTCTCCATTAAACTATTTGATGAATCAGAAGTTTGAATATCTCTAGCTTGATTTCTTAGTAAATCTTTTCTTTTGTTAATCTTTATAGTGAGCTCCGTTATTTCTTTAGAAATTTCATTTGCTTTTTTTTCTGTAACTGATTTATTTTCGAGTATTTCTTTAATCTCGGCATCAATTTTCTTAATTGAATTATCGGTATCTAACTTTTGCTCCTCTATGGTCTTTGTTTCTTTCTTTATAACATCAATTTTCTGTTCCTGTTTACCGATCTCATTGTCTAGATCCTCCGCATATGCAGAAACCACTGACATAGAAAACAACATTAAAATACTGGAAATAAAAATATTTTTTTTCACAAACAGTTCTCCTATACTTTTAATAAATATTATTTATATAAAGCATAGCAAATAGAATAAATAATATTCGAAATAATAGAATTTAAAACAAATAGAAACAAATAGAAATATTTTGTCATATTTTTGAAATACAATTAACCGATTTTGATAGTAATCCGATGGATACTCAACAATATCTGATTACACCTTGTAGCATTAAAAAAGATATACACTCCCTGTTAAGCTTTTTCTTATCCTATCTCAATTTTACGTAAGTGTGAGGACTAAAGGATTTTAGCCAATTAATTCCCTTTGTAATTCTCATCTTAATAATAAGCTTTTCTTAAATTGAAATATTAGAGACTTGTAAATCTAAAAATTTTCTACATTTACAGTTCATGAGTAAGCAGTGGCTTCCTACAAGTTATTCCCATTGGAACCAATAACATCTTTATACCAATAAAAGGATTTTTTCTTGTATCTTTCAAAGTTTCCTTTCTGGTTGTCATTTCTATTGACATAAATCAACCCATATCTCTTTTTCATCTCCCCTGTGCTTGAACTGACAATATCTATAGGACTCCAAACCATATAGCCCCAGACTTCCACACCCTCATATATCGCTTGCTTCATTTCTATTAAATGAGATTTTAAGTAGTTAATTCTGTAATCATCATTAATTGAACCATCTTCTGTAACTTTATCTACTGCCCCCAATCCATTTTCTACAATCATTAAAGGAATATTATAGCGATCATACAATTTATGCATTGTGTATCTTAAGCCCACTGAGTCTATTTGCCAACCCCAATCAGAAGTATCTAAGAATGGATTTTTAATCCCACCTAAAAGATTACCCGCCGATACTTCATGCCCATCCTCGGAGGAGATGCAATTGCTCATGTAATATGAAAAAGAATAGAAATCAACTACCCCTTCTTCCAAGACCTTCTCATCATAATCAGATAATTCTATTTTTATATTATTTATCTTAAAATAGTTTTTTGCATAATATGGATACTTTCCTTTTACTTGAACATCTGCACAAAAATCGTTAAACATTCTATCCATCTCCTGAGTCAATATGTTATCCTCAGGTCGACTTGTTAATGGATACAAGGTAACATGAGCAATCATGCATCCGATTTTAAAGGATGGGTTGATTTTACGTCCTAACCTAACAACTTTGGCACTTGCCATAAAAACATTGTGCAATGCCTCAAAACGTGCCTCTTTCGACTTTCTAAGATCCAAATCATTGATTCCTAGAACTTCTAAAGCTCCATCTTCTAACAAAGAAAAGTTAATTTCATTAAAAGTAATCCAATATCTCACTTTACTCTTAAATCTCTCAAAAACTGTTCGTGCATATCTCTCAAAAAATGTAATTGTTTCCTTACTATAAAAACCATTAAAATTTCTAACTAAATGCATAGGAAAATCAAAGTGACACAGTGTAACGATTGGTTCAATCCCATACTTCGCACATTCATCAAACACACTGTCATAAAATTGAAGTCCTTTCTCATTCGCGTGCTTTTCATCACCGTTAGGGAAAATCCTACTCCAAGATATAGACAACCTAAAAGCTTTTAGGTTCTGTTGCCGACCTTTGAATTTGCCTTTTTTCTTAGCAATTTCGATTCCTTGTGCCTGACGTTCCTTAATTTTTTTTCGTTCTGATTCTGCTTGATACTTGTACAATTCAATGACAAGGCTATTAATCAAACGCCTTAAATTTTCATCTTCAATACCATTCATTGAGGGTAAATTTAAGACTTCCAGGGTTGCCCCCTTAATTTGAATTTGATTCATCAATTCTGTTAATTCTTTATTATTCCGTGCTAATCGATCTAATTCAGTAACAACAACAATATCCCCTTCACGGATATAATCAAGCATAGCTTGTAATTGTGGTCGTTCAGTGGACTGTCCGCTTATTTTGTCTGAAAAGACTTTAGAAACGCCCTGTAACGCTTGTAATTGCCGATCTAAGTTCTGTTCTTTGCTACTTACTCGTGCATACCCTACTTTAGTCATGTTAAAAAACACCTCCCTTGTTAAGAAAAAAATAAATTGGATATGGATTCTATTTAATCACTTTGACTAGCAAATACTAACAACAAGACACACACACCAAAAATCAAAAATTCACTACTTTTAGTTAAAAACCACGTAACCACAAGAACTAATCCAATCCATGTAATCGGGTTCTTCAAATATTTCTCCAAGATTTTTCTCCTCTAATATGCTCAACTTAAATGACCTATTCAATAAATCGGCTCTATAATTTATGGGACTGATGAATCAGAATTGATTCTTCAGCCCCATTTTCATTTTAGGTATAAAAAAACATATCGTTCTCTAGTATGATTAAATCACCACAAAATAAACAACTGAGAGGACGATATGCTATATGAATGATTCTATCAAAAAAATGTTGAGAATAACAGAGAAAGATTTGATGATTACAGAGGTCTCTTACGAGACCCTTCAGAAGAAAAAGACGTTGGTCGTCGATGCTGTTCTCTCGCCTGCTCCTCGTGCTTGTAGAAGTTGTGGCTCTACTGTGGTAGATGGAAACGGGAAAGCAATTATAGTGAAAAATGGGAAGAAGGAAACGATTGTCCGTTTTGAACAATACAATCATATGCCTTTGGTTATGCGTCTAAAAAAGCAGCACTATACCTGTAAAAACTGCCAAACCCATTGGACGGCTCAAAGTTATTTTGTCCAACCCAGACATTCAATCGCAGATCATGTTAGATATAAAATTGCTTCTTTACTGACTGAAAAAGTATCTTTATCTTTTATTGCGAAAAGCTGTCAGGTATCTTTGACCACCGTTATTCGTACATTGAAAGAGTTTAAAAGTTATTTGCCAAAGCAATCTAAGAAGATTCTCCCCAGAGTATTGATGGTTGACGAATTTCGTTCGCATGCTTCCATAGAAGATAAGATGAGCTTTATTTGCGCGGATGGCGAAACAGGAAAATTAATTGATGTTTTGCCTACGCGTAAATTACCTCGATTAACAAGCTATTTCTTAGGTTGTACCAATCCAGAAGAAGTAGAATTCTTGGTGACAGACATGAACGCTGCCTACTTCCAGCTCACCAAACGTGTTCTGCCAAATGCGAAAATAGTGATTGATCGGTTTCATATTGTCAAACACATGAATCAAGCGTTCAATGAGTTGCGTATCCGTGAAATGAATGAACTTCGTAAAGTAGGACAGAAAAGCCAGGCAGAAAAACTGAAAAAGAACTGGCGCTTTTTGCTAAAAAATCGTGCGAACATCAACCATTATGAATACAAAACATGGAAAAGTTTCCGAGCACCAAAATACCCATTTCTCACTGAAGCAATGATGATTGATCGATTGCTTGAGTTTTCTACGCCCCTGAAGGAGGCGTATCCCTTTTTTCATGAATTAGTTGAAGCCTTTCGAGACAAAGACCCTGACTTGTTTTTCTGCATATTGACAGAACTTCCCAAAACGTTAGATGACAGCTTTCGGGAGAAGCTTCAAAACCTTCTGACCTATGAAGAAGGCATCACCAACGCAATGATCTATCCTTATTCCAATGGAAAAATAGAAGCGAAGAATACCCACATAAAGACAATGAAACGAGTATCCTACGGATTTAAATCATTCGAGAACATGAGAATTAGAATCTTTTTGATCAATCAATTAATCAAAGTAAGATAACAAAAAATCTGAGCCAGAATGTGGTTCATTCTGACCCAGATTTGATTTTACGCAACTCATCAGTCCTTATTGACAAAGAGCCAATAAATCTATTATACTGCTAAATAGTTCATAGGACAAATAAGTATACTCTATTGACCTATAAATGATAGCAACTTAAAAGATCAAGTGTTCGCTTCGCTCTCACTGCCCCTCGACGTTTTAGTAGCCTTTCCCTCACTTCGTTCAGTCCAAGCCAACTAAAAGTTTTCGGGCTACTCTCTCCTTCTCCCCCTAATAATTAATTAAAATCTTAGGTTCTGTTGCAAAGTTTTAAATAAAGAATAAAATCCCTTACGGTATCTATGATTTAAGCTGGGATTCCCAATAATACCTTGATTTCAGTACAGACCGAAAACCCGAAGAGAGTGCCTTCTTTTCGGGTTTTCTTATATAATCCTCGAATGGCTTCCATGCCTTTAATCGTGGTAGAGGCAGTGCGTAAACTTCGATAGAATTTATTGCGTCTCTTTACTGGACGATGGTCTTGTTCAATCAAATTATTCAGGTATTTAATGGTACGATGTTCTGTCCCTTGATAAAAGCCGTATTCTTTTAGTTTCTTAAAGGCACTTGTAATAGAGGGGGCTTTATCTGTGACTACAACCTTCGGTTCATCAAACTGCTTCACTAACCGCTTAAGAAAAGCATAGGCTGCTTGTGTGTCCCGTTTTTTACGTAACCAAATATCCAAGGTTAAACCATCTGCACCGATGGCTCGATACAAATAATGCCATTTTCCTTTAATTTTGATGTACGTTTCATCCATTTTCCATGAATAAAAGGATTTTTTATTTTTCTTTTTCCAAATTTGATAGAGTAGTTTGCCATATTCTTGCACCCAACGATAAATCGTCGTATGAGAAACGTTAATGCCACGATCATATAAGATTTCTTGAACTTCACGATAGCTAAGGTTATAACGAAGATAGTAGCCCACGGCTACAATAATCACATCCTGCTGAAATTGCTTTCCTTTAAAATGATTCATCGTCATTCCTCCTGCTATCTTTTTCTATTATTCTACCTTATTTGATAGTAGATTTAAAACTTTGCAACAGAACCGCTATGATCATGCGTATGTTCGTGTGTATGCTCACCAACATAGCTATGTGTATGACTATGTTGTTCGAAATTATTCATTTTAGAATTATCCATCCTAACTTCATCTCCTCAACCATTAAATTCATTCATATGAACCAAGAATCATATGTTAAGACAACCATATATGAACGACCATTCATTTGTCAACCGCTTATGAAACAAATTTTTGTTTATGAATGGTGGACATTTTCGAATAATAGTTAGCAAATTTTACACACTTTGCAAATTCGGTTTTTAGAAAAAAATATCCCCTACTACTTACCGAAAAATTACCGGCAAATAGTAGGGGTTGCTTATTATCTAGTCATTTATTAATTTCTAATCTTCATTCGGATCGTTTCTAGCATCTTCATGAGTAGGGTGAACGGTTCCTTTTACATGATCTGGCCCCGCATAAATAGTATACAGTTTCAAAGGAACGTCTCCCGTATTTTCCACATTATGCCAAGTATCAGCAGGAACAAAAATTGCATCATCATCTTTTACTGGCTTTTCAAATGAAAGATCATCTTCTTTTGGTCCCATCTTGCAAACTCCACTACCTGATTCTATACGCAAAAATTGGTCAATTCCTTCATGAATCTCTAAGCCAATATCATCACCAGGTTCAATTGACATAACCGTCACTTGTAACTTTTCACCAGTCCAAATAGTTGTTCGAAAATTTTCATTTTCGACAGTCATCGCCTCAATATTTTCTACAACAGGTTGTTTCCCTCGATCTGAATAATCTAAACTCATTTCAAAACCCTCCTTTTTTATTGTAGGGTGAAAATTTTTTCTCTTCATCCTATCAATACTATAACATGACACATATTAAATCAATTACCAAACAGGCTTATATGACAATGATAATCAATTCCAAATTCCAATAGCTTATTTAACTTAAATCATATCCCTAATAGCCTCATAGTGATTATTGGCGTTAACAAAAGACGTGAATTGGTTCTGTTGCAAAGTTTTAAATAAAGAATAAAATCCCTTACGGTATCTATGATTTAAGCTGGGATTCCCAATAATACCTTGATTTCAGTACAGACCGAAAACCCGAAGAGAGTGCCTTCTTTTCGGGTTTTCTTATATAATCCTCGGATGGCTTCCATGCCTTTAATCGTGGTAGAGGCAGTGCGTAAACTTCGATAGAATTTATTGCGTCTCTTTACTGGACGATGGTCTTGTTCAATCAAATTATTCAGGTATTTAATGGTACGATGTTCTGTCCCTTGATAAAAGCCGTATTCTTTTAGTTTCTTAAAGGCACTTGTAATAGAGGGGGCTTTATCTGTGACTACAACCTTCGGTTCATCAAACTGCTTCACTAACCGCTTAAGAAAAGCATAGGCTGCTTGTGTGTCCCGTTTTTTACGTAACCAAATATCCAAGGTTAAACCATCTGCATCGATTGCTCGATAAAGATAGTGCCATTTCCCTTTGATTTTAATATAGGTCTCATCCATCTTCCACGAATAGAAGGATTGTTTATTTTTCTTTTTCCAAATAGTGTAAAGTAGTTTTCCATATTCCTGTACCCAGCGGTAGATGGTGGTGTGAGAAACGTTAATGCCACGGTCATATAGGATTTCTTGGACGTCACGATAGCTAAGATTATACCGAAGGTAGTAGCCTACGGCGACAATAATCACATCTTTCTGAAATTGCTTGCCTTTAAAATGATCCATCTTGATTCCTCCAAGCTATCTTTTCCATTCATTTTACCTTAAAATCAGTTTATCAGAAAACTTTGCAACAGAACCGAAGAATCATTATTCAATAACTTTTTTAAATACTTCGTTGTAATCAGTTACCTGTCCGTTCTTAAATATCACAGAATAATCTTTTTTCCCATTTTCAAGTAACCGAAGTGGAATATCTTTACCAACTTGCTCTGTCACTGCATTATTTGATTACGTCAATTGGTGGAATTATCTTCGGTTACACGGTTCTTTGGGAGTATGAGACACCAATCAGCATTCGAAATCGGAGATTAGCGGAGCGGATCCTTGATAATGAGCATGGATGTGGTAGCGTTGCGTAGTGGCCGATACATTTGCTTGTAGCTTCGCCACAGTTGATTCACGTCCATGGAGGCTCGTTGTCAAGGACAATCGGATTAGATAACAAGCACCTGATTTTTACACTTTATAATTTTTGTTAAAAAAAGGGTTGCCATTCCATTTATTAAGTTACATTTCCTATATCACTTAACAAACACGTAAAAAAACTAAAATACAACGAAGAATGATAGACAGAACTAATTAATTTGTTCTTTTTCTTTTTTTGGATTAATACTCTTTAAGAACTTCTCCTCCAATACCAATAAATGACGATAAACATCATCCATCGACCAGCCTGAAGAAAGACTAAGACAATATAAAAAATCACAAGGCAACGTCTTTACGGTACGGTTTCTTGTTACCCAGCTTGCTACTGTACTCTGCTTATAGCCATGTAATTCACAAAATTGCTCTACTGTCAGACCTAACCGCGAAATAATAAATACAGTGATCGGGTAGGGATATACAAAGGTATTGATACTCATAGTCAGAAAAACCTCCCACCATATTATTACGTTTGCAATAATAATACTACTCTTTCTTAAGACCAGCAAGCAAGGCGGGGAAAAAAGGAACGTATCATAGATATAATGTAATAGGCAATTTGCACCTTTTAATTTCAACCCGTATCGATCATGAACAGATCTGTTTGTACGCCGATCTTATTGGGTTCTATCAAGCGTTTCAGTGCTGTCTGGATAAACGTGTATTCTCTTCCAAAAGCTTCTGAGATCGCAGCGAAATAAGCCCCCTGGCTTTCTTTTTTTAGCCGGATAACGGAGCGCATCAATCCATGTATCGAAGCTAGCATAATACCTCCATTACGACCAGCACGAACACGAAAATGAATTTTGTTTTCTTCTTTTAACTGCTTCAGTACTTTGTCCAGGGAACGTTTTGGGATCTTTAAACTTTCAGTTAACTCTTTTTTTGTAGAAAGAATGTATGGTTGTTCTTCATAGGATTGCTCATTCAAATAGGATAGTAGATCTTCTGCCCATTCATGACTATGTGAATACTTGCGCACGGCTCTTTCTTTCTTGAATTTCCACCAACCCCGTTTTTTATTGAATAGTTGCTCTTCAGAAAGATTGGCATCGACCCACTCTTGGCATAATAGGACAATTTTTTCTCTGTGCGCTGCTTGATATTTTCCGGAGTAAGCGGAACGAATGATTCTGGTTAATTCTCGATCAGATAAAGGGTTAGCCAAGCGGTCATTGAATTCTAACATCGTCAATTCACATGCTTCTACTTCGTATCCTGACGAAAAGTATGCCAAAGACAAGGTGAATATGACATTATTTCGACCATATACGCCCTTTTCACCTTGTATTTTTTGACTTTTTAGCAACAGCTGGAACCAGGGTTCATCGACTTGACGAAATTCTTGAGTAGATGGTAATACAAAAACGTTCTTGATCTCCGCTTTTTTATCCGCATCTTCTCTCATTGACCAGTCGATCCATTCTTCGAAACTATAACGATATTGTGGTTCAAAGAATAAAACATTCTCTTCAGAAGGCATTCGTGTGATCCCAAAATGATTGGCATTTACATCAACAGGAAACCGATAATCATTTGAAAATTTGTTTCTTAGATTTTTTGAGATCATTTTAGCCACATTGATCACTTTAAAATTTGATTTTTTCGTCACGTATGCAGGCTTGTCTAGTACATAGAAAGCTTGAAATCCATGCGGTGTACGTAGAATCATTGTAGGCATAAAGCCGATCTCGTGACTGGCCAAGATAATTTCTCCATAGTCAAAGTTTGGATCTAATGTGTCAAAATCAACAAAGAAAGTATTGATTTGACGCAAATTGTCCTCAGAATGACCTTTTGTAAACATTCTGGCTTCATCAGCATACGTTCCATAGCGAAATACATTTGGTGTCCAATGAGTGAATCGATTATTGTTTTCGATCACCCCTTCTTCTGAAGTAATCACTAGTCCAATCCCCTCGATCATGTGTTCCTTTGAACGGTACGCAAAAATCGCCCCTCTCCCCGACTGATCTGTGTAAGAGATAGGTTTAAGGCGGCTATTTTTAAATTTAAATTTACGAATCCCGTTCTGTAAAATAGTCGAGTATACAACATCTAAATCATATGCCATGGTTGCTGATCCTTTCCAAACAAAAAAGAGAACACAAATAATCTTTCGATTTGTGTTCTCTCAATGGCTTAGAACGTCATAATTTCGTTAAAATGCATGACAAATAAGCATGTATATATTGAGTTGCCCGTCAAAAAATGGTAATATAATCCTATAAGTTCAGATTCCCAGTCTGAACTGATTATCCAATCACATAAGTGGTTTCCAGCCACTTACATAACTACCGAGACGAGCGAGAACACATAGGTTTGTATGTGATTCAGAAAAATAGGTGAGGTCCAATTCACTTATTTTTCCGTCTCTTTTTTTACTGTTTATTTTTCTTTTAGACTACAGAACATTCTTCAACTTGTAAAGAACTATTTTTAACAATGGTTTGCAACAGTATACTTTTGAACTTTTTTAATGGTATACCAGTATACTTCTACACTTATTACGGTGTATCAGTATACTGGTATACTTTTTTCGTTTTGTGATTAAAGTATTTACATATCGGTGCTTCCTGAATCTATATAGGAACTTTTTTATATTATTTCCTTTAAATTCGCAGTATACCAGTATACTTAATAACACCTTTAGTATACTGGTATACTTTTACACCAATCTACTTTTGCAATTATTTTCTTTACAAGTAAATTCCACACTGGTATACTTATGATATATTATTAATCAATCGGAGGTCTATTCATGGGAAAAGTATATGTCGTGGGAAATTTTAAAGGCGGAGTAGGAAAAACTAAATCAGTAACTATGCTTGCATATGAAAGTGCTGTAATCAATAACAAAAAAACATTAGTAGTTGACTTAGATCCACAAGGAAACGCAACGAGTATTTTAGCTAAAACAGGTGAGCTTGAAGAAATTACAAAGAGTATCACTACTGGATTTGAGGAAGGAGACTTAAGTACTCAAATTACACCTATCATGAGTAACTTAGACTTAATTGCATCCAATACCACCTTTAGAAACCTAACAAAAATACTAATGAATCGTTTCCCGAATGATGAAATTAAGCAAATTACCTACTTGAAAGAGCTACTGAAACCATTGAAAGAAGTCTATGACGCTATTTATATAGACGTGCCACCTACAATATCTGATTATAGTGATAATGCTATGCTTGCAGCTGATTACTGTATCATTGTGTTACAAACTCAAGAATTATCTCTGGACGGTGCTCAAACCTATATTGCTTACATGCAATATCTTGCAGACACTTACGATAATGATTTACAAGTGCTAGGGATTATACCTTGCATGCTAAGACCCGGCGGACGAGTAGATACTAAAGTACTTGATCAAGCAAAAGAGTTATATGGAGGAAATGTTCTGGATACAATCGTTAAGTATCAAGAAAGATTAAAGGTTTACGATGTTGAAGGTATACGTGTTTCGTATTCTTATACTGGAAAACCAGATGGATGGGATATTAAAGCTCATCAGGTATTTATCGATGTTTTAAATGAGTTAGACCGACATGAGGAAATATTAGAATCTCTGGAGGATTAAATATGTCTGAAAATTTCAAGCCAATAATAAGCAATAAGAATAACAAATCTTCTTTACAATCAAAAAAGGTCGAAATAAAAGGAAAAACAGATTTTGGTAGAACCTCTTCTATCACTCCTATAAATAATACGAATACAGAGACTATAAAGAAAGAATCTATTACGAATCCGACTGCAAAAGATAAAAGATTTTCAGCAACCCTAACACAAAAAGTATCGCCTTCTGTTAATTTGAAAATGAACACTCTTAGACCATTTCTGGGCGAATTAGAAAATATGCCTAAGGCCACAATTAATGAGATAGTAGACTTAGTTATAGATAGTTACGTAAACACACGGCTATCAACAAGACAGCAAGAAGCATTTAAAGCAATGTATGAAACTCAGTTGAAAATGCTTAATAAGTAGAAAAGTATACCAGTATACTTTTCTACTTAAGAGAGAGACTTATTATATAGGGATTTTATAAACTTTATCTAATATAAGATATATAAGGAAAGCGAAAGTATACTAGTATACTTTCGCTTTCCTTATTGTGTAATCATAATATTAGTTCTAAAATTCTTTGCTAGATTGCCACTTTATATGACTGTATAAGCAAACATTACGAATCTCATCGTAGCCGATTTTTGTTTCTTCTATATATATTCCTAATTCGTCGAAACCTTTAATCTTGCCAATGATATCAGGATAGTAATTGCCATTTAGGTCTCTGGCTTCCATCTGAATACAGACTGATTTATCCTTCAGTCTTGCTTCCTCCATAATTTTATTGATCTCATCCAGTTCCATTTGTGGTTTCTGGGAAGGGGAGGTTAGCCGCTTTTTATCATCCTTGTTCATTAAGTCTGTATGCTCAGACAGATAGAATCCTGCCCACTTCACCATTTCGCGATCATCGTACGAATCACCATAACTCATTTTTAATCTTCCTTTCTAATGGCCGCCGACTTTCGTGCTGCGGCTAACAGCTGTCGCCCCAGGCAACAACGAACTAGCATGGATCAAAGCCTTAAAGCCATATCTGTTTCTAATTTCATCACATAGGAAATCGAGTTTTTCTTGCTGAATTGTTTTTTCTGGATCAGAAAATAGATCCAGCTGTAAACTCGTCTGATAAACGAGTTTTGAACAGGATACACCGACATGCCGTACCGCATAACTAGTGTAGTGTTCCTCAAACAGCTGTAGAAGGTAATTAGTGATTTGTTTTGTGTTGGACGTTGCTGGCACCTTCATTTGGCGCGAAAACCCTGGTAACAACTCACCGTGAGAGTAGCCGATAGAAAGGGCGATTGATTCGGTTTGAGCATGTTCTTTTCGTAGCCTTGATCCGACCAAATCAGCCATTTCACGTATGATAATCATTACTTCTTTTTTATCTGTATAATCCTTCATAAGAATTTGAGAATTGGAAATACTCTTTTCTAGGACTTTATATTTCTTATCAATCTCGCTGCGATCGATCCCATTTGCGTGAGCGTGCAACTGAAGCCCAATCACACCCATAGAAGCCTTCAGTCTGGAAGGGGGGGTATTTGCAAGTTCTTCGACCGTAGTGATTCCACGTTTCCATAGATTTTTTGCCGTACGGTGACCAATGCCCCAAAAATCAGTCAGACTTTTGATTTTCCAAACTGTAGAAGGGACGTCCTCATAACGCCATTCTGCAATCATATCTGGATTCTTCTTTGCTGCATTGTCCAATGCAAGTTTGGCCAATAACATATTATCGCCAATCCCAACAGTGGTATAGATTCCCGTTTCCTCGAGTATCCTTTGCATTAAGGCTTTTGCGAATTGTTTAGTACGACAATTTCCGTGGAGGTTTTTAACTTTGTCAAAGCGTACAAAGAGTTCATCAATACTATAAACATGAATGTCATCATCAGAAACATACCGACGAATAATATTTACGATTTTTATGTTTGTTTCGATATATAAGTTCATTCGGGGTGGCACACATATCAAATCTTTATGATCCGGTAGCTCATATTTTCTCGTGACGTTGGAAATACCTAATTCTTTTTTTGCGGCAGGAGAGGCGGCCAAGACAAGTCCACCTGGTCGATCAGATCCAGATAATACCACTAGCATGGTCGTCAAAGGGTTTAAGCCTCTTTCTACGCATTCCACGGAGCTGTAAAAACTTTTACAGTCGATACATAAGTAATCGCCACGGGGTTCAAAACGATAATCGAAATACATAAAAGACCCTCCTTTATCACAGTTGGTGAATGTACAATTTAAGTGCAACACCAAAAAAAGCCATAAATTAAATTCCTGTATAATGGTGTTTGACGAACAATCATTAGGAGGAATTTAGCCATGGCTTCATACACACATCTTACTACACATGAAAGAGAATTGATATTCTTATACCACGGATTTGGATTTTCTTATCGCCGTATCGGACGGCTTATCAAAAGAAACCCTTCAACTGTCATGCGTGAGTTAAAACGTCACTCGACAAAGAAACGCGCTTATTCACCATCTGTTGCTCAAAAAACATACAAGAAAAATAAGAAACGTTGTGGTAAGAAGCGATTGCTAGATTCCTCTCCATTAAAAGAATGTGTTAGAAAGTTATTTTTAGAAAACCAATGGTCTCCAGAACAAATTTCTCAGAGAATCAAGTTAGAAAATAACGGTGAATCGATTAGCTATAACACGATTTATCGCGCTATCTATCGTGGATTATTCAATGATGGTTTTACAAAAGATAGTAAAGGGGCTAGAAGGAAGCTGCGTCGCAAAGGAAAGCCTAAAAAAAGCGCTCTTGATGGACGAGGACAATTCAACGATGCCCCTAGAATTCACGATCGACCAATTTCAGCAGAAAAAAGAAGTGAAATCGGTCACTGGGAAGCCGACACAGTGATTGGTGCTCAAGGGAAAACTTGTTTGGTCACACTTGTTGATCGGAAATCACGTTTTCTTCTGGCAAAGAAGACACCAAAAAAAGACTCTAAATCGGTCAAGAAGACAATTATTGATTTGTTTTCCGGGGTCAAACAAGCAAATCTTAAAACGATTACGCCTGACAGGGGACAAGAGTTTATGCTTTATCATGAATTTAGTAAAGCATGCGGTATTGACTGTTTTTTTGCGGATCCTTATAGTCCTTGGCAACGGGGAACAAATGAAAATACTAATGGACTACTGCGAGAATACCTACCCAAAGGGCAAGATTTAACTGAAGTATTAGACAGTACAGTGGATCTATTTGTTTCTAAACTAAATCTACGACCCAAGAAGTGTTTGGGTTGGAAAACACCTTATGAGGTCTTTTATGACAAGGTGTTGCACTTATTTTGACAATCTGCGGCCTTTAAAAAGCCTAAAATTAAAAGATAGCGGCTCGCCCACAGGCTATCACACCTTAGTTCCTAATCAAGTTCTACCTAATGAAGTGTTATTAAACTAACCTACATCTAATTTGGATTTAATTGGCCCAAAACCTACATTTTTGGATGGCCTTTTACAAAATTTGTTCTCTCGTCGCTTTTCCCCGTTTAAAAAAAATAAAAATCCATTTAAAAATACATCGACTACTCAGTAAAGAATTGGACGAATGTACCCTCTACTCAAATCCAAAACATAAAAAAACTGAATTGCTTTTGCACATTCTTCACGGGAAAACATACGTGCATTCTTCTTGAGTTCATTTTTAGTCTAGGATTATGTCCGAACCCTCCAAATTTTGGTTTTTTTTTTAAAATTCTATGGGACACTAGTGATTCAGTAGAAATCAATCAGTTAACATTGAGCAATATACCTGTAACCAACGGACATGGAATTACTTTATTTCTTCGTTTATACTTCGTGTATAGCGTGAAAGGAGCATTATTAATTGGTTGAAAATACGATAGAAACATTAGATCCTTCTTGGATTTCGATTGAAACTGAAACAGGGTTGCATTCAAATTTTTATCAAGGACACAAAATGGATTTTGACGATATTTCCTTGTCATTTACTAAAGAACCTAAACATTTAGATATAAACGTAAGAGCCCATGAAAGCAAATTAAAATATATTAAAATACGATGGCCTAAAAAATTGCCTAAAGAAAGTAAAATTTTGGGTGATGAGTGGGAACGGAGCTATGGAACAATGGGGTTTAACCCTATAAGCCCTAATCGAATACTGCCATGGTACTTTCTTGCCAAGACCTCCGCAGAAACAGTTGGCGTTGGCGTGAAGGTGCAACCGAATGCAATGTGTTTTTGGCAAGTTGATCCTGCTGGCGTCACCTTAGTCATGGATCTTCGTAATGGAGGAAACGGGGTCCATTTGCAAGGTCGTCAATTACGGGTAGCTCAAGTAGTCAGCGAAATCTATCACGGTGATGACTCATTTTCAGCAGCAGTCTCCTTTTGCAAACGGATGTGTCCGGAGCCGTTACTCCCAGATGTGCCAGTTTATGGTAGCAACAATTGGTACTATGCATATGGAGATACCTCAGAGAATGACGTCTTAGAAGATGCTAAGTATCTAGCAACTCTGACAAAAAAATGCGAAAATCCCGCCTTCATGGTTCTAGATGATGGCTGGCAGGAAGAACATCATCTCTTAGAATATAACGGAGGCCCTTGGAAAAAGGGCAACGATAAATTTTTAGACTTACAAAAAATGAATCAGAAAATTAAGTCTCTAGGATTACGGACGGGAATTTGGTTTCGTCCCTTGCTAAATAAAGATAGCGTGTTCACTGATGAGTGTCGCATAAGTGACTTAACATTAGATCCAACCCACCCCTTTGTTGAGGAGTATTTACGGCAAGACATCCGCAGAATTTGTGAGTGGGGTTTTGAATTAATTAAACACGACTTTTCCACCTACGACTTGTTTGGGCGCTGGGGATTTGAAATGAATCCAATGGTTACGAGAGAAAATTGGCATTTTTACGATAAAACTTTGACTAATGCAGAAATTGTAAAAAACTTTTATCGACTGATTTTTGAAGAATGTCACTCAAGCAATACGTTGATTTTAGGTTGTAATACCATGGGTCATTTAGGGGCTGGATTAATGCATATTCATCGGACTGGTGATGACACAAGTGGTCTTGAATGGGAACGCACGAGACAGATTGGCGTTAATACTCTGGCATTTCGACTACCTCAACATAATACATTTTATCATGTAGATGCAGACTGCGTCGGGATAACGGGTCAGATTGACTGGCGCTTTAATAAACAATGGACTGAGGTGTTAGCAAGAAGCGGAACCCCACTATTTGTTTCTATAAAACCAAATATCCTCTCTCCCACAGAGCTTTTGGAGATGCAGGACTTGATGCTTTTAGCTTCTAAACAAACACAACACATGATTCCCCTAGATTGGGAATTGATCGACTGTCCAGATACTTGGGGGGAAGGTTCAGAAATGGTTTCGTATAACTGGTACCAAGAAGATGGTGTCCATTTTGTTGTCAACCCTTTACGCTATCAAAGTTTTCTATCCATTGAGTAAGTTTATTGAACTGCTGAGGGTTACCCTCAGCGGTCCAGTAGATTCTCCGGTTGCAAATACATTTGGCGATAAGCCGTTGGCGTGATGGAGTTTTCTCGCTTAAAGGCGCGAGAAAACGAAAATTGATTTTTGTACCCACAAAGGTAAGCGATTTCTTGAATTGATAAATTTGATTTAGCTAATAGCTCCCTTGAGTTTGCTATCTTAGCACTGGTAATAAACTGTTGCGGTGACATATGCAATTTTTCTTTAAAAAGTAAAAATAAGTACGTTCGACTGATGTGCAAATATTCACACATATTCGTCACTGTTACTTCAGATAATTGAGTGGTCTGACAATATTCAATCGCTTCATTTAGTAATGGTATGTTCACCAACTCTAAGTCAAGATAGTCTTGTTTGTTCTCCAATTGAATAAAGGCGAAAATACGGAGCAATGAGCTTTGGATAAACCACTCATTTGCGGGAGTTATTTGATAGTACTGCAACATTTCCATAATAATTTCGTGAATGGCTTGCATGTTTTTAATTTCCATAATTGGATTAAATTTAGTCAAGCCACAATCATCCAAGATTTCCATTGCAGCAGTTCCTTTAAAACAAATCCAGCAGTAGGACCAGGGGGTGCTAGAATCCGCATGATAAAAAACTGAGGTGCTTTCTGGTGTAAAAAAACAGTGAGCTTCCTCAACAATATGGTGTTGATTGTCAAGGTAATAATGACCTCTCCCATGTGTGACGAAATGTAAAATACCATAGTCTTTTTTTATAGGCCCCACGGATTGAGTCGAGGTACATTCTTCATAACCACTAGAAACAAACGCAATATCCGTGGGACGTGTTGTATGCTCTAATACCATTTTTTTCAAAGATATCCCTCCTATGAGTCTAAGTCTAAGATAAGACAGGCTAGGTGTAAAGAAAAAAAACAGTCAACTGAAATTAGGTAAAAAAAAAATTCAATACGAAAGGAAGAAGTCAATGTTTACAATTTATCAGTCGAAAAAAAACAATGTTTTCCCAAAAAATTTTCTTTGGGGTGCAAGTAGTTCAGCTTACCAAGTAGAAGGAGCTAGCTTAATTGACGGCAAAGGTCCCTCTTGGCAAGACGTCAAAGTAATTCCAGAAGGTACGTCAGATTTGACTGTTTGTTCAGATCAATATCACCATTACGAAGAGGACATTAAATTAATGGCAGAGATGGGATTTAAAGCCTACCGTTTCTCAATTAGCTGGGCTCGAATTTTACCAGAAGGAATAGGAGAGGTAAATCAAAGGGGTATTGAATATTATAACAATGTGATTGATACGTGTTTAAAGTATGAGATTGAGCCAATTGTCACCATGTTTCACTTTGACCTACCACAAAAGCTACAAGAAAAAGGCGGTTGGTCTAACCGCGAATCCGTTAACTGGTTTCTCGAATTTGCCACGTTGCTATTTAAAACTTATGGTGACCGCGTGGAGTATTGGTTGACAATTAATGAGCAGAACATGTTAACGCTGGTTGGACCCGTTATTGGAACGTTTCATGTACCGGAAGATTGTCAAAACACGCTACAAGAATTGTATCAACAAAATCATCATATGCTTGTGGCACAAGCCAAGGCGATGGAATGTTGTCACCAGTTATTGCCTAAAAGTAAAATTGGGCCAGCCCCAAACATTTCGTTAGTCTATCCACAAAGCAGTAAACCAGAGGATGTCATCGCTGCGCAAAACTTTAATGCGATTCGAAACTGGCTTTATTTGGATGTTGCAGTGAAAGGCGAGTATGACCCGCTGGTTTGGGCCTATCTAAAAGAGAAGAACGCCTTACCGAAGATTCATGATGAAGACTGGAATTCGTTGAAAAATGGTAAGCCTGACTATATCGGATTCAATTATTATAGTACCGATATGGCCTGTTGGGATGAAGACTACGAGAATGAAGCAATCGTTGGTGATCAACAATCTCTAGAAGGAATCCCTGGCTTATTTAAGGGAGTTAAGAATCCCGAACTACCAAAAACACCCTTTGGTTGGTTAATTGACCCAGTTGGTTTTCGTGCAACCTTCCGAGAAATCTACTCCCGTTATCGGCTTCCTATGCTTGTTACCGAAAACGGAATTGGGGCCTATGATGAACTAGATGCACACTATCAAATCCATGACGATTATCGAATTCGCTACTACCAAGACCACATTGAGCAAATCAAACTGTCAATTTTAGATGGGTGCGAAATAATAGGGTACTGTCCTTGGTCGGCAATTGATTTGATTTCAACCCACGAGGGAATGAAAAAACGCTATGGATTCATCTATGTTGATCGCACAGAATTTGATTTAAAAAGCTTAAAGCGATATAAAAAGGATTCTTTCTATTGGTACAAAAATGTGATTGCTTCTAACGGACAAAATCTAGGCACAGAAGAGTAAGGAGGAAAAAAATGAGTAATTTTATGGATTCCATTCAAGAAAAATTAATCCCATTTGCAACAAAACTGGATCAAAACCGCTATTTATCCGCAATTAAATCAGGATTTTTGGTCATTACCCCCTTTTTAATTATTGGTTCATTCTTTTTATTGATTAACGAGTTTCCAATTCCAGCCTATCGAGATTTTATGCAAGGACTATTAGGGGAAAATTGGCAAGTTTATTTTGGAAAAGTCAATGATATGACAATGAATTTAATGTCATTTGTATTTATTATGGGGGCAGCAAATGAACTAGCGAAATTTTACAAAGTCGATGTGATAAGCTCTGAGGTTGTGGCGATTATTAGTTTCCTTATTCTGACACCTATCACGAACACTGATACTGGAAATTTTCTACCTATGTCTTATTTTGGTGCTGCTGGCTTATTCGTTGCCATCTTAAGTACCATTGGATCAGTAGAAATTTTCCGTTTTATCAGTCAAAAAGGCTGGACAATAAAAATGCCTGATTCTGTTCCACCAAATGTTTCAAAGTCTTTTGCGGCTTTGATCCCAGGACTGTTTGTCCTAGCTTTTTTCAACCTGATACGTATTGGATTTTTGCTTACGAGCTATTCTGACGCACAGACGTTCATCTCTCAATTTTTGCAAGAGCCGCTAATGAAGTTAGGCAATTCTTTACCCGCTACCCTGCTCTTCTTGCTTGTCGAAGCCTTATTGTGGGCCTTTGGGCTCCACGGTGCTCAAATCACAAGTGCAATCACAACTCCCATTTGGCGTACATTGGGCATTCAAAATGCTGAATTAGTTGCGCAGGGGTTACCACCTGAAAATATTATTAGTACACAATTCTATGATAATTTTGTGAAACTAGGAGGTTCTAGCGCAACAATCGGGTTAGCATTGGCGCTAATTTTCTTTGCTCGTTCTTCTCAGTATAAAACATTGGGAAAACTATCATTTATCCCAGCTATTTTTAATATTAATGAACCACTAATTTTTGGGTTACCTGTCGTGTTGAATCCCATTTTAATTATTCCGTTTGTTATTACCCCACTGGTTATGTGTCTAATCACATATTTTGCAATGAGTACAGGGATTGTTCCAATCACAAATGGGCTACAACTTCCATGGACGACACCCCCCATTATCTCAGGTTTCTTATTATCTGGCTGGCAAGGTGCTGTTCTGCAAGTTCTCCTAATTGCAACTAGTTTTGGTATCTATTTCCCTTTCCTAAGGGTAGAGGATAAAAAAATCAAGAAAGAAGAACTTAAAACAGAATGAGTTCGTTAACAGATGGAATTAAAACCTGAATCCGGCTTTTCTAATAAGAATTTTGATATATCATATCATTACTTTTGATGATTTTACAGCACCCTTTTCATGATAGAGAAATCGTTAGTTTGATCTTTATTCGTTCTAGTCATTCGTTTAATAATAATATATACATGTTAGTCATAAACTCTACACCAACTAAGTAATTAGTCACAGAGTTTAAAGAAAAGCACAACTAACTAGTTTATTGCGCCATTTTAAGATACACAAACATCTACAGAATAGTTTTTTTATTCTATGTTTCAAATCGAGAAGACGAATAAACAGGTGATTAGGAAGAGCTAAAATAAGGACTTCAAATGTTTTTGCTTTTAATTGGGATATTACCGAATACTCAAACTTTGGACTCGTTGGTTCTATTAAATCAATATTTGATGGATTGTTTAGCACCACTTAAAAGACGCGTATGACATAAGTTAGTTACGCTCTGCAAAAAAACAAGAAGCACTTGAAAATCATTTGATTTTTCGGTTTCTATAATGTTTTGTGTTGGTGGAAAACCGAAGTCGATTTTCCACCAACACTTTTTTCTTATCTTCAAATCAAAAAGAGACTCACGTTTGGTAAAATTTAGTCGACTAAAACCTACCCTACCAAAGGAGTCTCTCAAAGGATAATACTACTAAAGAATTCCTTGGTTTAACAGATAAAAATTTGTTCTTCGATGATGATTGGTTGGAAGAAAGGAAATACAAGGGCGTGAATGCTCAAATCATCAAAGGAAATTTGACGAATCGCTTTTCTCATTGCCTACAATGCAACTCTGTGCGCATCATTCGTAATGACTCTTATATTAAGAACTCACAGATGTTGAAGTTCAAAGAAAGGCTGACTATTTTAGAATTGAAAGGTAGCCGTTTTCTTTGCCATGATTGCGGATCAACGTTTTCTGCGAAAACGGACTTAGTAGATGAGCATCATCAACTGACAAAGGAACTCAAACAGGCAATATTAGTAGAATTATTCGAAAACTAATCACGAAAATTGATCGCAAAGAATTACTTTGTTTCCGATAGTACCGTTGCTCGAATTTTAAGAGAGGCGACAAAGGACTATCAGCCGAATCAAAACTACCTGCCGACCGTTTTATGTATGGATGAATTTAAATCAATGAAATCCGTTTCTGGAGCTAGGAGCTTTATTTGTGTTGACGGGACAACGAATCGCTTGTTCACCATTCTGGAAGATCGCCGATTAGTTAAACTGACACAATACTTCATGCGTTTTCCAAGAAAGGCGCGCTTAAAAATAAACTATCTTGTGATGGACATGAACGCCAGCTATAACCAGCTGCTAAAAACCGTGTTTCTAAATGCCGAGATCGTCACCGATCGCTTTCATATCATGCAGCACATCAATCGCAGCTTTAATCAATTATGGATAACAGAAATAAAAAATTCTACGACAAAAAGAATTTTTGTTCATGGCTACGGATCAACTCCTAAAAGAGATGTAAGCGTGAATACTATAATAAGTTTAGATAAACAGATATCAAATTCGGGAAAAACTTTTTCAGATTGGAGGGGAGCCAACCTTTACTTATTCTATGACAGTGAAGGTACGTTATCATTAGCAGTGCCGGATGTGGATGTAGGAAAAGAAGGCCAATATATGGAGTATCAGCAATAATAACTCTCTTTTTAGGTAAAATACGCAACTTGTGCCAAAACTATTTTTTAATTTTGAAAAAAATGTTCCGATATTTGATCCTGATCTGACACCCTAGGCAAATGAAATACATCTATTAACTATATCTGTTTTCTCGTTAGTCAATTACTAATGGATAGTTACAATTTTTTACTTTGGTTAAAAAATTCACAATTAATACGGAACTGTCTAATTTTTATGATAAAATGGAGAAAATAAAAGGAGGTAATTATGAAAAGAATATTAGAAAAAGGAGAAGTTTCATTTTCACAAGCAGTTAGCGACTTTTTTAAAGGCTAGGCTGACTTTAGAGGACGATCAACGCGTGCTGGGTACTGGTGGGCAACACTTGCAATTGTGCTTATTTATGTTGTTTTAGGAATTGTAACAGCTATTTCATCTCGAAATCGAGAGTACTATGAATCACCAATTAATGGGTTTATGCTATTTATAATTATCGTAATTTCATTGGGGCTTATTATACCTTCATTGGCATTAGCAGTCAGAAGGCTGAGAGATGTAGGCTTGAAGAGTAAAGCTATACTAGTGCTATACATTTTCTACTACGCTGTTTATTTGACTTGGATGATGAGTTTTTATTCCTCTGCTTTAAATTCAATTTCTACGATTAGATCTATGTATAGTGGCTACCCAGATTCTAATATGCCTATAGCTGGACTAAGCATGCAAGGTTCCATATTAATCTTATTTATTTTTATGCTATTATCTGTAATTATCACAATCAGTGCTTTCTTACCTACTAATATGTTAGCAACACATAGTAAGAATCCAGTACTTAATGCAATTTTTACTGAAAAATGAAAGTAAAAAGTCTGAAACAATATAAATAGATAAAACGTAAAAGAGAAAAAGTACCTTCTCTTTTTTTTGCAGAAACTTAACAGATTTTTACTCGAACACTCAGCCTTAATTTATTGGAGTATCAAAAAAGGACGTTCTTTATTTGGTTCGATTTGAAGGTAACATAAAAACTTATACAGTGCATTTTTGTTACATTGACTTTTACAAGAATCAAGTTTATACAGTAATATATGAAAACTTACGATTGAACGAGTAAAATAGTTTTAGTTCGTATCCAAAATTAAAGAAGCAGTGGATATAGGATAGAAGTTGATAAAAAAATCGAAACCATACTGATGGAATAACATGCCTATTTCCCGTAGAGGTTTACGGCACAAAGTTACATAAGAAAGTAACAACCTTCACGATTATTCGCAATTTTCAGGTGACGGATAAAAATTTCTCCCTCACTATCAATAACTGCTAGATCGTGTTTATACTTAGCAACGTCAATTCCAACATAAAGCATGAAAACCACTCCTTGTGTAGTAAATATACGCTATGATCCACGTTCTCAATGCCGATGTAACCTTGCAAAATCAAGCGTTACAGTCCTGCCGTACGCTAACAAACTTATTAACAATCTGACAAAGAGTTGTGG
>NZ_JBIOME010000003.1:0-52547 GCF_051711225.1 Enterococcus sp. DIV2449a
AGAATGATTTGTCTAAATTGTTTTATAGCTATCAGCTAAGCAAGAAATTAAATAAAATCATTATTCAAAATGTCATTTTCTCCATCGCTGTTATTGTCAGCTTGATTACTTTAAATATGTTCGGCGTTCTGGGACTTCCTTTAGCAGTACTATTCCATGAGGGCTCCACAATCCTCGTCATCTTAAACGGCTTGCGGTTGTTAGGGTCCGAAAAAACAAAAGCGGAATTAAGTGGTGCTTATTAGACTGCATCATGATATTAGCTCCATATCGACTAACCAATCGGCTCGTGAAATTAATTTCAGATTATGTTCAATCAGAATTAATGTATTGCCCTTATCAACCAATCCTTCAAATAAATCGATCAATTGTTGAGTATCCTGTAAGTGCAATCCGGTTGTTGGTTCATCTAAGAAATAGATTCGGCCGGTATGATTCAATTCCATTGCTAACTTAACACGTTGCACTTCACCACCAGATAAAGTGGTCATCGACTGGCTAAGATTCAAATAACCAAGTCCAACTTGGTGGAGTAGACTAACCTTTTTGTAGATATCTGGCACATCTTTGAAAAACTCTAAAGTGTCGTTGATAGAAAGATTTAGAACCTCAGAAATATCTTTGCCATGATAAGTGTATTGTAGTGCTTCTTGGCTATAACGTTTCCCATGACACAACTCACATTCTTGAACGATTGGATCCATGAATGCCATCTCGGTGATCATCACACCTTTACCTTTGCAACGGGGACAAGCACCTTTACCGTTATAACTAAATAGTTGTGTTGAAACGCCATTGTTGGCTTTACTGAAAAGCTTTCGTAGAGGATTTAAAATGTTCAAGTAAGTTGCAGGTGTAGAACGAATATTCAAACCTACAGAATCCTGACTCAAATCAATATAGTCTTGATCAGAAACTTGTTGTTTGAAAGCTTGGACTAAAGTACTTTTTCCAGAACCTGCTGGTCCAGATATCACGGTCATTACACCTTGAGGGATTCTGGTAGATACGTCTTTTAAATTATGAGAAGTTACATGATTAACATTTAGCCAAGATTGAGGTTCACTAGGCTTTGGGAAAGTGATTTTTTCTCGTAACATTTTACCCGTAATCGTATCTGACCGTAATAGTTCGTCGTAGGTACCAGTGAAAGTTACTTGACCACCATTTTTGCCGGCTTGTGGTCCCATTTCCACGACATAATCTGCTGTCGAAATAATGGCAGGGTTGTGATCAACTAGGATAATGGTATTGCCATGTTCCTTGAGCTTTTTTAAGGATTGGGTAATTAATTTAATATCGTGAGGATGGAGTCCTACACTTGGTTCATCGAGTACGTAAACTAAATCGGATAGGGAACTCGTCAAATATTTGGCAATTTTAATTCGTTGAGCTTCTCCACCAGATAGAGTATCAGTTCCACGGCCAAGGGAAAGATAACCTAAACCGATGTCGACCAAAGCTTGAACTTTACTATGTAGTTCACGCACCATTGTTTTAGCCTTGGGGTCCGAGATATTATCCAAAAATTTTAGGACACTTACTAAATCCATATCGCTGACTTCTGCAATATTTTTGCCAGCAATTTTACCAGTTAGAGCCTTTTTGTTCAGACGTGTTCCATGACATACTGGGCAAGGTTTTCGAGTGACAATCTTTGATAAGGCAGCTTCATGATGACGACCTGAGGCACTATGAATAACAGAGCGAAGCATACGTGGAACTAGTCCTTCATATAATGCCGTACGGCCCCAATTTGCCGGTGGATTTTTTAATTTTTGTTGCGGAGCGTGCATGAATAAATCATATTCTTCATCGGTGTAGTCTTTAATTTTTTTGTCTAAATCAAATAATCCACTGTTGCCATATTCCTTCCAACGCCAAGTTCCCGGTTGAAAACCGGCAAAAGTCATTGCACCTTCATTGAGTGATTTATTAGGATCAATTAATTGACGTTCATCTATGTCGTCAACAAAGCCTAATCCCTGACATTTTGGACACATTCCCTGAGGTAGGTTAAAGGAAAACCATTCAGAATACCCAACCCAAGGCTGTCCAATTCGAGAAAACATCAAACGTAAGACGGAATAGATGCCGGTGTAGGTTGCCAGAGTAGATCGAGAATTACGACCAATAGGCTTCTGTTCAACCACAATTGCCACTGGTAAGTTGTCGATTCGGTTCACTTCAGGTTGACCGTATTTAGGCAAATATTGTTGGGTGAAACTAGGAAAAGTTTCATTCAATTCACGTCGGGAAACAGCGGCTAATGTATCAAAAACTAAAGAGGATTTACCAGACCCAGAAAGACCAGCAAATACAGTCGTTTTATGCTTAGGAATATCTAAACTGACATCCTTTAAGTTATTTTCTTGAGCTCCATGGATAGAGATAGTCCCATCTGCAAATAAATCAGTCATAAAAACCTCCAACAGTAAATTTATAATTCCATTATATATAGAAATCTCGTTTAACAAAAATAATCGGGTCTAGAATTTTTGGTGTTGGAAAGTATTTCCATTCCAAAAGTACTAGGCCCTAATTTAAAAAGCCATTGATAATGGATCAAAAATGGCCACTAGGGTTATACTTATTTGTCCTAATATGGTTTTAGCAGTATAATTGACTTGGTGAATAGGTCATTTAAGTTGAGCATAATAGGAGGAGTAAAATGAAAAAATTTATTTATCGAGTTTTAGAAAATGACGAAGTGGTGGCTATTTTTAATGAGCAACAATATGCCCAAGATTTTATCGCTTACGAAAAGACAATTTCTGATAAGCAATTTGAAATTGAAAAAGTAGATATAGCTGATTGGTTATTGCAACCGAGAGAATTTTAGAGGTTGGTTGAAAATGGCTAAAATTGGTTATGCACGTGTCAGTAGCAAAGAACAGAAGTTAGATAGACAACTGAAAGCGTTAGAGGGCGTTTCTAAGGTCTTTTCAGACAAATTAAGCGGTCAATCGGTCGAACGCCCACAATTACAAGCTATGCTTAACTATATTCGTGAAGGGGATATAGTTGTTGTTACTGAATTAGATCGATTAGGACGAAATAATAAAGAATTAACAGAATTGATGAATCAAATTCAAATTAAGGGGGCAACCCTGGAAGTCTTAAATTTGCCCTCAATGAATGGTATTGAAGATGAAAATTTAAGACGGCTGATTAATAATTTAGTGATTGAATTGTATAAGTACCAAGCGGAATCTGAACGCAAACGAATTAAAGAACGCCAAGCCCAAGGAATTGAAATTGCTAAGAAAAAAGGAAAATTCAAAGGGCGACAACCTAAATTCAAAGAAAATGATCCACGTTTACAACACGCTTTCGATTTGTTTTTGAACGGTTTATCCGATAAAGAAGTTGAAGAACAAACTGGAATTAATCGCCGAACGTTTAGAAGGTATCGATCAAGATACAACGTGACAGTAGATCAAAGAAAAAACAATGAAAAGAGGGATAGTTAATGAGTACGGTTATTTTAGCTGAAAAACCAAGCCAGGCATTAGCCTACGCAAGTGCTTTAAAACAAAGCACCAAAAAAGACGGTTATTTTGAGATCAAAGACCCACTATTTACAGATGAAACGTTTATCACCTTTGGTTTTGGGCATTTAGTCGAATTAGCAGAACCAGGTCATTATAACGAAAAGTGGCAGAACTGGAAACTTGAATCTTTGCCGATTTTTCCTGATCGATACGATTTTGAAGTTGCAAAAGATAAGGGAAAGCAGTTTAAAATTGTTGCAGAACTTCTCAAAAAGGCAAATACAATTATTGTTGCAACAGATAGCGACAGAGAAGGTGAAAATATCGCCTGGTCGATTATCCATAAAGCAAATGCCTTTTCAAAAGATAAAACATTTAAAAGACTATGGATCAATAGCTTAGAAAAAGATGTGATCCGAAGCGGTTTTCAAAATTTGCAACCAGGAATGAATTACTATCCCTTTTATCAAGAAGCGCAAACACGCCAAATTGCTGATTGGTTGATTGGAATGAACGCAAGCCCTTTATATACCTTGAATTTACAACAAAAAGGCGTACAAGGTACATTTTCACTAGGACGTGTACAAACACCGACTTTATATCTCATTTATCAACGCCAGGAAGCAATAGAAAACTTTAAGAAAGAACCTTTTTTTGAGATAGAAGCAGATATAACCGTAAAACAAGGCTCTTTTAAAGGAAATCTCAGCCCTTCACAGCGATTTAAGACCCAAGAGGAACTTTTATCCTTTGTTTCTTCAAATCACGCTAAAATAGGCAATCAAGAGGGCAGAATCGCTGACGTGCAAACCAAAGAGAAAAAAACGAATAGTCCTAGTCTGTTTTCTTTAAGTAGTTTGCAATCAAAAGTCAATCAGCTTTATAAAGCGACAGCGAGCCAAACTTTAAAAGCTATGCAAGGACTGTATGAAGCAAAATTATTGAGTTATCCAAGAACAGATACACCATTTATTACAGAGAACGAATTTGCTTATTTAAAAGCGAATTTTGGCAAATATAGCGGTTTTTTAGGACTTGATCTTGAAATGGTTCAAACAGAGCCTAGAAAGCGTTATGTGGACGGTAGTAAGGTACAGGAACACCACGCCATTATCCCAACAAAACAAGTACCTACCGAATCTGCATTAGCGAAAATGGACGATTTACAACGAAAAATTTATGCTTTAGTCGTTAAAACGACCGTTGCCATGTTTTTACCTGATTACTTGTATGAAGAAACCAAGATACAAACGAAAGTAGCTGATTTGCTGTTTCAATCGATCGGAAAGACACCAAAACAAGAAGGTTGGAAAATTCTTTTCAAACAACAAACCAAAGAAGAAAAAGAGGACGTTCAAACGTTACCCTTGGTTATCATTGGAGAACATGCCGAGGTTGACGTTAAGAGTGCCGAAAAAGAAACACAACCACCGAAAGCTTTTACAGAGGGTACATTATTAACTGCTATGAAAACCGCTAATAAAACGGTTGATGATGAAGAAGCAATCAAGATTTTACAAGAAGTCGAGGGGATCGGAACAGAAGCGACAAGAGCAAGTATTATTGAAGCGTTAAAACAAAAAGAATATATCCAAGTGATTAAGAATAAGCTTGTTGTAACTGAAAAAGGAAAATTATTGTGCCAGGCAGTTGAAAGTCAGCACCTTTTAACGAGTGCTGAAATGACGGCTAAATGGGAAACGTATTTAAAAAAAATCGGTAAAAGAGAAGGCAATCAAGAGAACTTTATTACGAATATCAAAAAATTCATTGTTCATTTACTGGAAGCTGTACCTAACGATATAGAAAAACTAAATTTTTCTGATTACCAGGAACAGAAAGAAAAAGAAGCAGAAAAAAGTATTGTAGGAAAATGTCCTAAGTGTGGCAACAATATTGTATTAAAAAAATCGTTTTATGGTTGTTCAAATTATCCTGAATGTAAGTTTACTTTAGCTGAACATTTTAGAAAGAAAAAACTCACCAAAACAAATGTAAAAGAATTACTAGAGGGAAAAGAAACCCTGGTAAAAGGAATCAAAACGAAAGATAAAAAGTCCTACAATGCCGTTGTAAAAATCGGAGAAAAGGGATATATTGATTTTATCTCTTTTTCAAAATAAGCATAAAAGCCCTTTAAACAGGGCTTTTATATATTAATCACAAATCACCTATCACAAATCACAAGTGATTTGTGATTGTTGATGATAAAATAAGAGTAAGAATAAATAGAAAGAAGTGAGTGATTGTGGGAAATTTAGGCGCGCAAAAAGCAAAACGAAATGATACACCAATCAGTGCAAAAAAAGATATAATGGGAGATAAGACGGTTCGTGTTCGTGCTGACTTACACCATATTATAAAAATTGAAACAGCAAAAAATGGCGGAAACGTAAAAGAAGTTATGGATCAAGCCTTAGAAGAATATATACGGAAATATTTACCTGATAAACTTTAATAAGGAGTGGAAATGAAATGGCAGTTACGTATGAAAAAACTTTTGAAATAGAGATCATTAACGAATTATCGGCAAGCGTTTATAATCGAGTATTAAACTATGTTTTGAATCATGAATTAAATAAAAATGACTCTCAATTATTGGAAGTCAATTTATTAAACCAATTAAAGCTTGCAAAACGTGTAAATCTTTTTGATTATTCTTTAGAAGAATTACAAGCCGTTCATGAGTATTGGCGGTCAATGAACCGCTATTCAAAACAAGTTTTGAATAAAGAGAAAGTGGCTTAATATGGTAAATATAGTCAATTTTACTGACAAACAATTTGAAAATCGCTTAAATGATAATTTAGAAGAATTGGTTCAAGGAAAAAAAGCGGTTGAATCGCCAACCGCTTTTTTACTTGGTGGGCAACCAGGATCAGGAAAAACCAGTTTGCGATCAGCAATTCTTGAAGAAACACAAGGGAATGTTATTGTCATTGATAATGATACCTTTAAACAACAGCACCCTAATTTTGATGAACTAGTGAAGCTTTATGAAAAAGACGTAGTAAAACACGTGACGCCTTATTCTAATCGCATGACAGAAGCAATCATAAGCCGTTTGAGCGATCAAGGGTATAACTTGGTGATTGAAGGTACAGGACGAACAACAGACGTTCCCATTCAAACTGCAACAATGCTTCAAGCCAAAGGTTATGAAACAAAAATGTATGTCATGGCAGTACCTAAAATCAACTTCTAAAGAGAATGTTTGAGGGGGTGACCGAAAACCAAGAATCGCAAACCGAAAACCTAGAACAAAAACCAAATTCGCAAACCGAAAACTTCCGGAATAATAACGAAATTAATGCAGATATTAAATATATACTAGATATAATTGAGTATCAAAAAGAGCAGATAAAAGATTTACAAAACACTAAGGATGAACAATTCAAACAATTAAGTAATATGCAAAATCTTTTAGACCAACAACAACGTCTAGCCTTACAGGATAAAAAATTACTAGAAGAGTATAAATCAGAAATCAATGAATTGAAAGCTCTTAAAATGCCTCGGGAGGATATGAAAGATGGCTCGTCGATAAGGGGTGAGGCGCAGGAAGAAATTGAACGACTGAAAGCTCAATTGAAGTTATCAGAAGAAGAACGAAACAAGGCAAAAGAAAAAGAGCCTGTAAAAACAGAATCTAAAAAATGGTGGCAACTATGGAAATGAGAGGGATCAAATGAGTCATTTGGAACAAATGATTGAAAACCAGTTCATACAAATCTTAAGTGAGAAAGAAAATCAGTGGACTTATCGTCCGGACTTGAAGTCGGAAGAAGCACTTTGGCAAAACTTTAGAGGCCATTTGAACCGAATAAATTTAGCAGTATTGGAAGAGCAACTATTAACGGACAAAGAATTTAAGCAAGTCAAAGTCGAGTTTTCACGTTTGACCGGAACGCCTTTTTTAGCTTCTCAATGGCTTAGAGGAGAAAACGGGGTGGCTCAAGTTTTATTAGAGCGAGAAGATGGGAAAAAAGTGACTTTAGAAGCCTTTAGAAATAAGGATATCTCAGGAGGAACTTCTTCTTATGAGGTGGTTCACCAAGTGGTCCCAGATTCCTCTAGAGTAGATCGTGGAGATGTGAGTTTGCTGATTAATGGGCTCCCAATCATTCATATTGAGCTCAAAAAAGAGTCCGCTAAAGACGGTTTTATGCAAGCTTATTATCAAATTCAGCGTTATGCAGAAGATGGATTTTTTAAAGGGATTTACGCAACTACTCAAATCATGGTAATCTCCAATAAAGTCGATACCCGATACTTTGCAAGACCTAGTGAAGATACCGCTGAAGCCTATGCTCGGATGAAGAAGTTTTTATTTAATTGGCGGACTGAAGACAATCAAACGGTTCCCGATTTGTTTGATTTTACTCGTACAGTTTTGCGGATACCCGATGCCCATGAATTGATTAGCCAATATACCATTCTCGTCGATGATCAAAAAAATCAAAAATTCCTCATGGTTTTAAGGCCTTACCAAATTCATGCTATTCGTAAGATTCGTCAAAAAGCGGCACAGCATGAAGGAGGATTTATTTGGCATGCGACAGGTTCAGGAAAGACCATTACCAGTTTTGTCGCAACGAAATTATTAGCACAAAATGCGATCGGTGTCGATCGTACGGTCATGGTTGTTGATAGAACAGACTTAGATGCTCAAACGCAGGATGAGTTTACGAAGTTTGCCTCGGAATACCATACCGGACAAACGACCGGAAATTCGGTAGCCAATACTTTGATTGTTGGGATCAAAAATCAAAAACAGTTGGCTCGAAACCTCCTATCATCAAAAAATAATAATACGATTTTAGTGACCACGATTCAAAAACTCTCTGCGGCTATGCGAAGCGCCCAACAAGAGAGTGAAGAAAAAGGCTCGAATCAATTTGAGAAGCTACGGCAAGAACATATTGTTTTTATTGTTGATGAGGCTCATCGTGCGGTTAGTGATGAGGAAATGAAGCGAATTAAGAAAATATTACCCAATTCAACCTGGTTTGGATTAACGGGGACGCCTATTTTTGAAGAAAATAAAAAGCAAGAAAATGGAACTTTTGCTAGAACAACGAGCCAGCAGTACGGGCCACTCCTTCACTCCTATACAACCAAAAACGCTATGGATGATGGCGCTGTTTTAGGCTTTCAAGTCGAGTATCATTCACTGGTTTCAGAAGAGGATCAAGAGGTGATTGTCACCCAACTCAATAAAGGAAAGTTGCCAGATGAAGCCCTCCAACAAGAAAAACTATTGCCTACGGAACTGTATGAAACAGATGAGCATATCTCGGCCATGTTACAAAAAATCTTTAATCGGAGAAGTGTGGTCAAAAAGTTCAAGGTACAGAATGGTTTTCCTACGATGTCAGCCATTCTTACCACTCACTCGATTGCTCAAGCCAAACATATTTACCGCATTTTAAAGGAAATGAAAGATAATGGGACACTCTTGAATGGGCGACAATTTGATGAACGTCATCAACTGATTGATAAAGATTTCCCAAGAGTAGCTATTACCTTCTCAACCAATCCGGATCAATTAGAAAAAAATGAACAAGACGATGAATTAGCAGAGATCATGAAAGAGTATGCGAAACAGTTTGATGCCTCTCCTTATCAAGATGAGAAACTCTACAATCAAAATATTAATAAACGGTTGGCCCGTAAGGAAAAGCAATATCAATCGGATGGTCAGTGGCTAGATTTTGTCATTGTTGTCGATCGTTTATTGACAGGCTTTGATTCTCCAACGATTCAAACCTTATATATTGATCGAGAAATGAACTATCAAAAGCTCCTTCAAGCGTTCTCAAGAACCAACCGTATTTATACAGGAAAAGATTCTGGGTTGATTGTCTCTTTTAGAAAACCCTTCACCATGGAAGAAAATGTGCAAAACACGTTTCGTCTATTCTCAAATGAAAATCAAAACTTTGATCAACTGATTCCAAGAGAATATGAAGAAGTCAAAAAAGAATTTATCGAATGTTCAACACTTTATAAACAAAGCGAAGCCGACCTATGGGATAATCCCAATGATCTTAAAACGATGATTGCGCAAGTAAGTGCTTATCAAAAGCTAGAAAAGAGTTATAAAGCGCTCCGAAGCTATGATCAATACGAAGAGGACTTTGAAGCATTTTCAGAAGTAGTGGATCAGTTGCCACAATATCAAGGTAAAACGGAAAATGTGGTTCTGTTGCAAAGTTTTAAATAAAGAATAAAATCCCTTACGGTATCTATGATTTAAGCTGGGATTCCCAATAATACCTTGATTTCAGTACAGACCGAAAACCCGAAGAGAGTGCCTTCTTTTCGGGTTTTCTTATATAATCCTCGAATGGCTTCCATGCCTTTAATCGTGGGTGAGGCAGTGCGTAAACTTCGATAGAATTTATTGCGTCTCTTTACTGGACGATGGTCTTGTTCAATCAAATTATTCAGGTATTTAATGGTACGATGTTCTGTCCCTTGATAAAAGCCGTATTCTTTTAGTTTCTTAAAGGCACTTGTAATAGAGGGGGCTTTATCTGTGACTACAACCTTCGGTTCATCAAACTGCTTCACTAACCGCTTAAGAAAAGCATAGGCTGCTTGTGTGTCCCGTTTTTTACGTAACCAAATATCCAAGGTTAAACCATCTGCATCGATGGCTCGATACAAATAATGCCATTTTCCTTTAATTTTGATGTACGTTTCATCCATTTTCCATGAATAAAAGGATTTTTTATTTTTCTTTTTCCAAATTTGATAGAGTAGTTTGCCATATTCTTGCACCCAACGATAAATCGTCGTATGAGAAACGTTAATGCCACGATCATATAAGATTTCTTGAACTTCACGATAGCTAAGGTTATAACGAAGATAGTAGCCCACGGCTACAATAATCACATCCTGCTGAAATTGCTTTCCTTTAAAATGATTCATCGTCATTCCTCCTGCTATCTTTTTCTATTATTCTACCTTATTTGATAGTAGATTTAAAACTTTGCAACAGAACCGAGCTATCCAAGAACGGATACACCATTTATTACAAACAGTGAATTTCAATACTTAAAAGCGAATTACGACAATTATGCTCGTTTTCTATCGATAGATGAACCTATGACACAAGACCAGCCAAGAAAGCGATATGTCGATGGAAGTAAGGTGCAAGAGCATTACGCCATTATTCCAACGAAGCAAGTCGCAAGTGAGTCGGTATTCAACAAATTAGATGATCTACAAAAGAAAATCTATCTGCTCGTCATGAAAACAACGATCGCCATGTTTTTACCAGATTACACTTATGAAGAAACCGTCATAGAAACCAACGTATCAGCTCTCTGTTTTAAAGCGACGGGAAAAGTGCCAAAAGTCGAGGGGTGGAAGATCTTATTTAAATCCGATGCCAACAAGGAGAACGAAGAGAGCCAAACGTTACCAGCTGTGATGATCGGTGAAGCGATTCAAGCGGAGGTAAAAAGCATACAGAAAGAGACGCAGCCACCGAAACCATTTACTGAAGGCACGTTGCTCACAGCTATGAAAACGGCGAATAAGACCGTAGATGATGAACAAGCGATCAAGATCCTTCAGGAAGTCGAAGGAATCGGTACAGAAGCGACACGTGCGAGCATTATTGAAACACTGAAGCAAAAAGAATATATCAAAGTAGAAAAAAATAAATTGATCGTTACCGAAAAAGGAAAATTATTGTGCCAGGCAGTTGAAAGCCAGCATTTATTGACGAGTGCTGAAATGACGGCAAAATGGGAAACGTACTTAAAGAAAATCGGGAAAAAAGAAGGGAATCAAGAGACCTTTATTACTAATATCAAGAAGTTTATCGTTCATTTAATCGAACACGTGCCAGATGATATACAGAAGTTGAATTTCCACACCTACCAAGCGGAAGTCAAAAAAGAAGCTGATAAGCAGACGATCGGGAAATGTCCGAAATGTGGCGGAAATGTGGTGTTGAAAAAGTCTTTCTACGGTTGTTCGAATTATCCCAACTGTACGTTTACGTTATCTGATCAGTTCCGGAAGAAAAAATTGACGAAAACCAATCTGAAGGATTTGTTAGTCGGGAAAGAAACCGTAGTTTCAGGAATCAAAAAGGTAGACAAGACGACCTATCATGCAAAAATCAAGTTGAGCGATACGGGACAGATCACTTTTGTATCATTTGTCAATGCGCCAAAAAAAGCCAAGAAAGCAGGGAATAAAGCATGATCAATAACGTCGTATTAGTAGGAAGATTAACGAGAGATCCAGAATTAAAATTTACACCGAACGGTTCTGCAGTGGCCACGTTCACTTTGGCCGTGAATCGAAATTTTACCAATCAAAGCGGGCAAAGAGAAGCTGACTTCATAAATTGTGTCATTTGGCGCAAACCAGCCGAAACCCTTGCCAATTATGCAAAGAAAGGGACGCTTCTCGGCGTGACTGGACGTATTCAGACAAGATCTTACGATAACCCACAAGGACAGCGAGTGTACGTCACGGAAGTCGTGGCAGAGACGTTTCAATTAATGGAATCAAAAGATGTGTTTGAGCAGCGTGCGAATGAATCCAACGAAACCGCTGAAAAAAGCAAACCGACACCGCCGCCGCTGCCAAAACAAGAAACGAATCCCTTTGCACAAAGCAGCACGGCCATCGATTTACCAGATGATGATTTGCCATTTTGAGAAACAAAGACGAAAAAAGACCTGGAAACCCAGGTCTTTTTTGATCTTAAATTGTCAAATTAAGTGCAACACAGTTTTATAAAAGATTTCATAAGGTGTTTTCCAATTCAAACATTTTTTGGGACGTGTAAAAATGTTTAAGAAAATGAGTTTATTAGTAGCAACAGTTATAGGGCTATTATTTACCTTTGGCAGTGAAGATTCGTATAAAACGACTGTAGGTGCTGATTCTGGTGGCCAAACAGTGACTCTAGCAACTGTGAATTGGGAGTCTGAAATAGCTTCAACAAATGTCCTGGCACAGGTGCTAAAAGAAGCAGGGTTCAACGTACAAATTACAACAGTAGACCCGGCCATCATGTTTAGTTCGGTTGCAGAAGGGCAGTTGGATGCTATGGTCGGCGGTTGGGTGCCTACAACGCACCAGGCCTATGCAGAGAAATATGGTGACTCGATGGTTGATTTAGGGGCTAACCTAGAAGGTGCTATTTCAGCATTAACTGTTCCAACATATATGGAAGATATCAATTCGATTACCGACCTCACGGATGAAAATGATTCAACTATTACAGCAATTGAACCAGGGGCAGGTGTTACCAACAGTGCCCAAAATGCTGTTAAGGAGTATGACAATCTATCCGATTGGGAGGTTTCTGTGAGTTCAACAGGTGCTATGATTGCTGAATTAGATCAGGCTATCAATAATGAAGAGGATATAGTTGTGGTTGGTTGGAAGCCGCATTGGATGTTCATGGATTATGATCTTAAGATGCTTGACGATCCAGAAAATGTCTTTGGTGGCTACGAGGAAATTCATTCATACGCAAGAGAAGGGCTAAAGGAAGATAATCCAGAAGCCTATAAGATTATTGATAACTTCTACTGGGAAGTTGAAGATATGTCTTCTGTTATGGAAGAATTAGCGACAGATGTAGAACCAGAAGAAGCAGCAGATAATTGGATTGAAGCCAATCGTGAAACAGTTGATGGTTGGTTAGAGTAAAAATTAGAGGTGTGACAAAAGTCGCTAAGACTCGGCGCGCTGGAGCAAAAGCCGAACAAGTACTGCTAAGTAATTGGCGTATTTTGGGAAGTGTTGGAAGAGTTTGACCTTTGGAACCGGATATCGTGAGCTACATAATAGAAGAAAAAGACAGGCGAGTAGATTAAATGAGAGTCTACCGCCTGTCTTTTATTTGTTATAAAGAATGTTATATATCTGTAGTGAAAAAGTGGCTTTCGTTTGGATTAGAAAAGCATTGTGTCTGCGCCGTATGGTTGACCTTGAGCTTCTTGCGCTAAGACATTTAAGAAGTTCCAAGGACGGCTGAATTCTGGTTGGAAGAAGAAATCAGCTTGCGCTAATTGGTCTACAGTCCATTCAGCTTCAATCGCAACAGATACAGCATTAATAGCTTGAAGAATGTCATAAGTTGACATTAATTGAGCACCTAATATACGACCGTTATCTGCATCGTAATGAAGCTTCATTAAAACTTTTTCTTCGTCATGCATAAATGAAGGACGGATTAAGTCTTCTTTGTAAACAGATTTCACATTTCCTTGGTAAGAGTTTGCGTTAGCATCCTTGATACCAGTAGTAGCGAATTTGTAGTCAAATACAGCAAGACCTGATGTACCGTTTACGCGACCAATTTTAGCGTCTGCATCACCACTTGCGTGACGAGCCATGATGACACCTTGGCGACGAGCGTTAGTTGCTAAAGCAATGTAAGCTTTGTCGTTTGTAGGTGCAAAAGGAATAGCAGTTGCATCACCTGCAGCGTAAACATCTTTAACTGAAGTTTCCATGTGTTCGTTGACTTCAACAAAGCCGCGACCATCAAGGGTTAAAGTGTCTTTCAACCATTGTGTGTTTGGACGAACCCCAACACTGATAATAACTGTATCTGCTTCGTAAGTGCCTTTGTCAGTGACAACAGCAGTTACTTCGTTGTTTTCGTTGACTTTAAATTCTTTCACACCTTCGCCAGTTTTAATCTTCATACCTTTTTCTTCCATATGTTTTGTTAGAAGACTAGTGAATTCACTGTCAAGGTAAGTTGGTAAGATTGAATCAACAAAGTCGACAACTGTTACGTCGATGCCAGCTTGTGCGTAAGCAATTGCTGCTTCGATACCGATGTAACCAGCACCAACAACTACAGCTTTTTTAGCTGAAGACATACGATTTTTCACTTTATCTGCCCAGTTTCTACCACGTAAGTAGAAGATGTTTTCGTGTTGGTCATCTACATTCGGGATTGTACCTGGTACACCACCTGGAGAAAGCAATAGTTTGTCGTAACTTTCTGTAGCTTCCACACCGTCAGTAGTGCGTGTTGTAATTTCTTTTGTGTCTGGGTTGATGGCAATCACACTTGTGTTCATGCGGATATCAACGCCTTGTTCTTTATATGATGCTTCATTTGCGTAGTGTAATTCATCCAAAGATTTTGAAATGTCTTCTAGATAGGACTGAATACCACATGATAAGAAAGAAGCGGTTGATCCAGCTTCAAATACAACGATTTCTGCATCTGAGTCTTTTTTCAATAGAGTTTGCACAGCTTCAAAACCAGCATGCGAAGTTCCTACTATAACGTATTTCATTCGTATTACCTCCAAAGGTCAATGTTTATCGTAAATAGAATTTATTTACCCAACTAAGTATACACTTCTTTGTCTTAAATTATCAAATTAAGTGCAACACAGTTTTATAAAAGATTTCATAAGGTATTTTCCAATTCAAACATTTTTTGGGACGTGTATTTAATTTCGTTGCCCAACCTTGTATCTCTTCATCAGTTGCATCTGTCAAATCAACACCTTTCGGTGAGTACTCTCTAAGGAGTCCATTTGTATTCTCATTAGATCCTCTTTGCCAAGGGGCATGAGGATCTGGAAAATAAATTTGCGTATTATTTAATTCCTTAGTCAATCGGGCGTGTTGACTGAATTCTTTACCACGGTCAGGTGTAATGGTTTTACAAAAATTAGAATCAATACCTTGTAGTAATTTAATCATTTGGTCAACTACCGGCTTAGAAGCTTTCTTCTCAGATTTACCGATTAGTAATAACCTAGATTTTCTATCAACTAGCGTTACTAAGCACGCTTTACCAGTTTGACCTGCAACTGTATCTGCTTCCCAATGACCAATCTCAGTTCGTTCATTAGCGCTATCTGGTCGTTCATGAATCGTATTGGAGATAGGGATCTTTCCTCTTCTCTCTACGCGATTTTTAGAATGGCGTGTTTTACCTCTGTGTCTTAATTTACGGATAGCGCCTCGATTACCGGTTGATAAACCAGGCTCATCGAAGTCGCCACGATAAATTGCACGATAGATAGTATTATAACTGATTTTATTTTTGGCATTTTCAAGGTTCAAACGACCAGAAATTTGTTCTGGAGACCATTGTTCGTTGAGAAATAGTCGTTTGACCAACTGGAAAATAGAGTCTTTATCTAGCGTGCGATGTCTGCCACATAGTTGTTTTCTACGTTTATACTCTCCATGAGCAGTTGACGGTGAATAACTGCCATCCTTGTTTGAATTACGATGTAATTCTCTTGAGATAGTCGATTTAGAACGGTCCAGGGTCTCGGATATATGCCCGATAGTTTCGCCTTGTTCATACATTAGGAATATTGTTTCTCGCTCATTCATGGTAAGATGTGTGTATGGATTCATAGCTTTCTCCTTCTAATAGTTGGTTGGTACATCTATTTTATAGGAAAACTATGGATCTTTTTTTATTTTATTATTGTTGTTGCACTTAAATTGTAAATTCGTCAGAGAAAGGATGGGATTGACGAGGATGCCGCCGATCCATTCAACGTATTCACTCTTAGACCAGGATATACCAGAAATCAAACACTCCAGCTTTGTTCAAGAAAACCAGCAGTTCAAACAAGAGTTTCTTTATTTTCACAACTTGTTTTCTTTGGGTCTGACGGCCATTAGCCATCCATATAAACCAGAAATCACCGATCGGAGACGGAAGATTTTTTTGATGCGTTTTGTCTACGGATTATCAATCAATCACGTGAGTGATCGGATCCATTATCAGAAAAATGTGATCGTCGATGATTCTCAATCCGGCTTACTGCAGTTTGCGAAGGCTTTGTCTATCCTGGTATTAAAAGAACAAGAGATCTCTGCCTGATCCTGGTATTTTTTTCTATCGATCACTTCGGGTTGTGTCAGCAACACGGTTTCTGAAGGAGCGGTGGTGGTGGCTGGAGCGACTGAAGGAACAAGCATTTCACTCGGATTTAGACATAAAAAAACGCTAAAAGCCTTGATAAATATAGGTTTTTAGCGTGAGTTATGGTATAATATGAGTACAGTAAAGTTTGTGACGGTGGCGCTTTTTTTGAAAGTGAGGTGGTGCATTATGAATGTACTATCGAAATCTGAAGAAAGGAGTAGCCTTTTGCAAGATGTGGATATAATCGGCATTTTGTTAGCAATAGCGCCTGTTTTGTTAGCCTTCATTGGTTTAATAGAAGCATGTGTGAAACTAGCAGATACGATTATAAACACGCGTTCTTCTAAGCGTAAAAGCAAGAAGAAACGAAAAAAGAGTGCAAAAAAATAACCGTCAACTTTAGCAGGATGCGGTTATTTCTTAACTAATAAAACTGCCACCGTCTTAAACGGTGCTGTGGGGAGTTGTTAGCGCAACTCCTCTTTACATAGTAATTATAGCAAGATTTCAGTGAAATATCAACCTTTTGCTCTACAGAGGTATCTGGTGCATTTTTTCTTCACTTTACATACATTCGTTAAGCATAAGACAAAATTTTAAAATATTATACTTCATTGTTCATTTTCTTCAGCATAAACAAACTGGTAACATTCCTCTAACGTTAAATTATCGATAGAGAATCTTTTATTATTTTTGACAAGATAACTAACTGTACTAGTATTCATGGTATATATATATCGACTAGCACATTTCGAATAGAATTCTACATCATAAATTGGCTCATCTACTTTAATATATAAGTTATTAGTATCAAAATCATCAGGAAAAGTACGATAAACATTTCTTTTTTTTAAAAATAGTACCGTATCACACAAATATTGTAGATCCTCTAAAGAATGTGAGACAGTTATTATAGTTTTTTTTGTTAATTCTTGTAATAATTTTGAAATATTTCTTCTGTAATCAGTATCGAGCCCATTAGTATATTCATCTAATATGAAAATAGAAGCATCAGATATATATACAAGAGCTAAGCACAATTTTTGCCGCATTCCGTAAGAGTATGAATTAATTTTTTTACTGTAAAAATTTTCTAAAGAAAAAATTTTCACTGTATCTTCAATTGAAATTTTTGATTTCCAAGATTTTTTGTATAATTTTAAATAGTCAATACCAGTAAAATTTGCATCAAGATGGTCTATAAGAGGTAGACAACACATTGATTTCCTTATAATTTGAGTATCTTTGTAGCTTTTGTAAGTTTTATTATCAAAAAGAATTAATGATCCAGCTGTTGGCTTGGAAATTCCCGAAATTATATGGAGCAAAGAAGATTTTCCAGTTCCGTTAGGAGCGACTATACCAATTTTTTGATTTTCTTGAATAGATAAAGAGAGATTATCAAATATAGTTTTGTTTTTAAATTTTTTACTTATATTAGAAAGAGAGATAATGTTTTTCACTATGTTTATACCTCCATAAAACTAAAATAAAAGTGGACAGAATTAGTATTAAAAGGGAGTAGAGAAAGATAAAGTTTCCTAAGTTGAGATTGCGGTTTCCTGACCAGTAATTAAGTTCTCCAGAAATTAACTGTCCTACATTCAAATAATTCCAAGGAACAAACTTGTTGTATTCAGATACTAAAGAATATCTTCCGGTAGGGATAAGACTGAAAATAACTAATAATAACGAAGGAAAAAAAACTATTCTTTTTGCTGGAAATAGTTGGTTTAAAAAAATTGAAAGTAATGCTATGACATTTAATATAAGAATAATGCAAAATAATGAGATTAATATAGTATTCACTAAAGACCTATTAATAAACCAATTACCATTTTCAATAATTTGAAACCCGTTCTTTTGGATATAAGTTTGAAAAATTGGTACGTCTAAAGATAAAGTACCAAATCCATATCTAAGTGAATTTGATAAAAATACAGCTGTTAAAAAACTAATAAACATTGAAACACCTGTTAAGATGATGCAAATATATTTTGCAAACAAGATTTTTGCGTCGCTACCTGGAATTAATAAATTAACACTATAATTTTTTTTATCATTAATAAATATGTTAAATATGGATAGGATGAACAAAATATATATAATCTGAAAAGATTTTGATTTTGTAGATGAGAAAATAGATTGGAAACCACTTTTCTCGTCTAATATATTAGCACTTAATTTATTATCAGGAACTTTAGATGCCCCACTATACAAGGATGCAGTGTAGAAATAGCTGTACATTCCATCAAGTAACCCAAAGTAGTTTCTGAAAGCAAAATATTTTGGAGGGACATCTTGTTGCTGTCCTTTTTCTAGGTACCATATAGATGATATTTTTGAAAAATCTGACCATTGAGATTTATTTGATAATTTTTCCCTTAAAATATTAATATCTCCAGAATCCAAAGTTTTTGATATTAGCAATGATGAGGTACTTTCCTTAGTGCCCATATTTGAACTATCCATATCTAAAAAAGAGTATCCAATCCCTAGACAAACTGATATAAGGAAAAATATTCGTACAGTTCTTGATGAAAAAAATTTTTTAATCTCATAAATAAGTATATTAAGCAAGCCAAAACCTCCTAAAATTTATTTGGCTAATTGTTAATAGAATAGATACTATTAGTATTATAAGTAATATAGAAATATACGGATTAATATAACTCAAACCAAAAATAAAATAACTTTTTTCTTGAGGAGTTATTAGAGGGAATAAGATAGAGACGTAAGAACCTACTAATGTTCTTTGAAGTGATAAAATATATAGAAAATATCCTATCAAAATAACTATGACAGTAGTGATAGTTTGAGAAGAAGAACTGATGTTAATAAAAGCACAAAGAGAAAATATGAGTAATGTTAATAGAGATAGGCAAAATAATCCGTAATATATATACTCATATATATTTAAGTTCACAAATTGGTTACCAAACCAGGTAGTGAAAGGAATAGTTGTTAGTTGTCCTTTAAAAATAAAAATACTAGATCCTACGAAAGAAAGTATTGATAATAAGTATAAAAATAGCACATTCAACAGCGATTTGGCTATTTTTCTTCCGAAATATAGTATGTAATTTTTAGGGAAAACCATAAAAATACTGTAATTTTTCTTTTCGTATAAATAAATAGATGAATTAGTTATTATAGAAACAACTGAAATGATAATTATTGAAATGGGTACAAAAGAATAAAGTTGTTCTTGTACGTAATTGATATTAGGGTTTATAATTATATTATTGTCCGCTAGATATGATGTTATTATTTTGTTTTTATTTAAATCCTCTATGTTTTGAAGAAAGGGCAATGGAAAATCTATATTCGTATTCATTATTATCTTTTTTTCTGTATCTAACAGTTTATCATACGTTAAATTATAGCTTTTAAAGTTGTCCATAAAAAAATAAGAGTAAAGACGATTTGAGAGTGTTTCATAATCAATCAAACTAGTAATCAGATCTTCATTTTCAGAATTTTGAATCAAATAATCAAGCGTCATATCAACATTTGAAATTCTATTAGCTAATTCTTTTTCAACTGGTTTCGTATGGTAATTACTATAGAAAGAAAATCCAATTGATGTAGCAACAACTATGAAGGCTATTAAAAAATTAGTTTTAGAAAATAAATTTTTATACATAAAAAATCCCTTTCCAAATTGAAATGAGGTACTATTTTGAATATACAGTCTGAAAAAAAATATATTATCGATTTAGTGGAAAAAGATATCATAAGATATTGTAATAGTTATCTGCTTAAAAAGCAAATAACTGGGAGTGAATATTTAACTACATCATTATTACTAATTAATAATGATACAAGAAACATTTTGAAAAAAATTAATATGTTTGAAGAAATTTTGGTTAAAATAATACAAAAGGATACGCCAAAAAAAATTATGATAGATGAAAGTCATATATCTATAATTGAAGGTCAAATGTCTTATATAGTAGGTTTTTTATTACTTGCAACAGAATTTGAAGCAAACATTTCAATAAAGCAAAAATTTGAGAATATTTTTTTTGAAATGTGTAAAATAAAAATTAAAGATTGTTATCAGAATTTGTATAGTAAATCGGTCAGGAAATCAGATTATGATTTGATGTATGGATTATCAGGAATATTGAACTTTTTAAATATATTTGAATTTATAGATAATTCTAAAAAAATGGCTCATTGTAAAATGAACTTAGCCACTCTCAAGCAATAAAAAAACGCCATAGCGAAAAATCGTGTATTATTGAAGTTCCTACACAATCAATAAGGAGATTTCACTATGACGCATACTGAACATACCACAAAATCACGTAAAGGAAAACACCTATCATTTGATGAACGGCAACTGATCGCTTATTTGAAGAACAAATTGGGATTGTCTAATCGAGCAATCGCTAAAGAATTGGGACGCGCTCCTCAAACGATCCATAATGAAATCAAAGACGGGACTGTTGAAGTCATCAAACAACGTCAAATACACAGGACGAAACAATATGATTATCGCAAGACTGAATATTCTCCTGAAGCTGGGCAAGCAGCTTATGATACTGCGCGATTGAACTCTGGCAGAACTTACCTTTGGGTCGAATCAACTGATTTCATTGACTATGCGGATGATCAAATTTTAAGATTGTATCAATCGCCAGATAGTGTTGTTGGTGCTGCGAAAGTATCGCGCCTGTTTCCAGAAAAAATGATTCCCTGCACAAAGACCTTATACAACTGGATCGACAAAGGGTTTATGGAAACCCAAAACATTGATCTTATCTTGAAAGTGCGAAGAGAAACTAAATCAATAAAGAATAGGAAGAACAAGACGTTTCTAGGTAAGTCAATTGATCTACGCCCAGAACATGTAACTTCCAGAGAAGAGTTTGGTCACTGGGAAATCGACACTGTTGTTGGGTTGAAATCATTCAAAAAATCGAAGGTAAAAATGCCTTGGCGGTTCAATCTGCCATCGAGAATCTTCAAGAGCAGTCTGGACATTTCTTTAAGGATATATTTAAAACGATCACTTCTGATAACGGCGTTGAGTTTTCAACGCTATCTGCGTGTCTTGATGGCATCGTTGAGGTCTATTTTACGCACCCCTATTCTTCATGGGAACGTGGAACCAATGAAAGACACAATGGTTTGATTCGGCGCTTTATCGCAAAAGGAAGCACGATGCGTCTCGTCTCTCGTGTGCATATTAAACGTATTGAAAATTGGATGAATCAACTACCGAGGAAAATCTTAGGCTATCAAACACCAAAGCAAGCTTTCCTTGACGAAACCGCTAGTCTATTAGCTGTTTGACATCGAGCCTCTCGCGGTGTGTCCACTGTCTGGGAAGCCTGGCATGAGCCAGCCTGTCCAGTTCAGACTAACACACCACGCTCAATATCAAACAGCACGAAGTTTTATCAATAACATGCTTTATTTCGCTAGGTGGCTAACTTGTACTTGCAATTTGTAAAAATAATTTGAATAGAAATTGGGTGACGTGCGTGATAGGAAGAATGAAAAATTTTTTTAAACAAAGAAAAGAAAAGAAAAAAGAAAAATTAAGAAAAAAAAATGCTTACCTTCGTTCACAAGGAAAAGATCCTTTAAAGGGATGGGGCAGTATGATTGATAGTGGTTATGGCGGTATTAATAAGAATGATTCAATTAATACAGGTAAATTTGATAATACAGATTTTAGAAAGACCCAAGCAGAAGAAATTACCAAGAAAAGTTCAAGTAAAAATATACACAAGTAAATATTAGTATTATCTAGATTATAGTTATCCTCAAACTCAGAATAGGAAAATTGACGACTGGCATTTCTAAATTTATCTACTTTTATATTATTGTTAATGAATAGTCAAATGTAGATAATAATATATTTATTAAATGATTTGACGATATTTTGGAAGTAAATTGAGATTTATGTACTGTTTAAAGTTATTAGTAATTACAACGGGGATCTGCAACAATACATGGGTGGCTAGACTATGAATTTACATCAGTCACTATAATTGCTCATACAAGAAGAAATATCATAAAGTTCTCGGATGTTTCGTATATATATTAGTCAAGGTAAACTATAGGTCACTCTTCTATTAAAAAAAGAAGACTATCAGATAGTTGAGAGTCTCTAAAATAATTTTTTGTTAATAAAATAAATTTTCTGCTATTTTTAATGTCTCAAATGTCAAATTAAGCTAGACAAATCATCCTGACGTACATAACTCAAAAATACTTCCAATGGTGTCTTGTAGTGCAGTGATTTTCTGGGAATATGGTTTCTTTTAGAAGCGACACTCTGAATGAATGATTCAGGGACTTCTCTGAAGTCCATAGACTTAGGAAGCCCATCTTTACGAAGCAATCCATTTGAATGTTCATTCAATCCACGTTGTGAAGGAGTCCCCGGATCAGCGAAAAAGATGTCGATATCATTTATATTGCAGATGGACTGCCAATTGGAAAACTCTTTACCACAATCAAAAGTGATTGTCTTGAAAAGGTGCGGTGGGAAAGATTGAAACCAGTGGTTCAAGGTATATTCAATGTCATTTGCCTGTCTACCGGCAGGTTTTAAAGTGATAATGACTTTAGATAGACGTTCCACTAGCGTAATCACCGCACTTTTGTGCTTCGCCCCGACAATGGTGTCACCTTCAAGGTGACCAAACTCGTCTTCAAATGTTTGGTATTGTAGGTTTCTTTCATGGATAGTCCTTCTAAAAGCTTGTTTTCCACGCTTTTCCTGGTGGCCATTGGGTTTACGCTTTCCTCTCATTGGTAATTCTAAGACATTGAAGTCACCGTGTTTGAACTTTCGATAGAGCGTACGAATAGAACAGTCAATTGGCTGTTCGGCACGACCGATAATCACATCCGGCGTCCACCCTTGAGTGACTTTCTTTTGAATGTATCTTGTTTGATTGTCAGGTAAAGCAATCCTTCGTCTGCCACAACGGGCTTTGTTTTTCTTGTATTGTTTGTAGTAATCTAGAGCGTTCTTTCCCTGCTCTAGAGCACGATAGACGTTATAGATCGTTTGTTTGGCCCTCTTTAGAAGGATGGCGACTTTGGAAGCAGGTTGATTCGTATTGAAATAAGACTCTATCAATACAAGCTCGTCTTGTGTAAGATGGGTGTAGGTCATTTGTACTCACTCCTTATAATTCTTTCGTCGGAACTATTTTGAGTGTAGCACAAATGGCTTTTTTGTTTGTCTAGCTTAATTTTACAATCGGCGTATAAAGAAGAAGTGTATAATTTTTTCAATATTTTTAAATTAATTTTAATGCCTTTTCGCTAGTTTAATAGATTAAACATTCTGTGTAAATCCTTTGGAATGAAAGTGACACAATCGGATTCTGTCACATTCGTTAAAATTGCTCAATCCTTAGAGGCTCTAAGAGGAAATCACTTTTCTTTTAGAGCCTTTTTTCTATAGCTTGTTTAAATGTGACTTATTATCTGTTATAATCATATTAAGTAACATTTGAGAGGGGACTAAAAATGAAGAGCGTGGAACCGATTCGCGACAAAAAAAAGATCGATGCCATGAAGGCAATTTTGGCTTCCGGAAAATATGGGCAACGAAATTTGGTGCTTTTTTCGATCGGGATCAATACAGCGTATCGAATCTCCGATTTAAGGCAGTTGAAATTAAGTGATGTGTTAGAAATTTCCCGTGGGCGGGTGATTGTCAAAGAACGTCTGGCCATGAAGGAACAAAAAACGGCCAAACATAATTCGGTCTTCATTTCAAACAAATTACGAAAAGTGATTCTCGATTATGTCCAATCAGAATTTCCTGAGCAGCTGCAAGTACAAGACTTCAGCAATTATTTGTTTCCAAGTCGCAAAGGAGCAGATACGCCTTTGACCCGACAAAGTCTTTGGCGGATCATTCATGAAGCAGGAACGGCGGTTGGGTTAAAAGAAATTGGTCCCCATTCGATGCGCAAAACCTTCGGCTATTTTTTGTACAAACAAGGGACCAAAACAGAAATTATTCAGTCGTTGCTAAACCATTCTTCACAACGGGAGACTTTACGCTATATTGGGATCACTCAGGAAGACAAAGATACCGCAGTAAAGAGTTTGGATCTATGACAGAATAATGCGCTATATAATAGAAGGAAAAATTCAAGAGGTGAGAAAATGAACGAAGAAAAGCAGCCTACATTTCCTGATAAATACCACTTATCTCGCAAAGAATCGGTGTATTTATTGAAGAAAAACATTGTGGAACTGGTGTATAATGCGGGGAAATTTGAAGGATTGAATACAACGCTATTACAAACAGAAGAGATTATTAAGTACAATCGGGCCAATAACGTGGCGGTAGATGATGTCCTGACTGTCGTTAACTTAAAAAGAGGCTTTGAAATGCTTTTAAACGACGTACAGGAGCCCCTGTTAGAGACAAGTAAGCGGATTAATCGGATCGTTGCAGCTGAGGATGCACTTTTCCCTGGTGAAATACGAACCGGTGGAGTAGAAGTATCGACCATTCAAGGAAGATATGTTCCTCCAATGTTAACTGAAGACGAGGTAAATAATCAATATGATGAGATAATGAATCAGGATATATCAGAAACTGAAAAATCCCTGCGGCTGTTTCTATTTATTTCGAAAAATCAAATATTTTGGGACGGCAATAAGCGGACAGCATTGTTAACTGCTAACAAGATAATGTTCAGTCGAGGTTTGGGGTTGTTATCCATTCCTGAAACTGTATTTACAAAATTTAATGAACTACTATCTATGTATTGTAATAGTAACCAATCTGGAGACGAATTAAGAATTTTGACATTTATGTATGAGGAATGTATTTTTGGTATAACTTATAAATCATAGATATAGAGAAAAATGACCCAACTTAAAGTCTAATAGCCTATCCAAACTTTTACGAGCGTTGGAAAAGGAATAGCAGTGTCCAGAAAATGGTTCATTTCTGGACACTGCTATTTTGGTATGATTTTTCTCTAAAAGAATTGAAACACGTGTCCATAAACCCATCACAAGTTCTATGTCAAATTAATCACCTTGGATAAAGTTATGGAACAATGAAGTAAAAAAAGAAAAGTGATTACCTCTCCTTTACCTACCGGAAGATTAACGTTTCAAGGCATTCTCAGAAAATCTGTAAGTAATTCAGCACTAAAACAATTTCTTAAAAATTGATCTTAGTAAACCAGAATCATCATCACCTGTATTGTAATATTCCTCATGGCTCTCATATATATTATCTTTTGAAATACTATTTTTAAAACCGCACTCAGTACATTTCCATGTATATTTATAGTCATCAAAATTATTTTGAGAATTCAGATGTGCCCCGCAACGGTCACACCACCAATCAGTATCTGTGAATCTTTCTGTCATAGTATATCTCTCCCTACATATTTAAAAATTTTTATAATTAATTTCAACATTTACCATCCAATATTATACCTCTCAACTCCTTGTTGTAATAAATACTCTTTGAAATCTTTAATAAACTCATCTTCCTTATCAGGTGCATTGCCATAATGACTAAATGTTCTAGTAGACTCTTCCCAAGAAAAATTATAAACATATTCTTTCTCTGTTGAATCCCAGTCTGCATCTCCAAAAAATGTTATTTGTCCAGCTACCAATTCTATTTCTCTAGTATATTCCCCAGTATCTTCATCTACAATTGGAATCTCTACGCTAAAATCGTATGTTTTTTCGAATTCATATGACTCGAAATTACTATCATTATCTATTCCTACCATTTTCCTCACTCCTTTATTTTTTATTAGCATATAAATTTTAATCTTCTATAACAGGAAACTGCGCTTGCACTTCTTGGCGAATATTTTCAACGTTATTTGAAAAATCTGAAATTTTTTGAATAATTTGTTGAACAATCTCTTTTTCAATGGGATTTCTAATCTCATCTAACTCTTCAATGCTAGGAATCACCACGTTTTCTTCAGATTCATAAATATTATTTAGTATCATTAATAAATCATCTCTAGAAAGGTTTTCTGGCTCCACATTATTCTCACCTATAACAAACTTTGATTTTCCTGAATTAACTATTAAGACTTTCATATATTTCTCCTTTCTTTTTATATGTTTCTATTCCAGCTTCCATCGCTTCTACAAATTTTTCATAGCTACTTTCAGTTGTATCTGATTTTGTAGAGATAAGATGAGAAGAAAATTCACCGGTAAGTACGCGATATCCCTTTTCTTTATCTTTCGTAGTCACTATTAGATAATCTGGTTCCAGTAATGCTCCTAATGTTGAATTATGTGTAACCACAAAAACAGTGCTGCTTGCAGACAAATTCCTTATAGCATCTCTTAATTCCTTCCGAATGTATTCATTATCAAGTGACGCTTCGGGTTCATCGATTAAAATTATTGGTTTTGTTTTTGCTTCTTCTAATCTCATCATTAGAGCAAATCCCACAGCCTGTCCCCCAGATGCTGGTACACCATCTGAATCCAGCAGGTTAACTTCTAAATGCAATAGATATTCTTCTAAAATAGAAGAATTAAAGAAACTTCTTTTTTTCAAATTCCTTAAAAATGTAATATACTGCCCACTTTTATAGGGAACAATTAAATCATCTTGAACTGCTTCACTTGTACGATCTTTTCTAAACTGAGTAGCATTTATAAACGGAGATAGCTTCACAATAATTTGGTATCCATAAATTTTTTCTTTTTTTAGTTCAGTATTACAGACTATTTTTTGCATGAAATTATTAATTTCTTTTTCAATCTGATGTTTTTGAATTATCTTCGAAAACTCACAATCAACAACAGGGGTAATCCCAGTTTTAGATTGAACTATTTTTTTTACAGAACCTAGTATGTCATTTACTTTTTCTCGAACTTTGTTATTCTGTTGTTTCTGAACAAACAAATTCCTTACTTCACTATATGTCTCAACAAAAACTCTCCTTTTTTCAACTGAATTACTTAACAGCTCCCATAAATCTGGACTATTAATTAAATCAAGTAATTTGTGCAAGTGTGTTTCTAAGTTTTTTGTGGAAATTTCTTCAAGATTCGATTCTTTAATAAGTTGATATTTGGAAGTTGAGTTACTTGTAGTCGAATCTTTGGCGAATTGCTTCACACTTTCAACAAATTTTTCTACGTATTGGTTAAAATCTTCTTCATTATTTTTTAGATAGTCTTGAATAGCAGAAAACTGCGAGTCATACCGTTTTTTCCATATATCTAACGCATTTTTCCCTTGTTCTGTTCTTTGTTTTTTTATAAAATCATTGGCATTTGATGTTTCAAATTGAGCTATCTCATAAATATCTTCATAATCATAATATTTTTTTATCGTTTCTAAAAAATTGGTTTTCCCAGTACCTCGTTTACCAACAATTAAATTTAATCCAGTTGAAACAGTGTGATTTTCAATATCAATTACGTCCCTCAAATATCTAAGGTTTATGCCAACTTTTGTTTTATCCATTAAACAATTCTTTATTTCTTGAAACGAGCAATTGTCAATTTGTAAGTACGTATTTTTATTTTTTAATATTTCTATATTCTTCCTTTTTTCTTCAGGATCATTATCATCAGCGTGCGCATCACTAAATAATACTGGTGTTAAAGCATCTTCTATTCTATAAAAAGTTTGAAATTTCAATTGATTTGCTACTCCACCAACAGAACAAATAGATTCCAATTTTTCTGGTACTGATAAGGCGTTACTTTTTCCTAGTTCAAAAATATAAATTCCATTTTCCCAATTACTCATGTGAGTACAAAAATCTTCAGTAGATACTTTTCCGTTCTGTCCTAAATTTTGGGTAGATAGCCATTCAGAAAAATGAACTAGATTAGGACTATCTTCTTCTGGAAAAATAATATTTACATGTCCCTCTTCAAGACTCAGTTCTATACCTGGAAAAACCTTAGTATTTGGCAAATCATACTGGATCTGTTTAAAATTACTTTCATCAAATAAATCGTGATTAGTAATAGCAATTGCGTCTAATTCAGCTGCTCGAACATATTTCCTTAGCCACTCTGGAGAATAAGAAAAATCATAATCTTTATGACTAGAAACCGTGTGGATATGAAAATCAATTTTTTTAACCATATGTAGACCTCCGTAATAATTTGGAAACTCATGTCTTGATTATATCATGTAAACGCTGACTAATATGCTTGATATCCGCCATACAAACAACCACTCAGTGACATTGATTTTAGAACTTGTTTGCGGCAATATAAATCCTCCTCTAATTTATTTAAATTAAGGATCTTCGAAATTACATCTGATGTTATTCTAAGTCTTATTTGACGATGATCTGATAAGGCGTAGTTCAAATTAAATAACCCTCCTAAATACTTTCTACAGTATCTTTAGGAGGGTTATTTTAAACAGTATGTAAGATGCTCTCATTCTTTACTGACTCAGATTTCGAATACAAAAAATCTATGTAGACTTGATACATCAATATTCAAGCTATAATATTTTATTGCTAAAGTACTTAAAGCTGCTTTTATGATGTACGAGTGAAGACAATTAGGATTTGAAGTTCTTTTCCAATATCGTCCAGTCCAAAGCTAACGACAACAGATGCGAAAATCTTGGCACCACCACGTTTTTTGCGCAAAACTTGACGCAACTGGCTCAAAGCATACTTTGTAACTCAGTATTCAACTGTGTTTTTCTTTTATTACGCGTTAAAGTGCTCTTACTGATCCCGGTCATTTTCTCTACCTCTTTATAGGAATGATTCTTCAATAGATTCATGGCAAGTTTGATTTGTTGCTGATTAAATTTCTTTGGTCGCCCTTCCCTGAAATCAGGTTTCTGTTTAGCCAGCTCTTTCCCTTCCTGCGTACGTTCCACAATCAAATCGCGTTCAAAATCCGCAAAAGCGCTAAAAATCGTAAAGATCAATCTTCCGGTGGACGTATTTTCAATAATTCCTAGATTCAGCACGTTGATCCGCACGCCCTTCTCAAATAAGAGCTTGATCGTGTTCAATGCATCTTGCGTGCTGCGAGCGAAGCGATCCAGTTTCGTCACAACCAACGTATCTCCTGTCTCAATTTCCTGAAGGAGTTTTTGGAACTCGGGACGATCACTTTTTGTTCCGGTAATTTTCTCGAAGTAGACTCGGTCGCAGCGTTCCTCTTCGAGTTGACGTAGCTGTCCTTCTAGATCTTGTTGGCGGGTACTCACCCGTGCATAGCCATATTTCATCTTTTTTCACCCTCACTTTTGAACATAAGTTATGACACCTTTGTATCCCTTGATTTTACTGGACGTCGGAACCATAGTCAATACTCTTAAGTTATGACTATAATTAAATATTTGTTTGTATATTACATTTAAATTACCTCTAGTACAATGAATAGAAGTGTAAAAAAGAGGCTGGGACAAAACTACTTTTGCGAAAAAAGTAGTCCCACTTTCGTTTATTTTTATAAAGATATAGAAAAATACACTCCCACTACTGAACAAAAAAGTTCATAGTTTTGGGAGTGTATTTTTTTGAGAGACCTTTTGTCCCAGCCTCTTTTTGTCTATTTAGGGTGTACCGTAAAAGGGTTGTTACATGGCCTTTTATCTTTTACACAATTATATGGACTTTATCGTTTCTTCCGTGGCTTCCAAAAGAAACCATATCCCAAGAAAATCTTTAAACTATCAGACACCGCTGGAAGTATTTTTGAGCTACATGGATGAAGAAATTTTGTCCAACTTAATTTGACAAACGAAATAATTAAAACCATAGAGAAAAGACGTTCCGAGAAGTGTAAAATATTTTGTTGCTTCATGTTTTATTATGTATGATTCAATGAAGAATGTAAAATTACATATTGAGATATTAAAAAAATAATTTATTTGGATATTTTGATGGGGTTTAGTTGATATCAAAAAGAGAATAGTTTCATTCTGTTTTTTTATGCCTAAAAATGATTGAGTATACTTTTAAAATAAGAATACTTAGGAAAAGCAGTTCCCTCAAATGTACTGACGGATCTTTTAAGGTAATCAGTCCTGAAAAACAATTGTATTATTATGTTAATTAGCTCTGTTATTTCATTCGCTGAGAGTGTTTAGTTTCACATCAATAGGGTGGTAAAAAAAGTGAATTCAAAAGAAAGAGCAGCGGCTGATATCAGTCGCTGCTTATTTTGAATTATTGTTACCTAAACTAGAACAGCCAAAAAATCAAACCAATTGCTAGAATAATTTGGAAGCAGCCGATCAGTAAGCCATATAACATGGTACGAGGCCCTTCTTTCAAGATATCAGAGAACTTGACCTGAAGACCAATTGCAGCTAAAGCAGTAATCTCAAATTGATTACTGATGACTTCGGAACTGTGAATCATGAAAGAAGGTAAGGGTAGAAAACTTCTAAGCAAGAATAAAATGAAAAATCCTACAATAAACCAGGGAATAGTCAATAGGTTTGTATTTTTTTTCAAATCAGCAGATGTGGAATCAACTGCTGATTTAGAAAATAGCGGTTCTTCCTCTTTAGTGTTTAGTTTACTGAAGGATAAGGCTACTCCGATGATAAGGAGTACTCTCATAAGTTTGAATACTATAGACAGATTAGTGACGTCCATACTCACCAATTTAGCTGAAGCAACGACTTGTCCTATGGATTGGATCGTACCTCCAATCAAAGCTGATGTTTGAACGACTTCGTTGTGGTACAGAACAGAAGCGAGAATAGGCAGTGAGACCATCAATATGGTTCCTGTTACATTAACTATAGTGATGGACATGGCTTTATCTTTCTTATCGGCACCAATTATCGGAGAGACAGTACCAATAGCAGAAGAGCCGCAGACTGCATTGCCGGCACCCATCAACAAAGACATTTTTTTATTGAACTTCATAGTTCGACCGATCCAATAAGCGAATAAAATCGTCAAAACCATTTGAAGAATAACAAAAATAAATCCAGTAAAACCAACTTGCTTGATGATTTGAAAATCTAAGATTATTCCATTTAACACGATCGACCATTCTAAGAGGGATTTTTCAGAAAATTTAGTTCCTCTTTTAAAATAAGGCTTGTTTAAAAAAGTATTTCCCAACAAAATTCCTAAAAAAATTGCGATCAGTGCTGCTCCTAAATTTGGCAGAAGGGCAGATAGATATTGGCTGATTAACGAGATCAAAACACTGATTAGAAGACCGGGTAAAATAGAATAGCTTCTTTTGAATTTTGCGCGCATGTTAAACCTCCTCCAAATATTTATAGTATTATGGTATACCGAAGATTGTATAAAGTAAAATAATCATTTATTATATATTTATAAGAAATTGTTATTGAGGAGTGGCATTAGATGTTAGATTACCGGTACCAAACGTTCCTTACTTTGACAGAAGAAATGAATTACACGACCACAGCCAAAAGATTGCACATTACCCAACCGGCTGTCACCCAGCATATTCAGTCTTTGCAACAGGAGTTAGGGGTTGAACTGATTCATTATGAAAAGAGACAATCATCATTAACGGCTAAGGGAAAGCAGCTGCAAAAAGATCTTTATTTGCTCCAAAGAGAGATCGCTAAGGTGGAAGAGCAACTAACTTCTACTGTAGAGCACACTACCCTTTCATTTGGGGCTTCCTTGACGATTGGGGAATACATGATGCCTGGACTAATTGAGTCGTATTTGAACCAATATCCAGTGCACGATATCTCGATGGTAACAGACAATACCCAACATTTGATCGAATTGATGGAACATGGGAAAATTGATTTTGCGGTTGTGGAAGGAGAATTCAATCAATCTGTATTTGAATTCCAGAAAATCGCTGAAGAACCGTTTATCGCTGTCTGTTCAGAAAAAAGTTCTTTATGGAAACAAGAACAGAGCATTAACGACTTATTTTCTACACCTCTTCTAGTCCGTGAAGAAGGATCGGGATCACGCCTGATTTTCGAGACAGCTATAAAAAGTAAAGGAATCCACTTAGACAGCTTTTCGAAAGTTATGACGATTGGGAGCATTGGTGCAACTAAAAAATTGGTCGAAAAAGATTTAGGAATCAGTTTTATTTATCAGATGGCTGTTGAAGAGGAACTCAACAAAGGAATATTGAAAAAGATACCTTTAAGCGATTTTAATGTAATTCATCCGTTTCATTTGATTTATCTAAAAAGAATCCAAGTGAGAGGGATGGAGACGATAAAGAACTTTTTCCTGGAAAACAGGGTAGGTATAATGAACCCCTTGATCTGAGTGGATATACCTTTCCAAGGCATAGTGGTGACTCCAGTATAGACTGCCGATTTATCTGGAAAAGTGACCGTCATCAAGAAAAAGACTTTTTCTTATCTGTCTCACAACCGAAAAAGCGGCACAATAGCCGGGCTATCAGCCCAGTTTGGCAGGATAGGGAGAGCGAAAGGAGTTGAAACCTATTTTGCATTCAACCCGTTTTGCGAGAAAAAAAACGAAAAACTGGCACAATGGAGTGGCCTTTCCACCAGTTTCCTCTCCTACGCTGGACAACAGAAAAAGGACTATCCCCAAGTACGATTTTCACCGACGCTTGAAAAAGTCCTTTCTTTTTTACTAGCTTTAAATGCCCTCGTCTACCTGTCCGAAACGGGGGAGTGGAGTCACCACCCATTGGGCCTCCCCTAAGATAGCCCCTTCTGGAATATAGGGTTGATTCCATTTCCTGCTGTCAAAGGAATGAACACGGAAGTCTCCAAGAAAATAGTAACTGTCTTCGGGTACTAGATATTGCCCTGCTAAGGAGTCCGGGTACTCCACATATTCCTCTGCCAACCTTTCCCCGTTGACAAAGACTTCCCCTGTTTCCTTGATGACAATCCCATCTCCAGGCAGACCGATGACCCTTTTCACGAGCACCTCATCTAGTTCTTCAGATTGAAAAACTAAGATATCACCCCGGGTAATTTCCCCCGTATCATAGAGGTGGGTGGTGAGAATACGGTCTCCCGGCTGAATGGCAGGATACATGGAAGGTGTGGGAACGGAGATAAAGAAAAACAGGAAGCGGGTAATCAGGAAGTAAAGGAGGCCGGACAAAAGCAGGAAAAATCCTGCCTGCTGGCTTCCTCTTTTAATAGATGGCCTACCTTTCAAATTCTTACACTCTTCTCTTGAGGAACCCAGCAATGGTAGTGACGAAGAAGGTTCCGGCTAATCCCCAAGGCAGCCAACTTGCCTTGGGTTCCTCTGTTTCTGGCTCAATATGTTCCCCTGCGGCTTTCACATTTTCCACTTCATGCAAATCGTCCGTTTGGGCAGTAGGGTGCAGGTCCGCTTCCTCATGCTCCTCCCCTTCCGCTAGATGGGTGAACGTCACATAATTAATGACATACTCTCGGCCTGCGTCGACATTGCTTGTATCAAAATCCTTAGTAGCGAGAACGTCCTCAAAGGCTTCCTCCAATTGCGGCATCAGTTCAGGTTCGACAAGCTCTTCAAGAGGAGAGAGGGTGCCAGTGGCGATGCTCCTATCAGCGGCAACAATTGCCTCCTCCATGGGGGTTCCTTCCGGTTTCACGCCTGTGTAGGGGGCCCCTTCCCCTTCCCGATGGATACGGACCAGATTCTCGAAGAGATACTGATCGGCTAATTTCTGAGCCTCAGGGCTATCATCTCTCACTTCCATCACCTGAGCAAAGATACCCTCAATGTCTTCTTCCTGTTCAGGCAATACCCATTTCGCGATGTAGCTAAAGTTTTCCTCCGCGAGCGCTTTTTGCGCATCGCCAATCACTGGTCCGTCCATCGTATCGCAGTGGGCGCTGGCCGTCAGAGGATTTAGGAACAGTGCCCCTGTGGCTGCCAAGAAGGCTCCTGTTGTCATCATTATGTTCTTTCTCATATTCAATTTCTCTTTCTTTTTTTAATCATCAATTGATGGTTCTATCATAAGAAAAGAAGGAGGAAAAAAATTGAGGAATATCAAGTTATTACTTTTATAGTAGTTTTTCTAATCCGAAAGGCTATACTTTCGGCCATTCGCCGAGATGGTGGCCGGTTTGTAGATAAGGAGCAGGAGGGCGGCGATTACGATGCTCGCAGTAGCAGTGGACCAGCCCGCGAAACCTCCCAAAGTATTAGACAAGGCATGGTAAAGAACCAAGAGAAAGACGCTCCCCTTTGTGGAATTGTAGAGCCAAACATAAATGACTGAGTCCATCATCGCGTCGACAAACCAAGGCAGCAGCGGATACGTGGACATGACATTGTCCAAATTAAACAGGAGCGGAGCATGCCAGACTGCCCAGAGGACACCGATGATCATGCTCGCGGCAAAGGCGCTATAGCGCTTCTACAAGTGCGGGAGCGCGAACCCCCGCCAGGCCACTTCCACTTCCACCGGGATAGCCGCAACGACGTAGGTGGCAAAGGAAAGCAGCCAGCTTCCTATTGGTCGAGAGCTCAATGCTTGGGCTAGGCCCCCGTCTTGACGGATAGTGGGAAATGCCAGCAAAAACACAAGAAAGAGGCTGGCAACATACCACTTGAGTGGAAGCTGCCACTTCAAGAGCGGCTGGAAGATCTGACTATAGGCCTCGTCTGTTCCATGCAATGTCAGCAAAAAAACATTCACTCGCTACCCCCTAACCCTTCCACCTGTTTTACTTTCTATCTCCCCTTACTCAAGACCAACCTATTCAAAAATTATCCAGCACCCTACTACCCATTTTTAAAATCTAACCCATTCAAAGACGCAAGGGCTGACTACCTAACTTTCCTTTTTCTGCTTAATCATATTGCCGACCCTTTCCAAATTTCCCCTTTAATTTGCGTCCATGACCTTTGAAGGCTCGCCTATATAAAGATACTTTTTATCCGTTTGACCTTGCTAGGCTTTACTAGGTAAGCTAGGCATACTTTGTGATTGCTGAAAAGTGGTGGAAGAGCATAAGGGAAAATGGTGCATTTTTATCATTTTCTTGATACAAGTTGTATCAACCTTGTATCAACAGTTAAATCGGAAGTGGGTAAAACCCTTATTCCTACTTGCTTTTTGGGACTTATAAACTTGTAACAAGCTTGTTACAAGTTGTTACACCAATGCACCACTTTTTGCAAGTTCTTGTTACAGGTTAAACGTTGATTTAATAGGCTTTTGGAGGGACTTGTAACAAGGAAAAGTTTGTGAAAAAGTGCCCTTCTCCGTTAGGCCTTTCATTTTGGTAAGGTAGATTTTTAAAAAATCCTACCCATGCCTTTGGAAATTTTTTGAAGAAATTTACCTGAAGCCTATCCTACCCCTTTGGAGTGAAGGCAAGATTTTTTGACGAAACCTAGCCTAACCCTTTTAAGATTGAGGACAAAAAAATGATGAAACCTAGCTGAAGCTTAGCCTATCATCTTAAATTCAGAAGGCGTGTTTTTGATGAGTCGCTCGAAATAAATTTGACGGGTTCTGTTGCGAAGTTTTTTAATTTCCTGTATTTATTGTAAAATATAAGAAAAAAGGTTAGTGAGGCTTGAGAGATGAATCATTTTAAAGGCAAACAATTCCAACAAGACGTCATCATTGTCGCTGTTGGTTATTACCTACGTTACAATCTAAGCTATCGTGAAGTTCAGGAATTGCTTTATGACCGTGGAATAAATGTTTGTCACACTACGATTTATCGGTGGGTGCAAGAATACAGTAAAATCCTCTATCATCTCTGGAAAAAGAAAAATAAACAGTCCTTCTATTCGTGGAAAATGGATGAAACCTATATCAAAATTAAGGGGCGTTGGCATTATCTCTATCGAGCGATTGATGCGGACGGTTTAACATTGGATATCTGGTTACGAAAGAAACGAGATACTCAGGCGGCGTATGCTTTCTTAAAGCGACTCCATAAACAATTTGGACAACCTAGAGTCATCGTAACAGATAAAGCACCCTCTATAGGATCTGCATTTAGAAAGTTACAGAGAAACGGATTATACACCAAAACAGAGCACCGAACTGTGAAGTATATGAACAATTTAATAGAACAAGATCATAGGCCAATTAAGCGACGGAATAAATTTTATCGAAGTCTCCGGACTGCCTCATCCACGATTAAGGGGATGGAGACCATTCGAGGAATATATAAAAAGAACCGAAGAAATGGAACACTCTTCGGTTTTCAGTTTCTACTGAAATCAAAATATTAATGGGAATACCTGCTTAGATTGACGGTTGGTCAGAGATAGTGTTTTTGAGTTTCAGACTTTGCAACAGAACCATTAAAAATATTCTTCCAAGAGCAATAGATAGATTAGGAAGTTATCGGAACTTTAATCACTATACTGATGAAGTATATAGACTACTATCTAATGTTATTATATATTTTATGCAAAATAACGATTTTAATTCGGTATTTCATTATATACAGGTGATGGAAAAAATTGAGCTTAATGAGGAACAAATTTTTGAAAGGTTACTTTCTAAATTTTTTGAAGGTATAAAGCTATTATTACTTAATAATAAAGAGGCACAACAACACATTGATAAATGTCTTCAAGTTATGGAATTTTTAGAGCTTAAACATTTAAAAAATATGAGTAAGAGTGTTATAGATCAATTATCATAAAAAATAAGCAACCCGAACATTTTTTTAGTAAATTCGGGCTGCTTATATTTTATTGTTTTTTCTTTTGATATATTTTTTTGCAATAGAATTACTAATGGTAAAACAAATTAATGCGATAACCAGACCGATAGCAATTTCGTGAAAAATAATTGTTATTAAGAATAAAACTATACTGGATATGAATAAACTTAAAACATGTATTTTATCTTCTTTCATAGGACTCTCCCTTTATTGTCATAATAGTAGTTTGATTTATATTTTAAATTATCAATAAAAGAAATGCTAGGGAAAAACCATTCAAATAATAAAATCACTTATCACAAATCACTTATCACTTATCACTTATCACAAATCACTTGTGATTTGTGATAAGTGATTCTATTAAATTTTAGGTCAAATTATAAACCTTTTAAACGGTTTATTATGATATACTCATTCATGGCAGCTTGCCCCGAAAGGGGGTGCTATACATGTTTCAACAAATCTTCACATTGATTGCCGCACCACTTTTCGTGGGCTTAGTCATTGAACTAGTTTCTCATTGGTTAGACGAGAAAGACGACGATTAAAAGCAAGTTGCTAACTAACCCACAACGCTAGCCGTCGCAACTAGTGCAAAAAAAGCCCAACCTACGGACATAGGTTTGGGCTTTTGTGCTATACATGCTCGAAATCTTCACATTCGCACACTCATTATAGCACGAATTTAAAATGAAGCCAAGTAGCTGAATTTTAGATTTCTCCGTGCTCATACAAGCATTCTAAGCACTTTTCAAACTATTTTGTGGGTAGTTATCTATTAAATTCATTTTAAATTGGCTAGATACATTACAACTAATCAATTAAACTTTTTTTCAAAATTACTCCTGAACCTAAGACTAACAAACCACCTAAGATAGATAAAGTAATATTTTCTGTTTCTCCTGTTTTTGGTAAAACTTTCATTTTTCCGTCTAAACCTTTAACTGTAACTGTTCCGTCTTTTTGAACGTCTGATCCAATTTATTTAGCTTCAACTTTTTTTTGTTGTTCCTATATTCAAAAATCATTTGACGATTAATTATTTTTTAGGTAGGGTATGTTTCAATAAACCAATTGAGTCTATCGTTAATAAGCTAAATAATCAGCCTATAGAATAGCAAGAATGGAAAAACTAACATGAAAAATTTTACGAAGAGTCAATTTTTTTGACTCATCTAAAATAATTTACATATTATCTCCACCAAAAAACATAGCTATTACCGGCATAACGATAAGGAAGATTGGAATTAAGCAAATTCCTGTAAGCCAAAACTTCTTTGATTTTTTATAAATTCCATAAATAATTATGGCTAAGGGTATAAACCAAACTGCAAAAAAATAAATTGTGTATGAGAGCATAAGTCTCTTTCTCCTTTTAAACAAAAGTATCATGACAAAAAATTTAATTCTATAAGAATTTCAATTCTTTAAACCTTTTTAATAAAAAGTCTTCTTTTCTTCTACTGTTTCTGAACGTGCGTTGATCATAAGTTGACCGGGCTTAAATCCTTGGAACCCCCACTGAGTGATTCCTGGTACTACCCTTGAATCCTGATTAAGTCCTAGTGTTACTATATAATTAGTTGGAAAAATTTCATTAAAACCAACACGAATATGTTTACCTGTAGCATTTAAAACAACGTGATCATAGTAGCTTTTTAGTTCATCTGAAGATAAATCAAAAAAATATCTTCCACACATATTCTTCCTCTCCTTTTCTGATCTGTTTAAAAAACGTGTGTCAGAGAGCCATTCTAAGGAAATTTCAAAGTCAAATGATGGACAATGATCTTCAATCGTCGTCTGCAAAGTCCTGATAATACTCATTTTTGATTAGCTCAATCTCTTTTTCTATTTTACTCGCTTTTTTCTTTTGTTTGTTGCGAGAAGACTCTCTGTCCTGAAAATAATCAACTTTAAACCATTTTTCCTCTTTTTTTATGGATACATGTCGGACATCTGTCCAATTGATCGCTTGTTCATTGAGTACAAAATAATCTTCATATGCTTCACCAAGAAATTGTCCTTCGACAGGATCCAAAAATCGCCCAAATTCGTCTTTAGTGTTTAATTGCAGCGATATAGGCTTGTGATAAAGGAACGATTCCGATAGAATTGCGTCGATTTCCTCACGGTTCATTAAATCCAAACCAACAACTTCTTTTGTAGCCCAGGCTTCGTTTTCTAAGACACCTTTCATAAGATCATCCATGGCGTAAGCCGTTGCCCACTTCAATCCGAATGGTCGATCTCTGTATTGATTATAGTCCGTAAAAGTTTTCTTAGTACGTTTTACCATGACCTTCAGCACCTTCAAGTCCAGACATACCACCTGCATGCCCTCCGACAAGGCTGCTGCGAGCGATCGCACGTCCACCTTCCATTATGCTATTTGCATGAACGATCGACTTAAACCCGTATTTTTTGCGTATCGTATCTACCACATAATCGATTTTTAAGTCTTTTACTTGTTCGTCCGGATCTTCAAAGAGATCAAGCTGCAAAGCATTAGAATAAACGAGCTTTGAACAGTTTACTCCTACATTTCGAATATCCTGGTACTTGTAATGACGATCAAATATCTGCAGTAAGTAGTTTGCTATTTGTTTGCTGCTATTAGTTGCTGGCACCTTCATTTGCTGATGAAACCCTCGACTGCCAGATCGATCAACATAGCCCATTGAAAAACCGATCCACAAAGATATGACTTCAGCTTTCGCTCCTGTACGGCGTAGCCTAGTTGCTACTTGATCGGCCATTTCTTTGATTACAATTTCTATTTCTTTTCGACGTGTATAGTCCCGATTTAAGACCTGACTGTTCCCTATCGACTTAGATTTTACTTTGTATTTCTGACCTAAGAATGATCGATCGATGCCCCAGCTGTGTGCATATAGTTGAGTACCTAAGACACCAAAATTTTGCTTCAGCTGATAGTAATTTGCGTGTGCCAGGTCATGCATAGTAAATATGCCCATTCGGTTTAGCCTGATTGCTGTCCGACGTCCGATACCCCACACCTCTGTAATGTTTTCTACAGACCAAAGCTTTTGCTGTACGTCTTCATAACGCCATTCTGCTTTCATATCTGAATTTTTTTTACTTTCGAGGTCTAGTGCGAACTTGGCCAAGAGCGGATTGTCACCAATCCCGATCGTTGTGAAGATTCCAGTTTGTCGATAAACGTCTGTTTGAATCATTCTCGCCAGCTCTCTTGCGTCCTTTGCACCGAACAGCTTTAATGAGTCTGTGACGTCCACGAAGCTCTCATCGATGCTGTATACGGAATGATTTTGCTCGTCAGCATACTTCTTGTAAATATTGTTAATCTCCATATTCTTTCTCATATATAGTGCCATCCTCGGTGGTGCAATCACGAGGTCTTCCGGATACGGAAAAGGAAGATCTCGTGATCGACTGACATTAGAAATTCCATAGGCTTTTTTTGCGGCCGGACTCGATGCCAGGATTAGCCCACTTCCTCGCTGAGAAGGATCGTCCGAAGGATAGGACATGACAACTAACTTTGCCTTTAAAGGATTTAGTCCTCTTTCTACGCATTCTACGGATGCATAAAATGACTTACAGTCGATACAGAGAATATCTCGTGAGGGTTCTTTAGTATAGTCAAACCTTGGGTTTACGCCAAATTGCATAACCATGATAAATCACCTTTTCTAAAAGAAAGATACATTTTATATACCGTATTAGAACATATGTTCGCTAATTAAGTCAAGAGAACAGATCAAAATTCTATCATTGCGGTTTTAATGGTTAAGTGTCAAAATACCAAAGTGTCAAAGTGTTTAAATAGATGGACGTCCACAGTTCGGATAATTAAAACAATATACTCCGTAAGTCCCAAAGGTCTTAAGTGTTTTAGTTATAAAGTACTTAAACCCTTAAATATTAAAGAGTCTGAATACAATAATAAACTGCGGAGTCCCTCTAAAATTAATCAAAAAAATAAAGATTACGAGGTTTCGATTGCCTTCGTCGAAAGAAGACAGTAGCAAAACGTTTTAATGGTTAAGCACTTAAATGGTTAAGTACTTTAATACTAAAAATTTCGTGTTATGATGATGGTATGAAAAAGACACTTTAGCACTAAACAATAAAAATGTTTTAGTACTAAAGTGTCTCATGTCTATTTGCTATCTTCTTCTAATTTATCAACGTATGAACGGTAGGCTTCTTTAATTTCTGACTCAGTTAGATAGTTATCGAGAATTAAATCTTTCATTACGTCTTTCATATTTCGATCGTCTTGTGCGGCTTTCATTTTAACCATTCGATGAATCTCTTCAGGCAAGTATATCGAAACTTGCTTACCGCCTTTAAAATTTTTGTAATATGAAATTATATCTTCAATTTTTCTAAGAATATTAATTTTCTTTTTAGTTCCATTTTGATCGGAAGTTTGTGGTTTTGAAGTAGGAAATAGTGTGTCGATATCATTTGTTTTAGCTATATTTTTGTCTTTAATAGATACACGTTTAGCCATTTTATACAACTCCTTCTGATACTATTTTCTGTAGAACTGTCACTGCAAGATTATAGTATGCAATGCCAGCTTTATTATTTGAATCAAATTCGTAAGCTGACATGTTAGCAACGCCAGCGTCGGATACTACGATGCTTCTATCGATGATAGAAATAACTTCCGCTTTATCGTCAGATTTAACTTCCTCAATAATTTCGTCACTGTGGTTTGTATTAGTTGCCATAGTGACTACATAGCCAAGTTCCTTTAGATTAGGATTAATTGAATTTTTAACTTTATTGATTGTAGAAAAAAGCAACTCTATACTTACTAGAGCTTGGTACTCGGACTGAACAGGAATTAAGATGTAATCTGATGCACTAAGAGCATTTACAGTAAGCAGTCCTCTTGAAGGAGGGCAATCAATCAAAATAATATCAAATTTTGTCTCAAGGCTCTCTATGTTCTTCTTCAGAATCAGTTCTCTTAATGTAGCGTTAACTAGGTTAAGTTCGGCATCTGATAGACGCAAGGTTGTTGGGGAAATAAATAGATTATTCTTAATCTGATAAGTAATGTTCTCTAACGTTTCTTCCTCTAGCATTACCTGAGTCATTTCTGGTAGATTTTCATCGATGATATTTCTAAGATCAGTTTTTAGATTAGTTATACTTGACTGTGCGTCTATGTCTACGATATCTGTTATAAGATCGAAACTAGCAAACAGTTCAGCTAGATTATCTACGGTAGCACTTTTTCCAACGCCACCTTTTTGATTTGCAACAGAAATTACAATGGGACCACCTTTTTCACCAACGAGATCTTTTATTTGTTTAACTAGCGAAATAATTTCTGCTGAATTCGATCGATTTTTTTTCATTTTCCTACCTCCTTAAGTTAAGTACTAAAGTGTTAAAATACTTGTATGCAATATAATAATACCACCTAGAAAGTTACGAGTCAATAGAAACTTTAGTATTTAAGTACTTTTAATTCGGCTATGTTTAGAATGTGATTTAACAGCAATTAAATGCAACTTTAAAACGTCATAGTACTTAAGTACTGAAAAAAAGCATTAAAACACTTAAGTACTTAAGTGTTTTAATGCCTAAGGTAATTGTTGATATTAATAGGTTTGTGCGACAATAACTATATTAAATTATAAAAAATAAGAGTTTACAAGATGGAAAAAGTAAGATATGCTATGTTTGTATTTATAGAACTGAAAAAAATAAAAATAAAAAAAGAGACGGATAAAAAAGTGAATTGGGTCACTCTTTCATCTGAATCACATACAACAACTATGTGTTCTCGCTCGTCTCAGAAGTTATGTAAGTGGCTGACAACCACTTATGTAATTTTGATAAGTCTTTCGGACTGACAATCCGAACTTACAGACTTATTCTACCATTTTTTGACGAGCAACTCAATATATACACGCTTATTTTGTCATTCATTTAAGACTTCTAAGCTATTGGGAGAACACAAATCTTTAAGATTATTTGTGTTCTCTTTTAGTTTGGGAAGGAATAAAGTCATGGCAGCTTCTTTGGATGTCGTATATTCGACGGTATTACAAAATGGTATCCGTAAATTCAAATATAAAAACAGCCACCTAAAACCGGTCTCTTTTAGTGATCAGTCAGGAAAGGGGGCTATTTTTGCGTACCGTTCAAAGGAACACATGATCGAGGGGATTGGACTAGTGATCACTTCAGAAGAAGGTGTGATCGAAAACAATAATCGATTCACTCATTGGACACCAAATGTATTTCGCTATGGAACGTATGCTGATGAAGCCAGAATGTTTACAAAAGGTCATTCTGAGGACAATTTGCGTCAAATCAATACTTTCTTTGTTGATTTTGACACATTGGATCCACACTTTGACTATGGAGAAATTATCTTGGCCAGTCACGAGATCGGCTTTATGCCGACAATGATTCTACGTACACCGCATGGATTTCAAGCTTTCTATGTACTAGACAAGCCTGCATACGTGACGAAGAAATCAAATTTTAAAGTGATCAATGTGGCCAAAATGATCTCAAAAAATCTAAGAAACAAATTTTCAAATGATTATCGGTTTCCTGTTGATGTAAATGCCAATCATTTTGGGATCACACGAATGCCTTCTGAAGAGAATGTTTTATTCTTTGAACCACAGTATCGTTATCGTTTCGAAGAATGGATCGACTGGTCAATGAGAGAAGATGCGGACAAAAAAGCGGAGATCAAGAACGTTTTTGTATTACCATCTACTCAAGAATTTCGTCAAGTCGATGAACCCTGGTTCCAGCTGTTGCTAAAAAGTCAAAAAATACAAGGTGAAAAGGGCGTATATGGTCGAAATAATGTCATATTCACCTTGTCTTTGGCATACTTTTCGTCAGGATACGAAGTAGAAGCATGTGAATTGACGATGTTAGAATTCAATGACCGCTTGGCTAACCCTTTATCTGATCGAGAATTAACCAGAATCATTCGTTCCGCTTACTCCGGAAAATATCAAGCAGCGCACAGAGAAAAAATTGTCCTATTATGCCAAGAGTGGGTCGATGCCAATCTTTCTGAAGAGCAACTATTCAACAAAAAACGGGGTTGGTGGAAATTCAAGAAAGAAAGAGCTGTTCGCAAGTATTCACATAGTCATGAATGGGCAGAAGATCTACTGTCCTATTTGAATGAGCAATCCTATGAAGAACAACCATACATTATTTCTACAAAAAAAGAGTTAACTGAACGTTTAAAGATCCCAAAACGTTCCCTGGACAAAGTACTGAAGCAGTTAAGAGAAGAGAACAAAATTCATTTTCGTGTTCGTGCTGGTCGTAATGGGGGTATTATACTAGCTTCGATACATGGATTGATGCGCTCCGTTATCCGGCTAAAAAAAGAAAGCAAGGGGGCTTATTTCGCTGCGATCTCAGAAGCTTTTGGAAGAGAATACATGTTTATCCAGACAGCACTGAAACGCTTGATAGAACCCAATAAGATCGGCGTGCAAACAGATCTGTTCACGATTGATACAGGTTGAAATTAAAAGGTGCAAATTGCCTATTACATTATATCTATGATACGTTCCTTCTTTTTCTCCGCCTTGCTTGCTGGTTTTAAGAAAGAGTAGTACTATTATTGCAAACGTAATAATATGGGGGGAGGTCTTTCTGACTATGAGTATCAATACCTTTGTATATCCCTACCCGATCAATGTATTTATTATTTCGCGGTTAGGTATGACAGTAGAACAATTTTGTGAGTTGCATGGATATAAGCAGAGTACAGTAGCAAGCTGGGTAACAAGAAACCGTACCGTAAAGACGTTGCCTTGTGATTTTTTGTATTGTCTTAGTCTTTCTTCAGGCTGGTCGATGGATGATGTTTATCGTCATTTATTGGTGTTGGAGGAGAGGTTTTTAAAGAGTATTGATCCCAAGAAGAAGAAAGAGCAGGTGGATTGATGAATGACGGAGGAGGAGTTATCTGTTCTTAATAGAATCAAAGAATGGGCTGTTCTTTTGAAAATTTATTATGGTATTCTGTTCTTTTCATTTGTTACAGTAGGCTTAGTTTCTCTTTTGTTGACTCTTTTATCGTTATGGACGAATATGATGCTATTTTTGTCTTTACTTTTACTGTTTTTCTTAGGATTAGGGGGAGTAGGTACTGCCATTCTTGATGATTATAAGTGGTCATTGTTTAGTGGAATTTGTAGGAGAATGAAAAAAAGTGCAACTGTTGAGTCTTATGAATGCTGGAAGAAGGAAATGAATAGAGGTATACAAAAGAGCCTAGCAATAGATACTAGGCTTTTTCCTATGGCTTTAAAATGTATACAGGTGGAATATGAATGTTGTTTGGACGATCACCGTTTCTGTCAGATAAACGTTGGAAAGCGCCGTGTAGACCTTCTACCAAATGACTGGATGGCAATAAATTGTGCCAATTTGTTACGATTTGATTTAATTTATTTAATCGATTCTGTTTTTCATTAAGTTGATCATCCATGTAAATATTTAGTACGTTTGTTAAGTATTGTGCCCACATTTTTAATTCGATAGAGTCCACATGGTCTGCTACGAAAGCTAGTTTTTCCAATATGAGTTTTGATTCTTCAAAGTACCCTAAGTCCATTAAGCAGTCAGATAAGTTTCCCAAGCAGATAGGGTAATATTTCTTGTAAAAATGGTTGAATGAGTCCATGACATTGAAGTCAACAGCAAGTAGTTTTTGACTAACTATTTGCAGCTGGTCAATAGATAATGGGGTCATAAAGTCTGCGAAAAATTGGAAATCATAAGAAGTCGGGTACGTGGCTTCTTATGATTTGATTTATAAGAGCCAGGGCTTTAGTGATATCGATTTTAGGAATTTGAGTAGTGTCATTTGATAAAAATTTCTCAAGCAGCATTCTTAAATGGATTAGTGTCAAATTATTGTTTTCGTTTCTAAAACATCCTTGTATAGCAAGATAGCTTGTTGAACATCATGATGTTCAACAAGGTTGTAACGTTTTTTTGAGTGTTGTTGTCTTCGGATATCGAATTCAAACAATCACTACTTATCACTAACAAGTCAATTATCAGATTGAACAGAAAAGTGGATTGACAGCTGAAGCAGTTGAAGAGCTCAAAGATTACTCAAATAAACAATTTCAAGGCTAGAGAACAAAAGCAAGAACAAACAATAGCTTTACAAAAAGAAGAAGAAAAATAAAGGAGAGTGAGCTATGAATTTTCTACAAAATAATTTCCAAACTTTATATTTAGGTGCAGCTGCAGGAGATATTCAAGGAAGAATTTCCGGAGCATTAACAACAGTTCAATCCGTATTGACAGGTATACAAGATCGTCAAAAAGCATTTAGATGAAGCGGAAACAATCGTGATTGCGACCGACAGCGACCGAGAAGGTGAAGCAATCGCCCGCTTGATTATCAACCTTTCGGGAAATAGCCGGAAAACCATTAAACGTTTATGGATCAACTCGCTTGAAACTAGCGAAATCAAAAAAGGATTTCAAAATCTGAAGGACGGACAGGCGTTTTATTCCACTTACAAAGAAGCAGAAACCCGACAAATCGCTGATTGGCTGGTAGGAATCAATCTCACCCGTCTTTACACGCTTTATATGCAGAAAAACGGCATGAGAGGCGTGTTTAGCGTTGGACGCGTCCAAACCCCGACTTTGTTCTTGATTTACCAACGCAACGAAGAAATCAAACATGCATTGGCACTTAAACTCTTATTACTGGAGTTAAATTCATATGATTTTTAATCTGCAAAAAAGTTTATAGCACCGTCGCTTATACCAGAAAATATAACAAACGCCGCATTGTTTTTTTGTGCACTTTAATAATCTATTCAACTAAGGAATTAAGCTGGCTGTCAAGAGAGTAATATCGTATTGAATCTCAGGTGGAAATTTTCTGCGGTATCTTTTTTGACTGAAATGACATTAGTGTTTTTTGGGGATTGTGTATGTAAGTATTTTTTAAAATCATTTTAACAAGTTTTGGACAAAAATTCTCATGAAAAAACAGAATTTAAATAGCATGATAAATTAGAGAAGATAGTTTAATGTGCTTATAGGAACACCCCACTTTTACAGTCACAATCAATAACCTTGCTACTTTCTTTCGAAATTGATAAGAGTCTAAAGGATTGACAACGCTTGATAGTGAGCATAAACTTAATGTACGCTAGTTATTTTACAAGTGCAAACTAAAAAAGTATGATGTGTCGTCTCTGAAATTCTCCCTGATCCAAGTCATAACCAGAGTACATATCGGTTATTTTTTGATTCCATATTTTTTCCTTTATGTGCTGAGGATTAAGGGGTACCAATTGTAATTGCGCGTTATATGGTCTTTGTTTAGAATCGCTCTCCAAAAAGCTAATTTTTTTGCATAGAATTTTAGATGTGGTATCATTAATTAGAATTATTATAAATAAGAAGTAGGTATCATTGTTTCAGTACAAAGACTAGGAGGAATGGAAGATGGAAATAGACTACAAGGATCATGGGAAGAAGCCGTATATCATTAATATTGAAGACGCCACCACAGGAAATGATAATTACCGGACGACCATTTGGACAGGCAGTAAACTGCAAGTCACCGTAATGTCCATTCAACCGGGCGATGACATCGGTTTGGAAGTGCACGAAGGCATTGACCAATTTATCCGTATTGAAGAAGGAGAAGGCGTGTGTAAAATGGGGCCTTCTAAAGATAACTTACATGTTCAACAAAAAGTGATGGATGATGACGCCGTATTTGTTCCGGCGGACATGTGGCACAACATCGAAAACACCGGTGATAAGCCGCTCAGACTGTATACCATTTATGCTGGTCCAGATCACCTTGAAGGAACGGTTCACCCTACTCATGAAGACGCCAAAAACGATCCAAACGAACACTGAGGTACACTAGGATGAAACAAAAGCCCTGCACCCGTATGGATGGTCCACTGGTGCAGGGCTTTTTTATAAAGGAGAGAAGTGGTATGAGTGATTCATTGTTTCAATTAGAGAAGGTTGGTTTTCAGGCAAACGGAAACCAAATCCTTCAAGATATCTCTTTTACAGTAAACAAAGGGGAAGTGATTGTTTTTTCTGGTCCTTCTGGAAGTGGAAAAAGTACCCTTTTGAAATTAATTGGTACGCTGCTTTCCCCAACTTCCGGAAAAATTTATTATCGAGGTACGGATCTGCAAAAAATCGATCCTGTGGAGTATAGAAAAGAAGTCTCTTATTTCTTTCAAAACGCTTCTCTATTCGATGAGACAGTTCAAGAGAACTTGTCTTTTCCTGCCCGCATAAGAGAAGAAGGATTTGATCGGGAACGTGCAAAAAAATTGTTAGAACGAGTTCAAATACCTGAAACTTACTTATCGAAAGAGGTCAAGGAACTATCAGGAGGGGAAAAACAACGGGTTGCATTGGTCCGAAATTTGATGTATCAACCGAAAGTGTTGCTCCTGGATGAAGTTACCAGTTCATTGGACCAAGAAAACAGAGCGATTGTCCTTGATTTAGTCCGAGACATGATGAAAGACCAACAAACTACGGTGTTGGCCGTCACTCACAACCAGGAAGAAATCGACCAAGCTTCTCGTCTGATTACTATCAAAGGTGGAAAAATGGAGGAATCGAAATGACAAACAATTTGGAAATCAGTAATCTTTCTTTGCTTTTATCCTCTGTCCTCTTGATAGTTGCCTTGTTGATTGATTACAAAGAGAAATTGGGATTAGGAAACGACATTTTTATTGCGGGAATTCGCGCTGTCGTTCAATTATTCCTTATTGGATATGTATTGAGCTACGTATTACGAGTGGATAACAACTTTCTCACTTTAGCGATGGTTTTGTTCATTGTGTTCAACGCTTCTTATAACGCCCATACACGCAGTGAGGGGATCAACCGCTCTTTTAAAATTTCAACGACGGCTATTGGAGTAGGAACAGCCTTGTCCTTACTCATTCTTGTTTTTTCAGGAGTCATTGACTGGTCCCCTTCCCAAATCGTTCCAATTACAGGCATGATTGCCAGCAACGCCATGACTGCGATTGGAGTGACCTATCGGTCTTTGAATTCAAAATTTACGGACCAACGCCAACAGGTATTGGAAAAATTGGCATTGGGAGCCAATAAAAAACAAGCGTCCATGAGTATTGTAAGAGAAAGCGTCAAAACGGGCATGGCTCCTTCTATTGACCGAACAAAAACGGTTGGACTTGTCAGCCTACCAGGTATGATGTCAGGGTTGATTTTTGCGGGAATTGATCCTGTTCAAGCGATTCGTTACCAAATTGTTGTGATGTTTATGTTGATTTCAGTTACTGCGATTTCTTCATTTATTGCTAGTTATATGGCTTACCGTGAGTTTTATAACAATCGCAGTCAATTAATTATATGATTTGGGATGATACACTACTCTTAAAACCAGTGGTTACAATTTTATGTAGTTAAAAGAAGACCTCACGAGAATAATTGCAAAAAGAACTTCATTTTTTAAGGAAGAAGGATATTTTTGTCATCGAATCTTTGGAACGACGGTTCTGTTGCAAAGTTTTAAATAAAGAATAAAATCCCTTACGGTATCTATGATTTAAGCTGGGATTCCCAATAATACCTTGATTTCAGTACAGACCGAAAACCCGAAGAGAGTGCCTTCTTTTCGGGTTTTCTTATATAATCCTCGGATGGCTTCCATGCCTTTAATCGTGGTAGAGGCAGTGCGTAAACTTCGATAGAATTTATTGCGTCTCTTTACTGGACGATGGTCTTGTTCAATCAAATTATTCAGGTATTTAATGGTACGATGTTCTGTCCCTTGATAAAAGCCGTATTCTTTTAGTTTCTTAAAGGCACTTGTAATAGAGGGGGCTTTATCTGTGACTACAACCTTCGGTTCATCAAACTGCTTCACTAACCGCTTAAGAAAAGCATAGGCTGCTTGTGTGTCCCGTTTTTTACGTAACCAAATATCCAAGGTTAAACCATCTGCATCGATTGCTCGATAAAGATAGTGCCATTTCCCTTTGATTTTAATATAGGTCTCATCCATCTTCCACGAATAGAAGGATTGTTTATTTTTCTTTTTCCAAATAGTGTAAAGTAGTTTTCCATATTCCTGTACCCAGCGGTAGACGGTGGTGTGAGAAACGTTAATGCCACGGTCATATAGGATTTCTTGGACGTCACGATAGCTAAGATTATACCGAAGGTAGTAGCCTACGGCGACAATAATCACATCTTTCTGAAATTGCTTGCCTTTAAAATGATCTATCTTGATTCCTCCAAGCTATCTTTTCCATTCATTTTACCTTAAAATCAGTTTATCAGAAAACTTTGCAACAGAACCCTTTAAAGTATTATGAATATTCAAAACAACAGAGGGAGAACAGGAGTGAACACATGGGTGATTTATTAAAAAAAAAGAATTGATGCAATTATTAGAAATTTACCAAAAAATGGGAGAAGAATATCAAAAATTATTTAAAAAAGTGGAAATAAAACTTTATGAACTAACTAAGGAAGCATACATTTCCTAGACTTCGATCCGCCACAAAGCTTATGGCTGCGATTGCTATTCTACCCTGTTCAAATAATGGAAAAGCGATTTGAAATTCAAAAAAAATTTGTTATAATAGTCACATGAGAATCAATGAAGCATATTAAAACTAAATAATGAAAGCTTTGGAATATAACAGATTTTGTTTGTTGGTTATATTCATTGTGATCTGAACAGGCGGTGGACATATAAAAGGTCCATGCAGCCGGGCTGCAATTTTTGCGGCAGCAGAGTATGTAAATAATAAGGGCATACCTGTGGGACAGTTAATTCTGTTCTATAGGTGTGTCCTTTTTTATATATATATTTCTAAATAAAGGGGAGTGAAAAGATGAGATGAAATGGATTTGTAATAATTGGTAAGCAAAAAAACAAAAAATAAGAAAGAGGTTTTAGAAATGGTTGAGTATCTAACAAAAAGTAGGCAAGGACAATTTTTAGTTGTCGGTGTTTTATTTACAATCTTAGGGTTTATCTTTATCCCACTAAATGATGCATACAGTTCCATACTATTTTATATTTCAATTTTCTTTTTAGGCTTCTATGCGGCAAAACATGCTGTTGTTGAAACGATTAAAGATCGCTCACCAAATGTCGACCTATTAATGGTTTTGGCAGCAGTTGGTGCAGTAATCATTGATTTTGAGTCTGAAGGAGCGGCGTTGCTATTGATTTTTGCTGCTGCAGAAGTTTTGGAAGATTATGCAACGAACAAATCCACCAGCGCGATTTCAGAATTAATGGCGCAAGTACCCGACACAGCCCAAGTGCTAAAAGAAAATGGGGATGTAGTGGTTACCCCTACGAAAGAGTTAGTTATTGGGGACATTGTCGTGGTATCGAAAGGTGGTCAAATCCCTATTGATGGCTTGATCGACCGAAATGCAATCGTGAATGAAGCGGCTTTAACGGGTGAGTCTGTCCCAGTAGAAAAAGAGTTAAAGGAGGAAGTTTTTGCCGGAACGATTAATGAAGGAAATGTTTTTCATATAGAAGTAAACAAGACACTGAATCAAACCATGTTTTCCAATATTATCCGGATGGTTGAAGAAGCACAAAACAAACCTTCTCGAATCGCAAAGTTTATAGACCGTATTGAAAGTAAGTACGTGATTGGCGTTTTAATTATCGTACCTATTTTCATCTTCTTTCTATATTATTTCCTAAGCCTACCATTAGAAGAAGCATTTTATCGTGGAATGGTACTTTTAACAGTGGCTAGTCCATGTGCATTGGTGGCATCAGCTACACCGGCTACGTTAAGCGCGATAAGTAATGGAGCCAAAAACGGTATCTTATTTAAAGGTGGAGCCGCAATGGAAGCGTTAAGTACAATGAATATTTTGTATACAGATAAGACCGGAACATTGACGTATGGCGACTTCCAAGTGGTCGATTATCATTTGGACCAAGAGCTGTTAAAAGAAGTCATTTATATGGAGCAACAATCCAGTCACCCAATCGGAAGAGCAATTGTTTCTGCCTTTAAAGAGATTAACTTAGCACAAGTGAATCAAGCGGAATCGATTGAAGAAATTGCTGGTTCGGGAATTAAAAAAGGGGCAATCCTAGTTGGAAAACCGGATGCATTTAAGCAATATGATAAATTTGATCAGTTTGAAAAGCTACTGGAAAAAGGCGATACGACCATATTTGTAGCGAAGGGAAATGAAGTCGTCGGTTACTTCTCACTCCGGGATCGAATTCGTCCGCAGTCAGCGAGTACGGTTGCGGATTTCCAAAAAGAGGGCATCAAGGTTTATCTTTTAACGGGAGATAACGAAAAGGTTGCGGCACAGGTTGCAAAGGAAGTAAAGGTAGATGACTATATTTCTTCCATGTTACCGGAAGATAAAATAGATTTTGTCTTAAAAAGCCAAGGAAAAGAAGAAGTTGTTGGGATGATTGGCGATGGGATCAATGATGCGCCCGCGCTAGCGAATGCAGATATCGGAATTGCGATGGGAAGTGGCTCGTCAGTCGCAATGGAATCCTCTGATGTCGTTGTAGTGA
>NZ_JBIOME010000004.1:0-48776 GCF_051711225.1 Enterococcus sp. DIV2449a
TCACTAGGGGATGAGGGCAAAAAAAATCAGGGATCCTATGAATTAGTAGTGACACATTTGGGAGAAATAATTGCCCAGCAAACAGATGCATGGCAGACAATCAACGGTCGAGGAGAGCTAAAGATTGAGTGGGAGCCACCACATACCGATTTTCAAGGATATCTATTGCAAATCAATGTAAATAACGAAGCAGGTAAGACAGTTACACAAGCAAATAAAGCAATTGATGTCTCTAGCACATGGACAAAATTTCCGAGATATGGGTATTTGACGAATTTTGGCAAAGATGTAGATACAAAAGCAATCATTGAACAAATGAGTCAATGGCAATTAAATGGTATTGAATATTATGATTGGAAATATCTTCATCATCAATTAATTCCTGAAGATGGTTCAATGGAATGGCAAGATTGGGCGGGACGAAAAATTAGTGGAGAAACAGTCAAGCGTTATATTGCAGATGCCACAGCCAAAGGTATGACAAATATGTCATATAATATGATTTATGCAGCGACCAATAATTATGCTCAATATGGTATTAAGGAAGAGTGGGGATTATGGTATGCAGAAGATCACGATGTTGGTAAAAATAAAGGGGATCGTTTTCAATTTTCAATGGGGGCAAGTCCTACTGGTCAATCCAATCTTTTTTTCTTTGATATACAAAATTCCGAGTGGCAGGACTATATTCTTACAAAAAACTTAGAAGCCTTACAGATAATGGGTTTTGATGGCTGGCATGGAGATACCGTCGGCGAATGGGGTAAAATGTGGACCTATGACATGATTGGGGATGAGACCAAAGGCATTTATGTGAAGGATGGCTATAGAGCATTCTTAGATAAGGTAAAAGACGAATTAGATGGCTATCAATTATCATTTAATCCCGTAGGCGCTCAAGGGATTGAACAAGTAAATACATCAGCTGTGGATGTTTTATACGCAGAAATTTGGCCATGGGATACATCGAGTGATGGAGAACAGTACAATACCTATCAAAGTCTAAAAAATGTGATTGATACATCAAGGGCTCAAAGTGGAGGAAAATCTTTGATAATTCCAGCATATATGGAATATGACTATGCAGAAAGTGTGTTAGATGAACCTTTTAATTTGTCAGCTGTACTTCTAACAGATGCTGCCGTATATGCGGCTGGTGGGTCACGTATAGAGCTAGGTGATGGTGATAAAATGCTATCTAACGAATATTTTCCTAAGCACAATTTGTATATGTCTGATGAACATAAAGAACGTCAAAAAGAATTACAGAATTTCATTGTTGCATATCAAAATCTTTTACGAGATGGATTAGAAGATAATGGACATCTGATTGAAGTTGTCAACCATGAGCAGTCAACAGATGGACAGCCGAATAGAGTCTGGGTATATAGTAAGTCAGGAAATGGTTTTGATACCATTCAAATGATTAATTTGCTTGGTGTGTCAGATAATGATTGGCGAGCCAATGAGGGCAAAAAAGAAACGCCGACTATAGTTGAGGATGTGACCATTAAGTATTATACGGATGCCTCATTTGAAAGTGCTTGGGTTACTTCCCCAGATCCCGCATACAATTCTGTTGCTAAAGAATTAAAGATGGCATATGGCTCTGATACGCAAGGGAACTTTATTGAAATCACAGTTCCTTCATTGGAATATTGGGATATGATTTATTTTCGTTCTACAAAGGAATGAAAACTAAGCGAATACTTTTGCTGATAAGCATGATTCACACCTTGAAAAGGTAAAGTAGAATATGAACCAACTGTTCTTAATTATGAAATAATTGAAGAACAGTTGGTTTTCTACTAAAAATCTCTCGCATTTCCTAGATATTTGTGTAATACTATAGCTAATAACGTAAGCGTTTACTCAGGAGGTTTTTATGCAATATACAATTAAAGATATTGCCAAGAAGGCGAATGTCTCAATAGCTACTGTTTCCCGAGTGATTAATGATCGTGGTGGATATAGTGAAGAAACAAAACAAAAAATTTTAGCTATCACGCACAAGTTAGGATACAGTCAGAATAAATCCGCAGTATCATTGGTAAGTAAAAAATCCGACCTACTTGGTATTATTATGCCACAGTATGCGACTACTTTTTATGGAGATATTATTAGTGGTATCGAAGATGAGGCGTATCAAAGAGGCTACAATGTTATATTGACCCACGCAGGTGTAGACGGATCCAGAATGAAGGAAAGTATAACACTTATGAAGGAGAGAAATGTTGATGGATTTATTATTTTCTCTGTGGACTTATCAATCGATGAAATTAATTTGATCAAGCAACATAACATTCCGTGTGTTTTACTTTCCGCAGACACGGTGAGTGGCGATATTCCTTTTATTAAGGTCAATGATGAAGAGGCGATTGCTGATGCGACTTCTTATTTAGTCAAGAAAGGAAGTCGAAAGTTAGCTTTGATTGGTGTAAATCCATCAGATCGTATTGCGGGTAAAGCACGGATAAAAGGATTTAAAGAAGCATTAATCCATCATCAAATTGCATACTCTGATATGGATATTTATTTTGGTGATTATAGTTTTGATTCTGGAAAGCAGAATATGAAGAAAATTGTACAAGCAGGTCTTGCCTATGACGGAATTGTCTGTGCCAGCGACGAGACAGCATTAGGAGTAATGTCAGCTTGTTCTGAAGTAGGGATTAAAATTCCCAATGAACTTTCAATAATAGGTTATGACAATTCATTAGCTGCAAGAATGAGTACACCAGCATTAACAACAGTGTCACAACCTTTTCATGAGATGGGTAGTGATGCAATTGGTATGTTACTAAAAATCGTGGATAAAGATGAAAAAGTAAAATCCAAAATTGTAAAGCACAAAATTGTAGTAAGAAATTCTGTTAAGTGAAATCACTCTAAAACGATAATTAAACAATGCGAAAATAATATTTAAATTTAACTTAGATTTTTAAAATGATAAATAATTTTTAAATTACATCCAAATCACTGGTCAAGTTTATGTTCACTTGTCATTTAAAAAGTGTATAAATTTTTTTATATTTTTAAATTAAGTTTAATGCCTTATCGCTAGTTTAATAGTTTGAAGGTTCTATGTAAATCTTTTGAAACAAATGTGACACAATCTGATTCTGTCACATTCGTTAAAATTGCTCAATCCTTAGAGGCTCTAAGAGGAAATCACTTTTCTTTTAGAGCCTTTTTTCTATAGCTTGTTTAAATGTGACTTATTATCTGTTATAATCATATTAAGTAACATTTGAGAGGGGACTAAAAATGAAGAGCGTGGAACCGATTCGCGACAAAAAAAAGATCGATGCCATGAAGGCCATTTTGGCTTCCGGAAAATATGGGCAACGAAATTTGGTGCTTTTTTCGATCGGGATCAATACAGCGTATCGAATCTCCGATTTAAGGCAGTTGAAATTAAGTGATGTGTTAGAAATTTCCCGTGGGCGGGTGATTGTCAAAGAACGTCTGGCCATGAAGGAACAAAAAACGGCCAAACATAATTCGGTCTTCATTTCAAACAAATTACGAAAAGTGATTCTCGATTATGTCCAATCAGAATTTCCTGAGCAGCTGCAAGTACAAGACTTCAGCAATTATTTGTTTCCAAGTCGCAAAGGAGCAGATACGCCTTTGACCCGACAAAGTCTTTGGCGGATCATTCATGAAGCAGGAACGGCGGTTGGGTTAAAAGAAATTGGTCCCCATTCGATGCGCAAAACCTTCGGCTATTTTTTGTACAAACAAGGGACCAAAACAGAAATTATTCAGTCGCTGCTCAATCATTCTTCACAACGGGAGACCTTACGCTATATTGGGATCACTCAGGAAGACAAAGATACTGCCGTAAAGAGTTTGGATCTATGACAGAATAATACGCTATATAATAGAAGGAAAAATTCAAGAGGTGAGAAAATGAACGAAGAAAAGCGACCTAACTTTCCGGATAAATACCACTTATCGCGCAAAGAGTCGGTGTATTTATTGAAGAAAAATATTGTGGAACTGGTGTATAATGCGGGGAAATTTGAAGGATTGAATACAACGCTATTACAAACAGAAGAGATTATCAAGTATAATCGGGCCAATAACGTGGCGGTAGATGATGTCCTGACCGTCGTTAACTTAAAAAGAGGCTTTGAAATGCTTTTAAACGACGTACAGGAGCCCCTGTTAGAGACAAGTAAGCGGATTAATCGGATCGTTGCAGCGGAGGATGCCCTTTTTCCTGGTGAAATACGAACCGGGGGAGTAGAAGTCTCGACTATTCAGGGAAGGTATGTTCCTCCAATGTTAACTGAAGATGAGATAAAGAATCAATATGACGAGATAATGAATCAAGAGATATCAGAGACAGAAAAAGCATTGCGACTGTTTCTATTCATTGCGAAAAATCAAATATTTTGGGACGGCAATAAGCGAACAGCATTGTTAACTGCTAATAAGATCATGTTTAGCCAAGGATTAGGATTGTTGTCTATTCCTGAAACGAAATTTGTAAAGTTTAATGAACTTCTATCCAATTATTATAATAGTAATCTATTATTGGATGAGTTAACTATAATTTCATATATGTATGAGTATTGTATTTTTGGCATATATTACGGTTAAAATTTTCAGGTGGATACTAGCAAATATGCTATTCTCACCTAATTGTAGATAATAAGGAGAATTTAAATGGAAGTTTTTCAAGATGTTAGGGGAGCTATTGTAGGAATACTTGTTACAGCCATGATTACTAATAGAAAGAAAATAGTTACAAGAATTAAAGGACTCTTTTTAAGCAAGAAAAAAGTAAGAATGAGTTTATCATATTTATTTTCTATTTGTATAGATAATAAATATTTGTTGATTAAAGGAGGCAGAGTTGACCAATTTCAACCATTAGGTGGAGTTTTTCATTATTTTGATAGTTTTAATGAAATAAAGAACAGATTGAATATTTCTGATGTAACATCCAGTCAATTCCATGACAAAAATGATTTAAGAATTTTTGTTCCAGGTAATAATGTATTAAGTGTTGTTGATTGGTTTCATTCTAGAAAAAATAGGGAATGTACAGTTACTAGAGAATTTATTGAGGAGTTGGTAGATACAGGCGTACTTGAAATTCAGGATTTGAAGGAAGTTCAATTTGAATTTAAAAAAAGTATTGAAACGGGTATAAGATTTAGTGAACCATTTAAAATGAATGAGTACAATATTTATGAGATTTATAAAGTTACTTTTAGTGATAAGTCATTAGAAACCAAAATTTTGGCAAATACAAGTAAAAATAAACAGTATTTATGGTGTGATAATTTAGATATTGAAGCTACAAAGGTGTCTCTAGATGGTTTGGATAGAAAAATAGGTCAACATTCCAAATACATCGTATAGATTAAATATTATATCTATAGTATATTAAAGTTAGTTATGCTTTTAAATATATTCAAATTAATAATTTGAGGAATGAGGCAACTATGATAAATGAAACTTTGAGTAAAATTTTTCATCATATTTCAGAGTCTTTAAATATTTCAAGAACGGATAATGAAGAAATTGTTAACTCATATAAGGCTGTAGGATCCTATTTAGGAGAATTAGAAGAAGAGTTAAATATCTCTATATTTCCACAAGGATCATTGAGCTTAGGGACAATTATTAAGCCATTAGCCACAGATCGAAATGGTGAATATGATGTTGATCTTGTATGTCGTATTACTAATGGACAAAATTTAACACCCAAAGAAGTGAAAAATATTATCGGTAATAGACTAAAACAAAGTAAGCTCTATTCAGAAAAGCTTGATAGTGAGGGGAAAAGATGCTGGACTTTAAACTATTATAAATATCATATGGATATATTGCCATGTATCCCTTATTCCACAAGTGAGTTTGATACAAAAATTGTATTGACTGAAAAAATTGACTCAGGTGAGTATGTATTTGGTCTTAGTAATCCAAAGGGGTTTCGCAATTGGTTTACTAATGAGATGTTAGACATTTTTAACGAATCTAGAGAAGCTTTTTCCAAAAGAAACAATGTTGATATAGAGGAAGTGAAACTATATCAGGTAAGAACTCCTTTACAAAAAGTTATTCAAATACTTAAACGTCATAGGGATATAGCATTTGAAGGAGAAAAATACAGACCAAGCTCAATAATAATTACTACGTTGGCAGCAAAAGCATATAATGGTGAACAAGATCTATTTATAGCATTATCAAACATTATATATAATATGGAAAAATATATCGAGATTGATCAATATGGGAATTACAATGTTTATAATCCGGTAGATTCTACTGAAAACTTTACAGATAGATGGCGGGATAATCCCGAAAGAAAAGATGCTTTTTTTTCTTGGCTTTTAAAAGCCAAATCAGATATCGTAGATGATCCTGTAAACTTTATTGAAGGTTTGGATTCTCTTAAGGAAAGACTCTCAAGAAATTTTGGTCAAGATTTAGTTAACACTTCCTTTGAGTCTTATGGAGAATCAATTTCTAAGATCAAAAACAACAATGGATTAGGGTTGAATGAGAACGATTTCTTATCGACCGATAGTAATAACAAAAAGAAACCAATAGCTAACCATACATTCTATGGCGGTGAATAAGTATTAAAAAAACTTTAGCCCAACAATATTTAGATATGAAGATTCACTATCCTAATGCTAATATTAAATTGAAAAATAATAGATTAATTATCAATATATTGTTAAAACCTACGGAAATTTCTAAAAAGTATTCTATTGAAATTATCTATAACATTGATGGTATTTGTGAATCGTGGCTTAATAACTTACCAACGAATATAATAAAAAAAGAAATACCTCATATTTATAAGAAAGATATAAAAAATAAAAAAATAAGTTTGTGTCTTTATAATCCTGGGAAATTTGAATGGAAAAGGGATAATTGGATTTCTAACACAATCATCCCTTGGATTATAGAGTGGTTATTCTTTTTTGAGCTTTGGTTAGCTACAGATAAATGGTATGGTGGTGGAGATCATCCGCCATTATAGGTAACATCAAATAATAAGGAGGTAATATTGTTATGATTAAAGCAACGAAGATAAAAATGAATGATGGTAAAGAAAATACTGATTCCTTAACAGAGATAAAAGAAATTTATTTAGAAGGTGTTGTAAACTCTGGCTTTTATATGAAGGAAACCATTCACGACTTCATTGTTGAAAATCCAGATTCTAAAATTGTTGTAGATTTAAAGCCGTTTCCTGTATTGTTAGCTGCTAAAAATGGAACTCAGAAATATGTTAGATCGCAACCAAATAGCAGTGAAAATGATAACTTATTAAAATTGCCGAGAGTATAATTAATAAAACCAAAAAGAAGCTTGTATAATATTTAAAAGCTTCTTTTTTTGTTTTGTTAGTTTACATAAGATATATTATGCAAAGTTATCGGTGATAGGCGAATGTTAAGATTAAGCGCAACTATACATTGCTTTTATATAAACATAGTTCGTCTTTTGCTCTTTTTATCCCTATTGATAAACTTGAATTGATACGATTGTTCGACAAAATCATTTCATAACGAATGAAATGTTCTCTTGAAAATATCATGTAATTCTCGCGTATTCTAGTTTAAACTTTTGAGCTGGTGTTTTCCACTTTAGAATTTTTCTTGGTCTAGTATTTAAGTTTTCTACAGCGTCATCGACGATACGTTGCGAGACATTCTTAAAATTAAACGGTTTAGGGAAATATTCTCTAAGTAATCCATTATGATTTTCGTTAGAACCACGTTCATGAGGTGCATACGGATTTGCATAGTAAATTTTGCACCCGAAGGTGTCTTCAATAAGACCGACTTGAAATTGATTTACAAATTCAGTTCCTCGATCACAAGTAATAGATTTTACCCCTTGAGGATACATTTCTATTAGTTTTTTAATCGCTGCCATCATAGCGCGACCTGTTTTATTAGGGAGTTTAATCGCTACGTATTGTCGTGTCTTTCTTTCGATAAAAGTTGCGAGACAGGTTGATATGCCTCGTTTTGAAACTACTGTATCAGCTTCCCAATGACCAAATTCTGTACGAAGCTGAACAGCTTCTGGGCGCAAATCAATGGTTCTATTTTCAAAGAAAGCTCGATCAATGCGAATCTTCGATCCAGATGACTTTACTTTATATCTTTTTCCATGTCTCCTAAGCTTTTTGATGTTGAAATCAATGGTTTTTGAGTAAATCCAGTTATAGATCGTGGATGTACATACCTTTACGCTTTTAACGGAATGTGCAATTTGTTCTGGAGAATATTTTAGATTCAGATATTTTAAAATAGTTTTAGTATTATGAATCGTGGCTTTTTTAGTAACTCCACAGTTCTTTTTCCGCAATTTAGCGATATTTTGTGCACTTGAAGCTTGATAAGGCAACCGTGCGATACTGTTGGCTTTTCTAGCTTCAGTCCCCCGTTGAATCTCCCGAGTGATTGTTGAACGATGGCGATCTAATCTACGTGCTATTTCAGCTGGTCGTAATCCTTCGTCAAGATAGGCCTCAATTTTCCCACGCTCTTCAGCGGTTAAATGCTTATATACCATGTATCAAACTAGCTCCTTTGCTCTATTAATTACTACGGCAACGAATGATTTGACAATGAACCTTCACAGATATGAGATCCGCTTCCAACTAGGACCTAACTTAAGACAAGTCAGCTCAGCCGATACAAGGCTATCATATCTGTGTTCATAATCAAATCGTATTACCTACCGTATGCAGGCACATCGTATCATATTAAATAACGAGCATCAATATAAGTTTGCGGAGGTTTGTTGCGCTTTATTTTGCTATCCAGCAGTTATCGGTGATAAATAGCTTTAAATCAGCATGATTATTGTGTTGATTATATTTATGTCAACTAATTTCTCGTTATCATAAATATAATCAACTTAGCTAGATGAATTTTACTTGATTGGCTATCTTGATAACAAAGCTATTCATAATTACGTGATTTAAAAAAGAAATCATACAATTAGTTGATCCATTTCTTTTTTTATTCGGTAAACTGTTTGCCTAGTCACATTATAGTCTTTTGCAATCTTTGAGATAGCAACTCCATTCTCCAGATCCTGAACGATGCTTTTATAAACAAGGCGTCGCTGAGGATCTTTTGTTTCTGCACTGTATAACTTAGGACGACCTTTATAGACGCCGTTTGCTTTAGCAATCTTAATTCCTTGTGCCTGGCGTCGTTTAGATTCAGTACGCTCTTGTTCGGCAATCATGGCTAAGATTTGAATGATTAAGTCTTTGATGAATTTATCCAGGAGAGGATTTCCGATTGCTTCAGCCATGATTGGTAAACTGGTGATAATAAGTCGCACATTCTTCTTCTTTAGATAATTAACTGAATCGATAATTTCGTCATAATTTCGTCCAAGTCGATCAATGGCTTCTACAATAAAAATATCTTGCTCTCTGACAAAATCTAAAGCTTCCTGAAAAATTGGCCGATGACTGATAGTTGCTCCAGATTGCTTTTCTATAAAAATTTTTTCAGCGCCAAACTTTTCCATTTCTTCAATTTGGCGTTGTTCATTTTGATCGATGGATGAAACTCGAATATAAGCAATTTTCAAATTTATTTCCTACTTTTCTTAAGCATTTAAAATACACCCTAATCATACGTCAGAACGCTAGATTTTTCAACATAATATCAATGTGTATTTAGGGTACACTTTAAACATGCAATGAGCTTTTGAATTGTAAATACTAAATAGTTTATAATAGAAGAAAAAATGGAGTGGTGAATCCCTAGATTGAAAAAAAAGATAAGTACTATAGATTATTACATATGACATCTGAGTCAGGATGGATGAATTTTCCAGAAATTGTAAAAGAAGTTCAAAAGATAAGAGCAGCTATTTCTGATGGTCGAGCTTCTCCTATGAACTACCATGATGCAAATGGAATAAGAGTGATTGATCAAGAAAGCAATGTAAGGAAGTACTCAACAATTAACGAGTGCGTGATCAATGAAAAATTATGTAGAGCGACCATAATGAAACACATTAAGAATAGAAGCAAAGCAAAAGACGGTAGAACATTTAGCACCTTCTAAGTTTTTTCATAATTGTTTGTTATGATATACTTAGATCTTCGTCATTAGACTTGCGCTGCCCGTTATTGAAGTTTCAGGCAGCGTTCTTTTTGGGGGATCGATAATGGAAGAAGAAAAAATATTTGAAAAGCGCTGGCAACTGGCTTCAAGTGAGCAAAGAGCAAGGTACACCAATTTGCTGTCGTCCTACCCTACTGTCGACTGGACATATAAGGAAAAGAAATACTTGCTTTGGCTGTGCCAGTTAGATATAGATACCTTTGAAACATTTGAAGTGATCCTAGATAGAATTAAACAGAATTGATCATAAACAAGCGAATCTGAACTGCTCCCTGTCAAGTAGACAGTCAAAAAAAACAAAAAGATTTGTTCGAGTTTCACTCGAACTGGCCTTCAGAGGAGATAGAGAAAGTCCCTTTCTCTATCTCCTCTTACAGGTTAATAAAAAGACTTAAGCGACAGCCTTACTTCTGATTTCCATCGGAGTGAGTCCGTCGTGTTTTAGTGTGATACGTTTGTGATTATAGAAGTGAATATAGTCTTCCACGTCCGTGACCAAAGCTTCTCTGGTCGCATAGTTATTCAGGTAGTAACGCTCTGCTTTTAAAGTGCCCCAAAAGCTTTCGATTGGTTGGTTATCTAGACATTTCGAAACTCGTGACATACTTGCGGTAAATTTGTACGTATCTCTCAATGTTTTGTAAGCATGAGAAGTATACTGGAACCCACGGTCACTGTGGATCAGTGGTCGTGCTCCTGGGTTGGCTTCAAAGGCCTGTTTTAGTGTATCCATGACGATTTCATTATCATTTCTAGGACTCAATACATAGGCGATGATAGACTTGTCCCAAAGATCAACGATCGCACTCAGAAATTCTTTCTGACCATTCCCATATTTAAACTCAGTGATGTCTGTACACCAAATCTGATTTGGGGACGTGGCGGCGTCGAAGTTACGATTCAAAATATTCTCTGCTAGATGAATAGGATTTGACCGTTGCCAAGACGGACGCGGTCTTCTAATAACCGAATAGAATCCTAGAATACGCATAATACGGTGAATTCGTTTGCAATTATAGCGCGTTTCCAGCTTTTTATTCACAGCCACTGTCATTCGGCGATAACCGTAGATTTTCTTACATCCAAGATGGATTTCAGTATTGACTTCAGCGATGTGTTGCGTTTCTTCATCCTGGCTAGTCGGAACACGTTTGCTCCATTTGTAATACCCCTGCGTTGAGACAGTTACTAGTTGGCAAAGTCGGCTGATTGGCCAACCACGCTCTTCATTAAGCTCTTTGACTGCTAAAAATTTCGCTTCTTTTCGAGATAGCGCTAGCGTTTGAATCGATCCCGAATTTCTTGCAACTTTTTTTGGATAGCCACCTCCATCTCAAGGTGTTCTTTTTCTGCTTGAAGCTTCTTATTTTCTAGTTTGAGACAATCTAGCTCTGTTAGTTCCTCTAGACTCTTTTTGCGACCACGTCCGTCTTTCAATCCTTCTTGTCCAAGTGATTGGTATTTTCGCACCCACGAATAAACCTGTTGGTAACTCACCTGATACTTCTCGATTGCCTTATCATAGGCAAGTTCATGAGCAATCGTGTACTGCACGATTTCAATTCGTTCTTTATAGTCGGTTTTTCTGCCTTTAGTCATACGGGATTTTGACCTTCCTTTGCTAGTGGATTTAACTTCGCTACCACTAGTATACTTGGAAATCCACTTATTCAAAACACTGTTACCTGAAATAGAATACTTTTTGACTACAGACAGTTTGGATTCCCCTCCGTCTATGACGGCTTTAACAGCACATAACTTGGTTTCCTCTGAGTATGTCGTCCACGTTCTAAGTTCCTTAAGTCGTTCAGAACCACCTTCTTCGAACTTACGAAGCCAATCATGCAAAGTCCCGATACTGATACCGATTCTTTTTGCTTCAGCATTTCTAGATATCCTCCCTTGTAACACTTGATTAACAGAATATAATTTTTCATCAACGCTAAACTTTACTCTTTTTGACATATAAAAAACTCCCAACATAGTAGTCTAGAAATTTTTGTTTTTTCTAGTGTCTACTATGTTGGGAGCATATCAAAACAATTGCTGGATTTTCTGGTTTATTGTCGCTGAATCATTCTATCTCAGCCTCTTTACTATTTTGTATCATTTCGTGCTCGTAAAGCCGATAAAATCGCAACCGTATCTATCACTTCTTGTAAAGCCGCCCCTAATAATGTTGGAATGATTCCAAAGCTAGCTATTACCATTAATACACAACAAATAATGATACCAATCAATACCGATTGTTTCGCTACGACCATTGTTCGTTTAGCAATGTCTCTGGCTTGAGCTACTTTAGCCAAATCATCTTTCAAAATAACAATATCTGCACTTTCACTGGCAGCTGTCGAACCATGCGCCCCCATCGCTATTCCGATATCCGCTACGGAAAGAGCTGGAGCATCATTTACTCCATCACCGACCATGACTGTTGGTCTAAGTGGCGCTGGGATTTCTTGAATATAGGCGATTTTATCTTGCGGTAGACAATCAGCATGCACCACATCAATGCCTACTTGGTCTGCAATACTATCTGCTACTTCTTGCTTATCTCCTGTTAATAAATGGATGCTCTCTACTCCTTCCGCCTTTAGCATTTGCATCGTTTCCTTTGCCTCTTGACGGACTTGATCTTTCATAGTCACATGTCCTATCATGACACCATTCACAGCAACAAATACCGCGACTTCGTTTGTTAAGCGATGGACATCTTTCTTCCCTACGAAGGTCGATTTACCTACTTTTACTTCGTTTCCTTCAATAAAGCATACGACACCTTGACCAGTCACTTCTTCCAAATCTTTCACTGGCAATAATGCCACACCTTTTTCTTTGGCTTCCCGAACAATGGAGCGTGCAATGACATGCCCCGATTCTTGCTCCGCACTGGCTACGAGTTGTAAAAATGTTTTTTCCGTATAACCACTCGTATAAGATAATTGATCAATGTAGAGCGCTCCTTCTGTTATTGTCCCCGTCTTATCAAATGAAAAGCTTTTAGCGGTTGCAAGTTTTTCGATGGTTGTCCCATTTTTCACCACGATACCATTGCGGCTAGACCGACTCATACCTGCGACTAGCGCAATCGGAGCAGCTAAGATTAAAGGACACGGTGATGCGACTACTAGGACTTCTGCAAAGCGTACCGGATCTTTAGAGAAAAACCATGCCAAACTACCAATCACATACGCAATAATCGTGAAAGGTACCGCATACCGATCTGCTAAACGAACAAAATTGGCCGGTTTTTGAGCCGATTCTTTTACTAATTTGACCAATAATTGGTATTGACTATCAGCAGCTACTTTAGTTACTTTAAAACGAAATGCTTGATCGCCATTTAGCGACCCTGACATCACTTCATCGCCAATTCCTCTTTCGACTGGTAATGACTCACCTGTTAAAGAAGATTCATCCAACGTCGTCTGACCTTCTTTAATCACACCATCCACTGGTACAAGCTCACCTGGTTTAACTAAGACAAGCTCACCGAGTTGCACCGTCTCAGCTTTGCAATCAATGATTTCCGCTCCCTTAATCACATGAGCAAGTTGAGGGGAATGGCTTAACAATTCTTGTAATTCTTTACTAGCTTGTCGGCTAGCATAATCTTCTAGACTATCTCCACCAGTAAGCATAATTAGCACAACTAAACTAGCCCAATATTGACCGACCGCCAATGTCGCTACAATGGCAGTAATAGCTAAAATATCCACACCGTATTTTCCCGAACGCAGTGTAGCAATCATGCCAATCAACATTTGAATGGCAATTAACCCACCCGTAATCGCTACAATCATATAAGCTATTGTCGGATTTTTGAATAGAAATTCAGCTAGTAAGGCTGCGAAACCGATTGTTAAAGTTAGAATAAATCGTTGGTAATTTTTCATTGTTCTCCTCCTCTATTTCACAAAAAGAGTGTAGCACCACAACTTTTCGAATGATAATATAATCCTCTAATTGATAACGATAATCAGATGCAACTATCAAAATCCTATTTTATATTATATTTATTTCAATTTAATACGTTAATCCACTAGGTAGTTAGAGTTAAACGTCGATGTGCCTATCATTTTTTTTAGGCATTCCGAAAAAAATCCTTTTTTTTTTTTCATTTGAGGAGTAAACTAGCGTTGAAAAGAAATGAAAGGTGGTTATCTTCTTGAGTAAAAATGAAAATCATGCTCATAAGCACAAGTTGATGGAACACGCCAATGGTCCATCACTTGAGGAAATAAATGGGACGGTCGTTGTTCCTAAAGGTATGGGATTTTGGAAAACATTGTTCGCATACTCGGGGCCGGGTGCACTTGTGGCAGTCGGCTACATGGATCCGGGAAACTGGTCCACTTCTATTACTGGTGGACAAAATTTTCAATACCTATTAATGTCGGTGATCTTAATGTCTAGCTTGATTGCTATGCTTTTACAATACATGGCAGCTAAACTAGGAATCGTCACTCAGATGGACTTGGCGCAAGCGATTCGAGTGCGTACGAGCAAATCATTAGGTATTATTTTGTGGATTTTAACTGAATTAGCGATTATGGCCACAGATATTGCCGAGGTTATCGGGGCAGCTATTGCCTTATACCTACTATTTGATATTCCCTTATTGTATGCTGTTTTTATTACCGTCTTTGATGTCTTGTTGCTTTTATTGTTGACAAAAGTCGGATTCCGTAAGATCGAAGCAATCGTGGTTTGTTTGATTTTTGTCATTCTTTTTGTCTTTGTCTATCAAGTTGCTCTATCAAATCCAGATTGGGCTGCCGTGATGAAAGGCTTTATTCCAACAAGCGAAACATTCTCTTCATCGAAAAGTATCGGCGGTCAAACTCCTCTAACAGGCGCACTAGGAATTATTGGAGCAACTGTGATGCCGCATAATCTGTACTTGCATTCGGCTGTTTCTCAAACACGTGCCATTGATCATAGCGATGAAGATGATGTTGCCGAAGCAGTTCGCTTTACCACATGGGATTCTAATATTCAATTAACGATGGCTTTCTTTGTTAACTCGTTGCTTCTTATTATGGGTGTTGCTGTATTTAAAACTGGAGCTGTCCAAGATCCATCCTTCTTTGGATTGTATGAAGCCTTATCAGATCCTTCAACTTTAAGTAATGGTATCCTAGTTCAGGTTGCGAAATCTGGTTTATTGTCTACTCTCTTTGCAGTTGCGCTACTTGCATCTGGTCAAAATTCTACGATTACTGGTACTTTGACAGGACAAGTAATCATGGAAGGTTTCATTCATATGAAAATGCCGATTTGGTTACGGCGCCTTGTTACTCGTTTAATCTCGGTGATTCCGGTTTTAGTCTGTGTGGCGTTAACCAGTGGTAAATCGGCTATTGAAGAACATACTGCGTTAAATACGTTAATGAATAATTCTCAAGTCTTTCTAGCTTTTGCCTTACCATTCTCAATGGTCCCACTACTCATGATGACGGATAGTAGTCTTGAAATGGGTGATCGCTTCAAAAACTCATGGATCATTCGCTTATTAGGTTGGATTTCAGTCATCGGATTAACATATTTAAATCTAATCGGATTGCCCGGACAAATTGAAGGGTTCTTCGGTGACAACGCAAGTAAAACAGATCTTGTCATTGCAGATAGCATTGCCTACTTTACGATAGCTATTGTGCTTCTTTTGTTGGCATGGACAGTTTATGATCTATATAAAGGAAACAAAAAATTAAATGCGCGCATTCAATTAAATAATATGCGTGAAACGGAGTAGGAGGAGCAATATGTATGCGTTCAAACGAATTTTAGTTGGTGTGGAAGAGTCAGAAGATGCGTTAAAAGCCTTCCATTATGCTGTCCATCGCGCGAAACTAGAAGACTCTTCGCTTATCATCGCACTTGTTTTAGAAAACGAAGACATTAATACGTATGAAATTCTGGATAAGACCTTTTTAAAGAACGCTCGAGAAAAATTAATTCGCCAAGGTGAAACCTATCGTACTTACGCAAAAGAGCAAGGACTAACAGATGTGGAAGTTCTCATTGGTCAAGGAAATCCGGGTGAAGTTATTGTCAAAGAATTTATTCCAATTTCAAAGGCTGATTTATTAATCATTGGTTCTAAATCACGTAACCCTATCCGGAAATACTTAGGCACACAGGCTAGTTACATGGCGAAAAATGCGACAATTTCTGTTTTAGTATATCGTTAAAAAGAGGCGGAAACAGAATTATTTATCTACGAGCAAAAAGACCATAAAATCCAAAAGTTATTTTGAACTGCTCCCTGTCAAGTAGACAGTCAAAAAAAACAAAAAGATTTGTTCGAGTTTCACTCGAACTGGCCTTCAGAGGAGATAGAGAAAGTCCCTTTCTCTATCTCCTCTTACAGGTTAATAAAAAGACTTAAGCGACAGCCTTACTTCTGATTTCCATCGGAGTGAGTCCGTCGTGTTTTAGTTGGCGCACATGTGCGTTTCAATCACAAAGCTTTTTCTTTTGCGTACCAGTTTCATTGTGAATCCGAGAAAATCAGATTTCTGTTTCTTTAGATTCACTACCTTTGATTTTTCAGCACTTATATCAAGTTTCAGTCGGTCTTTTAACCATAATTTAGTGGCTAGAAAGATTTTGTCTGCGTCACTTCGTTTTCTACAGAAGATTTTGAAGTCATCTGCGTATCTAACAATATAAATCTCTTTTAGTTTCGAAGCACGCAGTGCTCGATATTTGTTGCTCTTAATCCATTGCTTTCTTGTTTGATGATAACAATCGTAGTTTTTCCTAGTCGGGTGTGTTTCCCATTGAGAAGATATCCACCAGTCCAGTTCATTCAAAACAACATTGGCAAGAAGTGGAGAGAGAACACCGCCTTGCGGGGTTCCTTTCTTTGGATGTTCAATGCGTCCATCCCTATGAATAATAGGTGCTTTAAGCATTGCTCGGATAACACCTAGAAGCCATTTATCACGTACCCCTAATGTCCAAAACTGTTTAATAAGTTTTGAATGGTTTACGTTATCAAAGAATCCTTCTATGTCTATGTCTACTACAAAAGTTAGTTTTGAAAGTTGCGCCATTCGTACTGCTTGAGCGAATGCATGATGTGCCGACCGGTTAGGTCGGAAACCATAGTTCTTATCATGAAACTTTGCTTCCATGATCGGTTCTAAAACTTGTAGTAGACACTGTTGTATGATTCTATCCCATATTGTTGGTATACCTAGTGGTCTAGTTTTCCCATTTGGCTTAGGAATATCTACTCGTTTAACTGGTTGCGGTTTATATTCTGAAAATTTTGTTTGAACAGTTTTTATAAACTCGATATTCGGTATTGCTTTTAAATCATCAATATTCTTTTTGTCGACGCCTGGGGAAGTACTACCAGAATTTCCTTTAACATTCCGAAATGCCAATAGAATGTTATTAGGAGAAGTGACAATTTCCATAAGGTTACTGAAAATTTTGTTCTCGCTACTCTCTTTGTAAAGAGAATCAAAGCTATCAATAAGACCATAATATTCCATATGGCGAATTGAATGTGATGCTGATACGTTTTCCATAGCACCGCCTCCTTTCGGACGTCGGCGTTTATTTTGTCATACTCGATTCTATGGATTGTATCATAACTGTTAGTAAAGCAAATTGACTTGTGGCTATCCCTCCACAGCTTATTATCACTGCTTCATAGGTACTGTGCCACTACTCTCACTAGTGTAAATGAGCTTATTATTCTTCGTCTCAACCGTTTCAAAGGAAGTTAGTCCTCCACGACACTAGCTTTCAACGTTCCAATGATTTTATCCCTACATTTACTTTTAGGCGCTCACTCTGAACCTGTAACTTTCCAATGCCTACTACATTGCACGGTTGTTCATATCTACGATTCTTACTTAACCGCAAGCTACACCCTTTGTCACAGTAATATTTGTGCGGGTAAGATACATTTCTGTACCCCAAGCTTATAGATTCGTACATTCGCGAGTTCGTCAGTGCAGCTGCACATTCTCACCATGAGTAATTTCTGGACTCCCGGCCTATAGGTTACACCATTCACCGCTGAACAGCTTTCGATTGCATAATGCAACTGCGGTAACTCTCAGCCGACTTTACCGAGCTTTTGACAATTCCTATTCTAACTTAAGGTATTGCCAATCGGAGTATCAGAGGGAGCGCTTCAGGGCGTTACACCGTCATTTCACTCCTCAAATCATTAGTTCTACACAAGAAAATCTTGTGTGCCTAACCTTTTCAGTTAGGAACGTTTCGCACCATAAAATGACTTACAGTCGATACAAAGAATATCTCGTGAGGGTTCTTTAGTATAGTCAAACCTTGGATTTACGCCAAATTGCATAACCATGATAAATCCCCTTTTCTAAAAAAAGATACGTTTTATATACGCAGATTGTCAAATTAAGTGCAACACCTTGTCATAAAAGACCTCATAAGGTGTTTTCCAACCCAAACACTTCTTGGGTCGTAGATTTAGTTTAGAAACAAATAGATCCACTGTACTGTCTAATACTTCAGTTAAATCTTGCCCTTTGGGTAGGTATTCTCGCAGTAGTCCATTAGTATTTTCATTTGTTCCCCGTTGCCAAGGACTATAAGGATCCGCAAAAAAACAGTCAATACCGCATGCTTTACTAAATTCATGATAAAGCATAAACTCTTGTCCCCTGTCAGGCGTAATCGTTTTAAGATTTGCTTGTTTGACCCCGGAAAACAAATCAATAATTGTCTTCTTGACCGATTTAGAGTCTTTTTTTGGTGTCTTCTTTGCCAGAAGAAAACGTGATTTCCGATCAACAAGTGTGACCAAACAAGTTTTCCCTTAAGCACCAATCACTGTGTCGGCTTCCCAGTGACCGATTTCACTTCTTTTTTCTGCTGAAATTGGTCGATCGTGAATTCTAGGGGCATCGTTGAATTGTCCTCGTCCATCAAGAGCGCTTTTTTTAGGCTTTCCTTTGCGACGCAGCTTCCTTCTAGCCTCTTTACTATCTTTTGTAAAACCATCATTGAATAATCCACGATAGATAGCGCGATAAATCGTGTTATAGCTAATCGATTCACCGTTATTTTCTAACTTGATTCTCTGAGAAATTTGTTCTGGAGACCATTGGTTTTCTAAAAATAACTTTCTAACACATTCTTTTAATGGAGAGGAATCTAGCAATCGCTTCTTACCACAACGTTTCTTATTTTTCTTGTATGTTTTTTGAGCAACAGATGGTGAATAAGCGCGTTTCTTTGTCGAGTGACGTTTTAACTCACGCATGACAGTTGAAGGGTTTCTTTTGATAAGCCGTCCGATACGGCGATAAGAAAATCCAAATCCGTGGTATAAGAATATCAATTCTCTTTCATGTGTAGTAAGATGTGTGTATGAAGCCATGGCTAAATTCCTCCTAATGATTGTTCGTCAAACACCATTATACAGGAATTTAGTTTATGGCTTTTTTTGGTGTTGCACTTAAATTGTACATTCACCATACACATTAGAACACACGTTCGCTTTTCTAGTCAAGAGAACACGGCTGGGTATATTTATAAATTATAAAATATAAATTATAAAACAATATTTATAAAACCTCTGCCAGCGAGTAATTATGTGTATTTAAAGGCTTAATTTTTGTTACAATTTATAATTTGCAAAATATAAATTATAAATTGTACTTTACAAAATATAAAAAGGAAGAAGATTTATATCTTCTTCCTTTTTTCTTTCTTATATATCCGTTCTCTTTCCTGATCTTTCTTACGCTCTAATATTCGGTTGTAGGTTGTTTTTTGATTGTGATCGAAACGTGCAGTTCTTTCGTGAATTAATTCTTCGAGTAGTTCATAGGTATAATCATTATCAGTAGTATCAAGCAAAGCAGTAAATTCGCACCAGACTATGGCTGGTATACCAAGCGACTTGTTGTTTATCTTTAATACGTCTTCTTCAGGGTGAATATTTTCTAGTAAATCTGTGTTGTCAGAAGTAAATGCTGATTTCGGTTTAGGGATTTCTTTATAAGAATTATCAGGTTTTTGCTTTGAAAAGAAACCTGGTTTTGCATTATCGGTCATGTTAGTTTTCTCCTTCGAATAACTTTATTCTATGAATGAAATCTTTTGCTAAAGGTACAAAAACTTCTTCATAAGCAAGTTTGTCCCAATAAGTGTCAGTATTTAAACCTGTCCTCGGTGTTGTTTGCACTCGCTTAACATGTGGTAAAATATTATCAAAAAGGTTTTGATCACCAAACTTTTCGATAGCATCATTGACAACTTGGCGATCTATACTACCTTTACTCAACTGATTTGGAAGTATTCCAACTATTTCAGTCTTACAATCAAATTTTTCAACAAGTGGAGTGACTTCTTCTGATATATAATCTTCAACGCCATCTAAGCTGTCAGATTGAGTTTGAAAAGCCATAATAATATAGTCAGAAGCGTAAGCAGCATTCCTAGTGAAATCAGACATAGTAGGTGGGGTATCGATGAGAACAAAATCGTAATCCGGCTTGACTGGTTCAAGTAAATCTTTCAAGACTGAAATTCTGTTTTTTTCGACCTCGATATAATCAGCGTCTATTCCTTCTATAGCGTCCCCATAAAGCTTAGTTAAATATTTTGGAAAGTTTTTAAAATCTATATGTGATGGAATGCAATCCAAGTTTTCAATTATTGGAAGAACTAATTGTTTCAAATCTCGTTCAACGATTCCAGCTAGCATAGTTTTTTCAATAATGAAAATGTCATCGTCTTTAGAGTGATAATTTTTAGTCAACAACATTGTCTTTGTAGTATTTGATTGCGGATCGGCATCCACTACCAACACTTTAAATCCCATATTAGCAAGTACATAGCTCAAGTATCTTATAATAGTAGTTTTACCTACTCCACCCTTGGAATTTGCTACAGTAATAGTTAATGGTCTTCTGACGACATTTCTATATTCAAAAACAAATTTCAAGTTTTCTTGCGATAATTCCATTAAACAAACCTCCCGTTTATAAAATATAAAATATAAATTGCAAAATATAATATATATATCTGTCTAAGAACATTATACCAGAAGGAAATATGTTGTCAATTATATTTTATAAATTATAGTTTATAAAATATAATTTATAATCAAGCCACTTGATAATCTTTACAAATGTTTAAAAATAGGGTAACTTTGTAGTATAAAAAAAAGGTTTACAGCATTAAAAAAAAGTTTACACTTTAAAAGAAAATTACATAAAAAAAAAGAGACGGATAAAAAAGTGAAATTGGCCTCACTATTCTATCTGAATCACATAAAAAGCCTATGTGTTCTCGCTCGTCTCAGAAGTTATGTAAGTGGCTGACAACCACTTATGTAATTTTGATAAGTTTTTCGGACTGACAATCCGAACTTACAGACTTATTCTACCATTTTTTGACGAGCAACTCAATATATACACGCTTATTTTGTCATTCATTTAAGACTTCTAAGCTATTGGGAGAACACAAATCTTTAAGATTATTTGTGTTCTCTTTTAGTTTGGGAAGGAATAAAGTCATGGCAGCTTCTTTGGATGTCGTATATTCGACGGTATTACAAAATGGTATCCGTAAATTTAAATATAAAAACAGCCACTTAAAACCGGTCTCTTTTAGTGATCAGTCGGGAAAGGGGGCTATTTTTGCGTACCGTTCAAAGGAACACATGATCGAGGGGATTGGACTAGTGATCACTTCAGAAGAAGGGGTGATCGAAAACAATAATCGATTCACTCATTGGACACCAAATGTATTTCGCTATGGAACGTATGCTGATGAAGCCAGAATGTTTACAAAAGGTCATTCTGAGGACAATTTACGCCAAATCAATACTTTCTTTGTTGATTTTGACACATTGGATCCAAACTTTGACTACGGAGAAATTATCTTAGCTAGTCACGAGATCGGCTTTATGCCGACAATGATTCTACGTACACCGCATGGATTTCAAGCTTTCTATGTACTAGACAAGCCTGCATACGTGACGAAGAAATCAAATTTTAAAGTGATCAATGTGGCCAAAATGATTTCAAAAAATCTAAGAAACAAATTTTCAAATGATTATCGGTTTCCAGTTGATGTAAATGCCAATCATTTTGGGATCACACGAATGCCTTCTGAAGAGAATGTTTTATTCTTTGAACCACAGTATCGTTATAGTTTCGAAGAATGGATCGACTGGTCAATGAGAGAAGATGCGGACAAAAAAGCGGAGATCAAGAACGTTTTTGTATTACCATCTACTCAAGAATTTCGTCAAGTCGATGAACCATGGTTCCAGCTGTTGCTAAAAAGTCAAAAAATACAAGGTGAAAAGGGCGTATATGGTCGAAATAATGTCATATTCACCTTGTCTTTGGCATACTTTTCGTCAGGATACGAAGTAGAAGCATGTGAATTGACGATGTTAGAATTCAATGACCGCTTGGCTAACCCTTTATCTGATCGAGAATTAACCAGAATCATTCGTTCCGCTTACTCCGGAAAATATCAAGCAGCGCACAGAGAAAAAGTTGTCCTATTATGCCAAGAGTGGGTCGATGCCAATCTTTCTGAAGAGCAGCTATTCAATAAAAAACGGGGTTGGTGGAAATTCAAGAAAGAAAGAGCTGTTCGCAAGTACTCACATAGTTATGAATGGGCAGAAGATCTACTGTCCTATTTGAATGAGCAATCCTATGAAGAACAACCATACATTCTTTCTACAAAAAAAGAGTTAACTGAACGTTTAAAGATCCCAAAACGTTCCCTGGACAAAGTACTGAAGCAGTTAAAAGAAGAGAACAAAATTCATTTTCGTGTTCGTGCTGGTCGTAATGGAGGTATTATGCTAGCTTCGATACATGGATTGATGCGCTCCGTTATCCGGCTAAAAAAAGAAAGCCATGGGGCTTATTTCACTGCGATCTCAGAAGCTTTTGGAAGAGAATACACGTTTATCCAGACAGCCCTGAAACGCTTGATAGAACCTAATAGGATCGGTGTGCAAACAGATCTGTTCATGATCGATACAGGTTGAAACTAAAAGGTGCAAATTGCCTTTTACATTATATCTATGATACGTTCCTTTTTTTCTCCGCCTTGCTTGCTGGTCTTAAGAAAGAGTAGTATTATTATCGCAAACGTAATAATATGGTGGGAGGTCTTTCTGACTATGAGTATCAATACCTTTGTATATCCCTACCCGATCAATGTATTTATTATTTCGCGGCTAGGGATGACAGTAGAGCAATTTTGTGAGTTGCATGGCTATAAGCAGAGTACAGTAGCAAGTTGGGTAACAAGAAACCGTACCGTAAAGACGTTGCCTTGTGATTTTTTGTATTGTCTTAGTCTTTCTTCAGGCTGGTCGATGGATGATGTTTATCGTCATTTATTGGTATTGGAGGAGAGGTTTTTAAAGAGTATTGATCCAAAGAAGAAGAAAGAACAGGTGGACTGATTCATGACGGAGGAGGAGTTATCTGTTCTTAATAGAATCAAAGAATGGTCTGTTCTTTTGAAGATTTATTATGGTATTCTGTTCTTTTCATTTGTTACAGTAGGCTTAGTTTCTCTTTTGTTGACTTTTTTATCGTTATGGACGAATATGATGTTATTTTTATATTTACTTTTACTGTTTTTCTTAGGATTAGGGGGAGTAGGTACTGCCATTCTTGATGATTATAAGTGGTCATTGTTTAGTGGAATTTGCAGGAGAATGAAAAAAAGTGCAACTGTTGAGTCTTATGAATGTTGGAAGAAGGAATTGAAGGTATAGATATATGTATCTATAAAAGCTGAGTAAAGAATACTAGGCTTTCTCTTATGTTTTTAAAATGTATACAGGTGGAATATGAGTATTATTTGGACAGGTAGTATTTTTGTCAGAAAAATGGTGTAAATAGATCTATAGTAAATTCCTAAAGGATTGCGTCCGCATTTTTAGTTTTCAAGAAACCATGTGAGTTACTGTGGCGATTAATTTATCTAACATAATTAAAAGTGTCTTTAACGTTGAAGTTGATCCATTTTCAAAATGTATTGCTATTTTATGTATAGTTGTTACAGTATATCTCTTAGTTTTTAATTATAGCGATTTACTTGACGAATATAATGTGTATGAATAATCATTAAAATTTAAATTATAATATCGGTTAACATAAAAAAAAAGTTCCAAAATGATTTTCTCAAAGGAAGGATAAAAATTGTTGATCAAAATGCTACCACTTTTAATACTCATAGGGTTTTATATTTTTATTAGTATTAAGATAAGAAATGCGAATGATATTAGCAAAACGACTAAATATGTTTTCTACTTTTTTATTGTTTTGGGAGGGGGAATCCTCCTTTATATTGCATTTGTTTTCTTATTTTTTGGTATAAATTTTTGAGGATGGAGGAGATGTAATAGTTATGAAGAAGACACTTGTTTTCTTTAAAATACATTTATAATACTAGTATCTAATCCAGCAAATTTGACAGTGGATAAATTAATATCTAGCGATTATGAACTATCTTAATTTATAATAGATTCGTTAGAGAAGAAGAATCTATGTTTTGTCAGTGATTGAAATCAGGATATATATTTGGTTTTAAAAAATGATCTTGTTAACCAAGATCGAGATTTATTAATACAATAGGTGAGGCGTTAAATAGAAGTAAAGAAGAGAATAAACTTCACTATACTAATAATTTATACTATCTAGAATATCATATGGAAAACAATATGGACTAGGGAATAAATAAGATAAATCCTATTGATCATTTAGATAAAGCTCGTAAAATGCATGACGGTTGTTACAAATAGAGGGGGATAATACAATATGAAGATTTATATAAAGTATTTAGCACAACCAAAACCCACTAACATTATGTGCACCGTTGTTTCTGAATATTTTAATTGCTTATATTTATTATACTTAAGAAGTAGTAAAATATACGACTAAAAAATAAACAGACTGAAAGAAGTGAAAACAAATGACAAAGGAACGGCTGCAAATTTATATTGATCCTGAACATAGAGAAGCATTAGAAGAATTAAAAGAACTGTTAGCAGTGGAAGATTCAGCAACGGATAGTGCCTTAATTCGCTATATTATTTTGGAATTGTATCGATTAAAGACAAAAGAAAATATCCAAATGCGGGCACTTTTAAACCGTTTGGATGAACTTTTAATTTTTTCAAATAGTTTTGCGGAAACGATGGACGTCGATATTTTTGATCTCGAAAATTCTGAAAAATACAAAGAAGTAAAGGCACAACAAAGAGGAAAATGGGCGAATAGCCGGCGAAAAAAAGCAAAAAATAAATCACAAAAAAGACCCGTTAATAATCAAAAAGAGAAAGCAAAAGAAGAAAAACTAAATTCAGAATCGCTCACTTACAATGATCTGATCGCGAAGTATTTGTAAAAATTTGTCTTTCAAAAAGGACGATCGATGGTGGTACCTAGAGACTACTTTTCGCAAAAATGACTACTTGAGTAGTCTCTGAACAACTCCCTGACAACTGCTAAAAACTATGCTGTGGTATCACATTTATTTTCTTCAAAACGCAATAGGCACAGCCTATTTCCCCACTTTCAACATGAGAGTGGTGCGTTTACCTTATGCTCTTTCCCTTTTTTTGATCTAAAAGAAGCAATCGATTTACCTGTTCCTTCCCTTTTTTATCAATATTTTTTCCTAAACGCTGAGTATTAATTGTCGCTTTTCATTTTTATTTTAATATTCAAATTGAAGACAAGGAGTTCGGTTCTTTGATTTATACAATTAGTGACATTCAAAAATTATGTACACCAATATTTTTAGAATGGGAAATAAAAAAAGCTTTTTTGTTTGGATCATACGCTCGAAACGAGGCAACAGAAACCAGTGATTTAGATATTTTAATCGACGGTGAAGGGTCTTTGCTCCACAATATATTTGATGTGATTCGGTTAAAAAGTAAATTAAGTAGCGCATTAAAAAAAGAGATAGACCTTATTACACTACGCGCAATCAACGCAGAAACAAACAAAAAAAGAAACCCTCTTCTCAAAGAAAATATAGAAGCAGATTGTGTAATGATTTATGATTTTAAAACGAGCAACTCATTTAAAGTAAAGGGTTGAAGCGCAGATATCATTGATCAATTTTTACAAAACTTTTGATTAGCTAGAGAGAAAAAACTTTGCAAAATAGTTTACTTTCGTTATGATAAAAAAGAGAAATGGCGTACAGTGTTTGCTGTGCAGACGCTGTAGGATTTTTGCGCTAGCAAAAAATCCTTGTAGCCTTTCTGGGCCACTTCAGCTTGCTGTGCGAGCTGAAGTGACCGTGAACCCCCATTTACTAATAGGGGGGTTAGGAAACGACTTCCTACATGTAACGAGGTCAGAAAAACCTTAATGCTGCAAGGGATTGAGCAATTTTAAAGTTGGTTACATTTTTGACCGATAAAAGTTGAGAATGTAACCACTTTGTTAGACAGAAAATCGCAAATAGTTTCAATGTGAAAAAACGATCGGTACTGATTGCTGCATTTTGATTTTTTCAAAATTTCTTGCTATAATAAATGTGCGAAGCGATATTAAAGAACAAGCATGTTTACACCAAAAAGCCCTCCTACTGCGAATAGGAGGGCTTTTTTTGCGCTGTTGCGACTCCAGCGTTGGGGCCAGAAGGCAACTGCTTCGACTATCGGCTAATCGTCTAGCCAGCGATCAACTCGTAAGAGTACTAGACCCACGAATAGTGGAGCGATAATCAGCGATATTAAAGTTTCTAGCATATTTACACCCCCTCACGGGGCAGTTGCCATTAACGAGTATGACATGAACAATTCAAGTGATCAGTTGTTTCTTTATTTTCTATTGCCTTTATAATAATCCATAAAAAGAGGAGTTGATCTTGTGCACGGTGCAGAGGATTCTTGGCTAACCTATGAACTTTCCCGCTACTTGACCAATACAGAATGGGATCGAATCGAGCGAACCAAAAAAATTTATGAAAGGATCAAGAGTGAGGAAGAACTGAACCGACTCAGTAAATCCACAAAAATCCCTTTCGACCATTTACTGCTGATCATGCAAGGTGAGATCATAGCGGACGACTATACACTAAAATTACTAGAAGAAAACATGTAGTTTTCTTACTGCATGTTCCTCTACTTTGATTGCTGCATTCAATCGGTTTCGCTTGGCAAAGCGAATTCATGTATACTAAAAGAAAAACAAACGAGGTGGCACCCTTGTGACAACGGACAGATAACCAAAACAAATGTTGACAGTAAAAGAACTTGCTGAACTTTTTGGTATCAGCAGACAAGCTATGAGGAAACATGCTGACAACCTAGAACCAACGTACCTTGCCAAAAACAGCCAAGGGTATAAGACAGTTCTGTGGTCGGGAGTGTTGCACCTTGCTGACAAGCTAGGACGTGGCTAGGACGCGCTGAGTTGCTTGAAGCGTTCGAAATTCCTGACGTAGCAAGCTCTGACAGTATAGAAACGAAGTTGTTTGCACAGTTGCAACAAAAGGATGCACAAATTGATCAGCTACAGTCGTTATTAGCCCAACAACAAAAACTTCTTGATCAGCAACAACAACTAACTTTGCAAGCGAACAAACAAATACTGTTTCTGACGTCGCAGGAACACTTCTCAGAAGATTTAAACAAAGAATGCAACAATGATACCAAAAATTTTAAAACGTCTCAAAGTGGTTATGAGACCCCCTCAGAACATAAGGGGAAATTTACTCCTGAAAATGAAGTCGTGCGACTGAAACAAGAAGGACAGAAGAAGTGGTGGCACTTTTTCCGTGAAACCTAAGATAGCGTTGAAAGGATGAATTGTGTATGTCGTTTTCAGCTTACGTTGACAGCTATCCTGTGACTGCGTATATCGTAGGTCACCTTGGTTTATCAGTGGGTGATTTTTGTCGACAGTATGAATTCGATCCCACAATCGTCACGGGCGTCACGGGGTGGCGAACAGCGAATCGTTCCGTTTTCTCCTTGCCTGCTGACTTTGTGGAATGCCTGGCTATTACGTCCGACAAAACAGCGGATCAAGTCCGCTACATTTTACGCTTGTTAGAAAAGCAACATTTCGCTTATCTTGCGACGAGTCCAGTTTGGAACATAACACCGTTCCAACTCGTCCCCCCGATTTCTTCACAAAAGACCCAAAGAGAAGAAGCTTGATTTACCGACGTTTTAGGCTCCCAACATAGCTAGACCAATTGAAAATCACAAAGAACGCCCGTCAATCGTTTGATTGACGGGCGTCTTGTGTTAACTAATATTTAAACTAACTGAGTTAATCCAAAAGTGTTATTGTTGCGATTGCTGTTTTCAATATGATTAAGTGCTTTTTTGTTGTTTCAACTTCTACTCTCATAGAATCTTCAAAAATATTTATTACTGTACCTCTAATATTTTCTATTTTATCGTTTAAAAATAGAATGTCTACTTGTGAGCCTAATAATACTTTCATTTCTAAATACCTCTTATTTCCTTTCAAGAATCACTTTTTTAGATGGCATATTACCATGTATTATAAACTCGAATATGATCCAGAACTTCCTCTGTCGTGCTTACTTGCTTGATATAAATTGCATACCCACTTACCCATTCATAACCATTTCGAACATTTAAAGCCTTATAGCGCTTATTATAATAGTCCCCAACTGCTGCTCCTGTAGCAATTTTATGCTTTCTATAAGCTGCAGATAGAACATCCACTCTGTAAGCACGTGTGCGATTAAAAACTGGTATAGGATCTTCAACAGTATATTTATATACAGATCCAACTTCTTCTGTCGAGTAACCATATTCTTCTAAAATCGAGCTAATTGTTTCTAAGTCTTCAACTTTTTCTAAAACTACCGTTTCGTTGTCAATAGTAGCAACCTTCGTTTCTGAAGCTTCAACATTTTTAGAAAACAATACGCCCAAAGACAAAACTACTCCCAATAAAAACAAATATTTCTTCATGCACAACACTTCAAACTATTGCTAATTTTGATTGATTTGATTCCACTCATCTTTCGCATTAGTAAAAACATATTTAACAACTTTTATATCTTCACTAGAAACTGTTTTTCCAGTTGTTTCGTCTATAACGTTAAAACTCGAATCCATGTGTACCGTTTCACTGATATTTCCGCTTTTTGTCCATGTCACTTGAAAATCATTGTCATTTCCATCGTAATCAACTAATACGCCATTTTCATAATCTGTAGCTGTAATAGGAAGACTGGCTGGCACTTCGAATATATTTTCAGTATTAAGTTCAACAACAGAATACCCAATATCATTTTCATTGGTAGTATACGTTCTCCCAGTTTTTTCCCATGTTGAAACTTGGGAATACAAATCAGAGAGTTTATTGTTTTGAACTGTAGCAAGTCCTGTAACTCCCCCACTCAATACCACAAAAAACAAAATAACTACAATCACCATTTTTTTGAGCACTTCATATTTTTCTTATCTTCTCCTTTCTTTCGAATTTCTTACTCGAACATTTAATATTTTGAAAAGTTTAAATATTGTGAAAATTATATCGAATCAATATATTTATATCAAATAAATTTATCGAACAAGCAAGTGGACTATAAATCCGTCCACTTGCTTGTTCTTGTTAAGGATACATCGGAATGGGACTATCTGAAGTGGTTTCCAATGACTGAAGCCAGTCAAATTCTTCGCTGATTGAGGTAAATGGACTCTTCCCTCCCAGATTTGGACTGCCAGGGGGGCAAATCGATCAAGCTGAAGTGATAAAAGAGTTTGATGCCCAACTGGACTATTTAACTAGGCTTGGCTTAACTATAAGCTACTTTGATACGCATATGCTGCTCGAACTGTATTATCCGGAATTAATCCCGATTTTACGTGAGTGGACGAATCAAAAAGGCTGATTAATCATCTTGACTGGTACGATCTGAGACAAGACCTAGTACCTCACAGTGTTCCTACTGTAGAAACCGGTTTAAAGCTTTGGATAGATTGGCTGAGTGAACGAACGGAAGACTATCGGTTTACGTTGATGCATCCAATGCTGCCTAGTCGTGAGGAATTGTCATTTACCAATAGTCGTTCATCTATTTATTGATTATGATATGTTGGTTGAATTACTGAATACCATGAAAGACAATGGCCATTTTGAAGAATTCAAACAGCTGGCAAAAGAGGAAGATATTTTCAAGAAAGCTACTTATGGTGAGGGAGATCCTAACAAAGAGAAAAAATCATTTTACGAGGGCCGAATGTACGGGCCGGATGGCATATATTATCGATTAGGAAACAGTATCCTCCAAGAACTGAAAAAGGAAAATGATTCTTCCCAACAAGACAACCCTTTCCGTCCGTCTTCGCTATCAGGTAAACAAAACCCTAACAAAGAAATATACAATAGAATGAAACAGGAGTACTTCAAGGGGAAAGAAACGAATGAAAGTCGATCACCGCCAAAGCGAAATCCAAATGAGCGAATCAAACCATTTAAGGAATCATTCAAGTATCGTCGGTCGGTCACAAATCAAGTCAAACACCTGGAACGGGTGACGAGCAATGAATTTGATCAATTCAAAAATAAAGTAGCTTTTGAAAAGCTGCAGCGTGAAATCGAACAAGCAAAAATGAGTCAAGAGTCAGACCTATTCAATTAGGAGAAAGAGGAAAGTCATGGAAAATTATTACTTTATCAATAGCGTGGATCCAGAGAACCAAATGATGCGTATTCAAGAAGTGGGTGCTGGCGAAATGAGTGCGCAACAGGTACGTATCACGAAAGAGGATGCCGATGTTTATTCTTTAATGTTGGATGAAGCAACGCAAGAAGGGGAGCCGTTGATCGTTCAGCTGGATCTAAAATAAAGTCAAAATCAGCCGTAGAAAAATTTTTTTCGACCAGTACAAATAAAAACCGATTTTCTTTTTTTAGAAAGTCGGCTTTTAATAACGAAGCTAATTTAGTTGAAGTAGTTGCTCAATAATCGAAGAGCTGCCTGGTAAAAATAAAAGTAGACTACCTATGACTAACAAGATCCCTAAAACAAAACAGGCTATTACGAATTTGGTTGATCTAGATACTTCTTTATTTGAAACACTTATGATCAACAAAGTTATACCGACAGCTAACGTTAAAAAATACCAAAATCCCATTGTTATCGCCCACTTTCTTTGAATAGTTTTTACTTTCAAACTGTTTAATAAATTTTATCATAGACAAGAAGAACTAATCCTTGTACAAGAAAAATATATGTAAAGTTTAAACTTTCTTATACTAAATAAACTAAGTATTTAGAAAATTGATCGTAAACCACCTTCAAGGAAACTGATAGAACAATTTAAAAATTGTTAGAGTTACTTTCAATTAGTAAATAGCAGAATAAAAAAAATAAGATCGGCGAAAGCCGGTCTTTTTTTGGAGGGAAATTTGATGGAAGAATAGGACAATAATCGACAAGAAATAGACAATAGTCGATTAGCAAGAGCAAAAAGAAAGTTGGAACGTCTGAAGAGAGACTACAGTGCGCAAATTTCAAGAGTCTTTGACCATCAAGCACAAACAAACGGTCAGACGAGCTGGTCTATCAAGTAAACGAGGGCGAACATCAAAGAAAAAAGTCTCTCGAACAGTGACTACTTTAATATGAAAAGAGGAAAAACGTGCGATTATTTGATGTTCACCAATTTGAATTACCTGAAAAAGAGGTGATTGATTGGGATAAAACCAAAAGAGAGATCGGATCGATGTTCTCTAGTTATCTTGTTTCAAGAGAAAGGATGGGATTGACGAGGATGTCGCCGATCCATTCAACGTATTCGCTCTTAGACCAAGATATACCAGAAATCAAACACTCTAGCTTTGTTCAAGAAAATCAGCAGTTCAAACAAGAGTTTCTTTATTTTCACCACTTATTTTCTTTGGGTCTGACGGCCATTAGCCATCCATATAAACCAGAAATCACCGATCGGAGACGAAAGATTTTTTTGATGCGTTTTGTCTACGGATTATCAATCATGTGAGCGATCGGATCCATTATCAGAAAAATGTGATCGTCGATGATTCTCAATCCAGCTTACTGCAGTTTGCGAATGCTTTGTCTATTTTAGCTTTAAAAGAACAAGAGATCTCTGCCTGATGTTGGTACTTTTTTCTATTGATCACTTCGGGTTGTGTCCACAACACGGTTTCTGAAGGAGCGGTGGTGGTAGCTGGAGTGACTGAAGGAACAAGCTTATTGGCTTAAATAATGTTGATAAAAAAACGCTAAAAACCTTGATAAATATAGGTTTTCAGCGTGGGTTATGGTATAATATGAGTACAGTAAAGTTTGTGACGGTGGCTATCTTTTGGAAGGTGGTGATGCTTATGAAAGTAAGTGTTCACTCTTTAGAAAGGAGAAGCTTTTTGTCTGTAGCTGAAGCATTAGGGCTAATGATTAGTTTCGGTTCTTTAATCGCAACGATCATCTTTGGCATCCTAACAGCAGTGAAAAATGACAAAAAAAAATAACCGTCTACTTTAGCAGGTCACGGTTATTTTCGTTTAAATAATAGTACTGCCACCGTCTTAAACGGTGCTGTAGGGGAGTTGTTCGCGCAACTCCTCTTTACATATTTAGTATAGCAAGATTTCAGTGAAATATCAACCTTTTGCTCTACAGACGTGCCTTGCACGTCTATTTTTTGGCCCTCTTAAGTGGTGGAGGCGGCTGGAACATGGAGGGCAAAAAAGATCACTTTTCTTTCTTAAAAAAGGTCTAATTGCCACCATTGTTCCGAAATATAAACAACCATTTTCTCGGTATTCTTAATCCATCAGGTACTTGAAACACCTTTCATACGCATGAAGAAACTGAGTGAACAATGAAAAATGGTACAACAGAAAATAAGGGCACCTTTTTAGATCTTTTCAGGAATCGGAGGATTTCGTTTAGGGATGGACCAAGGTGGCTACCGATGTGTTGGGTATTGTGAGATCGATGGCCATGTCTGAAAAAGTTATCAATCAATTTTTGACAAAAAACAGTAGGTAGAAATGCATGATATCACAAAACTTTCAGATGAATTTATTCAAGGAATAAAAGGTTTTTCAGATACTATTTGAAATGGTATATTTTTAAAAAAGGAGGATTTTAAATGAAAAAAGTTATTTGGTCAATGCTTATTTTAGGTTCTGTTATTGGTAGCACATCAATCGTATCAGCAGATTCTATCTCTAATAGTGAGGACACCGTGGAACTATCTCCTAAGTAGGAACAAGTTCAAATAGCAGTCGAAAACAATGATGTATTATCGGAGGTTTCATGGGCTTTAGATTATACACAACCTGTACAAATTCAAGCATTAGCAAAAGCGGTAAGTGATTACAGTCATTCAGATTATTTTTCTTCGGTAAAATGGATCACTAGAGATGGTAAAGTATCTTTGAGTATAACTCCTAAGGCTATATTAACCAAAAACCTTCCTTCAGGAAATGGAGGAGCTGCACATATTGGTAACGCTTGGAACAAATTATTGCCTAAACATAAAAATGATAAGAATTGGAAAAACACAAATGGTATGCTAGATCAATATTTGTGTCATGCACAATGGGCCAGTGGTATGAAAACTCCATGGAATATTGAGCCGTGGAGACCAGATGTTAGCTATGCTGCTACTGTTGCAAAGGCATGTAATCCTTAATGAGAATAGTAATTAAAGTTATTTCAAGTATTTTTGCTTTGATCTCGATTTTGCTTGTATTATTTTTGTTTAAAAATCAGTTGACCTCTGGATCAGTATTTTCATATAGTTATTATGAAAAAGAAATCTCTGCAAAAACTTCAGTGACTACTAAATCAGATATTAATAACTTTGACTATGTACTATTTACAAGAGAATCTTGTCCGTATTGCAATGCATTTGCTCCTAAACTATTTTTATCTTCTCAATATGAAGATAAAAAATTCTTGATTATAGATACGGACACAAAAGAAACTAATCCTTCTACTTTATGGTATATTAATGAGTTAGAGATAACCGAAGTTCCAACTACAGTAAATATGAAAACTAAAGAGCGCTTATCTTATACCGATCAAATTGGTAGCATAAATAATTTTTTAGAATAGAGGTTGATTTGATGTTAGAAAATATCGTTTTTTTTCTTACTGTTGTCCCATTTTTGCTACAAGTGTTTTTGTTACTTATAGTCTATAAAAAGGATAATAATCGAGAAAAATATAAAAATTACTTACTTTATATAATTACTATATTGAATATCATTTCAGTTCTTGCATTTTCTGTAATGCAAGGATACCTTGTAGATGCATACGTAATTGAATCAACATACGTAATGTTCGTCCCTGCAGTCCTAACAGGAATCGCTGCTTTAATTACATTTATAAAGATCTAATTAGAAAGAGGACAATTATTGTTCTCTTTTTTGTTAGGATAGGGTGCTCTTGATATTGTCGATTTATTGTGCCGCTAAGACAAAAATAGATGAGAATAATATGGTTTTCTATTTTCAAGTTTAATACAAAAGGGTCAGAAACTTAAGGGTTTATGAGCTCTCTTTGATTGCTATAACTATAAAAGAATTCAAGATAGAATATTCTTTAACAGTTTTTCTATGCTAAATTAACCTACAGTGAGAGTACTAACTATGCTATTAATTCCTATTTACTTAGAAATTATGAGTAAACAACTTGACCTTATATAGATGGTTGTCTATATTAAATATATAGACAACCATTTATATAAGGAGGGTCGAAAAATGAATTATGAATCTCTTTCATTAGTATTAAAATCTCTAGCGAATCCAAATCGTATGAAAATAGTAGATGTGCTTTCTTGCGGTAGTTTGTGTGCATGTGATTTACTTGAATATTTTGATTTTACGCAGCCTACACTTTCTCATCATATGAAAGTACTTGAAAAAGCGGGTGTCGTTTGTGTAAGTAAAAAAGGGCAATGGCACCATTATTCATTGAGGGAAGAATTTGTTGTAGAATTTATGGAATCTATTCAACAATTACTTGTAAATAATGAAGACAACTGTGTATGCAAAGTAAAAGAAGAATCTAAGTAGGAGGAAAGTAAAAATGAAATCAAAAGTTAAAGCTGAAGGGTTAGGCTTTTTTGAAAAGTATTTAACTCTATGGGTAATTTTGTGTATGATAATCGGAATATTGATTGGACAGTTTGCTCCAGCTATTCCTGATACATTAAGTCAATTTGAGTATTTTCAGGTCTCAATTCCAACGGCTATTTTGATATGGTTGATGATTTATCCTATGATGTTAAAAATTGATTTTACCAGTATTGTTCGTGCTGCTAAAAAACCTAAGGGATTAGTTATCACGTGCGTTACTAATTGGCTTATTAAACCGTTTACGATGTATGGAATTTCAGCACTCTTTTTTTATGTGATTTTCCAACAATTGATTCCAATAGAACTAGCAAAAGAATACGTCGCTGGTGCAGTTATTCTAGGAGCAGCACCATGTACAGCGATGGTTTTTGTGTGGAGCTACCTAACAAAAGGTGACTCTGCCTATACTTTGGTTCAAGTCGCAATCAACGATTTAATTATCCTAGTATTATTTGCACCTATTGTTGCTTTCTTGTTAGGTGTTGATAATGTAAGTGTCCCCTTAGCTACTTTATTACTGTCTACTGTTCTTTTTGTAGTTGTTCCATTGTTTTTAGGCTTCATTACTCGAGTGTTGATCATAAAAAAAAGAGGGTTAACATATTTTGAAAATGTCTTCTTGAAGAAATTTGATTCAGTGACGATTATTGGTTTATTACTAACTCTGATCATTATCTTCTCCTTCCAAGGTGAAAGAATCATTGCTAATCCATTGCATATTTTATTGATTGCAATTCCTTTAACGATTCAAACGATTTTAATATTTACAATTGCTTATAGTTGGGCAAGATTTTGGAAGTTGCCACATAATATTGCTTCTCCTGCTGGAATGATAGGAGCAAGTAACTTTTTTGAGTTGGCAGTAGCGGTATCAATATCACTTTTTGGATTACAGTCGGGAGCAACTTTAGCAACAGTCGTAGGCGTACTTGTGGAAGTGCCAGTTATGTTACTTTTAGTTAATGTTTCTAATAAAACAAAAGGCTGGTTCATAAATCCGGAATCTTTGAGTGAAATCAAGAACGTATAAAGGATAGGTGTGGAGAAATGAAAATCATCATTATTGGATCTGTCGCTGCTGGAACAAGTGTCGCTGCAAAAGCAAGAAGAAATACGGAAGATGCAGAGATTGTTTTGTATGATAAAGATATGGATGTGTCTTACGCAGTTTGTGGGATTCCATATGCAGTGGGGGGAGAAGTGGAAAACTTTGATGAACTGACGCCTCGTAATGCTGAATGGTTTAACAAAAGGTACGACGTAGATATTCATACCTCTCATGAAATAACTCAGGTTGACTATGATAAAAAATTGGTGCACGGAATCAATCTAATTACAAAAAAATCATTTACCAATAATTTTGATGTTTTAGTGTTGGCTACAGGATCGGTTTATAATACCCCAGAAATATTTGTTAATAGACATTTTGATAATGTTTTTCAGGTGAAAAATATTTCGAGTGGGAAAAGTATCAAGAAGTTTGTAGATGAAAACGAGCCAAAAAAAGCAGTTGTCATTGGTGCTGGATATATTGGTTTAGAAATGGCCGAGCAGTTGCAGAGACTAGGTCTTGAGGTCTCGTTACTTCAACGAAGTAAATATCCCATGTCCCATTTAGACTGGGACATGTCTTCAAGAATCATTAATGAAATGAAAAGGAAAAACATTGCCTTTTTCCCTGAAGAAACCGTCAGAAAAGTTAACGGTGATGGTAGTCTGAAGTCTATTGAAACGGCTAAAGGAACTATCTTTTCGGCAGATATTTTTGTATTAGCTACCGGAGTAAAGCCGAACACCGCATTAGCAAAATCTATGGGAATTAAATTAGGAATTACCGGAGCTATAGAAGTAAACGATAAGTTAGAAACCAATTTTCCAAATGTTTATGCTGTAGGTGATGTTGCAGAAAGTTTTGATCGCATAACTAGGCGACCAATTTATCGACCTTTAGCTTCAACAGCCAATAAAATGGGAAGGATCGCAGGAGATGTTATTACAGGTGGCAATCTACGACACAAGGGAATCTTAGGAACTGGTATTTTACGATTCTTTGATTTAACAATTGCTCAAACTGGTCTCACAGAAAAAGATGCTTTAGCAAATAATATAGCTATTACTACTTTATATAATATTAAACCTAATAAGCCGGACTATATGAATGGTAAAGAAATGGTGATCAAAGCAATCGCAAATAAAGAAAATGGAAAGATACTTGGGGCTCAAATCATAGGTTATGATGGGGTAGATAAGCGGATCGATGTGCTTGCTACTGCTATTTCATTTGGCGCAGCTGCTGAAGATTTATTTCACTTGGATTTAGCATATGCTCCACCTTTTTCTACAACAAAAGATCCCATTCATTATACTGGGATGGCTTTGAACAACGATATAAATAATGATACCCCGTTAATGACCCCTATAGAGCTATTGAGAAGAATTGATAGCGGCGAGAAATTACAAATTATTGATACCAGATCAAGAAAACAGTTTGAAACTTCGAAAGTTGAGGGAGCAATTCACATACCTTTAGCTGAGTTAAGAGATCGATATGAGGAATTGGATAAAGAATGTGTGACAGTAACTTATTGTAATAAAGGCGTTACTGGAAATGCAGCACAAAATATTTTACTGAACAAAGGATTTAAACAAGTTTATAATTTATCCGGAGGAAATAAAAACTATCAAGAAGTTTGTGAAACGATACAAAAATTATGATAGAATTACAAATATTGGAATAATTAGGAAGAAACTTATTTTGAGGTTTGATGTAACATTTGTATTTTTTTCAAGCTTCATTTTTTTATATATTATGGACTACTAGAGGTGAAATTGAAGATGGTAGATTTAACTAAAATTGAATACCGAGTTTTGATTTCATTATATGAATGCGAGGGAGGGATAACAAAACGTAACTTTGTAAAAAAATACCCAGAATTTAAGCTGAATACAGCTTATTTAGTTATTGATCGGCTAGTAGACAAAGGGTACTTAGAAATGAATTACTCAAAAAAAACTGAATTATCAGAAAAATTGTTTAGTCCAATCAAATCAATAACTGACTTCTATTCTGATATGTTTGGTATTTGCGCAGTTGATCGTACGGTGAAAAAAGTAATACGTGAACTAACTGATTATAGTCAAACAAGTTTTATTCTAGATAAAATAAGAGAAACAAAAAGATATGCAAAATAAATTTATATAGTTGGAATGAAAAGGTAAAATCTCATACTTATAGTCTTGGTATACAGTAAAAAAGAAATGGAGAAATGTCTATGGGACTTTTACATTTGCTTTATGTAATATTGTATTCAATTATAGTAATTAGCTTACTTATTTCCTATGATTTATTTGTAAAAAATTTTAAGAAACTCCATTTACGATATTCTTTTAAAATAATTATTGGTTTAATATTATTTGTATCGCAAATGTATTTTATCATAACTTTTGAGAGTGTAAAATATTTTGTGTAAATAGAAAAAAGGAAGTCCCTTCTGTAGAATAGAGTTACCACAACACATTCACAGAAGAGAGGACTTCCCTATGAACGATTTTACTACAGAAATTCTAAAGACTCTAGCGAACAAAGGCGATTTGAATGAATTATTCCGTGTCCATTTGGAGAAAGCAGTCAATACGCTTCTCAAAACGGAGTTAACGGCTTTCCTAGATTACGAAAAGTATGATCGCATTGGTTTTAACACGGGTAATTCTCGTAACGGCTCCTATGACCGTACGGTCAAGACCGAGTATGGGGAACTTCATCTCCAGATTCCGCGCGACCGCAATGGCGAGTTCAAGCAACAGACTGTTCCTGCTTATAGACGGATGAATGACACGTTAGAGGAGACCGTCATTCACCTCTTCCGAAAAGGTATTACCATGTCGGAAATCGCAGACTTGATTGAGAAAATGTATGGGCATCACTACACGCCCCAAACCATGTCCAATATAACAAAATCATTTACAGAAGAGGTAACGGCGTTTAAAGGGCGGGAGCTTCATGACCGTTATGCTGCTATTTATATGGACGCAACGTATATTCCGTTAAAGCGGAAAACCGTCGCCAAGGAAGCTATTCATATCGCAGTTGGCATTCGCCCGGACGGATCAAAGGAAGTATTGAGCTATGCGATTGCACCGACTGAATCCATCACGATTTGGGAGGAAATTTTATTGGACCTTCAAGAGCGCGGTTTGAAAAATGTCCTCCTGTTCATCACGGATGGCTTAAAGGGGATGGTAGGAGCGATTAGTCGGTTCTATCCCAAAGCTCGTTTTCAACATTGCTGTGTACACGTTTCCCGTAATATCAGTCACAAAGTGCGTGTCGATGATCGTAAGGAAGTCTGTGATGATTTTAAAATGGTGTATCAAGCCTCATCTAAAGAGGTGGCGTTGGAAGCACGTGGTGCTTTTACGGAAAAATGGAAAACCAGCTATCCAAAAGTGGTTGAATCGATTCTTTCGAACGATCACTTGCTCACTTTCTATGATTTCCCCTTGGCCATACGCAAGAGTATTTATTCTACGAACTTGATTGAATCCTTTAATAAGCAAATCAAGAAATACAGCCACCGCAAGGAACAGTTCCAAAACGAAGAGTCGCTGGAACGTTTCTTAGTCTCGTCTTTTGATACTTACAACCAAAAATTCCTAGGTCGCAGTCATAAAGGCTTTCAACAGGCCGAAGGCGAACTTGAACAAATGCTAAGCCAACTGATTGAGAATTAGAAACAATCTACAGTAGGGAAGAATCATTTACACAAAATTATTGACGCTCCCCTCAAAATTCTTAATCTTGTTCTTTATTTATATTTAAAAATGAATACAAGATAACTTAATTTTGAAAACAATATAAATGAAAGCGCTATTGACAAATATAATTGTTAGATGGTAACATAATTAAGTAAACGTTTACGTTATTTTTGGTTTCGTTTCTTCATTTTTTTTTAGCATTTTAAGTAAACGGTTACGTAAAACTATTAAAAGGAGCAGAGTAAATGAAAAAGATGCATAAATTTTTAACAGGTTCAATTGTATTAGGTAGCATGTTTGCTCTCACCGCCTGCGACGGTGAAACAAACAAAGAAGCCAAAACCGATGCTGATGGAAATATTGTTATGACCATAGGCCAACAAACACAGCCCAACTCTAAACTTCCTGAAGGAGATTCTTACTCGGATAATGCTTACAGAAGACTGATCAAAGAAGAATTGGGCGTGAATATTGAAAGTGCATTTGAGGCAAATGGGGATGACTATACAAGACAAGTGTCGCTTGCCATCGCTTCGGGTGATCTTCCAGATGTAATGGTTGTCAGTAGAGATGAAATGGAAGAATTGGCAGATAATGATTTAATTGCTGATTTAACTGATGTGTATGAGGAATATGCGAGTGATAATATTAAAAGTATGTATGAATCCTTTGACAATGTCCAAATTGATTCTGCAAAAATTGACGGCCAAATTATGGGAATTCCTGGTACTGGTAACGATATAGGTCCTAACTTGGTTTGGATTAGACAAGACTGGTTAGATAGCTTAGGTATTCAGTTGGATGCAGATGGCAATCATGCCATTACGTTGGAAGAACTAGAATCAACGGCTAAAACATTCAAAGAAAAAGACGCTGGGGGAACAGGTAAAACACAAGGCTTAGCATTTGCCAATTGGCTAACCTCAGATAGTCATGGAGGATCTGGGTATACAGCAACAGCCATATTCAATTCCTTTAATTCGTACCCTAAAAATTATTTAGTTGGCGAAGATGGACAATTAGTCTATGGATCAAATACAGAAGAAACAAAAGAAGGATTGACTTACGTAAAACAGCTGTTTGATGAAGGCATCTTAGATGATCAGTTTGGAACTAGAACTTACGATGATATCAATGCCATGATGATTAATGGAGAGCTAGGTATTATACCTGGACCATGGCATTTATCCGATTGGGCATTGGTTCAAGCCAAAACAGCAAATCCTGATGCAGCATTTACACCATATGCAATTGAAAGTAGTGACGGACAAGTAAATGGTGTGAGCAAGTCTAGTGTAGGTGGGTATGTCGTTGTAAGTAAAGATTTTGCTAACCCTGAATTAGTTGTAAAAATGATTAACCTACTATTTGATGAAGTACCAAATTCACCAGATATGGAAAAAGATTATCCTGAAATTTATGCCTATGCGCAACAAGCTGTAGATGGTTCGGTGCGACCAGTAAATATTGAAATATTTGATCTTTTAAGTGGAATTTCAGATGCAGTAGAAGCTTCTCAAGCGGCTGAAGGTGAGATAAACATCGATGATATTTCAAGCTTTACTGTAAAAAATAATGCAGAAAAGATCAAAGCGTATCTTGATGACCCAAGCAATGCAGATCCAACAGATTGGGCCGTTTATGCGTCTAGATTATTGGCTGTAAATAATGTAATGAACGGTGTACGAGAAGAAAATATTTACAATGAAATTACGCCGTTTACGACATTTGAGACCATCAAAGCAAGTGAGCGCAATGGTGCTCAAATTTCAAAACTAGAAGAAGAAACCTTTATCAAGTTTGTAACAGGTGAAGAATCTTTAGATAATTTTGATTCTTATGTAGACACGTGGAACAGTCAGGGAGGACAAGCAATTTTAGAAGAGATGCAAAAGCTCGCGGATAAATAAGCGTATTTTTTTAATAAAGGTAGAGCATTTGTTCATTACTACAAATGCTTTACTATTCTTATCAAGTAAGGAGAAAGTGTATGGATAAGCTTGCAGTAAAAAAGAAGAAATTGTTCTCTAAGGACCAATGGCTATTTATCGCAATGATTGCCCCAGGAATAATTTTTCTATTAATCTTCTCATATGCACCAATGTTTGGTCTCGTTATGGCATTTCAAGATTTTGTGCCCGCTCGCGGTTTCTTAGGCTCTGATTTTGTAGGATTAAATAATTTTATCTATATTTTCAATTTGCCAGATATTTGGCAAGTAACCTACAATACGGTGTTTATCGCAGTAGGAAAAATTATCCTGAATACAATAATTCCAATTATTTTTGCCATATTGTTAAATGAAATTCGAATCAAATGGATGAAAAAAACAATGCAAACGATTGTGTATCTACCCTATTTTTTATCATGGGTAATCTTAGCTTCAGTCATTCTCAATTTATTTAATTTAGATGGTACGGTGAATCAAGTATTGCAAAATCTGGGCTTTGATCGAATTAACTTTTTGGGTAGCAATACGGTGTTTCCGCATTTGTTGATTTGGACAGACGTATGGAAAGGCTTTGGCTACAATTCCATTATTTTCTTAGCTGCGATTACATCTATTGATCCCGGTTTATATGAAGCAGCAACAATGGATGGCGCTAGCTGGTTTCAACGAGTGAAGCATGTCACGATTCCGGGCATGATGTCCTTTATTATTTTGATAACAATCTTGGCTTTGCCAGGTATTCTAAGTGCCGGATTTGATCAGGTGTACAACTTATATTCTCCGCCAGTTTATGCAAGTGGGGATGTACTAGATACCTATATTTATAGAATTGGATTAATCGGTCGTGATTATAGTTTAGGGGCTGCAGTAGGTCTTGTTCGATCAATCATCGGTTTAATTTTGATTTATGTATCGAATAAAGCTGCTGAAAAAGCAACCAATCGCGTGATGTTTTAATTCGCTGAAGGGAGAAAAAAATGAAGGAAAAATTTGGTATTCGTCAATTTGTAATCTATGTAATTGTTATTCTATTAACCCTATCTTGTTTAGTCCCTTTATTAAATGTATTGTCCCTTTCATTAAGTAGTTCTCAAGCGGCTGCAGGAAATCAAGTTGGGCTTTGGCCAGTTGATTTCACGTGGGCAGCGTACGAAAGAATCATTAATGATACACAGTTTTGGCGGTCATTTGGCATTTCTGTTTTTCGAGTATTTGTTGCGTTGATTTTGAATTTAGTCATGATTGTTACCTTAGCCTATCCGTTATCCAAATCAAAAAAAGTGTTTCGGACAAGAAGACTCTTTATGGGCTTAATGGTGTTTGCGATGTTGTTTAATGGTGGGATGATTCCAACGTATTTGATTGTTCGCAATCTGGGGTTAATCAACAGCGTTTGGTCGTTAATATTACCTGGAGCTGTGCCTATAGGCAGTGTCATTTTGGTGATGAACTTTTTCCGTGGTGTTCCTAAATCACTTGAAGAGTCTGCGTTGCTAGATGGAGCAAATGCATTCGATGTGTTGCGTAAAATCTATATTCCAATATCTTTGCCTTCGCTAGCAACTGTATCTTTATTTAGTATTGTTGGTAGTTGGAATGATTTCTTTGGTGGCTTAATTTATATGACAAAAATTGAAAATTACCCGTTAATGACGTATATTCAATCGCTATCTGTCAATATTGCAGAAACCTTGCAAAATGCTAGTGGTATGACGTCAGAGCAGTTGCAAAGCCTATTGGCTGTGTCGGATCGTAATTTGAATGCAGCCAAAATTATTGTTGCAATTGTCCCATTGTTAGTTATTTATCCATTTTTACAGAAATATTTTGTCCAAGGAATTGTCGTTGGTGCTGTAAAAGAATAATATGAAGCATTCGAGGATGAAAAAACAAATCAATGGCTTGAACTAAGAACGTAAGAAAGAAAGGAAGTAGATCAATGAACTCTTTTTTTCGAATAGATGGTCCTGTATATAACGTCTTGATGAAGTTATGGAGTCTGCTTGTTCTCAATTTGTGTATTTTAATTGGAAGCATCCCGATTATCACGATTGGTGTAACGATTAGTGCGGCTTATTCAGTTTGTTTTAAATTGCAAGAAGCGAATGATACGCGTATCTTAGGAAATTTTATTTTGGCCTATAAACAGAATTTCAAGCAAGCGATAGGCTTTAGTATTCTTCAAACAATGGTTTTTTTCATTGTTCTAGTTGATTTGAATTACATGATTCATTCCGAACAAAAAAATGTCATTGGGTTAATAGGTGTATCCATTGTTGGTCTGATTCTTTTGTTAAGCAGCCAATATACGTATGGATACATCGCGCGTTTTAGAGATTCAGCGAGGTCTATCTTCATGAACTCTATGAAGCTTTTTATAGCAAACTTTTGGATGAGCGTGATACTGTCTCTCATAACATTGTTCTTATTCGTTTTGGTGGGAACATCACCCATTGCATTTGTGTTTATTTTGTTTATAAGTATCTTTATTGGCTGTAGTTTTCTTATATTCTTAAAGTCATTATTAGTGTTAAGTGTGTTTAAAAAATATGAATTGTCAAAGGAGCGGTAACATGAGTGCATGGTGGCAAAAAGCAGTGGTATATCAAATTTATCCGAGAAGTTTTCAGGATAGCAACGGTGACGGGATTGGAGACATTCCAGGTATTATTTCGCGGTTAGATTATTTGCAATTTTTAGGAATTACGGCCATTTGGCTATCTCCTGTCTATCAATCGCCCAACGATGATAATGGGTATGATATTAGTGATTATGAAGATATTATGAGTGAGTTTGGCTCGATGGATGATATGAAAAAACTAATTCATGAGGCCGATAAAAGAGAAATAAAATTAGTGATGGACCTTGTTGTCAATCACACCTCTGATGAGCACGCTTGGTTTGTAGAAGCAAAAAAAGGCAAGGACAATCCATACCGTGATTATTATGTATGGAGAGACCCAATCAATGGTGGGGTTCCCAATGAATTGCACTCAACATTTAGTGGAAGTGCATGGACATTGGATGAACAATCAGGACAATACTATTTACATCTTTTCAGTAAGAAACAGCCAGATCTGAACTGGGAAAACGATAAAGTTCGTCAAGAAGTGTATGACATGATGAATTTTTGGTTAGACATGGGGATTGGCGGTTTCCGAATGGATGTGATTGATTTAATCGGAAAACTACCAGATCAAGGCATCACAGGGAATGGTCCACTTTTACATACCTACCTACAAGAAATGAATCAAGCAACATTTGGCTCTCTTGATGTGATGACTGTGGGAGAAACATGGGGGGCAACGCCCGAGATTGCAAAATTATATTCGGATCCTGAGCGAAAAGAGCTTTCGATGGTTTTTCAATTTGAACACATAGGGTTAGATCAACAAGAGGGTAAAGATAAATGGGATCTAAAAACACTATCTATAGGTCAATTAAAGCAGGTTTTATCCAAGTGGCAAACATCGTTGGGCCATCAGGGATGGAATAGCCTCTTTTGGAATAACCATGACTTGCCAAGAATTGTTTCTCGCTGGGGAAATGATCAAGAGTATCGCGTTGAAAGTGCAAAAATGTTTGCTATTCTTTTGCACATGATGAAAGGAACACCTTACATTTATCAAGGAGAAGAAATTGGAATGACAAACTGTCCAATTTCATCTATTGAAGAGGTAGATGATATCGAAAGCATCAATATGTATAACGAGCGTTTGACTCAAGGGTATACTAAAGAAGCCATTCTGTCATCGATTAATGCTAAGGGACGTGACAATGCACGAACACCGATGCAATGGGATGAAAGTGAGAATGCTGGGTTTACAAAGGGCACACCATGGTTACATGTCAATCCAAATTATCCAATGATTAATGCTAAGGAGAATTTAGCAGATACGAATTCAATTTTTTATACATATAAAAAATTAATTGAATTGCGTAAAGAGCATGCGATTGTAGTATGGGGCGAATATGAATTAATAGAAGGAACACCGGAAGAAGTATTTGCCTATTATAGAGTATTGGATGGAGAAAAATGGATAATCGTAGCGAATTTTTCAGCATCTGAGAAAACGTTTACGTTATCAGAAGCAATTGAAGAAGTACTTATTCATAATTATCAAGATACATTACCTAAAATAGGCGAACTATCACTGAAGCCTTACGAAGCATTTGTTGCAAAAATTTAAAATTCTTAGAGGGAGAAAAGAATGACTCAAACAGTTTTTCAGGGGAAATATTACCGAATAACTATTTTAACGAATCAGTTGGTTCGTATGGAATACAGTGTAGAAGGACAATTTGAAAACCGACCTACGCAGACCATTGTCAATCGAATATTTGAAGAACCGGAAGTCTCATTTTCTGAGACCGAAGACCAATTAGACATTCATACGCCGAATATGGACCTTTTTTATGAGAAAGAGAAGGAATTTAATGAATATACTGTCTCAATGGATGTACGTTTTGCAACAGGGTATATGCATCATTGGCGCTTTGGCGACACTGAATGGAATTTAAAAGGAACTACTCGAACACTGGATGGAGCAGACGGGGAAGTACCACTGGAAAATGGTATCCTAAGTCGGAATGGGGTCACAATGCTTGATGATGCAATAACCTTTGCGTTAGATGAAGGGCATCACCCTGTAAAACGGCAAGGAAGTGAAGTGGACTATTATCTTTTCGCTTATGGCCATGATTATTTCCAAGCACTAAAAGATTTTTATCATTTGACTGGAGAAACGCCATTGTTGCCGCGTTATGCGTTAGGAAATTGGTGGAGCCGTTATTGGAAATATACGGAAGAGAGTTACCTCAGCCTCATTGAGCAATTTAAAGATGAAAAGATCCCTTTGTCCGTTTCGGTTATTGATATGGATTGGCATTTAACAGAAGTTCCTGAACGGTTTGGGAACGGTTGGACAGGGTACACATGGGATCAACAAATATTTCCAAACCCAACACGCTTTATGAAAACACTGCGTGACCGCGGCCTTGCTATTACATTAAATGTTCATCCAGCTGATGGCATTCGCGCATTCGAGGATGCCTATCCACGGGTAGCGACACGCTTGCATCTTGACCAAGAAATAGAAGAGCCTGCTCGATTTGACTTAAATGATGAAAACTTCCGCGTGAGTTACTTCGAAGATGTACACCATCCAATGGAAGAAGATGGTGTTGATTTTTGGTGGATTGATTGGCAACAAGGAACAACAAGTGAAGTTGCTGGTTTAGATCCGCTTTGGCAGTTGAACCATTATCATTTTCTTGATCAAGCAAAGCGTAAACACGATCCATTGATTTTATCACGTTATGCCGGCCCTGGGAGTCATCGTTACCCTCTTGGTTTCTCAGGAGACACCATTATCACTTGGGCATCTCTTGATTTTCAACCGTATATGACATTAACAGCTTCTAACATCGGCTACTCATGGTGGAGTCATGATATTGGTGGCCATATGTCGGGATACAAAGATGAAGAACTATCCTTACGTTGGTTACAGTTTGGTGTCTTTAGTCCGATCAATCGATTGCATAGTTCGTCTAGCGCGTTTACTAGTAAAGAGCCGTGGGCTTTTGAACCGACAATTGCCGGAATTATGAAAGATTATTTACAATTTCGTCATGCATTGTTGCCTTATTTATATACGGCGAACGTACACACACACGAACAAGGTGAGCCGTTGATGCAGCCTATGTATTACCGCTATCCTGAAATAGATGATGCTTACCGTACACGTAATCAGTACTTCTTTGGGTCAGAATTATTGATTGCACCTATTACTCAACAAATGGATAAAACGACAAAACTAGGAAAAGTAGACGTCTTTTTACCACAAGGGGACTGGTTTGATTTTTTCAGAAATTGTCGTTATGAAGGAGATACGACGATCACCATGTATCGTCCGTTAAATAACATTCCTGTTTTAGCAAAAGCAGGGGCAATTTTGCCTCTGGACGCACATCCTGAAGAAACGAAAGCGAATGAATTACCTGCAACAATTCGTTGGGAAATCTTTCCTGGGAGTAGCAATCAATATGAATTAATTGAAGATATAAAGGGTCTGCGTTGCATCACCCGTGTTCGATTGGATAATGAGGCACAAACGTTAATGATTGAAACGGATGGGGAAAAGAGCATCTTACCGAAAAATCGCCAGCACGAATTCCACTTACGTGTTACAGATGAAATACAAATAAATGGAGATGCGCGCTCATCTATCTATGATAATCAATCAAAAGAACAGATCATTTTAATTCATCAACCAGAAAATCAACAAACTTTCCAACTTGCAGGGTTTGCTTATAGCAAAACACAAACAAGTGAGCAAGACGTATTTGATATTTTAAAACGAGCCAACATAGAAAATGAAGCCAAGGATCAATTGTGGGCACGCTATCAAAATGAAAAAAGTAAAAAGAAACGGTTCAATTTATTTTCGCAATTGCCTTCCCGTGATTTATCACAAGCGTTATTTGAATGTGAATATACAGATCAGCGTATGGACTGAGTATCAACTAGCCGAATTATATTGATGGCCGTCTTAACTTGTTGCAAATAGTAACAGGTTGGCTACATTATAGTTCGGATTTTTTTCGATAAAACGGTATTTCTTCAATAAGATATTGAAAGGAGCAAATATGAAAAAGAAATATTGGAGAGTAGTGAGTGTAGCGTTAACTATTGTCGTAATTTTGGGAGTGATTAGAATGAGTAGTGAAAAACAAGACAACATTTCAATTGATAACGTATCTGCAAATAAATCAATATATCAGCCTGGTGAGAAGGTAAAAGTAACTATC
>NZ_JBIOME010000005.1:0-4635 GCF_051711225.1 Enterococcus sp. DIV2449a
ATAAGGATAAAGGAAAATCAATCGCAATCTTACAAGGGACCCCAGAAGAATTTAAAGAATGGCTTGGAGCACCAAAAAGTTATTCCTACAATTCTTTGAAAAATCAAGTCCTTATAAAAGCAATCGAGGAAATTAACTTAAAAATCGACGACATGAACTTAGAACTTTTACAAGGACGCTATGGTCGTAAAGTGGTTCAAGTTGAAATTCATAATAATTGGACGGTTCAACGAGCAACAGCAGAAAATGATAAATGCGTTACAAGTATTTCTACTCATGACTGGTTGAATGGAGATAATATTTTTACATGAACGTAGCGAATTTTAACAAACACGCTTGACGAAAAAAGAGTACAAGTTCACGTGAGTGATCTGTACTCTTTTTCGCACAAACCCAGCAATTTTTCGTAAGAAAAATTTGGTGGGTATAAGTGCGCCCTTAGTAAAAATCGCTAAGGGAATATTTTTCAAATTAACTTTATAGAGACGTACCCCTTATTTCTAAGGGCGCACTTATACGCAGCAACTTCGTTTCAGCGTAATTGTGCTATAAAACTTAAATAGTTTAAGTTTTATCGTCAAGCGTGTTTTGATAAAACTCACTTCGTTCGTGTGATGATGTCTGCATATTTTTTTATATTTCTTAAATACTCGTGATGAGCTTTTAATTCTTCAAGAGATAATTTAAATAAATCAATTTGATTCATATTTGATAATTGCTTTAGTAAATTTGTTTGTAGCCTAGTTCCGAGTTTCGCTTTGCTCAACTAAACATTTTATTTTGATTAAACAGACTACGCTAGTTTAATCAAAATAAAACGTGCAATTAGAATTACTTTAATGCTTTTAAAAGGCTCTTATTTCCATTCTGACGAATTTTTACAGATATCCGTATTTTTATAAGGCTAAGCTTTTAAAGTGTCTTAAAACGCAAATTATGGCTTTCTGAGCGATTATTTCGTTTAGTTGTCGGCATAATCGTCAAAACAGAGGTTCTCGAAACGTAAAAGGTCTTGAGCGTAGCGTGCCTTTGCAGTGTAGAGGTTCTCTGTTAGCTTATGAAAGCCGATGCTTGCCCTTCAGGTCAATATCTAAAAATTTAATATATTATTTTGATGTTATCCCTAATTTATTTAATGTATAGAAAACAGAGCGTGCTAAATGCCATGACATTACTGGTGGAACAGCATTTCCAATCATTTTATAAGCTGAACTAGCGGAACAAGCAAAATTAAAATCGTCTGGGAATGACTGTAGTCTAGCTGTCTCACGGACAGAGAGCCTTCTCCAACCGTCTATATTATTTTCATCTTTCAAAGTAGTTCTGTAGTGAGCTTCTATGTTTCCGTGGTGCTCTGCACGAATTGTAGGGGCAGGTCGGTCAGCATTTATACGATTATTGCCTTGCATTTTTTTGCCAGGATAAAACTTAGCTTTAGAATAATCACGTTGAGTGTGATTTAAGACAGTAGGATCATTAATTTTTCCCCATAAATCATCGATACCTTCTTTAGCAGAAAGCCATTTTCGCTTTGTTTCTAACCCTGTTTGATCAAACAATGCTTTAGGATAAAACACATCTTCTTGATCGCCTAAATCTTTTCTTATTCCTAAAATAATAACCCTTCTTCTGGACTGTGGCACCCCATAATCAGCCGCATTCAAAACGCGATATTGCACATTATATCCTGCAACATCAAAAGCTTTTAGAATAGTATCCAATGCTGAAACGTCAACGGCATTTCCTTTGTTATCTTTTTTTGAATTTCGGATACCATCTACATTTTCGGCAACAAACATTTTAGGTCTATAGTGTTCTATTATTCGAATCATTTGAAGGTACAGCTGTCCTCTTGGGTCACTTAATCCTCCTCTTTTTCCTGAATAACTAAACGTTTGACAGGGGAATCCTCCTAAAACAATATCCACTTCTTCGTTAGGTAGCTCTCTTACATCTATGTCATCGATACTTCTTCTCTCTACCTTATGCCCAAAATTAATCTCATATACATCTGCCGCTTGTTTAAAAATATCATTGGAAAAAATTAAGTTAAATGGCTGTTCAGAATAATGGGTTCCTAAAAAATCGAAATTCCCTCGGAATCCTAAGTCCATCCCTCCTACGCCACTGAATAAGGAAACTACATTTAATTTTTTTGTTTCCTCAGGAACTTCTACTTCAAAAGCATTAATGGTATTGGTTTCTTTGTGAAAATATGATTTCATAATATATAACCCTTTCTAAGAATGGAGTGTGATAAATGAATATTGTTGATGTTTTAGACATAATCCGTAAAAAAATTGAATCTATAAGTCCAATAGATGATCGTTTTTTACGGAGCAAAGGGAATGATAACGGATTTGAAGAGTTATTCCCTTTGGTTGTAAAAGAAGTGTCAGAAGAATTATCTCCTCAAAATGTATTACAATTTACAATACACCTTGGTCATCACTTTCCAGATGTAGACTTGATTCTGAATGATGTTAAATATGGTATTGAGCTAAAGTATCGAGGAAACGGCTCTTGGAATACCAATGGTAACTCTGTTTTTGAATCTATAACTGGGGAAGGATACGAAGAGATATATCTTGTGTTTGGAAGCAAGGTTCCAAAAGAGAAAAGGCTTTTGGTTAAATTTGCTCCTTATTGGCAAGTTACTTCAAGTATAAAAGTCACCCATAGTCCAAGATTCACCATTGATATGGAAAATTTGAGTGAATCCGTTTTTGATTCTAAAAAAGAATATGACTCTTTACGAAGCATGGGTGAATCAGAGAAAGTCCGTTTCGTTCAAAAATTTCTTAAAGAAAATAGCGGTGGAGCTAAATGGTATACAGCACCTGCTGAAACCGTTCCTCCAACCAAATTCAGTGAGTTACCTTCTACAAAGAGGGATCAAATACGAGCAGAACTTCTAATTCTTTTTCCAGATGATTTGCTACATGGTAGTAAACACAGTAAATATACAAGGTCTGCTGAATACCTTTTGGAAGCATATTACGTCTACAATAAATCTCTGAGAGATTTATTTTCTTCTGGTGGAGTTTATACTTTCAATACAACAGATTTCCCGAAAATTATTGGCACGTTAGTTTTCTTAAGAGAGTTGCTAATTCAAACTTTAAATAATGCTTCTGATGATTTCTTTGAACTATGTAAAGAGAATTGGAGCAAAAATCTTCCCACTGATTTAATTTCCAATAATTTATACGACAGTTACAAAGCTATACTTAACTATTTAGGAAGCCTAGAACCATACAATAAACTCTTAGAACAATCTAACGTCCAAAAACTGTCAGAAATGATTCTATAATTCAATTTAGAGTAGCACAAAACCATAGACGCGTCAATAACCGCGTCTATGGTTTTGTGCTAGGAATTAATGACATGTGTCTTTAAATTATCGAATCGTAGTTCCTAAGATATCTCTAAAACGGCATATTTTACGTTTTAAGCCTTTCCTCATTCGACCGTTACTTTTTATACCAATATCAAGTAAAAACGTCTCTGTGAGCATAGTATGGCTTTTTACGGCTGTTCAGGTGGTTTATTGGATCTAAAATTGCTTTTGGGTTGTTAGGGCTTGCCCTGACCGCCTGAAAGGCGCTTGATAAACTAGATTGCCTGAAACTACTAAAAACGTCTTAGAGAGGCTCATACGTCGGTTTTAGCCCTTTCCTGCTCTCTCCTTAAACAACCTTTTTTGATTTTGACCTTAGCGAGTGAACGAAGTGACCGCTGCAAGTTAAATGTGAGCGTGATTTTCGCTTACTCCTTTTTGTTTGTTTTTTGTCTTGTGTTGTTTGTTTTTAGAATAGAGAAACAAAACACACGCCTTCGCGCGCCTTTTATATTTATATATATTTCTTTAATACTTTATAATACTTAGGGAAACGAGAATGGCTTTATACCAACGTTTATAAACATAATACCATAGTAAAATACACACCACTCCATAGTAAAATACACACCACTCCATAGTAAAATACACACCACTCCATAGTAAAATACACACCACTCCATAGTAAAATTCTGTTTTATATTTTTTTTACTATTCTACACTAAATGAATATGATATAGTGAAATTATATTCGTTTTGAAAGGATAAAATTATGAAACACAAACAGAATTATATTTGGCAAAACGACCGTAACTTCGCTTTAGACAAGTATGAACAACAACAATATTATTACGTTGTTGAATCTAACGACCTAATAGCTAAAGCAAAGCATGATTTAACAGTTAATCAGCTAAAAATAGTCGACTTTCTTATCTCTAAAATTCAACCAGAGGATAAAGAATTTGAGGAGCTTGAAACTTCTATGTATGAATTAACTAATGTTTTAGAAATTAAGCGTAGTGGTCGTACTTACAATCAAATTGCTAATACATTAGATGATTTGAGAAAGAAAGAAGTGACTATCTATAATCAAGAAAGAGAAAGTATTGTGCGTACTGGGTGGGTTTCTTCTGCTGAATACTTTAAAAACGGAAAAGTCCTCTTGTCGTTTGATAAAAAACTCACTCCTTACCTATTAGATTTAAGCAAGAATTATACGCAATACTTACTCATAGATACGGTCAAGCTCAAAAGTAAATATTCTATTTTGCTTTACAAACTTATGAGAGAAGCTG